>CAWCXI010000021.1:0-100503 GCA_963799415.1 uncultured Alphaproteobacteria bacterium | reverse complement strand
AGCACGCGGCAACCCCGTGACGATCGAACCGTGCGACGGCGGCCGCCAGAAAGCACAGTCCGACAAACCCCACCAGCGCGAGTACAGGCGAGACCGGGGTGGAGGACCCGGGATAAAAGCCCCAATCGTTTGGATCGGAGTTCTGGAAGACACGTCCCTCTCAAAACTATGTGGCGCTCACCACCCGTTCACACGCTGCCAGATTGCCACGACTTCGTCACTGCCTTCGACCACAAAGTAGCGATCATGCGCCGCCGCGGTCATGCAGGTGTGGTTCGGCGCAATCCGCAGCCTGGCGCCGACCGGCAGATCGAGCGGAAAGCCCGGATCAGCCTCCACCACGCCGTGCTCCTGATATGCACGCCGGCACAATGGCATCGCCATGGCGACGCCTGCCGGCCAGATCCAGCACCAGGCCGAAGCCGTAATCCTTCGGCGCATCTGCCGTGCTGCGATCCTTCGACAGCGCCAGCCCGCCGGCGTCCACCAGCAGCCGCCCCGGCCGCCGGCCGATCACGCTCGTGAGGACCGTCAGCGCGACCGCGTCGAGATCATGCGTGCCGATCTCCGCCTGGAACAGGTCGCCGAACATGTAGACGCCGGCGCGTACCTCGGTCACGCCGTCGAACCGCCGCGCGTGCAGCGCAGTGGGCGAACTGCCCGTCGACACGATCGGCGAGGCATAACCGGCCGCGCGCAGGCGTCCCGCGGCGCGCACCACCGCGGCACGCTCGTCCTCCGCGATGCGCGCGATGTCATCCAGGCTGCGTGCGCCATAGGAATGCCCGGCATGCGTCATCACACCGGCCAGATGCGTGCCTACCCGCGCCGCGATCTCCAGCAGCAGGTCGTCGTCGGGCGACAGCCCGCCGCGGCCTTCGCCGAGTCGATCTCGATCAGCACGCGCGGCGGCCGCTCCTGTGCAGCGATCGCGTCCGCCGTGTCGAGATCGTCAGTCAGCACCATGACGCCGGCGCCACCGCTGTTGAGCCTGGCCACCTGATCCAGCTTTTGCGGCGTGATGCCCACCGCATAGAGAATGTCGGTGACCCCGTGCCCCGCGAAGTACTCCGCCTCAGCGAGCGTCGACACAGTGATGCCCCCGGGCTGCCCCGCAATCGCGAGGCGTGCCACATCGATCGACTTGGCGGTCTTCATGTGCGGCCGCAGCGGCACGCCATGACCCGCGGCCGCTCGCCATGGTGCCGATGTTGCGTTTCAGGATGCCGCGATCCAGCACCAGGCAAGGCGTCGCCAGCTCCGCCAAGCCTCATCACACCCTCCCCCTCCCCTCCCCTCGCGGGAGGGGGCCGGCGGGAGGGGGCAGTGCCTCCGGCTCACAACCCCATCCCCAACAGCTCGGCGATCCGCGGCGTCGCCTTCAGCCCACTGCCGGTCAGCACCAGCACCGTGGTCTGCTCCGGCGTAATCGCGCCGGCATCCAGCAGCTTGCGGAACGCCGCGGCAGCCTGCGCGGATGTCGGCTCGACATAGATGCCAATACGCGCGAGATCGAGCGTCGCCGCGCCGATCTCATCCTCGCTCAGCATCACCGCGCCGCCACGCGTCGCACGCAGCGTGCCAAGCACTTCGGCAAGCCGGATCGGTTGCGCAATCGCGGTCCCCTCCGCGATGGTCGGCATTATTTCCGTGTCGACCGGCACCTCGCTGCCGGCAAGGAACGCCGCCGCGATCGGTGCGCAGTTCGCCGGCTGCGCGGCGAAGATGCGCGGCATGGTGTCGATCTCGCCGCCACGCAGCAGCTCTGAAAACCCGATCTCGCAGCCCAGCACATTCGACCCGGCGCCACATGGCGTGATGATGTTGTCGGGCGGCCGAAACCCCAGGTCCTCCCACACTTGGTCCGCCAGCGTCTTGGTGCCGTGCAGGAAGAACGGATGCCAGTTGTGGCTGGCATAGAACGTGGTCTCGGAACGCTTCACCGCCGCATCGGCGGTGTCCTGCCGCGTGCCAGGGATCAGCTCCACCGTGGCGCTGTGCGCGCGCATCTGCACTGTCTTCGCAGGGCTGGTCGAGGCCGGCGCCATGATCGTCGCATGCAGCCCGCCAGCGGCCGCATAGGCCGACACCGCCGCGCCGCCATTGCCTGAGCTGTCCTCAAGCACCTCACGTACGCCCTGCGCGCGCAGCAGCGACAGCATCACGCTGGCACCACGATCCTTGAAGCTGCCGGTGGGCATGAACCACTCGCACTTCAGCAGCGCCGGCACGCCATACAGCGTGCGGCCGATCAGCGGCGTGCAGCCCTCGCCCATGGTGATCGGATCGTCGGGCTGGAACGGCAGTGCTGCGCGATACCGCCACAGGCTGCGCACGGCGGTGTCGATCTGCCCGCGTGCAAGCCCAGGCAGCGGCGTCAGAAGCAGTGGCACGTGGTCGGGGCCACACCAGCGCGGCTGGTCCAGCGGAAACGTCTGCCCGGTGCGCGGGTCGAGATAGGCGGTCAGCATTGGCGGAGTGTGCCCTGTCAGCGAGGATCAGGGGAGAGGGCGGATTCCGCTTGGCTCGAAGGTCCAGACACCCCGCACCACTAGTCCCCCTGCACAGAGGTCTTGACGGTTTGCCGGCGAGCCCTTCCGTCTGCTTGCCTGGATAACGGCGCTTCCAATTAGGATCGCGGCGTCTCTGGCGGGACGGGTCTATCGAGCACCACTTTCTCGCCTGGACCGAGCGCCTCGGCCAACGTTGCCGCGACGAACGCGGTCTTCGCATTCATATAACCGGACATATCGTCATCGAACGCCGCAGCCAGATCTCTCTTCAGCTTCGCGTAGGCGCGAGCTACCTCGGGATGGTTGCGCAAATAGTCACGAAACAGAAGGCGGCGCCGCCACCTTGGATGGTCTCCTTGCAAAACATGGAGATGATGCGTCCATGGTTGTCCCTTCCGGAAGAAAAGCTCACCTGGCAACCGGGCTTCGTACTCCGGCATGTAGGCATAACCAAGAGCCTGAAGCGGCCCGACGCAGCTTGATCGTGCTTCCGCGAGGCTGCGGACGCTCAACTGGAGATCGATGATCGGCTTGGCAGCCAAGCCTGGCACCGCCGTACTTCCAATATGCTCGACAGCCAGCACAAGGGGATCGAGGGCGGTATGCAGGCTCGTGCGCTCCTGCTCGAAGGTCGCCGACCAGACCGGGTCGTAATCTAATATTACGATCGACCCTCCCCCATATCGTTCCATGTAAACTCTCCGATGCAAAATCGGCATCCAAGATGGTAGCACCGTCGGGCCACCCGTTTTTTTGCCCTAGCATAGTGACGCATGCCGAACCAGATGGTCGGCGCCATGACGCACGGACGACCTCTCGGGCAAACCGTCAAACCTCTCTGCAGAGGTGCTAGCTCGGCGGGCAGCGCTGCCCGCCGAGCAATTGCGCATCGACGCGTCGCATCGCCACCCCACGGTCTGTATCGTCCGGTGCAAGTTGGCCCGCGGCAACCAGAAGCCAGCACGCGTCGATCAGGTTGGCACTTGCCAGATCAGCCGAGCCTGACTGCGACGCCCGATCCATGAGCATCTTGGCCGCATCATCGAGAATGCCCGGCAGCTTCGGTTCAAGCCCCAAGGCCCACTGAAGCTCCGCCGCGGCCGCATCTTGCTGGGCAAGGTGCGACAGCAGCGAACCCAGCAGCGCGTGATAGAGCGCTTCATTGGCGTTCTGAGCAATCGCCTTGCGAAACTCGACGACAGCGTCCTCGCGCCGCCCGGCATCGCGCAGCAACGTGCCAAGCCCGGCACGGAATGCGGCGTTGTCAGGTTCCAGCTCGATGGCAAGACGCGTTTCGGCAAGCGCTTCGTCGATCCGATGATGGAGGTACATGATGCGGCCCAGATTATAGTGTGCGGCCGCGAGCTTCGGATCCAGCTCAATCCCCCTGCGGGATTCCACCTCGGCATCATCCTGCTTGCCTTGTTGCAACAAGACGCCACCAAGGTTGCTGTGAACGGCCGAAGAAGTCGGGTCCAATTCTATCGCCTTACGGTACTCCGCCCCGGCCTCGTCAAGCTTGTTCATCTGCAAAAAGACGTCACCGAGGTTCTGGTGCGCCCCCGCGAATTTCGGGGCGAGTTCAATGGCCTCACGATATTCCACAATTGCGTCGTCCAGTTTCTGCTGATCACCAAGGGCATTGCCGAGACCATTGTGGGGGTTTGCGGACTTCGCATCTAACACGATGGCCGCGCGATATTCCACGATCGCTTCGTCCAGTTTGCGCTGATCAAGAAGAGCATTGCCGAGACCATTGTGCGGATTTGCGGACTTCGGGTCCAGAGCGATGGCCGCACGGTATTCCACAATCGCATCGTCCAGTTTGTGCTGATCACCAAGTACATTGCCGAGACCATTGTGCGGATCTGCGGACTTCGGATCTAACGCGATTGCCGCGCGGTATTCTACAATCGCATCGTCCAGCTTGTGCTGATCACGAAAGGCGTTGCCGAGACCATTGTGCGGATTTGCGGACTTGGGGTCTAATGCGATGGCTGCACGATATTCCAAGATCGCATCGTCCAGTTTCTCCTGGTCACTAAGAACGTTGCCGAGACCATTGTGCGGATTTGCGGACTTGGGGTCTAATGCGATGGCTGCACGATATTCCACGATCGCATCGTCCAGTTTGTGCTGATCCCTGAGGATAAGGCCTATCCCATAGTGTGGTTCCGCCAACCTCGGGTCCAGCTCGATGGCCTTGCGTAATTGCACAATCGCGTCGTCATACCTGCCCTGATCGGTTAGAGCCCTACCGACATTGTTGTGCACATCGGCGAGCTTCGGGTCGAGCTCCATGGCTCTTCGATATTCCTCCATCGCCTCGTCGTGCATATTCAGATCGTCCAACGCGACGCCGAGACCGTTGTGCGCCTCCGCCTGCACCGGGTCGCGATCAATCGCGAGTCGATATTCCCGAAACGCTTCGTTGGCCTTGCCCTGGCGCTCAAGAACAAGGCCGATATTGCCGTGTGCACTCGCATGATCTGAATCGAGTTCTAAGGCCAGATGATATTCCACCCCCGCATCATCGAGTTTGCCCTCTCTGAGCAGGATGTTGCCCAGCGCGATATGACCGTCGGCGAGCCTCGGATTTCAGATCAAGCGAGCGATGAGCCTCATCCAGAGCCGTGTCGTAATCACCCAAATCAAGCAGAACCTCGCTTAGTATTTCGTGTGTCTCGGCGTTCGTGGCATCGAGCTCAGCCGCCCTGCGAAGTTCCACAACAGCAGCGCCGTTTTCATGCTGCCGGTGTAATATGCTGCCCAGTGCCCGGTGGGCGCTCGCTCTTGTTGGTTCAAGTCTGACCGCCTCACGATACTGGTCCGCGGCCGCATCCAGTTGGAGTTCGGAATTCAGTGCATCACCCAGGCCGCTATGCGTGGCAGCATTGTCCGGGTCTCGGGCAAGCATCTCCCGGTATAGTGCTACAGCATGTGCAAACTCGCCGGCGGCGCCCTGAGAATCGTGCTGAACGCGTAGCAGCTCAGCGAGCGCTACATGGTAGAATGGGTATTTCTGGTGCTTCGCTATCAGCTCACGATACGCATCCGCGGCCTGTGCATTCTTTTGCTCAGCCCGCAGCAAGCTTGCAATATCGCTCCGCGCAGCAAAGTCGGGGTCGATCCGCAGGGCCGTACGGTATTCGGTGAGCGCCTCGTCGTACTTGTGCTGCGCCTTCAGCGTGTTGCCACGAATGTTATGAGCAGGCGCGTATTGCGGCTCAAGGCGAACCGCCTGGTCGGCCGCCGCCATTGCCTCGGTATACTTCCCGCGATCATTGTAGATCCAGGCCTTCACGAGGTAGGGGTCTGCTGCATTCCAGTCAGACGTCGGCTGGTTTTGCGGCAATGTGTCCAGGATCACCAGTGCCTGAGCCGCGTCGTCCTTATAGGTGAACAAATACAACGCCGCGACGAATGGATCGATCTCGCCAAACAGATGAAGAACCGCCGTCTCGAGCAATTCATCCGGTCGCTGAACGTCGCCACCTGCTCGACTGCTGTAGATCTGCACCCCGTCAAGCCGCAGTCGCAACCAGAGCCGACCGTCAGCGATCGTGAACTCGCCGGATACGGTCCGACGCCGATTGCTGTGCAGAAAGCCCCGGATCGCCGTAACCACGCTGTCGATCGACATGCCGACCGTAGGGACCACGATGTCCGGCACATCGCCGCGCAAGGCGATCTCCGGACCCTTTGGCGCCAGCGACCTCGCCACAACGGCATTCATGGCATCGCGCAACCGGCTGGCCGCCACATCCGGCGCGTAGCCTCTGTCGGCCAGCTCCTTCGGCACGGCAATCGGCTGAAGCGCGATGGTGCGGCGAGTCAGCCCCTGTATCAGCAGTATCGCGATCACGACCACCGCGATCACCCCTGACAGAGCCAGCACAAAACTGCCCAACGCTTTCCAAAGGAGGAGCGCACCATTCCAGATCTGCAGGGGGCTGATCAGCTCGCGCAGGATGGCGCTGACCCGCCGACGGGGCGGTGCATCGACCGCCTCAGCGCCACCGCCAGCCTCGTTCGCCTCAACAGCCGGGGCCTCAGTGTCGAGCGTATTCGTCACCGGCATCCGCGCGCTTGCCTGTCCACGACCGCTCTTTCAATACTGGACCCGTTGCAGCCGGTCTATGCAGTATGTCACAGGCGGAGAGATCGTCAGCAAACGCACGCGCCGGCCAAACTTGGGATTGAGACAGAAATGAGCGACTTCCAGACTTCCGTCGTCTCCCTCACCCGCGACCTGGTATCGCTGGACAGCCGCAGTTTCGTCTCCAATCTGGCGGTGGCCGACAGGGTGGAAGCGGCGCTCCCCGGCTTCGACATCGAACGCATCGACTACACCGACGGCGACGGCGTCGCGAAGCGTGCGCTGGTGGCGCATCGCGGCCCGCTCGGCGGCATCGCGCTGTCCGGCCACATGGACACCGTCCCCGATACCGGCTGGCAGGAGGACCCATGGTCGGCACGTCTCGGCTCCGACGGCATCCTGCACGGTCTCGGCAGCACCGACATGAAGGGCCCGGTCGCCGCCACCATCGTCGCGGCGCGCGCGCTGCCCGAGCGCGTTCCCATCACGCTGCTCATCACCACCGACGAGGAGACCACCAAGCAAGGCGCCCGGCTGATCGCGCAAAAGTCGGAGCTGGTGCGACGGGTGAAGCCGGCCGGTATCATCGTCGCCGAACCGACCTCGCTCGTGCCGGTGCGCGGACACCGCAGCCATATCGCGTTCACCTGCATCGCGACCGGCCTGCAGGCGCACAGCAGCACCGGCCGCGGGCGCAACGCGAACTGGGAACTCATCCCGTTCCTGGTTGAGATGAAGGGCATCTTCGAGCGGCTGCGCAGCGATGTCAGCCTCCAGGACACCGACTACGACCCGCCATTCAGCGACTTCAACGTGGTGATCGACAACCACGGCGCGGCGGTGAACGTGACCGTGCCCAAGGCCACCGCCCGCATCAAGTTCCGCTACTCGGCCAAGATGGATCCGACCCCCGTGCTGCAAGCCGTGCATGACGCCGCGGGGCGCTTCGGCATCGCGGTCAGCGAAGCGCGCGAAGGCTTCCCGCCCGAACTGCCGCCGGACCACAAGCTGGTGCGCCTGTGCGTCGATGTGCTCGGCAGACCCGCCGGCACCGCGCCATACGGCACCGACGCATCCGAACTCCAGGCGATCGCACCGTGCGTCGTGCTGGGACCAGGCGACATAGCAGAGGCACACACGCCAACCGAGAAGGCGCATGTCGCCGACCTCGCCGCCGCGGTACCGGTGTTCATGACGCTGGCCGAGCGCTCAGCGCCGGGCTGAGGCGATCGCGCTGCCGCCCAGCAGCACATAGTCCGCCGACGCCTCGCCGCGATCGGCCGCCGCCAGATCGCGCGCGATGCGGTCGGCGATCGCGATCCGGAAATGCATCCCATCCCAGTAGTTGTCATCGTCATCGGTGATCGGGCTCGGCCGCATGAAATCGACCGCGAGCGCGTTCGGCAGGCGCTTCACCATTTCAGCCACGCGCCGTTTGCATTCACGCCATCCCGATGCACCCGGAGAATCGACCGCCGGCATCATCTTCTCGTTGTACGGCACGAAGAACAGGATCTTTCGTGTGTTCTCCGCCAGCGCCGACAGATCCGCGTCCAGGCGATCGAGCGCCGGATAGCTCCAGCTCGCAGGATCGCCACGGCCGCCCGGCAATATGAATTTCTGATCGTCATGCAGATGCTGTGCGACGCGCGCGGGATCATAGGCGCTGTCCGGTGGTACGAAGCTGGTATAGCCGTCGCTGCCGTAAACCTGGCGCTTGATGCCGACCAGAATGCCGAACTCCTGCCCGGCCTCCTGTACCGAATAGAGATTGAACATCTCGCCGTAGCCACGCCACAGGCTGCCGTGGTACATCCACGCCGGGAACGGCCGCGGCGTGAATTTTGCCTGTGCGGCACCGGGCAAACAGTAGCTGATGTCGAGCCCGACAATCACCACGCGCGCGGCAGGATGCGCGGCTCGGAACACCGCCATCAGGCGCGACTGCTCGTACGCCGTGGCAGCGTTCATCGACAGGTTGGCGAACCGCGCGCCAAACTCCGCGTTCAGCACGACGGGACGCAGCAGACGGCTGGTCGATGAGCCGAAGATCGCGCTGTCAAACCGGTCCGAGCGCGCCAGCGACGGGAAGGCGAAGCGCGCATTGGTCGCCACCGGCACGCGATCGGCCGGCGGTGACAGCGGCAGTGTGTCGAACGGATCCACCAGAACGACGAAGGCATAGATCGCCACCACCACCACCACGGCGGTGCCCGCCGCCGCGCGGAAGAAGCGGCGCCAGGGCGCAGCGGCGTCAGAACTGGAAGTAGATGAAGACATTCGGCAACCGCCCGCCAACCAGAAGCAGCAGATACGCGAGTGCGACGCCGGCCGGCATGGCCATCCACGTCTTGGGTTGCAGTTTTTCCAGCGCCATCTGCTGGCTGGTCGGCCCAAGCAAAGCGATGGCGGCACCACCGATCAACGCCACAACGAACTCGCGATCAAGCGAGATGCGACCCAGCCCGTGCCACCCGATCATCGACAGCAGCATGTCGCCCGCCGTGGCGAATTCGGCCGAGCGGAACAGCACCCAGCAGGCCATGACGAATAGCAGCGTCAGCGCCCACGCGACGGCGCTCGGCAGCCGAAACCCCCTGCCCTGCCAGACATGGTTCACCGCCAATGCCGCGCCATGCAGTCCGCCCCACGCAACAAAGGTCCAGTTCGCGCCGTGCCACAGCCCGCCCAGCAGCATGGTGGCGACGACGTTCACCGACTGACGCAGCGGGCCGCAGTGATTGCCACCAAGCGGGATGTAGAGATAGTCGCGCAGGAACCGCGACAGCGTCATGTGCCAGCGTCGCCAAAAATCCCGCACCGAGACCGCGCGATACGGCGCGTTGAAGTTCAGCGGCAGACTGAACCCGAACATCAGCGCCAGCCCGATCGCCATGTCGGAGTAGCCGGAGAAATCGAAGTAGATCTGCAGCGTATATGCACCCGTGGCAATCCACGCCTCGGCCGACGACAGCGACGCGCCCACCGCCTTGCCGAACAACGGATCGGCCACCATCGCCAACGTGTCCGCCAGCGCCACCTTCTTCGCCACACCGATCACGAACAGCACGAAGCCGCGCGACAGGTTCTCCCACATCGCCGGCCGGCGCGGATCGAGCCGGAACTGATGGATGATCTCGTTGTGACGGACAATCGGCCCAGCAATGAGCTGCGGAAAGAACGTCACGAACATGCAGAAGTCGAGGAAGCCGTAGATGTGCCGATCACCGCGTCGCAAATCGATCAGGTAGGAGATCTTCTGGAACACAAAGAAGCTGATGCCGAGAGGCAGGATCAGGTCCCACGGCCGATAACTCTCGCCCAACAGCGCATCGACGGTGCCGCGAAAGAAGTCGGCGTATTTGAACAACCCGAGCACCACGAGATTCAGCGCGACACCCAGCACGGGAATCCATCGCGCTCCCGCAGCGGCGAACCAGCGGACGATCAGCCAGTTGGCAACAGTGAGCCCGGCCAGCAACGGAACGAAGCGGACATCCCACCAGCCGTAGAAGAACAGCGATGCGACCACCACGATCGCCTGCCGCGCCACGCGATGCGCCGCGAACGCGTAGTACAGCGCCAGCACAACCGGCAAAAAGCCGCAGATGAACGCCTGCGAATTGAACAGCACGACCTCACGCCCCTGTCATTGCGAGGAGCGAAGCGACGCGGCAATCCCGGTCACGTAGGTACCCGCTTCACGCTACTCGAGCGTCTCCAGCAGCCCCGCCATCAGTGCGGCACGCCGTGCCAAGTGCTGCCACAGGATGTGCTCGTGACTGGCATGCGCGCCGGCACCCGGGCAGCCCAGCCCATCCAGCGTCGGCACGCCCATCGCCGCGGTGAAGTTGCCGTCCGAGCCCCCACCGCGGTGCTGCCGCGGCAACGCAATGCCCACCGTCTCGGCGATCCCACGCGCCTTGTCGTACAGCGCCAGGATCCCGGAGCCCTCGGTGTACGGCGGACGGTTCATGCCGCCCTCCACCACCACGCGGCAGCCCGGCGTCAACGCCGTGGTCTCCAGCAGCATGCGCTCCATGTGTTCGCCATCGGGGATCGAATTCACCCGCAGATCGATCTCGCATCCCGCATCCGGCGAGATCACATTCGGCCGCGACCCACCCCACACCGGCGCCGCATTCAGCGTGATGCCGCGATCGAGATCGACCATGTCGTGAATCCGCACGATCTGCCGCGCCAGTTCGACCACCGCCGATGCCCCATCCTGGAACGCCCCGCCCGAATGAGCGCCGCGCCCCTCCACCCGCATGACGAACCGCCCCACCCCCTTGCGCGCGGTGACGCAGGCCCCACCCTGACCCGCGGGCTCGGGGATCAGCACGCAGGCGGCCACCGCGGCCTCGCGCTCGATCCATTCGCGTGACGTCGGGCTGCCCACCTCCTCGTCCGGCGTCAGCAGCAGCACGATCGGCCGCCGCGTCTTCGTCTGCTGACGCAGGATCGAGCACACCGCATGGAACGCCAGAAAGCTGCCCGCCTTCATGTCGTAGATGCCCGGCCCGTGCGCCTTCTCGCCGTTCACCTGGTACGGCATGTCGTCCAGCGTGCCGTGTGACCACACCGTGTCGAGATGGCCCGCCACCAGCACCGGCTTCCCCTCGCCCGGCGTACGCGCGATCAGGTTGTCGCCGAACCCGTCCCGGCCAGGAATGCGGGTCAGCGCCGCGCCCGCCCGCGCCAGTTCCCTCTCGGCCACGTCCATCAGCCGATTGACCGAAGCAGCGTCCGTGGTGGGAGTTTCCATCGCCACCCATTTGGCCAGCTCGGCCAGAAGGTCCTCGGAGCGTCCCACTTCGGTCTGCGGCATCTTCTGGTCCCCCGGCTGATGAAGGGTAGCGGGGGTGTGGCTAGCCCATGCCCGGCGCCGCCGACAAGGGGCCGGAGCCCGCGCGGCTTAGGTGAAGTAGCCCGGCAGATTCTCGGTGTCCGGCGTGATCGGCACCCACGCCTGTGCCGAGGCGCAGAACAGATTGACACTGGGTTTGACGATGGTCCTGTCGTCCAGCGTTCCCGCCGCGATCAATGTCCTCTCACCGCCTTCCCGCTCGTAGATGATCGGTGTTCCGCAGTCGGGACAGAAGCGCCTGTGAAACGGCTCGCCGCTCGTGCCGCCTGGTTCGGTGTAGGTCTTCAGCGTACCACTGACAGCGATGCTGCCCGCCGGAAATGCCATGAGCGTGGCAAAGGCCGAGCCGATGTGCCTTTGGCATATTGTGCAGTGGCAAACCACTGTTCGTATCGGCTCAGCATCGGTGGAGTACTTCACGCCCCCACATAGGCAGCCGCCGGTGATTCGCGCCATCGCTTCCCTCCCATTGGACCCATTTCCCGTAACGCGCTGTTACTTACGGCAATTAGGAATTGTGCATCGTTGCCTGTCAATAAAGTCACGGGGCGCGGCTGCATCGGACCGCTGAAGGGCGCCAAAATAACTCGTATAAGTCACCCGCTGGCCGGCGATACTGCTGGCAATCATCTGCATCGAAACCACCAGCGGTGGTGACGGCTGCCAATCGAAGGCGACAATCTAACCTTTTGATTGATTCAATATCTTTAGTCCAAGTGTAAAGTTTCCCTATTGCAATATCAAAAATTGGCGGATTAGGTCGGCACTGTTCCGGTAGGCATGGTGTCAGGCCGGAGCCGGGGGCTACCGACCCCACGGAGTTACCGCGCGTGCACTGCCTGACAATCCCGGCAAAATCGACAGCAGCGGCCCGACGAGCGAGCCCGGTGCTGCGCGCGGCCGAGGCATAGGCATTGGCCATCCAGCCGCAGGACTATCGCGGGTATCGCATCGTAATAAGGCCGTACGGCAGCGGCTGGCGCGCGACAATTTATGCGCCCGACAGCACGCAACCGATCCTGGGTCCGCAATCAACCGATCCGACCAGTCACGACGACATACTGGATGGGGCAAAGCGCCTGATCGATGACCTGATGGGTTCGTAGTTCAAGCCGACAATCCACCTCTCGATCTCTTCTTCAGATCGTAAAACCGTCGCGCAGCATTGAGTAGGGACAACCGAGCAGAGGATCGTCATCGGGATGTCGAATGGCGGGGTCAGGATGGGCGCTTTCCTGCTGATGTCGGTGCTATGGCCGGGCATCGCCCTCGGGCAGACCTGCACATCTTTGTTCGCGCCATCCCTTCACTGGTCGGCGACCGAACTCGATGCAACCTTCGAGGCAGCCGGTCAACGATTTCGCATCGATCCTGATCTTGGTCGCGCGATTGCGTGGGTGGAGAGCAGCGGCAATGCGACGGCCATCTCACCAAAAGGCGCGCAAGGCCTGATGCAACTGATGCCGGGAACCAGCGATGAGATGCGGGTGATCGACCCCTTCAATTCGTACCAATCGATATACGGCGGCATGGAATACTTGCGGCGGATCGCCGACCTACCTCGCTTTGCCGGCAATCTATACATGGCAGTAGTGGCATATAACGCCGGACCCAATCGAGTCATATTCCCGGCCGTAAGCTATTATTACGCTGACACAGTAAAAGCAGTCTATTGGCGGTTCAAGGACAAGCGGAGGAACGGTCTGATTTCACCCACTCCGCTTGGCTATCTCAGAATGCCGCAGTGCGGACGCGCGGCCCAATCGACTGCGATGCAAATCATTTTATCTGGAGGCAAACTGGCACCCTCACGGCACTACTGAACTCGTTGAAGTCGAGAGCACGGGTGCTGCTCCAGAACGTTCGCTGCGCCATCGCGATCGATGCCGTGTTGCTCAATCAGAGTTCAGCAGTCGGGCCGCTGAGACGGCGCCAAAATAACGTAGCCAATCAGGCTCCGTAACTCACGCCGTCATGGCTGGCGAAGGCCGGCCATCCACGTCTTTCCGGCCGAGGCGGCACCAAAATAACATAGCCAACGATGGCCCGTCTGCTATGTTGAGGGACAGCGATGTCTCTGCCTCCCGACATCCAGAGATCATCAATCCAAAAAGAACCAACAAATCGGGGAGAACGAAGATGGGATCAGAATCTGCGACAACAGCGTTCAGATCGTCTTTGCGCGGTCAGTCATTCGCGTCCGGCGAACCAGGCTACGACGCCGCCCGAGTGGTCTTCAACCGGATCATCGACCGGCATCCAGCGCTCATCGCGCGATGCGCCGGCGCTGCCGACGTCATGGCCTGCGTCAACTTCGCCAGTGAGTACGGCCTGACAGTGTCTGTGCGTGGCGGCGGCCACAGCATTGCCGGCAAGGCAATCTGCGACGACGGCCTGATGATCGATCTCTCGGCCATGAAAGGCATCCGCGTCGATCCGGCCAGCCGCACGGTTCGTGCCGAGCCAGGCCTGACCATCGCCGAGTTCGACCGTGAAACCCAGGCCTTCGGTCTCGCCACCACGATGGGCGTCATCACCACGACCGGCATTGCCGGCCTGACCCTCGGCGGCGGCATGGGCTGGCTGATCGGCAAGCACGGTCTTGCCTGCGACAACGTGGTTGCCATGGATGTCGTGACCGCCGACGGTCGCCTCGTCACCGCCAGCAACCGCGAAAACGCGGACCTGTTCTGGGGCATGCGCGGTGGTGGCGGGAACTTCGGAATAGTCACCTCATTCGAGTATCGCCTCCACGAGGTCGGACCGGTCCTCGGCGGCGGTGTTCTCTATCCGCTCGACAAGGCGCGGGACGTGCTTCGCTTCTACCGTGACTTCGCCGCCGCCAGCCCCGACGAGCTGAGCACGCAGATCGGCCGGCTCACGACCCTCGACGGCATTCCGGTCATCGGCGTTGCCGGCTGCCATTGCGGCTCGCTCGCGGAGGGTGAAAAGGCGCTGGCACCATTACGTGGATTTGGTGCGCCGATCGCGGATCTGTTCGGACCGATCAGCTATGTCCAGATGCAGAGCATGTTCGATCCATGGTTTCCGCCTGGCCGACAGGCCTATTGGAAGGCCAACTTCCTCCATAGCCTCCCCGACGAAGCGATCGATGTCTTCTGCGAGTTTGCCATGACGGTGCCTTCGCCGTTTACCACGGGGCCGTGGCTCGAGCATCTGCACGGCGCGGTCTCTCGCGTCGGCTCCACCGACACCGCTTTCGCCCATCGTCAGCATCCCTACAACTTTCTTCTCCTTTCGAGCTGGGATGATCCATCGGAAGCCCAACGGAACATCCAATGGACGCGCGACTGCTGGGATGCGATGCGCCCGTTCATGGTCGCGGGTGCCTATGTCAATTACCTCGAGGACGAGGCGGATCCGATCGCGCGCAGCGCCTATGGTCCGAACCACGAGCGCCTTGTCGCGCTCAAGAACAAGTACGATCCCGCCAACCTCTTTCGTATCAATCACAACATTCGGCCGACTTAAGGCTCACACATGCGGTGAATGCAAGCCCGAATCAGAAAAAGCGGCGCGGCTACTTGGGCTTCGGCAGGCCCGCGTAGACCTCGCCGGGCTGCACCGACATCACGAGCACGCTGGGCTTATCGTTCGGGCCGAACGGGCCGGGCACCTTGTTCTTCACGGCCTGTACGCTCTTCAAAAATGCCGCGATCGCCAGCGCGTCGGACTTCGTCAGGTGCGACAAGCCCATCCATGGCATGATCGGCGCGAGCATGCGCCCGTCGGGCCGTTCTCCCTTGGTGATCGCGGTCACGATCTGCTGTTCGGTCCAATTCCCCAGACCGGTCTCCTTGTCCGGCGTCAGGTTCGGCGCGACGAACACGCCATGCCCGGGAATGCCAAAACCGACATCGGAGCCGCCAAGATACCGCGTCAGGTCGGGATGGCCGAGAAGGTTGCCCGGCGTGTGACAATCGGTGCAGCCGCCGAGTTCGACCAGGTACTTTCCGCGCTCCACCTGCGTTTCGGCCGAGCACGTCGAAGCGAACGGCGCAGCCGCGACGATCGCGGCCACGACAAGCCGTGGCAAACAGCACAACATTCCCACTCCCCAATTGACTCGATCGTGCAATACCGCAACGGTCCGCACCCGTTCAAGGCTCGTTGCAAACTTCTCTTGTGCCCAACACACGGGAGACGTACCGTCCGGAAAGAGACGTATTGCCGCAGCGGAGATGGAATTGGCCTCTTGGCAAGTAACCGTTCGTTTGATGTTTGCAATCGCAGGATGCATTGGCGCGCCCGGGACTCTTCTGGCGGCGGCGGGAGACGATAACCAGCTCCAGGCTCCCGGATATGTCGACCCCGCACCCACCGATCCGTTCGAGCCCGTACCCGGCCCGGTGATTGCTTCCCCACAGCCCGATCCGCCTGCCGCGCCAAATGTCGGTTTCAATCAGCCGCGTCCGTTGGCCATGCCGGACGTCAGTTTCCAGAACTTGCTGCAGCAAATGCGCAACAACCCCGCAGCCGCACTGCAAAAGAAGCCAGGCTTTACTACCGGGAATACTACGACGTCCTCTTCCACCACTTCAGACAGCACGACGCCAGATACAACACGCTCGTTCACCACCGGCCAGAAGCCGCCCGGGCCAGGGTTCTGACCGATCAGGGGACCCCACGTTCCATTCGCCATTCCCCATTCCCTATTCGTCATGGCTGGGCTTGGCCCAGCCATCCACGTCTTCGCTTTGACACGCACTGAAGTCGTTCGTATCACGATCCGATATTAACCCAGCGTTCATGAAATGTTCGTATGATCCCTCCCGTTGCATCGCCCGCGGCGGGAAGGACCTTGATGGACATACAGACCCCGGATCACACGCCCGCACGCTCCGCTGGCAACCCAGCTCAGCCCTCGCCCAACTTCATCGCGCACCTGATGCAGACGCTCGACGCTGCCACGCCCGGCGCCGCCACCGACGAGCACCAGGACGCCACGCGAGAGCTGTTCTCCTCGCTCAATCCGCGTGATCCGGCCGAGGCACAGCTCGCCGCCATCGCGGTCGCCGCCGCCCAGTCCGCCATGGACAACTTTGCCCGCGCCGCCCGCCCCGGCATCTCCGACGATACCGCGATGCGGCTGCGCGGCAGTGCGCTCGCCGCCGGACGCACCTACGCAACGGCACTGCGCTACCTCCGCAAGCCGCAGGCCGTTGCCCCGCAGCCCGCCAGGCCGGCCAGATCCAAGGCCTCGCCAGCCGCCGCACCCCAGCCCCCGCCTGCGGAACCCACCAGCGAGACACAGGAAGTCCCACCCGGCTTCATCGCGCTGCGGCCCGGTGCCACGCCGATCCCCGCCGTGTTCCGCCCGCGCGATCGCTTCGGCAACGAGATCCCTGACTGGCGCCGCGACCTGATGACCCCGGCGCAGGCACGTGCCGCATTCTCCTATCCGCCCGATCCTGCCCAGGTCGCCGCAGCGATCGCCGAGGAAGCAGCGATGATGGCCAGGCAGGCAGCACTCAAGGCGCGCGACACTGCCCCACGCGGTTGATTTAAGCCTCGCCTTCGCCCAGAAGACCGCGACAACCCAGCGAGGCTCCGCGCATGACCACAGGCCGCTTCTTCGAGGACCTCCAGGTCGGTCAGACCGCCAGCCTCGGCAAGACCATCACCGAGGCCGACATACTGATGTATGCGGCTGTCTCGACCGACACCAACCCGATCCACATCGACGCCGAAGCGGCAAAGCAGTCGATTTTCGGCGAGCGCATCGCCCACGGCATGCTGAGCGCCGGCCTGATCAGCGCGGTCCTCGGCACCCGTCTGCCCGGCCCGGGATCGCTCTACATGCGCCAGTCGCTGCGCTTCGCCGCACCGGTGAAGATCGGCGACACGGTGAAGGCCACCGCCACAATCACCGCCCTCAACACGGACAAAAAACGCGCCACCCTCAGCACGGTGTGCACGGTCGGCGACACGGTGGTGATCGACGGCGAGGCCTACGTCCAGGTCCCGTCGCGATCGTGATCCGCATCTACCACGACTGGCGGGAACTGCCCGCCGAAGCACGCGGCGCCACGGTGGCGCTGGGCAATTTCGACGGCGTGCATCGCGGCCATGCCGAGGTGATCAAGGCGGCACACGCGGCGCGGCCGAAGGTGCCTCTCGGCGTACTGACCTTCGAGCCGCATCCGCGTGAGCACTTCCGCCCCGACGACCCGCCGTTCCGCCTGACGCTGTCGGCCGAACGCGCCGCCGCCCTGGAAGCGTTGGGCGTCACGCTGCTCTACGAGCTGCGCTTCGACCACGAATTCAGCCTGATGCCGGCCGAGACCTTCGTGGCCGAGGTGCTCCATCAGGGTCTCGGCGCCCGCCACCTGGTATGCGGCCCGGACTTCGCCTTCGGCCGCCGCCGCGGCGGTGGCGCCGATTTCCTCGCCGAGCGCGCCGAAGCTCTCGGCATGGGTCTGACCCTCGTGCCGCTGCTCGCCGACGGCGCCGGCCCGATCTCGGCCACGCGGATACGCCGCGTGCTCCAGGACGGCTATCCCGAGCGCGCCACCGCCGATCTCGGTCGCCCCTGGACCATCCGCGGCACTGTCGCGCACGGCGACGCGCGCGGCCGGACGATCGGCTTCCCCACCGCCAACATCGCCCTCGGCCGCCATCTGGAGCCCGCGCGCGGCGTCTACGCCGTAACGGTCCGGCTGCCCGACGGCCAATGGCGCAACGGCGTGGCGAACATCGGCCGCCGCCCGACCGTGAACGAAGGCCCGGAAAGCCGCCTCGAGGTCAACATCTTCGACTTCGACGCCGACATCTACGACGCCGAGCTGTCGGTAGCGCTGCACGGCTACATCCGCGAGGAACGCCGCTTTCCCGGCCTGGACGCCCTGAAAGCCCAAATCGCCGCCGACGCCGCCGAGGCAAAGCGCCTGCTGACACCAATCTTCCCCCTCCCCTAGCGGGAGGGGGCCAGGGGGAGGGGGCAACCCCACTGCCACACAACCTTAACCCCACTGTCATCGCCGCTGCATCCCCGCCGCCTAGAACCCCGGTCATCGCCGCAACGACCGGGAGCACACCAATGAACCGAACCAACCGCCGGGCCGGCCTCGCCGCCGCCACCGCCCTCCTCACCCTGTCCGCCGCGCCCGCAGCCCAAGCCGCAAGCGCCCCGGACTGCCCGAACGGCGGCGTCGTTCGCTTCGGCGTCGAGCCCTACGATACCTCCGCCAAGCTGGTGCCGATCTACGACCACATCGCAAAGGTCCTCGGCGACAAACTCGGCTGCGAGGTGAAGGTCTACGTCACCACAACCTACAACGCCGAGATCGAGGCAATGCGCGTGGGCAAGCTGGAGATCGGCGAGTTCGGCCCCCTCGGCTACGTCCTGGCGCACCAGGTCGCCAAGGCCCAGGCGGTCGCCGCGTTTGGCAACAAGGACGGCAAACCCGACAGCTACTGGGCGAGCCTGGTCACCTGGCCCGGCTCCGGCATCAAGACGGTGGCCGAGATCCGTGGCCACTCCTTCGCCTTCTCCGACCCCGCCTCCACCTCCGGCCACCTGTTCCCGGCATTCGGCCTGCGCAAGGCGGGCATCGATCCCGAGAAGGACATCCGGCCGATCTATGCCGGCAGCCATACCTCCTCGTTCGAGGCGCTCTACAACCACAAGGTCGATGCCGGCGAACTGAACTCCGAGCAGCTCCAATCCGCCACCCAGCGCGGCCACTACAAGGACGGCGACGTCGTCTTCCTGTGGAAGTCCGACCCGATCCCAACCGACCCGATCACCGTGCGCGGCGACCTGCCGGGTGGCTTCAAGGCCCGACTGACCGTGGTGCTCCAGACCCTCGACCTCTCGGTGCTGCCCGAGGCGGACCGCAAGATCATGGGCCTCGGCGGCGACCACTTCGTGCCGCAGACCGACGCCGCATACGATGGCATTCGCGACCTGGTGAAGACGCTGAACATCGACCTGGAGAAGCTGAGCTGATCCCGCCGATCCTGCGGGCCAGTGGGCTGTCGCTTCGTTACCCGACCGGCAAGCTGGCGCTGGCCGACGTCGAACTGGAGGTGCAGGCCGGCGAGCTGCTGATCGTGCTGGGCGGCAACGGCTGCGGCAAGACCACCCTGCTACGCTGCATCACCCGGGCGCTGGTGCCTACCGCGGGCGAGGTCTGGTTGAACGGCACCGAGATCTCCGGCCTCACCGGCGAGAGGCTGCGCCGCGCCCGGCTCGACCTCGCGATGATCTCGCAGCACGCCAACCTGGTACGCCGCCGCAGCGTGCTGGCCAATGTCGCTTGCGGCACGCTCGGGCGGCACCAGACCTGGTGGACCGCGCTCGGTGGGCTGCCGGCCGACGAGCTGCCGGCGGCGCGGGACCATCTGCGCCAGGTCGGCCTGCCGCATCTGGCGGGGCAGCGCGCCAGCACCTTGTCCGGCGGGCAGGCGCAGCGTGTGGCGATTGCGCGGGCACTGGCCCAGCGGCCGCTGGTGATGCTGGCCGACGAGCCGGTGGCGAGCCTCGACCCGGAGGCGGCGCAGGACATCATGCGCCTGCTCCGCCGCCTCGCGCATGGCGACGGCCTGGCGGTGCTCTGCGTGCTGCATCAGGTTGATCTGGCCTTCGCCTTCGCCGACCGGGTGGTCGGCATGCGCGACGGCCGGGTAGCGTTCGACCGCAAATGCGCCGACCTGTCGCGCGACGCGGTGCAGAGGCTGTATCTCGCCGAAGCCGCGTGAGGGGCGCCGCCGCGATCGCCATCCGCACGGTTGGCGTGGTGGTCGCCATCCTGGTGGTGGTGCAGTCGCTGATCGTGGTGCAGGCGCGGCCGCAGGACCTGGTCACCGGCTTCTTCGGCATGGTGGACATCATCCGCCGCGCCACCCCGCCCGATTTCTCCAAGCTGCCCGACGTGGCCTGGCCCACGCTGGAGACGGTGGACATCGCGATCTTCGGCACATTGGCCGGCGTGGCGATGGCGCTGCCTCTGGCGGTGCTGGCGGCGACCAACGTGACGCCGTCGCGCGCCCTCTACTACGCATCGCGAGCGACCATCGGCTTCACCCGCGCGGTGCCCGACCTGGTGTGGGCGCTGCTGTTCGTCACCGCGGTGGGGCTCGGGCCGTTCCCCGGCGGGCTGGCGCTGGCGGTGCATTCGATCGGCATGCTGGGCCGGTTGTTCGCCGAGACGATCGAGAACATGGACATGGCGCCGATCGACGCGCTGTCGCTGACTGGCGCCAACCGGATGCAGGTGTTCACCCATGGTGTGGTGCCGACCGTGCTGCCGGCCCTGCTGGGGATCGGGCTGTACCGCCTGGACGAGAACATCCGCGCGTCGTTGGTGCTGGGCTTCGTCGGCGCTGGCGGAATCGGCTTCCAATTACTGACCGCGATGAACCTGTTCCAGTACCGCGAGGTGTCGCTGCTGCTGATCGTGATCTTCGTCATCGTGTTCGCCGCCGAAAGGCTGTCGGCGGTGTGCCGCGAACGGCTGATCTAGGTTCCCAGCACGGCGTCGAGTGCTGCGGCCGTGCCGGCCTGAATGCTGGCAGCATCGGCCCGCGCCACAGCCGACCGAAGCGCAGCACGGATCCGGTCGACGGCGGCGCTGTCCGTGCTAAGGGCCGCTGCCGCGCTGAGGGCTCGCATAATCTCGTTCCAGCCCGGCTCGTGGCTATTGATGTGTCCCAGTTGCCGAACCAGCAGCGCCACCAGAGCCTCGCTCGGTTCAACGGGTGTAACCCAGTACCCCATGAGGAAGCACGCACTCACATCCCACCGGCGCGGCGAGACCGACATCCTCAACCAGTCCGCCACAACACTCTCCACGCCCGGAGTGTTTTCCTGACGCGCTATCTGGCCGGCTCCGTAGAGCACTTCGAAGTCGGGCCGGCTCCGTGCCGCCTGCGCTTCCAACGTCTGCGTCAGCAGACCAGTGGGGTCATTGCGGAGGGCATTGCGGAACGACTGCGCCCGTGGATGCACCAGAAATTCCACTGTCATTCTGGCGGTCCCCTCCGTACTGGCACTATATCGTTCTGCGTGCCGCTATTGCGTGCGAGCTGTGCGGCAGCATCGACGTTATCTGGGCTTCTCGTGCCGACCAGTGGGCCGTTTGGGTACATTGGCTGCGCGCTGTAGCGGCCAGACTGATCGTCCATTCCCCATTCGTCCTGGTCCGGGTTGTGCTTGATCTCGCCGCTCACCCTTGCCGGCCCGTTTTCCGTCAAGTCGGTATGCTTCACCGACTCGTTGCCATCGGCGTCAACGTGCTGTGGCGCGTATACAATCGTCCCGTCGACCAAAACGACATATAGATACGTGTCACTCTCATTGGGATCGAGGACCATCGGCTGACCCGGCCGCGCTTCTCTTGCCTCCGGTGGGTATTGGCCTTCGCCGTCGCGTACCAGCCATGGGTCTTGAAGGGGCCCGCAGGCTCGGGCAAGTGCTGGATCTGGCGGACCCGGCTCCACTTCTGGACCGACTGTGCCTTCATCCTCCGCATCGTTCTTGTCCTGGCCCGGAGCCGGCGCACTCTGATTGGGACAGGCATCGCCGCTGTCGCCGCTCAGGCCGCGCACGTCGACGCGAACCAGAGGATTGGCCGGATACGCGTAGATATTCACGCCACCCGGCAAACCCAAGGGATCCGACTGCAAATAACGCCCCAATACCGGATCGTAATACCGGAAGCGATTATAGTGCAGCCCGGTCGCTGAATCGAAGTAATGCCCTGGGTATCGCAGGTTCAGCGTCATCCCCCCCGGCGCAGTGATGGTCGCGGCGCCGTAAGGCAGCAACCGGGCCTGCCAAAGCACGGCACCCTGGGCATCGTCGACCAGCACCGGCGCTCCCCGCTGGTCGGCGTACACGAAGCGAATGGCACCACTGGCCGGAACGGCATCGATATCAGGGTAATCCAGGAAGGCAACCGGAGTGAGTGCCAGTAAATCGGCATAGACGTAAAGCCGCAACATCCCCGATGCCAACACCTCGGCTGCGAGCCGGTCGGTATCCCAGAAGAAGAGTTGTTCAACTCCGTCCTGCCAGGCGCGCACGCGCCGGCCGATCGCGTCGTACTCCGCTTGCCACAGCCCATCCGGCCCGTCCGCAGCAACCAGCATGTCGCGCGAGTCGTAGTGATAGCGCACCACGCCGCGGGGTCCGCGCCGCTCCGTGACGTGATGACGTACGTCGTAGGTGAACTGCTCACCATTGGCGGCGGTCAATCGGTTGCCTGGCCCCAGCGCGACCCCGGACAATCCGGGTTGGCCGATCAGGTTGCCCGCCCGATCGTGCTCAAAGGCCTCCGGTCGCCGGCTTTGTTGGTGCGCCATGACGAGTCGGTGCGCGGCGTCATAGCGATAGGCCGCCGCCCCGAAACGGTCGTCGTCAGCTTCCTGTAGATCGCCTTCATGCGAATAGCGCCAGCGCCGAAGCCATTGCCGGTCGCGCCTGCGATCCGAGACGATGGCACTTGCCAGCATGCGACCTTCGTCATCGAATTGGCACAGCTCGGCGGTCCCGTTGCTGCAGTTGCGCAGGAGCGATTGCGCATTTGGACGATCTATCCTCAGGCACGCGCCGCCAGGCAGCCGCAAAGTCACTCCGGTTTCACGTTGCTCATGGCGGACGACGAACCGATCCAGCACCGTCGTGACCTGCCGGTCGATGCCGGTCGAGTATTGATGTGCGATTCCCTTGCCATCCCGCGAATCCAGCGTGCATCGGCCCATGGTGTCGTAGTCGAAGCGGACCTCGCTGAAATCGACGGATGCGGTAAGAAACCGGCCGGCGGCGTCGTAGCTGAACCTGTGCACCGCACCGGATGCGAGGCGACGCTCAGCCATCAGCCGGTCGGCAGTCGGGATCAGGGTGAGCAGAGTCGTACCGCTGCTGTCGCGTTTCTCGATCAGATTGCCCGCGCCGTCATAGCGGTACGTCTCACGCACCTGTCCTGCCCTGCGCACGCCAACAAGCCGGCCCTCCTTGTCGTGGGCGTACTCCGTGGCGGTGTCGCCCGGATCGATCACGGCGGATATCTTGTCCTCCGTGCTGAAGCGGTAGCGGATAGTATTGCCCAACGGGTCAACGCGGGATTCGAGTTGATTCCACGAGCGGCGTTCTCGACGAATGACGGCGTCGTCGGCGTCGCGGCTGAGATGCACGCTGTCATTGGGATCGTAGGTCCAGCGACGCCGACCGCCGCTTGGCAGGACTTGTGAGGTCAGGTGGCCGAACGGGCTGAATTCGCGCCCACCCCACGGTGTGGGGTACCACGACAGCACGCCGAATGGTGGCACGCGCGGGCTGGGCGGCAACGGTTGAGGTGCCGGAAGCAGCGTCCGCCGAAGCTCTGGCGGACAATCCGATCGTGTGTCGGTCGCAATGGGCAGGCGCGACGGCAGTTCGCCATACAGGAATTCCCGGGCACAATCCGCGATACGGTGCGACGGCGGAGCGGTCACCTCTTCGCCGGCTTTGACAGGAATGACCCGCCCGGTCCCAAAGCGCTTGCCGACCAACGCTCCGGTCTGATCGAACACATAGTCGAGGCCATTGCCCAACGGATCGATCTCACCGACGGTACGGCCGCTCTCGCCCGCGATGTAACGACGCACATCGCCATACGGTCCGGTCACGTGCGTGATGCCGCCGGCGTCGTTGTAGTGATACGTCCACTTGCCACCGTCGGATCGTGTG
Source organism: uncultured Alphaproteobacteria bacterium (assembly GCA_963799415.1). Taxonomy (GTDB): domain Bacteria; phylum Pseudomonadota; class Alphaproteobacteria; order Acetobacterales; family Acetobacteraceae; genus JAMXLO01. The sequence goes on along the minus strand of CAWCXI010000021.1, from coordinate 76,327 downwards.
ACCTCGGTGAAGCGCTCCTCGGTGCGATACCGCAGCACCACGCCCATCACGCCGTCCTCTCCGGCGGACCGCACGCACCGGCCGGCGGAATCGTATTCGAACAGGAAGCTGTAGCCGCGTCGGTCGGTCCGCCGGACCAGTCGGTGCGCGTCGTCGTAGGCAAAGCTGCTGCGTCGTTCCAAGGCGTCCGTCATGGCAACCAGGTCGGCGGCGGCGTCATACTCGCATACCAGCACAGGGCGTTCGACTTCGCCGCCATCCCACGCGCCCACGAGCCGCATCAGTCGCTGCGCCGCGTCCTCTTCGACCGCAATCTGAAGTCCGGTCGAGTGCGTGAGACCGGTGAGCCGGCCGTCGGGGCCATAACGGAAGGCAATCTCCGCGCCGGAACGATGCACCCGCGTCACGCGAGCGGGTCGCGCCGGGTCGGCGAACGTGAAGTCGATCGCCGGATCGCCGGGCCGGGTCAACCGATAGCCAAGCAGCGACAGACGCCGCAGCGTCGCGCCGCGCACCGTGTGCATCTCGCTATCGGCGTGCAGCGCCGGGAAGCCGGTGCGCCGGCCGATCGGCTCCTCCAGCAGCAGCCCGTCGGCATCAAAACTCAGCCGATGATCGTAGGAATGCGTGTGGCCGAACCCGAGGCCGCGCTGCAGCGCGTTATGCCCGCTGTTGTAATGACGATAGAGTTCCAGGAACAACGGACCGATCAGTCGGAAGCACAGCGTGCGCTCGGTGACGCGGCCGGTGACGACGTCCACCGGATCGCCGACCAGCCGCGTGCCGGCCGGGTCGAACCACGGGTCAGCAGGGGCCTTTTGCACCGACACCGCCCTCTTCCTCCTCCTCCTCGTCCGCCACATTCCCTTTCAACCCGGACAGCTTGCCCAGCAGCATGTCGACCGGATTGGGAATGTTGACCATGGGAAACCCGCCGATCAGCACGTTGGGATGGCCCATCAGCACAGCGCCCTGATTGGGCATGCCGGGGTCCTTGCCCATCATCTGCGCGATCGCCATGCGGATCGCGTCCGATGCCATCTGCGCGGCGCTCATCGCGGCGCTCATAGCCTTGGCCGCGGCCATCGCCGCGTCATCCGCCACTGCCTCCTCCATGACGTCTGCGGCGATGCCCAGCGCGCCGACCACGACGCCGGCATACTGCTGGAATGCGGAGAAGGCCTTCACCGCAGCCGAGGCTTCCGCCGGAGCCGGTATGCAGACCTTGCAGAAGTCGCCCATGCGCGCCGCACGCGCGCCGCCGATGAACACATTCGACGAGCCGGTGGTGATCTCGAAATACGGGAACAGGCCGCCGCAGGTAGGCGCGATGCCCAGGTCGCCGGCCCGCGCCGCCGGGATGCTGTTGATCAGCGTTTTGACGTGGCCGCCGAACAGGATCGTGCCGATACTCGGCAACGGCACCGGAGGCGCCGGCGGGATCAGGCTGGGCGGATGCGTGTGGGTGTGCGGCACGCCCAGATAGGGCATCGTCAATGTCGCCGCGGGCAGCGACGGCAACATCGCGGCGATGCCCGAGGTGAGTTCGGCGAACCCGGTATCGAGTGCCCCTTTCAGCAGGCCGATCACGCCGAGGGCACTCGCCGCGACCGTCTGGATCCGCCGTACCGCCTGCGCCGCCTTCTGCCCTGTGGTTGGTGGCGGCGCGGGCGGCGTGCCTGGTGGTGGAGGCGGCGGGCTGACCGCATTGCTCAGATTGGTCCACCAACCGGAGAAGCCGGCGCCGACATCGTGCGCCGCGGTCGGCAGCAGCCCGGGGGGCTTGTCGCTCACGACGCCGTCCTGCCGGCGTCCGCCGCGTGCGCGTGGTCGTGACCGACAGTGGCGAAGTGCTGCAAGCGGCCGATCTCGCGCGCCAGTTCTCGCGCCTCCTCGTCGCGTCCCTGCTGCTGGAGCAGATTGCGCAAATGGCTGCGCGCGGCCAGCGCAGTCTCATGCGCCTCCGCCTCATCGGCGATAACGATGGCGTCGCGCCAGCTGCGCTCGCATTCCACCACCTTGCCGAGCCGCGACTGCGCGATGCCGCGGCGGTCCAGCGCCTCGGCCCGCACGGACGGCATGAACAAGGCGTTCGCCACATCGTGGGTGGCGGTCAGATACAGTTCGGCCTCCGCCCATCGCTGCTGACGGGCGACCAGCATGGTGAGTTCGAGCAGAACGTTGAGGACGACCGGGAGCGCCGGAGGCGTGGATTCCAGGGCCGCCTCCATCGCGGCATGCATGATCCGCTCGGCGCCGTCCGTGTCGCCCTTGGCCTGAAGACACGCGGCGATGCCGTTGGCTGCCAGGGCAGCGACGGGCGCATTGCCGGCCGCGCCGAAGTGCTGCATCACCGTTTGGTAGCGTGCCAGCGCATCGTCCGTCCGGCCGTACGCCTGATCCATTCCCGCCGCGACAAGCGCTGCGTTCATGCGGTCGTCCAGCGGCAGACTCTCGTCAGCCGCCTCGCGCACCAGGGCTTCGGCCAACGCCGGCGCGCTGAAGTCGGTGCGCAGCGTTCGGGTGCGCGGGGCATTGCCGAACTGCACAAGCTGAGGCGCGGCCACATCGTCCCGCAGGATGAACCGCACGCCGGAGCACCACGGAAACGGCATGCGATGGCGCACCAGGTCGCACGCCAGGGCCGCGTAGGCGGTGTGATCGCCGATCTCCAGCGGCAACAGCGCAAACAGTGTCACGCCACCTTGTGTCGGCGGGACCATCGAACGCACATACTCCACCGCGACACGCAGCCGTTCGGCTGGCCCACGCGACCGATCGCGCAACGCTGGCGGCACGGGTGGCAGCACCGGCCTGCCCTGCTTCTCCAACGCCCCATTCATCACCAGTTGCTTGCCGGCGATGTCGGCGGCAATCGCGTCCACGTAGCTCGGCGCATCGGTGAAGGACTGGGAGAATATCCAGCCCCAGACATGCGATAGCTCTGCCTCCAGCCCTTCCAGGATCTTCAATGCGGCCGGCAGGTCGCCGTCGGCCGCCGACAGGATGAGAATGAGGTCGTCCCGCTGGTTCAGAAACGCGCGGAATGCTGTTGCCGCCTGCTCAGCCAGCGAACGCATCTCAGTTGATCTTCACGACCGCGCCGGTGATGCCGTGCTCACCGGCAGCGTTGGACGCGATGCCGGCACCGGACGTTGTCACCTTGGATTTGTCGTACGCGGTGTTCTGGCCGCCGACCCCGATCTTGGTCTCGTCGCTGCCCTGCACGCCGATGCTCTTGCCGCCGACCTTCACCGTTTCGCTGCCGACGATGCTGATGTTCTTGCCGATGATCGTGATCTTGCCTTCCTTGTCGAGCGTGATCTGACTCGCCCCGGTGGTGAACTGTATAGCGAGCGCCGCCTCCAAGAAGATCTTCGAGTAGAGTGACTTTATGACCACGTCGCTGTTCACATAGGTGAACTGATGGTCGTTGTACCTCTCGGTGATATTGCCTGAGACGAAATAGTCCGCCGTGTTGCTCTCGATCCGGTGGACAAGTTTGCCGGTGGTGACCCTGATCGTCGTATCGCCCTTGATCGTCTCGGTGTGCGTGCCGCTTTGGATCGCGATCGTGCGGTTGCCGGTCTTCACCGTCTCGTTGTAGTCGTGCGTCACGACGACGTTGGTGTCCTTGGTCGCATTGACCCGGATGTCCTCGGATCCCGACTTTGCCCTCCATGACGATCTCGTTGCCGCTGTGATCGCGCATGGCGCTCTGCGTCTTGTTGTCCGGCATTCCCATCGCCGTCATGTTCTCGCCGTTGTAGACGCGGCCGGTCACCAGCGGACGGTCGGGATCGCCTTCCAGGAACGACACCACGACCTCGTGCCCGACATGCGGCAGATTGACCGCGCCCCAGCCGCGACCGCCCCACGAATTCGACACGCGTATCCAGCACGAACTCTTGTCGTCATGCTTGCCGTAGCGATCCCAGTGGAACTGCACCCGCACGCGACCGTGCTTGTCGGTGAAGATCTTCTCGCCCGGCGGCCCGACGACGATCGCGGTCTGCGGACCATGCACGAACGGCCGCTCCGTCACGCGCAGCGGGCGGAACTGCACATCGTTGGGTATCGCCTCGAACGTGTTGTCGTAGCGTGACGGGTCGCTGCCCTGGTCCAGGTAGCTCGAGTTGGTCGCCTCGTGACGCACCCGCCGAATCACGTAAGCCGTGCTCTCCTTCTCGCAGGGATGGCTCGCCAAGGTGAACTTGCCGCCGGTATCGAGACAGGGGTAATTGCTGGCGCCCAGCACCGCGTGGTACGCTGCCTCTTCCGCCTCCATCAAGGTCCGCGTCAGCTTGGTGCCGAGCGACTTGTCGGTATAGAGCCCGGGATAATCGAACCGCTCGAACGCATCGGCGTTGCGCAGCTTGAGCACGGTCTTCTCGGTGGTGGTCAGGTCGGTCGACGGCGTCTCGAAATTGTAGTCCTTCTGCGACCAGCGGCCTGGGCGAAAGGCGTAGGTGTGCTCCCATCGCGTCACGTGGCCGGACTGAGCAGTACCCGGCGCGTAGATCAATTGCTGGTCAGGCAGTGCGTTGAAGCTCACGTTGCGGTCGGCGATCACCAGCACATGGCGATCCTTATCATGACGGAAGAAGTAGAAGATGCCCACCTCCTCCATCAGGCGCGAGACAAAGTTCAGCGCGGTTTCCCGGTACTGCACGCAGAACTCGAGCTTGGGGTAGTCGCCGCGTGCGACCGACAGCTGATAATCGGTGAAGCCGAAGGTCTTGAAGACCTGGTCGATGATGTCGGGAACGTTCAGGTTCTGGAAGATGCGGCAATCGGTGCTATGTCCGAGGTACCAGAGCCACGGCACGACGTGTGCGCTGTACTGCCGCAGTTCGCGGCCAGCCAGCGGTCCGGCGCGGAACTCGCGCGACCATGCCGTGGATCGGGCGTGTCTTGCCGTCCTCGGAGGTGATCACGACCTTGACGTTGCGGCCGATCAGGCTTTCCGGGGAAATCGCATGATCGGCGGACAGCATTTCGAGTTCGTAGGCGAACAGGCTGCGAAATGGTCTCTTCGCCGGCCAGCGACGTCAGCAGCAGCTTGTCCTTGCCGAGCGGAGTCTCGATGGCGATCAGGCGACCGTCCTGGGTCCAGTTGCCCGCGGCCGCTCCTTGCGATGGCTGCTGGGCGTAACTGGCGGCTTCGGACATGACGGATCCCCACGAGATTTATCCGAAAGGTGGGATCGCTATATTCGATCCCGCAGGAGACAGAATTGGCAGTCCATAAACCTACCGCATTAATCTCCGCGCGAGACAGCTCGTTGATCACGAACTGGTGACACCTATCTCTGACGCCCTGCTGACTCCTGGTCGCTCCCGCGATCCTGCCCGGCGGCCGGGCGGCTTCCTATGAGCTGGTTCACACATCGAGAGGCTTGATCGGATGGGCGCCATGTGCGCTGCCCGCTTGCCCAGCCAACGCCGCATCCCCATAGTCCGACCCATGGCCCAGGTGTATAGGCAGGCGCGAATTACCGGCCCGGCGGCTCGCTGAGCCCCGGGACCAATACGCGCTCCGCCCACCCCAAAAAACGGCATCAGCCGTCCGGACAAGCCATGAACGACGCCCCCGCCGATCCTGCTCAACGCGACTACCGCGACACCGTCTTCCTGCCGCAGACTTCGTTCCCGATGCGCGGCGACCTGCCAAAGCGCGAGCCGCAAATCCTGGCCCGCTGGGAGCAGATGGACCTGTGGTCGCGTCTGCGCGCCGCATCGCGCGGGCGGCCGAAATTCATCCTGCACGACGGCCCGCCGTACGCGAACGGCAACATCCATATCGGCACCGCGCTGAACAAGATCCATAAGGACGTCATCAACCGCACCCGCCAGATGGCGGGGTATGACGCCGACTACATCCCGGGTTGGGACTGTCACGGCCTGCCGATCGAATGGAAGATCGAGGAACAGTACCGCGAGGCGAAGAAAGACAAGGACGCGGTCCCGGTGCTCGACTTCCGTGCCGAGTGCCGCGCCTATGCGGAGCACTGGATGGCGGTGCAGATGGCGGAGTTCCGCCGTCTCGGCGTCGAAGGGAACTGGCGCGAACGCTACGCCACGCTGGACCATCCCTCGGAGGCGGCGATCGCGGCGGAGATCTGCAAGTTCCTGCTGAACGGCGCGCTGTATCGCGGTCTGCGACCGGTGCTGTGGTCGCCGGTCGAGAAGACCGCGCTGGCCGAGGCGGAGGTGGAGTACCACGATCATACGTCGCACACGGTGTGGGTGCGGTTTCCCGTGGTGCAGGCGGCGAAGCCCGAGCTGCGGAATGCGGCGCTGGTGATCTGGACCACGACGCCGTGGACCATCCCGGGCAACCGCGCGATCGCCGCCGGCGCGACGTTCGACTATGCGGTGATGCACGTCGATGCGGTCGAGCCAAACTCGTACGCACGGGTCGGCGAGAGGCTGGTGGTCGCGCTGGAACTGGCGCCGCAGTTCGTCAAGGAAGTCGGCATCGCCGCGCATCACCTGGTGCACGTGCTGAAGGGCGCGGAGCTGGTCGGCACCGTCTGCGCGCATCCGCTGCGCGGTCGTGGCTACGATTTCGACGTGCCGCTGCTGCTCGGCGATTTCGTCACCACCGAGGCCGGCACCGGCCTGGTGCACATCGCGCCGAACGCCGGCGAGGACGACTTCGTGCTGGGCCGCGAGCACAATCTTGAAGTGGCGGACACGGTCGGCGATGACGGCACGTTCAATGCGTGGGTGCCGTTGTTCGCCGGGCTGCACGTCTACAAGGCGCACGATCAGGTTGCTGCCAGGCTCGATGAGACGGGCGGGCTGCTGGGACGCGGCAAGCTGGTGCACTCGTATCCGCATTCGTGGCGCTCCAGGGCGCCGCTGATCTTCCGCGCCACGCCGAACTGGTTCATCCGGCTCGACGGCCCGGAGCGTATCCGCGAGAAGGCGCTGGAGGCGGTCGCGGCGACGCATTTCGTGCCGGAGCAGGGACGCAACCGGCTGGGCTCGATGGTGGCCAGCCGGCCGGACTGGTGCATCAGCCGCCAGCGCGCCTGGGGCGTGCCGATCAGCGTGTTCGTCGACAAGCGCACCGGCGAGCCGCTGCGCGATCCCGCCGTGGTTTCGCGCATCGTCGAGGCGTTCAGGAGCGAGGGCGCCGACAGTTGGTACTCGTCGCCGCCATCGCGCTTCCTCGGCAACGAGCGCAATCCGGACGACTATGAGCAGGTGATGGACATCGTCGATGTCTGGTTTGAGGCAGGCTCGACGCACGCATTCGTGCTGGAGGCGCGCAACCTGCCCTGGCCGGCCGATCTGTATCTCGAAGGCTCGGACCAGCATCGCGGCTGGTTCCAGTCCTCGCTGCTGGAGGCCGTCGGCACGCGCGGCAACGCGCCGTTCAAGGCGATCCTGACCGACGGCTTCGTGATGGACGAGCAGGGACGCAAGATGTCGAAGTCCCTGGGCAACGTCACCGCACCGCAGGAGGTCGCGGACAAGTACGGCGTCGATATCCTGCGGCTGTGGGTGATGATGTCGGATACGTCCGAGGATCTGCGCATCGGGCCGGAGATCCTGAAGCAGCAGGTCGAGCTGTATCGTCGGCTGCGCAACACGCTGCGCTGGCTGCTGGGCAGCCTCGCCGGTTTCAGCGATGCGGAACGTGTGCCGTATGAGGACATGCCGGAGCTGGAGAAGTGGGTGCTGCACCGGCTTGCGGAGCTGGACGCGCGGATCCGCGCCGCGGTGCAGAGCTATGACTGGACCGGCGTGTATCCCGAGCTGCACAACTTCTGCGCCACCGATCTCTCGGCGTTCTACTTCGATGTGCGCAAGGACGCGATCTACTGCGATCGGCCCGAACTCGCTGCGGCGGCGTGCGGCGCGCAGCGTGCTGGATCACCTGCATCGCTGCCTGACGACGTGGCTCGCGCCGGTGCTGTGCTTCACCGCGGAGGAGGCGTGGTGCGCGCGGTTCGGCGAGCAGGACAGCGTGCACCTGCAGCTATTCCCGGATCTGCCGGCCGAGTGGCGCGATGACGCGCTGGCGGCGCGCTGGGAGACGATCCGCGCCATCCGGCGGCGGATCACGGTGCCGATCGAGGAGGCGCGCCGCGGGAACACGCTTGGGTCGTCGCTGCAGGCGTCGGTGACGCTGCCGCTGAGTGCGGCGCAGGCGGGATTGCTCTCGGCTGATCAGTGGGCCGAGATCGCCATCGTGTCGAACGTGCGGATCGCGGCCGACGAAAGCGAACCGCTGGCGACGGTCAGTCCGGCGCCCGGGGACAAGTGCGCGCGCTGCTGGCGTGTGCTGCCGGAGGTGGGCAGGCAGGCCGGGCATCCGACCCTGTGCGAGCGCTGTGCCGATGCGGTGGAATCCGGGCTGGTCTGTCGGGCTTGATGGCACTGCCCCCTCCCCCCGCCCCCCTCCCGCAAGGGGAGGGGGAGAATGGTCGCTTCTCCCCCTCCCCTTGCGGGAGGGGGGCGGGGGGAGCGGGAGCGGCATGACCCGCAACGGCCTCACCCTGGTGGGACTTGTCGCGGCGCTGGTCGTGCTCGCCGCGGACCAGGCGAGCAAGTGGTGGATCCTCAATGTCGTCGACCTCCCGGACATAGGCCAGGTTGTCGTGCTGCCGGTCCTCAACCTGACGATGGTGTGGAATCGCGGCGTGACCTTCGGCCTGCTGACCAACTCCGGGCGGTGGAGCTACCTGCTGCTCGCAGCGGTCGCGCTCGCCGTGGTCGTCGGTCTGGTCGTCTGGCTCCGACGCGCCGAGTCGCGCCTGGTGGCGACGGCACTCGGCGCCATAGTGGGCGGCGCGCTCAGCAACGTGATTGACCGCCTGCGCTTCGGCGCCGTGGTGGACTTCATCCACGCGCATCTGGGCGACTGGTCCTGGTACGTGTTCAACGTCGCGGATGCAGCCATTGTATGCGGCGTCGCGGCCCTGGTGATCGACGGCCTGCTGCCGCACGGGCGAAGCGCCAGCTCCGCCTCGTGACATTCTTGCGACGCGCCCCGGTCTCCGGCTAAGAGAGCGGGCGATGCCGCCCTCGAACAGACGAGTTGCGACGACTCTCGCACTGGCTGCCTGCACGGCGGTGGTTGCCGGCTGCAGTGGTGACAAGTTCGGCCGCACCCTGGGCTTCATCCACGATCCCCCCGACGAATTCTCCGTCACCACCCGGGCGCCGCTGGCGATGCCGACCAGCTTCGCGCTGCCACCGCCCGACCCTGGCGCGACGCGGCCGCAGGAGCAGTCCGAGCGCACCAAGGCCGAACTCGCGCTGGTGCCGCAGATGGCCCTCGGCGGACCACCCGCGGGCACCAGTCCTGGGCAGCAGGCCCTGGTGCAGGCAGCGGGACCGCCGGCGGCGGCGGGGATCCGCGCCGAGGTGGACCAGGAGGCTCAGCGCGACCAGCCGTCACCTGGCATCGGCGACAAGCTGATGTTCTGGCGCACGCCGCCAAAGCCCGGGGTCGTGGTCGATCCGCAAAAGGAGGCGCAGCGCCTGCGTGAGAACTCGGCGCTGGGCCAGAGCCAGGAGACCGGGGACACACCGATCGTGCAGCCAAAGCAGCGGGCGTTCCTGGAAGGGATCTTCTAGCGATCGAAGCGGATCTGGACGTTCCGCACTTCATCCAGGTCGGTGCGGCGGCGGTGTTCCGCGGTGTCGGTCTCGGGGAACTCGTGTGCCGCTGCGGCACGGTGCTGATCGAGCGCTATCTGCCGGGCAACTTCCTCGCCATCCGCATCCAGTGCTTTCGCTGTGGCGCGGTCAGCAGCACGCCCGGCCTGCCCGACGGCGAGATCCTGCCTCGCGCTGCAGTTTCCGTCGTGGCGACGCGGACGCCTGCCGTCACCACTACCGACATTGCCCGCGGCAGCGTGCTCGCCTGCCAGGATGCGGTCGCGCGCGACTATGCGCTGACCCGGCCACGCGCGCTGCCGGACGAGCCGCTGCCGCTGTCGCGCGCCGTGCTGGAGGCCGCCGCCGCGGACTATGACCGGCTGACCGGAGGCCGGTTCGCGGAGCATGCTTCTGCCGCGCCCCCGGCCATGGGGTCAGAGCTTGGGCCATATCCGTTCGCCTGGGGCGTGCTGCGTCTGCGCGAACGGATCGACCTGCCGGATTGGAGCTGGCGCTATCAGGACGAGGATGCCCTGGCGGCACTGCATGTCACGGCGCTGCATCATCTGATGCTGTGCTGGGGCCAGCATCCGCTGCTGGCGCGACTTGCAGCGCCGCTTGTGCAACCCGATCGGTTCATTCGCACCATGACCGGCTTCGCGACGGCGAAGCTGCTGTACGATGGGGGGAACCGCGTGGGGTTTTCGCCATCTGCCGGCGACGTGGATCTGCATTTCACCACAGCGGCCGACGAACCGCTGTCCCTCGCACTGCTCGCGCCGGAGGTGTTGCAATGGCGGGAGCGGGCGCAGCGCAGCCCCGAGGTCCTGACCGCGGCGGTGGTGGATGCGCTCGCCTCGGCGCAGGGGCGGGTGAACCGCGCGAGACCGGGGATCGTGGTGCTGACTGCATCGATCTTCCAGCCGGACTTCGATCAGATGGTGGTGGACGCGATCCATGCCGCGTTCCAGGCGGTCGGGCGGCGGCACCGTGGCGTCGCAGCGGTCGCCATCGTGATGCCGAAGGTACTGCCGATCGGCACGCCGGATCAGGTCGGCTTCGGCTACGCGTTCTATCCGATCCGCAACCCGCGTTTCTCCGGCGAGAATCCGGTTCGGCTGGGATAGCGGTACCGCTTCACCGCGCTGCCGTCGGCACGACGCTGATGCTGTTGAACGGCGAGCCATTGATCAGCTTCGTGCTCACGACGGTGTAGACCAGCACATTCTTTTCCGGATCGATGGCGCGATGGATCTGGAAGGTCTTGAAGAACAGCGAGGCAGAGGCGAACCCAATCACCTCGGACTTCGCCAGTCGCTCCGGTATGGTGACGGGACCGACCGCGCGGCAGGCGATCGAGAACCGGCTCGGGTCTTCGGCAAATCCGAGACCACCCTTGATGCCGCCGGCCTGGGCTCGCGACATGTAGCACGACACGTTGGCGACCTTGGGATCGTCGTAGCGCTCGACAATGATCTTGTCGTCCGGGCCGAGCCAGCGAAAGTTGGTGTTGATCGAGTCGATGCGGGTCTGCGCTGCGGCGGACAGCGTGAGGGCGATCAGCATGAGAGAGCTCAGAGCGGCGGCGCGCATGACGGTCATCCTGATGGTCTGAGTGCGAGACTATGGGCCAGTTTCGTCGGAGTGCGACTCGTGATTCCCGTTTGCGCATGAGTACGCTCGATGGGGATTGCTTCGTCGCTGTGCTCCTCGCAATGACACGGCCGCGCTGGACGCTGCGCGCGGATTGCCGCACGCTTGTGCGTTGTTGCTTCCGGAGGCCACCATGAGCCATCGCCCGACCGTCTACGGCACGCGTCACGCGGTTTCCGCCGGCCACTACCTTGCCGCCGCGGCCGCGTTCTCGATTTTGGAGGCCGGCGGCAACGCGATCGATGCCGGCTGTGCCGCGGGCATCGCACTCGGCGTGCTGCAGCCGGACCTGGTGAACGTCGCCGGCGTGGCACCGATCATGATCCGCCTGGCGAACGGCCAGGTGGAGAGCATCGCCGGTCTCGGCTGGTGGCCGAAGAAGCTGCCGGCCGACATCTTCATGCGCGAGCATGGCGGCAAGATCCCCGACGGCGTGCTGCGCACCGTCATTCCCGCGGCACCCGATGCGTGGATCACCGCGCTGCGGCGTCACGGCACGATGCGTTTCGCCGATGTGGCGTCGTACGCGATCCGCTACGCCGGCGAGGGCTTCGCGGTGTATCCGCTGCTCGCCGTCTCGATCGCCGCGCACGAGCACGAGTACCGGCGCTGGCAATCCAACACCGCGATCTTCCTGCCCGGTGGCCGCGTGCCGCAGTCGGGGGAGAAGTTCGTGCAGTCGGACCTCGCGCGCACATTGCAATACATGGCCGACCAGGACCGCGCCGCCGGTGCGGACCGCGAGGCGGGGCTGCGCGCGGCGCACGATGCGTTCTACCGCGGCGACATCGCGAGCGAGATCGTCCGCTTCCAGCAGCAGGAGGGCGGCTATCTGTCGATGGACGACCTCGCGGAGTACCGGTCGCGCATCGAGCCGGTGGTGCGGCGGCCCTGGCGCGACCACGAGGTGATCACCTGCGGCCCGTGGTGCCAGGGGCCCGCGCTGCTCGAGGCGCTGGCGCTGTTGGAACGTGTCGGCATCGCCGATCTGCCGCACAATTCGGCCACCTACCTGCACCGCATCGCGGAATGCGTGAACCTGGCGATGGCGGACCGCGAGTATCACTTCGGCGACCCGGCGTTCGTCGATGTGCCGGTCCAGTATCTGCTTGATCCGGCGACCATCGCGCGCCGTGCGTCCGCGGTGCGCGACGACCGCGCGTTCGGCGAGATGCCGGCGCCGCTCGATCGGTCCAACCTGCCGCACATGGCCAGCGCGGCGGAAATGCCGAAGGTGGAGGCGGATACGTCGTATTGCTGCGTGGTGGATCGCTGGGGCAACGCGTTCAGCGCCACGCCGTCGGATGGCTCGGGCAATGTACCGGTGGTGCCGGGCCTCGGCATCACGCCGTCGGGGCGCGGTTCGCAGAGCCGGCCCGATCCGCGGCATCCTGCCGGCGTGGCGCCCGGCAAGCGGCCGCGGCTGACGCCGAATCCGGCGATGGTGGTGACCGAGGCCGGTGGGGTCATGCCGTTCGGCACGCCGGGCGGCGATGTGCAGACCCAGGCGATGCTCCAGGTGCTGCTCAACATCTTCCAGCACGGCATGGAGGTGCAGGACGCGATCGAGGCGCCGCGCGTTGCCACCTACTCGTTCCCGTCGTCGTTCGCGCCGTTCGAGTATTTCCCGGGGCGGCTGGCGGTGGAGGGGCGGATCGATCCTGCGGTGCGGGCCGATCTCGCGGCGCGCGGGCACGAGGTGAAGGCGTGGCCGGAGTGGACCTGGCTGGCCGGGTCGGTGGAGGCGGTGCTGTCCGATCCGCGGACCGGGCTGATCGCGTCGGGCGCCGATCCGCGGCGGCCGGCGTACGCGATCGCGATCTGAGGGTTTGGCGCTGAGGGTGGGCGGACGCCGGAATCTGCGTGGGATGGCGCACTGACCGGCGTATAAGACGGCCATGAATCGAGGCATCGACTCGGGCTCGGGAGGCTTGGCTTGCGGCGTTCGCGCGGGGGATACCTGCAGAATCGCCGCAGTGACCCTTAAGTTCTAACACGGATTACACGGAGGGCCACGGATGGCCACGGAGGAGGCGAGTGGCGCTTCGCGCGAAGCGCAGACTTACCTTCTCCGTGGCCATCCGTGGCCCTCCGCGTAATCCGTGTTAGAATCTTGTGTAGCGACAAGCGGCATCGGCGCCGCACAGTTCTGTTTCCGCCGCGCTACACTGACGCTTGCTTTGTGCAGGCCTGAGCGCAATGCCGGCGATCCGCATCCTGCCGCCGCACACCGTCAACCGCATCGCCGCCGGCGAGGTGATCGAGCGCCCGGCGGCGGCGGTGAAGGAGCTGGTGGAGAACGCGCTCGACGCGGGTGCCACGCGGATCGCGGTGGCGTTGGACGGCGGCGGGATCGACCGCATCGAGGTGACCGACGACGGCTGCGGCATGGACGCCGATGGCTTGGCGCTGGCGGTGCTGCGGCATGCCACCTCGAAGCTGGCCGACGACGACCTGGTGCACATCGCCACTCTGGGGTTCCGCGGCGAGGCGCTGCCCTCGATCGGCGCGGCGGCGCGGCTTGCCATCACCTCGCGCCCGCCCGGTGCGGCGCATGCCTCGGAGATCCGGTCGAGGGCGGTGCGGTGTCGGATGTTTCGCCTGCCGCCGGCGCCGTGGGCACGCGGGTCGTCGTGCGCGACCTGTTCTTTGCCACGCCGGCGCGGCGCAAGTTCCTGAAGCATCCGCGCACCGAGGCGGACCATGCCGAGACCGCGGTGCGCCGCCTGGCGCTGGCCGCGCCGGAGGTGGCGTTCCGGCTGGAAAGCGACGGGCGGGTAGTGTTCGATCTGCCGCGGCAGGACCGCGCCGATCGGGTCGCGGCGCTGTTCGGCGCAGAGGCGGCGGAAGCGATGGTCGATGTGGCGGGGGAACGCGGTGTGCTGCGCATCGCCGGCTTCGCCTGCTCGCCGGCGGTCACCCGCGCCACGGCGGCGGCGCAGGCGCTGACCGTCAACGGCCGACCGGTCGCTGATCCGGTCCTGAAGGGCGCGGTGCGAGTGGCCTATCGCGACGTGATCGCGGTGGGACGCCATCCGATGGTGGCGCTGTGGCTCGACCTGCCGGCGGACGAGCTGGACGTGAATGTGCATCCGGCGAAGACCGAGTTGCGGTTCCGCGACGTGGGCGCGGTACGCGCGCTGGTGATCGGCAGCATCGGCCGCGCGCTGGCGGGCGGCGCCGGCACGTCGCTGCCCGCGCCGCGGCCCTCGCTGCACCTGACGTATGCGCGCCCGTCGCGGGTGCCTTATGCGTCGGTCCCGCTGCCCGGTATGGCCGAGACGCAGCTTGCGTTCGGCGCCGCGCCGGCCGCACGTCTGCTGCCGGCCGCCGAGCCGCGTGAGGATCATCCGTTAGGGGCGCCGGTGGCGCAGGTGCTGGACACCTACGTGATCGCGGTTGCCTCGGATGGCGCCGCTGGTGCTGGTCGACCAGCACGCCGCGCATGAGCGGCTGACGCACGAGGCGCTGCGCGAGCAGATGCTGGATGGCGGCGTGCGGGTGCAGCCGCTGCTGCTGCCGGCGGTGGTCGACCTGCCGGCGGCTGATGCGTCGCGCCTGCTGGCGCGCGGCGCGGAACTCGCGCGGTTGGGTCTGGAGATCGAGGCGTTCGGGCCGGGCGCGGTGATGGTGCGCGCGCTGCCGGCGGCGCTCGGTTCACCTGAACCGGGTCCGCTGCTGCGCGACCTTGCCGACGAACTGGCGGAGCTGGACGAGGCCACGGCGCTGCAGGCGCGGCTGGACGCGGTGATCGCGCGGCTGGCGTGCCACGGCTCGATCCGCGCCGGGCGGCGGCTGAACGGGGCGGAGATGGATGCGCTGCTGCGGCAGATGGAGGCGACGCCGCGCGCCGCCACGTGCAGCCATGGGCGGCCCACCTTCCTGAAGCTTTCCAAGGCCGAGATCGAGCGGCTGTTCGGGCGGCGGTGAGTGAGATGATGGGCGAGCGCGACATGGACATCACCCGCATCCCCGGCTCGCTCATCCTGGAGGTCGCCCGCATCGCCTTCGCCACACCGGACGCCGATCTGCTGTGCTTCGGTGAGTCCGACCGGCCCAGTCCTGCCGCGGCGCACGAAGCGGCCGTGGCAGCGCTCGGTGCTGGCGAGACGCGCTATCCCGATGTACGCGGCCTGCCGGAACTGCGCTCCGCCCTGGCGGAGTACCTGACGACGCTGCACGAGCGTACCGTCGCGGAGGAGCGCGTCCAGATCACCGCGTCGGGCATGACCGCGGTCTCGGTCGCGCTGGCGGCGACCGTGCGCGCCGGTGACCGCGTGGTGCTGCACAGCCCGGCCTGGCCGAATGTCGGCAACGCGGCGCGGCTGCGTGGCGCGGTGGTGGACGAACTGCCGCTGACCGCGCTGCCTGACGGCGGCTTTCACCTGGACCTCGACCGGCTCGACCAGATGCTGGTGGGCGCGCGCGTGTTCATTCTGAACAGCCCCAACAACCCGACCGGCTGGACCGCGATGCGCGGCGAGCTGGTGCAGATCCTCGAGATCGCTCGGCGGCGTCGCGTCTGGCTGATCGCCGACGAGGTCTATTCACGGCTGGTGTACGACGGGGCGGCGGCCGCGCCGTCGCTGCTCGACATTGCCGCGCCGGACGATCGCGTGATCGTCTGCAACAGCTTCTCCAAGGCCTGGGTCATGACCGGTTGGCGCCTGGGGTGGCTTGTCGTGCCGCAGGGCGCGCGCGATGCCGTCACCGAGCTGGTGGAGGTGACGCATTCCGGTGTCGCCCCGTTCATCCAGCGTGCGGGCCTTGCGGCGTTGGGCGATGCCGGCGGCAGTCGAGCGGTTCCGCGCCCATTGTGCGACCGGTCGCGGATTGGTGGGCGACTCGCTCGCGGACCTCAATCGTGTGCGCTTTGCTCCGCCGGTCGGCGCCTTCTACGCGTTCGTCGGTGTCGACGGGCTGTCAGACAGCCTGGCTCTGGCAAAGCGACTGGTGATTGACCACAAGGTCGCGGTGGCGCCGGGTGTGGCGTTCGGTGCCGCCGGCGAGGGCTATCTGCGCATCTGTTTCGCGCAGTCGGCCGAGCGCATCGAACGCGCGATGGGGCGGTTGCGCGAAGGGCTGCGTGAGCGTTGAGGCAACCAGGGGGGAAACAAACGATGCAACGATGGTTGATGGCGGCCGCTGGCGCCACGATGACGGCGTGCCTGTCGGCTGGCGCGATGGCGGACAGCCCTGGGGTCACCGCGACAGAGATCAAGATCGGCAACACCATGCCGTACAGCGGTCCGGTCTCTTCCTACAGCCCGATCGGCAAGCTGGAGACCGCGTATTTCAAGATGATCAACGAGCAGGGCGGCATCGCCGGGCACAAGATCGACTTCATCTCGCTGGACGACGGCTATAGCCCGCCGAAGACCGTCGAGCAGGTGCGCCGGCTGGTCGAGGAGGACCAGGTCGCGTTCCTGTTCAACACGCTGGGCACGCCGACCAACTCGGCGATCGTGCGCTACGTGAACCAGAAGAAGGTGCCGCATCTGTTCGTCGCGACCGGTGCGGCGAAGTGGGGCGACGAGAAGCTGTATCCGTGGACCACCGGCTTCCAGCCTGACTACCGCACCGAGGCGCAGATCTACGCCAAGTACATCCTGCAGCAGAAGCCGGACGCCAAGGTGGCCGTGCTGTATCAGAACGACGATTTCGGCAAGGACTACCTGTTCGGCCTGCACGCGGTGTTCGGCGACCGCTACGCCAAGATGGTGACAGAGGCCACCTACGAGCCGACTGATCCCACGATCGACAGCCAGATCACCACGTTGCAGGGTTCGGGCGCCGACGTGCTGGTGGTGGCCGCCGCACCGAAATTCGCCGCGCAGGCGATCCGCAAGGTGCACGATCTCGGCTGGAAGCCGATGTTCTTCATGAGCAACGTGTCGATCTCGGTGGGCTCGGTGATCACGCCGGCGGGCGCCGACAATGCGATCGGCCTGATCAGCACCGGCTATCTGAAGGATCCGACCGACCACCAGTGGGACAATGATCCCGGCATGAAGGAATGGCGCGACTTCATGGCGAAGAACATGCCGGGCGCCGATCTGACCGACGCCAACTACGTCTTTGCCTACGCCGCGGCGAAGACGATGATGCAGGTGCTGAAGCAGTGCAACGGCGACTTCTCGCGAGAGAACGTCATGAAGCAGGCGGAGAGCCTGCATGGGCTGGAGCTGCCGACCATTCTGCCGGGCATCAAGGCGAGCACCAGCCATACTGATCACCGGCCGATCAAGGCGATGCAATTGGAGAAATGGGACGGCAAGACCTGGGTGCTGTTCGGCGACATCATCGAGGCGGGGTCTTGAGCGTGATGTCCGATATCGGACTATTCGAGGCGATCCACAGCGCGCGGTCATTGCGTCGACTGAAACCTGACCCGGTGCCCGAGGCGCTGATCACCCAGGTGCTCGACGCGGCGATCCGCGCGTCGACCGCCGGCAATGCGCAGAACTGGGCCTTTGTGGTGGTGCGCGATCCGGCGGTGCGTCGCGCGCTCGGCGAGATCTACCGCAAGGCGTCCGACATCGCCGCGGCGATGTACGCCGCGAAGGGGCGGCCCGAGCATCTCACTGAGGCGCAGTTCCATCGGTTCATGACTAGCGGGGCGCATCTATGGGAGCACATGGGCGACGCGCCGGTGATCCTGATCCCCTGCCTGCACCGGCCGTTCGTACCACCGGCGGAGGGCGTCGATCACCAAGCCGAGCTTGCCTATGCGAATCGGATTCGCGGCGCCAGCATCTATCCGGCGGTGCAGAACATCATCCTGGCCTGCCGCGCGCTCGGGCTCGGCACGACAATCACGACCAACCACATCCGCTGCGAGGACGAGCTGCGCGCGCTGCTGCGCCTGCCCGACGACGTGGACAGCTTCGCCATGATGCCGATCGGCTGGCCGGTCGATCCGTTCGGCCCACTGTCGCGCAAGCCGCTCGCCGCGGTCGTGCACGCGGACGGCTGGGGCGGCGGGTGGCCGGGATCATGATTCGCGCCAGACGCTGATCCGCGCGGCGACAGCGCCTGCCGGGCACTATCGGCGGTGCGTCGGCTGAGGCCCGGTCCGGTGGCCCGAGGCGCTGATCACGCAATGCCCGGCGGTGCGCACCGGCTCCGCTGATATTTGCTGTGGATTGGAATAAATCTCGAGCAACATCGGTATTGGGGACCATCAACCAACTGGCAGGGGGAGCCAATGTTTGATTCGTCTCCATCAGGTGTAGAGCAGCACGTCGTCGCGGGATCGTCGCAGCGTTTCCCTGCAATCGACGGCGTAGTCGAGACAGTGGCATGGCTGCTGCACTGGTGCCCGGATCAGGCACGCGCGCACGCCCTGGCCATGCATGAACTCGCGGCTTGGCGATACGATGATGGCCGGACCGAGCACTGGCGCCTCGTGCTCGGGCTGTTGCCAAACAGCTAGGTCTTGGCCGCCCAGTATCCGCTACCACGGCTGAGGCGGTGCCTCGCCAGGATCATGACTTCGCGCCAGACGCTGATCCGCGCGGCACCGTAGCTGCGTTCGGCGAGCAACGGGAATGCGATCGGCAGCGCCTCGTCGCGCGCGGTCTCGGCAATCAGCAGAGTGTCGGGCGTGAGGCGACCTGCCTCATGCAGCCGGGCGACAGCACGTGGCACAAGGTCGTGGTGGTACGGCGGGTCGAGGAACACCAGGCTCGCGGGCTCGCCAGGCGGGATGGCGAGCGCGTCGATCGTGAGGACCGTGCTCCGATCCTGCGCGCGACAGGTGGAGATGTTGGTGCGCAGTGCGGCAAGTGCTGCGCGGTCGTGCTCGATGAAGCTGGCATGCGCGGCGCCGCGCGACAGGGCCTCGAGGCCAAACGCGCCGGTGCCGGCGAAGACGTCGAGCACTTGCGCGCCAACCATAGCGTCGCGACCGCCCCAGGGCGCGTGCAGCAGCATGTCGAACAGCGCCTGCCTGGCGCGGTCGGCGGTCGGGCGCGTGGCAGTACCCTGCGGGGCGATCAGCGCGCGGCCACGCCATGCGCCGGCTACGATCCTCATGCGTGGTATTGGCGCGGCGGGCGGCGAAGGCAATTTTCAACACGGAGAAGCGAGGCGAGGGCCACGGAGGGCCACGGAGAAAGTAGGTGGCGCTGCGCGCGAAGCGCATTGCCTGCTTCTCCGTGGCCCTCCGTGGCCCTCCGCCTGCTTCTCCGTGTTAAATCCTTGCTATGCATCACGCGGCAACTGATCGCGCAGTACACGCGCCGGCACCTCGTCCACCGCGCCGCGCGGCAGCGTGCCGAGTTGGAACGGACCGTAGGCGATGCGGATCAGCCGCGTCACCGCGAGCCCGAGATGCGCCATCACGCGGCGCACCTCGCGATTGCGCCCCTCGCGCAGGCTGACGGTCAGCCAGGCATTGTCGCCCTTGCGTGAATCGAGACCGGCATCGATCGGGCCGTAAGCGACGCCCTCGATGGTGACGCCCTTGGCCAAGGCCGCCAAGCGACGCTGATCCACCACGCCGTGCACACGCACGCGATAGCGCCGGAGCCAGCCGGTCGCAGGCAGCTCAAGCTGCCTCGCCAGCGCACCGTCATTGGTGAGCAGCAGCAGCCCCTCGCTGGTGAGATCGAGCCGGCCCACGCTGACCACGCGCGGCATACCCGGCGGCAGCTTGTCGAACACCGTCGGCCGGCCCTGCGGATCGCGGTGCGTCGTCACCAGGCCGACCGGCTTGTGATGGCGCCACAGCCGCGTGCGCTCCGGTGCATCCACCACCGCACCGTTCACCACCACGAGGTCGCCAGGAACGACGAACGTGGCGGGATGCGTCACCGGCGCGTTGTTCAGCCGGACGCGACCCTCGACCAGCAGCTTCTCCGCATCGCGCCGACTGGCGACACCGGCGCGCGCAAGCCACTTGGCGATGCGTTCGCCGCGCGATGCCGGCTCAGCCATCCATCACGCGTGCACGAACGGGCAACCGCCGTCGGCCAGAGGCCGGAACGCCTGGTCGATCGGCGTGGTTCCGACAAGCTTGTAGACATCGCCCGGCCCGCGCGATTCGTCCGGGCTCTTGACCTGCCACAGATAGGCGGGATGCAGCTTGCGGCCGTCCTCGCGGATCGATCCCGGACCGAAGCAGTCGTCGTCGGTGGGCATGCGCTTCATCGCGTCCACCACCTCGCGTCCCGATCCCTTGGCGCGCTCCGGGCCGAGCATCTTCACGGTCTTCAGGTAGTGCAGCGTGCCGGCATAGTCGCCGGCCTGCAGCATGTTGGGGAACACGCCGGCGGCGAGCCGCGGCTTGACGCGGGCATAGAAGGCGCGCGTGCGATCGTTCTGATCCCAATAGAAGTTCTCGGTGATCAGCAGACCCTGCGCCACCGGCAGGCCCATGCTGATGACGTCGGTGATGAAGCCGGTCATGCCGACCACGCGCGCCTTCTTCGGCAGACCGAACTCCTGCGCCTGCTTGATGAAGTTCACCTCATCGGTGCCGCCGATCGCGAACACCACCACCTGGGCGTTGCTGCCGGCGGCCTGGACGATGAACGAGGAGAAGTCGGTGGTCTCCGGGAACGGGAAGATGGTGGCGCCGACAACCTTGCCGCCAGAGGCCTCGATGAACTTCGTCGCGTCGGCTTGCAGCGCCTTGCCGTAGGCGTAGTTCGGCGTGACGAAGAACCAGGTCTTGGCGCCGAGTTTGATCACCTGCGTTGTCGAGGAATGCGACAGGTTCCAGGTATCGTAGGTCCAGTGCACCAGATTGCGCGAGCAGGACGGACCGGTGAGCACCGAACTGCCGGCCGAGGTATTGATGCACACCTTGTCCTTGTCGGTGATGATGCCAGCGGCGGCCAGCGCGACGGCGGAGTTGGTGACGTTCAGTACCATGTCGATGCCGCTCTCGTCGAACCACGAGCGCAGGATCGAGACGGCGACGTCGGGCTTGTTCTGATGGTCGGCGCTGATCGTCTCCACCTTGATGTCGGGATTTGCCGCGGTGAACTCGGCTACGGCCTGTGCGAGGCAGGCGACGCTGGTCGGGCCATTGATGTCGCGATACGGGCCGGAGAAGTCGGTGAGCAGGCCGATGCGGATCGGTGCTGTCTGCGCGCGGGCGCGTTGATGGCCGCCGAGGGCGAGTGTCGCCGCGCCGGCGCCCAACGCGGTTCGTCTGGAAAGCTGCATGCACGTTTCCCCTGTCGTTGTCGGAAGTGTCAGGGGCGGGCGGTGAAGCGTCAACGTGCGCGGCAGGCGGCGATCAGCGCGTCGAAGATGCGGCGGTCGCCGGGATCGATGAAGAA
Organism: uncultured Alphaproteobacteria bacterium; assembly: GCA_963799415.1. Lineage (GTDB taxonomy): Bacteria > Pseudomonadota > Alphaproteobacteria > Acetobacterales > Acetobacteraceae > JAMXLO01. The sequence goes on along the minus strand of CAWCXI010000021.1, from coordinate 54,761 downwards.
TTCGGGATGCCACTGCACGCCGAGACAGAAGCGGTAGCGCGCGTCCTCGACGCCTTCGACCACCTGGTCCGGCGCGAGCGCGTTGACCACGGCGAATGGCCCGGGGTCGCGCACCGCCTGGTGATGCGCCGAGTTCACCTGCATCTCGGCCGCACCGACGATACGATGCAGCAGCGTGCCGCTGCGCACCGCCACGGGGTGGCCGGGTTCGTGGCGCGGATTGGGCTGCTCGTGTTCCAGCGCGTCGGCGAAGGCGTCGGGGATGTGCTGGATCAGCGTGCCGCCGAGTGCGACCGCGAGAAGCTGCTCGCCGCCGCAGATGCCGAGCACCGGCATGTCGCGGGCCAGCGCTCCGTTGGTCAGCGCCAATTCGGCGGCGGTGCGGTCCTCCTTCAGCGTCACGGTGGCGTGGCGGCCGGCGTCGCCGTACAGCGCGGGATCGACGTCGAATGCGCCACCGGTGACAACGAGCGCGTCGATGCGGTCGAGATAGGCCGCGGCGAGCGCCGCATCGTGCGGCAGCGCGATCGGCAGGCCGCCGGCCGCGACGATCGCATCGGCATAGTTCTGCCGGATCGCATACCAGGGGTATTTCGAGTAGCCGCCGGGCTGCTCGGAATCGAGGGTGACGCCGATGATGGGACGCTGGGTCATGGCGCGATTGCTAATGCGCGGCGCCGAGGTCGGGCAAGGGCGGCGTGGCGCCATCCGGCACGCCGATCTCGTGTGCGTTCAGCGTCAGCGCGACCATCGCGTAGTAGCCGATCAGCGCGGTCAGCTCGACGATGCCGGCGGTGCCGTAGGCGTCGAGGATGCGCTGGTAGGTCGCGTCAGTGGCGCGATGGTCGCGCAGCAGCTCGATCGTGTAGTCGTGGATCGCCTGCTCGTCCGGCGCGGCGAAGGTGTGACCGCCACTGCGCAGGGTCTCGATGGTCTGCTCGGAAAGGCCGGCCTTGCGCGCCTCGCCTTCGTGCGAGAACCACTCGAACTGGCAGTCCCAGAAGCGGCCGGTGAGCAGGATGACGAACTCGCGCAGGCGCGGCGGGAAGCTGGAGTTGAAGCGCAGCACGAGGCCGAGGTCGGACCACTTCTCGGCGAGATCCGGGCGGTGCATGGCGGCGGCCAGCGGTCCCACCGGCGGCGAACGGCGCGGGCCGTTCATCATCGCGTCGTATACGCGGCGCTGCGCGTCGGTCATGCTGGCCTCGGTGACCAGGGGGATGCGGGGCATCGGGTTTCCTCCGGTTTGTTCGGGGACAGTCTGGCATGATGGCGATGGAGATCGCACTGGCCGAGGCACGCGCGGCGGCGGCACGCGGCGAGGTGCCGGTGGGCGCGGTGGTGCTGGATGGTGCGGGCGCGGTGCTGGCGCGTGCGGGCAACGAAGTGGAGGCGCGGCACGATGCGTCGGCGCATGCCGAGATGCTGGCGCTGCGAGCGGCGGCGGCGGCGCGGGGGGAGACGCGGCTGCCCGACTGCGAGCTGGTGGTGACGCTGGAGCCTTGCCCGATGTGCGCGCAGGCGGCGAGCTTCTTCCGGGTGCGGCGGGTGGTGTTCGGCGCCTACGACCCGAAGGGTGGCGGCGTGGAGCACGGGGCGCGCGTGTTCGATGCATCGTCGTGCTCGCAGCGGCCGGAGGTGGTTGGCGGTGTGCGGGAGGCGGAGGCGGGGGCGCTGCTGCGGGAGTTCTTTGCGGGGAAGCGGTAAAGAGCACTCGGCCAGCGTTAGGGTGTCGCAGGCGCTGCATGAGCCGGAGAACATCGGCCCCGACGAACTCCTGACGCTCCGCGAAATCGGCGCGTCATGGTTGAGCGCGAATGCGTTGCGTGTTGCTCTCGCCATCACGGAGGGGAGGTGCGAAATGGCGAAGACAAAGGTGCGACCTAGCCGGTTGACCCGAGCCCTGCTGGAAACCGCCGACGACATGCGTCGCGTTGGGATCATGGGCGCGATCGGCCACGAGAAGATCACACTGCGTCATCTCGGCGCCGATGCGCCTGCGCTCGATCCGCTCGCCGGAGAGGAAATACGGGCGCTGCGCTAGAGAGAGCGCGCGTCTCAGCCAGGCAGTGTTTGCCCGGTACCTCAGCCTCACCGTCGGCTATGTCTCGCAGATCGAACGCGGCGCCAAGCGCCCGAGCGGTCCGGCATTGGTGCTGCTGAACCTGATCCGCCGCAAGGGCATCGCGGCGATCCTGTAAGCATCCCCTCTAAACTCCGCCCAGCGCCCGCCAGCCGATGTCGTGGCGGCAGAAGCCCTCGGGCCAGTCGATCAGACGGATCGCCGCATAGGCGGCGTCGCGCGCGGCGCGCAGGTCGGCACCGGTGGCGCACACGTTGAGCACGCGTCCGCCGGCGGCGCGTATGTGGCCAGCCGCATCAGCCTCGGTGCCGGCGTGAAAGATATGCACCTCGGGCTGCGCGGCGGCGCGGTCGAGTCCGCGGATTTCGCTGCCGTTCTCCGGGGCTTCCGGGTAACCACGGGCCGCCATCACCACTGCAATCGACGCGACATCGTTCCAGCGCAGATCGAAGTCCTTCAATTCGCCGTCGTAGGCGGCTTGCAACGCGGGCAGCAGATCGGACATCAGACGCGGCAGCAGCGCCTGGCACTCAGGGTCGCCGAAGCGCACGTTGAACTCGATCAGCTTCACGCCTTCGGTCGTGAGCATCAGGCCGGCGTACAGGATGCCGCGGAACGGCGTGCCGCGGCGCGCCATCTCGGCGAGCGCGGGACGGATGATGCGGTCCATCGCCGCCTCCTGTAGCGCAGGCGGGAACGACGGGGTGGGCGAATAGGAACCCATGCCGCCGGTGTTCGGTCCGGTCTCGCCTTCGCCGACGCGCTTGTGGTCCTGCGCGGCACCGAGCGGCAGCGCGGTCTCGCCGTCGCACAGCGCGAACAGCGAGACTTCCTCGCCGATCAGGCATTCCTCGATCACCACCGCGTCGCCGGCGTCGCCGAATGCGCGGGCCTGCATCATCGCGTCGATCGCTGCGAGCGCTGCATCCTCGGTCTCGGCAACCACGACGCCCTTGCCGGCGGCGAGGCCGTCCGCCTTCACCACGACGGGCGCGCCACGCCGACGAATGAACTCGCGCGCGGCGTCGGCATCATCGAAGCGTTCCCACTGCGCGGTGGGGATGCCGGCGGCGTCGCACAGCTCCTTGGTGAAGGACTTGCTGCCTTCGAGTTGTGCCGCGGCGTGGGACGGCCCAATGCAGGGGATCGAGGCCGCCTCCATCGCATCGGTGATGCCGGCGACCAGCGGGGCCTCGGGACCGGGAATGACGAGGTCGATCTCGTTGTCCTGGGCGAAGGCCACCAAAGCGGGAAAATCCAGCACGCCGATCGGCACGCACTCGGCGACCTGAGCGATGCCGGGATTGCCCGGCGCGCACCACAGCTTGGTCAGCAGCGGACTGGCGGCGATCGCCCAGCACAGCGCGTGCTCGCGGCCACCCGATCCGATCACCAGAACACGCATGCAAGGCTCCTGCCGGTTTGGCGGCGCACTGTTGGTTATTCAGTTGGTCAACGCAAACCGACGCGCCTTGCGAGCAGCAGCGCAAGAAAGAAATTCAACGCAAATGAGAGCAGATGCACGCAGAATACGCAGATGGTTCAGGGTCGTTCACAAGCCGTGGAACCACACCAAATCATCTGCGTGTTCTGCGTGCATCTTCTTACATCTGCGTTTAAGCCTTTCTTCCGCAACGTGCGGAAATGGAGGTAGTACGTGGATGCGCTCCATAAGGTCGCGGTGTTCGACGGACACAATGACGCCGTGCAGCATCTGGCCGAATATCGCGCGGGAGGCCGCGACTTCCTGGTTCGCTCGGACGATGGCCATCTCGATCTGCCGCGCGCCAGGGAAGGCGGCATGATCGGCGGGCTGTTTGCCATGTTCGCCAAGCCTGAGCGTCCCCCTGTGGGCGATCTCACCAGAACGGGCAACGGGTACGAAGTTCGCCTCGCTGAGCCGCTCGACCCGGCGTATGCGCGCGGGCGGATCGATGCCCAGCTGGCCGCGCTCAATCGCGTGGTGGAGCGCGCCGCGGGGCAGATGCGTTGGGCAACGTGTGTGGACGAAATCGAGGCGGCGCAGCGCGACGGCGCCTTCGTGATGGTGCTGCACATGGAGGGTGCCGAGGCGATTGGCGCCGATCTGGCGAATCTCGAACGGCTTTATGCGACGGGACTGCGCTCGCTCGGTCTGGTGTGGAGTCGCCCGAACATCTTCGGGCATGGTGTGCCATTTGCATTTCCGCGGTCGCCGGACACCGGGCCCGGTCTTACCGCGGCGGGCAAGGAGTTGGTGCGCGCGTGCAATCGGCTGGGGATCATGATCGATGTTTCGCATCTCAACGAGCGCGGCTTCTGGGACGTGGCGGATTTGAGCACCTCTCCGCTGGTGGCCACGCATGCCTGCGCGCATGCGATCTGCCCCTCAACTCGTAATCTCACCGACCGCCAGCTTGACGCGATCCGGCGATCGAACGGGGTGGTTGGCTTCAACTTCAGTGTGAATGACGTGCGCCCCGACGCGCACCTCGACGCAGACACGCCGCTCGACACGGTCGTGCACCATTTGGGCTATCTGGTCGATCGCGTGGGCGAGGACCACGTGGCGCTCGGGTCCGACTTCGATGGCGCGGTGATGCCGCGTCCGATCAGGGACGCGAGCGGCCTGCCGCATCTCATCGCGGCGCTGCGGGCGCACGGCTTTGGCGACGGCGCGGTGCACAAGCTGGCGCTGGCGAACTGGCTCAGAGTGTTCCGGCTTAGCTGGCGGTGATGGTTCGGCGCGGCCCGAAGGATCGGCGCTTCTGAAACCCCGCAACCACTCCTACGTTGGGGGCTCCAACCACCGTCCTGATCAAAAGGAGAGCGGCATGTTTGCGGTGATCTTCGAGGTCGTGCCCAAGCAGGAGCTTTGGAACGAATATCTCGATCTGGCGAAACTTCTGAAGCCAGAACTCGAGAGGATCGATGGCTTCCTCGACAATGAGCGGTTTGCCAGTCAGCAGACGAAAGGCCGGCTGTTGTCACTTTCCACCTGGCGTGACGAGAAGGCTGTGATCCGCTGGCGAACGCTCGCCGTGCACCACAAGGTGCAGGAGAAGGGTCGCTTCGAGGTGTTTCAGGATTACCACCTGCGCGTCGGCGAGTTCACTGCGGACAATCAGGTGCCGGCCGGACAGAAACTGGCGCAGCAACGCCTCGACGAGACCGACGTGGGCGCGGCGAAGGTGGTGACCGTCAGCGAAATGCCGGCGACCTCCGGTGACAAGCCGGCGAGCACCGATATCGCCGCGGATCTGGGACTGCCACGGACCGGCACGCAGGGACTGCTTGACCATGAGGTATACGAAAGTATCTACAATCCCGGCAAGCTGCTGTTGCTTGGCTCCTGGAGCAGCGCCGATGCGGCCGGCGCATGGGTCCCGCAGTTGCCGCCGGATGGCGAATTGCGCCATCGCCGGGTTCGGGTGGTTCGCGATTACGGCATGTTCGACCGCAGGGAAGCGCCGCAATTCTATCCGGAGGTGCGGCGATGAGCGGCACCAGCGAAACTCCGGACTGGTCGCCCATTCCCGCAGGTGGATAGCGCAGGCCACTCAGCTGGCGATCAACATTGCACTGCGCTCGCCGGATGTGGCGCGATCGCCTAATCTCCCGGCATGAACGACCTGCCCGCATCGAGCGTATCCAACGTCCCTGAATACACCGTCTCGGAGATCTCCGGCGCGGTGAAGCGCACGCTGGAAGGCAACTTCGGGCGGGTGCGGGTGCGAGGCGAGATCACCGAACTGAAGCGCTATCCTTCAGGGCACATTTACTTCTCGCTGAAGGACGAGGGCGCCAAGATCGCCGGTGTCGTATGGAAGTCGGCGGTCGGGCGGCTGGGCATGGTGCCGGAGAACGGCGTCGAGATCATCGCCACCGGCCGCATCTCGGCGTACGCCGAACGTTCGTCGTATCAGCTCATCACCGAGCGGATGGAGTATGCCGGCGCCGGCGCGCTGCTGGCACGGATCGAGATGCTGCGGATGCGGCTCGCGGCCGAGGGGCTGTTCGACGCCGATCGCAAGAAGCCGCTGCCGGTGCTGCCCACGGTGGTCGGCGTGGTGACCAGTTCCGAGCGCGGCGCGGTGATCCAGGACATCCGCACGACGATCGCGCGGCGTTTCCCGCGTCACGTGCTGCTGTGGCCGGTGCCGGTGCAGGGCGAAAGTGCGGCGGAACGCATTGCCGCCGCAATCGACGGTTTCTGCGCGCGTCGTGCCGCGGCCCGACGTGCTGATCGTCGCGCGCGGCGGCGGCAGCCTGGAAGACCTGATGGTGTTCAACGACGAAGCCGTCGTGCGTGCAGTTGCTGCCTGCCGCATTCCGTTGATCTCCGCGGTGGGGCACGAGACGGACACCACCTTGATCGACTTCGTCGCCGATCGGCGCGCGCCGACCCCGACCGCGGCCGCGGAGCTTGCGGTGCCGCATGCGCGTAGACCTTGTCGCCGACCTGGAGCACAAGGCGGCGCGACTGATCGGCGGGCTGAACCGGCTGGCGCAGGAGCGGCGGCTGCGACTGTCGCGGGCGGAACGCGGGCTGCCCGACCTCCCCGCGCTGCTCGGCGGGCGCGCGGCAGCGGCTGGACGATCGCGCCGAACGGCTGGTGCTCGCCTGCCGAACCTGCTGCACAAACGGCGCGCGTCGCTCGATGCCGCGGTGCGGCGACTGCCCGATCTGCCGGCAATGCTCGCCGCTTGTCGCGAGCGGGTGCAGGAGCGTGGTGTGCGGCTGATCGTCGCGCTGCCCAATGTCGTGGCGCGGCGGCACGCGGCGCTCGATCTGTGCGGGCAGAAGCTGATTGGCGGCCTGCGACACGCGGTGTCCACCATCCACGGCCGCGCCGGCCGCACGCTGGGGCGGCTGTCCGATGTGCCGCTGCGCGCGCTGTTGCGTGAGACGCGGGCGCGGCTGGAGGGCGACGGCGGCGCGGCTTGAATCGGTGTCGCCGCTGGCGGTGCTGCAACGTGGCTATGCGGTGGTGTCGGATGCCGCCGGCCATCCGCTGACCAGCGCGGCCCAGGTGGCGCCGGGTGCGCGGCTCCGGCTGCGCTTTGCCGACGGCGAGGTGGGCGCGACGGCCGATCGGCCGGAGCGCCAGGGCCGGCTGCCGCTGTGACCTACGCCGATGCCAGCGTCGGCAACGCCCGCTCGCGGACGATCTTCAGCAAGGACGCGCGCGAATAGGGCTTCATGAGAATGGGATCACCCGGCGGCAATCTGCCCGGTTCCAGATGCATCGACGGCACCGGTCACGTAGACCACCGGCAGATTTGGCTGGCTCTGACGCGCCACGCGTACGAACTCGTAGCCTGACATCATCGGCATTGCGTAATCGACGAGTGCGAGCGAGATCGGGTCTGGTCGAAACGATATCGCGCGCTTCCGGCCCGCTGCCGGCCTCCCTGACGGCATAGCCTGCTTCGCGCAGGAAGATCGCCGCGAGGTCGCGCACCTCGGCATCGTCGTCCACCACAAGGACGGTGCCGCCGTCACCTTGCGTGTCGGCCGCATGCGGCTCGGAGGCTGCGACTGCGTCCTGCTCTTCCAAGGCACGTGGCAGCAATATCTGCACTGTCGTGCCGACGCCGGGTTCGCTTGCGATCCGGACGGTGCCGCCGAACTGTGTGGCCACGCCATAAACCTGCGCGAGCCCGAGGCCGCTGCCCTTGCCGATCTCCTTGGTGGTGAAGAACGGCTCGAATGCGCGCTCCATGGACCTCGCGTGTCATGCCGATCGCCGGTGTCGATCACCGCGATCGCACACATAGTCGCCTGGATCGAGCTGCATCCATCCCGGCGACATCGGAAGGATCACATTGCTGGTCACGATGCGCAGTTCGCCCGCCTTCGGCATCGCGTCGCGGGCGTTGATGGCCAGGTTCAGCACGACCAGTTCGAGCTGTGTCGGATCACTCGTGGCCGGCCACGTGTCGGGAGCCAACCGGTTTCCACCTGCACCAGCCCGCCCAGGCTGCGCTGGAGCAGATCGCTCATGCCGTTGATCACCGCGTTCACGTCGACCGGGCGGGGCGGACAGGTTCTGCGGCGCGCATAGGCCAGCAACTGCTGGGTGAGCATTGGCCACCGCGCAATGCCGAGCGCATCGCGGCATCGACCAGGGACGACGAACGCGCGTCGGTCAGGCGACTTTGCAGCAGTTCGAGATTGCCGATGACCGCGGTGAGCAGATTGTTGAAGTCGTGAGCGATGCCGCCGGTGAGCTGGCCGATCGCCTCCATCTTCTGTGCCTGGCGCAACTGCGCCTCGACGCGCCGCATCTCGGTCATGTCGACGGCGGTGAAGCAGCACATGCTCGACCTGCGCCGCTGTCGCCCGGCAAGGGCACCAGAAACGACCGACGCGATACCTCGCCGACGGGGAACTCGACGGTGTATTCGTATTCCACTGGCTGCCTGGTCTCGATCGCGCGACGGTACTGGATGCTGGCGACTTCCGCCTGCTCGGGCGGCAGGATCTCTTCCAACGACCTGCCGACCACGAAGTCGCGCGGATAGCCCGAATGGCGTTCCCAGGCTGGATTGGCATCCTCGCAGACGACGCTGGCCATCCGGCTGGACGGCCTGGACGACGAGATCGACCGGCGAGTGCTCGAAGATCGCGCTGTAGCGTGCGCGCGACCGGCGCAACTCGTCGACCACTTCGTGCAAGACGCGGGTGCGGTCGGCAACCTCGCGCTCCAGCTTCCCGGCGAAGCTGACGAAGTGCGTTCTCGGCTTCGATGCGTTGGCTGATGTCGCGCCAGTACACCGTGACGCCGTCGCCGGACGGACCGACGTTGACCGAGACCCAGATCCCCGTCGTCGGCGATGGCGCCTCGAAGGTGAGCATCCGCTGTTCGTCGCGGACACGACGCAGCACCTGCTCGTTCAGCGTGCCGACCATCTGCGGAAAGCGCTGCCAGATGACCTGGCCGATGACGTCGTCCGCCGTTGTGTTCCAGAATGCCAGGGCCCGCCGATTGGCGTAGACGAAGCGCCAGTCGCCATCGAGCGCGTAGAAGGCGTCGCTCATGCTTTCCAGGATGGCCTGGGCATCGGCCGACAGAGTGGTAAATCCGGGTGACACGGGGGTGAATCTACTGCAGATGCTCACGGTCGCGCGACTCACAGCGGCCCGCTCACGGCACCGTGATTACCGGAACGAGATTTGCCATAGCCTGGCATATATCGCCGGTTCCTGGCCATATTGTTTAATAAACCGAACGGGTCGAATATGCAACGTATCGCTGCGGCCGGTCTAGGTGAACAGGCTGTCGATATCGGTCTGCTCGAGATCCGGCGGGCGGGCCGGCATGTTGTTCGACGGGCTGCCCGTGCACCATGCCGGACAGCATGGTCTCGACCTGCTGCAGGTGCTCGATGGCGCGGCGAACGCGCTGGCCGGTCAGGTCCTGGAAGGTGCAGGCCTCGAAGATCGCGTTGACCTGCTGCGTCACGGCCGGCAGCGAAGCCGGATCGCCGCCGCCTGGAGCCAAGTGCCGATGGCCTCGGCCGCTTCCATGATCTGGTTGGCGGCATTCTCGGTGGCCTGAACCACAGCCTCCAGTTCGACGCCGCTGTTGTGGGTTGCTGCGACCGGCGGGGCGAGCACCTCTGGCGATCTGGTCGTGGATGCCGGCGAGCCTGGCTGACAGATTCGTCTCGCTGTAGTCGACGAGCTGGACGGTGGCATGGATTTCCATGCTCAATTCGGCGATGCGGCGATCGACGAAGCGGCGAAGGTCGTCGACTTCCGCGCGGACGGCGGTACGTACGAGCTCTTCGAGGCGCGAGCTGGCGGACATGGCGCCATCAGACGCCAACCGGTTTAAGGTCGGGTAAAGCGGCCGACGATGCGTGGTCCGGTGAGTCGATGTTTGCGGCCGTTTATCAAAGGAAGCGCACGTCCGGTCGGGGCAGCCCGTAATGCGCCCTGAGGGTCTGGCCGGTGTAGGCGGTGCGAAACAGGCCGCGCCGCTGCAGCAGTGGCACCACTTCGGCGACGAACACCTCCAGCATCGACGGCAAGATCGGCGGCATCAGATTGAAGCCGTCCGCTGCGCCGTCGTGGAACCAGTCCTCGATCAGGTCGGCGATCTGTTCCGGCGTGCCGGCGGTCACGAAATGGCCGCGCGCGCCGGCGAGATAGCCGAGCAACTGCCGTAAGGTCGGCTTCTCGCGACGCACCAGGCCGATGATCACCTCGGTGCGGCTGCGTGCCGCTTCCACGGTGGCGGGGTCGGGGAAGTCCTCGGGCGTCAACGGCGCGTCGAGCCGGAGGTGCGAGAAATCGTGCCCGCCGAACCGGCCGGACAGCCGCTTGCGCCCCACCTCGAGGTCGCTCAGATCGTTCAGCTCGCGCGCCAGGCGCTGTGCCTCGGCTTCGGTGGAGCCGATCACCGGGCTCAGCCCTGGCAGGATCAGCACCTGCTCCGGCGCGCGGCCTGCCTCGGCGGCGAGCCGTCTTCAGGTCGGCGTAGAAGTCCCGCGCCGTTGCCTTCTCCATCTGGGCGGTGAACACCGCCTCGGCATGCCGTGCGGCGAAGCGGCGGCCGGTCTCGGACGAGCCGGCCTGGACGAAGACCGGCCGCCCCTGCGGACCGCGCGGCAGGTTGAGCGGCCCGGTCACCTGGTAGTGCGGCCCGGCGTGGCGCAGGGCACGGATGCCGCTGGGGCGCGCATACTGACCGCCGGCGCGGTCATCGAGCACCGCGTCGTCCGACCAGCTGTCCCACAGCCCGGTCACCACGCGCATGTATTCCTCGGCGCGCTCGTAGCGGTCGGCGTGGTCCAACGGGCCTTGTCCGCCGTAGTTGCCGGATGCCGTCGCGAGCCACGTGGTCACGATATTCCAGCCGACGCGGCCGCCGGTGATGTGGTCGAGCGAGGCGAACTGCCGCGCCAGGTTGAACGGCTCGGTGTAGGTGGTGGAGCAGGTGGCGATCAGGCCGATCCGGGTGGTCGCGCCGGCCAGAGCGGCGAGTGTGGTGATGGGCTCCAGCCAGGTGCGCGGCGCGCGTGCCACGTCGTCGCCGACCGCGAGCGTGTCGGCCAGGAAGACGGAATCGAACAGTCCGGCTTCGGCCTTGCGCGCGAGGTCAGTGTAGTAGCGGATGTCGGTCAGCGGCAGCGGCGAGGCGGACGGATGGCGCCATGCGGCTTCATGATGGCCGCGGCCGTGGATGAAGAGGTTGAGGTGGAGCTGGCGCGTCGCGTCCCCTGGCATGGCGCTTCCCTGTCACTGCCGCGTCGGTCGAGACATAGCCACGACGGCGGAGACGCGACAAGCGGCGGGCGATGCAGATCGATTGCGCCGTCTCTGGCGGGCGGCGCAATTCGGTGATGGTTCGTCGATCCGTCAGAGTTAGTGTGGGATCAGCGCAAAGGACGCTATGCGATATTTACGCCATGATGCAGAGGCCGCTACTTAGCGTCGCGCCGCCGTCCGCCGCTTGCGCTGCGGCACCGGCTTGCGCAAGAGCCTGCTGATCGATGTTGATGGCGCCCCCCTCACCGCGCAGTCTGTCCATAGTCAGTTGGGAAGCCGCCTCACTTTGTCTCGCCCGTGCTAAATTGATCCAAGTTTGATCGGCCAGCGGTGCTGCCGGATAGCCGGATATGACTGAGCCGCTCATGAAGGCCTCCTGCCAGCATGTTGATGCTGACACTGTCGCCTGCAAGTGTTGTGTTTCCGTTAGCGTCGCACAGCAGAAGCTGTCCGGTTGCTCTGACCCGCAAGATTTCGCAACCACGATCGCCAGCCCTGGCCGCAGACGTTCCAGCGCTTCAATCGATCCGGACGACCTGCCGGACTGGAACGCAGTCGATCCAGGCACGTCGAACGACAATGCCGACGCCGCGGCTGCTCCCGCCAATTTCCCGCAACTGACGCTGCTCGACGCGCCGATCGGGCGCCGCAAGGCTTCGCCAATGCGACCTGGCAGGAGTTGTCCGTCGATGAACTGGTGCCGCCTGGTCCCACGGCCAGCGCTGAACTGGCCGCCTTGCTCTGCAAGGTGCTATCATTGCACCTAAGGTTGTAATCAATGGAGGATTGCCGCGATGGCGATTACGAAGCGCGCCAAACCGCCCGACGCCGAGGCATTCATAGCGGGCGCCCCGGAGGCCAAGCACACCCGCTGGCAGCGTGGCAGCAAGACGCAGATCACCTTCACCATCGCGCCAGCCCTGGTGGACAAGCTCGACGCGGCCGCCGAGCGCCGGCACGTCAGCCGATCGGCGTTGATGACCATGTGGCTGGTCGATCGGCTCGCACAGGAGTTCGGCATGAGCAACCTCTACGACACGGACTTTCTGCAATGGACCGAGCGGCAAACGGATCTGCTGCGGCGCATGGCGGCCGGCAAGTCGGTGAATGAAGCGCCCGACTGGCGCAATCTTGCCGAGGAAATCGAGAGCGCGGGCGCACGCGAGAAGCGCGAAGACGTCATTCCCACAACGTTGGACCTTTGGGGAGGAAAGGTCGCGTTCGTCGAAAGACGAGTGAAGAGCGTGGAAGCTCGGATAGAAGATGCGGATTCCGAGGCTGCTCAAAGGTCAAAGACCAAGGACGAGATTTGGGACGACATCAGGGAAAAAATAAGGGAAAGAATTTCGACACGGACTGCGGCGCATATTTCACCCCTCCTGAAATGGTGCTACCAGCCGGACCTCGTCGAGCAATGGCGAGACGCGACCTATTTCCACGCGTCAGGCCTTGTGGACCTGTTTGAATGAACAGCCCGCAACATCGCCTACGTCCGTCCGACGAGCGCGTCCTTTCCAGCCTTTCCCAATGGTCCTAAGCAAGCGGCAAAGATCATAAACTGTTTAATCACAAGGGTGGTGCCTCCAAGACGACAACAGTCTTCAATCTCGGCGGATGCTCGGTCCATGTACGAGCCCGTGGTCATTCGAACGGTTCATCCGCAGTGCAACCTGCCTGGACGAGCCTTGAGTTGGGCATCAGCCTGCAGACGGGCGGTGACGCAGCCACCCTAAGGAGACGTGCTGTCGCCACCTTCGTCGACCGAAACGGTGCTGGCGCCCGAAATCCGGTCACGTGGCTGGCACGGCACCATCTTCCTCCTTCCAGACGAGGCCTCGCGATACGAAACGACCTTGGCTTGCTGGAGCTGACAGTCTCTCCGGCGCTGCGGAACATGCGCGGCGGCCGTCTGTTTGACGCAACGGCCGGATACCAGCGGGCTCGGCCGATAGCCCGAGCTTGATGCCCCATTGTGCCTGAACCTGCTGATTGCCCCGGGACATTTCATCGTTCCATCTGCACCGGATTTTTCTCATCGATGACCTTGACATCGCTGGCGAAGACACTGCCGAGGTGGAAGGCGTGGGCAAAGACAGCGTATTCCATCGATGTGCTGAGGGCAGCGGATTATCCATTTCCTGCCGAGGGCTCCCTCATCGGTGCGATTATCCAAAAGTATCATCCTCGAAGCGGAAAGGCCAGTTCGGCCTTCCAGCGCTGGATCGACCAGCTCGTCAGCGGACTGAAAACAGAACTTGTTCCCAGCCTTGAAAGAGCAGAATTGTTGAACGTGGCGGAGTCCAGAGCGAAGTCCGGCCTGGATCCGTGGACGCCTATTATGGAGGTGGCCGACTTCAACAGCCTAATCGCGCTTTCGCAAGAGCATCTAATCCCTGTTTACACTTTGACTCCAGAAATCGTCGGAAAAGGTGCCATCTGGGATCAGGCAAGGCCAGCATGATGGTTTTCGAGGACGCATTCCGGAAATGCGCTGAAAGGGTTATCGCACTCACGACGTGAGGCGGCATGACGCCCAAGATCTATTTCGACGAGATCTGGCAACGCTGCGAGCTGTTCACGGCATTACATGGCTGCTACGTGTCCGCTCAAGCCACAGTCGCTCTGCAGCCGGATGAACTGCTGCGCGCGGAATGGGCGTTTCGCGTCAGCGCGCTGGACTTGTATGTGCATGAACTAATCGCCCAAAACCTAGTGCAGATTTTCGAGGGGGCGCGCCCGATCTGCCCTGGTTTCGCTCGTTTCCAGGTTTCCGGTGACGCGTTGATGCGGATTCAGGCTGCGACCACGGCAGGGGACCGCAGAACGGCATTCGATCTGGAAGTTCGTACGAGGCTGAGCCGTATCACCTACCAATATGCGACCCTGAAGATTTGCCTCCCATAAGCGCTTTTTCAAGCGTCGCGTTGCCGGGCAAATCGTCCGCGCGATCGCAGCTTGACGGGCCCACAGTGTTATTCGGCGCGGCAGTCGTCCCCTATGGCGCCGAAGATTGACCCCCAATATTGGCTCCTAGCCTTCTGAGGTTCTTGCAAGTTTCGGAACCCGGCCGGGGTCATTGTTGGACGCCGATCAGCGCTCAGCCTCAGACCGTACGCCAAATCACAGCTGGGCTCCCTCAACCTACTATACGTCGAGGTTCGCGACCTTCAGCGCATTGCCGACGATGAAGTCGCGGCGCGGTTCGACCACGTCGCCCATCAGCGTGCTGAACACCTGGGCGGCGTCCTCGGTGTCGCCGACCTTGACCTGCAGCAGCGTGCGCACCGCCGGATCGAGCGTGGTGTGCCACAGCTGATCGGGGTTCATCTCGCCCAGGCCTTTGAAGCGCTGGACCGTCAGGCCGCGCCGGCCGTGCGCGATGATGCGATCGAACGCGGTGGCCGGCCCGGCACTGCGACCTCCTGCGCGTCCAGCTTCAGCTTCGCCGGCTCGGCGAAGCGGCGCGCCAGATCTTCGGCCAGGCCATCCAGCCGGCGCGCATCCTCGCTGCGCAGCGACGCCGCATCGAGCGTGTAGCGCTCCGCCACGCCGCGCACCATGCGCGACATGGTCAGGCCGCCGTCGGCGCTGACGACCCAGCCGCGCTCGGTGGGCAGCGAGACGGCATTCAGCCGGCGGCCAACGTGGGCGCTGCCTCGATGGCGCGCGTGGGATCCTGTTTCAGCGCGCCGGCGATGGCGACCTGCTCCAGGTAGGCGATCGGCGCGGTCACCGACAGCCGGCGCAGCAGCGACGCGACATCGCGCAGCCAGCGGACGTGCTCGCGCAGCTCGTCACCCTCGAACACCGTGCCGTCGGCGTAGGTCAGGCGCGCATCGGCCAGCGCCTTGTCGAGCAGGAACCTCTCCAGCGAGTCGTCGTCCTTCAGATAGCGTTCGTCGTTGCCGCGCTTGGCGCGGTACAGCGGCGGCTGGGCGATGTACAGATGGCCGCGCTCGATCAGTTCCGGCATCTGGCGGAAGAAGAACGTCAGCAGCAGCGTGCGGATATGCGAGCCGTCCACGTCGGCGTCGGTCATGATGACGATGCGGTGGTAGCGCAGCTTGGTGACGTCGAAGCCGCCCTGCTCGGGCTCGCCGCGGCCGATGCCGGTGCCGAGCGCGGTGATCAGCGTGCCGATCTCCTGGCTGCCGAGCATGCGGTCGAAGCGGGCGCGCTCGACGTTCAGGATCTTGCCCTTCAGCGGCAGGATCGCCTGGAACTTGCGGTCGCGTCCCTGCTTGGCGGAGCCGCCGGCGCTGTCGCCCTCGACGATGAAGATTTCCGACTTCGCCGGATCGCGCTCCTGGCAGTCGGCGAGCTTGCCGGGCAGCGTGGAGATGTCCAGCACGCCCTTGCGCCGCGTCAGTTCGCGCGCCTTGCGGGCGGCCTCGCGCGCGGCGGCGGCGTCCATCACCTTCTGGACGACGCCCTTGGCCTCCTTCGGATGCGTCTCGAACCAGTGCGCCACGGCGTCGGCGACGGCCGCCTGCACCACCGGCTGCACCTCGGACGACACCAGCTTGTCCTTGGTCTGCGAGGAGAATTTCGGGTCCGGCACCTTCACCGACAGCACCGCGGTCATGCCCTCGCGCATGTCCTCGCCGACCAGCTGGAGCTGCTCCTTCTTGCCCATGCCCTCGGCGTATTTCGTCACCACGCGGGTCAGCGCCTGGCGGAAGCCGGCGAGATGCGTGCCGCCGTCGCGCTGCGGGATGTTGTTGGTGAAGCACAGCATGGTCTCGTGGAAGCTGTCGTTCCAGGACAGCGCGAACTCCACCCGGATGCCTTGCGCGTCATCCGACGGCGTGCAGGTTGATCGGCGGCGTGAACACCGCGGTCTTGCCGCGATCGAGCCACTCGACGAAGGCGATCAGGCCGCCGTCGTAGTGCATCACGCTTTCCACCGCCGGCGGCGTGGCGTTCGTCGCGCAGCACGATGGTCAGGCCGGAGTTCAGGAACGCCAGTTCGCGCAGCCGGCGCTCCAGCAGGGCAAAATCGAACTCGATGTGGGTGAAGGTGACGGGGCTGGGCTTGAACGTGACCTCGGTGCCGCTGCGATGGTCGGAGACCGGGCCGACCAGGGCGAGCGGTGCCTCGGCATCGCCGTTGCGGAAGCGGATGAAGTGCTCGATGCCGTGGCGCCAGATGCGCACCTCCATCCATTCGGAGAGCGCGTTGACCACCGCGGCGCCGACGCCATGCAGGCCGCCGGACACCTTGTAGGAGTTCTGGTTGAACTTGCCGCCGGCGTGCAGGCGGGTCAGCACGACCTCGGCGGCGGAGATGCCTTCCTCGGGGTGGATGTCGGTGGGGATGCCGCGGCCGTTGTCGCGCACCGTGACGCTGCCGTCGCCGTTCAGCACCAGTTCGACATGCGTAGGCGAAGCCGGCCTGCGCCTCGTCGACCGCGTTGTCGATGATCTCGAACGCCATGTGGTGCAGGCCCGAGCCATCGTCGGTGTCGCCGATATACATGCCGGGGCGGCGGCGGACCGCGTCGAGGCCTCTGCAGGACCGAAATGGATGCGGCGTCATAGGCGTCGGAATCAGGTTGCGGCGCGGTGTCTTCGGACATGCCGACGGGAGACTCCAGGAGCTGGTTCGGATACTCTAAATATATAGCCGCTACAGCGTTCCGGGCACAGGGGTATCGAGTCGATTCCGGCGGCGGAAAATGCTGTCCGGCAGCAATTCTCCGCCATGCACACGCAGGCCCTCCGCGATGCCGGCCAGCGGCAGGAATGTCTCGGCATCGGTGCCGGTGATCAGGGTCTGCGCCGGCAGTTTCGCCAGAGCCGCGAACAGCGCCGCGCGGCGGTCGGGATCGAGATGCACCGCCGGTTCGTCCAGCAGCAGCAGGGGCGCGAAGCCGCGCGCCTCGGCGATCAGCGCGGCGTGGCGGAGGATGACGCCGATCAGCAGCGCCTTCTGCTCGCCGGTGCTGGCGAGGCCGCGGGCGCGCCGGTCGCCGCGTCGGCCAGCACCATGTCGGCGCGGTGCGCGCCGATCGCGGCGGAACCAGCCGCGGCGTCGCGGCTGCGGGCCGCGGCGAGGCTGGCGCGCAGCCAGTCCTCGACGGCGAGCGCCGGCGCGCCCTCCAGGCGTTCGGCGATCGGGCAGGCCAGGGTCATGCGGGCCGCCGGGAAGCCCGGAAACGCCGGCACGGCGTTCATCCGGGTCACCAGGGCCATGCGGCGCCGCGGTGGCGGCGACGGCGTGGCGCGCCATGGCGTCCTCCAGGCCGGCGAGCCAGGACGGATCGGGCGGCCGTCGGCCAGCAGGCGGTTGCGCTGCGCCATGGCGGCATCGTATGCGGCGACCTCGCGCGCGTGGCCGGGCTCCAGTGCCCAGACCAGCCGATCGAGGAAGCGGCGGCGGCCGGAGGTGCCCTCCTGGAACAGCCGGTCCATCTGCGGCGTGAGCCAGACCGCGGCGACGCGGGCGGCGATTTCCGCCTGGCTGCGCGGCGTGGCGCCGTCGAGGCGGAACACGCGACGATTCCGGGTTCTGGCCGAGGACCGCTCCGGGCCTGGCGTGGTCCGGTGCCGATATCGACCTCGCCATCCGCCGTGGCGAAGCGTCCGGCGACCGCCCAGCCGCCGGCGCCGCCATGGCGCGGCAGATCGGCGTTGCGCGCGCCGCGCAGGCCTCGGCCGGGCACCAGCAGCGAGACTGCCTCCAGCAGGTTGGTCTTGCCGCTGCCGTTCGGGCCGAACAGCACGCTGATGCGTGCCGCCGGGCGCCAGGTCAGGGCGGCGTAGTTGCGGAAGTCGGTCAGCGTCAGGCGGATCAGGCGCATGTGCCGATGTGCGGTCGCGATACTGGCGAGGTCAATGTTTGACTGGGTCCGCCAAGTCGTCGCAAAGGAAAGTTCCTGCATTCGTGTATTATTCAAGTAATAGCAAATAATCCGCCAATGGACAGCAGTCACGCCGGTGCACCTACAGACGTGTGCATGCAACGACTGGCGTGGGAGTCTCGCCCTGACTTGATCCGGGCCAGTGTTGCCAACCATGATCTCACCGTGTATTGGCGATGAATGCGAGGGCGAGGGTCACTACGGACCCGTGCTCTGGGGATTTGGGCGGGGATGCTCGGCGCTGTTCTTGCAGCGATGGGCGGCTATTCTGTTGCGCAAGCGCAGAGAACGGGCGAAACGGGCGACCAGACTGCGCTGGCGGTGCCGCGACTCGGGTTGCGCGGCGCGTCAGGCGTTGGACTTCCGCAGCCGCTCTCCCCCTCCGAGGCTGTCCTGGTCCGGAGGATCTTTCTTCTCCAGGATAGCGGTTCAGTCGCTGATGCCGCACGCGAGACGGGGCGGCTGGGGAACAATTTGCTGCTCGGCGCCATTTTGGCGGACCGCTATCTGCGCAGCGTGGTCAGCACGGCCGAGCTCGCCGGCTGGCTTGCCCGGTTCGGCGATCAGCCGGAGGCCCCGGCCATCCGGACCCTGCTGGAGCTTGTGGCGCCGGGCATGACGGCGGCGGTCGCCGATCCGCTGCCGACGCCGCAGCGTGGGGTGCGACGGGTGGCGGGCTCGCCTCGCCTGCTGTTCGTGCAGAATCGCGATGCCGAGGCAATGGCCGCTTCCCAGACCCCAGCAGATGCCGATGGGCTGTTCGTCGGTGGGCTGGCCGCGGTGCGGCTTGGCCAGACCGACACTGCGACCAGGCTGTTCGATGCTGCCTATCGCACGGCGCCGACACCGGCGCTGCGAGCCGCGAGCGCCTTCTGGGCGGGACACGTGGCACAGCGCGGCGGTGATCGTGGCCGCTTCGCCGTCTGGATGCGTCGCGCCGCGCTGGAGGGTGACACATTCTATGGCCTGATCGCCCGTCGCGCGCTTGGCCCTTCGATCGCCTGCGTCCCGAGTGGGACGATCGGCAACGCAGACCTGGACGCGCTGCTGGCGACGCCTCAGGGCCGCCGCGCCTTCGCCCTGCTTCAGGTGGGCGAGAACCTGCTGGCCGAGGCGGAGCTGCGCGCGCTGTGGGTGGATACGCAGCGGGACGGTGTGTTCGACCGCTCCCTGGTCATGGCCGCGCGCGCGATGGGCTTTGGCCAGTTGGCTGGCGAGATCGAGCAGCGAGGCGTGGCGCGGCCGAATGGCGCGGGTCTCACGCGGCTGCAGCCTGCCAGCGGCTTCCTGGTCGATCCGCCGCTGGTCTATGCACTGGTCCGCCGTGAGTCGAATTTCGATCCGGCGGCTGTGTCGAGTGCCGGGGCGCGCGGGCTGATGCAGATCATGCCCGGCACGGCGCAGGCGGTGGCGGGCGGTCAGGCCGAGCAACTGCAGGACCCAGCGGTCAATCTGGCGATCGGGCAGCAATACCTGCTGGCGCTGGCGGACGACGACGCGATCGACGGCGACCTGATCCGCATACTGGCCAGCTATGGCCAGGGTCAGGGCGGGCTGCGCAAGTGGGTCGATGCGGTGCGCGACAACGGCGATCCGCTGATGTTCATCGAGGCGATCCCATCTGCTTACACGCGCGTCCGTGCAGGATGCGCTGGTGTATTCCTGGCACTATGCCGCGCAGCTGCATCTGCCAGCCTCTAGCCTCGATGCGCTGGCCGCGGGACGTTATCCGCAATTGGTTCGCGCTGGCGCGGGGAGCGCGAACGGCCGCGCGTGCGCCGTGATGGCGGCGCGCTGATGGCGACCATTGCGATACCGGCGCGACGTGGCAAGGCGGCGTTCGTCGCGAGCGGGCAGGTGATCCGCGTCATCAACACGCACGGCGAGCAGGTGGTCGACACCTGGGCGTTCAATCGCGGCGACATGGCCGAGTTCATGTCGATGGAGCACAGCCGCGCCACGATGCACCGGCTGATCCCGTGCGTCGGCGATGCGCTGCTGACCAATCATCGGCGACCGATCCTGACCGTGCTGGAGGACAATTCGGGCGGCATCCATGACACGCTGATGGCCGCGTGCGATCGCTATCGCTACGAAGAGCTCGGCTGCACCGAATACCACGACAACTGCACTGACAATCTGGCGCAGGGGCTGCGCGAACTGGGTCTGACGCCGCCGGAGACGCCGAGCCCGCTCAACCTGTTCATGAATATCCCCTGGACTGCGGATGGCGTGTTGTCGTTCGAACCGCCGGTGTCGACGCCCGGCAGCTATGTTCGGCTGCGCGCGGAGATGGATCTGGTGGTCGCATTCTCTGCGTGCCCGCAGGACATTCTGCCGATCAACGGCCGCGCGGGGAAACCGACCGAGGCGCATTTCCAAATCGAAGGATAGTGCATCCTCGACCGACGCACCCTGAGGGACACTGTCTGCTCGTCCCCGGGAACAGATTTGCTATCCAGGCAAGCACTAATTGCCCAATGCGCATCGATACCCCGCCGTGCCGCGATGTCAGGACGTCCGCCACTGGTTTTCGAAAGATATTGATTTTATCGACAAATTCTTGATGACCTAGTGTGCTGGCATGCACATTGTTACGCGTGGCTTCGCGGGGTCTTGCTGGTTCTATTGATCCAGGTCAATGCCGGGATGGGCGAAGTCTGGATAGATGAACGGCCACGTGATTCTTGGCCGATGTGCCGCAAAGGCAAACGCCAGCGTGCAGTGGCATGACTTGGGCGCCCGAGTGGCGCCGAATTTGGCCCTGGCCTTCGCCGAACGGGTACCGGAACCGGAACAACTCCTCTAGAGGCGGCGGAGAAATGAAATGAGCCTGTTTCAGACAAACCCGGAATTTCTCAGCGAGCTGCTGAAGGCGCTCAAATCGGGGCGCATCCAATTGCCGGATTTCCAGCGCGGTTGGGTATGGGATGAGGGGCGCATCAGAGGAATCCTCGCCAGTGTGTCGCGCGATTTCCCGGTAGGTGCAGTAATGATGCTCCAAGCCGGTGGCGCGATGAAGTTGGCGACGCGAGGCGTTGAGCCGCTCCACTTTCCCAAGGAAACGCAGGCCGACCGACTGATCCTGGACGGGCAGCAGCGGCTGACCTCGCTGTTCCAGGCGACCGTCCTCGGGCAACCGGTGAGCACGCAGGACGAGCGCGCCAAGCCGGTGCAGTGCTGGCTCTACTTCAATATGCGCCGCTGCCTGGAAGCGCCGGAAGTCGCGGGAGGAAGCGATCGTCAGCGTGCCGCCGAGCCGCAAGGCTGAGCGCCCGAAGCAAGTCGCGCTGGATCTATCACAGCCAAAGCTGGAATACGAGCAGTGCATGTTTCCGTGCTCGGCGTTGTTCGAGTCGTTCGACTGGCAACAAGGATACGGCGCACACTGGAATTGGGCGTCGGACAAGATGCAGTTGTTCGCGGCGTTCCTGGCAGAGGTGATCCAGCGGTTCGTGACTTACCAGGTACCGGTCATCACGCTGGCTTCTAGCATCCCGAAGGAAGCTGTGTGCCATGTGTTCGAGAAGGTGAACACAGGCGGCGTCGTGTTGACGGCATTCGAGCTGCTGACCGCAACCTACGCAGTCGGAGAGTTCCGACTGCGCGATGACTGGAATGGTCCGGGGGGAACCGATGCCAAGGGCCGCATGATGCTTGGCATCCAACCCGAGTTGCGTAAACCGGTGCACCGGGTGCTGAAGTTCGTGGAGAACACGGCCTTTCTGCAGGCGGTCGCGTTGCATCATACCTACGGCCGAAACCAAGCTGTTCGAGCGCCAGTCAGCTGTACGCGCGAAACAATATTGAACCTAAGCCTGGACGCCTATCTGGCTGCCCGCGAGCCCGTGCTGCGTGGGTTCGTCACGTCTGGACGGTTCATCCGCGAACTGTGCATCTATCGTGCTGAGGACCTGCCGTACCAGACGCAG
Source organism: uncultured Alphaproteobacteria bacterium (assembly GCA_963799415.1). Lineage (GTDB taxonomy): Bacteria > Pseudomonadota > Alphaproteobacteria > Acetobacterales > Acetobacteraceae > JAMXLO01. Next base: position 32,624 of record CAWCXI010000021.1, on the reverse strand, counting down.
CTTGTGCCGTTGTCGGTCATCCTATCCTACCTGGGACCGCGGTGGGATGACCTGGGGATCAAGCAGAAGCTGCACCGCTGGTTCTGGTGTGGCGTGCTAGGCGAGAGGTACGGCGGTGCAACCGAAAGCCGCTTCGCCCGCGACGTGCCGCAGGTGCTGGCCTGGATCGATGGCGGTCCGGAGCCAGAGACGATCACCGAGGCCAGTTTCGATCCAACGCGACTTTTGAGCCTACGCACCAGGAATAGCGCGGCCTACAAGGGAATATACGCGCTGATGATGAAACAGGGCGGGCATGACTGGCGGACCGGCAATCCGATCACGCTCGCCGTTTTTCAGGACGATCCAACCGACATTCACCACATCTTTCCGAAAAAGTGGTGCGATGGAGCGAAGATCGGCGCCGGGCGCATGAATTGCATCATCAACAAGACGGCGATCTCCGCACGCACAAACCGGAAGATCGGCGGCAACGCACCGTCAAGGTACCTGCCGGCATTGGAAAGGGAAGCGGGCATCGGTGACGCGCAAATGGACGCATTGATCGCCACTCATGCGATCGATCCAGACCTGCTCCGTACCGATGATTTCGAGGCGATGTTCCGGAAGCGCGCCACCGCGCTGCTGGAACTGATTGGCTCGGCCACAGGCAAGGCAGTGGACAAGACACCATTCGCGCCGGAGACGATTGTGGCCGAGACTGAGACCGGCAACGAGATTCCAGACGAAGCGGACGAAGACGAGGTCGTGGAAGCAGTGGCATGACTCTGCACCACCGCCGCCCGGAGTTAACATTCGGGTCGTCAGGAATTTCCAGCCGCGAGGGTGCCTGCGCACTACGCGTTCCGCGATAGACGTAGACGGCATCACTAGCAACAGCGTTGAAAATGCCGGATTTGGGTAACGCCACGAGCAGCATGAGGGACACACAACGGCGCGGACTGATGGCACGATCATGCCAAAGGCATCTATCTGCCAATCGCGTCTGTGTATCCTGTCGCATCTGTGTGTATCTGTGGTCGAATTCTCTAAATCCTAAAATCCTACCTGAACGCCGCCTTCTAGGTGGAAGTGAAGAACGCGAACAGTGCATCGCCGACGGTGACACCGGCGCCGAAGACCTTCAAGCCTTCGGCCTTGGCGAGCGCTCGCGCAGGATGTGGCAGGCAAGGCCGACCGGCAAGCGGGAACGGGATCAGCAGCTCAAATCTTTGCGGTGTTCCTCCATCGAACAGCGCGACAAACCGACCTTATCAGTAGTTTCCAAGTCATCCACCCGGCTATACCGTTACCGTTGTTGACAATGGCGCCACGGCCACTTTTGAAAGCAACATCATCAACGGCAACACGGCGGGGTGAACTCTTGCTCGCCGCCGACACTGCAACTCCGCAAGATCTGCTCATCAATCATTTTGAACTCGTCGCCTCAGAAAATTTGATCGGCACGTATGGTTTGACACCGCCGCTCGCGCGGCACCGCTTTACCTGTGACTGTAATCCGTGAAGACATAGTCTCTTTCCTTCACGCTGGTGTGGCACGCGAACCCACACTTGGCGTCGTTCGCCTGTGGTGGATGGTCAGCCAAGGTGCCGGGCTTGAACGTATCGGTTGCAGCGTCATAGTCGAACGTGGCCCATCCCCACCCGCCGCTGTTCGCGAACCTCTTGCTGTCCTTCACCATGAAATCCATATCATGCTGGGTACCCGGCACCGTCGCTGCGGGGGACGTCTCCATCTGTTTCGGGTTCCAATGGATCTTCGCCAGCTTGGAGCCATCGGGGAACGGCTTGCCGTTGCCAGGAGCGCCGGCCCGATAGGCGTTGATCATCACAGGATTGGCGAGTATTGCCGCCAGCAGGCCGTTGTCATGACTGATGGAGACAACCTGCCAATCCTCGTATCCTCTGAACTCGGAGAACGCTAGGCCATTTGGCACTTTCACGGTGTACTTGTCCTGCGCGGACATGGCCCAGCCGCCCGCGACGGCAAACACGCCGGCAAAAATCGCAATCGTCAGCATCCTATGGCTGCTCATCGGATACCCCGTTTTTTATTGTTAGGCTTGGCCTAGCGTATGTCTTGCCGGATGCTTACGCAAGCTGACGCCGCGTCGCCGTCAGGGTATCGTCCTAACAAGAAACCATGAGCAGACTGTACCGCGCGCATCAAGGGAAGACGTGGATGGCTGGCCTTCGCCGGCCATGACGATTACTTGTCCGTCGGCAGGCGGGTGTGGAACTCGCAATGACCGCTGCGTAATGGAATGCGGGCTTCCAGGCAACGGTGAAGAGCGCGAAGAGCTGATGCAGAAGTGGGTGACAGTCGGTCACTGGGCAGAGCACCATGAGCAAGTTGGTTTTGGGTCGTATTCTCGGCACGGGCAAAGAGGCAGAAGTCTTCGAGTTTGGGTCAGATGTTTTGAAGCTCCATAGGACCACCGCGCCCAAGCGCTCGGCGTTTCGTGAAGCTGCAACCCTGGCTTTGGTCGAAGACTTCGGACTGCCCGCGCCCCAGGTGCGCGGTGTTCGGCGGATTGAAGGTAGGTGGGGGATCGTCATGACGCGGGCCGAAGGGCCGTCTTTTGGAGAGACCATGCGTCGCCAACCCGAACTTGTGGCGCAATATCTGAAGCGGATGGCACTGTTGCAGAAGCGTGTACACGGTCACCAGGCGACGCAGCTTGGTAGTCTGAAGATGAGGCTCGAGGCCAATATCAGGCAGGTGACGGTTTTGGGCGAAACGCAAAAGAATACTCTGTTGAACCGTCTCGCGGGTATGCCGGATGGCGACCGTTTGTGCCACGGTGATTTTCATCCTTTGAATTTATTAGGATCGCCTGGTCACGAGACCCTTGTGGACTGGTTGGATGCAACACGGGGGGACCCCGCAGCCGATGTTTGCCGTTCGTATGTGCTGATCAGGTGCATGTTCCCGGAAATTGCGGCCGCCTATGTTGCTGCTTACGTCGCCGTCAGCGACGAGAGCCTGGAGAGGATTTCGAGTTGGCTACCGTTCGTTGCGGCCGCCCGACTGGCAGAGGGCGTGCCGGAGGAAGCAGACGAACTGGTGGAAAGGGCCGGTCATCCCTGCATCGACTCGCTTTGACGGTGATTGCTTCCCGGATCACGTCCGGGACCGCTTGGCTCCTAACAAGAAACCACGAGCAGACTGTACCTCGTGCATCAAGGGAAGCCGTGGATGGCTGGCCTTCGCCGGCCATGACGAATGCCGGTTTCATCCAGCGCGGGTCCGCCGCCAGGCGGGTGTGGAACTCGTAATGACTGCGCCTGCTGCGGCTAGCGGAATGCGGCCTTCCAGGTGGAGGTGAAGAATGCGAACAACGCATCGCCGGCGATGACGCCGGCGCCGAATACCTCCATGCCTTCGGCCTTGGCGAAGCGTTCCCACAGGATGCGGCAAGCGATGCCGATCAGCACGGCCCAGCCGGCAAGCGGGAACGGGATCAGCAGTCCGGTTGCCAACAAAATACCGAGCTGCCGGCGTGGGCCGCCGAGATATTGGATGATCGCGCCTGGAATTGCCCACTCGACCAGTGACCATGCGACCTCCGCCGAGGCGCCGGCCTTTATCGTCGCGACGTAGACGCGGTCGACCGGTGCGACGAGGTTCTGCGCGAAGAAGCCGGGATAAGCGATCAGTACAACCACGCCGGCAATCACGAACGCGAACATCGCGGCGAAAAGCTGCTGACGGCGGCCGTCGCGCTCGAACGCCGGGTCGCTGCCGTAGCCGCGCAGCATGTGGCCGGCCTTGAGGTCGTAGCCCATGTCGGCGAAGGCCGGACCGGTGGCGGCGGAGAAGCCGACCAGCAGCGCAAGCGCCACCGGCGGGAAGCCGATCAGCATGCCGATCACCAGCGTGATCAATGCCACCGCGAAGGCAGGGAACCAACCGGAGTGCATCGCGGCCAGGCCGACGATCAGCTCGTGCATCAGTGCGGCGAATGCTGCGTAGATCAGGAATGCGACCAGCATGCCGACCGGTAGCTGTGCTACGAGACCGCCCAAGGTGGCGATCACCACGGCGATCAGCAGATATACCAGGCTGCCCAGACCGATCGAGCGTCTCACCTCGGCTGGCGTGCGCATGGCACCGGCGGAGTGCGCGTGCACCCTGCTTCGGCGCATAATGGTGATGGCCACCTGGATGAGTGCCACGATGCCGGCGCCGACCATCATGCCGTGCGGCGCATAGGCTTTGGCGATGTCGCCGCCGGGAATGAACGAGGCGAACCAGGCGTGGTTGAACAGCAGCGTCGAATAGCCGCGGATCAGCAGGCCGATACCGAACATGGTCAGCGCCCAGATGTTGCCAATGAAGGCAACGCCGAATGCCGACATGACTGCGGGCGCGATCAACCAATTGCCGGCGATGCCGACGATGACGCCGGCGCCCAGGATTACCGCTTTCCGCCCACCTTCGTCGCCGGCGCGGATTGCCTCGGCTGCGGCGGCGCCGGGCGGCCAGGCGGCGGTGGCGGGGAACACCTCGGAATCGAACATGCGGTAGAGCAGATAGCCGTCGACCAGCATCGCCATGAACACTCCGGCGAACAACGCGGGCACCAGGTCGGGGCGGCCGAGCACGAAGGGGATGCCGATCGGCAGCATCAATGCGTTGCCAGCACCGAAGGTCGCCGCGGAGATGGCGCTCTGCGCCAGGTTCTGCATGTGGACGGAGCGATAGCGCGCGAACGCGGCAAGTGGGATGCGGGCGAGTGCCATGCCGGCGAGCGCGCCGATCAGCGATGTGTTGGCGGTGATGCCGAGGGTGACGATGAGCTGCACGCCGATGATCGCACCGACGACGCAGAGGGGGGCGATCAGCAGGAGTGAGAACAGTTCGAAGAAGCGGGGGTGAATGCGGGACGCGCGGGGCGCGGTGGTTGGTCGGTCGGTCGCCAGATCGCTCATTGTGTGCCCCCGCAATGTTGGGAAGAGGCGGTGCAGATAGTTGGCGTCGCCCCCTGCCCCCTCCCGCAAGGGGAGGGGATAAGTTGGTGTTATTCGGCCGCGTTTTTGGCGGCTGTCGGCAAGCCGTAGTCGCGGTTCGCGGCTTCAGGCGAGACGATGCCTTCTGCCACGTCCTGTTGCACCAGCGCGGCGGGTCGCGCGCGTGGATCGCCGAAGCCGGCGCCTCCCGCCAATCGGACTTCGACGATCTGGTCGGTGCGCGTCAATGTGACGAGTTCGCCGGTGCCGCAATCGTGCGTCACGTTGCCGTCCGGATCGAGCACCACGCCGCGCACGCCGCCGCCTGGCAGACCGCCGTGCAGGCCTTCGACCGTGACGCCGACGCCTTCTGGGTAGACCGACGCCAAGGTCGGCAGCCCGTCGTCGCGCAGTTTGCGCAGGCGCGTGCGCACGCCGCAGCCGCCGCGATGTTCGCCGGGGCCACCGGAATCGGTGACGAAGGATTTCTCCAGCACGAGCACCGGTGCCCGGACTTCCATGAGCTCGACCGAGGTGTTGGCGGCCGAGGTGGGATACAGCAGCGCGGACTTGCCGTCGCCGTGCTGCGATGCGCCCTGGCCGGCGCCCATGAAGAAGTGGTCGGCGTAGACGATGCCGTTCGCCTCGCGGCCGTAGATGTTGATGGCGACCGGCAGTCCGGTGGCGGCCTGCACCTGCGCCGGTGCGGCATCGGCGAGGGCGCGGAAGATATTGGGCGCGATATACCAGCCGACGCGGGTGCGCAGGTTCACGGACGCCGGCTTGTCGCAGTTGAGGATCGAGCCTTTTGGTGCCTTGACGGTGAACGGTCGGTAGCAGCCAGCATTGCTGCGCACCTGTGGGCTGAGGATGCACTTCATCGGATAGGTCGCGTGCGCGGCGGTGTAGCTGTAGGTGCAGTTCAATCCGCCCTGGGGGAGTTGGGCGGGCGCGCCCTCGAAGTCGAGTTCGATAGCGTCGCCCTGCACGGTGAGCTTCAGTGGGTAGTGCAGGCGCTCGCCGAGCGGGTTGTTCCAGATTTCCGACTGATAAACACCGTCCGGCAGCGCACGGATCGCATCGCGCATGGCTTTCTCGGCGCGCGTCTGCACCACGTGCGCGAGCGCGCGCAGATCGTGCATGCCGTACTCGTCCATGAACGCCAGCAGCCGTTCGGCGCCGAGTGCGTTGGCGGCGATGAAGGAGTGGATGTCGCCGAGTACTTCCTCGTGCTTGCGCACGTTCTCGGCGATCAGGGTGAACAGGTCGTCGTTGGGAACGCCTGCGCGATACAGCATCATCGGCGGGATTTGGATGCCTTCCTCGTAGATCTCGCGGGCGCGCAAGGAATCCTTGGTGCCGCCGATGTCGCCGACATGGCCGACCGTACCGGTGAGCGCCACCAGCGCGCCGTTTCGGAATACCGGTGTGACGACGGCGATGTCGAACAGGTGGCCGGCGCAGAGCCATGGATCGTTGGTGACCAGAACGTCGCCAGGCTTCAACGTCTCGGGCGGGAATTTCTCCAGCAGCGCCTTCACTGCGCGCGGCAGGGTCAGGTTGAACACCGGCATGGCGCGCGGCGAATGCGCGAGCGAATCGCCACGCGCGTCGAGCAGATCGCAGGCGAAGTCCTGTGCCTCGGAGACGATCAGCGAGAAGGCGGTGCGGCAGATGGTGTGCCACATTTCCTCGACCACGGTGACGAGACGGCTCCACATGATTTCGAGTGAAACGGGATCGGCCTCGATCAGCGCAGCGGCCTGTTCGATCGGCGTATCCGCAGTGACAAGCGCGACAGGAGCGGCGGCAAGGCCGATGTCGATCGCAAGAGTGCCGGTCGCGTCCACACTGACGGTATCGCCGGGCGGGATGACGGTGGTTGCCTCGCGTTCCTCGATGATCGCGGGGCCGGCGATGCGTGCGCCGGGCGCCAGCGCGTAGCGGTCATAGACGGACGTATCGACGAAGCCACCGTCGAACCAGGCCGCACGCGTTCCCTTCTGCGCCGCTCCGACGGGTCGGGCGCCGGCCTCGGTAAGCGAAAGCTGCGGCAACGGACCGCGGCAGCGCACCCGGAACGAGACTGCCATGACGCCGACACCAGAATATACAGACGTATATCGCGCGGCGTAGGCAGTGGCGAATGCCTCGCGAATTGCGCGCATCGTCGCGTCGGTGATCGGGCCGTCCGGCAGGGCCACACTGATCTCGTGCATCTGGCCTTCGAGGCGCATGTCGGCCAGGCGTTCGGTCACCACCTCCGCTTCGTCGGCAAGCCGTGCGCGTGCGGTTTCGGTGAGTTCGCGGAGGATCGCATCGATGGTCGCGGCCGCGCCTGGCGCGTCGAGCAGCACGGGATGGCTGCGCACCTGTTCGAATGACAGCGGAGCCGCGAGAAAGCCCAGCGCCGATGCGGCACCTGAGGCGGGCGGGATCAGCACCTGCCTTACCCCGAGCACTCGCGCCACTTCGGCGGCATGGGCGGGACCGGCACCGCCGAACCCGACCATCGCGTAGGCACGCGGGTCCTTGCCCTTCTCGACGATGTGGATGCGCGCCGCTGCGGCCATGTTCTCCACCACCATGCGGTGAATGCCCCACGCGGTGTCGGTCGCACTGAGGCCGAGCGTCGCGCCGACGTTGTGCAGCGCGCGTTCGGCGGCGTCGCGATCCAGTGCCATGCGGCCGCCGAGGAAGAAGCCCGGATCGTAGTAACCGAGCAGCAGGTTGGCGTCGGTCACCGTGGGTTCGGTGCCACCGCGCGCGTAGCACGCAGGACCCGGATCGGCCCCCGACGAATGCGGACCGACGCGCAGCAGCCCCACCTCGTCGATCGAGGCGATCGAGCCGCCGCCTGCGCCGATCTCGATCATGTCGATGACCGGCGCCTTGATCGGCAGGCCGGAGCCTTTCTTGAAGCGGTGCACGCGTGCCGCTTCCATCATCGGTGCGATCTCGGCGCGGCCATCCTGGATCAGGCACGCTTTCGCTGTTGTGCCGCCCATGTCAAACGAGATCACGTCCGCATGGCCGGCTGCCTCGCCGAAGAATGCCGTGGCGAGGCCGCCGCCGGCGGGGCCACTCTCAAGCATGCGGATCGGGAAGTCGCGCGCGGTCTCCGGCGACAGCAGGCCACCGGCCGAGTGCATGAAGCGCAGATCGCCGCGAAAGCCGCGGGCGTGCAGTTCGCGCTCCAGTTTGGCGATATAGCGGCCCATCAGCGGCTGCACATAGGCGTTGGCGCAGGTGGTGTTGCAGCGCTGGTACTCCCACAGCTCGGCCACCACGTCGGACGAGATGGAGACCGCGATGTCGGGGAATGCCGCGCGGATCATTGCCGCCGCCTGTTGCTCGTGCGTTGGATTGCAGTAGGCGTGCAGGAAGCAGATGGCGATCGCCTCGATCCCTTCGGCGATCAGGCGCTGTGCCGCGGCGCGCACCTCGTCCGGGTCGAGCGGCAGCAGCACGTTGCCGTCCCGGTCGATGCGTTCCGCTACTTCCAGGCGATGGCGGCGGGGGACCAAGGGGTCGGGGAAGCGGAGGAACAGGTCGTAGATGTCGTAGCGTTGCTCGGTGCCCATCTCGAGGATGTCGCGGAAGCCGCGCGTGGTGATGAGGCCGAGGCGCGCACCGGTGCGCTCGATGAGGGCGTTGGTGACCAGGGTGGTGCCGTGGACCACGTCGCCAATGTCGGCGAGGGTGAGTTGGGCGGCGTGCAGCAGTTCGGTGAGACCTTCAAGCGCGCCGACCGAGGGGTCGTGCGGCGTGGTGAGGCACTTGTGCAGGCGGATTTCGTTGCGTTGCGTATCGAGCAGGATGAAGTCGGTGAAGGTGCCGCCGATGTCGAAACCGATACGATAGCGGTGGGAGGCTGGCATTCCGGTGTCCCTGAAATTGCGGCGGTTGAATTGTGCACCGCAGTGGAAGGGGTCTCAAGCCTGCGACTTCCTCGCGGCGCTTGAGCGGGCTGTTGGAATTTTTTTCAACACGGAGGCAGGCGGAGGGCCACAGAGGCCACGGAGGAGTAGATTGAATGCGCTTCGCGCGAAGCGTGGCCAGGACTGGTGGTCCGCGGCGGGATCACCGGCGTTTTGCCGGCCGCAGCCTGTGTCGCTGGTCCGCTGATTACAGGAAGCCGATCGACACCCAAGGTATGGCCGCCACCACGACCAGGCCGACGAGCATAGCGAGCAGGTACGCCTGAATCGGCCGTATACCAAGGTTGGGGTCGATGCGACCGATGGCACCTGCGGCATAAAAGCCAACACCGAAGGGGGGTGCGAACAGCCCAATGCCCATCGCCAACACTGTGACCATCGCGTAGTGGACTTCGTGGATGCCCAGCTTTTCCGCGATAGGGAACAGCAGTGGTCCAAACAGCACGATGACCGGAATTCCCTCCAGCACGCTGCCGAGGACCACGAACGCCACGATCGACACCGCCAGGAACGTAAACTTGCCGCCAGGCAGTACGGCGATCGCAGATGCGAGCTGCTGCGAAAAGCCAGACTGGGTCAGCGCCCATGCCATCGCGGTTGCTGCGCCAAGGATTAGCAGGATGACGCCAGAGAGCGATGCGGTCTCCACCAGCATCGGCACAATCCGCGACCAGTTGAACTGGCGGTAGATCAGTAGGCCGACGACGATGGTGTAGGCGATGCCTATGGTGGACACCTCGGTCGCGGTGGCTACACCCTCCACCACGGTGAAGCGAATAACGAAAGGCAGCGCCAGCGCCGGTACCGCGACAACGAAGGCGCGCGCCACCTGGGACATGCTCGCGCGGCGAATCCCCGACATATCCTGATGGCGATAGCGCCGCCGGATCACAAGGCACAGGCCGACGGCCAGCACCAGACTTGGCAGCAATCCGCCAGTGAACAGCGCGCCGATCGACACGCCGGTGACCGAGCCGATCGTGATCAGTACCAGGCTGGGCGGCACGGTTTCGGTCTGCGCACCGGTGGCCGACAGCAATGCCACCAGATCGCCGGGTTCCGATCCGCGCTTGATCATCTCGGGAAACAGCGCCGGCGCCACGGCCGCCATATCGGCAGCCTTCGAGCCTGAAATGCCTGACACGAGATACATCGCGCCGACCAGGACGTAGGACAAGCCACCACGGACGTGGCCCAGCAGCGAGGCCAGGAAATCGACCATCGCGCGCGCCATGCCGGTCATCTCAATCAGCAGTCCGAGGAAGACAAACAATGGCACCGCCAGCAGAATCAGGTGCGACATGCCCTCATAGAACCGACCGACAAACAGCAGCATAGGCACGTCGGTGGTGAACACCATGTAGGCGAAGGTGCCGACTGCAAATGCAATGGCGATTGGCACACCGGCAAGCACCGTCGCGCCGACGAGTCCGATGAAGAACAGGATCAGGTTCAGATTTCCGAGGCTCTCCAGCCACGGCTCTGCCATCGGAGTGAACAATGCCGTCGCCGCTGCCAGGCCGATCAGCAGGAACGCAATGCCGAGCGGGAAGGCACGGAACAGCCTGATGACGCCGACGATGATCATCAAGGCAAATCCACAAGGCAGTGGCATCGTCAGCCAGGCCTTGGAGATTCCCAGACCTGGGATTTCGATCCGGGTCACTTCCTGCACGTATTCGATGGCGGGCTGGATCACCGCGGCCAGGAACAGCAAGCCCGCCGCCGCTGCAAACGCTTCGAGGCCTTGTCGCGGTCTCGGTGGCGCCCTGACGATGAGCGCCGTCATGCGCATATGCTCGCCTCGGTTCAGCGCCACAGTCGCGCCGATCATGCCGAGCCAGAGAAACACGGCCTGCGCGAGATCGTCTGTCCATATCAGCGGTGATCGGAATGCATAGCGGGCGACGACGCCGATCAGCAGGATGAGGATATCCGCCGCCACCAGTGCGGCGGCAAGCCACTCAAGGCAGCGCATGAGCGGCCGCTCAATTGCACGCGCGGTCGCCGCAACGGGGCTGTGCACCGCCGGCGGGCGCGGACTGGTCATGGAGTCCATGGACACACGATCTTCAGGATCGCTGCTGCGGGCGGGTCAGGCCAGCGGACCGCTGATCTCCTCCAGCAGGGCCCAGCCTTCGGGTCCCATCTTTTCCTTCCACTCCTTATAGAGACCGGCATCCTTCAGCTTCTGGCGGAATGGAGCCAGGTCGGGCGGCGTGCTGACGATCATGCCTTTCTCCGCCAGGAAGACCTTGGTCTGCTCGATCAGGCCGGCGATGTCGTTGCGCTCATCGACACCCGCCTGATTGAAGCTGTCCATGACCAGATCCTGCATGTCCTTTGACAGCCGGCCGAAAGCGCGTGGATTGATGAGCGTGTACCAACCGTCCCAGATATGGCTGGTCAGGGACAGATACTTCTGCACTTCGAACAGCCGGTTGGTCCGGATATAGACGAGCGGCCCTTCCTGACCCTCGACCACACCGGTCTGCAGCGCGGTATAGAGTTCGGAGAAATTCATCGTCGTAGGCGCGGCGCCTATCGCGCGCCAGGTCGAGACGATCAGCGGGCTCGGCGGGGCGCGCAATTTGAAGCCCTGCATGTCCGCGACCGTGTTGATCGGCTTCGACGAGGATGTCATCTGGTGAAAGCCGCTGTCCAGGATCTTGTCCGTCGTCAGATAACCCGCCTTTTCCAGATCTGCACGCAGCAGCTTGCCGACCTTGCCATCCATCGCCTGCCAGATCGCGTTGTAGTCCTTCAGGCCGAACGGCATGCTCGGCAGCGAACCAAGCGGTGCTGCGGTGGCGGTCAGCAGGTTCGACAGTACCATCATCTGCACGCCGCCGATGCGTACCTGGGTGAAGGTGTCGAGGTCGGTACCGAGTTGGCCGGAGTGGAAGACGGTGATCTCGAACCGGCCGTTGGATTTCTGCTTAACCCGCTCCGCTGCTTCTATGTAGCGGATCGTCGACGGATGCGTGGCGGCCTGCGAGCTGGTGAACTTCCAGTTGATCTCGGCGGCCTTGGCGAAACGGGGAAGCAGAATCGAGGCGCCAGCAATGGCCCCGGCCCGGCGCCTGGTCAATTTTAGCATGGGCTGCGTTTCCTCCATGTTTTGATGGAAGCTAACATTGCCGCCGTAGGTTGCAAGCTGTGGTGCTGTTGACCCGCCCTCCACTCAGTTCGCCGTCATGCCGCCATCGATGACGAGTTCGCTTCCCGTTACCCAGGACGCTTCATCGGACGCGAGGTAAAGGCAGCCCATGGCAATATCGATCGGCTTGCCAAACCGCCCAAGCGGCGTCGCGTCCATCCGTGCCTTGCCGCTCTCGTTGCCCAATAGGCCCGGCCGCGCCATCGGTGTATCGACAAAGCCGGGGTGGATGGAATTCACTCGGATCTGGTTCTTCGCATATTGGATTGCCGCCGACTTCGCAAAGATGCGCACTGCGCCTTTCGATGCATGATAGGCAGCGTTGGCGAACGAGCCGACGATCCCGCAGATCGAGGAGATATTGATGATCGATCCCCCGCCGGCCCGCTGCATGGCGGGGATCACACTCTTGGTGCCCAGGAACACGCCCGTGGCGTTCACCTCCATGATGCGGTTCCAGCTTTCCAGCGTCTGCTCGGCCAATGCGACGCCGGCGATGTTGCCGGTCTGAACCGTCATGCCGGCCGGTCGGCCCGAGATACCGGCAATGTTGCCGAGAATGTTGATCTTGCCATGTTTGCGTTCGGTGTCAGCGACCAGGGTCAGCCATTGCTGCTCACTGCAGACGTCGAGCGTGCGGTATTCGGCGGCGCCGCCGGCATCAGCGATCTCCGTCGCCACCGCGCTACCAAGCTCGTCCTGCACATCGCAGAGTACCACGGTAGCGCCATGCATGGCGAATACACGCGCCGTCTCGGCACCGATGCCGGAGGCGCCGCCAGTGACGATCGCCACCTTGTCGATAAGCCGCTTGCCAGGCTGCATGTCCGTTCCCCCTCGTTGGTCCTCAGCGCGTCTTAGGCAATTCAAAGTTGGCGTCACGCTCCAGGTATTTCACGATCGCGGTCAAATCTTCCTTGGCCGCGCCTTTGAACATGGCGTGCTTGAATACCAGCCGCGCCGCCTGGCACACCCACATCGGTACGCCGAGTTCCTCGCCCTGAGCGATCGCCAGGTCGATATCCTTCATCAGGATGTGCATCTCCGCACCGAAATCGAAGCTGCGCGTCAACACCGCGTCAGGAAATTTTGATTGTGTGGCGCTGTTCTGTCCGCTGCCGGCGTTGATGGCGGCGAGCATCACCTCGGGATCGAGGCCGCCTTTGGCACCCATGACGAATGCCTCTGCCGTCGCCGCCAGGGCGACCGCAGAGAGAATGTTGTTGGTCAGCTTGAGCACCTGCGCTGCGCCCGGCTTATCGCCGGCGACGGTGAGTGTACGCCCCCACAGCGAGATCATCGGCCGCAGTCGCTCCACCGCAGAGGGTTCGCCAGAGACCATGACGGACAGCGTGCCGGCCCGCGCGCCCGGCGGGCCGCCCGAGATCGGGCAATCGACCACCGTGATGCCGCGCGCGGCCGCGGCTTGTTCGATCTCCTTCACGAACGGAACACCGACGGTGCAGGTATTGACCAGCAGCTTCATCGCCTTCCCGGAGATGAGGCCATCCTCGCCGAACATGACCGTGCGGAACGCCGCCAGTGTGGGCAGAGAGACGAAGACAATCTCGCACTGGTCTGCGAGCTCCCTTGGCGATGCGGCGCGTCGCGCCTGCCGGTCCAGCAAGGGTTGCATCGCCGTTTCGCGAATGTCGTGCACTGTCAAGCGATGTCCGCCGTCCAGTAGCCTGGTCGCCATGGGCAGTCCCATGTTCCCGACACCAAGGAACCCTGCTTCCACCGTCTACCTCCCCTGCCATTACTCCGGGCCGCATAGGCCTTAGTGCCAATGCTCCCGCGGCCGCTTCTCGCAGCCGTCAACCTCGACCGATATAGGGCATTTTTGTCGCCATCACGGTCATGAACTGGACATTCGCTTCGAGCGAAAGGCTGGCCATATAGGCAACTCCGCGGGCGACATCGTTCACGTCGATGCGTGCTTCTGCCTCGACCTTGCCGCTGGCTTGCAGACGACCTCGTGCTGTGTCTTCGTTCCGTGTGGTCGCGGCGTTGCCGATGTCGATCTGGCCGCAGGCGATGTCGTATTCACGCCCATCAAGCGACAATGACCGGGTCAGCCCAGTCAGCGCGTGCTTGGTCGCGGCGTAGGGAGTCGAGTTGCGGCGCGGCACATGAGCCGAGACCGACCCGTTGTTGATGATGCGCCCACCACGCGGCTGCTGGCTCTTCATCATGCGGAACGCGTGCTGCGCACAGAGAAACGAACCAGTCAGATTTACCGCGACGACGTTCGACCATTGCTCGAGCGTCAGATCCTCGATCGGGATGTTGCGGGTGCTGATGCCCGCGTTGTTGAACAGCAAATCGATCCGGCCATATGTCGCCTTGACCGTATCGAACAAAGACGCGATCGCGGCAGGGTCGGAGACATCGGTTGGCACAACAAGCATCCGTGGCGAAGTAGCCTTGGCCAGTGCGGCCGTCTCTTCGAGCATTTCGCGGCGACGCCCGGCCAGCACGACCGAAAACCCGTCCGCCAGCAGCGCAAGTGCAGTCGCACGCCCGATGCCGCTACCGGCTCCCGTGATAACGGCAATCTTTCCTGGCGTCTCCATGGCTGCTGCCTTTCGTTGGATGTGCAAGACATGGCCTATTATTCGCACGGTGCCAACGCAGGGCAATCGTTCGGTTCCGCATGTGATATCCATGCCGACGCCGAAACCGGCGGACATGGCAAAACGCGGTTGATCAGCCGCTCAGTTCCGCCGACTGATGGAGTTTACGGGCCCTCCACAGCGACCTACGCGGCTTTCCTCCTGGCAGCGCCCGGCTTCCAGGACTTCAGAACCGGCAGGACCTCTGCCGCGAAGAGCCTTAGGCTGCGCTCGCAAACGTCGAATGGAGTGCCGCCAAAGCGAAAGGCAACATTGAGTTCGAAATCGCCAACGAGGTCACGGCGCGCCTCCAGCCCGCGCAGGATTTTTTCGGGTGTTCCCCAACTCGCGGCCTGCATGAAACCGGCCACCGCACCCTCCAGGCCGCCCTTCCGAGCGATCTCGGCCTTCTGTTGATAGGCATCGTAGCCCTTCACGGTTTTGAAGTGCTCACCCAGGAACTCATAGTGATAGAAGTTGCTTTCAACGAACTTTCCTTGGAACTGACGCGCCTCGTCCTCCGTCTTGGAGAGATCGGTTCCACAGATGCAAAACTCGGTCATCATGATGTGAGGCGGTTCGGTGCCATGGAACTGTCGATGCAATTCGCGACCACGCTCGATCACGGGCAGGCGCATCTCCCACGGCCGGTCGGCAAACATCACCATGTGAGCACCAAGCCTGGCGGCTGACGCAACAGAATCCTCGCTCGATGCCACTGCATAGATACGCCCATCGAAGGAATGCTGCGGACGAGGGCGAATTTCGATGCGTGGCTGTTTGTAGTAGGGGCCGTCTCCTTCCATGAAGCCGGTTTTCAGGGCATTGACGATCATCGGTGCCGCCTCGTCGAAGCGCCCGCGCAATTCGTCCATGCTGAGACGAAACGCGGCGAACTCGCGGCGGGCGAGCCCGCGGCCCATACCAAAGCGAAAGCGGCCCTTGCTCAGATAGTCCAGCACCGACGCCTGTTCAGCGACGCGCAGCGGATCGTGCCAAGGCAGGATCACGGCGGCGGTTCCGAGATCGATGTTCGGACAGACGCCCGTCAGATATGACATGAGCTGGATGTTGTCGGGTACAAACGAGTAGTCGTTGAAGTGGTGTTCGGCCGACCAGAGGCAGTCGAACCCCAGATCGGCGGCAAGCCGCGCGAGCCGTAACTCCTCATCCCATACCTGCGCGTCGGAGCAGCCCTGCCAGCCGTAGCTGGTGAAAGCCATCATCATTCCTACATCCATGGGAACTCTCCTCCTCGATTAGCCCCTGCGCCGCCTCAGTGATCTGCCAACTCCAGCAGATGGACACCGAACTGCACCGCGGCGTTGCCGCCCATCATGCGCGCGATGATGTCCTCCGGCACATTGGCCCGCGCTAGCGTCGCGATCGCGTCATGGGCGGAGGTCGTGTCGTGCTGCGGGTATCGTGAGCCCCAGACAATCTTCTCGGCAAAGTCGTGCGGCAGCCTTTGGATCAGCCGTTCCTCCGCGTCAAAGCCGAGCATCACCTTGCCCGCTTCCCACATCTCCTCGGTATCGGTGCGCACCGGATACTTGTGAAGCAGCGGGATGACGCGGGAGGAGGCTTCCATTTTCTCCAGCACCTCCTCCATCCATGACGCTTTGCCATGCGCAACAACGACCTTCATCGCCGGGAAACGCTGCATGACGGTAAAGCCGATCAGCACTGAGGCGACGAACATGTGGTTGTCCAGCCAATGGGACAGGATCGGCGCCATGGGATGTCCGAGTTGCGGGAATGCCGTGAAGAAGGACGTGCTGGCCAGACCGGCGCCGCCGCCCGAGAACGGACCGCCACCGCCAGCCGGCAGCGGTGCCTGGCCCGCCCGGTTCTTCACCTTTTCGACGAACTGCCCATGCGATGTCCATTCCGGATTCCAAAGACCGGCGGTCGGATGCACCGCGGCGACCAGGCCAACATGTTCAAGCTCAGCCCACAACGGATCGAAATACGGGCTGGTGAAGTAATGCTCCTGGAAGAACATGGGACGGATGAATGCGCCGCGGAAGCAGGGGATGCCGGCGACGCGGCGCAGTTCCGCGAGTGTGTAGTCCATGTCCTGCAGCGGCAGCATTGCGGCGGCATAGAGTTCGGCGAGGGTCGGCACGGCAGAAATCCGCGATCCAGTCATTGTAGGCGCGTGCCAGCGCATACGCGGTGTCCGGATCCGTGACCAGGTGAAATCCCTCGGCAAACCAGGTCGGGTACAGGAACGCCTGATCGATGCCCATCGCATCCATGTCCGCCAGCCGGGTTCGCGCGTTCCATGCACTCTCGTTCATCGGGTGACGCACGCTCGCATCAAGTTCCCCGACCGAGTCCCAGCTCATGCCCGGGCGCCAGATGGCGTGGCGCGGCAGGTTGGAGTTCATCGTGTCGCGCACGACTTCGCCATTGATCTTGAGATACGAATTCGTCTCGCCCTCGTGTCGCCACAGCGCCTGTTTGCCGAGGACACGGAACTCGGGATCAAGATACTTCTCCCAAAGCTCGGGAGGCTCAACGACATGGGAGTCACTGTCGAACACGGCGACGTGCCTGGAGATCGTTGTCATGGTTCGCGGCCAATCTGCTGAGAGGGTTGTTACCAGACGGTGACCGAAGCATCGGCTGCGAGTGCCGCCTTCACCTCTTCTTCCGTCGGCCACCAGTTGGGGCGCTCGATCTGGGTGACGCGGTCGCGGATGAGCTTCTTCGGCGGATCGATCCGGTAGAGGCGACGCGCGTTGCCGCCGAGGAACTTGGCCTGATCGATGATCGGCAGAGCGTATTCCTGCATCGTTTCCATCGCACGCCAGGCATCGTCACCATCGTGGTGATAAACGTCGGATGACCAGATGAGGATGTCACTGTAGAATTCGGGAAAACGCGGCGGCGGCGCTTCGTCACCCTCGAACCCAGTCATGCAGTGTTCAAAGAAGGTCTCACTCGGCAGACGCTTCAGCGGCGGCAGCTTGCGCTCATTGCGATAGAGCCGGTACGCCTTGTCGCACTCGTCGAGCAGGAAGCTGAGCCAGGTGGATGACGCCTCGAACACCGCCGCCTTCAGCTTCGGATGGCGTTCGAACAATCCCGTCATCAGCGCGGTGGTGACCCACAGTGAAGCCTCTGACTGGAAGTTCTGCACGTTGGTCAAAAAGGAGTGCGGGATGCCCGACGCGGAGATGGTCCGGCGAATCAGTTCCGCGCCGGAATACTGCTCCGTATATCCGGCCGGCTTCAGCGCGCCGCCGGCAGGAAACGGATGCATCCCATACACCATGCCGGTCTCTTCCAGCGCGTTCCAGACGGGCTCGTACTTCGGCTGCAGCGGATAGTTACCCATCGCATCGGTCGGGCGCACCAGCGCGACCCGGCAGCCTTGCGCAGCCACGCGATGTACCTCCTGTACCGCAAACTGCGCGTTCTGCATTGGCAGGAGCGCGGCGAAGAACAGACGGTCCGGATCGGCCTTCGTATATTCGTAGGCCCACTGGTTGTATGCCTTGCAGAAAGCCTTCGCACCGACGGCATCGAGCAACCAGGGATAGGTGTCGATATCCGTCGGGATGATCATCACCTGATCGATCCCCTGCACGTCCATGTCGCGCAGGCGCGGCTCGGGTTCATAGGAGCCGGCGAAATCGATATAGCCGACCTGCTCCTGCGTCAACGCGGTCCCGGCCTTGAGATTGCGCACGTTCAGCGCGCGCTGGATGTCGTGCTTCACACCCGGGCCGGCATTGGAGATCACCCGCATCGTACCGGGAATGCCGCCGCGCCTCGGTGAGCCGATGCCGACGCCGGCCCTGCCATTGACGATAAGCTGCCGGCTCTCTTCATCCCACCAGATCGTCGAGCGTAACGCCTGCATCTCCTCGCGGGTGAGGTACTCGGCGGCGCGCTCCCAGATCAGCGGCGGCTCGGTGACATGCGCGTCGCAGTCGAACGTGGCGAAGTCCTTGGTCATCGCGGCAAAACGCTGGACCGGCATGGTGTGTCCTCCGTTGCTTTCTTGTCTCAGCCTCAGGCGGCGGTTTCATCCTCCAACCAACCGGGCGGTTCGGTGACGACGTCATTGCGGGCCAAGATCGCATCGACCGCTGCCATATCTTCCTGCGAGATCGAGAAGCCGACCGCGCCGAGATTCTCCTCCACCTCGGCCGCACGGCGAAAGCCCACGAGGCCAGTGTGGATCGCGTTGTTGCTGAGCGTCCAGCGCAGCGCGAATTGCGGCAAGGTCTTGCCGTATTTCGCGGCAAGCGCCTTGAGCTCCTCCACCGCATGCAGATTGCGCGCGAAATGGTCGGTACCGAACATGGTACGGAACAGGTTGAGCCCACCGAGGACGCCGCGCTTCGAGCGCCAGTCGGTTTCGTCGAACTGCATGTCGGCATGGAACGCGCCGCTGAGCATGCCGTAGGCCAGCGAACCATACGCCATCACGCCGACACCCTGCGCGGTGCACCACGGGAAGATCTCCCGCTGCATCCGGCGATCGAACATGTTCCAGCCGTACTGCACGACATCGATCCGTCGCAGCCTCATGCAGGCTTCGAGCTGAGCCGGCCGGAAGTTCGACACACCGACATAGCGCGCTTTGCCCTGGCGGACGATGTCATCGAGAACGCGCATCGTCTCCTCGAACGGCGTGTTTGGATCGGGCCAGTGGATTAGATAGACATCGACGTGATCAGTGGCGAGATTGGTCAGACTCTGGTCGAGCGAGGCCATGATCCTTGCGCGGCTACTGTCGCGGCGATTGGGCGCGTCCGGATAGCCAACGCCGACCTTGGTGACGAGGCAGACGTCGCGGCGGCGTGAACCGAGTGCTCGGGCGAGCGCCTGTTCGGAGATGCCCATGCCGTAGGCTTCAGCGGTGTCGAAGCAATTGACCCCGGCGTCGAGCGCGCGATGCACCGCCTGTTCAAACTGCGCCGCATCGATCGGGCCATAGGTGCCGCTGATTTCCCAGCAGCCAAAGCCTATGCAGGAAACCTTGATGTCCGTTCGGCCGAATTGCCGGTATTCCATGGTCGTTTCCTCATTGTTTGGCTGGTGGGACGGGACAACCCAGCCCTGGCCGGTGGATTAATGATACCGGAAAGTCTCAATCCAAGCATTTAATGCGGCCCGTCCTCTGGCGTCAATCCCGCTGCGCACGCTAGGGTGGTCTCATGGCACGCACGGTCACAGCAGTGACGCCACTACCATCGAGAGGCCCTGGGCGTCCGCCACGCGCATTGGGTGCTCAGCTCGCTGATCAGATTCTCGATGCGGCGCAACACCTCTTTTTGGAACAGGGATTCGAGACGACCACCGTCGAAGAGATTGCAGCGCGTATCGGGGCGACCAAGCGTACCATCTATGTCCGTTTCGCTGACAAGGCCCAACTGTTCCGTGCCGTCGTGACGCGCGTCCTGGATGCCAGGCGCCCACGGCTCAGCACCATTGGAACCGATCGGACGGTCGACGAGCGTTTGACTGACATGGGTATGGCGCTGCTGCGCTATGTGCTGGATCCGGATGTCGTTCGTGTATTGCGGGTCGTGACCGCAGAGGCTTACCGCTTCCCGGAACTCAACCAGATGATCGAGGAGCAGGCAGCGCAAGGCGTCGCTCCCGCGGTCGAACGGATACTTCAAGAGGAAGTCCAGCTTGGCCGTATCGAACTGCAGAACATTCCCTTTGCGACGGCACTGTTGCTGAGCCTCCTCACTGGCATGCCTGCGAGGGAAGCAGGGAGAGGTGCAAAAGCACTGAGCCCTGCCGGTCGCCGGCGCTGGGTGAGCGGCGCTGTCTCTCTGTTCCTCGACGGCGCTCGGTCGCGGCGCACGCTTGCCGAGCCTCTCCCGCGGGAGTTTTCGCGGGCTCTTTGTCGCGGCCGATAGATGGCGGTAGATTAGAATATCGGCCCAGGGGATTCAGCATGCTTGCCGATCGATATAACCTGCCTCTGTCGACAGTATCCGTGACCGCGCGTGACGCCTACGTTCAAGGCTGCGATCTGGCACTGACTCTCTATCCAGGCGCGGTCGATGCCTTTGACCGGGCAATCGCTGCCGATCCCGGTTTCGCCATGGCACATGCTGCGAAAGCGCAGGTCCTCATGCGGGAGGGCAAGGTGAACGCGGCGCGGTCGACCCTGGCAGAGGCCACGGATTTGGCCGTCCGTCTTCCTGCGCGCGAGGCGAGTCACATCGCGTTCTTCGACATGGTTTTCGCGGGCCGTACTGGCGCCGCGATCGCCGCACTGCATGAGCATCTGTCAGCATGGCCGCGAGACGCCCTGGTGGTCGCCAGTGCTGCGAACCCCAACGGCCTTATTGGCGCTTCTGGGCGCATCGGGCAAAAGCACCAGATCTCAGAGTTGATGGACAGCCTCGCCCCACATTACGGTGACGACCCTTGGTTCCTGGCGTATCATGCGATGGCGCTGTCGGAAGATGGACAGCTCGCGATCGCTCGGCCGAAGATTGAGCGGTCCCTGGCGATGAACCCAAACAACGCGCATGGGGCGCACGGATTTGCGCATGTTTGTTATGAGAGCGGCGATCCTGACACCGCACGTGACTTTCTCTCCGACTGGCTCGCCACGTATCCGCGCGATGGCTTCTTCTATGGTCACCTGAGCTGGCATCTCTCGCTCTGCGAACTGCAGGCGGAGAATTGGGCTCGGGCGCTACAGCTGTATCGGGACGCTATGGTCCTGGACCGACACAGCGGCGGTCCACAACAGAAAATGTCGGATGCAACGGCGTTCTTGTGGCGCTCCGAACTCGCTGGCCATCCGCGCGACGTCGAGGCGTGGCGCGAGATGCACAGCTATGCCAACAACGCACTGCCGCGACCGGGCAGCGGCCTCGCTGACCTACACGTCATTCTCGCACAAGCCGTCGTCGGCGATGACGCCGCACCCGATGCTCGTGCTACCCAGATAGAGCATCTGGTGCGCGAGGGCCACTATCCTTCCGGCTCTTACCTTCCAGCGTTGCGGCGCGGCTTCGTGGCGTTTGAACGCGAGGATTATTCCGCAGCTATAGATGCGCTGGCCCCGTTGGCCGGGGAAAGCGAACGCATCGGCGGCAGCCGTGCTCAGCATGACCTGATCGAGTTCACTTTGTTGAAGGCGTATCTCGAAGCTGGCCGGCTTGAGGAGGCACGGTCTCTGGTCAAAACCCGGCGGCCTGGCGCTTCCGGCGTTCCCGTCAAGGGAGTTGCGGTGGTCGGCTGATTGGCCGGTCGGCAATTCCTGCACGCAGCCGCAGCGCCTGACCAGTAAGGCCGGATCCAACGAAAGTCGCTCTCAAACAGGAAGCATACATGGCAGGACTCCTAGCAGGACACCTCGCTGTCGTGACCGGCGGAGGGTCTGGTATTGGACAGGGCATATGCCAAGCCTACGCCAAGGAGGGGGCGCGTCTCATTGTGCTGGACGTCAATCTCGATGGCGCAAACGAGACCGTCGATCTGGTCACCAAAGCAGGCGGCATGGCGACGCCAATGCTGCTGGACGTAGCCGACAGAGCCGCCTGCAGGCAGGTCGCCGCAACGATCGCCAGGGATGAAAACATCTCCATCCTCGTTAACAATGCGGGGATCAATCGGCGCAATCACATCACCGGTGATGCAGTGGCGGTGGCCCAAGACTGGGACGACATCCTCTCGATCAACCTGGACGGCATGTTCAACGTCACGCATGCTTTCCTTGATCAGCTCCGCGCGAGCAAAGGGCGGATCATCAACATCGGATCCATCCAGTCGTTTGTGCATGTGAACTGGCCGAACTCGGCTGCCTATACGACGTCGAAACATGGCGTATTGGGTTTCACGCGCGCTCTCGCGGCCGAACTCGGCAAGGACGGCGTCCGCGTCAATGCGATCGGGCCCGGACTGATCGAGACGAAGATCAATGCCGAAGCGCGGGCAAAGAATCCGGACATGGCCGCTGCCGCCATGCGGCATACGCCGTTGAACCGCGCCGGCAAGCCAGAGGACATTGCTGGCCCCGCGGTCTTTCTTGCCTCGGACCTGTCGGCCTATGTGACCGGCTGTATCATCATGGCAGATGGCGGCTTCCGAACGGTCTAGTCGTTCTGGCGCTCCCGTGGGAAGCACCTGGCCCATTGTGCTTCATCCCACTCACGCGAGAAGACTTCAAAACATCTTAGATCGGCAGCCAGGCCGCGGCCCTGATCTCGCCGAATTCACGCGGGATCTTGCGCCACGACGCGCCGGCATCTTCGGTGACGTACACCTCGCCGAACAGACTGAACGCGACAATGCGGTCGGCGTTGGCGGGATGGGTGGCAAGACCCCACACAGTGGCATTGGGCTGGGTGGGAAGTGGCAGGACCTCCCAACTCTCGCCAAAGTTTGTGGTGCGGAGCACGTGCCCCGTTTCGCCCGTCGTAGTCTGGCCGCACCCAGCGAACAGCACGCCCGGATCGTCGGTCTTGACCGCCATGCCGCGGGCATAAGGCAGCGGCCATTTCTCTTTGATACCCAAGGGCTGCCAAGTGTCGCCCAGATCATGGCTGACAAACATTTCGCGCGCCGTGCTGGCATAGAGGCGCCTGGGCTGCGTCCGCGCAATCGCCACGGCGTGGACGTCCGGATCATACAAACCCGTCTCAAGGTGTGTCCAACTGTCCCCGCCGTCCAGGCTGCGGAACACGCCGTCGATCTCCACGCCGGCCCAGACGATACGATGATCGTCGGTGTCAACGATGATGCTGGTGACGAAGGGTGTGCCGATCGAGCATTCGCGGGCGATGTCTACCGCTAACTTCTCCCAGTGCCTTCCGCCGTCGCGCGAACGATGGACCCCGGCAGGACGCGTGCCGGCAAAGAGAATATCAGGATCGGCCGGGTCGACGGCCAGTGACCAGATCGTCGGCAAGGTGCCATCGGTACCGATCCGCTCCCACCGCGCCCCGCCATTGTGGCTCACGAACAAGCCGGTGTCGCCGCCGGCGAAGACGGTTTGTGCCTGTGTCGGGTGGGCAGCCAAAGCCTGTATGCGACTATTGAGCGGGAATGGGGCGCGATGCCGTACCCAGGACGTGCCGGCGTCCGGACTGTGCCATACGCCCCAGCCAGCCGTTCCAAGACATATGCTGTAATTCGCCGCCATACGCTGCCTCCCTTTGGCTCTTCGTCCCGGTAACAAACACCAAGCTACAGGTGGCGGATGCTTTCAACCGGATACTCGCCGCAAGACAGGGTCCACGGCCCCATCCACTCGACGGTTTGTCGTCAGCCTGCGTCGAGCCGTGCCAAGAGTTTCTCTGCGCGCTCCCGCTTTTCGGGCTGTGGATCACGCTGAATGATTCGCAGGATCGCGTCCCTTGCCCCGCGATCGCCGGCTTCAGCCATCTCAAACGCCATTGCGTCACGTCGCTCGTAATGTGACCGATCCAGCGGCACGATCGTGACCGGCAGGTCCTTCCAGTAATACTGCCCCTCACGACTCGACCAACCGGCGTAGACCTCTTCCCAATCACCGCAGCCGGCGTATGGCATCAGGTTCACATCCGCCATCGGCTCGCTGAGCTTCTGATACCGTGCATCAAACGACATCCGGATCGACCGAGTCAGGTTCGGCAGCGCCTTGTGCACCGTCACATCCTGGAAGATCAGAGCGTCGCCCGCCTCGAAGTCACCGGTGACCCAGGTGCCTGGGATCGGCACGGCGATATCCATGCCTCCCGCACCCGAACCGACCTTGGTTGGCAGAATGCCCGTGGTGTGGGACCCCGCCGCGACCGCCAGAGCACCCATCTCGCGTGGGCAGTCACCCAGGGGCATCCACATCGCGTAGCTGGTCGCACCGCCGATGTGGACGCGATCCTGATGCATGCCGGTGGTGAAGTCGAAACCATCTGACTGAGGGAAGATGTTGCGTTGGACAAACATCGGATGCGCCAGGGCGCGCTCACCGAAGATCCGGTCGAACAGCGCGATCACCCGAGAATCGAGACGCAGGCGATGCAACGCCTCGTCCGACCAGAGACCACGAAACACGGACATATAGCGCGGCTCTGGGTCCTTGCAGGCGGCAGCGCGATTGGCGATACCGACAGCGACGGGCGAGTCCGGGGCCAGCCACCCGCTTTCCGTCGCCTTATTCAGAAGCCGGGCACGCACATCGAGGATCGCCTCTCGCGGCAACAGGCCGCGAAGGAACAGATAACCGTCCTCAGCCAGTCGGGCCCGCAGGGTTTCTCCGTCGTTCAGATGTTGGGTCGAATCCCTGAAAGAGCCGTACTGAGACATGATTTTCCTCTCGCCCGCGCCTCGTTGCGGATTTCGCATGGTGTGCAGGTTCTTGACCGCTGACAAGCCAAGAACGGCCGGCGATGCGCTATCCGCCGCTGCGGGGCGGCCTATCTTGTGAACCGCTGGACAGGAGAACTACGGCAAACTTGGATCGGAAGCTGTCAGGGCGCTTTCCCGCAGCGGCAATATCCACTCTTCCGGGTCGAGAAACCCACGGCGGCCCTCTGGATCGCGAGCTGACGATCAGCTCACCGACGCCCATCGCCTCATCGGGTGCGTTCATGCTAATAATTGCCGTGGCTCAACGCGTGAGGAAACCATGATCCATCATCTCTCTATCGCGGCACGAGAACCGAAGCACGCCGCCGAGGTGCTCGCCGAACTGATGGGCGGATCGGCGGTACCGTTCCCACCCAACCCGGGAAGCTTCTTCGCGCTGCAGCTCGATGAGCACGGGTCTGGAGTGGAGGTCTATCCGGCGGGAACCGAGCTTCAGCCAGGCGGCGTCACTGGCGGCACCTTCGTCAAGAAGGACGCGCGTGGCTATGGATCAACACATTTCGCACTCAGCGTCGCGACCGACGCGCCCAATGTGCAGGCGATCGCCCAGCGCGCGGGATGGCAATGCTTCGACTGCAATCGCGGCCCATTTCACGTGATCGAGGTCTGGGTGGAGAACGAAACGATGGTCGAGATCCTCCCGCCCGAATATGCACGGGAATACCTCGCCTTCACCCGTCCCGATAAGGTCAAGGCAGCCATGGTGGCGACCCCTGTTTCTGCTGCCCGTCAACATCGCAGTTGAATGCGCCCATGCGGCCCGCGCTGAGGAGGTGACCTTGGCAGATCCGTTGGTCCTTTACGACGTTGACGACAAAGTCAGCGTCGTGACGCTCAATCGGCCGGACAAGCTCAACGCAATCAGTCATGAACTCCAGCAAGCGCTGACCGGCGCCTTCGTGCGCGCCGATGCCGATACCACGACGAGCGTCGTGCTGCTGCGTGCCGAGGGTCGCAGCTTCTGCGCCGGATACGACATCGGGGCGAAGGGCCCTGAGGCCGACGATTGGCGCAGCGATCCGACCAAGGCGCACGCGCATTTACAACCGCAGCTTGAATTCGAGATGGCGCCCTGGCTGATGAAGAAACCGGTGATTGCGTCGGTGCAAGGCCATGTACTCGGCGGCGGGTGCGAACTCGTGATGCTATGTGACCTGACGATCGCCGCGGACAACGCGACATTCGGCGAACCGGAAGTGCGGTTTTCGGCGGTCGGTCCGGCTATCGTGATGCCGATGATCATCGGCTACAAAAGGGCGCGCGAGCTCCTCTATTTCGGCGATCAAATCGACGCACAGACCGCGCTCGACATCGGCATGATCAATCGCATCGTGCCGCTCGCCGAGTTGCGCGAGGCGAGCCTCACCTACGCAAAGCGCCTATCGCTGATCTCGCCCGAGGCACTCTATGCGACGAAGCGCGCGGTCAATCGCGTCGCTGACGCAGCCGGGTTTCGCACCGCGCTGCATGCCGGGCTCGATGTCGTCGGTCCGCTTTATGCGACCACAACCGAACATGGTGCGCAGTTTCGCGAGATCGCAAGAACCGCAGGGGTACCGGCCGCTGTCAGGTGGCGCTCTGCTCAGTTCAAGGCATCGAATTAGCGCAGACGGCCGTCGTCGGGATTTCCAACCGCGCGCTCATATGGTGGGATTGACCTGGTCATGCAGCGTCCCACGCCAGAACTACCGACGAGCCCGCTGCCGATCTCGGTTCTCACCGGCTTTCTCGGCAGCGGCAAGACGACGCTGCTGTCGCGCATGCTGGCCAGCCCGGGCCTGTCGGATACGGCGGTCATCGTCAACGAGTTCGGTGCCGTCGGCCTCGATCATCTGCTGCTGGAAGTAGCGGACCAGGAAGTCGTGGCGTTGCCCAACGGCTGTGTCTGCTGCGCCGTGCGGCAGGATCTCGCCGATACGCTGTATCGTCTGCTGCGCCGGCGCGCGAGCGGCGAACTGCCGCCATTCCAACGCCTGGTGCTGGAGACCAGCGGCCTCGCCGAGCCGAGCCCGATCCTCTACACGCTGTCGGCCGATGCGTTCCTGGAGCAGGCGTTGCAGGTGCACGCCGTGGTTGCCACCATCGACACGGTGGCCGGTGCAGCGACGCTGGACCGTTTCCCCGAGGCCACCGCGCAGGCTGCCTGCGCGGACCGGCTGCTGCTTACCAAGACCGACCTTGCCGTGCCGTCGCCCTTGTTGCGACAGCGGCTCGAGGCGCTGAACCCGGCGGCCAGCATCGACGATGCGACGGCGGTTGCGCCCGCTGCAGCGCTGTTCGGCGGCCAGACCACGGCTGCGCGGCCACGCTTCGTGGCAACCGCCGTCCACGCGCATGGCATTCGTGCCGTCGTGCTGGTGCTGCGTCGGCCGATGTCTCGGCTGGATTTTTCCCTGGCACTGGGCGGGCTGGCGCGGGAGCGCGGCGAGGACCTGCTGCGCGTGAAAGGCATTGTGGCATTCGCCGATCGCGACGCGGGGCCGGCAGCGATCCATGCCGTGCAGCACACGCTGTACCCGCCGCGGTGGTTCAGCGCCTGGCCAGACTCCGATCGACGCAGCCGGATGGTGTTCATCGTGCGCGACATCGATAGTGAAATCCTGTTGGAGCGTTTCGCTGCCGGTGATCCGGTGCTGGTCGAGACGGGTGACATAACAAGTGGGGGTAGGTGATGCTGGACCTCGTGATAGCAGGCGGTAGCTGCGTGTTGCCGAGCGGCACCGCCGCGGCGGATATCGGCATCGCCGGCGGCAAGATCGCGATGATCGGTGCGCCGGGCTCGCTGGGTGCCGCGACACGCACCGTCGACGCGACCGGCAAGGTGGTGATCCCCGGCGGCATCGATCCGCACATCCACTGCCTGTCGCCGATCCGCTTCCCCGGCGAGACGGAGCCGAAATACACCGATCCGCCAGCGCAGGTCAGCCGTGCCGCGCTGTTCGGCGGCACCACGTCGCTGATCGATTTCGTGCAGTGCACGCACGACCGATCGATCCGGACCGCGATCGAGCAGACCGACGCGGACTGGAAGGGCGCGTGCTACTGCGACTACGGCTTCCACCTCACGTTGATGGGCAAGATCCCCGTTGGCCAGCACGACGAGCTGGCGGAAGCGATGCAGGCCGGCCATGCCAGCATCAAGATATTCACGACCGACATTCGTCCCGGCAACACCGGCCGCATGGTGCAGTACGGTGACATCTGGGAGGCATTGAAGACTGTCGCGAAGGCCGGCGGCGTCGCGGCGATTCACGCCGAAGACAACGACATCGTCATGTTCATGTACGAGAAGCTGATGCGGGAGAACCGTGTCGGCTTCGAGCACATGGCGGAGGTGCACAACACGTTGTCGGAGGAGCTGTCGTTCAATCGCGTGATTCGCCTGGCGGAACGGGTGGAAGGTGCGGCGCTCTACATGGTTCACGTGTCGGCCGCTACCGGCGTTGCGGCGCTGGCCGCATCGCGGGCGCGCGGCTTCCCGATGTACGGCGAAACGCTGCACCAGTACCTGTTGTACTCAGCCGAGGACTACAGGAAACCTGGCGGACAGATGTATCACACCTATCCGTCGCTGAAGTTCCCGGAAGATCAGAAGGCGTTGTGGGAAGCGACCAACCACGGTGCGATCCAGGTGATCGCCACCGACGAGTTGTGCTGCCCGCTGCGCGTGAAACTGCAAGGCTCGCGCATCGATGACACGACCGGCGGCAATTCCGGCGTCGAACCGCGGCTGTCGCTGATGTATACGCAGATGGTGACGCAGCGTGGTTACTCGCTCGACCACTTCGCCGGCATGGTGTCGAGCAATGCGGCGAAGATCATGGGCATGTACCCGCGCAAGGGCGCGCTGGCGGTCGGCTCGGACGCCGATGTGGTGGTGCTGGACACCGGCATCGAGAAGACGATTCGCGCCGCCGATCTGCATGAGACCGACTACACACCATGGGAAGGCCACGTCGTGACGGCGTGGCCCAGCGTGACCGTGCTGCGCGGCAAGGTGATGGTGGAGGGTGGGCAGTTCTTTGGCGATCCAAAGGATGGCCAGTTCCTGCCGCGCAAGGTGGCCGACGAAATGCGCGCGCGCCCGGCTGTATGAAGGATTTTTCCCGTGCCCAATGACGCAGCAAACCTTGGCACCGACCTGCATTTCCTCACCATCGCGGAAGCCGCGAGCCTGATCGAGCGGCGACAGCTTTCGCCGGTTGCGCTGACCCGCGCCTTCCTCGACCGCATCGGCGCCATCGATCCGCAGCTCAACGCCTATCTGCTGGTCACCGCGGACCAGGCACTGGATCAGGCGCGTGTCGCGGAAGCCGAGATCATGGCAGGCAACTATCGCGGACCGATGCACGGCATCCCGTTCGCGTTGAAGGACATCTACTGCACCGCGGGCATCCGCACCACGAGCCACTCGCGCACGCGCGCCGACTATGTTCCGGACTTCGACGCCACCACTGTCGCGAAGCTGCATCAGGCTGGTGCGATCCTGCTTGGCAAGCTGGCGACGCATGAGTTCGCGCACGGTGGGCCGTCCTTCGACCTGCCCTGGCCACCGGCACGCAATCCGTGGAACCGCGAACACGCTACCGGTGGATCGTCGAGCGGCTCCGGTGCCGGCGTTGCGGCGGGGCTGATGATGGGCGCTCTCGGCTCCGATACCGGAGGCTCGATCCGCAACCCAGCCGCGCTGTGCGGCCTGGCCGGTTTGAAGCCGACCTACGGCCTGGTCAGCCGTTTCGGCGTCTATACCAACTCGTTCAGTTACGACCACGCCGGTCCGATGACGTGGTCGGTCGAGGACTGCGCCATCATGCTGCAGGCCATCGCCGGCCATGATCCCAAGGATCCCGCGAGTGCGAACCGGCCAGTGCCCGACTATCGCGTCGCGCTGACCGGCAGCATCAAGGGGCTGCGCATCGGCGTGCTGCGCCATCTGTTCGAGGAGGACACGTCGCTACCGCCCGCAGCAAAGGCGGCGCTCGAAGCAGCGCTTGACGTGCTACGCGGGCTTGGCGCCACGCTGGAGGATGCCCGCA
This sequence comes from uncultured Alphaproteobacteria bacterium, assembly GCA_963799415.1. Taxonomy (GTDB): domain Bacteria; phylum Pseudomonadota; class Alphaproteobacteria; order Acetobacterales; family Acetobacteraceae; genus JAMXLO01. The sequence continues at coordinate 2,578 of CAWCXI010000021.1, read as the reverse complement.
TCAGGCCCGCGCAGGTCTACCACGACGTGAAGATCACCGGTGCGGAGAGTGAACTCTACGCGGTGCATGAACCGGCACTGCGCACGCGGCTCGGCGATTTCGGCGAGGACTTCCTGGGCCGCACGCTTGGAGCGCTGCTGATTTCCGCAGCCGACTACGTGCAGGCGTCGCGTTGGCGGCGCGTGCTGATCGCAGAGATGGCGCCGCTGTACGCGAAATACGACGTGCTGTTGACCGCCGCGCCCGGGCCTGCACCACGCCTCGATAGCTGGCGCACCATCGGCTTCTGGCAGAAGCCGTCGTTGACGACGCCGTTCAATGTGACCGGCGGTCCGGCGCTGGCGCAGTGCATTGGCTACACGCAGGACGGGCTGCCGTTGTCGATGCAGATCGTTGGACGGCCGTTCGACGACGCAACCGTGCTGCGGGTCGCACACGCTTACGAAGCCGCGACTCCTTGGCGCACGCGGCGGCCGGTGCTGGAGCCGAACGCCACAGTCTCCACCACGCTCCCGCCTGTTCCCGACCCGGCACAGCCGGAGATCGACGCCGCGCGATGCGATGAGATCGCTGCGGTCTGTCGCCGCGGCAGGCTCACTCTGAACGAGCGGCATTTCCAGCAGCTTTGTGCGACGGCACCCTATGTCGAGGCGATGGTCGGGCGGTTGCGGCGCGATCCGGAGTTTTATGAGGAGCCCGCCAGCATCGTCTGCTTCAGCGAAACCACGTGTTAGAGGATTACTGGCAATGACGACGTTCGTTCTGGTGCACGGATCCTATCAAGGTGGCTGGATCTGGCAACGTGTCGCGACCCGCCTGCGTGCGGCTGGCCACACCGCGTATGCGCCGACCATGGATGGCTGCGCCGAACGCCGGCATACGCTGCGTCCGGGCCTCGACATTTCGACCTACGTTGATGAAATCGCCGACCTGCTGTTCTACGAAGACCTGCACGATGTCGTGCTGGTCGGCACCAGTTCGGGCGGCATGGTGGTCTGCGGTGCGGCGGAGAGGATGCGGCACAGGGTCGCGCGCCTCGTGCTTGTGGATGCGCTGGCCTTGTTCAACGGCGAACGCTCGCGTGACATCGTGAAGCGCGCAGCCCAAGTTCCGCCCGGCATCGCCTACGCGCCACCGCGCGAAGACGCGGAAAAGGGACTGTTCGCTGATCTGGACCCTACGACGCGGGCCTGGGTGCTCGATCGCTATACCCCGCATCCGACCGGAACCTCGGAGATCCCGGTGAGGCTCACCGATTTCTGGGACCAGAGCTGGAAAGCGACGGTGATCTGGTGCCGCCAGGCGCCCAATCCCGGCGAGGCACATCAGCGCCGCGCCGCTGCCCGCCTGGCGGCGAGATGGCTGGAGTTGGACACCGGACATTATCCGATGCTCAGCATGCCGGACGAGTTGACGCACATGCTGACCGAGGCAGCCTGATACGCTGACGGATCGCGCTACAGACCGAGATACGCCTCGCGCACGGCCTCGCTGCGCATGAGGTCCTGCGCGTTGCCCCGCATCACGATGTTGCCGTTCTCCAGTACGTAGGCGTCATCAGACAACTTCAGCGCCATGTGGGCGTTCTGCTCGACCAGCAGAACATCGACGCCGCTGCGGCTGATGGTTTGAATGATCTGGCCGATGGTCTGCACCACCGTGGGGGCGAGGCCAATCGAGGGCTCGTCCAGCAGCAGCAGCTTCGGGCCCGACATCAACGCGCGACCGATTGCGACCATCTGCTGTTGGCCGCCGGAAAGCGCCATGGCGCGGGCATCGAGCCGCTCGCGCAACGCGGGAAAGTAGTCCAGCACACGATCGAAATCGGCTCGGACAGCAGCAGCGTCGCTACGTCGATAGGCGCCGATCTCCAGGTTTTCGCGCACGCTCATGGTGGGGAACAGGCGGCGGCCCTCCGGCACCAGAGAAACGCCGGCTGCGACGATTGCGTCCACAGGCCTACCGATGAGTTGTTCGCCGCGGAAGCGCACGCCGCCGGATGCCACCTGCTTGAGGCCGGTGACGCCCTTCATGATGGTGGTCTTGCCGGCGCCGTTCGAACCGATCAGCGTGGTGATGCGGCCGCTCAGCACCGACAGATGGATGTCGCTCACCGCGCGCACCTGGCCGTAGCTGATTGTCGAGTCCGGTGATCTCCAGCACCGCATCGCTCACGCGTCGTCTCCCAGATAGGCGCGGATCACCTCTGGATCGTTGCGGATCTCGGCGGGTGTGCCCTCGGCCAACTTCTGCCCGTAATTCAGCACCACGATACGATCGCATATACGCATCACCGCGCGCATGTTGTGATCGACCAGCATAATCGTGGTGGCGAACTCCTGGCGGATGCGCTGCATCGATCCCAGTGCCGCGGCGATCTCTGTTGAGTTGAGCCCGGTCAGCGGCTCGTCCAGACGCAGGCAATGCCGGCCGCGCCGCGAGGGCGATGGCAATGCTCAGCATGCGCTGATGGCCGTGTGGCAGACTGCCTGCAATCGTGTCGAGCAGTCCGCCGAGCCCCAGCAATTCCGCCGTATCGCGCACATGCCGCTGACGTTGCCGCCGATCGCGTACGGTG
>CAWCXI010000020.1:0-218248 GCA_963799415.1 uncultured Alphaproteobacteria bacterium | reverse complement strand
TGGAGCGGGCGAAGGGATTCGAACCCTCGACCCCAACCTTGGCAAGGTTATGCTCTACCCCTGAGCTACGCCCGCGCTCCCGACAGGGCGCGGTTTGTAGGCGGCTGCCCCCGCGATTGCAAGCAGCCGCGAGCCACGGCATGGTCCGGTCAAGCCGCCGTTCGCGCTTGTCTCGCACGAACGGCGCAACATCTATCGCCTCGACGGAAGCGAAGGCCAGGAGACCATGGACGAGCTCATTATCGGTCAGAACCCATCCACAGCGGGCGCCGGCGGCGCCATGATTGTGGACGCCGACCAGAAGACCTTCATGAAGGAGGTCGTGGAGGCCTCACGGAGCCTCCCCGTCCTCGTCGATTTCTGGGCGACCTGGTGCGGCCCCTGCAAGCAGCTTACGCCGACGCTCGAGAAGGTGGTCCGGTCCGCGGGCGGCCGCGTGAAGCTCGTAAAGGTGGACATCGACCAGAACCGCGCCCTGGTGCAGCAGCTCGCGCAACTCGGCCTGCCGATGCAGTCGGTGCCGACGGTGGCGGCCTTCTGGCAGGGCCAGATCGCCGACCTCTTCCAGGGCGCGCTTCCAGAATCAGAGGTGAAGCGCTTCGTCGAGGGCCTGCTGAAGCTGGCCGGCGGCTCGATGCCCAGCGCCGACCTGCTGGCGGATGCCAAGGCGGCACTGGAAGCCGGCGACGCGCAGCACGCCGGCGAGTTGTTCAGCGAGTTGCTCCAGCAGGAGCCGGAGAACGGCGACGCCTGGGGCGGCCTGATCCGAGCGCTCATGGCGCTCGGGCAGGAGGACCAGGCGCGGCAAGCGCTGGAACAGGTGCCCGAAAAGATCGCCGATCACGCCGAGATTGCCGGGGCACGCAGTGCGTTGATGCTTGCCGAGGAGGGGCGCAAGGCGACCGGGCAGCTGCAGAGCCTGCAGGGGCGCGTCGCCACCGATCCGACCGACCTTCAGGCGCGCTACGACCTCGCGACCGCGCTCAACGCGATGGGCGAGCGCGAGCAGGCCGCCGATGCGCTGCTGGAGGTCATCCGCCGCAACCGTTCGTGGAACGACGATGCCGCGCGGCTGCAGCTGCTGAAGTTCTTCGAGGCCTGGGGCTCGGACGATCCGGCCACGTCGGCGGCGCGCCGCAGGCTCTCCGCAGTGTTGTTCAGTTAGATGGCCACCTTCCACCCCAGGGTGGAGGACCTGCCGGGCGAGTTCCCGGTGTTTCCGCTGCCGGGTGCATTGCTGCTGCCGCGCGGCAAGCTGCCGCTGCGGATCTTTGAGCCGCGCTATGTGGCGATGACCGAGGATTCGCTCAGCCTGGGTCGAATGTTCGGCATGATACAGCCGGATCCGACGCTCCCCGACACTCCCACCGGGCCGGGCCTGTTCCGCATCGGCTGCCTGGGTCGGATGTCGTCGTTCAGCGAGACGGACGAGGGGCATTACCTGATCACGCTGAGCGGCCTGATCCGCTTCGCCGTCGCGGCCGAACTCGACATGCGTCGTGGCTATCGTCGCGTGCGTGGCGATTTCACGCCGTATCTCGCTGATTTGGACCCGGAGCAGCAGTCGGTCGGGGTATCGCGCGAACCATTGCTGGCGGCGTTGCGGGCCTACTTCACCCAGCGAGGCATCGACGCCAACTGGGACGCGATCAAGCGGCTGTCGGACGAGATGCTGGTGGTGACACTGGCGATGGTGTGCCCATTCGAGCCAGCGGAGAAACAGGCGCTACTGGAGGCACCCACGGACGCCGACCAGGCCGCGGCGCTGCTCACCCTGCTGCAGATGGGCGCGCTTTCGCCGGACACCCCTGGCGGACGCAGCGTCAGCTGAGGAAAGGATCGCGCCATGGATGAACCGGCCGAAGCCAGGCGTCAGGCGCCCATCGATCCGCGGCTGCTCGAGATCCTGGTCTGCCCGCTGACCAAGGGACCGCTGGAGTACGATCGCGAGGCCAGCGAGCTGATCAGCCGCAAGGCAGGTCTCGCCTATCCGGTGCGCGATGGGATCCCGATCATGCTGCCCGAGGAGGCGCGCAGGCTGGCGGAGTGATGGTGTCCCCGACCGAGATCCGGCTGAACAAGGCGGAGCGTGTTCTGCACGTCGTGTTCGACGACGGATCGAGGTTTTCGCTTCCGTCGGAGTATCTGCGGGTAGAGAGCCCGAGCGCCGAAGTCCAGGGTCACGGACCGAGCCAGAAGCAGATCGTTCCTGGCAAGCGCGCCGTCGCCATCATCCGGATCGAGCCGGTCGGCAATTATGCCGTGCGGCTGACCTTCGATGACCTGCACGACACGGGGATCTACTCGTGGGAATACCTGCATGAACTGGGTCGCGAACAGGATCGGCGGTGGGTGGCATACCTGGCGGCGTTGGAGACGCGCGGGTTGAGCCGCGAGCACTGACCGCGGCAACCCTGTCTGCTCAACCGCCGTGCCTCGCGCCCGGTTCGACTGCGACCGTTGCCGTCCGCCCGACCACCAGTTGCACGGTCGCCGGCACCGCATCCAGCTTCACGCGCACCGGGACGCGCTGCGCCAGACGCACCCAGTTGAATGTCGGGTTGATGTTGGCCAACAAATCCGCGCTGTCGGAACGTTCGCGATCGGCGATGGCGGCGGCGATGCTTTCCACCCGCCCGGTCAGCATGTGCGGCTCGCCCATCAACTGCACCCGAACCGGATCGCCCGGGTGAATTTTCGGCAGCTTGGTCTCTTCGAAATACCCCTCTACCCGCAGCGTGGCACTATCCACCAGTGCCATCACCGGCTTGCCAGTGGCCACATAGTCGCCGGGCTCCAGCCCGACATTGGTGACGGTGCCGTCGACCGGGCTGACCACGGCCGAGCGCTGGAGATTGAGCGCAGCCACGGCGCGGTCGGCCACCGCCTGACGATACGCCGCAGCCGTCGCCTCGGCACTCGTCAGTCGCTGCTCCTGCGTCTCCTGCGAGACGGAGAGCTCGGTCAACCGCTGACTCCGCGCCAATTCGCGCGCCGCTTCGTCCATCTGCGCCTTGCGGCTGGCGGTCGCCGCGTCGGCCTGCGCAAGGGCCAGCTCGAAACGGTCCGGGTCGATGCGGAACAGCACATCGCCGCGCTTCACCGGCTGGTTGTCCTTCACCAGAACCTGGGCGACCAGCCCCGAGACGTCCGGCGCGATCGTCACCACGTCCGCAGCCACGCGACCGTCGCGCGTCCACGGCGCCTCCTGATAGTAGACCCACAGGCTGCGACCCGCGACCAGCGCGACCAGGACGATCAGCAGCGTCAATGCGGGGCGCGCGGCGGTGTGGGCAAGCCGGCGCAGGAACGGGTTCATGGTGCGATCCACCGTGGCGCAACTGCGACGATAGCCGCCAGAATGATGACCAGCAGCGACAGATCGACCAGCGGCCGGTGCCAGACCAGCCGAAAGAATCCAGCGTGTCTGAGGACCCGGCGCAGCAACGCAGTGAGCAGCAGAGCAATCAAGCCCCATACCAGCAGCGCGGGGACGAACACGCCGTAAACGTCGAACTCGCCGATCACGCGGCCAGCCTCTCCGTGGTGGCGACCGAGGCTGCGTCGCCCGGTTGTGGCGTGGATCGGTATGGTGCGGCATCGGCAAACAGGCCACGTCGGATGCCCACCAGTTGCAGCAGGAAACGGGTCGCCTTGGCGCCGTCCCATGCGATGACTGCGTCCAGCGCGCGGTCGATGTAGCGCAGCAGCGCGGCCGACGGCCGGTGCACGTGTCCCAGCGCCGCCTGCACGGCATAATGCGTGGCGGAACCGAGCAAGACCTTGTCGACCGCGACGCGCACCGCGGGCGGCAGCGCGTCACGATCGCGTTGCAGATCGACCATGTTGACGCCGATCCGCACGTCGGTCAGCGCGGCCACCGCGGCCAGCTCGTTGCCGGCCCCAACCGCCGCAAGCCGCGGCACCAGCAGCCCAATCCGATCGAGCAGCAATTCGATCAACGCGATTTCATCCTGCTGAGTCTGGCTACGCGGGATCGCCGCAAGCCTGCGCCAGCCGGCGCGCAGCAGGCGGCGTGCGCTCCATTCCGCGCCAACCGAGCGCACCAGCGAGGTCATCACCGCCGCCCCGGCAACCCCAAGTATGGCCGCGATGCCGCCGTCGGCCCAGGACACAAAATCGGCCGCGTAGCGGCCTTGCAGGGCCAGCAAAGTGGCGGTGATGAAGCCGAGCGCAGCGCCGAGCGCCTGCGTGGCCGGCATGGCGGCCAGCAGACCGACCGGCACGAAGAATGCACCAAGCGCGATCGTCAGGGGGACGAAATCGTGCACCCGAGGTAGGATGCCGAACAGGCCAACGCCGACGAACAGCACGCTCAGAACGGCAACGACCAGGAAGCGCTTCAGCGTCGGGGTCGGATCGTCGAGCGCGGCAAACAGGCAGCAGGCCGCTGCGCCCAACGCCGCCGCGCCGCCGCCGGCCTGCCAGCCGGTGGCGATCCAGAACGCGCAGAGCACCAGGATGGTAAGCGCGGCGGCGAGCCCAGACAGCAACGCGAGGCCGTGATCGTGGTGCAGCCGTTCCGGCCCCCGAAGGCGCATGGCGAGCGGCGTGGTGAGCGCGCCGCCACCAGCCTCGATGTGCTGCCGCAGATCCCGAATGTCCTGCCGCACATTCACCAGCTGACGCAGGCGAAGCAGCAGGCTGCCGCGCATTATTTCGTTCCAGCCGGCGCGCGGATCGGTTTCTGCCTCAAGCTGTGCGATGGCGGCACGCATCCTCTCGGCCTCGCTGCGTGGCGGCGGCGCTCCAGCGCGCACCCAGACGGACAAATCCGCAAGCAGGCGCTGCAGCGGCGGAGTGATCCCGCCGGCCGCCCGCAGCGCCGAAAGACGGTCACCGATCGAAGCAAGCAAAGGCAGCAGCAACACCATGCGCCGCTGCACTTCGACCACCCAGCGCGTGGCCGCCTGGTACTTGGAGGTGTCATACGCAAGTTGCGAACTGAGCAACCTGAGTTCGACCACGTCCGCCGCAAGCTGAATATGGGCTGCCGTGGTGCCAATGTCCTCGGCGCCATTCAGCAACTCTTCCGTCCATGTGCTGGCGCGGCCGACCCAGGCGAGGATGCGGTCGCTGAGCAGAGGCCCAAGCTCGCAAGGGAACACCACGGTGCTGACGATGGTCGTGCAGATGATCCCGAGCCCGATCTCCTCCACCCGTGACAGCGCGATGTCCCAGATCGCGTCCGGCGTGGTCACCGCAGGAAAGCCGATCAGCACGGCGGTGTAGCCGGCAAGCATGAAGAGGTAGCTTCGCGGCGTGCGGTCGAGCAGCGCAATGTAAAGGCACACCCCTGTCCACAGAGCCAGGGCAGCGGTCAACAGTTCAGGCGCATCGACCAGATTCGGCACCAGCAACACTGTTGCGGCAGCACCCATCAACGTGCCGATCAGGCGGTAGATCGCCTTGGAGCGCATCGCACCAATCAGCGGCTGTGCGACAATATAGACCGTCGCCATCGCCCAGTACGGCCGGTCCAGACCGATTGACAGCGCGATGTAGAATGCGAGCATCGCGGCTGCGAAAGTCCTCAGCGCGAACAGCCATTCATTGACGCCCGGCCAGCGGATCATCCCCCGACAGTCCTGCTATCCGCATGAGCCCGCAAGCAGTGTGCCTCCCGCTTCGAATTCGAAGTATCGGATGTGCGGGCGTCGCTTCTTGGCTAGCCGGCCAGCACGAGAAGCTCGGTGACCCCCGCGGCCAGGACCTGCCGCAGGTCGCCCATGCTCAACGCGACGCAGCCTTCGGTGGGTGAGTAGTCCGGACGGGCCACATGCAGGAATATCGCCGAGCCTCGCCCGCGCTGAACAGGCGCATCATTCCAACCCAGCACGCCGATCACGTCATACGCGCCGTCCTGCCGCCACAGCTCCTCGTAGTGACCATCGTGCGGCAGTCGGATCATACGGTTGTAATCGGTCTCCCTGATGTCATCGCACCAGGCGTCGCTGGGCGCGGTCGGCTCGGCCGGCACGCCACAATCCGGCGCCCTCACCCGATCCGCCCGGTACAGCACGCGGCGCAGCGGCAGATACCCAGCCGGCGTAGCCCCGTCACCTTCCTGCTTGTCAAGGCGAACCCCGCCGCGCCCGAGTGCTGCCCGGAATACCAGCCCGCGCAGCACCAACCGACCATCAGGATGGACCAATGCCTGCATGGCGATCAGTCCAGCAGGTGACCAAAGCGCTCTGCCTTCGTGGCCAGGTAGTGATCGTTCACGCCGTTTGGTGCATAGGCATGGGCCTCGCGCCCGACGACCTCGATCCCGCACGCCGCCAGCGCGGCGAGCTTATCGGGATTGTTGGTCAGCAGCCGGATCCGATGCACGCCGAGTGCCTCCAACATCGTGGCCGCGATCAGGAAGTTGCGCTCATCGGCACCCCATCCCAGCGCCCGATTCGCGTCCAGCGTGTCGAGCCCGCGGTCCTGCAGCGTGTAGGCTCGCAGCTTGTTGACCAGCCCGATGTTCCGACCTTCCTGGGCAAGATAAAGCAGCACTCCGGCCCCCTCCTCGGCCATACGGGCAATCGCGCCGCGGAGCTGCGCACCGCAGTCGCAGCGCAGACTGCCCAGCAGATCGCCGGTGAAGCATTCGGAGTGGATGCGTACCAACGGGGCGTCGACGGTCTGCGGATCGCCTACCTCGATGGCGAGGTGCTCGATCGCCGAACCTTCGGTGCGAAATGCAATCACTCTGGAGTTGGCGGCGTTCTCCAACGGCACCCGCGCCGCGGCTATCTGGCGCAGGCCCGCCGCGGCGGCCATCGGGTAGGCGAGCAGATCGGCCGCTGGAACACTGAACAGGCCAAGTCGCGCCAGATCGGTCGCAACGTCAGGACGCACCGGTGCTGCCAGCACCGCTGGCAGTAATCGGCCGAGTTTGGCCAGAATCAGTGCCGGCTGAGCGTTTTCCGGCACCGGTCCCAGTTCGGGCTGGGCCGGCAGCAACTCTTCGATGGTGGGATCTGCCAAGCCACGCAACGGCCCCGGCGCCAACAGTTCAGAGCCGAGGCTAAGCGCTACGACCGCTGAGCCCGGTTCGATCGGCCGATGCAATACGGCGGCAGCGCGCATCGGAGCGAGCAGCAGCACGGGCGGTTGGGCGGCCAACATTGCCAGTTCAGCCAGTCCGCGCGGTCCCGCCGTCTCGGCCGCCAACAAGATCAGCGGCGCCTCGCCGGTCAGCAGCACGGGTGTCCCTCTGCGCAGGTCTGCCGCCGCGCGGTGCACCGTTCGTAGACGAAGCACATCAGCGTCCGCTGCCGCAGGCGCGGCCACCGAACTCCGTTCGCTCATCGCAATTTGATCGCGACCTAGGGCATGTTCCATCGGATTACACGAGCGGGTAACAATAACGGCCAAATTTCGTCATGATTAACGCCAAAACTCTCCTCCGACCAAATACGCGGGAGCCACAACCCACTCTGTGATGCCGCCACGAGGACTATATGGCGGGACACTTCGAATGTCTTGGCCAGGCTCACAGAAATGTGAGTGCCTTGCGGCTGCACGAATCGGAGTGGCAGGATGGAATTGGTGTTGGGCCTCGACGTCGATAGCCGCCACCGTGACAAAAATCATGGTCGTACGGATGTCGCCATGCGAGGAGTGACGGACGCTGGGGCGCCCGCAAGTTGAGAGGTATACGGAGATGTCGGCAGAGCGACCGATCCTGATCGTGGATGACGACGGGGTTTTGCGCGAGACCTTGGCGGATCAACTCGCGGTTGACGGAGAGTTCACCGCCGTCGCTGCTGGCACCATCAGCGAAGCCGAGGAAAAGCTGAACGCCAAGGATGCGCGCTTCGACGCGGTGATCCTCGATGTCGGGCTGCCGGACGGTGATGGACGAGATCTCTGCACCAAGCTGCGCAGGCAGGGGCAGAAGATGCCGATCATCATGCTGACCGGGTCCGACGCCGAAACCGATGTCGTGCGCGGTCTCGATTCCGGCGCCAACGACTATATCGCCAAACCATTCCGCCTGAACGAGCTGCTGGCTCGGTTGCGGGCGCAGCTCCGCATCTTCGAGAACAGCGAGGATGCGGTGTTCACCATCGGCCCCTACACGTTCCGTCCGTCGGCCAAGCTGTTGCAGGATCCGGTGAAGAACCGCCGCATCCGGCTCACGGAGAAGGAAGCTGCGATTCTGAAGTTCCTCTACCGGGCGGGTACCCGAGCTGTCGCGCGCCAGGTGTTGCTGAACGAGGTGTGGGGCTACAACGCCGCGGTCACCACGCACACGCTGGAGACACACATCTATCGGTTGCGCCAAAAGATCGAGCCTGACCCGGCGAACGCGCGCCTCCTGGTGACCGAGGGTGGCGGCTATCGGCTCGATCCCGAGGGTGTGCCGACCTCGGTCGCGGCAGCCTAGCCGGCCAACTCGGCCACCTTCCGCAAGTCGGCAACAAAGGCGCGGTACTCCCGCGCCTTTGCGTCCTCATCGGGCACCCGCAGCAGGTAAGACGGGTGCACGGTGACAAATGCCGTCTGTCCGTCGGGCATTTCGATCGGCCTGCCGCGCTCGCGGGTGATGGTGACGGCGCGGCCAAGCACCGCGCGCGCAGCGGTGCCCCCCATCGCCACCACCAGCTTCGGCCGCAGGCGCACCAATTCGACATCGAGCCAGAAGCGGCAGGCCTGGATCTCGGGCGCCTCGGGAGTTTTGTGGATGCGCCGTTTGCCGCGCGGCTCGAACTTGAAGTGTTTCACCGCGTTGGTGATATACACCGTGCGTCGGTCGATGCCCGCCTCTTCCATTGCGCGATCCATGATCTGTCCGGCCGGACCGACGAACGGACGGCCGATCACGTCCTCCTGGTCGCCTGGCTGCTCGCCGACGAACAGCAGCTTGGCATGCGCGGGACCCTCGCCGAACACCGTCTGTGACGCCGCTTCGTGGAGATGGCAGCGACGGCAATCGGATGCCTCGTGCATCGCGTCCTGCAGTGGCGGATCGGGATGCAGTGGCAGCACGACGGGACCAAGCGGCGGCCGATCCGGCGGTCGCGGCGCTTCATCCAGCTGCTCCGCCTCGGGAATCGGGGTGCCGATACGGGCGTGGCGCAGCAGGTTAGCGTGATGCTTCTGCCACCATGACAACAACGCGTCATCGTCCGGCACCGCTTCGCGCTCGACTCCGGCGGAAAAACGCAGCTCCGCCCCGTCCCAGTGCGCGACGCCATCGGGCGTAACGATGGAGAACGTCAGGTCGGAGAACCGCCTGGCGATCAACTGCGCATTTGCCTCCAGTACGAAATGCGTCGGTTCGTACCAACCGAGGTAGCCCCCCTGCACCGGCAAGTAGCGCAGCAACGTCCGCATCCTGTGTGCCTCGGCGCGCACCGCGAAGGCCAGCCCCTGCGCGCGTCGCATCCCCGCTGAATCGGCTTTTTCGCCGGCATTGGTTCGCCAGACCAGTCGGTACAGCAGATCGAACCGCTCGGGATCGCGTGCCTGGATGGCCAGCGACGCCAGATTGATCAGCGCCCGCGAAACACCGAAGCTGCCCGTCTCCTCCTGCAGAGGATCGCCTTCCTCATCGTGCGAGCGGACCGACCAGCGTACCTCCTCCGGTGCAACGCCTGACAGTACCAGCGTACGGGTGGCTTTGCGCCATCCCTCCCAATCGGTCTCGTTGGCCAACACAACCCCCCGCATCGCCTGAGCAAACCCTATCCTGTCAGGCTTTCCAACCCCGGGTGGTACGGCCTGCGGCCCCGTCACCTGGAGCAAGCCGGCTATCCCTCGAAGATACTCCTTGGGACGAACCGTCCTTGCACGTTACTTAAATGTTGAGTGGGTGCTGGCTGATACTGCGGACAACATGGACAACGACCCCAACCTGCCGTCCTACGCAAATCCCCACTCGACGAGGTGGCTGCCGATATGCAGTTCGCCGCTCTTCCTCTAAAGGCGGTCGATATCGGAGCATTCCACGCTCTGATCGAGGAGGATTATCCGCAATCCATGGATGTTCCTCCGTTGCCGCCAACCTTTGAAACGGTCGGCCCGGACTTTGGATCGGCATTTGGGATCAATGTCCGCACCGATCTCTTGCCACGGTCGTGGTTCATTTCAAGCGACGATGAGCATGTCATTCAATTCCAGCCAGACCGGTTGATTGCGACCTGGAGAGTGAGGCCGGCCGGCGGTGAATATCCACGGTATCCTGAGGTGAGACGGCGCTTTGTCAGTGCGTATGACGCGCTCACGCGGCTCGTTCACCGGCGTGGTTATCCCGATATCGTTCCTAATCAATGCGATCTAACCTACTTCAACAAGGTCCCACTGCCCGAAGGTGCGGCGTGGAGCGACATCCACCAGTTGCTCAGCGGTATGGAGCTGCAAACGGGCCCAGAGTGGAGCGACGGCTTCGAAGATTATCAGCTGGTTCTTGGGCGCAGGTTGCTGCGTCAGCCGCAAGGGGCATTGGGGCGGCTATTCGTTGAGTGCAGACCGATACAGACGGGCCCTACGCAGAAGGCGTGGGCACTAAATATAACTGTCAGAGGTAGACCTGGCGGGGACAACTTCAATGCAGTCTTGGAGTTCTTCGACACGGCGCACGTCGAGATAGTAAACTGCTTTACGGCGATTACTACAGACACAATGCATGGGCGATGGGAAGGCAACGGTGAATCAGACAGCGGATATCATCGAACTGTCGGCATTGCTAAAAGCTACGAACCCGGGGCGCGTGGCTATTGCCACCCGGTCAGATCAGTCGACTGGTACGCTCGACATCTTGCCACTTCCGGCCACTCGCATGGTGGACCCGAGTGACTGGATCAAAGTCCGTCTAAGACTTGGTCAAATAGCCGGGATGCAAGCAGGCTGGAATGGCACAAGGGGCATTGCACCAGACTTGCAGACGGTCGTCTTCGCAGGAAAGGAACTCACTGGACTCCAACGGCTCGGGATATCCGCGCCCACCGTCAATCCTTCGCCGGATGGTGCTGTATATGCGGAATGGCATGCAAAAGGGCTCGACGTCGAGATTGTATTCGAGGCTCCCTACAAGCTCATAGTGCTGGTCGAAGATGCGCGACATGAAGTGATGCCGTTTGAAGGCGAGAGCACTGACACAGGCGTTGCGCTTGACGCGCTGAGGGCGCTGAGTTCGCGTTAAATACAGCGCAGATTGTGAGCGATCAGGATATTCCGGATGACGAAGGATTGTTGCGTCGAATTCCACCCTGGCACGAACCTCAGCAGAACCAGAATCCGCCGGATGGTGGAGCGCCGGCACTGCGGCCGCCCTCCGCGGTGTTCGCTCTGGACGGAGGTGAAGCTGGCCTCTCATTTCACGTCGAATCCTCGCTCAGAGCAGCTGGGGAGCGCTGACCTACGGCTGCCCGATTGGGCAGCCTGGTTGGGCGGTGACACGAATACATGCAGGGGCGGTTCGGAGGCTGGGGCTCCGTGTCGAGCGGGATAACATACCGCATCATGTTCAAGTGTTTGGACTGGCAAACTTAAGAGGAAGTGCGCTCCGCAGGTTGCAGCGGGATCTTGCCAAGAACTCGGTGTACGTTGTGCCGCCTCGCGTATCCTGAATGGGGGGGCCGGCAGATCGACGGATTTCATAGAGCTGACAACTGAGCTACGTATTCATCATGACACACGACCCCGAAGCCTTCGTCGACATTGGCGCTGCCGCCGCACCCGCATTCTCCCGTGACGGAGAAACGCTGTTCCACCTGCGCGGTTCGGGCCTGCCGCAGGTGTGGGCGCTCGATCTCACCACCGGCGCCGACCGGCAGCTCACCTTCCACGACGAGAAGGTTGCGCTGCTGCGGCGCTCGCCGGCAGATGACCGGCTGATCTACGGGATCGACTTCGGTGGCGACGAGCGCCAGCAACTACTGCTCATCGATCCGAACGAACGATCGCCGGAGCCCCGCGAGCTGACCGCAAATCGCGCGGCGATCCACGATTTCGGCGGCTGGTCGTCGGATGGCACCCGCATCGCCTATACCGCCAATGATCGCGACGAGGCGCATTTCGACGTCTATGTGCAGGACGTCGCGAGCGGCGTACGTCAGTGCGTTTACCAAGGCCGCAATCAGGTCACAGTGTCAGGTTTTCGTGCGGATGGCACCACGCTGGCGCTCCGGCATGATCGTGGCTTCGGCGATGTGTCGCTGACGCTGCTCGATATCGCATCGGGCGAAGCGCGCACACTTTGGGCCCCGGGGAATTTCCAGAGTGTCCGCTGGGCGAGCGATGGTCGTACGCTGCTGGCGCTGACCGATCTCGGTGGCAGCAACTTCCTGCGACTGTGTCGGCTGGATCCTGAAACCGGCGAGGCTTCGGTGGTCTATGCTGCCGAAGAGCGCGACGTGGACGCGTGGTCAGTCGCGCCCGATGGGCGGATGCTCGCGACAATCGAGAACGATCGCGGCTTCGCCACGCTGCGGGTCGGTCCGATCGATGGCGAGCGACCTGAGGTGAGCGGCTTGCCCCGTGGCGTCATCACCGATCTGGCTTGGTCACCTGACAGCGGCAGCCTGGTGTTCAGTGCAGCGGCGCCAACGCAACCACCTTCGCTCTGGCTGTGGCGCGATGGTGCCCCGCGCGTGATATGGCAGCCCGAACCGCACGCCGGTGGCTTCGTCGATTTCGAGCTGGTGTCCTGGGAAAGCTTTGATGGCACGCGTATTCCGGGTTGGCTCGCATTGCCGCGCAGCGCCAGGCCAGAGGACGGCTATCCCGCGATCATTTGGGTGCACGGCGGCCCCGTGGGGCAGACGCGGCCGAATTTCCGCCCGGACATGCAGATGCTGCTCGCGCAGGGTTTCGCCGTTCTGCTGCCGAATGTGCGAGGCAGTTCCGGCTATGGCCGCACCTACACGAAGAGCGACGATGTGGAGCGGCGTCTCGACAGCGTGACCGATCTCGCGCATGGCAGGCACTGGCTCGCCGCACACCCGGCAATCGATAGCGAGCGCATCGGCATCATGGGGCAATCGTACGGCGGCTTCATGGTGATGTCGGCGATCACCGAGCATCCGGAGCTGTGGCGTGCCGCGGTGAACTACTATGGCATTGCGAACTTCGTGACGCTGCTTGCCAGCACCGGAGCCTGGCGTCGCAGTCATCGCGCCGCGGAATATGGCGACCCCGAGCGTGACGCCGCGCTGTTCGCGCGCATCTCGCCGATCCATCGCGTCGATCAGATCACCGCACCGGTGCTGATCGCGCATGGCACGCGCGATCCGCGTGTGCCGATCGGCGAGAGCGAGCAGTACGTAACTGCCTTGCAGGAGCGCCAGAAGAAGGTGACGTACCTGACCTTCGACTATGCCGGCCACGGCTTCGTCCGCCCGGACGACAGACGTCGCGTCTACCGCGCCATCGCCGAGTTCTTCACGACCCACCTGCGCTGAACTGGAAACGCCATGTATCTCCCCGCCCGCAATCATCGCGTTCTGATCATGGGGCGCAATGGCGCGATTGGCGCCAATCATCCGTTGGCGACCCAGGCCGGTCTCGACACGCTGCGTGCCGGCGGCAATGCGGTGGACGCGTCAGTGGCGATCTCGCTCACACTGGGCGTCGTCGAGCCAGGCATGTCCGGTCTCGGTGGCGACGGCTTCTATCAGGTCTATACCGCGCGAGACGCGACGTCGCGTTGCTACAACGCGACCGGCGGTGCACCACTCGCCGCGCTTCCCGAACGGTTCCGCGCCAAGGGCATCGCGGTCCGTGGCCCGCTGAGTGTATCGACGCCCGGTCTGCTCGCCGGCATCGGCGCGATGCACGCGGCGCAGGGCAAACTGCCGTGGCGGCAACTCTGTGGCCCAGCGATCGAACATGCGCGCGATGGGTTCGCCGTCACCCACCACTACCGGCACTTCGCGGGCGACGTACGTCCGGTGCTCGCCGCCGATGCGCGTTCGCGCGCCGTGTTCCTCACCAATCTCGACATCGGTGTGCCTCCGCTCGCCGCGCTGATCCGCCAACCCGACCTTGCGCGCACGCTTGAGGAGATCGCGCAGGACGGCGCGGAGACCTTCTATCGCGGCAGACTGGCAAAGCGTCTCGCCGCCGGCATGCGCGAGGCCGGCGTGCTGGTAGATGAACGCGACCTGGAAGCATTCCAGCCGGAGATTCAGGATCCGATCGGTATTGCCTATCGCAGCTTTCGCGTGACCCAGACGCCGCCGAATTCCACCGGCTTTACCATGCTGCAGATGCTGAAGATCGCCGAGCGCTTCGACCTGGCCACACTCGATCCGGTGCGGCGCATCCATGTTCTGGTAGAGGCGAAGAAGCGCGCATTCCTCGATCGCGAGCGCTACGGCACCGACCCGCGGTTCGGCGACGTGCCGCTCGATCGTCTGCTGTCCGACGCCTATGCCGACGAATGCGCGGCGTCGATCGACATGACGCGCGCCAGCGATCTCGCGTTGGCAGAGCCGGAAGCGGCGGTCGGCGACACGACGTACTTCTGCGTGGTCGATGACGAAGGCAACGCGGTGTCAGGCATTCAAAGCCTGAATTCCGGCTTCGGCTCCGGTGTGACGGCAGGCGACACGGGCATCCTGCTGAACAACCGTATGGCGTATTGGCATCTGGCGCCCGGGCACGCGAACCGCCTCGCGCCCGGCAAGCGCGTGCGCCACACGATGAATGCGCCGATGGTGTTCAAGGACGAGAAGTTGTGGGCCGTCGAAGGGACGCCAGGTGCCGACAATCAGGTACAGGTCAATCTGCAGGTGCTCATAGCAATGATGGACCTCGGCGCCGATCCGCAGACCGCGCTGGAGGCACCGCGCTGGACCTCAATCCAGCAGGGTCAGGGCGCCAACTGGCCGCATGAGGGCGATGGTCGTCTGACCATCGAGCCGGGCTTCGGCGAGGATGTGCTGGCCGGGCTGGAACGGCTCGGGCATCGGTTGAACCGCGTCGGGCCGTTGGAGGCGCCGTGCAGCGTGCAGGCAATCCGGATCGCCGAGAACGGCGTGAAGATGGCAGGCTCTGATCCACGCCGCGACGGATGGGCTGGCGCGTACTGAGCATTGGGTAATCCGACGCATGCCCTTCTGGAACTCCGCGTGGTCCCTCCTCGTGCTCGCCAACCTGTTCTGGGCGGGCAACATCGTGCTCGGCCGCGGTGTGGTCGGCATGGTGCCGCCGATCGCGCTGGCCTACTGGCGCTGGACCGGCGCTTTCCTGATCGCCGTCGGCTTCGCCTGGCCGTACCTGAGGCGCGATGCCCCTACCCTGCTCCGTCACTGGCGCATGATGCTGCTGCTCTCCGCCACCGGCATCGCGACCTACAACACGATGTCCTATATCGGCCTCACCAGCACCACCGCGCTCAACGTGCTGCTGCTGCAATCCGCCGGGCCGCTGGTCATCATCGTCTGGGCCTTCGCGCTATTCGGTGAGCGCCCGACGCTATGGCAATCGGCCGGTGTGCTCGTTTCGCTGATCGGCGTGGCGGTCATCGCCGCGCACGGCTCGTTCGACACTCTGCTGCACCTTTCGCTCAACCGCGGCGATGTCTGGATCCTGGTCGCGATGGTGATCTACGGCATCTATGCCGCGATGTTCCGCGTGCGTCCCGCCGCGCACCCGTTGAGTTTCCTGGTCGCCACCATGGGCGTCGGTTCGATGATGATCCTGCCGTTCTATCTGTGGGAGATCGCGCAGGGCGGTCGCATCGAGGGCGGACTGCCGGCGTGGCTCGCCCTGGTGTATATCGCTGTGTTCCCGTCGTTCATCGCCTATCTGTTCTTCAATCGCGGCATCGAATTGATCGGAGCGACTCGTGCAAGTCAGTCGTGGCATCTCATGCCGGTGTTCGGCAGCATTCTCGCGGTGCTCTTCCTCGGCGAGACGTTCTACGCCTACCACGCGATCGGCATCGCAATGATCGCGGCGGGAATCGTGCTGGCATCGGTGAAGCGCACGGCCGGCAGAGCAGTCCAACCACCCGTCGCCTGCAGCGTACTGCAGCATAACCTGAAGCCGCGCGTCCGCGGCGACGCTTGACCATGTCGCGCAACGCTCCCACCTCAACACACATGCCACAACGGCACCTGCGAGCGGTCTTCGCACTGTTGCTGACCGCCGCCGCTGCGCCGGCCGGCGAGGTTCAGCACGTCCCGATCGACCAGACGCTCGCCATCCTGGGTCAGAAGGTGGCCGATCCCGACGGCAAGGATATCGGCCGCCTGGTCGATGTCCTGGTCGGCGATCAAGGCCAGCCACAGGCCGCCGTGATCGACTTCGGTGGCTTCATGGGCGTCGGCAACCGCAAGATCGCGGTGGAGTGGAGCGCACTGCACTTCGCGCCCAGCGACGCAAAACATCCGATCACGCTCGATCTGACGCAGGACCAGATCAAGGCCGCGCCCGAATACAAGGATGTCACCAATCCCACGCCGGTCGTGGTGGCGCCCGAAGCGCCGCGATGATCCATGCCACGCAACGGCACATCTCAGATGCGCAGGTCAGCGGGCGCTCGATCTGCTGAATTTCTTCGTCGCCGACGTGCAGACCGGCTTCGGGCCGTTCGTCGCGGTCTATCTGACGATGCACAAATGGACCCAGGTGCAGATCGGCTTTGCCCTCACCCTCAGCACCATCGTGGCGCTGATCAGCCAGCTTCCGGCCGGCGCACTGGTGGACGCCGCGCCCAACAAGCGACGTGTCGCGGGCGGTGCGCTGATTGGCGTCATTGTCGCAGCGCTCCTGATGGCCTTCTGGCCAAACGAACTGCCTGTCCTGGTCGCGCAGGCTGCTCCATGCATTTTCGAGCTGCGTGCTCACGCCGGCGATTGCCGCGATCAGCCTGCATCTGGTCGGCCACGCGGCACTCGGCGAGCGATTGGGGCGCAACGCGCGCTTCGCCGCAATCGGCAACGGACTCGCTGCTGCGGTGATGGGCGTGACGGGCGCCTACGTGTCAAGCCGAAGCGTGTTCCTGCTGACGGCGGCGCTGTGCGTACCCGCGCTCCTGGCATTGTTCGCGATCGGGCGCGGGCCTCACGCAAGGCAACAGACGACGACCCAGCTGTTCGACTGGCCAGGGCTGCGGCGATTGTTCACCAATCGGCAACTGCTGGCATTCGCCGTCTGTGTGCTGCTGTTCCACATGTCGAATGCGGCGATGCTGCCGTTGCTGGGCGCCACCGTGACGATGCGCACGGGCACCTTCGCCAATATCATCATCGCCGCCTGCATCGTGGTGCCGCAAGCGGTCGTGGCACTTTGCTCGCCCTGGGTAGGACGCAGCGCGGCGTCACTGGGCCGGCGCCCGGTGTTGCTGCTGGGTTGGGCGGCGCTGCCCTTGCGCGGGCTGCTGCTGGCAGTGTTGCCAGGCGCATGGCTGCCGGTGGCGGCACAGGCGCTAAGCGGCGTCAGTGGCGCGGTATTCGGCGTCATGCTGGCGCTTATCTCGGCGGACATCACACGCGGCACATCGCATTTCAATCTGTGCATGGGCGCTCTGGGTCTTGCGGTGAGTCTGGGCGCCGGGATCAGCACGACACTCGGCGGCTGGATCGCCGATGCTGCCGGCACCGAAGCGGCCTTCGCCATGCTCGCGCTCATCGGGGCACTGGCGACACTGGCAGTCTGGCTGGTGATGCCGGAAACTGTGCCTGATCCGCCTCGAACAGGCTGGCAAGCTCGTCAGCCGCCTGTTGCTGGCTCTGAATGACCTGCTTTTCGTCGCGATAGATCGCATGCGTCTCCAGCAGATTCTTCTCGTCACGGTCGCGGAACAGCGTCACCGCGCGTTCGGCGGCCGCCTCGTCAATACCGAGTACAGTCAACGCCTGCCTCGCGAGCTCCAGACTGGAGTGGAACGTCTCGCGCACCAGCCCGTCCACGTCACGGTCCATCAGCAGATGTGCGTACCAGCGGTTGCGCGCCCGCGCCAGGATGGCGAGGTTGGGAAAGTTGCGCTTCACCATATCCACCGTGCGCAGCACGCCTGGCGGATCGTCGAGTACCACGATCAGCAGCTTTGCCTGTTCGGCGCCAGCCGCACGCAACATGTCTGGCCGCGTGGGGTCGCCGAAATACACCTTCGTGCCGAACCGCCGCACGACTTCGACCTGGCCTGGATCACGCTCCAGCGCGGTGAACTCGATCCCATGCATGCGCAGCACGCGGCCGATGATCTGACCGAAGCGGCCGAAGCCGCAGATGATCACCGGCGTGGCCTCCGCGTCGATGGTGTCGTATTGCGGCGGTGGCGTCGGCTTCAGACGCAGCGCCGCTTCGGCTCCGGCGAACAGGATCGGCGTCGCCACCATCGAGGCCGCGGTGACCAGCGTGGCGAGTGCGGCATTGGCCGCGCTCAACGCTCCGGCGGCGACGGCCGCACCGAACAGCACGAAGCTGAACTCGCTGGCCTGCGGCAAAGCGAGGCTGAAGCGCAGCGCGTTCTGCCTGTTCGCGCCGGCGATGCGCGCCAGCACGAATGCGATCGTCGCCTTGGCGAGAAGCAACACCGCCGTTGCCTCGGCCAGCAGTGCAGGCTGCGCACGGGCCAGCGGCAGGTCGGCCGACATGCCGACCGAGATGAAGAAGAAGCCAAGCAACAGGCCCTCGAACGGCTCGATGTCAGCCTGCAGTTCGTGGCGGTATTCGGATTCCGACAACAGCACGCCCGCCATGAAGGCCCCGAGTGAGGGCGACAGTCCCGCGACGGTGGCGAGCAACGCGGTGCCCGCGACGATCAGCAGCGCGACTGTGGTGAATACCTCCGGCGTCTTCGCGCCGCCGATCGCGCGGAACAAAGGTCGCAGCAGGAAACGGCCGCCGACCAGGATGATCGCAATGATCACCGCCGCGCGCGCCACATCGTGCCATGGCACGTGATCGGGCACGCTGTCGCCCGCGAGCAAGGGGACCAGGGCGACCAGCGGGATGAACGCAAGGTCCTGGAACAGCAGCACCGAGAATGCATCGCGGCCGGCACGCGTGGTGAGCAGATTCCGCTCGGCCAGCATCGGCAGCACGATCGCGGTCGATGACATCGCGAGGCCGGCGCCCAGCACGATCGCGCCCTGCCAGGCGACGCCGACAACATGTGCAAGCGCCGCCAGTACCGCGCCGGTGATCGCCACCTGCGCAGTACCGAGACCGAACACAGCGCGGCGCATGATCCACAGACGCTGCGGCCGAACCTCCAGGCCGATCAGGAACAGCAGCATCACCACGCCGAGACTGGCGATCGAGGCTATCGCGTCGACACCGGTGATCAGCCTTAACCCGGCCGGACCGATGGCGATGCCGGCGAGCAGATAGCCGAGTACGCTGCCGAAGCCGGCGCGGCGCGTCAGCGGCACAGCAATGGTTGCGGCGGCGAGCAGCACGACGAGCGTGGTCAGCATGCAGCGCGCAGCCGTGCGAAGAAATCAATGTCCCGCTGCGGATTGCCGCGTCGCTTCACCCCTCGCAATGACAACTGTGACTAGCTCTCGCGCACGAACCGATTGCGCAGCACGCCGAGCCCGGTGAGTTCCACCTCGACGACATCGCCGTGCTTCAGATCGGGCGAGGTGCCGTCGGTGCCCATCCAGATCACGTCGCCTGGATACAGCGTCAGATAACGCGTCATCGCCTCGATATAGGTCGGGATGTCGAAGATCATGTCGTTGGTCTTGAACTTCAGGCTATCCTTGCCGTTCACCCGCACAATGGTCTGCATCGCGTCGATATCGACGTCGGTGTCGATGTACGGCCCCATCGGCTTGAACGTGTCGGCGTTCTTGCCGCGCCAGAACGTGCGATCTCCGCGCTGCCAGGTGCGCTCGCTCACGTCGTTGCCGATCGTGTAGCCGAACACGCAGGACATCGCATCCGCCTTCGACAGGTGCTTCACCTGCTTGCCGATCACCACGACGAGTTCGCCCTCGTAGTTGATCTTCTCGGTGGCGTCCTTCGGGATCACCACCTCCTCGCCATCCGCGATCAGCGCGTTGTTGGCGCGATAGCCGATGTCGGCCTTCTCGGGGAACACCGGCTGCACGCCGCGCTTTTCCGCCATCTCGCGGATATGCGCCGCGTAGTTGATACCTGCGGCATAGAAGGTGCGCGGGATAACAGGCACTTCCAGCTTCACGTCAGTGAGTTTGTGTGTCTTGCCCGTTGCCGAATGGTCGCGCCAGGGTTCGCCGCTGATCTCGCTCACCGTGTCGCCGCTAAGCGAACCGTACGCGGTGCGGCCATTCGTGGTGAATCTGATCCAACGCATCAGGCAGCCTCCATGAGTTCGCGCACAGGGCGCAGGAATTCCGCATCGAACACCTTTGTCGCCATCACCTGGCAGCGGCGCATCAGCCGGATCTCGTCCGGGCCGTAGTCGGCGATCGCACGATGGATGGTGCCGAGGTGATCCCATACCAAAAGGTCGTTCTCGGTCCAGGTGTGTATATGCCGGAAGCGATGCTCCAACTGGAACTCGAACAGGTAATTCAGCATCTCGTCGCTGTCGCGTTCAGACAGTTCGTTGATGCGCATCGTGTAACCCGGATTGCAGTAGAGCACCTTCCGACCGGTGATCGGATGGGTCAGGAACAGCGGATGCACTACCGGTGGACGGCGGCGGCGCTGTTCGTCGGTCATCGGCGGACGCTCGCTCGCCTTGTCACGCCGCATGTGTTCCCAGAATTTTTCGAAGTTGTGCGTCGCCGTCGCATCGGCAAGCCGGGTCTTGATTTCCGCGGGCAGTGCTTCGTACACGGCGTGCATGTTGGAGAACTCGGTACCGCCCAGCGGCACGCCGTTGCGGCGCGGAATGCGGATGCCATACAGCACGTTCACAAAGCCCATCACGTCGCGATACGACATGTCGGTATGCCAGTCCTGGCCGGCATCAGGCGAGCCGATGTACTTGCCGCCCTCCCTCAGGTTCGACAGCGTACCGACATGCGCGTAATTGTCCTGTGCAGCACTCGGTCCCTGGATTTCGCCGAAGCGTTCGGAGAACGTGCGCAGGTCACCCAGGTCGAGCTGCTGGTCAGGGAAGCGCAGCACGCCGTACTGCCCGAGAGCCAGCAGGATCCTGGCGAATTCCGTCTCGTCGGCCCGCTTCACGTCGATGCCACGAACGGTCGCGCCCAGTACCGCGCCAGTCGGTTCGATGGACAGCATGCGTATTCTCCCTGCTGGGATACTCCTTCTCATTGTACGTCCGGACCTGTCACTTGGCCAGCGAGACGAACCGTGCCGATGTCGACTCGCCGCGGTCAGGATCGACGACAAAGCCCTTGCGTGCGGCCCAGTAGAGCTTCTGCCAGTAGATCGGCAGGATGCCGGCATCCTCCATCGCCACCCGCGTCGCATCCGCCAGCAGCTTGTTGCGCCGGCTCTCATCGAACTCCGCCGCCGCCTGCTTGAGCAGCGCATCGAACGCGGGATTGGAATAGCGGGCGCGGTTGAGCGACCCGGTGCCGGCCTCCTTGTCATATGTCGCCAGCACGCCCGACAGTCCGTTGAGCGAACTGCTCGCGACGCTGCCGTAGCTGAAGATGAACAGGCTGTACTTCCGTGTCGTCGCACCGGGCGCATAGACGTTGTACGGCAACACCTCGACGCCGTTCACCTTCAGTCCGCCGCGCGAGAACATCTGACCCAGCGCCTGCGTGACTTGCGAATCATTGGGAAACCGGTTGTTCGATCCATGCACCGTCAGGCCGAAGCCATTCGGGTAGCCGGCCTCGGCCAGCAACTTCTTCGCCGCGTCCAGATCGAACGGCATCGGCCGCAGCGACACATCGTAACCACCCATGCCTTCGGGCACGATCTGTCCGGCGGCCTCGCCGGCACCCGCCAGCACGCGCTCGACAATGGCCGGCCGATTTATCAGTTTGGACAGCGCCAACCGCACACGGCGATCCTTCAGCGGGTTCACCTTCAGCGGCGCGCCGTCCTTGTCGGTGATGAAGGGGCTGTCGTCGCGCCCCTGATCCATCGCCAGATAGATCAACCGCGTCGAGGTCACCGAATACAGCGCAACGTCCTGTCGGTTCTGGAACAGCGAAATGTCCGACGGCGGGATCTGCTCGATCACATCCACCGAGCCCGACAGCAATGCGGCACTGCGCGCGGCGGCATTCGCGAGGAACTTCAGCGTGACCGTATCGAACACGGGCTTCTCGCCCCAATAGCTGGGGTTCGCCCCCACTACCACGCGATCGCCTGGAATCACCTGCTTGAAGCGATACGGCCCGGTGCCGATCATCGCGCGGCCAGCAGCAAAATCCTCGCTGGCCACCGCTGCACCGAGCTTCGCCGGCACGATGAAGATGCGCCCGACCAGGTCCATCAGCAGCGGTGTCGGTTGGTCGGTGTGGATGTGCAGCGTGTGCGGATCGACCACCTCGGTCTGCTTCACCGACCGCACGAAACTCGCAAGCGGCCCGGGGCTGTTCGGCACATCGCGCGCGCGCCTCAGCGAGAACGCGACATCGTCGCCGGTGAACGGCGTGCCATCGTGGAATGTGACGCCCTCGCGCAGCCTGATCTCCCAGGTAAGCGGATCGAGCAGTTTCCACGATACAGCCAGGCTCGGATGGATGCGCAGCCTTGAATCGAACTCGATCATGCTCTCGAACATGTTCTCGGCCGTGGCTACGTCGTTGCCGAGATCGGAGAATTGCGGATCGAGCGAATTCTGTTCGGTGGCGCGCCCGATCGTCAGCTCGGCAGCCCGCACCGATTTGGCGCCGGGTAGCGGGCAGGTGGCGAGCCACACACCCATCGCCATCAGTACCTGCAGCCACCGCATTGTCCGCGCCTTTCCGATATGTTGCGATTGTGCTTGGCATTGTCGCCGCTCTCAAGGGAGGAACCCATGGCAAAGGTCGCAGTCATCACCGGCAGCAACGGGCTGATCGGCCAGGCAACCTGCCGCCGCCTCGCGCAGTCCGGCCATCTCGTTGTCGGCATCGATGTCGGCGCGGAGGGCGCCGGCAACTGGCCGCACTACCAGTGCGACCTGAGCGATCTCACCCGAATGGCAGCAACGCTCGCCGCGATCGAGCGCGATCACGGGCTGATCCGCGTCCTGTTCAACAACGCAGGCATCTATCACCCCGAGAAGGATTTCCTCGAGGTGCCGCCCGACCAGTTCGACGGCACCATGTCGGTGAATGTGCGCGTGCCGTTCTTCGCATCGCAATGGGTGGCGAAGCGGCTGATCGCGGCCGGTCAGCCGGGCGCGATCGTCAACACGGCTTCATCGGCCGGCCAGCGCGGCAGCACGGTGGTCGAGTATGGTGCCTCAAAGGCCGCAGTGATCAATCTGACCAAGAGTCTCGGCACGCGCCTGGGCCGTCATGGCATTCGGGTGAACGCCATCGCCCCGGGCCTGATCAACACCGCGATGGGCGCACGCACGCCACAGGTGGCGAAGGAACGTGCCAAAGGCAGCGCGCTCGGTCGCGCCGGCGAGCCGGATGAAATCGCCGCGGTGGTGGATTTCCTGGCGAGCGATGCCGCGTCGTTCATCACCTGCGCGACGATCGATGTGAATGGCGGGGCGTGAGGCGTGGCTACTCCGCCGCCTCCGCCGCCTCCGTCTCGTCGTTCGTCGCCAGCATGGTATTCGCCACGACGCCCGACTGTTCGCGGATGCGAGAACTCGATCGCATCCGCTACCTCGTGGTGATCGCGCAGGAACTGCTTGGCGTTCTCGCGCCCCTGGCCGATCCGCTGACTGTCGTAGCTGAACCAGGCGCCTGACTTCTCCACGACGCCCGCCTTCACCCCGAGGTCGATCAGCTCGCCAACCTTGCTGATCCCTTCGCCATACATGATGTCGAACTCGACCTGCCGGAACGGCGGCGCCAGCTTGTTCTTCACCACCTTCACGCGTGTCTGGTTGCCCACCACCTCGTCGCGATCCTTGATCTGTCCGATCCGCCGGATCTCCATGCGCAGCGAGGCATAGAACTTCAGCGCGTTGCCCCCGGTAGTGGTCTCCGGATTGCCGAACATCACGCCAATCTTCATGCGGATCTGGTTCAGGAATACCAGCGTCGTGTTGCTGCGCGACACGCTTCCGGTGAGCTTGCGCAGCGCCTGGCTCATCAGCCGCGCGTGCAGGCCCATGTGGCTGTCGCCCATCTCGCCTTCCAGTTCGGCGCGCGGCACCAGGGCGGCGACGCTGTCGATCACCACCACGTCGATCGCACCCGAGCGCACCAACGTGTCGCAGATCTCCAGCGCCTGCTCGCCGGCATCCGGCTGGCTGATCAGCAGATTGTCCACATCGACACCCAGCTTGCGGGCATAGCCCGGGTCCAGCGCATGCTCCGCGTCGATGAACGCGCAGGTGCCGCCGCGCTTCTGCGCCTCGGCGATGGCATGCAAGGCCAGCGTGGTCTTGCCGGAGCTTTCCGGGCCGTAGATCTCCATGATCCGGCCACGCGGCAGCCCGCCGATCCCCAGCGCCAGATCGAGCCCAAGCGAACCCGACGGGATGACCTCGATCTGCTCGTCGATGCCACGCGAGCCCATGCGCATGATGGAGCCCTTGCCGAAGGCCCGTTCGATCTGCGCCATCGCAGCATCCAGCGCCTTGTTCTTTTCCATCTGAGGCTCCTGTCTACAACCGTTCGTTTTAGACGACCGGAATTTCTTCGCGCATAGATTGCATCCGTCCGGCCGCGCCAGCAAGCGAACAAAGTAGCAACATATTGACCGCCGGTTCGTCAAGCCACGGTTTGGCGCGGTGCAACCAATTCCTTCACCGACAACACGAGTTGCTGCAATGGAACTGTGCATCGGCGGCCGTCAGATTAAGGGTCGGTTCATCAATTGCGGCTAGCGGATGGCACATGCCGCCGCCGGAACGGTTCCGTCGGTCCGGCCAACATGCAGCAGGAGGCAGTCATGCTCGTTCGCGAATTGATGACCCAGAAGGTGGAATGGACAACCGCGGACACCACGCTCGCCACGGCAGCGCGCAGGATGCGCGACCTCAACATCGGCTGTCTTCCCGTCGGCGACGGCGACAGCTTCATCGGCATGCTAACCGAAAAGGACTTCACCGCCCGCGCAACCGCCGAGGGCTTGAACCCGACAACCACGACAGTAAGCCAGATCATGACCAGCGGCGTCACCTACGGCAGTGAGGACGACAGCATCGAGGACGCATTGAGCACAATGCGGCAGCGACACATCCACCATCTTCCGGTTCGCAACAGCTCGAACCTGGTGGTCGGCATCATTTCCTTGTCGGATCTGGCCCTGAAAGGCCCGCAGAACCTCTATCCGGATATCGCCAGGCTGGCATCGCAGAGTGCGTCTCTGAACCAGAGTCAGACGAGTTCCACGCGAAGGACGAACTGATCGGTCAGCCACCACGATGGAGGGCCACCAAGGTGGTCCTCCATCGTGGGTCAAATTGAGTGTGTTCCGCTCCGGCGCGGCTCGCCCCTTCCGCCGCCAAATGCTATGCCACGCGCGGAACGGCAGAGAGCATCGACATGGCCACCGGAGCGACCGATTTCGACATCGCAACCCTTCGCGCGCGCCGCACCAACAAGTGGCACAAATTCCCCGACGACGTACTGCCCGCCTGGGTCGCCGACATGGATTTCGGCGTCGCCCCGGCGATCTCCGAGGCTCTCGCCCGCCTGGCCCGCAATCAGGAATACGGCTACGCCGCACGCGAGGGTGCGCTCGCCGCAGCCTTCACCCGCCGCATGCAGCGCCGCTTCAACTGGCAGACCGATCCCGCCGACGCATATCCGATTGGCGATCTGGTGCAGGCGACCTTCTCTTCGGTGATGGCGTTCAGCGACCCGGGCGACGCGGTGCTGCTACAGTTGCCGTCCTATCCGCCGTTCATGGCCGCGATCAAAGACACCGGTCGCCGCCTGATCGCCAATCCAATGCGCGACAACGGCACGCGCTGGCTACTCGATCTCGCCGCCTACGAAGCCGAGCCCGATCCGCGCGCCCGCGTGCTGCTCTTCTGCCATCCACAAAACCCTACCGGCCGCGCCTACAGCCGCGCGGAGCTAGAGCAGGTGGCGGCGTTCGCCATTCATCATGACCTGATCGTGGTGTCCGACGAGATCCACGCCGACATCGTCTATCCCGGCAACACGCACATCCCGCTGGCGTCGCTTTCCCCCGAGATCGCCGCCCGCACCATCACCATCACCTCGGCCACCAAGAGCTTCAACATCCCCTCGCTGCGCTGCGCCGTGATGCACTTCGGCGCGCCCGCGCTGAAGCAGCGCTTCTTCGAGCGCATCCACGCACGCCTGCTGGGCTCGCCAGGCGTCACTGGCGTCGATGCCACGATCGCCGCCTGGGATGACGGCCAGCCTTGGCTCGACGAGATCCTGGCGCAGCTTCGCGCCAATCGCGACTGGCTGGCGCAGACCCTTGGCGCCGAGCTGCCTGGTGTAACCATGCGCCTGCCGGAGGCCACGTATCTCGCCTGGCTCGACTGCTCCGCACTGAACCTGCCATGCCCCGCGGGCCAGTTCTTCCTCGACCGCGCACGCGTAGGCCTGAATTTCGGCGAAACCTTCGGCCCGCAGTACTCCAATTTTGCGCGCCTTAACTTCGCAACCCCGGCACCGGTGCTGCGGGAAATCGTCGGTCGCATGGCTGAGGCGCTGCGCCGAACCTAGTCCCCATGTCATCGCGAGTTCCACACTCGCCTGGCGGCGGATCCGGGCTGGATGAAACCGGTATTCGTCATGGCCGGCGACCCGACGTTGGGTGAAACCGGTATTCGTCATGGCCGGCGAAGGCTGGCCATCCACGTCTTCCCTTGATACGCGCGGCACAGTCTACGCATGGTTTCTTGTTAGGAGCGCCGCACTCCTCGCCATCACAGCACAGACGATCCACCGTTCTACAATTCTGGCACTAGGCCCGCGCCAGTACATGCCGCCGGCTCGCCATCAACGGCTGAATTCGCTCGCCAAACTTATCCATCCCCTCGACAAAATCGTCGAACGTCAGCATGACGCCGCGCACTGCGGGCACCGTCGAATACTCGTCCAGCAAGGCGGCGATGCGCTCATATGAACCCACCAAAGCGCCATGCATCGTCGGCATGCGGTTCCGTAGCTTCTCCGCCCACCGACCGGCGCCGGCGTACTTGTCGCCTCCCGGATCAGCCTCCGCCTGCGACTGCCGCCAGCCCAGCGCTTCCATGTCCATGCCATCGCGATAGTGCTCCCACTTCGCGAAGGCCGCCTCATCGGTCTCTTCGGCAATCACCATCATCACGACCAGCGCACCACACTCCCGACCAGCGCGCTCATTGGCCGCGACCAGCCGTGCGGTACTCGGCGCCACCGCATGCGGATCGTTGATGCCGAAACTGGAGCAGAAATTGTAGTCGGCATAAGTCGCCGCAAACTGCGTCCCCCGATCACTCTGGCCCGCACAGATGATCGGGATGCGCGCGGTCGGCAACGGCAGGCATCGACAATCGTCCATACGGAAGAACTCGCCCTGGAAATCGCTGCGCCCGGTCTCCCACAGCTCCCGCATGATCGTCACGTATTCGCTGCAATACTCGTAACGATGCTGGTAGTGTCTGTCGCCAGGCCAGATGCCCATCTGCGAATACTCTTTCTCCTGCCAGCCGGTGATCATGTTGAGGCCGAACCGGCCGTGCGAGATGCTGTCGATCGTCACCGCCATGCGTGCGGCGATCGGCGGCGGCAGCGTCAGCACCGAGCAGGTCGCGAACAGCTGGATTCGGGTGGTGACCGCCGCAAGCCCGGCCATCAGCGTGAAGCTCTCCAGGTTGTAGTCCCAGAACTCCGACGGGCCGCCGAACCCCCGCAGCTTGATCATCGACAGCGCGAAATCCATCCCGTAACGCTCGGCTCTCTCCACCACCGCGCGGTTTAGATCGAACGTAGGCATGAACCTCGGCGAGGTGGTCGAGATCAGCCAGCCGTTATTGCCGATGGGGATGAAGACGCCGACCTGCATTGCGTGAGCTCCCGTCGTGTCACCGTGTCGCGTCTGCGAGTGTGACTCGGCCGCGCACCGGACCGCAAAAGTTAGTTATGCTGACCAGTTGAAATCGCCTGAACTAACACCACATCCGCCCTTTGCCGCGCTGGAGACAGTTATGTTCAACATGCTTCCCAACCTCTCTCCTGCCATCGCACGCGAGGTCTTCGCCACGCTCTGCACCGCCCTGCCGGGGCCAGCCATCGACACGCCGGAAAATCGCGCCGCGCGCGACGAAGCCGCGATGGCCGCGGTCGCTGCGCTGCATCCCGCCGATGCCTTCGAGGCCAAGCTCGCTGCCGAGATCGTCGCCGCCGATGCATCCGTCATGGACTGCCTGCGCCTCGCCGCGCAGTACGGCAGCGATCTCACGGCAACTCTGCGCTGCCGCGCCCAGGCCACCAGCACGATGCGCCAGATGCGCAGCGCATTGCGCGACCTCCAAAGAATCCAGGCCACGCGCGAGAAGGCCGAGGCCACGGTGCCCGAACCTGCCGCTCAGCCGCCGCAGCCAAACGACCCTACCGAAGCCGAAAGTAATGCCGCGATCTGTCCCGCTCGTGCCGAACGCATTCCTGCCACAGGCGGCCTGTCGCAACACCTCGACTTCGGTTCGCCGGAGCCGGATATCGCACTCGACCAGCGAACGCGTGAGCTGGCCGAGGCATGATGCCTCTCACGCGCAGCGACACAATCTCGCGCAACGAGACCGTGAGACAGAACTGCTATTCCGCCGCCTTCCGCGACGCCAGCCGATCGATCTCCGCCTGCACCGCGGCACTCGCCTGACCGATGAAGTCGCCATGATGATCCCGCGCGTACGCATACGACTCCCGCCGCAACTCGCGCGACCGCTGGAAGTGCGGATGCACGTAACGCGCCATCAGCTCGTAGTGCCGCTTGGTTGCCTCCCAATCCGCCCAGTTGTGCGCCAGCTCCATGATCGCGCCAAAACCACCTGATCCCTTCAGCAGGTTCTCGATATACGCGATCGCGTCATCCGGTGTGCCGATGCATGCCGCGCCGCTCTCGACCAGGAAGGTGTAAGGGTCCGCGATATCGCCCGGCACGATCGGGAACGTCGCCACGTCCGTGAAGTAATCGCGGAACGCGTGCAGGCCGAACTTCACATTCTCCCGCGCCTTCTCTCGCGTCTCCGCCACGTGCAGCAATGTCACCACACGCCACTTGCTGCGATCCGGCACCAGCGCGTTCGCGCGCGCCTGCTCTTCATACAAACTCCAGTTCAGCACGTGCTTCGCCATCGCCTCCGGACTGGTGCCGCCGATCGACAGCATGCCGATCGCGTGCCGCCCCGACGCCAGCGCACCCGCCGGTGAACGCGACGCCGCCACCGCCATCTCCATGATCGGCTGCGTGTAGCAGGGAAGCTGCAATTGCGCATCGACAAGATCGTACCAGTCGGTCTTCTCGGTAACGCTCTCGCCCTTCAGCAGCCGCACGATCACATCGAGCGATTCGTTCATCATCCGCCGCTGGTCGCCCGCTTTGATGCCGATCTTCAGCGCATCGTGCACCAGCGCGCCCGGCCCCACGCCGAACATCGCGCGCCCGCGCGTCATGTGGTCGAGCTGCACCATGCGGTCGGCAAGAATGAACGGATTATGGTACGGCAGTGACGCAACACCGGTACCCAACCGGATGTGCCGCGTGCGCTCGGCGGCCGCCGCAATGAACATCTCCGGCGACGCAATGATCTCGAAGCCGCCCGAGTGGTGCTCGCCGATCCACGCCTCGTGGTAGTTCAGTCGGTCGAGATGCTGCAGAAGTTCCATGTCGCGCTCCAGCGCGAGCGTCGGATTCTCGGTCAGGTTGTGGAACGGCGCCAGGAAGATGCCGCTGCGCAGATAGCTCATGTCTGGCCCCTTGAGAGTTACTGGCCAGTAGGATACGCCCGCAGCCAGCATCCGACCAGAAGGGACCCCGTTCATGACCATCCGTTTCGACGACCGCGTCGCCATCGTCACCGGCGCCGGTGCCGGCCTCGGCCGCTCGCACGCCATGCTGCTGGCAAGCCGCGGCGCCAAGGTCGTGGTGAACGATCCGGGCGGCGCGGTGGATGGTCGCGGCGATCAGCACGCGGTGGCCGACAAAGTCGTGGCCGAGATCAAGGCCGCCGGCGGCCAGGCGGTGGCAAACTACAACTCGGTCGCCGACGCCAAGAGCGCGCAGAACATCGTCGATACCGCGGTGAACACCTGGGGCCGCTGCGACATCCTGGTGAACAACGCCGGCATCCTGCGCGACAAGGCGTTCAACAACATGTCGATGGAGGACTTCGAGTTCACCGTGCAGGTGCACTTCATGGGCACTGTCTACTGCACAAAGGCGGCCTGGCCGATCATGCGCAAGCAACAGTATGGGCGGGTCGTTGTGACCACGTCGGGCTCCGGCACGGTCGGCAACTTCGGCCAGAGCAACTACGGTGCAGCGAAGATGGCGGTGAACGGCCTGATCAACGTGCTGCGCTTCGAAGGCGCCAAATACAACATCCTGTGCAACGCGATCTCACCCTCGGCGCACACCAGGATGACCGAGGGCCTGCTGCCGCCGGACATGGTGAAGTTCATGCGCCCCGAGTTCGTCTCGCCCGCCGTCGCGTGGCTGTGCAGCGAGGAGTGCAACGCGAACGGCGAGATCATCGCCGCCACCGCCGGCAACTACGCGCGGGTGCAGTACTTCCAGTCGGAAGGCGTTCAATTCGATCCCGACGAACCCGTCACGATCGAGATGCTTGCAGGCAAGATCGCCAACATCCGCGACCTGTCGAAGGCCAAGCCCTACACCGGGCTGATGGGCACGGTCGAAGCCAGCTTACGCGCCATGGGAAAGATCAAGTAAAAAACAAAACGACCTCCCCCTCCCCTTGCGGGAGGGGGTCGGGGGGAGGGGGCGCCGCCAGTGCCGCACCCCACCCCACCCTCACACCGTCAGCTCCAGCACATAGATCCCACCCGCAAAGCGGTCCACCGCATAGACCAGCCGATTCTCATCGACGTACACGTCGTTGATCATCGCCGCCTTCATCGGCGACCCCTCCGGCGGGTCCGGTATGAACGACGCGACCTCCGTCGGCTGCAGCGGATCAGTGATGTCGTGCACGCGCAACCCACCGCCGAAATACGTGCCGAACACCAGCGTGCTGGACTGGAATGCGGGGCCCGTCCGGTTCTCCCAGAGATTGTGCGCGCCATAGCGGCCGCCGATCGCATAGTCCTCCATCGGCGGCAACGGCAGCGTGGACACCGAGATCAGGTTGTCCTCCTTGCGCGCATCCAGCAGCCACACCAGCTTCGGCCAATCTGCGCCTTCGGTCCGCACGCATTCGTCGCTCACCACGTACAGGTCGCGATCGAACAGCGGCATCACAGTATGGGTGAAGCCAGGAAACGGCGGATGCGGATTCCAGTGTCCCACCAGCTTCGGCCGACCGATATCGGAAATATCCAGCACACAGGCGCCGCCATCGATATACCCCACGTACGCGCGGTCCGGCCGCTCCGGATATACATTCGTATTGTGCGCCCGCCACCCCGTATCGAACTTCGGATGCCGTGGTACCGGCGGCGCCTCGTCGCGCTCCTCGGTCCCCGGATACCACCACCGCCCGATCTCGCGCGGCTTCGTCGGATTGCTCACGTCGAACGCCGTATAGGCCTGATCGTCCTTGAGGTTGCGCGGCATGAAGTCCGCCGCACCACTCGAACAATGGATCGTCTTGCCGTCGATGAACCACAACTGGTGCACACCGCGCGACCGCGGCCCCGAGCGGTCGATGAAGCTGATGCTGCGCGGCTGCTCCGGCGTCGAGATATCGAACAGCTCGATCCCCGCCGGCGTCGCGCCGTGCGTGCCGGTCTGGTACGCCACCGCCATGATGTTATCACACACCTCGAGCGAATTGGACCGCACGTTGCGATGCGGCAGATCGGTCTGCACCACCACGTGCGGCTTCCTCGGGTCAGTGACATCCACCGCGGTGAAGTTCTTCGGCGCGCATTCGTGCGCCATCCACATGATGCGCCGTCCGCCCTTCGCCAGCTGCAGGCTCATGCCCTCACCAACGTTGCCGAAGCCGTTCATCAGGTCATGCGAGATCAGGCGGACATTATGGGCTTCCGGTTGCGCCATGGACTGTTCTCCCCGAAGCTGCACGCGATGAGCGATGCAGCAAACACTGTGCCGGTGACAATACTCACCGGGTTCCTGGGCAGCGGCAAGACCACGGTGCTGAACCACCTGCTTCGCCAGCCGTCGCTCGCCGATACGGTCGTCATCGTCAACGAATTCGGCGCGGTAGGGCTCGACCACCTGCTGATCGAGCAGGCCATCGAGGACGCCGTGCTGCTGAAGAACGGCTGCATCTGCTGCACCGTGCGCGGCGACATCGCCGATACGCTGGATGTGCTGTGGCAGCGCCGTGACGCCGGCGAGCTGCCGCCGTTCCGCCGCATCGCGATCGAGACGACGGGCCTGGCGGACCCGGCCCCCGTGGCCCACGCGTTGCTGGCCGAGCCCGGCGCGCGCTACGCCTGTCGGTTGGACGGCATCGTGACCACGGTGGACGCGTTGCACGGCGCGATGCAGCTCGATCGGCAGCCGGAGGCGCAGCGGCAGGTCGCTATGGCCGATCGCATCCTGCTCACCAAGACCGATCTCGCGAATGCCGCACAGATCACCGACACCGAGGCACGCATCGCAACCTTGAATGCCACGGCGCCACTGCGTCGGATTGTTGCCGGTGAAGTGGATGCGGCCGATGTGTTCGATCTCGGTCCGGACAATGCGAGGCTGGAGCAGTGGCTGCGGCCGCTGGATGCGCACGGCCATCAACACCTGCCGTTTCGCCACGGTGAACAGATCGGCTCTGTGGTATTGCGCCACGACACACCGATCGCATGGCCATCGTTGCAACGGTGGCTGGAATCGGTGCTGTCGCTGCGCGGCGACAGCGTGCTGCGTCTCAAGGGCATCGTCTGGCTGGAGGGCGAGACCCGCCCCATCGTGCTGCAAGGCGTGCACCACGTGCTACATCCGCCCGTGTATCTCGATCGTCCGGTTCAACCGGCAGGAGCGACGCGCATCGTACTCATCACGCGCGGCCTGTCTCCGGCCGGGCTAAGGGCAAGCTTTGCGACGGCAATCGCTGGGGCTGTCTTGGCTCGTCAGGCGTGAATTACGGGGCAGGGCCATTTCGTTTCTGTTGCTAGACAT
Source organism: uncultured Alphaproteobacteria bacterium (assembly GCA_963799415.1). GTDB lineage: Bacteria > Pseudomonadota > Alphaproteobacteria > Acetobacterales > Acetobacteraceae > JAMXLO01. The sequence continues at coordinate 185,011 of CAWCXI010000020.1, read as the reverse complement.
TTTCGTTCAGGTCCACCATCGTTTGGCGAAGAACAGCGCCAGGGTGGGCAGCGGCGATGGAGGTCGCGGATTGGCTGCGACAGCACGGGCTTGGACAATACGAGACGGCATTCCGCGAGAATGACGTCACGCCGATGGTTCTCGCCAGTCTGACGGCGGAGGACCTTAAGGAACTTGGCGTCATCTCGGTCGGCCATCGTCGCCAGCTCCTGGACGCGATCGCCGCGTTGCGCGCTGAAGCAATGCCGGCGACCAATCCAACCCGGGCCTCCCCGTCGCAATCGATCGCGGAACGGCGCCTGCTCAGCGTCATGTTCTGCGATGTCATCGGTTCGACAGCGATGTCCTATCGCCTGGATCCCGAGGATCTGAGTTCGGTCATCCGCGGCTACCAGTCCTGCGTGGCCGCCACGATTGCGCGATTCGGAGGCTTCATCGCCCGCTATGTGGGCGACGGCGTGCTGATCTATTTCGGCTGGCCGGAAGCGCAGGAGGTGGATGCCGAACAAGCGGTTCGTGCCGCCCTCGCGGTGATCGATGCAATCGCTCAGGCGTCCACCCCGATGGAATTGCTGCAGTTGCGCATCGGGATTGCCACCGGCCTGGCTGTGGTGGGCGAGCCGATCGGTACGGGCGAATCACGACAGCAGACCGCGATCGGCGAGACGCCGAACCTGGCCGCTCGCCTGCAAGGACTTGCTGAGCCCAACAGCATCGTTATCGATGCCACAACACGCAGACTGATCGGTGGTCTGTTCGACTGCCGGGATCTCGGATTGGTCGCGTTGAAGGGCCTGCCGCAGCCGGTGCAGGCCTGGCGGGTGGTCGACGAGACGGCCGTCGAGGGTCGGTTCGAGGCATTTCATGCCGGCGCGATGACGCCGCTGATCGGCCGCGACGAGGAGTTCGACCTGTTGCTGCGGCGCTGGCAGCAGGCAAAGAGCGGCGAAGGCCAAGTGGTGCTGCTGTCCGGCGAACCTGGCATGGGGAAGTCGCGCCTGATCGCCGCACTGGAGGACCGCCTCCGCGGCGGCCCGCAGCAAATCTTGCGATATTTCTGCTCACAGCACCATCAGGACAGCGCTCTCCACCCGATTGTGGCGCGGTGGGAGCGCGATTTGAGGTTCACCCGCGACGATACCCCGCAGGAACGACTGCACAAACTCGAGTTGGTGGTCACAGGAAGGTCGCAGGAAGAAATCGCCCTGATTGCCGATATGCTGTCATTGCCGGTGGACGATCGCTATCCAACGCTGAGTTCCAACCCGCTTCGCAAGAAGGAAAAGCTGTTCGATTCGATGATGCGTGGGCTGAACAATCGCGCTCGACGGCGACCCGTGGTCATACTGTTCGAAGATGCACACTGGGCTGATGCCAGTTCCCTCGAATTGTTGGACAAGGCGGTAGGCCTGCTGACGGACCTGCCCGTTCTGCTCGTCATGTCGCATCGTCCGGAATTTCAACCGCCCTGGGTCGGTCTTGCCGTCACCAGCGTGATTACACTCAGACGACTGACGCAAAAGCAGTCGGCGCAATTGGCCGAACGTATCGCGGTAGAACAAGTATTGCCGCCCGCGCTGCGCGAGCGGATTGTCGCTCAGAGCGACGGGGTCCCGTTGTTCATCGAAGAGTTGACCAAGGCCGTGCTGGAGTTTGCCACACAGGTGGACAGCACCTCGACGCCGCTGGTTCCTGCTACTCTGCAAGGCTCGCTGATAGCGCGGCTCGACCGCCTTCCGGCTGCTAAGCAAGTTGCACAAATCGGTGCGGTCATCGGCCGCGAATTTTCGCATACCCTACTGACGGCCGTCGCCGACATGCCGGAGAAGCAACTCGCGCACGGCATTGATCTGCTGGTCGAATTCGGGGCTCGCCTTTTGCCGGGGTGTGCCACCAAATGCGGATTACACGTTCAAGCATGCGTTGGTGCGTGACGCCGCATACAGTACCCTGCTGCGAAGCCAACGCCAGGAACTGCACGCACGTATCGGCAAGGCATACGAAGAACGTATTCCGGAAACCGTCGAGAAGAAACCTGAGCTTCTGGCGCACCATTTCACTCAGGCCGGCTTGCTTGACCAGGCAATCGAATATTGGCGCACCGCAGGCCTGCGCAGCGTCGGTCGATCCGCTCACTCCGAGGCGGTTGCTCACTTTGCCTGCGCACTGGATCTGCTCGCAAAGCTGCCGCCAGGCGAGCAACGTGACGCGCGCGAGCTCGATCTGACGCTTAGCCTCGCGGTAACCCTGACTGCCGTCCAAGGTTTTGGCTCATTGCGTGTGGAGGAGTGCGCCCTCCGCGCGAAGGACCTGGCGGACAAACCCCACGGAGCCCCGACCAGGTTCGCGGCCCGCCGCCTGGCCTGGAACTCGTGCCTGATGCGCCAGCCGGTTCCAAGGACGGTCGCATTGGCGCGCGATCTCATTGCGCTGGCCGAGGAAGACCACGCGCCAGCGAAGCTTGCTGTCGCTCACCGAGCGTTGGGCTACTCGATGATGGTCGCGGGCGAGTTTGTTGAAGCCGATGCGATCCTCGCGCGAGGCGCGGCATTCGCCGATGACGTTTCGGATCGCGAATTCGCAGTGTATGGCGAGCACCCTGGCATGGTCTGCCGAGCCTATGGCGGGCATGCGAGGATCATAGCCGGCTTCCCGACCTCCGGGGTGCGGCTCGTCGAAGAGGCGGTGGAGTATGCGCGGCGCGGAGAAAGCGCACATAACCTTGCCTGGGCCCTGGGCGCCGCCGCGCATGCTTGCCAAACTCAGCATGAGGCGAAAGCAACGCTGCACTTCGCAGCGGCGACCATCGATGCGGCGCGAGATCATCGTTTGCCGCAATGGCTCGCTCTCGGTGAACGATGCATGGGCTGGGCAATGCATCGACTTGGTAGTTTCGCTGCGGGACTGGACCTCCAGCGGCAGGGCATAAAGCGATGGACCGATACCGGAGCGATGCTCCATATCACCCATTGCGAGGTTCATCTCGTCGATAGCTTTCTTCGGGAGGGAAAGATTGCAGAGGCGCGCACCCATCTGGATACTGCGCGCGCGCATTGCACGGACTCCGGCGAAAACTACCTGGCCGCGGAGATCGACCGGTTGGAAGGCCTGCTGCTGCAATACGAGCAGGCTTCGCCCGACATCATCGAGGAATATCTGGCCAGATCCTTGAACACAGCGCGCCGGCAGGGGGCCCGCTTATTCGAACTTCGTACGGCCACGGCGTTCGCGCGGATGCTGGCGGAAAAGGACGAACGCCGTAAGGCCGTCGATCTGCTGGCTCCTGTCTACGACTGGTTCACCGAAGGGTTCGACAAAACCGATCTAAAGCAGGCGAGGGAGTTGTTGGATGAGCTTCGCTGATCCGTTGCGGATCGGCACATGCTCACGGTATCTCCGCCTCCCGCATCTCCTCCGCCTCTCGCTTCAATCGGTGAAAGCTCCGCACGCTAAACGGCAGCATGCCGAGATACATCAGTCCGCCCGCCGCCAGCGCGGCCCAGGGATCGGCGACCAGAACTGCGGCGAAGGTCACCGCACCGAGCAGCAACGGCAGCACGTATTCATGCGGCACCTTGAAGTTCTTGAAGCTCCAGACCGGCAGCGTGGAGATCAACAGGAACGCCGTCCCGGCCAGCACAAGGGCGCAGAACAGCGGAAACTGCGCGACGCTGAGCAGCCAGCCCAAGCCCAGCGCCTTTGCCTCCAGGCCAAGGAACAGCGGGAACAATGCGACGCCCGCACCGGCGGGCGCCGGAACGCCGGTGAAGAAGTTGTAGGCGTAGGCAGGCCCGGGCGCGCTATCGAGCGAGGCGTTGAACCGGGCCAATCGCAGCGCCATGCAGACTGCGAAGATAAGGCAGGGCGTGTAACCGAACCCACCCGCCCGCTGCAGGGACCAAAGATACAGAATGAACGCCGGGGCCACGCCGAAGCACAGGAAGTCGGCCAGGCTGTCCAGCTCGGCGCCGAAGCGCGACGTCGCCTTCAGCAGTCGCGCCAGCCTGCCATCCAGCCCGTCGATCGCACCGGCAACCACGATCGCGACCGCGGCTGAGCCGAAGCGGCCCTCGAACGCGAAGCGCATCGAGGTCAGACCGGCGCAAAGGCCGAGCAAAGTCAGTAGATTGGGAACGATGCGGTTGAACGACTGTCCCTTGAAGCGCGGACGTGCGCGCGGGCGCAGGCGGCGCAGTCGGTTGATCGGTGACACCCGGCCTGCGCCGTTGTGCCAGTCGTGGCGTGGCGATCCACTCATGGCGTCAGCTCCGCTATCACGGTTTCACCACCGACCATGGTCTGGCCGACGGCCACCAGCGGGCGAACTCCTTCCGGCAAATAGAGGTCCGCTCGGCTGCCGAATCGAATGATACCGAACCGCTGGCCGGCGCGCACCGAATCTCCCTCGCGCAGGTCGCAGACGATGCGGCGCGCGATCAGGCCGGCGATTTGCACCACCGCGATCTCCCGGCCGTCGGACAGGCGAAGTGCCACGGCATTGCGCTCATTGGCCTCACTTGCCTTGTCCATGCTGGCGTTGAGGAAGCTGCCGTGGCGGTAGGCGATGCGGGTGATGGTGCCGTCCGCCGGGATGCGGTTCACGTGCACATTGATGATCGAGAGGAAGATCGAAACGCGCCAGCGCGGTATTGCGCCGAGCCCGAGCTCCGATGGCGGCACGGCGGCTGTGACAGAGACCACGCGGCCATCCGCGGGCGCGACCACCGCGCCTGGCCGGCCGGGCGCCACGCGCTCCGGGTCGCGGAAGAAGTAGAGGCAGAACAGGGTGAACAGCAGACCGAGCCAGGCGAGCCACGGCGCGACCGCGAGGCCAAGCACCACGGCGACCAGGCCGCCCAGGGCGAATGGCCGCCCGGTTGGATGGGGCGGGGCGAGCACATGGCCGATGTCATCGACGAGGGACATTCGCGCCGGGGTTTATGGAAGCTTCACCTTGGAGGGGCAAGACTGGCAACGATCAGGAGCGTTACGCCATGTTCTTCGCTGCGCCGTTCAGACTAGGGCCATTCACGGTAGATCCCGAGGGTCGCTTGTTCCCCAGCGACCCGGCGGCGGCCCCGGCATTCCTGTTCCGCTGGCACGACCGCGTCGTTCGCGCGCGATTGAACCAGGCGGATGCAGACCCCAACAGTTGGCGGCTGGCTCTCCAGACGACGCTGGCGCGGGTGAGCAGCACGGCCAATGTATCCGACGAGACGCTGCGTCCGCGCTCCTTCGCTCTGCTGCGTTGGCTCGAAAGGACGGTGCCGCCGATTTGGCGGCTGAGTCTCTTGGCAGACCATCGCGTGTGGCTGGAGCTCGATTCGCCAATTGACCTGCCGATCACCGCGGTCCGGCTAATCACCGAGATCACCCGGTTCACGCTGGACCTCACGCCCTATCTCGCGTTGATGGACGAGATCGGGCTGACGCTGTCCCACGTCAGAGAAGCCTAGCGGCGCAGGAGCTGTCGCACCGCCCAAACGCAGCCGACAGCGATCACGCCGGCCAGAAGGGCACCCACCAACGGCGCCGCCCGGCCGATCCGACGCAACCGCTCCTCGGCGCGTGGCAGGAGCCAGACCGCCAGTAACGGCGACAATGCGGCCGCATCGACCGGTGCGAACCCAAGTCGTGGCAGGCGCCCCATGGCGATCACTGACAGGGAGGCGAGGCCCGCAACGTCGACCGCGACGGGCAGCGCCACCAGCCCGGCCGTCGCCGGTAGCGCGAACATTGCCAGTGCAGCCAGCCCGGGTACCAGCGCGAGTTGCGTCCAGATCGACGGCGTTCCGGCGATGTGCAGGGCAGCCGCCAAGGTCAGCCCAGCCAGTGCGAGCCGCGTCGGGTCGGTCAGCGCACGCACAAAGACGAGTGCCGCCAGGGTAACGCCAAGTCCGATCGGCCAGCTCCCCCGCAACGCCGCCAGATGGCGCGGCGCACCCGCCATCAACCAGCCGGCAATCAGCGCGGCAGCCAACATGCCGATCCAGGCAAGGCGGTCCTGGCCGCGCCAGGCGCATAGCAGGCCGATCAGCAATGCGGCAACGGCGAGCCCGGTAAGTGCGTCCACCGACACCGGAGGCGGGACTGCCCAAAGCCGGCCCGTAAGAACAAACCAGCCCGCGAGAACACCCACACCCCCGGCCACCGCGGCCACCAGGCCGACCCTGAGGAAGCGCCCCAGCGCAGCGAGCCCGAGCGCCACAGCCAATGCGATCAGCGGTCCGTGAAAATGCTGCCAGTCAGCGATGTGATTCGGCATCCCGGTTGGGTGACGCGGCACCGTCAGTGCGTCAAGCTGGGTTCCGCCTGATGATCGAGGTTGTTCGCGTGAGCGAAAGTCGCCTGCCGATGCGCGTCTGGGACGCGCCCACGCGTCTGTTCCACTGGGCGATCGTCGCGCTGCTCGGCGTCAGCTGGCTGAGCGAGAGCCGCGGCTGGATGGAACTGCACTTCCTGTCCGGCTACAGCGTCATCGCGTTGCTGCTGTTCCGCGTGGCATGGGGGTTCGTCGGCAGCGAGACGGCGCGCTTCACGCACTTCCTGAAGAGCCCGCTCGCAGCGCTGCGACACCTTGCCCACTTTCACCGGCGCGAACCGGACACCGCCGTGGGTCACAACGCTGCTGGCGGCTGGATGGTGCTAATGATGCTCGTCCTGCTCGCTGTGCAGGCGACGACGGGCCTCTGCGCGAACGATGACGGCGACACCGAAGGGCCGTTGTTCAACTACGTGGGCAAGGACTGGAGCGACTGGCTGTCGCACATCCACGCCGTGAACTTCAAACTGATCCAAATCGCGGTCCTGGCACACATCGTCGCAATCCTCGCCTATGCGGCGCTGAAGCGGCACGACCTGGTTCGGCCGATGATCACCGGGCGGAAGCATCTGCCGGATGCGATGGCCCCTCCGGCACTGGTCAGTCCCCTGCGGGCCGTCGTGCTGTTCGCACTCGCGGCCTGCGTCGTCGGTATCTTCATCATCTCGCTGTAGCGGCGAATCAGGCGGCCAGTCGCGCCGCAAACCTCTGGCGCCGCCACTGCATCAGCCGCCAGGCGGCCTTGGCGGACAGGTCAGACAACCTCCCGCGCGGCGGCAGGCCAACCGCCTTGAAGATCATCCCCATGCCGCGCTCGATGTGGCGGAAGCGATAGAACGCCATGGCGCGCGCCATGTAGGCAGCGGTGCAGCGGTCGTGCTCGTACGGCAACCCTTCCGGCTCGTTGCCGCAGTGCCAGGCATAGGCCAGTTCGTCGTCCTCACTCTCACCGATGCGGCCGGCGGCGATGCGCAGGCGACGCAGCAGGCCGATGTTCTCGCGCGCCAGATAGCGGCGCATGTGGTCGTAGAACAGCTTGAAATGGCGGAACTCGTCGGCGGCGATGTGGCGACAGATCTGCTGCAGAACCGGTTCCTTGGTCGCGTCAGCGAGCGCCGTGTAGTAGCTGGAGGTGCCGGTCTCCACCATGCACCGCGCGATCAGCTCTCCGGTCCGCGAGCCGCGTATCGAGGCTTCCGCGTCCAGTTGCAGCCGGTAGCCCGCCTTGTAGCGCGCGAACGCGACCTGATAGTCCCATGTCGGGTCAGCGAGCGTTGCCCATTTCCCAAGGGCATCGCCATGCTGCACCTCCTCCGCGGCCCAGTAGTCGGCGGCCTGACGGAAGTCAGGATCGTCGCCGAATACGCGATTGAGGTAGATGGCGTAATCGGTGCCGTTCCGCTCCACCATGGCCGCGGCCTTTACCAGCGGAACCAGCTCGGGATCGGCCTGGCTTGGATCGAACCGGTCCCACGCCACGTCCTCGATACGCCAATGCTTCATCGCCGTGTCCGAACTGTCCGAAGTCGTGTCGGCAACCTGCCATCGTCTGCGGGGATACGGAAGAGCGGCAGGAGCTGATCAGCGTGCGTGAGGATCTGTTCGCCGGGCGGCCTGCGTGTCGGCCGGATTGCTGTTAGAATGCCCGATGAATACCGGGAAGTGCTCGTCCTCCGCTCCGCGTCGATCGCCGCCGATGTGTTGCGGCGGAATGCCGACGGCACCTGCCCCGACGAAACTCTACAGCGGCAACTATTTCGCCCGCGGCGCGCGGCCAGCCAAAGCGCAGGCTACCGCCCGGTCAGTAGCGTATCCACCGCCTCGATCAAGGCGCGCGCCGACTGGACCCGCTCCAGCGCCAGCTCCTCGGCCACGACATCCGATGCCTCGACCTGCGACAATGACGTCTCGGCCGCCGCCAGACGTCGCTCGCCCTCCTCGCGCGACAGGTCGGCCGGAGCCAACACCTCATTCGCCAGCACAGTGCAGCGTTCCGGCGTTACTTCGGCAAAGCCGCCGGCGACATACATCTGGTCAGTAATCCGCTCGCCTTCATACAGCGCGATGACGCCCCCACGCAGTATGACGATCGCGGGCGCGTGGCCTTCCAGCACGCCCATGTCGCCCTCGCTCGCCGGGATCACCACCATGTCCACCGGCCGCGACAGCAGCAGCCGCTCGGGAGTGACGATTTCCAGGTTGACCGCCATCAGGCCGTCGCCGTCAGCGTCTCGGCCTTCTTCACCGCGTCCTCGATCGTGCCGACCATGTAGAACGCGGTCTCCGGCAGGTGGTCGTACTCGCCGGCGCAGATCGCCTTGAAGCTGCGGATCGTGTCGGCCACCGGCACGAAGATGCCGGGGAAGCCGGTGAACACTTCGGCCACGTGGAACGGCTGCGACAGGAAGCGCTGGATCTTGCGGGCTCGCGCCACCACCAGCTTGTCCTCTTCCGACAACTCGTCCATGCCAAGGATGGCGATGATGTCCTGCAGCGACTTGTAGGTCTGCAGGATGCGCTGCGTCTCGCGCGCCACCTCGTAGTGCTCCTCGCCGCAGATCCGCGGATCGAGCGAGCGCGACGTCGAGTCCAGCGGGTCCACCGCCGGATAGATCCCCAACTCGGCGATCTGCCGTGACAGCACCGTGGTCGCATCCAAGTGCGCGAACGACGTGGCAGGTGCAGGATCGGTCAGGTCGTCGGCTGGCACGTAGATCGCCTGCACCGAGGTGATCGAGCCCTTCTTGGTCGACGTGATCCGCTCCTGCAGCGCGCCCATGTCGGTGGACAGCGTCGGCTGATAACCCACCGCCGAGGGGATGCGGCCCAACAGCGCCGACACCTCAGCGCCCGCCTGGGTAAAGCGGAAGATGTTGTCCACGAAGAACAGCACGTCCTGGCCTTCCTCGTCGCGGAAGTACTCAGCGAGCGACAGGCCCGACAGGCCGACACGGGCGCGCGCGCCAGGCGGCTCGTTCATCTGGCCGTACATCAGCGCCACCTTGGAGCCTTCAATGATCTTGTGGTTGTCATCCATCTTGATGACGCCGGCGTCGATCATCTCGTGGTACAGGTCGTTGCCCTCGCGCGTGCGCTCGCCAACGCCGGCGAACACCGACACGCCACCATGCGCCTTGGCGATGTTGTTGATCAGCTCCTGGATGATGACGGTCTTGCCGACGCCTGCGCCGCCGAACAGCCCGACCTTGCCGCCCTTCAGGTAAGGCGCCAGCAGATCCACCACCTTGATGCCGGTGACCAGGATCTCGGCCGAGGTCGCCTGCTCTTCGAAGCTCGGTGCCTCACGATGGATCGGGTAGCGCTTCGTCGTGTTCACCGGACCTTGTTCGTCGATCGGTTCGCCGATGACGTTCAGAATGCGGCCGAGCGTCTCCGGTCCGACCGGCACGGTGATCGGCCCGCCGGTGTCCACAACCTCCTGGCCGCGCACGATGCCGTCAGTGCTGTCCATGGCGATGCAGCGGACGGTGCGCTCGCCGAGTTCCTGCGCGACTTCCAGCACCAGCGTGTGATCGGCGAGCTTGGTGTGCAGCGCGTTCTGGATGTAGGGCAGTTCGCCATCGAACTGCACGTCAATGACCGCGCCCATCACCTGGGTCACACGTCCGACGATGTTGCTTGCCATTGCTGTTATGCCCCTATCAAACGGCTTCCGCGCCGGAGATGATCTCGATCAGTTCCTTGGTGATGTTCGCCTGCCGCGCGCGGTTGTAGTTCAGCGTCAGGCGCTTGATCATGTCGCCGGCGTTGCGCGTCGCGTTGTCCATCGCGGTCATGCGAGCGCCGTGCTCGCCGGCAGCGCTTTCCAGCAACGCGCGGAAGACCTGGATTGCCAGCACTTGCGGCAGGAGACGCGCCAGTATGGTCTCTTCGTCCGGTTCGAATTCGTAGCTGGCGCCGCCAAGGTCGATTGCTTCGCCTTCAGGCGGTGGTGGCGCGGGGATCAACTGCTGCTCGGTGACGATCTGCGAGATCACCGAGCGGAATCTGTTGTAGATCAGAATGCAGACGTCGATCTCGCCGGCGGCGAGCATGGTGCTGATGCGGCTGCCGATCTCCTCCGCGTCCGAGAACTCCAGGCGACGCTTTCCCGCGTAGGAGATGTCGCCGGCAATGCGGCTGGCCAGTTCGCGGCGCAGGTAGTCGCGACCTTTGCGGCCGACGGCGAGGATCTTGACCGTCTTGCCTTCCGCCTCAAGTCGGCGCGCGAGCGTACGCGTGGCGCGGCCGATATTCGAGTTGAAGGCGCCCGCCAGTCCGCGATCGGCGGTGACGGGCACCAGCAGGTAGGTCTGATTCTCGCCTGTGCCGGCCAGCAGCGCCGGTGCGTTCGGCATATCCCCCGCCGAGGCGGCCAGCGCACGCAGCATGCGCTCCATCCGTTCGGCGTATGGACGCGCGGCCTCGGCCTGCGCCTGCGCCCGGCGCAGCTTCGATGCCGCAACCATCTTCATGGCGGAGGTTATCTTCTGGGTCGACTTGACGCTGTTGATGCGTGTGCGGAGTGCCTTCAGGCTGGGCATCTGGAGCTCCCCCTGACCCCCTCCCGCAAGGGGAGGGGGAGACCTTGCTTAGTTCCCGTCGTGGTCAAGTGAAGCTCTTGGAAAAATTGTCCATGAACCCGGTCAGCTTCTTCTCGGTGTCCGGCTTGATCTCCAGGTCGGTGCGGATCGACTCCAGGATCGTCGGTTCACGTGACTTCATTTCCGACAGCATCTGCGACTCGAATGCGCCGACCCGACCGAGGTCGATCTTGTCGAGATAGCCGCGCACGCCGGCGAAGATCGCGACCACCTGCTCCTCGATTGGCACCGGCTTGAACTGCGGCTGCTTCAACAGTTCGGTCAGCCGCGAGCCACGCGCGAGCAACTGCTGCGTCGATGCATCGAGGTCAGAGGAGAACTGCGCGAATGCGGCCATCTCGCGGTACTGCGCGAGTTCCAGCTTGATGCGGCCAGCGACCTGCTTCATCGCGCGCACCTGCGCGGCGGACCCGACGCGCGAAACCGACAGGCCGACATTCACCGCCGGCCGGATGCCGCGGAAAAACAGCTCGGTCTCCAGGAAGATCTGCCCGTCGGTGATCGAGATGACATTGGTCGGGATGTACGCCGACACGTCGCCGGCCTGCGTCTCGATCACCGGCAGTGCGGTGAGCGATCCCGCGCCCTCCGCGTCATTCATCTTCGCCGCGCGCTCGAGCAGGCGCGAATGGAGGTAGAACACGTCGCCAGGATACGCCTCGCGTCCGGGCGGGCGGCGCAACAGCAACGACATCTGACGATACGACACCGCGTGCTTCGACAGGTCGTCGTAGAAGATCACCGCATGGCGGCCGTGGTCGCGGAAATGCTCGCCCATCGTGCAGCCGGTATAGGGCGCCAGGAACTGCATCGGAGCGGGATCCGACGCTGTGGCGGCGACGACGATCGTGTATTCGAGGGCGCCGTATTCCTCCAGCGTCTGGACAAGCTGGGCCACCGTGGAACGCTTCTGCCCCACCGCGACATAGATGCAGTACAGCTTCTTGCTCTCATCACTGCCGGCGTTGATCGTCTTCTGGTTGATGATCGTGTCGATGATCACCGCGGTCTTGCCGGTCTGACGGTCGCCGATGATCAGCTCGCGCTGACCACGGCCGATCGGGATCAGCGCGTCGATCGCCTTGAGCCCGGTCTGCATCGGCTCGTGCACCGACTTGCGAGGAATGATGCCGGGCGCCTTCACCTCGACGCGCCGCCGCTCGGAGCTGACGATCGGGCCCTTGCCGTCGATCGGATTGCCGAGCGCGTCGACCACGCGACCGAGCAGCATGTCGCCCACCGGCACGTCGACGATGGCGCCGGTGCGCTGCACCGTGTCGCCCTCGCGGATCATCTTGTCGTCGCCGAAGATCACCACGCCGACGTTGTCGGTTTCCAGGTTCAGGGCCATGCCGCGCAGGCCCGCGCCGGGGAACTCGACCATCTCGCCGGCCATGCAGTTCTGCAGGCCGAACACGCGGGCGATGCCGTCGCCGACGCTCAGCACCTGGCCGGTCTCGGCGACATTGGCCTCGGTGTCGAACGCGGCGATCTGCTTGCGCAGGATCTCCGAGATCTCGGCTGGGCGGATCTCCATATCAGGCGGCTCCCTTCATGGCGTACTGCAGGCGCTGCAGGCGGGATTTCAAGGATGTGTCGTAGAGACGGGCGCCGATGCGCACGACGAGACCGCCAAGCAGATCGGGTTCCACTGATTCGAGGATGTTGACATTGCCGTAGCCGGCCTCGATCAGGCGCGCGCGGAGCTGCTGGCGCTGGACGTCGTTCAACGGGTGGGCGGAGGCGACATGCGCTGTGACGATGCCACGCCGCTCGGCCACCAGACGGGCGAAGGCCACAACGATCTCTTGCAGGTTGCGCAGCCGGCGGTTGGCCGTGATAACGCCGACGAAGTCGCGCACCGGCTTGGAGAAGCCTTCCTGCTCCAGCACGGCGAGCGCGGCCCTGGTGGCCTGGTTCACGTCGATCAGCGGCGATTCGATCAGGCGGCGGAAGTCGGCGCTGGCGTTGATCAGGCGACCGAGGGTCTCCATGTCCGACACCACGGTGTCGAGCGCGTGCTGCTCATCGGCGTGCGCATAGAGTGCCGCGGCGTAGCGGTCGGTGAGGCCGCCGCCGGATGCAATCGTCGTAGCGCCATTGGCCACGTGCCGTTCCCTGTACTGGGCCGCGCGCAGGCGCGGGCGTGGATGGGAGACCGGCCCCCGACCGGCGGGCGGCCTCTAGCATGGGGTCCAGGAGGGCGCAACACACTGGGCTTCGGTCAGCGCTGGGGGCGCACGTCAGCACCGACCCTGCCACAGTCGTTCGAGCCGTCGCTCCGCAAGCGGGTGCTCCACTGCCTCGAGCGCCTCGACTGCCGCGGCGGCAAGGTCCGGCGCCGGTCCCTCGGCGATGCGGCCGAGCAGGACGATGCAGTCTTCGTCGGCGACCCCCGCGACGGCCTTGATCACCGGCACGGTCGGTGCCTGGCTCAAGGTCAGCTTAAGCAGCGGGACCGCCTGCGTGGAGCCTATGCGGCCGAGGGCGCAGGCGGCCTCTGTGCGAACGTCCGCATGCAGGTCCCCGAGCAGATCGGTTGAGTGTGGCAATGACCTCGGCTCCGCTGCGCGCCAGCAGGCAGGGGTGCCGGCGGACTGTGGGTTCCGTGTGACGCAGCAGGGTGAGCACGGTGTCCTCCGGAAGGCGCGATCTGAGGCGGGCCGCGGCCGCGGTCGCGCTGGTCACCGTCGGTCCCTGCACCCATCGCTGGACAATGATCCGTGCCACGCTTTCGGCGGCCTTGGGTCCGCCGATCGTTGCAACGGCTTCCAACGCCGCGACCTGTTCCGGCAGGGCGCGGCTCATTCCGAAGCCGGCGAACCGGCGGCAGTAGTCTTCGAGCACCGGGACAGCGGTGACCAGGCGACGGCGTCCGGCTTCCGCCGCGAGGGGTGGGCCGTCGGCGAGGCCCGACGCAGGAATGGCCGCCAGCAAGGCAGCATCGTCGAGTTCGGCCGGGGCGATGACGGGCGGTCTTGCAAGCGGCGCCGGTTGGGTGGCCGGAAGGAAGCCAGACCCGGCAAACAGGTCGAGCTGGCCGTCGGGCGTTGGACCGTCGATTTCCGGTGGACCGATCAACTCGCGTGCCCCCGTCCGCCGCGCTTGAGCACCTTGTCGGTCAGCTCCACTTTCACGTCGAGCGAGGACCGCTTTCCGAGGCTTTCGAAGTGTGCGCCCAGCCACGTCTCCGCCGTCTGATATCCGGCATCGTGCAGGCCGGACAGGAAGTTCCACGACGTACTGTTCTTCGAGGCAAATCCAAGCTGCTCGACGAACGCGTCATTGCGTACCGCGTGCAGGCGGATTGGCTTGTACCGCCCGACATAGCTCACCCCGGATGCTGCCAGCTCGGCGAGCAGGCGGTTGACCGTCTCGATCGCATTGATCTCCAGCACGACGGAGGCGTTGAAGGTGATCTCGTTGAGCCGGTCCAGGATGGCGGGGGCAGAGAGCGGCGGCATGCCATCCCGGTGGAACGCGTTCACCAGGACCAGCATCAGATCCTGAGCCTGGTCGAGCAGCGGCGCGAGCGCGGGATTGCCGAGATAGCCGCCGTCCCAGTAGATCGCGCTGCCGATGGTGACCGCCTTGAACTCGGTCGGCAGGCAGGCGGAGGCACGCAGCGCGTCGGTGGAGATGTCCGGCTGTGTGAAGATGACCCGGCCGTTGCTGACGACATCCGTGGCGCCGACGAACAGCCGCGGCGCGGTGGCCGCGTTCAGCGCCTCGAGGTCGGCGGCTGGAAAGGCCTGCGCAAGCAGCGGCGCGAGCGCGTCGGAGTAGAACGGGTTGGTATATGGCGAGACGACCAGGCCGATCGCCTCCATGGCGATGGTGATCGGCGACCAGTCCAGATTGACGCCGCCGAACGGACCGGGTTCGCCATAGAACAGCGGATTGCCCGCCAGGAAGCCGCGGCGCGACAGCATGTGCCAGAAGTCAGACAGCTTCTGCCTTGCGATGTCTGGACCGCCCTGCACAAGGCCGCTGACAGTGAGGGCGGCGTTGATGGCGCCCGCACTGCTGCCGCTGATGGCGGCGATGCGGAGGCGGTTCGCAGCGACCTCCTGGAGGAGGCGGTCGAGCACACCCCAGGTGAAGGCGCCGTGTGAGCCGCCGCCTTGGAGGGCAAGGGCAATCGTCGGGGGCGAGCTTGCCATGGGTGGCTCCGTGGTCAGGCATCAGTGGATGCAGCCTGCACGATAGCCGCCGCCGCGGGGCGCGCCAGCGATGCAGTGGCCGTATGGGTGTGATCTGGGCCATTTGCAAACACGATGCAGCCTGTTGTCTGTTCCAGGAATGGACGGCTCGTCGCCAATTCAGGCCTACCTCGCGGGTGATATCGGCGAGGGTGAGCTGCTGGAAGACGTTGACCGCGTACTGACCGACGGTTCAGTGCTGGCGAGGACAGTCCTGCTCAATGACTGGCGGACCAAGTCCGGCAGAATCCGCGCCTCTGCGATCCGCGAACAACTCGACGCAAGATTGCAGGCTTTCACCTCCATGTCGGGTGGTCAGGACACCCTTGGCGCCGCTGCGTCCGGGGGTGCCGGCAGAGCGCTGGAGCCCGGTGATGTACTGGCCCAGCGCTTCGTCATTCAGGAGATCATTGGCTCGGGAGGGATGGGCACGGTATTCAAGGCCCGCGACCTGCGCCGGGACGAAGCGCAGGACCGGCACCCGTACGTAGCGGTGAAGACGCTGAACGTCGATGTGCTTCGACGCGAGGACTCGCTGAAGATCCTGCAAAGGGAAGCCAGAAAGGCGCAGAGCCTCGCTCACCCGAACATCGTGCGCGTCTATGACTTCGACCGCGACAACGAGACCATTTTTCTGACGATGGAACTCCTGGAGGGTTCGTCCCTCGAGGCGATGATTCAGGCGAACGGCCTGCTCGGCGCGAGTCCACAGGATGCGCTGCCGATACTTGAACAGGTCGCATCTGCATTGGAGTTCGCGCATTCAGAGGGGATCGTACATTCCGACCTGAAACCGGCGAACATACTGATCCTGAGGACTGGCCGCGTGAAGGTGATCGACTTCGGAATTGCGCGGGCGATCCCGACAAGCGGTATGCAGACGCTCGATCGCACCACATTCGACGTGCATGCGCTGGGAGCATTGACGCCCGCGTACGCCAGTCCCGAGATGATCGAGGGGAAGGACCCGGATCCGCGCGACGACGTATTTGCGCTCGCCTGTATCGCGTATGAGCTGCTGACCGGATCGCATCCTTTCGGCAGGACACCGGCGCTGGCCGCACGCGCCGCGAACCTTAGACCCAGGCGGCCGGCGCGGCTGTCCGCCGGTCAGTGGAAAGCGCTGCAAGGCGGATTGGATCTCGACAGATCGAGACGCACTCCAAGTGCGAAAAGCCTGATTGCAGCGATGCAGACGAAGCCTGCCGTTTGGCAGAGCCGCAGGTTTGCCTACCAGGCCGGCGCAGGCTTGGTCGTCGTCGGTGCTCTTGTCGGCCTGTGGGCCTACTCGGCTGACGTGCTGCGGGTCATCAAGCCCTCATCGGTGAGGACCGCCGATCAAACGGGCCTCACCGCGCCTGAACAACATGCCGCGCAACCTCCCGAACGACAGCAGCTCGACGAGGAAGCGACGCAGCGGCTGGCCAAGCAACAGGCCGAGCAAGAAGCAGCCAGACAGCTCGCCCAGCAGCAGGCCGCGGAGGATGAGGCAAATCGAATTGCTCAGCAGAAGGCGGAAGAAGAGGCCGCCAAACGACTTGCCCAACAACAGGCGGACGATGCTGCGAATAGGCAGGCTCAACAGCAGCCGGTCGGCGTCACTGCTCCGGTAGACATTGCTGAGTTGCAGCGGTTGTTGAATGCGATTGGGCTGAATACCGGTGCACCGGATGGCAAACCCGGAGCCAGAACACAGGAAATGGTCAAGGCATTTCAATTGATCGCCGGCGAACCGCCGACGGGAGAGGCAACAGGGTCCCTGTTGGAGTCGTTGCGTCAGGCAAGACCGTCGGCTCAGGCAAAAGCAAAGAGCCTTTTCACCCTGGCGGCAGCGGCGAGCCAATCACGACGGTTTGGCGACGCGATCCGCTTGTACGAACTGGGGCTGACATTCGCGCCGGCCAATTCGGATGGACTGCTCGCGCTCGGCGATCTCTATCGTGACAGGAATGACTACGACGGAGCGCGACGCCTTTACCAATTGCTGCAGAGGAACGGCGGCTCCGCAGCCGACCGGGCGCGCGAGCGATTGGCAGCATTGCCCAGACAACCGGAAACACCGGCCAAACAGACTGCGACGGTTGCTCCGGACAATGCCTCGACGCCCCCTCCGGTTGCCGGCGTTCCACCGCAGTCGGCGACCCGGAGCGAGCCAGGACGGGTATCGGACGGCACCTATGTCGGGTCAGGCCAGGCGAGCGGGTCAAGTTCGCCAAACTGCGTCCTCGGCACGGTTCGCCTGGACGTCCGGAACAGCAAGCTTTCATTCGGACGGGGCAGACAGGCAGCTGTGGACGGTGACGGAACATTCAGCGGCACAACCACGATCGGTCTTCCTCCCGTAGTCCAGTTCTGGGACGGAAAAATCGTCGGGAACGATATTGAAGCCAACGTCAGAGATCCTGCCTGCACGTATCATATTTCTCTGAAGAGGGTCTCCCCGTGACTGTTGGTCGCCGTCCGGTGCGCCGTGTCCGGCTGCTCCACGTTCGGCCAAGCAAGCACTCGGGAGCTCAGTGCTCGCTAGCTGGCTGGCGCCGTAGTCGCTTGACGCGATGCTTCTGGTAGGCCGCGATGTCGCGCGCCAATGGCAGACGAGCGTCGAAGCGCAGATGGGCGATTGAGGCGAAGGCTTCCTCCTCAGTCTCGCGGCCAAGGTCGAGTCGGCACATGATACCGCCCTCGTCCCCGGCGTAGTCGACCGAGGTAATCGCGCAGGATAGTGTGAGCTTCCCGGGGACAATCTGCGCCTGTAGCGTTGCGAGAAGCTCCGGTGTCATGTTGGCTGTCAACGGCAATGCGGCATTCAGTTTGGTCACCAGGCGTTCCACTTGGACAACATTATCAATCATGACTCTGATCCTTCGGGTCTGCCTTCGGTAGATAATCCCCTCAGGCAATTCGAAGAAGTTTGCATGGTCGACAAAATCGCCGGCGGCAGGCTGGCATTGGGTCCGCGGAGACGGGATACGGACCTTCGCTACTCCGTATCCCGCACCATGGTCAGCTTGCTGTCACACCTAGTTCCGCGGTGAGGTGCTTTCCGCGTGTTTCTGGACCAAGAGCCAGAGCCAGGATGAAGCTGACCAGGCCGCCCAGTGTTCCGATCGCCATTGGGACGGCAAAGCCAAGATGCCAGTTGATGGCGAAGAAGGCGATGATCGGTGCGGTGAGCCCTCCGAAGATGGCGCCCTGGTGATAGCAGAACCCTGCGGCCGTCGCCCGCACTTCGGTTGGGAATCGCTCAGACAGGTAGCTGGGATTTTGGCCATAGATGCCCCCCGCCGCGAACAATCCCTGAAGGCCGAAGAACACCACGATCATCGTGTAGTCCTTGGTGAACAGATAGAACGGCGTTATCGCGACACCGGCGATCGCGGGCAGGATCATCGACCAGCGCCGGCCGACACGATCGGAGACCCAACCCCAGATGAACCCGGAGACAAAGAACAACAGGCTCTGCAACATCACCGGCAACGCAACCAGGCCCGGGCTCAGGCCCAGGTCCTTTTGCAGATAGGTGGGAAAGAGGCCACCGATCGAGTAGCCGATGACGAACCCGCTGGCCATCCACCAACAGGCATTCAGCGTGTTGCCCAGGGCATTCACCTTGAAGATGTTCAGCAGCGGTGCCCGCACTTCGCGTCTCTGCTCACGCTGGATCGTGCGGTTCTCGTGCCCAGATTTCCGGCTCTTTGACGTAGCGGCGGACATAGACGACCAACAGCGCCGGCAGGACGCCGAGTATCAGCAAGCCACGCCAGCCGATCGCGTCATACAGCAGCGCCATAGGCGGCGCTCGACAGCAGCGCGCCAAGCCCCCACGACGATTGCAGCACGCCAGCCATGAGACCACGCGAGCGTTGTGGCCAGGTTTCCATCGCCAGCGCCGCGCCGACCGGCCACTCCGCTCCCATGCCAATCCCGAGCAGGGCGCGGAACAGGAACAGCAACCCGAAGCTCGGTGCCAGACCGGCGAGCAGATTGCACACCGAGAACCATGCGATCGAGATCATCAACGGCTTCTTGCGGCCAATGCGATCGGCGAGCCAGCCGGACGCGGTGGCGCCCACCAGCCTTAGCCACAGTGTGATGGTGAACACCGCCGTGACGGCGGTGAGCGGCACGTTGAATGACTGTGCGATGGGCAACATGAGCAGCAGGAAGATCGTGAAATCGAACGAATCGAGCGTCCATCCCAACCACGCTGCGATCCAGGCGTGCCATTGGTCCCTGGTAGGCTCCTTCCACCAGGGGATCGGTTGCACGGTTCCTACCGATGTAGACATGGCTGGTTGCCTCCCTTGATGTCATTTGGTTCGAGCTGTGCAGGTGATTTCCTGCCAACGCCGTTCGCATCGGACGTCTGTTTAATTGGCTCCTCGCGTTGGCTCAGCGACATGGCTCGGGTCAGCGCATGAGTCGCAAGCATTTGTTGCTTACGTCAGACAGATCCGCAGCGGGCCAATCATGTGCTGGCCTGTACGACAGCGTCTATGCTTCGCGTTATTGATGCAGATCATTGATCTGCATGAATCACCGAGATTGCCGCACTGCTCGGACCGAGATGCCAAACTCGGTGGCCAAGATGGAGGTTCATCTGACCGGTCGCGCCGAGGAGCAGTTTGCAAATGACCCCCAGTAATGACAGCCACTCGACCGAGCTGCACTTTGTGCTGTTGGCTATAGCTACCGTGATCGTTACGGCCATAACACTTGCGGCCGGCCTGTTACGGTTGGCAGATAACCTGGGACCGCGGATAGGCGACATCATCGCATTCCCGGTCACCAGGATACCATCAGTCAGCACGACCGTGATCATGGTCGATCCGGTTGGTGCCTCGTCTCGTCGGCCGTGCGTGCTTGACGTGCCGGTGATGCAGAGGTCTGGGGGGAGCCTGATGATTGAAGCGATGCAATTCAAACCTGATCGCAGGTTCCGGGTTCATTGGGCCGGCTCTCGGACAAGCGATGGTCAGGAGGACTGCGGCGGTTCGGCCGATCTTTTACTGAACCATTACCAGATCACCACATTGGTTTTCGCGGCCGGCGGCACAGGGGTGAAGGTTGCCGAACATTAGCAGCACCGCTGCAGGATGACCTGGAATGCTGGCAGCACGCCGTGCAGCCGGCGACGCTTACCCCCTACAAAAACGACACCGGGTCCACGTCCACGTCCACGCGCGCCCCGCGCGTCACCGCCACCTTCCCCAGCCACTCGCGCAGGATAGGCTGCACCGCGACATCCCGCCGCGTCTTCAGCAGCAGCCGGCGCCGGTGCCGCCCACGCAGGATCGACAGCGGAGCCGGCGCTGGCCCCAGGACCTGCACGCCATCGCCGCCGGGCGCCGCGCGCCCGAGATCGCGCGCCAGAGCATCCGCCACAGCAGCGCTGTCCGCGGAAACGATGAGCGCGGCCAGCCGCCCGTAAGGCGGCCAATGCCCCGGCCGCCGTTGCGCCGCCTCGCGCGCCATGAACGCCGCGAGGTCGCCCTCCACCAGCGCCTGCATCACCGGATGCTCGGGCGAGAACGTCTGGAGCAGCACCCGCCCCGGAGCCTCGGCACGGCCCGCGCGTCCCGCCACCTGATGCAGCAACTGCACCGTCCGCTCCGCCGCACGCAGATCGCCGCCGGCGAGGCCCAGGTCCGCATCCACCACGCCAACCAGCGTCAGATGCGGAAAGTGCCAGCCCTTGGCGACGATCTGGGTGCCGATGATCAGGTCCACCTCGCGGGCCTCGATCGCATGTGCCGCAGCGGCCGCCGCATCAGGGCCGGGCAACGTATCGCTCGCCATCACCAGCCGGCGCGCTTCGGGGAACAACGCCGCGGCCTCCTCGGTGATGCGCTCCACCCCCGGCCCGACCGGCACCAGGCTGTTCGCCGCGCCGCACGCCGGGCACTCCTCGGGGATCGGCACGGTGTGGCCGCAATGGTGGCATTGCAGCGCGCGGCGGACGCGGTGCTCGACCAGCCAGGCGGTGCAGTTCGGGCACTGCATCCGATGGCCGCAATGTCGGCACAGCGTCAGCGGTGCGTAGCCGCGGCGGTTGAGGAACAGCATCGCCTGCTCGCCGCGCGCCAGCGTGTCGCGCACCGCGGCGATCAGCGGCGGCGCGAGGAAACGCCCCCGCTCGGGCGGTGCGGCGCGCATGTCCACAGCGGCCACTGCGGGCAGCACCGCCCCGCCATGCCGCGTCGGCAGCGTGATCCGGCGGTAGCGGCCGGCCTCGACGTTGGCCAGCGTCTCCAGTGACGGCGTGGCCGACACCAGCACCGCAGGCGCCGAGCAGAACCGCGCCCGCACCACGGCCATGTCGCGGGCGTGGTAGACCACGCCCTCCTCCTGCTTGAACGCTGTCTCGTGCTCCTCGTCGATCACCACCAGGCCGAGGTCGGGGAACGGCAGGAACAGCGCCGAGCGTGCACCCACCACGACCGGCGCCGCGCCTGCGGCTACCGCAAGCCAGGTCACGCGCCGCACCCGCGAGGTCAGATCGGAGTGCCACACGGCCGGTGCCACGCCGAACCGGCGCTCGAAGCGCTCCAGCCACTGCGAGGACAGCGCGATCTCCGGCAGCAGCACCAGCGCCTGACGGCCCTGGCGCAGGCATTCGGCCACTGCCTCCAGATAGACCTCGGTCTTGCCGGAGCCAGTCACCCCATCCAGCAGGGTAACGCTGAATGCACGTGCCGCCACCGCGTCCCGCAGCGTCGCGGCGGCGGCCGCCTGATCCGGCGCCAGGACCTGTCCGGGATACTCCGGGTCGGGGATCGCGAAGGGCGGCTCGACCGACAGCACAGCGGGAACCAGCAGCCCCGCATCCGCCATGCCCCGCACGACGCCGGCACCAACCCCCGCGGCGCGCGCCAGGTCGCCGGTGGCGCGTGGCTCGCGTTCCGCCAGCGTGTCCAGCACCTTGCGCCGCGCCTCGGTGACCCGGGCCTCGGGCGGCAATTCGGCACGTTGCCAGCCGGTCGCCGGCGCGCCGCTCCCCGTGGCGACAACGCGCAACGCCATGGCCATCACTTCTCCGGGCGCCGCGAGGTTGTAGCTGGCCACCCAATCGACGAACCGCCGCAGTGCGGAACGCATCGGCGGCGTGTCGATCACGCCTGCCAGCGGTTTGAGCTTGCCGTCCGGCACACCCTGGTCGAGGTCGGCATCCCACACCACGCCCACCTCCTCGCGGCGGTTCAGGGGAACCAGGACCACGTCGCCGGGTTGAGGGTCCATTCCGGGCGGGACCCGGTAGTCGAACGGGCCAGGCAGGGGATAGGGCAGCATGACCGGCACTCGCCTTACGTCATGCGACGTTCGCTTCCGGTCGGTGGCCTGCATCCTATATGATCCACATGGAGTTCCGCCTGGCATTCAGGCGTAGCCGCAAATCGGAGCGATGGCATGAAGTTCTTCGTCGATACCGCCGACACCGCGGAGATCCGGTCGCTCGCAGCCAGCGGCCTGCTCGACGGCGTCACCACGAACCCCTCCCTGATGGCCAAGACCGGCAAGAAGTTCCAGGACGTGCTGGCCGACATCTGCGCAAACGTCCCAGGGCCGGTCAGCGCAGAGGTCGCGGCCACCGAGTTCGACGGGATGATGGCGGAGGCGCGTGTGCTGCGCAAAATCGCCAAGAACATCACGGTGAAGGTGCCACTCACGCCGGACGGGCTGCGCGCGTGCCGCCGCCTGACCGAGGATGGCGCGATGGTCAACGTGACGCTGTGCTTCTCGGCGGCGCAGGCGATCCTGGCGGCCAAGGCGGGCGCCACCTTCGTCAGCCCGTTCATCGGCCGGCTGGACGATGTGGGCGAGAACGGCATGACCCTGATCGCCGACATCGTCACGATCTTCCGCAACTACGACTATTTCAAGACCCAGGTGCTGGTGGCCTCGGTGCGAAACCCGATGCACGTGGTGGAGGCCGCCAAGCTGGGCGCGCACATCGTCACCGTGCCGCCGGCGATCCTGCGCCAGTTGTTCAATCATCCGCTGACCGACAAGGGCCTCGCGGCATTCACCGCTGACTGGGCCAAGACCGGCCAGCAGATCGCCTGATCCGCCGCGAATGAGCCTGCCAGCCAGGGAGGTGGCGCCCCGGGTCGAAAACCCGGAGGCAGAGGGAGCCGACGCGGCCTTCGTCGCGGCTTTCCTGCGTGCCAACCCAGCCTGGCTGGCCGAACATCCGGAATTGTATCGGGTGCTGGAGCCGCCGGTGCGGGTGCATGGCGACGGCGTGACGGATCACATGGCGGCGCTGCTGCAAGTCCAGCGCGAGCGCGCTGATACGCTGTTGGCGGCTGGGCGCGCGACCGCGGGCCTCGCGGCCCGGGTGCAGGACGCTGTGCTGGCGCTGTTCCGCGCCGCCGATCCAGCCGAATGCGTCAGCAACGAATTGCCGGGCCTCCTGGCAGTCGATGCGGCGCAGCTTTGCGTTGAGGCCGAGCATCCTGGCGCGCGCCGTTTGCCGACCGGCACGGTCTCGCGGTTGCTGGACGGGCGACAGGTGGTATTCCGCGACGCGCCCTCGGATGCGCGCATGCTGCACGCCGAGGCGGCCGGGCTCGCGCGCCACGATGCGTTGGTGCGCGTGCCGGGTGAAGGACCGGCGGCGCTGCTCGCGCTGCTGACGCGCGACCGGCACATGCTCGAGCCGGCGCGAGGAGCTGGGCCCCTCGGCTTCCTCGGCCGCGCCGTCGCCGCAGCACTCGGCCGCTGACGCGGTGACCGGCGAGGAGGCACGGCAGGCCTTCCTCGAATGGCTCGGGCAGGAGCGTCATGGCGCGCTCCTGACGGTGGAGGCCTACGGCGCGGACATCGCGGGCTTCCTTGGATTTCTGACGCAACATCTTGGCGGCGAGCCTGATCTGGCGGCGCTTGCAGCGCTTCGGCAGGCCGATCTGCGTGCCTGGCTGGCGCACGAGGCCACAGAGGGCGCCGGCAATGCCACTCGCGCGAGGCATCTGTCCGCGGTGCGCAGCTTCTTCCGCTTCCTCGCGCGCAGGCATGGCGTGGACAACCCCGCGCTGAAGCTGATTGCCACGCCACGTGGCAAACCGCCGGTCCCGCGTGCGCTGGCGACGGCTCAGGCGTGCGACGTCACCGAGCGGATCGCCGAGATGTCGGATGCCGCCTCGATGCAGGCGCGCGATACAGCGCTGTTCACCCTGCTGTACGGCTGTGGTCTGCGGATTGCCGAGGCATTGGCGCTCGATGTGCGCGACGCGCCGGGGACAACGCTGCGCGTGGTTGGCAAGGGCGGCAAGGAACGCATCGTGCCGGTGCTGCCGGCGGTGCGCGAGGCTGTCGCCGCCTGGCTGGTGCTGCATCCCGATCGGCAGCCCGACGGCCCGCTGTTTCTCGGTGCCCGCGGAGGGCGCCTCGATCCGGCGGTGGCGCAACGGACGCTGCGGAACTTCCGCCGGCTGTACGGTCTGCCCGAGCATGCGACACCGCACGCATTACGCCACTCGTTCGCGACGCATCTGCTGGCCGATGGCGCTGACCTGCGCTCGATACAGGACCTGCTCGGACATGCCAGCCTGTCCACCACGCAGCGCTACACGGCAGTGGATGAGGCGCGGCTGGTGGAGGTATGGCGCAAGGCGCATCCCAGGGCTTGACCCTGCAGGCAACTAACTATCCGGCGCGCGCACGAAGCACAGGATGCCGACCTGCGGTGTCCAGCAGACGATTGCGCGGCCAGTTGGGTTGTCGTTACGGTTCAGGATGAGATGATCGGGCACCCGCCGCCATTCGCCCTCGATCAGCGCCTCGTAGTGGCCATCGTTGAGTCGCGAATCCACCGGCCGGCAATCGGCCATTGAGCAGCACAGCGCGTTGGTCCAAGGCTGGCGCAGGCTATTGAACCATGGCGCAAGCGCTGGATCTGCATCGGGCGGCGGCGCTGCCAGGACTGGCTGCGCGACGAAGGCCAGCGCAACCACGGCGACCTGCAGGCGCGTCACGACGGAACTGCGCGCTGCATTCGACCGGCTCGCTGTCGACATTGGTTGACCTCCTGGCCCCCAGTGCGCGGCATCGTAGCGCGGCAGCGACAGGTTGCACGATCCGGCCAAAGTGGCAGCAACCAGAGTTGTGCTGGCGCGCCTGTGCGGTTTTGACAGAGAGACGCTACAATCTCTCGTGACCTGGGATCGATCGTACCAGCAATACAACGGTGAACTTGCCGTCACGGAGGAGCACCAGTGCAGACGTATGACGCCATCATCATCGGCAGCGGCCAGGCCGGCCCATCTCTCGCCAAACGCCTGGCAAGCACAGGACGGCACGTCGCAATCATCGAACGCGGCGCATTCGGCGGGACATGCATCAACACCGGCTGCACGCCCACCAAGACATTGGTCGCCAGTGCCTATGCCGCACACATGGCGCGACGCGCTGCCGAGTTCGGTGTCGTGGTCGGCGGCGGCGTCACGGTGGACATGCGGCGGGTGAAGCAGCGCAAGGATGAGATCGTCGCGTCATGGAGTGCGGCGACCGAAGCATCCTTGCGCGCGACCGAGAACTGCACTGTGTTTCGTGGCCACGCACGCTTCGTCGCCCCGCAAGAGCTCGACGTCGGCGGCGAACGGCTGACCGCGCAGCAGGTCTTCATCAATGTCGGCGGCAGGGCAGCGGTGCCCGCGGTCCCCGGCATCGACAGCGTGCCCTACCTCACCAACTCCACAGTGCTCGGCCTGGAGACCGTGCCGGGGCATCTGGTCATACTCGGCGGCAGCTACATCGGACTGGAGTTCGCGCAGATCTTCCGCCGCTTCGGCGCGGAGGTTTCCGGTACTGGAGGCCGCTCCTCGGCTGGTGCCGCGCGAGGATGCGGAGATCTCAGCCGCAATCCGCGGCATCCTGGAGAGCGAAGGTGTGCGCATCGTCTGCGCTGTACGCGACGTGGCGGTGTCGCCGTCACAACAAGGCGTCGAACTGGGTCTGACCGGCGGCGACACGCACCTTACGATTGAGGGCTCGCATCTGCTGCTCGCGACCGGACGGCGGCCGAACACCGATGACCTGGGCCTCGAACGAGCGGGCGTCACAGTCGATGCTCGCGGTTTCATCGTTGTGGACGAGCAGTTGCGTACCAACGTGCCGGGCATCTGGGCGCTCGGCGAATGCAACGGCCGCGGCGCGTTCACCCATACGTCCTACAATGACTTCGAGATCGTCGCAGCCAATCTGCTGGATGGCGAGAAGCGGACGGTGAACGACCGGATCGGCGCTTATGCGCTCTACACCGATCCGCCGCTCGGGCGCGCGGGCATGACCGAAGCCGAGGCACGAAGGTCGGGCCATAGCGTGCTGGTCGCCAGCATGGCCATGGCGGACGTGGCTCGCGCGATCGAGAAAGGCGAGACCGCGGGGCTGATGAAGCTTGTCGTGGACGGCGAGACCCGCAAGATCCTCGGGGCGGCAATTCTCGGCACGGGCGGCGACGAGACCATCCACTGCATTCTCGACCTGATGTATGCCGGAGCGCCCGATACGGTGCTGCGACGGGCCATGCACATTCATCCGACAGTGGCGGAACTGCTTCCGTCGCTTGCGGCGGAGCTGGCGCCGGTGCCTTGACACTACGCCCAGCCTCCGGCGGGATACTCGGCAGTAGGTCAAGGAAAAACCCATGAAATTCGGCATCTTCTACGAGCTGCAACTGCCGCGCCCCTGGGGGCAGGACGATGAGCGCCAGCTCTATCAGAATGCACTCGATCAGGTGGAGCTGGCCGACCGACTTGGCTACGACTACGCCTGGGAAGTCGAACATCATTTCCTGGAGGAATACTCGCACTCGCCTGCACCCGAAGTGTTTCTCGGTGCGGCCAGCCAGCGGACCAAGAACATCCGGCTCGGCCACGGCATCGTGCAGCTCACCACCAACCCACCGCAGCGTGTCGCCGAACGTATCGCGGCGCTCGATCTGGTCTCCAATGGCCGCGTCGAGATGGGTACTGGCGAGTTCGGCATCGGTCACCGAACTCGGCGGCTTCGACCGCGACATGGAGACCAAGCGCGAGGTCTGGGAGGACGCGCTCCGCTGCATTATCCCGATGTTCAAGGATCAGGGCGTCGAGCTCGACACCAAGTGGCACAAGATGCCTATGCGCAACGTGCTGCCGAAGCCGGTGCAGAAGCCGCATCCGCCGCTGTGGGTGGCGTGCTCGCAGCTAGAGACGATCGAGATGGCTGGCCGCCGCGGACTAGGCGCACTGGGCTTCCAATTCCTGAGCGCGGACGCCGCGCATGCCTGGGTGCACGCCTATTACAACACGTTCGTGAAGCATCAGGAAAAACTGTGCGACTATCAGACCAATCCGAACATTGCGCTGGTCAGCTACTTCATGTGCGCCGAGACGGATGAGGAAGCGCGGCGCCGTGCGGATGGCGCGACGTTCTTCCAGTTCGCGCTGCGCTATTACGGGTCGAGTTCAGGGCGCAAGCGGCCGGATCCCTACACCGTCAACATGTGGGACGAATACAACAAGTGGAAGCGCGAGAACCCCGAGGCGGCGGCGCGGGCGATCTCGGGCGGGCTGATCGGCTCGCCGGAGACGCTGCGGCGCAAGCTGCGGCGGTTCCTCACCTCGAACATCGACCAGGTGATCCTGCTCAACCAGGCGGGCAAGAATTCGCACCCGCATATCTGCGAAAGCCTGGAGCTGTTCGCGCGTGAGGTGATGCCGGAATTCCACGGCGACGAGCCGGCGCACCAGGAGTGGAAGCGCCGCGTGCTGGCGCGCGAGATCGAACTCGAAGAGATCGATACCACGCCGTATCGCGAGCGGTTCGGCCCCAACACGGTGCCGGTACCGGCGCAGCCGGCGGCGGAATAGTCCAGTCGGGAGTCACCGCACGGAATGCGTTCCGTGCGGTGACGCGACCTATGCCGGCAGGCCGGTGAACGCGAGCGCCACCGCGACAGTCGCGACAAAGAAGCCAACTGCGACCAGGAACGGTGCCAACTGCGGATGCATCGACGCAAAGCCGCGGCTGCTGACTGGGGCGAAGCCTACGTCCGGATGGGTCACACTCATGGTGAATTGCCCTTGATATGCTGCATGAGTGTCCTGTCTGCACCATACGACATGGGCGTGGCTTTGATTCAGATCAAAAGGTAAGTGCTGCTGACCTTCCGCGGCGGCGGCGATCAGCCCTCACACCGTGAACTGCTCGGCGATGATCCGCTCGGACAGCACGCGGTCCGGATCGAACAACAGGGGAATGCTGATCGAGCGATGCTCGCTCACCGCGACCGAGAGCACATCGCGCACCTCGGTGAAGTCGGCCACCGCCGCGGTGGGGCGCTTGTCGGCTTCCAACACCTCGAACAGCACCTTGGCGGTACTCGGCAGCAGCGCGCCGCGCCACCGCCGCGGGCGAAAGGCGGAGATCGGTGTGAGCGGCAACAGGTTCGCCGACAGCGGCACGATCGTCCCATGCGCTGACAGGTTGTATGCCGTCGATCCAGCCGGGGTGGAGATCAGAATGCCGTCGCACATCAGTTCCGCCAGCCGCACGCGGCCATCCACCGTGACACGGATCTTGGAGGTCTGGCGCAACTGACGCAGCAGCGATACTTCGTTGAACGCCAGGGCCTCCGTCTCGTCGCCACCGGCGCTTACCGTGTGCATGCGCAGCGGATACAGCACAGCCTCCTGCGCGCGCGCCAGGCGGCCTGGCATATCGTCCTCGCCGAACGTGTTCATCAGGAAGCCGACCGAGCCGCAGTTCATGCCGTAGACCGGGATGCGCAGTGTCAGCACCCGGTGGATGGTCTCCAGCATGAAGCCGTCGCCGCCGAGGGCCACGACCACCGCAGCCTGCTCCAGCGGACAGTCTCCGTAGACCGCCACCAGCCGTTCGCGCGCCGCTGCCGCCAGTGACAGTCGCGGAGGCGCAGAACGCGATGCGGCCCGCGACGAAGCCACGCGCGCGGACAACCTGCAGAGCGGGGTCGAGATCGTTCAAACGCGCTTCCGGTGTTCCAGCACCGGCATGTCGCGACGCACGCGGGCAGTGACCTTGTGGTCGATCCGCGTGGTCGCCCAGCCAGTGCCGTCGGACACCTTGGCGTTCACATGGCCCCAGGGATCGACGATCATCGAGTGGCCGTAGGTGAAGCGCGGCTCGCCCTTGCCTTCCAGGTGCTTGCCCCAGGTGGCAGGGGCGGCGAACCAGCACTGCGTCTCGATCGCGCGCGAGCGGATCATCACCTCCCAGTGGTCGCGGCCGGTAGCGAGGGTGAATGCGGACGGCAGGAAGATCACTTCGGCGCCCTGCTCGCGCAGTTTCCAGAACAGGTCGGGGAAGCGCAGATCGTAGCAGATGGCACAGCCCACCTTCACGCCGTCCGCCTCGTAGGTCACCACTTCGTCGCCGGCGCCGTAGGTGTTGCTTTCGCGATAGCCGGTGCCGTCGGGGGCGACGATGTCGAACAGGTGCATCTTGCGGTAGCGCGCGATCTCCTGACCGTCGGGATCGAACACGACCGTGGTGTTGAACAGCTTCTCCGGCCCCTGCTCGATGATCGAGCCACCGTGCACGTGCACGCGAGCGGTCCGCGCCATCTCGCGCAGGAATTCGTAGGCGGGGCCGCCGGGCTCGTTGGAGCCTTTGGCCGGCAGCAGTTCGGCGTTGGCGTTGCGCACCGTGCGGTCGCCGCCGAGGCTGTCCCATACCTCTGGGAGGGAGACGAGATTGGGGCGATCGGCTTCCACGGCTTCGCCGATCAGGCGACGTGCCTGGGCGATGTTCTCCGCCTTGTCGGCGCCTGGGTTCATCTGGACGACGCTGATGCGCATCCGCGGGCTCCAATGGGTTAGTTCCCCGGGTCCAGGCCCGGGACTTCGGTCAGAAGAACCGAACCCTGAGGCAGACGCAACAGCGCCTGTCCCGTTGCCGAGGCGTGTCAGGACTTATCGCGGCCAATCCACCCTTGGTTCGGTGCGTCCCCCGGTGGGTTTGCGATCGTCGTCACGTCGGGTCACGCGCGGCAGCTCGCGCGGCTCCTTGTCTTCCAGCTCGTGCGAGGCGGGCGGGATCGGCGGCCGCGTCATCTCCGGCTGCGGCCTGCGTGGCACCGTCGGTTCCGGCGCGTAGATCTCCTCGTAGTCGGTGGCATGCCCGGTCTCTGGCAGACGCAGCGCCAGATGACGGATTTCACCCTGGATCTCGTCCAGCCGCGCCTCGATCACCTCCAGCCTGCTCTTTATGCCGATCACGCTGAACGGCATGAACAGGAACGCCAACGCATAGAGCAGCGCCGGCACCAACAGCACGATCGGAACCCACCAGGGAAGCCAGTCCGGCAGCGTGAACGGCAGGGTCATGCGGCGAACCTTAGCACTTCGGGCAGGGCGCAATCCATGCCGGTGGTGGCGCCCACGGCGGCGGACTGGACCATGCCGCCCCGAGTGTGATTTGACTTGTCCGATGAGCGTCCGCCCACTGATCAGCCGGAGGAACAAGCAATGGCCAACCTGGAAAAGCGGCGCGTCGGACGCACCGATCTGCATGTGACATCGCTGGGTCTCGGCACCGCGACGATGGGCGGCAGTCGGGTTGCGATGACCAGCGAGGAGCGCGTGAAGCTGGTCGATGCCGCGTGGACTGGCGGCGTGCGCTACGTCGATACCGCGCCATTCTATGGCGTCGGCGCGGCGGAACGCGCCACCGGCGATGCGCTGCGCGACAAGCCGCGCGACGAGTGGGTGCTGTCGACCAAGGTGGGACGCCTGTTGCGGCCACGCAGCAGCGGTGGGGGCGCCACTGACGGGCGACTGGCGCCGCTGCCATTCGAGGTGAAATACGACTACTCGTACGATGGGATCATGCGCTCGGTGGAGGACAGCTATCAGCGGCTGGGGCTCGCCAAGATCGACATCCTGTTTGTGCACGACATCGGCGTCTATCAGCACGGCGCGGAGGTAAATGCCGCGCACATGAAGGTGCTGCGAGAGAGCGGCTATCGCGCATTGGAGGAGTTGAAGCGCTCCGGTGTGGTCAGCGCCTTCGGTCTCGGCGTCAACGAGAAGGAGGTGCTGATCGAGGTGCTCGGCTGGGGGGAGTGGGATGCGTTCCTGCTCGCCGGACGCTACACGCTGCTGGAACAGGGGCCGCTCGACGATCTGCTGCCGCTGTGCGTCGCTCGCGGCACCTCGATCGTGGTTGGTGGGCCGCTCAACTCCGGCATCCTGGCGGGGCGCGATACGTGGAACTACGCTGCGGCGCCTGCCGAGGTGGTGACGCGGGTGAACTCGATCCGCGCGGTGTGCGACGCGCACAAGGTGCCGCTGCCGGCGGCGGCACTGCAGTTTCCGCTGGCGCATCCAGCGGTGGCGGCGATCATCCCGGGTCCGCGCGCGGCAGCGGAGTTCGACGAGAATTTGAAGCTTCTGGCGATGAAAATCCCGTCCGCGATGTGGGCGGAACTGCGCGACAAGCAGTTGCTGCATCCCGAGGCGCCGACGCCGTCGTGAAGGCGACGCTGGAAGCGCCACCCCAACGGTTCCATGCGAGCAACAGACGCCCCCACACGGTGATCAGGCAGGTCGGTTGACATTCCTGTTCGCTGCTTGTCAGGCTGGCCTATCGCAGGACTGACACGATCGGGGCATGACAGCCAGCAGCAACGCCATGCCGTCGGTTCGCAATCGCCACGACGGCATGGCGCGCGCAGCCGAGCGTTTTGTCGTGCTCGCCCTGATCGTTTGTGGCGCAATGCTGATCATCGTACCGCTGCTGCTGACGCTTTACCTCTCGCTGTTCGACGAGAAGCTGATCCTGTTTCCGCCGCGCGGCTATACGCTCGACTGGTACTCCGCCATCGTGCCGAACTTCGGCGGTACGATTATCACCAGCCTCAAGCTGGGTGTGCTGGCGGTACTCGGCAGCCTGGCTCTTGGTGTCCCCGCCGGCATCGGCCTGGCGCGCCATCGCTTCCGCGGACGCGGCGTGATTTCCACGCTGCTGCTGGCGCCGCTTACCGTGCCGGGCATCGCGCTGGGCCTCGCCATCTACGTAGCGCTGGTGGCGCTTGACGAGCAGTTCAGCTCTACGTTGACCGGCTCGATGGTTGGACTGGTGCTGGCGCACATCATGATCACCACGCCCTGGGTGGTGCGGCTCTGCCTCGCCAGTCTCACCAACCACGAGCGGGCGGCCGAGGAGGCGGCGGCCAGCCTGGGCGCCGGACCGCTCATGGTAATCTGGCGCGTCACGCTGCCGGCGATGCGCGCCGGCATCATCGCCGCGGCGCTGTTCGCCTTCGTGATCTCATTCGAGAACCTGGAGCTGGCGCTGTTCCTCACCGGCCCAGGCGTCACCACGCTGCCGGTCGCCGTGCTGCAATATCTGGAGTACCACATCGATCCGCTGGTCTCCGCGGTCGCGGTCGCGCAGATGATCGTTGTGGCGGTACTGTTGCTGGTGCTGGATCGCTTCGTCCGGCTGGGCCAGATGGTGCGATGACGGCCGCAGCACTCGCGCTCGACAATCTCAGCAAGCAGTTCGGTGCCCACACCGCCGTGGATGCGGTGACACTGGATGTGCAGCGTGGCGAACTGATTGTGCTGCTCGGGCCGTCGGGCTGCGGCAAGACCACGACATTGCGCATGATCGCCGGGTTTGTGCCGCCGTCGGCTGGCGACATCCGGCTCGACGGCGCCAGCATCACCGCGTTGCCGCCGCATCGACGCGAGATGGGCATCGTGTTCCAGAGCTACGCGCTGTTTCCGCATCTTACCGTCGCGCGCAACGTCGCGTTCGGGCTGGAGATGCGGCGCATGGCGACCGGTGTGGTGCAAACGCGCGTGGCCGAGATGCTGCGGCTGGTGAAGCTCGAGGCGTTCGCGCAGCGTCTGCCGCGCCAGCTTTCCGGCGGCCAGCAGCAGCGCGTGGCGCTGGCACGCGCGCTGGCGATCCATCCACGCGTGCTGCTGCTCGACGAGCCGCTGTCCAATCTCGACGCGTCGCTGCGGCAGGAGATGGCGCGCGAGATCCGCATCCTGCAGCAGCATGGCGGCATCACAACGATCATGGTGACGCACGACCAGACCGAGGCGATGGCGCTCGCCGACCGCCTGGTGGTGATGCACGACGGCCGCGTGCAGCAGATCGGCACGCCGGAAGACGTGCATTCGCGCCCCGCCAATCCGTTCGTCGCGCGCTTCATCGGCGGCAGCAACATCGTGACCGGCCGGCTGGACGGCGATCGCCTCGTGCTACCCGACGGCACCGTGCTCGCGCTGGCCAATCGCTACACGCGTGGCGGCGAGGCGACGCTTGCGGTGCGCCCTGACAGCGTGCGGCTGGTTCCTCCCGGCGATGGTTGCGTCGAGGGCGAAGTGGAGCTTTGCACCTGGCTGGGTGCGGTGGTGGATCATGCGGTGCGCATTGGGCCGGACATCACGCTGGTAGCGCGGGGCCCTGGGCTTGGCCCCGATGCTGCACCCCGCCACACTGCCGGCACGCGCGTGGCGCTGCGCTGGGGGGCGGAGGGCGAACGGCTGTTCGATGCGGCCGGACACGCGATGCAGGCGGACATCAGGGAGACAAGTCATGCGTGAACTAACCTTGTCGCGGCGCGGCGTGCTGGGTGGCGCAGCACTGCTCGCGGCACCGGCGATCATCCGGCAGGCGCGCGCAGCCGAGCAGTGCGTCGTGGGAACCTGGGGCGGCGACTACGCGCGCCTGCTGCGCGAGAACATCGATGATCCGATCCTGAAGCCGGCGGGGGTTCAGGTGGTGCAGGACATCGGCGATGAGACGCCGCGGACGTCCAAGATGTATGCGCAGAAGAAGCTGCCGCACGGCACAATGGACATCGCCTGTCTTGGCGCATTGTGGGGGTATCGGGTCAACGAGGCTGAACTGGTCGACGTGCTCGACGAGAAGACCGTGCCCAATTTGAAGCACGTGCAGCCCGACCTGCGGATGCCGGGTTTCGTGCCGCACATCTATAGCGCGCAGGTGCTGGTGTACAACCCGGATACGGTCAAGGAGCCGCCGCAGTCGATGAGCGATCTGCTCGATCCGAAATGGAAGGGCAAGGTCGGCGTTGTGGCGACTGCCGGACAGTGGGTGCTGCAGGCGGCGAGCCTGCTCGAAAGCGGCACCACGACCGACTTCGACAAGGCCAAGGCTTTCGTGGCGAAGCTGAACGACAATGGACTGCGGTTGTATCCCGAGACTGACAATCTGGCTCCGGCGTTCAAGTCAGGCGAGATCGAGGTCGGCATGATCTGGCTGGCGCGCAGCTTCATGTGGCGCAACGGCGGTTTTCCGGTGGCCGGGCATTTTCCGAAGGAAGGCTCGGTCCTTTACGTGTCGGGCATGGTGTTGCCGAAGAACGCGCCGGACAAGGAGGCGGCATACAAGTACATGAATGCGCTGCTGGAGCCGTCGGCTCAGCAGGGCTTTGCCGCGCACATGGGCTACCTGCCGACCGTGGACAACGCTTCGCTTTCGGGCAGTGTTGGGGAGCAGCTGTCATTGCCGGAGCCGAAGCCCAAGCTGGTCACGCCGGACTATGCCGTCCTGTCGAAGGCGCTGCCCGATCTGAACGACTGGTGGTTGAAGAACATTCAGCGCGGATAGTGTGGAGGGAACGGCCCCCTCCCCCCAGCCCCCTCCCACAAGGGGAGGGGGAGCAAGTTCCGATCTCCCCCTCCCCTTGCGGGAGGGGGCTGGGGGGAGGGGATACCTCGAACCTGCATTGATGCTCGGCCCGGCCAGCCTGCTGATGGTCCTGCTGTTGCTGTTGCCGCTCGCGCTGCTGTTCCGCGACAGCCTGAACCGCTTCGATCCGACCGAGCTGATGATCGAGGCAGTCACCCCCACCAACTACCTGCGTTTCTTCGCCGATCCGTTCTATCGGGCCGTACTGGTCACCACCATTCGCGTTTCGCTCATCGTCACCACGATCTGTCTGGCCCTTGGGCTGCCGATGGCGTGGCGTCTTGCGCGCACCACCAGCCAGTGGAAATCTGCTCTGGTGGTATTGATGGTGCTGCCGCTGTTCGTCGGGTCGACCACGCGAACCGCCGGCTGGATGATCCTGTTCGCCCGCGGGGGCATGCTGGACACGCTCACCGGCCTGAACCTGATGTACGCCGAGTCTGCGGTGATCGCGGGCATCGTCGCGATCAACCTGCCGTTCACCGTGTTGACGCTGCAGAGCGTGTTCGAAGGCATTGACCCTCGCCTCGACGAAGCCGCCGCCTCGATGGGTGCGGCGCCGTCACGCGCGTTCTGGCGGGTGGTGTTCCCGCTGGCCCTTCCGGGCATCGCGATCGCGGCGGTGCTTTGCTTCATTCTGTGCATGAATGCGTTTGCGACACCGTTGCTGCTCGGCGGACCGCATTTCCAGATGATGGCGCCTCTGCTGTTCTGGGCGTTCAGCACCGACAACAACTGGCCTTTCGCTGCCGCGATCGCGTTTATCCTGATGATGACGACGCTGCTGCTGACTGCCGCCGCGAGTCACTTGATCCCGCGACGCTATCGCCTCTGATCAGGCGGCCTTCACCTCCGTCACGAAGTGCTGCACGTCTCCGCTGAGCCCCTCCGCCTGCTTTGACAGCTCGCCCGCCGCGTCGTGTACCCCCGTGGCGGCCGCGCCGGTCTCGCTCGCGCCACGGCTCACACCGGCAATGCTCACGCTGACCTGGTGCGTGCCGGACGCCGCTTCGTGGATGTTGCGTGCTATCTCCTGAGTTGCAGCACCCTGCTCTTCTACGGCTGCGGCGATCGCCGTGGCGATCCGGCTCACCTCGCCGATCGTTTGGGTGATCGCCTCTATGGCCGTGACGGCCTCCTTGGTCGCGAGCTGGATCTGCGCGATCTGGCGGCTGATATCGTCGGTCGCCTTCGCCGTCTGGTTCGCCAGGCTCTTTACCTCGGATGCCACGACCGCGAAGCCCTTGCCGGCATCGCCCGCGCGCGCGGCCTCGATCGTGGCATTCAGCGCCAGCAGGTTGGTCTGCCCGGCAATGGTGCTGATGAGGCCCACGACGTCGCCGATCTTTTGCGCGCCCTCCGCCAGGGTCTTCACGATGGTGTCGGTGCGGTTGGCGTCCTGCACGGCCCGGTCGGCGATTTCGGAGGATTGCGCAACCTGACGCGCGATCTCGGAAATCGATGCCGACAGCTCCTCGGCTGCTGATGCAACGGTTTGCACATTGATGCTGGCGGCCTCGACCGCTGCCGCGACGTTGGTGGCCTGCGCGACGGTCTCACCCGTGGTGGACGCCATGGCCCGCGATGTCGATTCCAGCTCGGTCGCTGCCGAGGCCACCATGCCGACCAGGACGGCCGTCTTGGCCTCGAACCCACGCAGCAAGGTGTCGAGCCGCTGTGTCCGCTGCACCTTTTCGGCGATCAACGCCTCCTGATACACGGAGATCGCAATATCCATATCCAGCATGACGCCGGCATTCACCGCGGCGAGCAGCGCTGCCAGCTTCTGTGGCGACCAGCGATGCGCGCGGACCGCCAGCGCAACCAGGTCGTTGAGCACATAGGCGTAGCCACCGATATACCAGCGTGGCTCAAGGCCGATCTTGTGATGCACGCGGCCGATGGTCTGCACGCCTTTGACGTATTCCGCGTCAAAGCGTCCGGAGAATAGCCGCCGCCAATGCGATGCCTGCGCCTGCTTCAGGCGAGGGATCTGCTCGCCGACCATTTGCTTGAGTTGCGGGATGGCCATGAGGTGCCGATAGAACCCCTCGATGATCTCGGGCAGGCGAGGCTCGATCGTGGGCCAGAACGCCGCGAGCAATTGGCATGCATCGGTGTCCAATCCGAGGAAGCGCCTTCGGACGTCAAGATCGCTGTCGTCTGTTGCCGCCATGTTGCCGAATCTTCCAACCGGATGAGGCGTGCCAGCGCGCCGGTCGGCATGCTGGGTGTCTCAGCCAAGTCTCGCGTCGGTTTATCAATTTACGGTAAACGCCAGCGCGCCCTGATCTCCGTCGCTACCAATCTGCGTGCACAATCACGCGGCGGCCATGCCGCTCTGCCTGTCGGCTGGCATCTGCCGTTCTGCTCTTATGGTGACCGGGAATTCGCGGCCAAACGCGTCGAGATTCTCCATAACCTGGCCTGATGCCTTGCGCATCGCAGCGACCTCGCGCTGCGCCGCTGCCATATCGTCGACCGTCAAAGCTGCCAGTGCCCTGCGACCGGCTTCGTGCACGACGTGATGCGGTTCCTCTAGCGTCTTGAACGAGGCCAGTGCGAGGGTGGCGCGATCGCTGACGCCATCGTACCAGCGCCCCAGGCGGCATTGATGCTCGGTCGCCAGGTTGCCCTGTGGCCTCTCTCTCGCCTCGACGGCGTCGACGACCTTCTTGACGAAAGCGACATGATCGTCCTTCGTCAACCTGACCAGGTCCGGGATGGTCTCAGCGCTGATGCGATCGGCGTCACTGGCTTGCAATCCGTCACCGTCGAAGGCGAGGCGGAGTTTGCCCTCGGACGCGTGCACCACACTGCCCTGCAGTCGCTTGCCTAAGCGGCTCAGCATCAGTTCGACCCGCTGACCAGCCTGGCAACGCAAAGCTGTTTCCGCCAGGCAGCCGGCTTCGGAAATGTCACGGATTACCGCCTTTGCCGACTGTCCCTGGACATTGATCGTGGCATCCGCCAGGCACGGACGGCGACGATGGCCGCGCCGATCCACTTCGGCGTTGGAGGTACGAACAACGTGGATCACTGCGCGCCGCAACGCTTCGACCGAGGCGCTCAGAACAATCGTACCGTCGAGGACATCGATGGCGCGTTGCCCGGTCTGCGCGGCCTCCGCGGAGACCTCGGCCGTGCGGGTGGTCATTGTATCGGCTGCGGCGGCAGTCTCTGCGACGTTGCGGGCGATCTCGGCTGTGGCCGCACCCTGTTCCTCGACCGCCGCAGCGATCGAACCGGCGATCGCGTTGATCTCGCCGATCGTCTGCTCGATCTCTCTCACCGAGGTCACCGATTCTCCGGTCGCGGTCCGTACCTCGCCGATGTGACGGGTGATCTCTTCGGTGGAGCGGGCGGTCTGCGTGGCAAGCTGCTTCACCTCGCTGGCCACCACGGCGAAGCCCTTGCCGGCATCGCCCGCCCGCGCCGCCTCGATGGTGGCGTTCAGCGCCAGCAGGTTGGTCTTGGCAGCGATCTCGCCGATCATGTCGGCGACGGCGCCGATGCGCCCGACCTGCTCGTTCAGCGCCTCCATCTTCTGCCGCGTCTCGCTGCCGGCAGCGACCGCACGGCTCACGACGGCGTTGGATTGATTGACCTGACCGCCGATTTCGCGGATCGATGCGGTGAGTTGCTCGGCAGCACTCGCAACGGTCTGCGCGTTGGCCAGGGCCTGTCCCGCGGCCGTTGCCGCGCTCTGGGCGGCATCGCCCGTGCGGCTGGCGGATGCCCCCATCGCCTCCGCCGTCGCCGCCATGGTCTCGCTGCGGGAGCCAATGCCCTCCAGCGCATCCCTTGTCTGCGCTTCGATCTGCTCCGCCATGCCGACCAGGGCGATCTGCTTCTCCTGCGTCGCCCGCTCTTGCTGCTCCTTCTGTTCGGCTTCCAGGCGGACGCGCTCGATGGCGTTCTGCCTGAACACCTCAACGGCCTTCGCCATTGCGCCGATCTCGTCGCGGCGCGCGGAGCCGACAATCTCCACCGCCGTATCGCCCTCCGCCAGGCGACGCATCGCCGCTGTCATCGCGCCGATCGGCGCGGAAATGCCGCGAACGATCGTCCAGCCAATACCGACGCAGAGCAGGGCGGCCAGGGCCAGTACCACCAGAATCCAGCGATGCGCCGATGCGCCAAGCTCCGCGCCGTCGTCGGCAGCCTGTGTGCCCTGACGTACGTTCAGATCGATGGCGGCCTGCAAAGCCTCGCGGAACGCGGCCATCGCGTTGGTCGCGTCACCCCGGAAGAGCGTGACCGCCTCCTCGCGTTTGCCCTGCGCCTCCAGCTTGGCGACGGCATCGTCAGTCTCGAGGTAGCGCTTCCACGCTGCATCGACGGCACCCACGAGGGGCTGCTCCTCGCCCGGTGAGATCAGGTGCTGATAGGCTTCGCGTTCTCGCGCATAGGTCTGGACCTGCTCCTTCAGGGTTGTGGCAGCCTGCGCGCGCTGCGCGTCGGTGATTGCCAGCAGCACCGATGCCCGGTTCTGCCGCAGCCGCTCGCTGACCTGGGCCAGGCGGCCGAGGACTCGGGTGCTCGGAAGGTAGTCATCCCTGATTTCCTGTGCATTGGCGTTCACGGCCTGCAGGCGCTGGGTGGCGAACAACCCGAGGCCGATGGTGCAGATCAGGACGGCCGCGAACCCGCCGATGATCTTGCTGCGGATGCTGAGTTGTGCGAGCAGGTGCAATACGTGTTCCTCCAGCTCGGCGACCGTCGGTGCCGATGGATGTGCGAATCTCCGCACTTCATGCAGCCGAGAACTTAAGGAAGTGTGATGGGCTCACGCGATTGCCTGCAACTGGATCGCGAATTCAGCCGCCGCCGTTGCAGTTTCGCCCTCCGTCCTCAGGGCTTACGCCGACACGGGCAGACCAATGGTGCCTGTCCGGCGGCCGCCAACAGCGGGGTCGCCTGCGCCAGTGTATATGATGGGAGTGGTCGATGTCAGCAACGCGGACGGTTATGCAAAGGAGTATCTCAAGCCGGCCCAGGCTTCGACTAAAGCGCATGGTGGCGTCTATGTGGCTGCAGGACCGGGAACGGTGATCGAAGGATCGTTGCCCGGAACGCGCTTGGTCATTCTTCGGCGGGACAGCCTGGAGCAGCTAAAGGGCTGGCGCGATTCGCCAAAATACACAGCAGCACACAAGGACGGTGAAAAATACGCAAAGTTCAATGTCGTTGCAGTTAACGGAGTTCCGTGAGGCCGGTAGCCAGATTAACAGATCGTTTGGTGGCCTCCAGTTAGGGAGATGATGATGAACCCGCAAGTACTCGACCGCCGGTGCATCATTGGCGTTACTCTAATACTGGCCGCGGTGGGGTTTCTGTCGGCACCATTCAGAGCGACGGCGCAACCGGAATATGTCGTAAAGCCGGTAGCCGAGAAGAAGCTCAAGCAACTACCAGCTGGACCGCTGTATTGGCGAGTTGAGAATTTCTCCACACTCGCGCAGGCGCAAGCGGCCGAGGGTCCCGCTTCATTGGTCGCCGACGTTGCTGGGAGGGTCTGGCTCTTCACGCTCGATCCAAAGGGCAGCGCCACAACTGGTGGAAGCAATGTCGTTGTGATCGGGCCGGTACCCGCCATCAGTGCGCCCGAATATCTGCTGCGCATCAATTATGCTGAGGGGCTGCCGGGAGCTAAGACGCCTGTGCATACGCACCCGGGATCCGAAACGTTCTATGTACTAACAGGCAAGCTCGGGCAAAAAACACCGCACGGCGAGATGCATGTCGAGGCGGGCCAGTCGATGGCGGGACATGCTCCCGGCATGCCGATGCAAGTCTTCAGCAGCGGCAATAGTGATCTGACAGCCCTTGTTATGTTTGTGGTCGATGCTACCAAGCCATTTTCTTCGCCGGCCAAGTTTGAGTGAGCGGGTGGGCGCGACGGTCTTGGCGTATCTATCCTGATTATAGAGGAAGTGGGCGTTATCCGCCGCCGTTGATCGTCAACACGGTGCCCGTGGTGTAACCCGACAGCGGGCTCGCGAGGAACGCCACGGCGTTGGCGATCTCGCGCGGCGACGCGGCGCGGCCGAACGGCATGCCCGCGGTCAGTTCTCGCCAGCGCTCCGGATCACCGAACTTCGCCTGGGCTTCGGCGCGGCGCAGCATGACCAGGCGGTCGGTCTCGACCGGGCCCGGGTTGATCGCCACCACGCGCAAGCCGTCAGCCGGCGCGCCCTTGCCCAGCGCGCGGGTGAACGCCATCAGCGACGCATTGCCTGCGGCACCTGCGATGTAGCCGGTCGGGAAGCTTTCGCCGGCCGCGCCGATCACGTTGATGATCACGCCGGCGCGGCGTGTCTTCATCTGTGCATACACGATGC
This sequence comes from uncultured Alphaproteobacteria bacterium, assembly GCA_963799415.1. Lineage (GTDB taxonomy): Bacteria > Pseudomonadota > Alphaproteobacteria > Acetobacterales > Acetobacteraceae > JAMXLO01. The sequence goes on along the minus strand of CAWCXI010000020.1, from coordinate 143,844 downwards.
GGCAGAACGAGATGTAGCCGAACACCTTCAGGTCCCACGCGTGGCGCCAGGTCGTGTCATCAAGCGACAGCAGGTCGCCCGGCGGTATGGCGCCGGCGTTGTTCACGAGTATGTCGAGCTCTCCCGCCTCGGCCGCGACGCGGCGCACCGCGGCGTCGGAGGAAAGATCGGCGGAGATCGTGCGCACGTTGACCTGTCGCCGTGTGCGGATCGCGGCGGCGGCCTCATCCAGTGCACCCTGGTCGCGCGCCACCAGCGTGACGTCGCAGCCCTCGTCCGCCAGCAGTTCGGCGGTGGCGCGGCCGATGCCCTTCGACCCGCCGGTGATCAGCGCCTTCTTGCCGGATAGTTGCAGGTCCATCTCATGCCGCCTTTCGCAATCCCGTTCGATACGTCACGCACGCTTCGCCGAACGCGCGGAAGATCGCCAGACTCGCGCTGTCGTCGGCATAGCCCCATTCCGGGTGCCACTGCACGCCGATGGCAAAGCCGCTTGCACGTTCCACCCGCACCGCCTCGATCGTGTCGTCCGGCGCCAGCGCCTCCACGACAAGCCCCGGCGCCGGCGCGTCGATTGCCTGGCCGTGCAGCGAGTTCACCAGGATCTTCGTGCTGCCCACGATCCGCGCGAGCTGGCCGGTCAGGAACACCAGATGGCGGGGCGCGTATTTCTCCTCGAGCGTGCCGGGGCCAGGGCGATGGTCCATGCGTCTCGGTACCTCGTGCAGCTTCTGGTGCAGCGTGCCGCCGAGGGCGACGTTCAGCTCCTGGATGCCGCGGCAGATCGCCAGCAATGGCATGCCGCGTGCGAGCGCCTCGGGGATCAGCCGCAGCGTGGTGGCGTCGCGTTCCAGATCGTGATGGTCAGGGGTGAGGCTGTCGCCGCCGTCATAGTGCGATGGATGCACGTTGCTGGGACTGCCGGGCAACAACAGACCGTCGAGGCGATCGAGGACCGCGAGTGAGGCCTCGCCCATCGGCGGGATCATGATCGGCACCGCCTTGGCACCGCCCAGCACAGCCGCGGCATAGCGCGCAGGCGTGTCGTGGCGAAGCTGACCCTTGTCCAGCCTGGCGCAGGCTGGAATGCCGACGACGGGGTGCATGCGGGACGGACCTCTTTCCTTGGCTACGTATGTTTCAGCCAGAAATCCTTACAGGCGCAAGTCATGTGGCGAAGGAGGTCGCGGCTCAGGTCATGTCCGCTCTTCCGACGCAATGATACTCGAACCCCACCTGCCGCATCGCGATCGGGTCGTAGACATTGCGCAGATCGACCAGCACCCGCCCGCACATTGCATTGCGCAGCCGGGTCGGGCTCAACGCACGGAATTCGTTCCATTCGGTGATGACAACGAGGACGTCCGCGCCCTGCGCGGCATCGAACGCATCGCGGCAGTAGATCACGCCGCCGGGCAGCAGCGGTTTGGCCTGTTGCATCCCTTCCGGATCGAAGGCGCGGATCATGGCGCCGTCGCCGGCAAGCCGCGCGACGATCGACAGCGACGGCGCGTCGCGCATGTCGTCGGTCTCCGGCTTGAAGGTCAGCCCGAGCACCGCGATGGTCTTGCCGCGGACCGATCCGCCGCACGCCGCGATCACCCGCATTGCCATCGCCGACTTGCGCGCATCATTCACCGCGACCGTGGTCTCGACCAGGCGCGATGGCGCACCGTAATCCTGCGCGGTGCGCATCAGTGCCAGCGTGTCCTTGGGGAAGCAGGAGCCGCCGTAGCCAGGGCCGGCATGCAGGAACTTGCGGCCGATGCGGCCGTCGAGGCCGATGCCGCGCGCCACATCATGCACGTCGGCGCCAACCTTCTCGCACAGGTCCGCCATCTCGTTGATGAAGGTGACCTTCATCGCCAGGAAGGCGTTGGCGGCGTATTTGGTCAGCTCCGCCGTCTCGATACCGGTGAACACGATCGGTGCCTCGATCAGGTAGAGCGGGCGATAGAGCTGCCGCAGCACATCCCGCGCCCGTTCGCTTTCGGTGCCGATCACCACGCGGTCCGGTCGCATGAAATCGCCGATCGCATTGCCCTCGCGCAGGAATTCCGGATTGGACGCCACGTCGAAGTCGAGATCCGGGCGGGCGGTCCGGACGATTTCCTCGATGCTGCGGCTGGTGCCGACCGGCACGGTGGATTTGGTGATGATCACGGCGTAGTGGGTGAGCGCATGGGCCACCTGCTCGGCGGCGGCGTAGACGTAGGTCAGGTCGGCGTGGCCGTCACCGCGTCTGGTCGGCGTGCCGACCGCGATGAACACCGCCTCGGTGTCGTGCACGGCGGCGGCGAGGTCGTCGGTAAATGCGAGCCGGCCGGCGGTGACGTTCTCTGCGACAAGCTTCTCCAGGCCTGGCTCGTAGATCGGCATGTGGCCTTCATGCAGGGCGGCGAGCTTCCTGACATCGGTCTCCACAACGGTGACGTCGGTGCCGAATTCAGCGAAGCAGGCGCTAGAGACCAGGCCGACATATCCGCCGCCGATCATCGCAATACGCATGTATGCGGTCCTTACGCTGATGTTGCGGGGATAAAGCACAGGCGGGTATGGCAACTCCAGCCTTGGCTCCGGCACTTGGACCCGACCTGTCCGGGAGGCTCGCCGCCGTTAGAAATCCGAACGGTTGGCATTCGTCTTGGTTAAGCGTAGGACGTCCTGACTGTCCCAGGGAGGCTTGGGGACTCAATTCGTAGGCGGATATGTAGCGATACCCTAACTATCTGCTGAAATGCGTAGCAATATCATGGTGGTATGATTTAGTAGCGCAGACGAAACGGTCAAATTAGGCTGTGGATATTTCGGTGGACAGGAGCGGCTTGTTTACCTTTGCGTTCGCCTCGCCGGCCGTGAGCGCAGATATGACGAACTGGGTGCCGCCCAACTCTGGCGTGTAGTCGAGACGCTCAGTGTCGAGCGACACCAGCACGCAGGCAGGGCCTCCGAGGCGTTACAGCCATCACTGGGTGCCCTTGTCAGGCGGAAGGCGGAGTCGCTTTTCAACCTCCAATCGCAGTTCGTCGATCATGGCCTCCGTAACGGGATCGATGGCTTCGATTGCGGTCAGAATCGTCTCACAGGCCTCACGCAGCCCAAGCAGCAGCCCGCGCTCGACGGAATGCAGGCTCAGGAGCTTCGCCAGACGCTGGGCATGGGTGTGGTGGCCGCGATCACGCAATTGGTGGACAAGGGCGTTGGCCTGCCGGGCTGGGTCCTGTGCCATGGGCCGCAGACTGCCGATTCAGAGATGCGGCCGCAATGACCTCGATCAATGATTGCGCGGATGCGGTTTGCTCCCCTTATTCTGCTGGCCAGATGAGCCCTGCAAGCATGTTTCACCCAGCCGTCGCGGCGTGGTTCGCCGCCCGGTTTGCGACACCCACGCCAGCGCAGGTGCAGGCCTGGCCGGCGATCCAGGCGGGTCGCGACACCCTGATCGCCGCGCCTACCGGCTCCGGCAAGACGCTCGCCGCGTTTCTGGCGGCGATCGACGGGCTGGTGCGCCAGGGCCTGGAAGGCAGCCTCGCCGACGCCACCCAGGTGGTCTACGTCTCGCCGCTGAAGGCGCTGTCCAACGACATTCAGCGCAATCTCGAGGAGCCGCTCGCCGGCATTCGCGCGGCGCTGCGCGAGCGCGGACTGCCCGATGTCGAGATCCGCACCTGGGTGCGCACCGGCGACACGCCCCGGGCGAGCGGGAGCGCATGCGCCAGCGTCCGCCGCACATCCTGGTCACCACGCCGGAGTCGCTCTACATCCTGCTCGGCTCGGCGTCCGGCCGCGCGATGCTGGCGAGCACGCGCACGGTCATCGTCGACGAAATCCACGCCATGGCGTCGAACAAGCGCGGCGCGCATCTGGCGCTGTCGCTGGAGCGCCTCAGCGCTTTGTGCGGCGACCGGCTCGTGCGCATCGGCCTTTCGGCGACGCAGAAGCCGATCGAGACCGTCGCGCATTCCTGGCTGGCACCAACGGCCGACGACGTCACGATCGTCGATACCGGCCACCAGCGTCCGCGCGAGCTGATGTTGGAAGTGCCGGACTCGCCGCTGGAAGCCGTGATGTCGGATGAGGTGTGGGAACAGGTCTACGACCGACTGGCGCGGCTGATCGAGGCGCACCGCACGACGCTGGTGTTCGTCAACACGCGGCGCATGGCCGAACGCGTGGCGCGGCACCTGTCCGACCGGCTGGGCGAGCAGGCGGTCACCGCGCATCACGGCAGCCTGGCGAAGGAACAGCGGCTGTCGGCGGAGCAGCGACTGAAGCGCGGCGAGCTGAAGGCGCTGGTGGCGACCGCATCGCTGGAACTCGGCATCGACATCGGCGACGTCGACCTGGTGTGCCAGCTGGGCTCGCCGCGTTCGATCGCGAGCTTCCTGCAGCGCGTCGGACGGTCGGGCCACGCGGTCGGGCGGTACTCCGAAGGGACGATCTGTTTCCGCTGTCGCGCGACGATCTGGTGGAATGCGCGGCGCTGCTCGACAGCGTGCGCCGCGGCGAACTCGATCGGCTGAGCATTCCGCAACAGCCGCTCGACGTGCTGGCGCAGCAGATCGTCGCCGAGGTCAGCGCGCAGGACTGGCCCGAGGAGGAACTGTACGATCGGCTGCGCCGCGCCTGGCCCTATCGCGACACTGCCGCGCGATGATTTCGACGCCGTCGTTCGCATGCTGGCCGAGGGCTTCGCCACCAGCCGCGGCCGGCGCGGCACGCTGTCCACTCACGACGCGATCAACCACATGCTGCGCGGCCGGCGCGGCGCGCGGCTGACTGCGCTGACCTCCGGCGGCACGATTCCGGACAACGCCGACTACCAGGTGCTGCTGGAACCCGAGAACCAGACCATCGGCACCGTCAATGAGGACTTCGCCGTCGAAAGCCTGGCCGGCGACGTGTTCCAACTCGGCAACAACGCCTATCGGATCATGCGGGTCGAGCGTGGCGTCGTGCGGGTAGAGGACGCGCACGGCCAGCCGCCGACCATTCCGTTCTGGCTTGGCGAAGCGCCTGGCCGCAGCGACGAACTTTCCGCGTCGGTGTCGCGTCTGCGCGCCGGCATTGTCACGCTGTTGCGGCGCGATGCGTCGGGCGGCAGCGCGCAACGTTGGCTGACCGAGGAGATCGGCATCGCCGAAGCGGCGGCGGAACAGTTGCTGGAGTATCTGACGGCGTCGTTCGCCGCACTGGAATGTCTGCCGACGCACGACACCATCGTGCTGGAGCGTTTCTTCGACGAAGCCGGCGGCATGCAGCTCGTGATCCATTCGCCGTTCGGCAGCAGGATCAATCGCGCCTGGGGCCTCGCGCTGCGCAAGCGCTTTTGCCGGAGGTTCAATTTCGAACTGCAGGCGGCGGCGACCGAGGACAACATCGTGCTGTCGCTGACCACCACGCACAGTTTCGAACTCGCGGAGGTGGCGCAGTATCTGCGCTCCGACAGCGTACGATCGCTGCTGGTCCAGGCGGTGCTCGATGCGCCGATGTTCGCCACGCGGTGGCGCTGGGTGGCGGGCGTCGCACTGGCGCTGCCGCGCTTCCGCGGCGGCAGGAAGGTGCCGCCGCAGCTCGCGCGAATGGAGGCGGAGGATCTGGTCGCCAGCGTGTTCCCCGATCAGATGGCCTGTGCCGAGAACGTGGCCGGCGATCGCGAGATGCCCGATCACCCGCTGACCAATCAGACGATAACCGACTGCCTGCACGAGGCGATGGACATCGAAGGGCTGGAGCGGCTGCTTGCGCGTATCGAGTCCGGCGATGTCCGAGTCATCGCCCGTGACCTGACACAGCCCTCACCGCTGGCGCTGGAGGTACTTTCGGCGCGGCCCTATGCGTACCTCGACGATGCGCCGCTGGAGGAACGGCGGACGCAGGCGGTGATGGCCAGGCGCTGGCTCGCACCGGAGAACGCGGCGGACCTGGGCAGGCTCGATCCTGAGGCGATCGCCCGGGTACGCACCGAGGCGTGGCCCGATCCGGTCAACACCGAGGAACTGCACGACGCGCTGCTCTGGCTCGGCTGTCTGAACGAGGATGAGGTGCAGGCCGTGCCGGAATGGCGCGGTTGGTTGAGCGTGTTGGCAGACGAGAACCGTGTGACCCAGGCGATCACACCGCAGGCGGTGCTGTGGGTCGCGGCCGAACGGGCGCAACAGTTTCATTCACTGCCGGCTGATTCAGAAGCACTGGCCGATGTCCTGCGCGGCAGGCTGGAGGGGCTGGGGCCGGTAACTCAGGCCGCGCTGGCCGCGCCACTGGGGTTGGAGGCCGACGACATAGGCGCCGCGCTGGCCGCACTGGAGGTCGAGGGCTTTGCGTTGCGGGGCCGCTTCACGCCGGGCAGCAACGCCGAGGAGTGGTGCGATCGGCGGCTGCTCGCGCGCATCCATCACTACACGGTCCGCCGCCTGCGCGCCGAGATCGAGCCGGTCGCCGCGCGGGACTTCCTGCGCTTTCTGTTCGCCTGGCAGCGGGTGACGGACGCGACGCGCCTGGAAGGGCCTGACTCGGTTCCCGCCTCGGTCGCGCTGCTGGAGGGTTTCGAGGCGCCGGCTGGTGCCTGGGAGACCGAACTCCTGCCGGCACGCATCACCGGCTACGAACCGACCTGGCTCGATGACATGTGCCTGGCTGGGCGCGTCGCCTGGGCGCGACTTACGCCGGGCTGCAAGGTCAGTTCGCCGGTGCGCACGACACCGGTGACGCTGCTGGCGCGCCGCTACGCCGCGTTCTGGACAGCGCTGGCTGGTCCGGCGAACGGTGCGCAGCCGAGCGGGCGGGCATCGACGGTGCTCGAATGCCTGCGCACACAGGGCGCGTCGTTTTTCGAGGAACTGGCCGAGGCGAGCGGCCTGCTGCGCCCGCAGGTCGAGGAGGCGCTCGGCGAACTTGTCTCACTGGGCTTGGTGACGTCGGACAGTTTTGGCGGGTTGCGCGCGCTGCTGGTGCCATCCGAGCGGCGCAAACCGTTCGGCGGTGGCACACGGCGGCGCCGCATCATGAGCTTCGGCATGGAGGATGCCGGTCGCTGGGCGCTGATCCGCCGTCCGGCCGCCGAGCCGCAGGCCAAGGCAGCCGCCACCGAGCACGTGGCGCGCACGCTGCTGCGCCGCTACGGCGTGGTGTTCTGGCGTCTGCTGGCCCGCGAGGCCGAGTGGCTGCCGCCGTGGCGCGATCTGCTGCGGGTGTATCGCCGGCTGGAGGCGCGCGGCGAAATCCGTGGCGGCCGGTTCGTTGCCGGCTTCTCGGGCGAACAATATGCACTGCCGGACGCCGTCGGCATGCTGCGCGAGGTGCGGCGCCGGCCACATGCCGATGAGTTTGTCTCGCTGTCCGGGGCGGACCCGCTGAACCTCGCGGGCATCCTGACACCAGGGCCGAAGCTCGCGGCTCTCACGGGCAACCGGCTGCTGTTTCGCGACGGACTGCCGGTGGCGTGGCTGGCGGGCGGCGAAGTGGAGTTCCTTGCCACGCTCGATGCCGCCGCACAGTGGCAGGCGCGCAAGATGCTCCTGCGTTCCGCCGCCTCGAAGCTGCTTGCCGATCTGGCATGACGGGCGGCTGAAGCAATCGGGCGCAAAGCGATCGACGTCGGCCAGCCATCGCGCGGCCCACAGTCCGTGCACCGCGAACGCGGTTCCGACGAATGCAGCCCGACAATGGCGCGACCCGCCAGAAGACCGGGTCCCGATATACGGTCAGCAGGCCATGCAGACTGCGACGCCAGATCTCCGGCGGCGCTCGGCAACCTCCTTCAGGACAACTGAGAGCGGTCGCGGATGCCGCTGCGCCATCGCTTCACGGACGACGGGCGAGGAGAACACCGCCGCCGCGAAGGCGAGCAGCAAGTCAAGTAAATTTGTAGTAGTATACCATCCTGCGTCATGGAGTACTCCACATGCTATTTGTGCGGGCTGGGCTAACATCTATTGGGTTGTATTTGTCCAGCGAACCGCCTGCACTGAGTGCTGGATGTGATCTGTGGCCTCGCGCGCTTCAGGACCGGTGATGGGCCACAAAACATGGCGATCATCCGCCACACAACGCTCAATCTGCTCTCACGCGCCAAACCGACGACCGGTCTGCAGAACCGTCGGAAACGCCGGGCTGGAACGTCGATTATCCCGAAACCGTCATCCGACAGACCGCCAGACGTTCAAGCGATTCCGCTGACGCCGCGATGCCACGAAACTGCAAGACATCAGTAGAGCGAATGTCTGGGCCATCCCAGTGGGTCGGGGTTTGTCGGAGCCAAGCAGGACGCAGAGGATGCGGCAAGGGATCCGGCCCGTGGTTGATCCAGCTTGACCGCCTGTTGCACAACCACATCGTCTGGCTTCAAGGACGGCGTCGTGTCATCCAGCATCATCTCGATCGTGCCGGATAGTCTCATGGCGTAGTCGACCGCACGCGAACGGTGCATGTTCGGCGCGCCCTGCGGATCTGATTCCGGGGGCCAAGGCCGGCATCGACGTATATCCGGGTAATCATCTTGACAGACGAGGCGCTGTTGGTGCCAAGCGCTCGGCAGGCCGGCCCAGCGCTTTCAGTGGCACAAACCGAACGCAAACCCCCGGCCCGGATCCGATCGGCGGCCCTCGCCAATGAGGCCGGTGCGCTTGTAGATAGACGCTGTCCAAAGAACCAACCAAGGGAGGACCCGGATGGCCATATCCGGCATGCAAGCCAGCGCCAGACCTGCCAGCAATTACCGCTGGGTCATCTGCGGTCTGTTGTTCATCATCACCACGATCAACTACATGGACCGCAACATTCTCGGCGTGCTCAAACCGACGATCCAGGGCGATCTGCACTTCACCGAGACCGATTTCGGCAACATCATCTTCTTCTTCTCCATCGCTTATGCGATCGGCTATGCAGGGATGGGGTGGCTCACCGACAAAATCGGCATCCGCCTTGGCCTTGCCGCCGCCGCGATCCTATGGTGTCTCGCGTCCACCGCACATGGCATGGTTAGTTCCGTTGGCGGGTTCATCCTTGCCCGCATCGTCCTCGGTCTTGGTGAAGGCGGCAATTTCCCCACCTGCATCAAGACGATCGCCACATGGTTCCCGGTTCGCGACCGTGCGTTCGCCACCGGCATCTTCAACTCAGGCAGCAATATCGGCGCAATGCTGGCGCCGCTGATTGGTGCTCTGGTCGTCGCCCTTTCCGGCTGGCAATCCGCGTTCTACGTCACCGGCGCGATTGGGTTCGTCTGGGTCGCGTTCTGGCTGATAAGTTATCGCGACCCTGCCGAGCACCCGCGTGTCACGTCGAGCGAACTCGCCTACATCGACCAGGATCCGGAAGTCTCGGTGCAGAAGGTTCCGTGGAGCAGGTTGTTGGTTTATCCCGGTACATGGGTCTATATCGCTGGCGGTGTGCTGACCAATCCAGCCTGGTGGTTCTATAACAACTGGGTACCAAGTTTTCTCAACTCCAAGTTCCATGTGTCGCTGTTCGCCGTGGGATTGCCGCTGATACTGATCTATCTGCTCACCGATGTTGGCTCGATCGCCGGCGGCTGGGTTTCCTCGGCCCTGATCAAGAGCGGCATGGACGTGTTCCCCGCCCGCAAGATCACACTGCTTATCTGTGCCGCCTGCACGGTGCCGGTGTTCCTTGCACCGCAGCTTGACAGCATGTGGACCGCCGTCGTGCTGATCGGCATCGCCATGGCTGCGCATCAAGGCTTCTCCGCCAATTTGTTCACGCTGGTATCCGATACCATGCCGCGCGGGGCGGTCGCCTCCACTGTCGGGCTCGGCGGCGCCATAAGCTCCATCGCGGGCGCTTTCTCCGCCGCGGTCATCGGCCGCGTGCTTGATGCAACCCACAACAACTACACCGTTGTTTTCTTCGCCTGCGCCAGCGTCTATGTGATTGCAACCGTGATCATCCACTTCATCCTTCCGCACCGCAGGGCTTCGATGGTTGCGGTCCCGGCTGATACTGGCATGTTGTAGCTCCAATACCCGTTAGAACCCCATCCCGCGCACGGCCCCTGATCACGTAGGCAGTGCGCGCCTGGTTCGGCCGGGCACGGTGCGCACCTTCCGAGGGGATGCGATCCAGATCGCTGCCGCGGAGATGGCGCAGCATGCAGTCGCCAGAACGAAGGCCAGTCTGTAGCTCCCGGTAGAGTCATGGATCACGCCCGCGACCCAGGGGCCAACTGCGCCGCCTCCGATCAATGCGATCGTGATGGTGCCAAAGATGGAGCCATAATGCGGTCCCTCGAAGATCTCCGCGACGATGGGGCCCATAACGGATGTCAGTGCGTAGCCTAGGAAACCTTGCGAGGTCACCATCAGATACAACACCGCGCGCGATGGGACATACTCGAGGGCAATCAGCGCCGCGTAGCAGACGACAAATCCGCAACATCCCGCCGACCATACCCATTCCCGCCCGACGCGGTCGGACAATGCCCCGAGACCGATCTGTCCGGGGATGGCGACGGCACTGACGAGCCCCAAAGCCCAAGCCGCCGCCAGCGGACTGAAGCCGATTTCGACAAGGTATTGGGTCTGATGGACCTGCACCGCATACCAGGCAAACAGGGCGCAGAAGTAGCCGAGTACGAGCCACCAGAAGCGGCCGGTCCGGATCGCCCGCGAGAGCGTCCAATTTATGGAGGTCCAGGCAGGATCGACAATGTTCGAATGACTGAGCGGCGCGCCGCCCCGAGTTAGCCGTGGTCCGCCGTCCGGCAACAAACCGATGTCCTCTGGCCGGCGTCGCACCAGCAGGTTCAGCGGGACCAGAGCGAAAAGCACTAGCAAGCCCAAGGCCTGACAGGATGCGCGCCAACCATGCTGGCCGATGATCATTTGCAGCCAGGGCAGCAATACGATCGCCCCGACGCCGACGCCGGAGAACGCGATGCTGATGGCCAAACCTCGGCGGCGCAGGAACCAGTTCGGCAGAAACAGCGATTGCGCGGTGAAGCTCATGAGGTTTGCGCCACTGCCGACAAGGACACCCAGCGTTGCATAGAGTTGCCACGGCTTTGCGATTGCGGGTGCCATGAGGAGCCCACCAGCCATCAGACACACACCGCTCTCGATCACGATGCGAGGGCCATAACGGTCCATGATCCGGCCGGCGATCGGGCTCAGCGTCGCGGAGACGAGGAAACCGAAAGAGAAGGCACCGGCGACGAGGCCTCGATCCCATCCAAATTCATCGATGAGCGGCGGCAGCAGCAGCGAGAACGCAGTGCGCGCCGTGACACCGATTGCCATCGTTACAAACGCGATGCCGACGATCACCCACCCATAGTAAAATGGGAGGCGTGACGACCAGTGTTGCGTTCGGACCGGCATGGCAGGTGTCAATGCGACAGGTCGACGACATTCAGCAGTGGCGCGCCGCGCGCGGTTCTTGCAATGTTTTCGGCAATCAGGCGAGCACGTGCGTCGAGCATGCCCTCCGTCCAGCCGGATACATGCGGCGTCATTATCACGTTGCCGAGCTGGTGAAAGGGTTGCGCCGCGGGCAAGGTGGGCTCCGCCGAGGTCGGATAGCGATACCAGACATCGAGTGCCGCCCCCGCGAGACGACCGCATGCAAGCGCGCGGTATAGCGCCTGCTCATCGCAAATCTCGGCACGCGCAACGTTGATCAGGTATGCTGTCGGCTGCATCAACCGCAAGCGGCGATCATCGATCAGGTTGCGCGTCGCGGACGAGAGCGACAACGTGATGGCAAGATAGTCAGCCTGTTGCAGCAGTTCATCGAGGCGCTCCGGGCCGCCCACGAACAGCAGGCCGTTCGGTGTCTCCGATTGGGCCTGTCGACGGATGGCGCAGACCTGCATATCGAAGGCCATTGCGCGGCGGGCGAGTGCTTCTCCGATATGACCAAATCCAAGGATACCAAGGGTCTTGCCTGTAAGCTCCGGCCAGAGCGGCGGTGCCACCGTGGCAACCGCCCATTGGCTCTCCCACTGGCCCTGTCGCAGCCTGGCATCGAGACGCCCGAAAGATCGCGTCAGCGCAATCATCGCGCCGATGATGTACTCGGCTATGCCAGCCTCGTGACCATAGACGTTCGCCAGCTGCGTCTCCGGCCGTAGCGCCGCGCGATCGATGCGGTCAAGACCGGCGCCGGGCACCTGCAACAATCGCAATCGCGGCGCAGCCTCAGCCATGCGCGCCGAAAACGCCATCGAGACTAGAACATCGACATCGGCCAAGCGCGGAATGATGCCGGACTCGTCATCGACCATCACCTCACACGGCAGTGCAAGTCGCGCTCGCACGGGCTCCGCAATCTGCGAGGCGAATGCTCCGGCAAAGGCCACTCTCATCATGGAACTCCACCTTATTTCGACTCTGATCGCGCGAGGGAATGACTTGCGGCCACAACCGTACCCACGCACTGTCGCGACCCGGGTGCCGTCGATCAACTACCTGGCAGGTAATCATGCAAGCTCCGCTTACCTTTTCCTCGCGCCTCGTTGGTGGCGAAAGAAGCGTGGCTTCTCGCAGCTTCAGCTAGCGATGGCGGCAGCATGTTCGCAGCGCCATATCAGCTTCCTGGAACTTGGTCGCTCGAAACCGAGCCGTGAGATGGTGCTTCGCCTCTCTTCGGTGCTGGAGGTTCCACTGCGGCATTCCAATGAGCTGCTGCGTGCCGCAGGGTACGCGTCAGTGTGGACCGAAACAGATCTTGGAGCACCCACGCTCGCGCCGATCCGTGATGCACTTGACTACATGCTGACCCAGCATGAGCCGTTTCCTGCTGTGGTCGTGGACCGTCGCTGGAATCTGATCCAGGCGAACAAGGGTGCGGTTGCCTTGGTCGAGTTCCTTGTCGGCCCTGTCGAACTAGGCGTCATCCTCAATCTGGCTGATGCTCTGGTCGCGCCCGATGTTTTGAGGCCTCACCTCACGAACTGGTCTGAAGTTGTCCGCTACTTCATGCGCAGCGTCGAGGCCGACGCGGCAGCTGATGCGACCGTCGAGACGGCTGGCCTGTTCGATCGGTTGTCGCGTTATCAGGACGTAAAGTCCGTGATGTCGCTCGCTGGGTCGCCTTCCCCGGAAGTTCCTGTCCTGCCGATGCATTTTCGCAAGGGCGAGACCGAGCTCCGGCTGTTCACGACGATAGCGACGCTGGGCACTCCTCAGGACATCACCCTGCAAGAGTTGCGCATCGAGAGCTTCTTCCCCATGGACGGCGAGACACGAGCGGTATTCCGTAGCTGGGCTGCCGCGGCCAAGAGGGAGCGACCAACCACGTAAACGGGGCCGCCGCTCAGTTCAGGAATATCTTGCCCGGGTTGAGAATCCCCCTTGGGTCCAGCGCCTGCTTCACCGAGCGCATCACCGCCAGCGCTTCGGCGCCGTGCTCCTGCTCGAGGAACTCGCGCTTGCCGATGCCGACGCCATGCTCGCCACTGCATGAACCGCCAAGCGCCAACGCGCGCGCCACGATCTTCTTGTCGAGGTCCCATGCACGCTTCAGTCCATCAGGCTCGGGCGGCACCAGGATCACCGTGTGGAAGTTGCCGTCGCCGACGTGGCCGACGATTGGCGCGGTCAGGCCCGACGCGGCGATGTCCTCCTTGGCGCCGAGGATCGCCGCATCGAGGTGCGAGATGGGAACGATCGCATCGGTGGCGATGCCCTTGTGTCCTGGCTTCAGCGCAAGGCATGCCCACAGCGCGTCGTGCCGCGCTTGCCACAACTTGCCGCGCTCGGCGGCGTCGGTGGCCCAGCGGAAGCCCTGACCATCGAACCCCGCGGCAATCTCCTCCGCCTGCGACGCCTGCTCCGCCACCGCGGCGGTGGTGCCGTGGAATTCGAAGAACAGGGTTGGCAAGGGCTCCAGTCCCTCCAGCTTCGAATAGGCGATGCAGGCCGCCATCTGCACCTCGTCCAGCAGTTCCATGCGTGCGACGGGAATGCCCATCTGGAGGATGGCGATCACCGTCTCGACCGCGCCGCGCAGCGTGGGGAACTGGCAGGTGGCGGACGACATCGCTTCGGGGATGCCGTGCAGGCGCAGCTGGATCTCGGTGATGACGCCCAGCGTGCCCTCCGAGCCGATGAAGAGGCGCGTCAGATCATAGCCGGCGGCGGACTTGCGCACGCGGCCGCCGGTGTGGATCAGCCTTCCGTCGGCAAGGGCCACGGTGAGGCCCAGCACGTTCTCCCGGATCGTGCCATAGCGCACCGCGTTGGTGCCGGAGGCGCGCGTCGCACACATGCCGCCGATGGTGCACAGCGCCGTGCCGGGATCGACCGGGAAGAACAGCCCCTGGTCGCGCAGGTACTCGTTGAGCTGATCGCGCGTGACGCCGGCCTCGATGCGACAGTCCATGTCGGGCTGGCTCACGTCGATAACGCGCGTCATGCGCGAGAGGTCGAGCGTGATCCCGCCGCGCACCGGGGTCACATGGCCTTCCAGCGACGTGCCGGCGCCCCAAGCCACCACCGGCACGTGTGCGTTGTTGCACAGCGTCAGCAGTCGCGCGGCCTCGTCGGAGGTCTCGATGAACGCGACGGCGTCGGGCAGCACCGGCGGCTGAGTGTCCTGGCCGTGCGAGTGGTGCTCGCGCAGAGTGGCGTTGGTGGTGATGCGCTCGCCCAGGAAGGCGCGGGCGCCCTCAATCGCGGTCTCGACGGGCGTTGGCATCGCGGTGTCCTCTGGCTTTGTGCCTGCCCCATAGGACCTGCCGGTGCGGGCTGGCAAGGCGTGGTTGTTAATCGAACTCACCGGCAAAAAGCTGGATGTATGGGTCGTATCGGAACCGGCGATTACGCGACCGGCCGGTCACCTCGAACAGGATGCCAACTTTCACCAGGCGCCTGACAAGATCGTTCGCGGCCGGATAAGTCGTTCCGATCAGTTCTCGCACCTCGTTGACCGATACAATCGGGTGCGCGAACAGATACTCAAGTGTGCGATGTCCGTTACCAGCGGCGCCACCCAGGTTGGCGGCAATCAGGTCGCGATGCTGTTCGCGCATCGCCAGGATGCGACGCGCCGTGGCGCTTGCCTCCAGGCTCACCTCGATCACGCCGGTCAGGAAGAATTCGAGCCACTCCTCGAATGCACCCGCATCCCGAATGGCTTGGAGGTGCTCGTAGTAGCTCTGTCGATGGCGTTTGAAATAGTGCGACAGGTACAGCACCGGCTTATCCAGCACCTGCTTCTCGCAGAGCAGGAAGGTGGTCAGCAGCCGGCCGACGCGGCCGTTGCCGTCGAGGAACGGGTGGATCGTCTCAAACTGCGCGTGCGCGAGGCCGATCCTGAGCAGCAGCGGGAGGGCGTCCTCGGCGTGGAGGAAGCGTTCCAGGGCGCCGAGCGCGTCCAGTAGTTCGGAGTGCGGCGGCGGGACGAAGGTCGCTTCGTTCAGCGTGCAGCCGGCCGGACCGATCCAGTTCTGGCCGGTACGCAGTTCGCCAGGGGTCAGGTGGGCGCCGCGGGCTCCCTCCAGCAGCCTGGCGTGGATTTCCCGGATCAGGCGGACCGAGACAGGCAGCGTGGCGAGCCGCGCCAGGCCGTGGTTCATCGCAGCGACGTAGTTCAACACCTCGGCCACATCGTGTGGTTGTTGCGGGTCGAATACGCGGGCCTCGGCGGCGAGCAGGTCCTGGAGGGAGCTTTGCGTGCCCTCGATCTGGCTGGAGAGCACCGCTTCCTTGCGGACATACATCAGGACAAACAGGTCCGAGTTGGGCAGGGTCTCGATGGAGCCCGCGAGGCGGCCGAGGGCGAGGTCGGCGCGCGAGAGCAGGGCCTGAAGGCGGCCCTCGATGCGGACGGGTGGGTCGGGCGGAAGGGGCGCGGGGATGAAGGCGCGGTAGCCCTGGGGCTGTCGGCGGTAGGTGCCGGCGCGGCTGGTGGGCGGTGTGGCTGGTGTGGTGTCCGATCCCTTTAACATGGGCTGGTGGCGGTTCCATATGAAAGGATGGCTTTATTATAGGCCAGGAGACGAGTTATATGAAAGCTTCCATTTGCATGGAATATTGTTGGCTCACAGCGCGAGCCGCGGCGTCTGGTGAGCGCGCCGGATTGACGAAATGCCTGTCCACTCCTGCTTGGTCAGGCTTACCAACAAGCAGGCTCATGTCGCACTTCATCACCCTCTATGAAGCCAAGACCCACTTCTCGGGCCTGGTCGATCGCGCTGCGGCGGGGGAAGAGATCATCATAGCCAAGAACGGTGTCCCGCAGGCCCGGTTGGTGCCGCTCGCCTCCTGCGGTGAGCGCCGCCAGCCGGCCAAGAAGAAGCTCGACTTCCGCGACTCCGCGGTCGCCGCCATCGGCGCCAACGGCTTTCACGAGTTGCCGATCCTGCCGATTGACGCGGAGAACTCTGGCGCATTGGCGTGGCAACACAATGACCCGTTCGACCGCATGTTGGTCGCGCAGGCGCGACGTCTTACCTTCACGCTGGCAACCACCGACGCGGCGATCAGAGCGTATGCAAATGTTGCCCAGATCTGGGTTGGCTGACGCCAACTCCGCCGCCGCTTTCCGTTGGCGGGGCCAGAGATGAAGCGGCAGCGGTTCGAGTCCATTATCCGCGCTGACGGCGTGGACTGATGGCCGCCTACCGTCGTGCTCACAAGATATGGGAGCCTTCATTGTCATAGTGAGGATCGGCAAGTGTCCATCAAGGAGTAGTGGACACTTAGCCAGGTTGCACAGGATAGGACGTTCCGTTGAGTGCATTGCCGGAGACGAGCGACAGGGTGAAGGTCTCGCGCCGTTCGTGGCCGCTTGAGGAGAAGCGGCGGATTGTCGAGGAAGCGTTTGGTCCCGGCATGTCGGTTGCCGATGTTGCGCGCCGTCACGGGTTGAATTCGAATCAGGTGTTCAATTGGCGGAAAGTGTTTGGAACGCGGCCTACGGCTGAGACTTCAGAGGCATCTTCGTCTGTACAACAGACACAGCCCGATGCACCGCTCGCTGATGCGGCGGATGGGTTTCTTTCGATCGGCGCGATTGTGGAGCCCAAGGACGAAGGTACAGTTCGGCGGCTCAATTCGTCCGCTCTGCTGGTGGGGCAGGCGCCGCAGGATCGCGGTGCGGATGCGCGCCCGGCGATGGACGAACGCCCGGGGATGGTCGAGATCGACCTGCCATGTGGGACGCGTCTTCGGGTGGATGCGTTCGTCAATGAGCGGACGCTGCGGCGTGTCCTTTGCGTGTTGCGGAGCCTGTCGTGATTCCGATGGTGCCGGGTACGAAGGTGTATCTGGCCTGTCATCCTGTCAGCATGCGCCTGGGATTTGATGGTTTGGCGGCACGTGTCGCGCAGGTGCTTGATGGCGATCCGTTCTCGGGCCATTTGTTTCTCTTTCGTGGCAAGCGGGCCGACTATCTGAAGGTGCTGTATTATGACGGCACTGGATTATGCCTGTTCGCCAAGCGCCTCGAGAGCGGCAAGTTTGTCTGGCCGCCGATCGTGGACGGTAAGATGGTTCTGACGCCGGCGCAGCTCACACTGCTCATCGAGGCGATGGATTGGCGGCGGACAGTTGCCGCGGACGTGCCACGAAGACCCATGGCGGTTGGCTGAGAAAAATGCCGGCCTGAGCAATATTCTGTGCGTCAGGCCTTGTACGCCAGCCCGCGATTCTGTATCTCGCGTCCATGTCGTTAGCGACCCTGCCGCTGCCGGACGACCCCACCGAGCTGCGCGACCTCGCGGTTGATTTGCAGGCAGAGCTGGCCCGCAAGGATATCGAGATCGCCGCCAATGCGGCCGAGATCCATGCCAAGACGCTACATATCGAGAAGCTGAAGATGCAGCTGGCGGTGTTGCGCCGCGCGCGCTTCGGCCGCTCCTCCGAGAAGCTCGACCACGCGATCGAGCAGCTTGAGTTGCTGATCGGCGAACTCGAAGCGGACGCCGGTGCCGTCGAGGCGCGCGACACTGCCGGCGCTGCTGACGCCGGGCAACCCGTCAAGCGGCGGGAACGCCAACATCCGGTCCGCAAGCCGCTGCCGCCACACTTGCCGCGCGAGACCATCACCCACGAAGCAGCCTGCACCTGCCCGGGCTGCGGCGGCACGGTGTTCAGCCGCATCGGCCAGGACGAGCGCGAGGTGCTGGAATACGTGCCCTCCAGCTTCAAGGTGATCCGCCACATCCGCCCGAAGCTGAGCTGTCGCGCTTGCGAGACGATCGTGCAGCCGCCGATGCCCAGTCTGCCGATCGAACGCGGCCGGCCCGGCCCCGGCCTGCTCGCGCAGGTTCTGGTGGCGAAGTTCTGCGACCATACACCGCTGCACCGCCAGGCCGGCATCTATGCCCGCGAAGGCGTCGAACTCGACCGCTCGACCTTGGCCGACTGGGTTGGCCGATCGGTATTCCTGCTGGATCCCTTGGCCGAGGCCATCGGCCGCCACGTCCGCGCCGGGCAGGTGCTGCATGCCGACGACACCACCGTCCCGGTACTGGCGCCCGGTACAGGGAAGACCAGGACCGGCCGGCTGTGGGTGGTCGTGCGTGATGAACGCCCGTTCGGATCGGACATTCCGCCGGCCGCCTACTATCGCTACTCGCCGGACCGCAAGGGCATCCACGCCCAGGCGCTGCTAGGCCGCTGCCGTGGCTTCCTTCATGCCGATGGCTATGCCGGCTTCGACAGTCTCTATCGGCCCACCACGCCGGACGGCGCGCCGCCGCTGATCGAGGTGGCGTGCTGGAGTCACGTACGCCGGAAATTCTATGACATCCATCACGCCTCGGCCTCGCCGATCGCGCGGGAAGCAATGGAGCGCATCGCCGCCCTGTTTGTCATCGAGACCAGCGTTCGCGGACAGACGCCTGATCGACGCCTGGCCGCGCGCGTCCAATACGCCCGGCCGCGATTGGACGAGTTGAAGCAATTCCTCCAGGGCTCCCTGAAACGGATCAGCGGCAAGAGCGCGCTCGCCGGAGCTATCCGCTACGCCCTCACACGATGGAACGCGCTGCTGCGCTACCTGGCAGACGGCCGGCTGGAAATGAGCAACAACGCCGCCGAGCGCGGCATGCGAGCGCCAGTTCTCGGCCGCAAAAATTACCTCTTCTGTGGCTCCGATGCCGGCGGACAACGCGCCGCTTGTGTCTACACCATCGTCGAAACGGCGAAGATGACCAGCATCAATCCGCAGGCCTATCTGTCCGACGTTCTCGGACGCATCGCAGATCATCCCATCCACAAGATCGACGCCCTGCTCCCCTGGCTTTGGACACAATAGTCCAGCTCAGGGATCGCCACGAACCATCAATGCCGCGGTCGTCGGTAGACGCTTACGCTGACGCGGACCTGATGCAACTGCTCGAGCGGTTGCGCTCGCTGGGTCTGCCGCAATGGAGGCTGGTCGCCGGCTGCCTGTATCAGACCGTATGGAATGTGCTCACCGATCGGCCACGCGGCACGGGCATCAAGGATTATGACCTGATCTACTACAGTGACGAAAATTCGTGGGAAGCCGAGGATGCTGTGATCCGGAGCGTTGCGGCGGCGGCGGCGCGCGATTGCGTCGGGCCGGTGGAAGCGCGCAACCAGGCGCGGGTGCATCTGTGGTTTCCCGAGCGCTTCGGCTGCGCCTATCCGCAGCTCGCCAACGCGGATGAATCGCTGCGCTACTACGCGTCGATCGTGCACGCTGTCGGGGTGCGGCTGGAAGCTGACGGCAGCCTGGACATTGCCGCACCGTTTGGCCTCGACGATGTGTTCGACATGGTCATCCGGCCCAATCGCGCGCTGGATAATGCCGTGTCGCACACGAGCAAGGCGGAGCGCGCGAAGGCGATATGGCCGGAGGTTATCGTCGAACCGTGGGAAGCGCCGGCCTGACTACATCGTGGCGCCCAGCACCCAGGGTGCGAACTCGGCGGCGCCGAAGTCGAACTGTTCGCTCTTGGTGCGTTCGCCGGATGCGACGCGCAGCATCAGCTCGAAGATGCGCTGGCCGCATTGCTGCACGTTCTCGTCGCCATCGAGGATCGTGCCGCAGTTCACGTCCATGTCGTCTTCCATGCGCTGATACATCGGCGAGTTGGTCGCCAGCTTGACGGAAGGCGCGGGCTTGCAGCCGAACACGCTGCCGCGGCCGGTGGTGAAGCACACGAGGTTGGCGCCACCCGCGACCTGACCGGTCGCCGAGACCGGGTCGTAGCCAGGCGTGTCCATGAACACGAAGCCCTTCACGGTGACCGGTTCGGCGTAGCCGACCACATCGACCAGGTTGGTGCTGCCTGCCTTGGCCATCGCGCCGAGCGACTTCTCCAGGATGGTGGTCAGGCCGCCCGCCTTGTTGCCGGGCGAGGGATTGGCGTTCATCTCGGCACCCTCGCGCTTCGTGTAGTCCTCCCACCAGCGCATCAGCGCGACCAGCTTTTCGCCGACCTCGCGCGACACCGCACGACGCGTCAGCAGATGTTCGGCGCCGTAGGTCTCCGGTGTTTCGGACAGGATCACCGAGCCGCCGTGGCGCACCAGCAGATCGCTTGCGGCACCGAGCGCGGGATTGGCGGAGACGCCGGAATAGCCGTCCGAGCCGCCGCATTGCAGCGCCACGGTCAGTTCGCTCGCCGGCACCGGTTCGCGATGCACGTGGTTGGCCTCGGCCAGCACCTCGCGCACGAAGGCGACGCCGGCTTCCACCGTCTTGCGCGTGCCGCCCATCGACTGGATGTCCATGTTGCGGATGCGGTCGGTGAGGCGCTGTTCTTCCATCAGGCCGCGGATCTGGTTCACCTCGCAGCCGAGGCCCAGCACAACGACATGCGAGAAATTCACGTGCCGTGCGTAGCCGGCGAGGGTGCGGCGCAGCACGCGCAACGGCTCGTTCTCGGTCATGCCGCAGCCGGTCTTGTGGGTCAGTGCCACCACGCCATCGACATTGGGGAAATCGGCCAGCGGATCGTCGCCGGTGAACGGATTGCGGCGGAACACGTCGGCGATCAGACCGGCGACATGCGCCGAACAGTTCACGCTGGTGAGGATACCGATGTAGTTACGCGTCGCGATGCGGCCGTCGGGGCGGCGGATGCCGTCGAACGTCGCGGGCGTGTTGGCGTAGTCGGTGGGCTTCGCATCGACGCCGTAGCCGTAGTCCTTGGCGAAGTCGCCCATCTCGCAGTTCTGCACATGCACGTGCTGGCCGGGTGCGATCGCGCGCGCGGCGAAGCCGATGATCTGGCCATAGCGGCGCACCGGCTCGCCCGCTGCAATCGGGCGAACCGCGACCTTGTGGCCGGCGGGAATGCGCTCGGACGCTGCCACGCCGTCCGCCACGGGTGTGCCAGGCAGCAACGTGGTGCGTGCGATCACCACGCTGTCGTCGGGATGCAGGCGAATCACAGTTGGTGGGGCCATGCGCGTTGTCCGTTCAGTCGTCATGCGTCCGGCAAAGACGTGGATGGCCGGCCCAAGGCCGGCCATGACGATGGTGGGAGTGGGCGGTCTGCTGAGTTTGCGGTCTGCTGAGCTTTAGGACGCGACGTCGCCCGCGGCCTTGCGGGTTGCCGTCACTGCCTCGCGCGCGGCGCGGGCCATCAGGCCGCTGTCGTTGGCGATGGTCACGAAGCGGAAACCCATGCCGATCATGCGCGCGGCGTACGCAGCAGTGCCATTGTGCAGACCTGCGAATTTGCCGTGCTTCTTGCAGCTCGCGAGCAGCTTCTCGTAGATGCCGAGGATCTGCGGTTCCTCGCGATCCAGGATCGGGATCAGGCCGAGCGACAGCCCCATGTCGGAGGGGCCGATATAAATACCGCTGATGCCAGGCACTGACAGGATCTCATCGATGTTGTCGATGCCTTCCTGCGTCTCGATCATCGGGATCACCAGCACTTCGTCGTTGGCGATCTTCTGATAGTTGCTCGCCTCGCCGTACATCGCGGCACGGATCGGGCCGTTGCTGCGCTTGCCCTTCGGCGGATACAGGCTGTAGCTGGCCAGTGCCTGCGCTTCGGCCTTGTTGTTCACCATCGGACAGATGATGCCCCATGCGCCGCCATCGAGCGCCTTGCCGATGATGCCAGGCTCGTTCCACGGCACGCGCACAAGCGGGGTGATCGGATGCGCCGTCATCGCCTGGAAGCACTGCACCATGGTGGAGTAATCCTGCACGCCGTGCTGCATATCGACGGTGATGCTGTCCCAGCCGCACTGCGCCATCACTTCGGCGGAAAAGCCGGAGGGAATCGCGAGCCAGCCGTTGACGCACGCCTTGCCTGCCGCAAGCCGCGCCTTGAGTTTGTTTGCCATCTGGGTGTTTCCCCACTGTCGAGAGAGAGCCGCACGCTAGGCGCGGGCCCTGGGGGCGTCAACGCGGCGATGGCGCGTTAACCATTGTGGCGCATGGTGTTGCGCGACTAGGCGACGAGCACCGCTGCGCCCTGCAACCGGCCGGCGCGCAGGTCGTCCAGGGCCTGATTTGCCTGTTCCAGTTGGTAGGGAAGCGGGCGTGTCTTCACCGGCACTTGTGGGGCGAGGGCGAGAAATTCGTCGCCGTCGGCGCGGGTCAGGTTGGCGACCGAGCGAACGACGCGCTCGCCCCAGAGGATGTCGTAGGGGAAGCTTGGGATCGGGCTCATGTGGATGCCGGCGCATACCACGGTGCCGCCGCGTTCAATCGCGCGCAGTGCCGCAGGAACCAGTGGTCCTACGGGGGCGAAGATGATCGCCGCGTCCAGCAACTCCGGCGGAGGCTGGTCAGAGCCGCCGGCCCATACCGCGCCGAGTTCGCGCGCGAACGACTGCGCTTCGGTGTCGCCGGGGCTGGTGAATGCGTAGATTTCGCGGCCCTGCCAGCGCGCCACCTGGGCGATGATGTGCGCCGCGGCGCCGAAGCCGTAGAGGCCGAGCCGCCGTGCCTCGCCCGCCATGCGCAGCGCGCGGTAGCCGATTAGGCCGGCGCAAAGCAGCGGTGCCGCTTGCTGGTCGGTGTAGCCGGTGGGCATCGTGAAACAGAAGCGTTGATCGGCGACGGTGAACTCGCCGTAGCCGCCGTCGATCTGATAGCCGGTGAAGCGCGCCTGGCAGCAGAGGTTCTCGCAGCCCGTGCGACAGAACTCGCAGACGCCGCAGGTCCAGCCTAGCCAGGGTACGCCAACGCGATCGCCGATGGCGAAGCGATCGGTGTGCTTGCCGAGGGCGGCGATCGTGCCGACAATTTCGTGGCCGGGGATCAGCGGCAGCTTCGGCTGGGTGAGTTCGCCGTCGACCACGTGGAGGTCGGTGCGGCAAACGGCGCAGGCGTGCACGCGGATGAGCACCTGGCCGGGGCCGGGCTCGGGGACCTCGACGGCGACGCATCGCAGTGGGTGTTTTGCCGCATCCAATACCATCGCTCGCATCATGATGTCGCACCGCAGTTGGCCGCTGACGCTATTGCAGCATACGCCATGGTTCGCGACACGCGGCGGAAATCAGATTCTAACACGGAGGAAGTAAGACAAGGCGAGGAGCACTGAGGACACGGAGAAGAATTTATGCGCTTCGCGCGAAGCGCCATACTTACTGTCTCCGTGCCCTCCGTGGCTCTCGCCCTTCCTCCTCCGTGTTGAAAAACGAACTTCGTAACACCCTTGAACGCATCCCGAGAGGCTCAGCTTGCCAGAGCAAGCACGGCGTCCAGCAGCACCTGTGCACCGCGCGCCACCTGTTCCTTGGTCGAATACTCCCGCGGATTGTGGGTGATGCCGTCGACGCTGGGCACGAACAGCATCGCGCTGGGGCAGAGCGGTGCGACCAAAACAAAGTCGTGGCCGGCGGCGGCGATCATGTCGCGGGTGGCGAGCTGACGCTGCTGCGCCTTGTCACGCAGCAAGTCGCCGAGAGCGCGATCGAACGCGATCGGCCCGAATGTCGCGTAGGGATCCACCGCGACGGACACGCGCCTGCGGGCCGAGATGGCATCCAGCCCGGTGCGCAGTTCGCGTTCCATTGCGATCGCGTGCTCGGGCCGCGCATGACGCACGTCGCAATGCAGGCGGGTGATGTTGGCGACGTTGCCGCGCGCGTTCGGATAGTTCTCGATCCAGGTGGCCGAGGCGCGACCCTCCGGCTCGGCCGCGAGCGCGATGCGTTCCACCGCCAAGATGATTTCCGCCGTCGCGGCGAGGCTGTCTCGGCGGCGGTCCATCGTGGTGGGGCCGACATGGCTGGGTTCGCCAGTGGCGGTAAGTTGGAAATAGCGGGCGTGCACGGTGCCGGTGACGATGCCGATATCGGCGCCGGTCGCCTCCATGACGGGCCCTTGCTCGATATGGGCCTCCAGCCAGCAGGCCCAGCCGCGCGGCGACGGCACCAACGGGCCGGCCTGGCCACTGTCGCGCAATGCGTCGCGCACGCTGATGCCGTTGTCGTCGGTGATGGCGAGCGCGTCCTCCAGCGTCATGTCGGCGGCATGCACGCGACTGCCCATCATGGCCGGTCGAAAGCGGCTGCCTTCCTCGTTGGTCCAGTTGACCAGTTCGAGCGGAGCGCGTGTTGCGGTGCCGGCGGCGTCGAGCGCGCGGATCACTTCGAGGCCGGCGAGCACGCCGAACACGCCATCGAAGCGGCCGCCGGTCGGCACCGTGTCGAGATGGCTGCCGAAGGCGACCGCCGGCGCGGTGTCGTCGCTGCCCTTGCGGCGAAGGAACATGTTGCCGATCGCGTCCTGCTCGAAGCGCAGGTTCAGCTTGTTGCTCCATCGCAGCAGCAGCGCGCGGGCCTCGGCGTCCTCGGGCGAGAGCGCCAGACGACAACTACCGCCTTCCTGCGTGGGGCCGATGCCGGCTATGTCCATGATGGATTGCCAGAGGCGGTCAGCGTCGATCGAGGCGGTCATCCCTGGCCTGCTGCGATGGTGTGGCGCGACATTATGGGCACGTGCGACGCGTGGCTATGGCGCCCGAGGCGGTGTCTCCAGGTGCATCCGGTGCTGTCCTTGATCAATCGTGACGTGTGTTGGATGATCGGCGCCCGCGATACGCGGGGGCAGGTGTCGCGAACGGGCTGGCAGCAGAGCTGTGAAGAGACCAGATCCTGATCGCCGGCGGGCATTGTCGGCCAGAGCAATCGGCGGAATTGGCGGGTGAACCCCATGGATGCGGCCGAACCACCTCTGAGCCACGGTGAGGAGACACCGACTGACAATTGGCAGCTGCCAGGGTCGGCGGGTCCGGAAGGCCGCGTGCTGGACCGCGACGAGCGCAAGAATGCCACCATCCTGTTCGCCGATATCGTTGGCTCGACGGCCATGGTGGCCGCGCGTGATCCGGAAGTGGCGCTCGATATCCTGCGACCGGCGCTGAACCAGCTGTCGGAGGCGGTGCAGCGCTACGGCGGCACGGTGAACCGGGTGACCGGTGACGGCCTGATGGCAATGTTCGGTGCGCCTTTCACGGACGAGGAGCACGCACTGGGCGCGTGCTGTGCGGCGCTTGAGATGCATGCGGCGCTGGCACGTTCGGGGTTTGAGATTCCGCTGCGGGTTGGCATTCATTCAGGCGAGATCGTGGTGCATCAGCTCCGCATAGGTGGCGTGCAGACGCTGGATGCCGCAGGAGAAGCCGTGCATCTGGCGGCGCGGCTGCAACAGGATGCGCCATCGGGCAGCACGTGGATCAGCGACGCAACGTTTGCGCTCGCGCGTGGCCGTGTCGAGACGCGGATCGTTGGACCGCAGCCGTTTCGTGGTTTCGCGGTGCCGGTGGTGGTGCACGTGCTCCAGGCGGCCGATGCTTCGCTGTCGCGGCTGGACGTGGCGGGACGGCGGGGCCTGTCGCCGTTCGTCAACCGACGAGCCGAGTTGGACGTGCTGGAGGCGGCGTATGGACGCGCGGCAGCGGGGAGTGGATGCGCCGTCGCACTCGTGGGCGATCCTGGGGTTGGCAAATCACGGCTGATTCGCGAGTTCGTGGCTGCGCGCGGCGGCGTCCGAGTATTGGAGGCAAGGTGTACCCGGTGGCGCGATGACTCCGGGTTCCACGCGATGCGCGTGCTGACACAGCGTCTGCTCGGCCTTGATATGACCGAGGACGCAGGCGCCACGCACGCCAGGCTGGAGATGGCCTCCGCGGCGCCGGGTGCACCTTCAGCAGAGGCACTTGCCGCCGTCGCGGCGCTGCATGGTGTTGCGCCGCCGATCGCGGAACTTAGTCCGTCAGGGAGGCCGTACCGTGCGGGTGCTGGTCCGGTCACCGGCTGGGCTGGGCTCGGTCCCAATGCGCGGCGCCGGCGCATCATCGAGGGCTGCCTGGCCGTACTGCTGCAAGCGGCGTCCGACAAACCGCTGCTGGTCGTGCTCGACGATGTCCATTGGACAGACTCCGGGACGTACGAAGTGATCGAGCGCCTGCTCGACGCGCTCGGTGGATCACGCCTGCTGCTGTTGCTAGGTTGCCGTTCGGGTTACCGGTTCGGGTGGTCCGGACACAAGGCGCTGACCCATATCACGCTATCGCCACTTTCGTCGGCGAATGCCCGCGACCTCGCGCGCAGCGTGCTCGGACAGCGCGCCACCGATGATATGGTCGTGGCCGGAATTGCCGATCGGACTGGTGGCAATCCGTTCTTCATCGAAGAGGCGGCGGCCATGCCGGACCCGGCGCTGGTACCGCCGACGGTTGGCTCGATCCTTGGCGCGCGTCTTGACGCGCTGAAACCCGCCGAGAAGCAGTTCATCGAGGTCCTGGCGACGGTGGGCGAACCGACGTCGGCGGAGTTGGTTTCCGACGTGCTTGATTTCGATGGAGGCGGCTCTGGGGTGGTGACCGCCGAGCTTGAGCGCGCGGGGCTGCTTCGGATCGATGGCGTTGGCGATTCCGCGCGCATCGCGTGTCGGCATTCGTTGCTGCAGGAGGTGGCCTATCGCGGGCTGATGCGGCCTCGCCGGCGTTCCCTGCACGCGCAGATCGCGGAGGCGATGGAGCGCATAGTTGGCGATAGGGCGCGCGATGAAGCAGAAGTGCTGGCGCGGCATGCACGGCTTGGAGAAGCCTGGGAGCCAGCGCTGCGGCATGCTCGTGCCGCGGGTGCGCGCGCCGCATCGCACTCAGCGAACCGAGAGGCCGTGCGGTTTTACGAAGAGGCGCTCGAGGCGCTTTCGCATTTGCCGGAGGATACTGAAGCCCTCGCGTCCGCAGTGGATATTCGCTTCGCGCTACGCGCTCCACTGTTCCATCTGGGGCGTATTGCGCATTTGCGGACGAGGCTGGACGAGGCTCAGGCGTTGGCTGAAAGGCTGGCTGAAATAGGGCGGCTCGGACAGCTCTATATCTTTCAAAGTCACCATGCCTGCCTTGCGGGAGACTATAGAGAAACCATTGCGGCCGCTGAGCGTGCCTCGGCGCTGGCAGATGTGAAAAATGACCCGGCGCTGAAGTTGCGGGCGGTGTTCGAGAGGGCGCTCGGCGAGTTTGGCAAGGGTTCCCTTGTCGCTTCGGCCGCGGGCATGGCTCAGGTTGCGGAACGCGCAGAAGATCCGGCACATGGCGGACGCTTCGGACTCGATGCCCCGCTTGCCGTGGTGGCGCTCGGATATCAGATGCGTGCGCTGACGGACCTTGGGCAATTCGACGTTGCCGAGCGCATCGCCGAGGCTTGCACGGCGCGCGCGGTGCAGGTCTCGCGTCCGTTCACATCGATCTTCGCGTCCGTCGCCGAGGGTTACCTGCTGCTCCACCGCGGGATGACAGCCGAGGCTCTTTCACGGTTCTCCGCGGCCGTTGCATGGTGCGAACAGGCCGAGGCCGATCTCATGCGGCCAGTGGCCTTGAGCTTCCTGGGCGCTGCTGAAGTGGCGTCAGGACGAGCAACAGCGGGATCGGAGCGATTGGAACTGGCAGTGAAGGCGGCTGCCGAAATGGGGTTCATGTTTCAGCAACCGCTGCGGCTGGCACTGCTTGCCGAGGCGCTTTCGGTGATAGGGCGCAGCGACGAGGCGTCACAGCGAGCCGACGAGGCGCGGGCCCTGGCAGCGTCGCAGGGAGACGAAATCTCCCTGCTCGCGGCACGCCGGGCGACGGCGCGGGCTGGGTGATTCCTGCTCAGGTCCTCGCGCGGCCTCTCCTCGCCGCCCAAGCGTGGCGCTCCTCTGGGCCGATCAGATCCTTGTCGAATGCGACTACCGGTGGCGACTCAGAGCACGGCGTGCAGCTTATATTGGTGACCACATGTTCGGCATTGTGGGGATCCTTGGGGCGGAATATAGGTTCGTGCGCCTGGGCAAATTCTATGCAAGTCGCAACAGGATTCTTGTCGCCCGGGTTCTTGTAGATCTTTCGCTCGAGCACGCAATCCTGGTGATAGGTGACCCAGTGGGGTTTATCGAGCGGAGTACGTCCGAGCACAGTGTTCAGATGGAGCGGTGTCCGCTCTTTATATAGCCTGGACACGACGTTCCCGCGATGCCTCTGCGGATGGCTGCCCCGCGTTGCAGCGTCAATGTACGAGCGAAGATTTGCCCGCCCGAGAGCGCCGTTACCTGGAGGCAGATCACTGATCGGTCCACGGTTGATCTGCTGCATCCTCTCCTTTTCGTTGTGCCAAATGATCTGCTGTATGATTTTGGTTTGATCCTTGTCGTCCTTGGTCTCAACCCACGTTATGTAGCCGCCAGGAAGCAGGCTCCGCGGTTTGGCAACGTTGTGCCTGAAGCTATAGCGAGCGTCGGGAACTCCCATGCAGGAGTAGAAGTCCGGAGTGACAAAGTCGGATACCCATGTGCCGTCGATCTTATAGGCGAATGTCTTTGCTTCGCACGGGTCGCATACCTCAAGCAGATACTCGAATTCCCCAACGTCATCCTCGATCTTGTGTCCGTCGCATTTGATGGCCTGGGCAGGCTGCAACCGCTGGCCGCTGGGATCGACCAGCATTTCCAGCACTTCGTGGCTCGCCGCGATAGTCCACTCCGGGTCACTCGCATCAACGCCGGCAAAAGGCTGAAAATGGTCGGTGGAATGGAACCCGCCTTCGCCGCCCTTCAATCCATCGACCAACTCGAGCAGCCAAACGCCCTTTGGGTTATCCTTGGGGTTCACCCGGCGCACGACTGCTTCCGGGACGGCGTTCCAGCACTTCCGCAGGTGCTTCGTTATCTGGACGTTGAGGGCGACTATCGCGCTGTCAATTGTCTCACTGACACGCTTGTCATTGTCTCCGCCCTTTGCAGTCTTGTTGACCAAACCAATTTGGACCAGCCGCATTTGCGTTCCCCATCGTTGCAAGGGTTGTTACGGAGCACGATTACCGGCCGCCGGTGCCACCATAGCTTTCGCCCTTCGGACCTGTTGCGGAATAACTGCTTCGAGTCACAAGCGGGATCGCCCGTCGCCATGGCCGGCTATCCACGTCCCTGCTTTGTTGTAGTCAAGAAGGACGTGGATGACGGGACCAAGCCCCGTCATGACGAAGGAGCACGACCCGCGCCCAACTCGATTCATCTGTTCCCCAGCAAGGCCTTTATTGCTGAAGGCGGCCAGCCGAGCTTAACGTTTCCAGGCGTTCGCTCGTGTGAACTAGTTCACACGTTGCGGGAGGCGAAACCCTACCTTCCAACCCACCGCGGCGCACGCTTCTCCATGAATGCCGTCCGCCCCTCCTTGAAGTCGGCGCTGTTGAAGCATGTGTCCATCATCCGCTTCATCGCCGCCACATCCCGCTGGCTCTCATCCTTCAGCATCTCGTTGATCGTCAGCTTGGATGCCGCCACCGACAGCGGCGCGTTGTCGGCAATCGTACGCGCGATATCCAGCACCTCGTCGCTCAGTTCCTCGTCCTCGACCATTTTGTTGATCAGACCGATCCGCTCCGCCTCCTCCGCGTCGATCCGCCGCGCCGTGTACAGGATCATCCGGGCGTGCGCTGGTCCCACCAGATCGATCAGCCGCTTCACCGAGTTCGGCGCATAGGCCACGGAAAGCTTTGCTGCCGGAATGCCGAACTGGCTGTCCACCGCGGCAATCCGCAGATCGGCCTGCATCGCGATCGCCAACCCGCCGCCCAGGCAGAAGCCGCGGATGCGCGCGATGATCGGCTTGGGGAACGCGGCATACTTCGCCCGCCCCACGCCCGCCTGCCGGTCGTACTCCTGCTGCGCATCAGCGTTGGATCGGTGCTTCTCGAACTGACTGATGTCGGCACCTGAAACGAACGCCTTGTTGCCCGCGCCGGTCAGGATCACCACGCGTACCGACCCGTCCTCGGCAAACTCGTCGAGGATTTCACCGAAGCCGGTCCACATCTCCAGCGACATGGCGTTGCGCTTCTCGGGCTGATTGAACGTGATCAGCCCGACGCCGTCGTCCTTCGCCGCGAGCATCTTGCCACCGGCGTATTCGCGGGTGACGCCGCCGCCTGGCATATCGTTCATCTCAGATCGCTCCCTTCTTGCGCATGTCGGCGATCTCTTCCTTTGAATAGCCCACCGACGCCAGCACCTCGTCCGTGCTCGAACTGATCTCGGGCGTCGCGAGGCGGATGTCCTTTGAGAAGCCTGTGATGCTGATCGCCGAGGCGACCACGTCCGCGTCACCGATCGCCGGCGAGTGCATCTTGGTCGCCATGCCGAGATGCTGCACCTGCGGATCGGCGAATACCTGGTCGATCGAGTAGATCGGCCCGCATGGTACGCCGGCGCCTTCGAGCAACTCGATCCAGTATTCCGACGGCTTGTGCTTCGTCACGTCGCTGATCGCCGCGTTGATCTCCTTGCGGTGACCGCTGCGTGCCTGCTGGTCCTTCCACTCTGGCTTGTCCTTCCACTCCGGCTTGCCGATGGCTTCGCAGAAGCGGCCGAACACGCGGCTGGAACTGGCGGCGATGTTGATGTGGCCGTCGGAGGTCGGGAACACGCCAGTGGGAATGCCGGTGGGATGATCGTTGCCGGCCTGCGGCGCCACCTCGTTGGCGATCAGCCAGCGTGAGGCCTGGAAGTCCAGCATGAAGATCTGCGCCTCGAGCAGCGACGTCGTCACCCAGCGGCCGACGCCGGTGCGCTCGCGGTCGAAGATCGCCATCATGATGCCGAGTGCCAGCAGGTTACCGGCGGTGAGGTCGTCGATCGGGATGCCGACGCGCACCGGGCCTTGTCCCGGCAGACCGGTGATCGACATCAGCCCGCCCATGCCCTGCGCGATCTGATCGACGCCGGCGCGATGGCCGTACGGGCCGGTCTGGCCGAACCCGCTGATGCTGCCGTAGACGATGCGAGGGTTCACTTCCTTAACAGTGTCGTAGTCCACCTTCAGGCGATGCTTCACCTGAGCGCGCATGTTCTCGACGATGATGTCGGCGCCCTTCACTAGGCGCATGAACGCGGCGTGGCCTTCCGGCGTCTTCAGGTTGATCGTCATTGCCCGCTTGTTGCGGTGCAGGTTCTGGAAGTCGAAGCCGTGGCGGTTGCCGGTGATCTCCTCGCCGTCGGTCGCGGGCGGTTCGATCTTGATCACATCGGCGCCCCAGTCGGCGAGATGGCGCACCGCGGTGGGTCCGGCGCGTGCCAGCGTCAGGTCCAGCACCTTCAGTCCGTTCAGCGGCATCCGCGTCTGCGCCTGGGCCAGCATGGTCTTGTCAGCAGGGCTCTCCGGCATCCCTCGTCTCCTCTTGATCTGGCGCCGATACTCCGCCGCAATCGCCAAACGCTCAAGAGTGATAACTTGGAGCCGCCGCGTATGCGCCGCTGCCGTGGCTCATTTCTGAGCGGCGACCAGCAACATCATGGGCCGCTCAAGTTCGTCGGCCAGCGCGGGTAGAGCCGCGACCTGTTCGGCCGTGGGGCTCCATTCCTCGACGCGACGGACGGCGAAGCCGGCGCCAATCAAGGTGTTCAGAGTCGTGCCGATGGTTCTGTGCTGCTTCACCACGCCCTTGGCGAGCCAGTCGGTCGTGCGCGCGCCCTCGATCGCGTAGTGATCGACCGGCCAAATCCTGTTGCCGTCCTGGCCCACCAGCCAGTCAGGGTGTGCCGGCGTCATGTAGATCGGGTGTTCGATGGTGAATACGAAGTGCGCACCGGGAACCAGCGCACGGAATATCGTGCGGACCAGCCTGCCGAAATCCACGATGTAGTGGAAGGTGAGGGAACTGTAGGCGAGGTCGAATGCCGCCTCGGGCAGCGCCAGGCTTTCCAGATCGGCAAGGACGTATTGCACGGCCGGATCCGTGGTCTCCGCTCTCGCGCGGGCAAGCATGTTCTCGGAAAGATCGAGCGCGATGACCTGGGCGGCTCCCTGCGTCCTGGACCATCGGGCAAACCAGCCGAAGCCGCAGCCGAGGTCGACAATGCGTTTGTCTGCCAGATCAGGCAGCATTGCGCGGATGGCGGACCATTCAGGCGCGCCGTCAAGCCCGTGAACCGATCGGCGCAAGCGGCTGTAGCCGGCGAAGAACTCCGGTGTGTCGTAGACGTTCTGTGCCATCGCATTCTCCATCAGGCCCCTGTTCTGGCTGGGGCGTCGTTCCCGAGCGCCGCGCGCGCTTATTCAGATCAATTGAGCATAAATGAATTGTTCATGGGCCGGATTATCCTGGATGTTGCATGGAACTATGTTCTCGTCATCGCAAAGGGCAATCGCCCTGAGACGACCCCGGGACCCGCGGAAGCGAGGCCGGACGATGAGGAGAGAGACCATGAAGACCATGATTATTGCGGGAGCCGCAGCGCTCAGTCTTACGGCCGGTTCAGCCTATGCTGATGGCGGTGACGGCACCATTGCCAACACCTTCTTCACCCAGCTTCCCGGCGTGGTAGCCCAGGCGCAAGTGCCGAACGCCCCGGTGTATGCTCAGAACGGACAAGCGCTGAACCAGCAGGCCCAGAACGGGCAGGGGGTGCACGCTTACGTCACTCAGTCGAGCCACGGCACCTGGCTGTTCGCGCCCAACGGCAACGCAGGCTCCAACAGCTAAAATCCGGAAACGCAGAGTGCGATGCGGAGAGGCCGGCACTTGCGCCGGCCTCTTTCGTTTCCGCTGAAGTCTTTCTCCTCCAACTCAGCCCCAGGAAAGCCTGGGGCTCTTTTTTGTCAGCTCTCGGAATGTCGGAACGCCCCACCCGGTAGCGTCCTCAGGCCGGATGACGACCAGCAAGGAGTTCGACTGGGCTGTTGCCCAAGTCACAGCACCTGCCGCTGGCATGCGTCATCCCTGGCGGACGAGATGGAGAGGACCGATGCGCGCTTATGTCACTGCAGCCGGGATGGCGCTTGGTCTGATCGCTGTATGGGCGGTTCTGGTGCCGTTCGTCGCTTGAGTTCCGAGGCAATGGCGCACAGCGCATGGGCATGTGGTCAAGGGCCATGTGGCGCGGCCAGCCCAGGCGGCCTCGCCCCGGCGCGGCCGACCGCCGCGTCACTCACCCCCGCATCGCTCAGCCGCTGAACCTAAATCCAGCAGCCTGATCCGCGTCCCGTGTCGAGGGGTTGCCCGGGGCGGCTCCGCTGCCATAGAACGGGGGCAGATCAATTCCTCCAGCCGAGGCCGCATGTCCGAACACAGCCACGCCGCAAGCCCTCCGATGGGGGCAGAGACGCCCGAAGCCTTCCTCGCCGACCGTCAGCGCTTCTGGAGCGGGTTCACCCACTTCACCCTGGGATGTGTGATCTTCGTCGTCGTGTTGCTTATCTTGATGGCGATCTTCCTGCTGTAGCGGCTGCGCCCACTACTCGCGCCAGACTATCGTCTCGCTCCATCCAAGCTCCTTGAACTCAGCTTCGCGAAGCGGAGCCTCGGCGATCGAGAAGAATTCGTCGAGCTGCGGGGGCCTAACCCGCGTGCCACTCAGCATGCAGTGAGCCTGGCCGCGGTGGTGGACCTGATGCTGGAACAGGTGCAGCAGCAGCCGATCTGCGCGCTCGGTCTGCACCCGAGTCCCGCGATGCACGTGGATGATCCGCTCCGTCCCCGCGTCATGCAGCCCATCGCACCAGGCAATGAGCCTGCGATCGACCGCGGCCTGCGCCACATGCAGATCGCTCAGTTCCGGGCATGGCAAGGGATTCGCCCAGGCAGCCGGGCCGAGAGTGCCGCCCTCCAGTGCGTCCACGTAGAACCAGTCGATGACCAGGATGTGGTTCAGCGTCGCCTGGATCGAGGGAAAGAATCCCGTTCGCGGCGCTTCGAACTCTGCCTGGCTCAGCGCGGCGCAGGCGGAAAGCAGACGAAAATTTGCCCATGCGTTGTTGTACGCCATGGCCCGCAACGTCTGTAAATGCGAGGCCGGCACGGCAGCGCGCCCTATCCGACGATCTCGACCTGCGCGAAGAAGAAGCCGATCTCGATCGCAGCGTTTTCGGCGCTGTCGGAGCCGTGCACGGAATTGGCCTCGATGTCTTCGGCGAACTTCGCGCGGATTGTGCCAGGCGCGGCCTTCTTCGGATCGGTCGCGCCCATTACCTCGCGGTTCTTCGCGACAGCATTCTCGCCCTCCAGCACCTGCGCGACCACCGGCCCGGAGATCATGAACTCGACCAGACCACCGAAGAACGGCCGCTCCTTGTGCACCGCGTAAAATGCCTCGGCCTGCGCCTTGGTCAGCCGCATGCGCTTCTGCGCAACGATCCGAAGGCCGGCTGTTTCCAACACCGCATTGATCTGGCCGGTGAGGTTCCGCCGCGTGGCGTCGGGCTTGATGATTGACAGCGTCCGCTCGATCGCCATCGGGCTGCTCCTGGATCGTGGCTGAGGCGGCGGTCACTAGGCGGTCCCGGCGCACAGGGCAAGTCAGGCGGCGCCCATTAGCGCCAGTCCTTCGGCCACCGAGACGAACTCGCCGCCACCGACCAGCCGGTGGGCACCGAAGCGGTCTTCGAACAGACGCCGCACCGCAGGCACGAGCGCGGTGCCGCCGGTCAGGAACACACGGTCCACCGCACCACGCGGGATATCGGCCTTGGTCAGGGCCTGCTCCACCGTGGCAGCCATGCGGGCGAGGTCCGCCGCGATCCACTCCTCGAACTCCTGCCGGAGGATCGTTCGCTCGACGACAAAGTCATTGTGCCGAAAGCGCAGCGTTGCGGCGTCGGCACGTGACAGCTCCGCCTTGGCGCTGGAGACCGCCTGATACAGGGCGTAGCCGAGACCGTCCTCGATCAGCGCGATCAGGTGGCGCAGACGTTCGGGGTGCTGCGCGGTCCGCGCCACCTCGGCGATGGAGCGAAGCGTGCGGGGCGTCCGCATCAGCGACAGCAGGTGCCAGCGGGCGAAGCCGGAGTAATACTCGGGCGGAACGGGCAGGGCCTTTCCCATGACGCGGTAAGTGTCGCCCTTGCCGAGCAGCGGGGCGATGGCGCGGTCGATGATGCGGAAGTCGAGCACATCGCCGGCGGTGCCGATGCCCGCGTGGCCGAGCGGCGTGACCCCGGCCTTCGGGTCGAAGCGCAGAATGGAGAAATCGCTGGTGCCACCACCGAAGTCGCCGATCAGCACGGTCGCGGGTTCGGTAAGTGTGCGGGCGAACCGGGTCCCGGCGGCTTCCGGCTCCAGCGCCAGGGTCACCTGAGAAAGGCCCGCCTCGGTGTATGCACCGCACAGGCGGTCGGCCCCCAGGGCGTCATCCGCGAACTCGCCAGCGAAGTGCACCGGGCGGCCCACGATGATGCGCGGTGCGGACGGGGTGTCGGCGAGGAGTGCCGCGAGAAAGCGGCCGACCAGACGCTCCAGAGTGAACGGTTGGTTGAATATGCGGGTCTCGGAGAAGCTCCGCTGCGCAAGGTAGGTCTTCATCGACATAATCAGCCGGCTGTCCAGCGGGTCTTCGAGATAGGCGGTGATCGCTTCGGGGCCGGCCTCGTGACGAAGGACGCGGCGGGCCGGCGTGTCCTCGGTCCAGAAGCAGAGAACGGAACGGAAGACGTCCAGTGAGGCGCGGCGCTGCGTGGTCACGCTTCCGTCCTCGCGCAGGAGTGCCACAACGCTGTTGGTGGTGCCGAAATCGATGCCGATCGCCCTGATCATCCACCCGCTCCACGAAAAGCCGCGGGTTCAAGCGCGATTGGCGGCGCGAGGCAAGAGGTATTGCGCAGCCCGGGGTGCGGTGTGGCCGCACCCCTTCGCCGATCGCTTATCCGCCCTGCTTGTTCCCGCTCAGAGCGGCGATGGTCTGCGGGTCGAGATGGCCGCTCGCCGGCAGGCCCTTGGCATGCTGGAAGCTCTGCACCGCCCGGCGGGTGTGCGGCCCCCATTTCCCATCGACCTGGGCGTTCTTGTAGAAGCCCTGCTGCTGCAACTCCTGCTGCACGTTCTGCAGGTCACTCTGTGACAATTGCTGGCTCTGTTCGTTGTCACCTGCCGTGCCGCTCGGCTGGGCAGTTGCTGCAGTGCCCGGATTGGATGCATTCGTCCCGGATGTGCTCTCGCTGGGCAGCGACCCGGTCGTTCCCGGCGTAGCGCTGGACTGAGCGAGCGCCGCGACTGGAGCGGTGGCGAGCAATGCGCCGAGAGTGGTTGCGGTAATACGCGACATTCTGTTCATGATTCTCACGTCCCTCTGAGATTCCTGGAAAGCGCCTTCGCGCCCAGATCGGGCGGACAGACCCGCGACAGGTAATCGGCCGCCTCAGGATTGCGATTCACCTAACCGGGAAGTGAGCCGGACATACGAGGACACGGCCCATCACCAGCCGTAAGCCGTTGCACTACCCGAATTCCCCGACACCGCTACAGTCGCTCCCGGGAATCCAGCAAGGACGCACGATGTTTCTCACCATCCTGCCGGTGTGGCTGTCCGGATTGATCCTGGTCGGACTGCCGACGCTGCTCGCGGTGGGAGCCCAGGTGTTGCTTCGGCGCAACCTCGGTCTTGAACGGCTTCGCTCGAACAACGAGGTGGCGGGCTTCAAGTTCGCGGCTGTCGGTGTGCTCTACGCGGTGCTGCTGGCATTTGCGGTGATCGTGGTGTGGGAGAGATTCAGCGACGCCGAGAGCAGGGTATCGGAGGAAGCCGGTGCCGCGGCCACGATCTATCGACTGGCGGATGGCATCGACGAACAAACCGGCGCGATGCTGCGGGTCCGACTGAGCGCCTATCTCAACGCCGTCATCAACGAGGAATGGCCGGCGATGGAACGCGCAGAGAGCAGCGTTTCGGTAGCGCTCTCTCTCCATGACGTCTATGCAACTGCTCTCATGTTCAATCCGGCCGACCGGCGGGGTGCGGTGTTGCTGTCAGAGATCCTGCGCCAGCTGGATGTCGTGACGCAGGCCCGCAGAGCCAGACTCAACTCGGCTGCCGGCATTGTGCCGGGCATCGTCTGGTTCGTGCTGTTCGCGGGCGCCGTTATCACCGTCGGCTTCACGTTCTTCTTCGCCACGGAAAATCTTCGCGCCCAGACACTGATGACAGGAGCACTGTGCGGGCTGATCTTTTCAGGATTGCTTATCATCGTGGCGATCGACCACCCGTTCGCAGGATCCGTGAAGGTGACACCGGAGGCGCTCTCGGCGGTGCTGCATGACCTGGGTTCAGCATCCAAGGAACCGTTGCACGACAACTGACGCGCAACGCGGTGCGACCTGCTAGTCGACCGGTTCGTTGAGGAAGCGTTCGACCAGCGCCATGGCGCGATCACGTTTTGCCAGGGCCTGTGCCCGTTGCTGGTTGCGAGCGCC
Source organism: uncultured Alphaproteobacteria bacterium (assembly GCA_963799415.1). Lineage (GTDB taxonomy): Bacteria > Pseudomonadota > Alphaproteobacteria > Acetobacterales > Acetobacteraceae > JAMXLO01. Next base: position 106,270 of record CAWCXI010000020.1, on the reverse strand, counting down.
GGAGGTCAGGTAGAACCGCTCGTACAACTCCACCCGCGATGCGAGCGCGGTGCCCGCGTAATCCCACGCGAGCCGGAACAGACGAATGCGACGCTCCGCATCGGTGTCGTTGGCGCCGTGCAGATACTTGTCAATGAACGGACGCAGCGACGGGTCCTTCATCATGTGCCAGGTCGGCGTTGCCAGCAGATTGTGGGAGCCCAGCAGTTTGATGATCTCATTGGCGCGCGGCATCCAGAATGGCATCACGGCCCGCAGCGCGGACAATGGCGGCCCGTCAGGGAACCAGACTCCGTTGCCCCATTCGTTTGGATGATCCTCGGCTGCCTGGACCGCTGAGCGGGCAAGTTCCGCGTAGCTCCAGAGTTCGCCGAGTAGTTGTTGTGACGTCGGGCTCTTGTCGCCGATCGCCTCGGCCATAGCGGTGGCGAGGCCCCAGGCAAATTCCAGTTTGGTCGATGCCCGCACCATCGTCTGCTGCATGACGTTCGGATTCCAACTCCGGGTCATGGCCTGGTTGTAGACCTTGGCGTTCGCATCGATGAACACCCGGCTGCGCGGCACCTCGACATCGTCGAAGATCACGAATGCGTCCTGTTCGTCGAAGCGGGACGACAACGGATGATCGAACCGGTTGGCGGTCCCGGCGACGCTGTCGCGGCAAACGAATTTCAGTCCTGGCGTCGCCATCGGAATGCAGAACGACACCGCGAACTTGTCGCCACCCTCGGGCAGCGGACGGCCGGGATAGACCGCGATCTCGTCGGCGAACGGCGCAAGCGTTGCGAGAATGCGGGCGCCACGCACGACGATGCCATGCTCGGTGTCGCACACCTTTCGCAGGATTACATCGTTCTCCTGGCCTGGGATCTCGTCCTTTGCCTTGTCGATCGTGGGGTGGATCAGCGTGTGCGTCAGGCAGATATCGTTGCGGCGCAAGAATTTCTGGTATTCGACCTGGCGCGCGGCACCATCCTCATTGCCGTGCTCCGCCCATTCGTGCGCGCAGCCGGCGAAACCGGCATAGGTGACGTTCATGTAGTCCGGCGTCCGGCCCATCACACCAACAGTGTGCTCCGCGATACGACGCAGACCGCGATGGCGGCGCTTGAGGTCCTCCGGCGAGCGCGGGATCATGTGGCTGACATTGATCGGCTCGCCCGTCTCCGGGTCCGGGATCAGGCAGTCGTCCGCCGCCTCGTATTGCAGGTCGAAGACCGCGGCCATGCCCTTGGCGGCGCCGGCGAACGCCGGGTGCGATACGACATCGGTGACGCGGTCATCTCCGACCCAGATCTCGCGATCGTCCTTCAGTCCCCGCAGCAGTTGCGCCCCTGTTCGAGCCGGCATCGTGCTTTCCCCTCGATTTGCATACGCAGCTCAAGCAATGCCTCGGACGCTAGCTGCCCGCTCTCCCGGTCGCAGCAGGGCGAAAGCTATAGCGCGAGCCGCAAAGGTCAAGGAAACCGGCCGCCGCCGCCAAAGCTCGCGTGCCTCGTCGGGCGACGGAATGATCGTCACGTTGTAGTCGGCTTCGTTGCGCTCGTCCTTGACTTCATTGAACGCCTTGCCGGCGGCACGCAGCGGGTCGTCGAGGCCACGGACGAGTGACTTGGGAAAGGACTGCTCGGGCGGCGTGGAACATGGCGTAATAGCTCGAATGGATGATCGCCATCGGCGAAGTGTCGGCGTCTTGCGTCAAAGCTTCTCGTAGATGAGCTTCAGCCTTCTGCCAGCTGTCGGTGGCGTGGCTAGGACGAGGGCTCAAGTGACTTCGACTCCGTCTCGGACGATCTCCTCAGCCAGCTCGGTCAGTTGCCCAGCAAGGGGTTCGAAGTGGTCTGGTGATAGTGGGATTGGGCGGATGAAGAAGCCGCCGAGGATGTGGTCGTAAGCTAGGTCCGAGAGGATACGACGGACATGTCGCCGGTCTGACAGATTGCGAACCACGACGGCAACATCGTAGTCGCTGTCCGAGCGCGCCTGCGCCCGAGCCCGCGAGCCGAACAAGATCAGCTTGTCCACGCCGGGCAGCGCACGTTCGACGGCGCGTTTGTAGTCCGAGAGTTTCGAGGCCTCTGCCCCCGGGAGAACGTCATTGACGGTCTTCATTGCGACCTCGACTTCACGTGCCATACCGTCACGGCACATCAGAACGCGTGCGGCGGCCTCTTGGATGTCCATCAGATCAAACGAACTGAACTGCCCCCGCTCGTAATCGAAAAACAGGGTCGACGTCAGACTCCTCCCGCGCATCGCCACGCGCGGTTGAACCGAACAGGTTGAGGTGCTGCACGCCAAGTTGCTTCAGTTCGGCTTCATGCTTCTTCAGCCTGGCTATGGCATGGACGCGATCCATTGCTTCCGTATAGCACAGACACCAGCTTTTCTCGACCCGGCCTTGACCCGCAACCCCAACCCGTCCGATCACCCCGCCACCATGTCCCTCCTGACCATCACCGGCGCCGCCGTCCGCCTCGGCGGGCGCAGCGTCCTGAACGGCGCCGATCTCACGGTGGACCAGGGCCGCCGCATCGGCCTGGTCGGCCGCAATGGCGCCGGCAAGTCCACGCTGCTGCGCGCCATCATCGGCGACCAGCCGCTGGATGGCGGCGAAATCCGCCTCGCCGCCCGCGCGCGCATCGCCACCGTCGCCCAGGAAGCCCCCTCCGGCGACGCAACCCTGCTGGACACCGTCCTGCAAGGCGACCCCGAGCGCCTCGCCCTGCTGACGGAGATCGAAACCGCGCCCCCCCACCGTCTGGCCGAGATCCACGAGCGCCTCCGTGCCATTGGCGCCGATGCGGCGCCTGCGCGGGCCGCCGCGATCCTCGCCGGCCTGGGCTTCGATGACGTCGCCCAACAGCGTCCGGTGGAAGAGTTCTCCGGCGGCTGGCGCATGCGCGTGGCACTCGCGACCGCGCTGTTCGCCGCGCCGGATCTGCTGCTGCTCGACGAACCGACCAACCACCTCGACCTGGAAGCGACGCTCTGGCTGGAGACCTGGCTCGCCCGCTTCCCCGGCGCCGTGCTGCTGGTCTCGCACGACCGCGTCCTGCTGGACCGCGCCGTGCAGGGGATCGCATTCCTCGACCGCGGCCGCATCAGCGTCACGCCCGGCGGCTTCGACGAATTCGTCCGCATCCGCACCGAGCGCGCGCTCCAGCAGGCCAGCGCCGCCAAGCGCGTCGTCGCGGAACGCGCCCACATCCAGTCGTTCATCGACCGCTTCCGCTACAAGGCGAGCAAAGCCCGGCAGGCGCAGTCGCGCATCAAGGCGCTCGCCCGCCTGCCGCAGATAGAGACGGTGATCGAGGACGCCCCCACGCGCTTCGACTTCCCCGAGCCCGCGCGCATCGCGCCGCCCATCCTGGCGCTGGACCGTGTCGCAGTCGGCTATGACGGCACGCCGGTGCTGCGCAACGTCTCGCTGGCGGTCGACATGGACGACCGCATCGCGCTGCTCGGCGCCAACGGCAACGGCAAGTCCACGCTGGCGAAGCTGCTGGCCGACCGTCTTCCCGCACTCGCCGGCGAAATCCGCCGCGGGCCGAAACTGCGCGTGGGCTATTTCGCCCAGCACCAGACGGACGAATTGGTCGAGGCGGAAAACCCGATCGACCACATGATGCGCGCCTTGCCCCGCGCCACGCCATCGCAGGTGCGCGCCCAGCTCGCCCGCTTCGGGCTTGACGCCGACCGCGCGGAGACGCCGGTGACGAACCTGTCGGGCGGCGAGAAGGCGCGGCTGCTGCTGTCGCTCGCGACCCGTGAAGCGCCGCAACTGCTGATCCTCGACGAACCCACCAACCATCTCGACATTGATGCGCGCGAAGCTTTGGTGAAGGCGCTCGCCGGCTTCCAGGGCGCAGTGCTGCTGATCACTCATGATCCTCACCTGGTCGAGCTGATCGCTGATCGCCTCTGGCTGGTCGCGGACGGAACCGTGCGTCCATTCGACGGTGACCTGGACGACTATCGTGCGCTGCTCGCCGAGCGTTCGCGCGCCGCGCCGAAACCTGACGCCGGCAATCGCCGTGATGAGCGCCGCGAACGCGCTGATGCACGTGCTGCGCTGGCGCCGCTGCGCAAACAGGCGCGCGATGCGGAGGCGCGGCTGGCACGGTTGGCGGCGGAACGCGCGACGATAGAACGAACGCTGGCCGATCCCTCCCTCTATGTTCCCACGCGCAAGGGGGAGATCGCTGCCGCAAACGCACGACTGGCCACAATCAGGAAACTGGCAGCGACCGCAGAGGCGGAGTGGCTCGCGGCGGAAGAGGCGCTGGAAGCGGCGTCCTGAGGGTCATTCACCGACGCAAAGCGAAACCGCGAGAAGGGCGAAGCCGCATGATATACATGGTCGAAATGGCGCTGCTTGACCTGGCGCATCGAGCGGAATGGGAGACGTGGTACACCGCTCATCAGCATCGCCTGCTGTCGATCCCCGGCATTCACGCGAGCCAGCGCTTCGAGTGCATCCACACTGCCGCCGCTCCTTTCGTCGCATTGCACGAGGTCGACGGCCCGCAGGTCTTCACCTCGGACGCGTACCGCGAAAACGCCGGCCCCGCGAACACTGGGGAATGGCAGACGAAGATGGGCAACTGGCACCGGAACGTACTCCGTGGCCTCGATCACACGCCCGACGTGCTGATGGACGCGCGCCTCGTCGTGGTCGAACGAAACTGCGAGGGAGCCTTGCCGCGCGATGCCGATCTGCGCTGGCTGGAAGCAGTCGGCCTCGACCAGAGCGTGCGCCGGCGCGGCCTCGCGGTGATGCCAGCCGCTTCGGCGGACCTGCTTGCCGGCACACCGGGTATCCGCGTGCTGAAGCCGCTGGGTCCGCGACTGGTCAGATGACCAGCCCACCATCGACATGCAGCGCCTGACCCGTGATGTAGCCGGCTGCCGGTGACGCAAGGAACGCGATCGCCGCCGCCACCTCGTCTGGCAATCCAACCCTGCCGAGCGGTATGCTGGCGAGCTGCCGCCGCAGCCGCTCGGGATCGATCGCCGCATGCGCGCCAGGGTCCTTGCGTATGAAACCAGGCACCACGGCGTTCACCGTCACGCCGGCAGGCGCCAGCTCAATTGCCAGCGCGCGCACCAGCGCTTCCAGCGCCGCCTTCGCCGCAGCTGACGCTGCGAACACCGTCGTGTCAGTACGGAACGCATGCGCCACGAAGCTGGACACCGCCACCACGCGCGCATCGCGTCGCGCCTTCAGGTGTGGGACCGCCGCACGTGCCAGCCGGAAGAATGCACCCTGGATCGCCTCCACCGACGCTGTCATCGCGGCATCGGTCAGTTCGCTGAACGCCGTGCGATCAGCGAACCCGGCATTGCTGATCAGCACGTCCAATCCGCCGAACTGTGCGACCGTTTGCGCCACCAGAGCACTTGCCACAGTCGCGTCAGCGAGATCGCCCAATGCGATCTCGGCAACCGCACCCGCCGCGCGCGCCTCGGCCGCGACGCATTCAGCCTCGGCGCGGTTCTTTCGCGTGTGGACCAGCAGCGCGACGTCGGGTGCTGCCAAGGCGCGACACACCGCCGCTCCGATGCCGCTCGCTGCTCCGGTCACCAGGACGACGCGTTGCATCTGTCACACCACGTCATGCGGCCGCAGCCGGCACAATTCGGCATCGGTGTCGTTTTCGATCTGCAGAGTGGCGTGGCCGATGCCGAAGCGATCACGCAGCTCGGTCGTCACATCATGCAGCGTTCGCTCCGCCGATGGATCGGCGCATACCAGATGCGCCGTCAGCGCCGTCTGCGTCGTGCTCAGCCCCCAGATGTGCAGATCGTGCACCTCCAGAACGCCCGGCACGGAGGCTAGGTAGTCCTGCACCGCCTCTTGCGCCACGCCGCCGGGCACCGCGTCCATTGCGAGATCGATCGATTCGCGCAGCAGACCCCAGGTGGTCGCGACGATCACAACTCCAATCGCCAGACTCACCGCCGGATCGAGCCACACCCAGCCGGTGAACAGGATCAGCAGCCCCGCCAGCACAACTCCTGCCGAGACGCCGGCATCCGCCGCCATGTGCACGAACTGCGCGCGCACGTTGATGTCGTGCCCGCGGCCCTGAAGGAACAGCAGCGCGGTCGCACCGTTGATCAGGATACCGACGGCCGCCACCAGGATCACCGTGCCTTCCCGCACCGGTACAGGCGCCAGCAACCGGTGCACCGCCTCCACGCCGATCGCGCCGACGCCGATCAGCAGGATGGTGGCGTTCAGCAGTGCCGCGAGGATGGAGCTGCGCCCCCAGCCATAGGTGCGCCGTCGGGTCGGCGGCCGACGCGCGAGCCAGGCGGCGCCCCAACCAAGCAACAGACCCAGAACGTCACCGAAATTGTGCGCAGCGTCCGCCAGCAGCGCCATCGAGTTGGCCAGCAGGCCGAACGCGATCTCGGCCACGACGAACCCTAAATTCAGCGCCGTGCCTATGGCGAAGGCGCGATCGTGCCCATGATGGCTGTGATGGTGGCCGTGATCGTGCTGGTGGTGCGCCATTGCTGGTACGATAATGCCCAACGCCGCCGTCGATGGCGAGGCGAAGTTGTGGTAGCGCGGCCAGAGTTTCGCGACTGTTACAGTGAAATCCACTGCAACAGAATGCGCGCCTGCCTCACGCACTCCTGATGGCAGAATGGAGTTCACTTCAAGCTATGCACGCCGTGACAGCGCCGGCCGGCCTGCCAACCTCCGGATACGTAATGCTCGGCAATTCGATCGCCTCGCTGCTGGCATGGGCCGGCCATCACCCTCTGCTGCAGGCAACCGCCATCGTACTCAGCACCTTCATCCTGGAGGACGCCGCAACCGTGATCGCCGCCATGCAGACTGCCGATGGCAGCCTGTCCGCGCCGGTGGCATTGGCGTCGCTCTATGTCGGTATCGCGCTCGGTGATCTTGGGCTTTATGGCCTGGGATGGCTGGCGGCACGCTTTCCGCCGGTCACGCGCTTCATTCCGCCACACCGCAAGGAAGTGGTCCGGGCCTGGCTTGACGGGCGCGTATTCAAGGTTGTGCTGATCAGCCGCTTCCTCCCTGGGTTGCGGCTGCCGACCTATACGACCTGCGGTTTCGTCAGCGCCGACCTGCAACAATTCGCGCTCGCGGTGGTGATCGCCACTATCTGCTGGACGTCGCTGCTGTTCGGCGTGTCGTTGCGTATTGGCGAGGTGCTGATGGATCACTTTGGCGCCTGGCGCTGGGCCGGGGCGGCCGGGTTCGCGTTGTTCATCGTGGTCGCCGGCAAACTCACGGCGTCGGGCCTGCAGAGCAAGCGACCATGAAACTGGAGACCGCACTGCGGGCAAGCGCGACTGCGCCACTGCGGACCCGCGAGCAACCACTGTCGTTCTTCGAATTCTGGCCGGATTGGCTTTTCTACTTCCCGGTAGTGCTGCACTGGATCGCTCTCGGACTTCGCTACGGCGATTTCAGCCTGCCGACCGCGGCAAACCCGACGATCACCGCGGGTGGATTGTGCGGTGAATCGAAACTCGAGACCCTGGATCAGGTGAACGGGCCGGTGCGCGCGTTGGTGGCGCGCTATACCAGCGTCGTGGCGCAGCCAGGCAGCATGGCGTTCGCCGAACAGGCGCTTATCGCCGCTTCTGTCGATTATCCTGTCGTTGCCAAGCCGGCTGTGGGCTGCAACGGCACGGGCGTGCAACTACTTCGAGGGCGAGACGACCTTGCCAGATATTTAGCGGAGTTCCCTCGCGACGAGCGCATCGTGCTGCAGGAATTCGTCGCCGACGAAGGCGAAGCCGGCATTTTCTATGTACGTCATCCAGACGAGGTTTCGGGGCGCATCACCTCTATCACGTTGAAGCACGTCCCCGCGGTGATCGGCGACGGACGATCAACGCTGCGGCAACTGATGTCGGCCGATCAGCGAGCAGGACGGATAACTCACCTCTATCTGCCGCGACTTGCTGGTCGGCTGCATGACGTGCCACAGCAAGGCGAGCGGGTCCCTCTGGTCTTCGTCGGCAATCACTGCAAAGGCTCGATCTTTGAGAACGGCACCCACCTTGCCACACCCGCGCTGACCGATGCCTTCGAGCGGATCGCACGGGCCTTGCCAGCGTTTCACTTCGGCCGGATCGATGTGCGTTTCGCGTCACTGTCGGCGCTGCTGCGCGGCGAGGGCTTCCGCATCATCGAGATCAATGGCGTCGGATCCGAGGCGACGCATATCTGGGACCGCAACACCTCACTGCGCGAGGCCTGGCGCACGCAGTTCTTTCACTATGGCGCGGCGTTCCGCATCGCCGCGGCAAACCGCGCGCGCGGCCACCGATCCTGCGGATTGCAGGCGATGTACCGGCTATGGCGGCGACAGAAGCGGCTGATGGCAGCCTATCCGATGAACGACTAATGGTGCCCTTGCCGAATCCCGCACCTTCCGTCAGGAACGCGGCATGAGTGCCCTGCAAGCCATCGTCATTGCCATCCTGCAAGGAGCGACCGAACTTTTCCCGGTGAGCAGCCTCGGGCACGCGGTCGTGCTGCCGGCGCTGCTGCACTGGCCGATCGATCAGCGTTCGCCGGAGTTCCTGCCCTTCCTGGTGATGCTGCATCTCGGCACGGCCGCCGCCCTGCTGCTGTTCTTCTGGCGCGACTGGTGGTCCCTGGCGATCGGCGTGCTGGGGCTGGCATCACCGCACCAGACCGGCGAGAGCCGGCGCGTACTCGCATTGATCGTGGTCGCCACCATCCCGGCCGTCATCGTCGGCTTTCTGCTGGAGAAATTCTTTCGCAACCTGTTCGGCACGCCAGTCGTCGCCGCCGTGTTCCTGATAGTCAACGCTGCGCTGTTGCTGGGCGGGGAGAAATTGCGAGGACGCGGCGGGCACCGGCCGCTGTCCGGCCTGACCATGATGGATGCGCTGACGATTGGCTGCTGGCAATGCACTGCGCTGATCCCGGGCATCTCGCGCTCCGGTGCCACCATCGTCGGCGGCCTGCTGCGCGGCATCGACCACGAGGGTGCCGCGCATTTCTCATTCCTGATCGCGACACCGATCATTCTCGGCGCAACAGTCCTGGAAGTCCCCAAGCTGCTGCGTGAGAGCGTGCCACCCGGTACGTTCAGTGTGGCGGCGCTTGCCGCCGTCTTGGCCGGGATCACCGCCTATGCCAGCACCTGGTTCCTGATGCGTTACTTCCGTCAGCACGATGCCTGGGCGCTCAATCCGTTCGCGTATTACTGCCTCGTCGTCGGCGTCGGCAGTCTGCTGTTGCTTCTCGTGTAACCAGGCATGGCGACTCCCTCTCCCGCGAGGCGGGGGAGGGTTGCGGAGGGGGGGCCTCCCGCTACACGTAAACCCCCTTCATCCCCCCCGCCGGATATCGCGTGCCCGCGGCCGCACCCGCCGGGATCGCCGCCGAAATTCGCGTCACATCCCCCGCCGTCAGCTTCACCCGCAATGCGCCGACATTTTCATCCAGCCGCCGCGGATACCGTGTTCCGGGAATCGCGACCACATCGGGCCCCTGTGCCAGGACCCAGGCCAGCGTAAGTTGCGCCGGCGTGCATCCCTTCTCCTTCGCGATCGCCTCGATCTTCGCCACCAATTCGCGGTTGCGATCGAAGTTCTGCTGCTGGAACCGCGGGTGTGCGGCACGCCTGCCATCGACATCGGCGAACGTCTGGATTGCACCGGTCAGAAACCCTCGCCCCAGCGGGGCATAGGCGACAAAACTGATTCCCAGACCGCGCGTTGTCTCGCGCGTCTCCTCCGCCTCGGCGCGGTACAACAACGAGTATTCGGTTTGCACGGCCGCGATCGGGTGCACCGCATGCGCACGGCGTATTGTCGCAGGCGACGCCTCGGACAACCCCAGATGCCGCACCTTGCCTTGCTGCACCAGCTTCGCCATCGCGCCCACGGTGTCCTCGATCGGCACGGATGGATCGACGCGGTGCTGATAAAAGAGATCGATCACATCGACACCCAGCCGCTGCAGGCTCGCGTCGCACGCCTGCATCACGTACTCGGGACTGCCGTTCACGCCGTTCGGCCCACCAGGGTTCTGCGTCTGGCCAAATTTGGTCGCCAGTACCACGCCATCGCGTCGCCCCTTCAGTGCGCGGCCGATCACCTGCTCGTTATGGCCCCAGCCATACATATCCGACGAATCGAGATGATCGACGCCCTGGTCGATCGCATAGCGGATCAGCTCCTCGGACGCTGCGTCATCGGCCTCACCGTAAATGCCTGACAGCGACATGCAGCCGAGCCCGATCGCCGAAACCGACAATCCGCCCTTCCCCAGCGCGCGGTGCTCCAGCCTCTCTGTCGTTGCCATGTTCCAGGTCTCCACTACGTGTGCAGGATCAACAGTATAGTCCAATCGTCCGCGCGGCCCTAACAGCGGCGCCAGCGGTCGCACGGCGGATTACGGAATTTCGTATGACAGTCGTACCATGAGATGACCCTGCCGGCGCCACACACGCTTGCGATCGGCGGCCATGCTCCTCAGGAAGTCACGGAGACCAATGAAGGCTGCCTCCTCCTCATTTGCGAACGCATCGAGCCGTTCGCGAATCGGTGCGGCGGGTGTTGGTTGAACGGGTGGCTCATGGTCCCCGGCATAGGCGATCTCGGTCCGCAGCTCGATCCCATTATACGTGGCGGTGACGCTTCCGGAATGCAGCTGGTTCTGCCGAAGAAACTCGACCACAGATTGCATGTTGTGGAGCGATCGTTCGATTATCTCGGGTGCAATCCGCCATGCCTCGAGGATTTTGCGCAGGGAACCCGTCACATCCGCCCGAGCGGCGTCGCCGTCGTCCCAGGCAATTGTATCGCGTTGCCGCGTCCCTAGCCGGAACACCAGGGTGAGCACCACAGCGGCAGTCAGGCCGATCGCCAGGGGACTTGCCGTCAGGCTGTGAACCGCCGCAGGGAGGCGCTGGAAATAAGTCGGAAAGAGATTCTCGCTCAACGCAAGCAGCGTGGATATTCCGATCACGTAGATCGCACGCGCATCGACCGGCGGCGACAGGATCAGTTGCATGCCGCTGGCGATGAGGAAGCACGCCGAGAAGACCATCATGGAGCCCGCCACCTCTGGCGGAATGAGCAGGAAGCTGCCTGCCAGACGCGGCGAGAACCCCAGGATCAGAAGGTAAGCAGCCGCGGCAAAGGCTATGATCCGGCTGGTTGCTCCCGCCGTGCCGGACACGCCGACTATCGATGGACTGATGCTCATGCCCGCTGTGCCAAGCATTCCTCCGGCCACGTTGGCGAGCCCGTCCGCGAATACGCCCTTACGGATGTTGCTCATATCCGGATGTCGCCACGCCGCGTTGTTGATGCGCTGAGCGGTTGTCACCACACCGACCGCGCGAAACGCCGCGGCCGCACCGGCCGCAAGGAAGGCCGGCAGCAGACCGATATCGAAACCATGATTGAGAAACGACGGCCGAGGCAGTTCGATCCATGCCGAGTTCGCCACGGCAGCCAGTCTCTCCGGGTCGATCAGCCCGACCACCGACGCTGCCGTCATTCCGAATCCGAGGCCGATGATCGAGCAAACCAGCTTCCAGACCCCGCGACCCCAGATGCTCAGCGCCATGCACACGGCCAAGGTCGAAATGGTCACCATCAGATGGATCGGGAACGCGGGCAGCATTTCATGTTCGACGTCGAGCACTTCACCAATGCCGATGATGCCCAGTTGCAAGCCAACAATGAACACGGTCATTCCGCTGACGACGGGTGTGATTATGATGCGCAGACGGCGCAGGCTGAAGGCAATCAGTGTCTCAATCAGTCCGGCAATAATCGTCATGCCGAAGACCAGCCGCATGCCGCCGATCTCCGCCGCGGCGACCGAGGGTCCCATGTAGGTCGCTGAGAGCACCGGCGGCGCCATGAAACCCGATCCCACCGGGCCGCGCGGCAGTGCCTGAAGCACAGTGCCGATCGCTAGCGCCACACAGGATATCCCCATCAAGGTGATCCGCTCCTCGGACGTCGCGTGGGAATGCCGGACGATAATGGCAACAAGCACCAGATATACCGCATCAAGAACGGCATACTGGAGGCCCAGCAGGAGCAGCCTGCCCGCTGGCGGCCGCTCGTCGAGCGCGTAGGTCAGATTGATCGGTCGCTGATACGCCTCGGACCCTTCGTTGCCACTCATCGTGTCGTGCCCCCCTTGCCGCCTTGATCAGCGTGAGATTTGCCCCATGCTACGTGGCGAGGGCGTTTCGCGCGACTTTACGTAGTGCCCGCCAGATCATCGGGAGGATCGCATGCCAAATGAGCAACGCGTTGCACTGATCACCGGGTGCGGCAAACCGGTCGGCATTGGCAGTTCGACCGCACGTGCGCTCGCCGCGGCCGGCGTGACGGTGGTCGTGTCCGACGTGTCACCCGCCGGCGTCGCCAACGAACACAACGTGCAGGGCGATATGGACCCCGGCTGGACCGGCGTCGAAAGCCTGGTCAAGACAATCGTAGACACAGGCGGCACCGCATCTGCCGCGCTGGGCGATGTCAGTGTCGAGGCGGACGCCGCGCGTATGGTGGACGAGGTGCTGCGCCGCTACGGCCGCCTGGACATTCTGGTGAACAACGCCGGCGCACCGCAGGGCGCGGACCGCAACGAGATCGAGGATGTTCCGGTCGCGGCCTGGGATCTTACCATGGGAGTGAATGCGCGCGGTTGCTTCCTGATGTCGCGCGCCGCGGTGCCGACGATGCGCAAGGCAGGCTGGGGCCGTATCGTCAGCGTCTCGTCGCGCGCGGCGTTCCGGCCTGGCGCGAAACGCACCGCCTATGCTGCGTCAAAGGCGGCCATCGTCGGCTTCACCAAGTCACTGGCGTTCGACCTCGCGCCGTGCGGCATCACGGTGAATGCTGTGCTGCCAGGACCGATCCGCACCTCGCGAGCGATCAGCACCAATCGCCGCGAATTCGGCGACGACCTGGAGGTCGGTTTCCGTGAGCGCGCCAAGGCAATCCCCGTCGGCCGCTTCGGCAGCCCGGACGAAGTTGCGTCGATGATTGCATACCTGGCCTCGGATGGCGCCGCGTTCGTCACCGGGCAGGCGATCGGCGTTGACGGCGGGTGGTAGGCACGGAGAGGGCGGCGATGGGGACGCTTGCGTCTTGCGTGAGCGCATCCAATGCTGGTGTCGGGGCGCACATGCGGGGAGGGGAACGCCAGCATGCAGGCGGGAGTGAATGGGTCCGCAGACGATGCGGACAGCCGCTGGATGACTTATACGGAACTGGCGCAGGTCCGCAGGATTGCCACGTCTTCGGCAATCAAGCTGGTGCTGCGCCGTGGCTGGCGGCGCCAGAAGGACAACCACGGCACCATGCGGGCGCTCGTTCCACCGGCGTGGTCAGATCCGGCGCCGGGCAGAAGCTTTGACCCCGACGCCCATGTCAGTCACGCCATCAGCGCACTGGAGGCGTCCGTCGTCGCTCTGCGCGAGCGGGCGGAGGCCGCGGAGAATGCCGTGCGGATCGAGCGTGAACGAGCTGACCGGACGCAGCAGGCGCTGAACGGCGAACGCAGCCGGGCCAATTCGCTGCGCGATCGGATCGATGCTCTGCGCGACGATCTTGCCGAGGCCGAGACGACGATAGAGGCAGCTCGCCAGGAGGCCTGGGAAGCCACGCGGTCAGCCGATGCGCTGCGCGAGGCCGAAGCCGAGTGGCAAGCGCTCGGCCTGCTCGCACGAATCCGGCGCGTCTGGCGCGAATAGTAGCCTGTCATTGCGAGGAGCGAAGCGGTCCCGGACGTGATCCGGGAAGCAATCTCCATCGATGTGCGCATCTTGCTGGAGATTGCTTCGTCGCCGCGCTCCTCGCAATGACATGCAGGCCGATGCCCGCGGCGGTTATTTCTTCAGCGGCGGCACCGCAACACCAGGAATTTTTACATTGACTGACCCCAGGTGGTTTCGGCTGGTGAAGTACAGCGTCTTCCAGTCATCGCCACCAAAACCCAGATTGGTGGTGGCAGACGCCCCGTGCACGATGCGCCCGAGCTTCCTGCCATTCGGATCCATGATCCATAGCCCACCAGACCCGCCGCAATAGACATTCCCTGCCACATCCACCTTCATGCCGTCAGGGACACCAGGCTCGTCGCCACGTAAGTCGACAAACACCCGGTCCGTCTGTTTTGCGAGCGCGCCGTTTGGCAACAGATCAAACGCGCGAATGTGTCCGCGACGCGAGTCGTTGATGTAGAGCACGCTTTCATCTGGGGAAAAGGCAAGGCCATTCGGCACCACGAAGTCTCCGATGAGCAAGGTCATCGATCCCAGATCCGGGGTGATGCGGTAAACACCGGAGAAGGTCAGGTCCCACTGCTCGGCCGGCGCGGGACTTGTCCAGGGATCGGTGAAGTAGATACAGCCATCCGACTTCACTACCACGTCGTTGGGCCGGTTGAGCTGCCTCCCTTGGAAGCTGTTCGCAATCACCGTGATGCTGCCATCCGGTTCCTGACGAGTGACCCGCCGGGTGTCATGTTCACAGGCGATCAGCCTGCCCTGAAGGTCTCTGGTCAGTCCATTGGCCCGATTTGTCGGTTCCTGAAATACTGTAACGCCGCTGCCGGGCAAATACTTCATGCGTCTGTTGTTATGAATGTCACTGAACAACAGGCAGCGATCCTCCTTCCACCACAGTGGTCCTTCCGCCGGCCCGTGCGGACCGCCGAACCCGTCAGCAAGGTCGTGGATGGGCTCGGACGCCGAGATGATTTTCTCCAGCTCCGGAGCCAATTGCTCGACCCGCTTGGACGTTTGCGCGCGACTGCTACCAGACATGGCAGGTTTCCTCCTCTTGCATCACATATCCATCCATGGCGCCGGCTACAGTGAGAGACCACCGTCGAGCAGAATAGTCTGCCCGGTCATGTAGTCCGACGCGCTCGACGCCAGATAGAGCGCCAGATACCCGACTTCGCGAAGCCGCCCTGGGCGCCCGAGCGGCACAGTCTGCTCGGCCCGAATGGTGCTTTGTCTGACACGCTCTTCGCCGGACGTCACAACGTCGGGGAAGAGGCCCGGTGCAATTGCATTGACCTGCACATTATATGGCGCCCACTCGAGGGCCTGCGCGCGGGTAAACCCGGCAAGCGCGGTCTTGGCCGTCGTGTAGATAACCATGTCCCGACCGCCTTGATGCGCGGTCCAGGATGCAATGTTGATCACCTTGCCGGAGCGACGTGCCAACATATGCGGGCCGACCGCGCGCGTGCACAGCAATGCCTCGGTCAGGTTAATGTCCATGATGAACCGGAGTTCGTCGTCCGAGACACCCGCAGCGGCTTCGTCGTCGCCAGGCAGGGTGACCAGCGGCTTCCGAATGGAATCGCCAAGCGCGTTCACCAGAACGTCGATGCGGCCGAACGTGGCGAGGATCGAAATCGACTGCGCGCCGAACATCATCCGCTTTCGTCATGTCGGCGATGACCGGAACGACGCGTCGTCCAGAAGCCGCCGCGATATCCGTCGCCGCACCCTCCACGTATTTTGGCGTCAAAGCATTGAGTGCGATATCGGCGCCAGCCTCGGCCAGCACCTCAGCAATGCCTCGGCCGATGCCGCGTCCGGCTCCTGTAATGAAGATGACTTTCTCCGTGACGTCAAATTCGGCAGGCATCATGACGCATGCTCCATTGTTTATCCGCGATGGACGGTCCGAGCGCCGCATCCTACTGTAGCCAATTGGTGAAGCATAACCGGATCGGTGCGATAAGTCTCGATGAGGCGGCTGGTAGCGAACGTTTTGAAGTTGCGTACTTGGTACTGAGCGGCACGACCACGGCGGCGCGCGGTCCGGAGCTGCTTCGTGGACTGCTTGGACTTGGCTGTTCGACCGTCATCGCGATCCCGACACCGAACGCTTCGCGTGTGATCGCTCCGCGTGACCTGGCCGATGTCGCGGGCGCGCAGGTCGTCGAATCGTATTTTGATCTGGCCATCCGGCCACGACCTCCGCGGGGGGTGGTGCTGTTCGCGCCGTGCGGCTTCAATTCGCTCAACAAACTCGCACACGGCATTGCCGACAGCCTGGCTCTGTCCGTGGTTGCCGAGGCAATTGGGCGCCGTACGCCGGTGATTGTGGGTCCGTCGCTGAACCAACCGCTGCTGGATCACCCCATGGCGCAGGCATCGCTCAAGACTCTGCGCGCCTGGCATGTGACTGTCGTGCCGCCGGTTGACGAGGGAGAGGGACCACGCCTCGCGCCGTCCGCAAAGCTGCTCGATGCGGTAAGTCCATACATCCGAAGAGGCTAATGTATGCTGTCATTGCGAGGAGCGTAGCGACGAAGCAATCACCATCGTAGGTTTACCTCGTCGAACGAAATTGCTTCGTCGCTTCGCTCCTCGCGATGACAATGCCGGCGTGAGCCACACTCCAACGATAGTGGGTATCTGACCCCTTTTCTCTTGTGTTCCACCGCGTGGCTATTTGCGCGAAGTGTGAGGTGTCTCACACAGCTTGCACGATAGTTGGACCATCGTGCTGAGGATGGATGGATGGTCCATCCATGCAGCAATCAACCACAACAGGAGGAAAGAATATGAGCACCGCTTTTCCTTTCCGCTTCGTGAATGTAGGCAATCCAGTCCCTTTCGCTATCGAGGCAAATCCCGATTTCCCGACAGAAACAGAGCCCCTCTGCATCCTGAACAATCTGGGGACTGCCCCGGCTCCGGATACTTTCCTTACGATCGGCACCGGCGTTGCTCCGAACGATCCGGACCCCTGGGAGCTGACTTTCCACTGGGCCACGGTCGGCGGGGCCGCTGCCGGTGCGTGGCAGTTGGATGCGTTTCTTGAGAGCGTCAGTGGTCCAGGTCCGAACATCACCTTGCCGGGCTTTCCTGCCGTCATCCCGTCGGTCACTCCAGCGAAACACACGATCGTCGTGCCAATGCCGCCAAACGTTGTGGTCCCCCCTGGAGCGGGCGTGTATCTCTATCGGCTCTTTGTCACCCTTCGGTGGGCAATTGCAGGACCGATTGTCCGCGTGGCTGGTCGCGCAGACGGGCCACTGATGGAATTCTACCGACCTGCATAATCACCCCGTACCGCCCCAGTTCGCTGGGGCGGTACTTCAACGCCCTATGAGCCGCTGCAATGGCACACTCGGGTCGGCGACGATGTCCTGATCAACGGGGCGTTTCGCCCGGATCAGCGCCTGACCCACACGGATATCGCGCGGATTGTTGGCGGCGGTAAGGCCGACCACGCTGCCATCCTCGGCCAGATGAACCGCGGTGAACACCTCGGGCGGCGCGTTCGCGCGAACGATCGTCCGTACTGCATCGGCTGGCAATCCCGCCACTTGCAGGTTCACGCCATGCTGGTCAGTCCAGAACCACGGGACATCGTCATAGGGCGTCGTGTCGCCGCACGTCGCCTTGCCGACGGCAATGCCATGGTTCTGCGCGTGCCGCCATGACTTCCAGCCGCAGCCGTCGATCGAACAGCGGATGATGGAATGCTGTGACATCGCCCGCCGCATAGACGTCAGTCGCGCTGCTGCGGCCGAATTCATCGACTACAATGCCGCCTTCCAGCGCCAGGCCGGCATTTTCGGCCAATGCAAGATTGCGCTGCATGCCGACGCCGGCAATCACGAGGTCGGCGTGGAATTCGCCACCGCCACGGCAGATCACGTGCAATCCGCCCGCTGGGGCATCCTCGATTGCATCGACAATCACCCCGAAATGCAGCGCCACGCCGGCATCGCGATGCAGCGTCTCAACGAAAAGAGCACCCTCGGGTGACACACTTCGCCCCATGGCGCGCGGCAGCGCTTCCAGCACTGTCACCTCGGCGCCGCGTCTGCGCGCTGATGAGGCGATCTCAAGCCCTATCACGCCGGCACCGATGCAAATGACACGCGGCGTCGTCGCAAGTTTGCCCCGGATCAGTCGTGCGTCCTCGATAGTGCGTAGATAGAGCGCCTTGTCACCGCCCGGGATCGGCAGATGCCGGGCCCTGCCGCCCACCGTGAGCACGAGCCGGTCGTAATCCAAACTCCGGCCGTCAGACAGGCGGACGCGATGCCCGGCGGGATCCAGCTCAGTTGCCGTGGCTCCCAGCACCAACTCGATCCGCTGATCTTCATAGCGTTCCGCCGCGTGAAAGAACGTGATGGGCGGCTCCGGCTCATCTGTCAGCACAGCCTTGGACAAGGGCGGACGCTCATACGGGCGCCATGGTTCATCGCCGATCAGCAGGACCCGGCCGTCATAGCCGGCCTGCCGCATGGCGATCGCGGCCCAGCCGCCTGCCTGCCCGGCCCCCACTATGATGTGCGTCATCGGGCCACAGGCGCCTTGTCGGGCAGCCAGACATCTGTCCAGCCGATCATGTTGTCGGACGTACTCAGCTTGACTTCGGTGCGGCCGAGCCCCTGCCGGCTTAGAATCTGAATCCCGGTTGGCTGAGCGATTATCTGGCAGTCGGCTGCCTGGCTATCGCCGCCGCTCGCGCGCGCCGTCATATTGGCGGCGTGGCGGTCAAGATCGTCCGCAGTGCGACAGAGCACGGCACCAGGATCGAGCCGCGGCCACACGGTGGGTTGAGCGCGCGGCGGCGGCGGGGCTGGCGCCTTCTTCTGGCCCATTATCCCAGGCGCATCGAGCACAACGTGCTGCGCCGAAGCGGTCTGGACGGCGGCGATCGTGACCGCCGCAAGCAGGCTGATACGCATCAGTCCGGATGCCGACATGGTACCTCCAACACCCCGGAATTCGACCCAGTCTAGGTGTCTGCCGACGCCGTGAGCAACCGGTGCTTGGCCGGCCCCGCGCCGGCTGGCATGTTGTGCATGAACAGGAACCAGGAGAGCGTTATGGCGGACGGCGAGTGGGTGCGGGTGGCGAGTGCGGTGGACGTGGCCGAGGGCCAGGTGCACCCGGTGCGGGTCGGCGACCATGAGATAGCGCTGTTTCACCTGCCAGGTGGCGAATATCGCGCCACCGACAATATATGTACCCATGAGTACGCCCAGCTCTCCGACGGCTGGCTGGAGGATGGCTGCATCGAGTGCCCGCTGCATGCGGCGCGCTTTGACATACGTACCGGCAAGGCTCTGTGTGCGCCGGCCGAGGCGAACCTGAAGGTGTTCGAGCTAAAGATCGAGGACGGCGATGTGCTGCTGAGGGTCTGACGCGGCACGAAACGCGGCGCGGGGTTGTTGCACGGTGGGGCATCGATGAGCCGATGCCCTGCCAACGCTGCAATAACCCGCTGGCAGCCAACGGCGGATGCGTCGCGCCTCAGTCATCCCCGGCTATGTCAGGTCTTCATCTGGCTACGCAGGCGCGTTCGCATCCCTCTGGCAAGGTCGACCACGCCGGCCAGTCCCAATATCAGTATTATCCATGGTCGCAGACGCCAAGGTCGCGTCCGGATGGCCTGAACGCTATATTGAAACCCTTGATTCCGACGACCGAGCTGGAACTCCAACGAAGCCAGCGCGGACGCGTAACGTTGAAATAGCCTGGGAGAAAACTCTCGCATGGCGGTGCCATGCACAGCAAGAAGTTGAGTCATCATGTCAGCTCTGCTAATCGCGAGATCGATATCGTCCTTCGACGTCGCCGACATTCGATCAGTCAACTGGTTGTCTGCATCCTGGTGATATAATCTTACGATGTCGGGGAACGCCTTGGATCTGTATTCCTTGTAGAAATTGAACCAAAACAGGTCTTCGAAGCGATTGCCGGTCATTCCCATTGCGGCAATACTTCTTATCCGAACACAAGTTAAGAATTCAAGGTGGTCGGGGTCGATTTCCGCGAATCGCAAATAGGCCTCATAGTCCAATGTATCGTGAACCGGCATGGGATCGGGCGAGATGCGCCCGTTGTCCCAGCGGCACCGAAACAGCGCACAATCGATGCTGGAAGGCATCGCGAGCAGTCTCTGGCGGATACGATCGAGGGAGCCGCGGATCAGTTCATCATCGCTGTCGAGGAACATCGCCCACTCACCGTTCGCGTGCGCGACACCCGTGGCTCGCGCCAATACCACACCTTTGTTGCGCGAATGGCGTAGCAATCGAATTTGATTGCCGTAGGCTTGTAGCACCTCCACCGAGCGGTCCGACGATGCATCATCGATCGCTATGATCTCACACCCCGTCATGTCTTCCGTCAGCACGCTGTCAAGACAGCGGCCGACAAATCGCTCGCGGTCATGTACGGGCACGATGATGGACAGGACCGCGGCATTCTGCTGCTCGCCAAACATCTCAGGCAAATTGGTCCTCCACGTTCACCTTCTCCGCCCGTGTGTCAGCGGCCGAGCCGTCTCTCTGTGCCACTTGCGCCCGAGGTCGAGTCGCCAGTATTCGGCCCGGGGCCGTTCTGTATGGCCGTGGCCACCATTCGTCCGAACGGCGTGAGGCTGAACGGAGCACGATCAAAGTTCGGGCCCGCCAGCAGGTTGTCTGAACCTAGCCGCCCAGGCTTTTTGCAATCTCCCCCGTTCCAGTACCACGCCGCGAAGCCATGTCCGCTACCGAGCACTGCCTGTATCACGGCCTCCGCGTTCGAGTCCTCGACGCAGCCGTCGGTTGCACCCCCGAACTCACCTATGATGGTTGGTATCACGCCGTCAGCACTTGTGATCGCTTCCATCGCTTTGATATCGCCGGCCAGCGACGCGGCGGGTTCGCAAGAATAGATGCAGGCCGCTGGTATCCAGCCATAAAAATGCACGTCCCATACCACGTTGTTGAGTTCCCGGAACATTGATGCGTTCATGCCAGCCGTCGAGTAGGTTGCGGGGTCGATCAGTATGATCGTGTTGTTGCCGGTCCCCCGAATAGCTTTGTAGATGCCCGAGATCATGGCGTTCTGCAGCTTCGTGTCGTTTGGCTCATTCTGCGTCGCGAACCAGACATACGGATTTCCATTGAACGCCGACGCCCAGCCCACGTAAGCCTTCTCCGCATTGTTCAGCGTGCCATCCGTCAGCGTGGTTGGATAGTCGCAGTCCTGTATGACCGTGACGATGTGCAATGCGGTCATTGTATCGACAAATCGGCTGAACCACGCGGCTGGTGGCAGTGGTGCTTTGACTGAACTCGTGCACCAGCGAACATAGTTGATATTTGGAAAGACAGAAGTGAGGGGCGCGCCAGTCGAGAAGTTCGTAATCGCGGTTTTGCAGCCCCGCACGTCGAAAATATCGTCTCCCGGCGGCTCGCAATAGGTGCTCACGCCGGTGGCAATGAAGGGTTGCCCGCTCGGGCCGACGATATGGCCCTCGTTGACCCGGAAGGTCCCGCTGCCAGTGCGGGTGACCGCGACCGGTTCCTTGTGCGGCTCACCACCACCGACTGCTGCGCTGTTGCCGACGAGGGTCTGCGCCATGCCGGCCCAATGAGACTGGAAGGTCGCCGCGATCACATTACCGTTGCGGGAGCCAGCCACGACCGTGGTGTCACGGTTGCCGGTGTCATTCTCGCCGGCCGCCGAATACACCGGAAGGCCGCAACAGCCCAGCAAAGCCACCGCAAGCATCCACCGCCGGCGACTCATCGCGCGGCACCACTCGCCTTGTTGATCGAATTGCATGTCGTCATTCGTCTCTCACCTAGGCTCAGAACACACATCCACGTCGAACGAATCCGCTGCTCACCGCGAAACTGCCCAAAGTTGCTGGCCTGCGCCTCAACCCACGGTAGCGTGCACTCGTGCGATGCTCCGATGGGGAGGCGCAAAAAATCCAGAATTTTGTATCGCATGCAACTGATGCTGTCGATGCGCCCAGGCTACGTCGAATGACGCACACACGACTACAAACGATGTCGGACCACCTCGCTGCTGGGCGCGTTGGATGTGACATCAGAAACCATCATCGGCAAGTCAACGGCTCACAAAAGTTCCGCACTTCCTCGACATCGCGCAACAAAGTGCGACAGCGGCTCTCGAAGTCCATGTCGTCATGGACGATGCATCGAGCCATGAGACCGAGCTGATCCGCCACTGGTTCAACAAACTGCCTTCAGGGAAGGGAGCTATTGGTCACTTGCCGCCACCCATTCGCAGCGCAGCCTCCAGACGGCGCGCAGTATCGGCAGCCAACGCTGTCGGCGTGCCGGCGAATCCCATGACCAGCCCGGCCATGCGTCGCGGCCCGGCGTAATACGCGCCCAGCGGCGACACCGCGAGGCCGCGGCCACGGCAGGCCAGCACCGCGGTTTCTTCGTCCATGCCGTCCGGCAACCGCCCGACCATGTGCAGTCCACCGGGCGCCGGAATGGGCGCAATCGAGGGCGCATGTCGCGCGATCGCCGCCAGCAGTGCCGCCCTGCGGCGGGCATACTCGGTCCGCATGCGGCGGACATGCGGAGACAGCAGTCCCTGCCGCATGAACTCCGCCAGGATCGCCTGGTTGAGCGTGTCGATGCCGCGATCCATCAGCGTGCCGACGCGCACGAATGCCGCGACCAGCGGCGCCGGCACCACGGCGAAGCCGAGACGCAATGCAGGCGCCAGAGTCTTGCTGAATGTGCCGCAATAGATCACCCGTCCGGCGCGATCGAGGGTCGCGAGCGGCGGCAGTGGGTGGCCGCTCCAGCGGAATTCCGAATCGCAATCGTCCTCCAGGATCCAGGCATTTGCCCGGCCTGCCCAGTCGAGCAACGCGAGGCGTCGGCCGATCGGCAGCGCGCCACCCAGCGGCGTGGCGTGCGATGGCGCGACCAACGCCAGACGGGCGTCCGGCGCGCGCTGGATGCCGGCGGCGACATCGAGCCCCTCGGCATCGCTGAGGACGGGCACCGGCGAGGCACCGGCCGCGAGCAACGCACCACGGCCGGCGATGTAGCCGGGATCCTCCACCCACGCGGCGTCGCCTGGATCCAGCAGGAGTTCCGCAGCTATGCGCAACGCCTGCTGCGTGCCCGCAGTCACCACGATGTTGGCGGGATCGGCCAGCAGCCCGCGCGTCGCGGCCAGGTGTGCAGCGATCTGGCCGCGCAATTCAGTCAGCCCCTGCGGAGGCGGATAGCCGGTGATATCGCTGGACAGCGACTTCAGCACCCGCACGGCGCAGCGCGCCCAGGCCTCCTTGGGGAACAGATCGGGCGCGGGGATGCCGCCGGCGAGCAGCGTACCGAGGCCGGCTTCACGCGGCGCGGCCGAGGCGGGAACGGCGGCAAGGCTTTGACCGCGACGGGAGAGCGAACTTGCGGCCGTCGGCGGTGGCACTGCCGGGGCCGGGGCCGCGTCCGGCAGATCGGGGGCGACGTAGGTACCGCTGCCGGTGCGGGCACGTACATAGCCCTCGGAGGCCAGCCGCTCGTAGGCCAGAACCACCGTCTGTCGCGCCACTCCCAACTCCTCGGCGAGCGCACGAGTGGGTGGCAGCCGTGCGCCGGCCGGCAACGTGCCGGCAAGGATGCCCTGGCGCAGCCGGTCGAATACGGCCTGCTGCCGGCTTTGGTCTGGCGTGAACATAGGGGACTCGCCCTAAAACGCTGGTCCAATTGGACCGTAGGCTCAAGGGCGCACCGTGGCAAGATCAGGGGCGTGTATGTACCGCCCCCTCGCTTGCTGCTATCGACGGAAAGCCGTCAGAAGCCTTCGCGTTCGAGCCGCTTGCGTTCCAGCTTGCGGGCGCGACGGACCGCCTCGGCCGCCTCGCGGGCCCGACGCTCCGACGGCTTCTCGTAGTGCCGCCGCAGCTTCATCTCGCGGAAGATCCCTTCCCGTTGCATCTTCTTCTTGAGCGCCTTCAGCGCCTGATCGACATTGTTGTCACGCACCAGTACTTGCACTTGGCCGCCTTCTCCTTCTCAGTTGCATCCGTCCCCGACGATCGGGGACGCGCCCTATATCATGCCGCGAGGACAATTCGCCAGCCCACGCCTCGGGTCAACCCGTGGACAGGCTCCGGAGGAACATATGGCCATTCTGAAGATAGCGCGCATGGGACATCCTGTGCTGTTGCAAATGTGTGAGCCGGTGGCGAATCCAGGGGCGCCGGAGATCCGCCGCCTCGTCGCCGACATGATGGAGACGATGGAGGACGCGTTTGGCGCGGGGCTTGCAGCGCCACAGGTCCATGTGCCGCTGCGGCTGTTCGTGTTTCGCGTCTCCGAGGCACGCGGCAACGAGGACGCGGCGGACACACCGATTGGCAACACCGTCGTGATCAATCCGGAAATCGAACTGCTGACCGAGGACCGCATCCTGCGTTGGGAGGGCTGCCTGTCGATCCCCGGGCTGCGTGCCGCGGTGCCACGCGCGCCGCGTATCCGCTATCGCGGCGTCGACTGCGACGGCCGACCAATCTCCCGGGAAGTATCTGGCTTCCACGCCGGCGTGGTCCAGCACGAGTACGACCATCTGGATGGCATCCTGTATCCGATGCGGATGCAGGACTTCTCGCTGTTCGGCTTCACCGAAGAACTGGCGCGCGCCGCGGCCGCGCAGCAGGACGGCCGATGACACCTCCCGAGCGAAGCGCCGAACGTGATGCGGCCATCGCCGCCATGCTGCTGCATGTGCCGTTCGACGGCTGGACGCGCCGTTCGCTGCGCATGGGGCTCACCGACATTCGCGTATCCCCCGAGGATGCCGAGTTGCTGTTCCCCGGTGGCACCGCCGACATGATCGAGGCGTTCTGCGACTGGGCGGACCGACGGATGGAAACCGCCTCCACTACACTGGATCCCGATCTGCGGCTGCATCAGCGAGTGCGCGCGGTGATCGCGCTACGGCTGGCGCAGAACCGGCCGCACAAGGAGGCGGTCCGCCGCGCGCTCGCGCTGCTGGCGCTACCACGCAATGCGCGGTTGGCTGCGGCATGCACGGCGCGAACGGTCGATGCGATATGGCATGCGGCTGGCGATCAATCGGCCGACTTCAGTTGGTACACCAAGCGAGCCATCCTTGCGGCGGTGTACGCGACAACCGTGCTGTTCTGGTTGCGCGACGCCGGCGAGGATGATTCCGCGACGCTGGGCTTTCTCGACCGGCGGCTGGCCGGCGTGGGTCGGATCGGCACGCTGCGACGGCGGGCGGAGACGGCGCTCGGTCGATTACGCCCGGCCTAACGAACCCGATGACAGCGTATTCAGGAGATGCCGATGTCAGACCGCTATGCACATTACACGCGTCTGAGCTTCGACCGGCCGCATCCGCGCGTGCTGCGCATCACCATGGGCGGTGGTGAGGAACGTCTGAACCCGGTCGATGCTGTGATGCATCGCGAACTCGGCGAAGTCTGGCGCGATGTCGATGCCGATCCGGAGGTGAACTCCGTCATCATCACCGGCGCAGGTCGCGCCTTCTCGGCAGGTGGCGACTTCAGGATGGTCGAGCAGGTGATCGCGGACTTCGAGACCCGCGCGCGGGTTTGGAAGGAGGCGCGCGATCTCGTCTACAATATCATCAACTGCGGCAAGCCGGTGGTCAGTGCAATGCGCGGACCGGCAGTGGGCGCCGGCCTGGTATGTGGCCTGCTGGCCGACATATCGATCGCCACCAAGGATGCGCGCATCATCGACGGCCACACGCGGCTTGGCGTCGCGGCGGGCGATCATTCGGTGATTGTCTGGCCGCTGCTGTGCGGGCTGGCGAAGGCGAAGTACTACCTGCTGCTGTGCGATGCGGTGACCGGCGCCGAGGCCGAGCGGATCGGGCTCGTCTCGCTGGCGGTCGAGGATGCCGAACTGGACGCGAAGGCACTGGAGATCGCGGTGCGGCTGGCGGAAGGCGCGCAAAGCGCCATCCGTTGGACCAAGTACGCTCTGAACAACTGGCTGCGGATGGCAGGCCCGTCTTTCGACGCCTCCCTCGCGCTGGAATTCATCGGCTTCAGCGGACCGGAGGCGAAAGAAGGCCTGGCGTCCCACATGGAAAAGCGGCGGCCCTCGTTTCCACCTGGCTCAGTCGTGTAGGAACCCGCGCCGCCGTTCATCGTTGCTCCGCCCGCATGGCCCGGATTGAACACGTCGTGGTTCTCATGTTGGAGAACCGCTCCTTCGACTGCATGCTCGGGTGGCTGTACCGGGACCGGCCGGATTTCGATGGGCTGCGCGGCGACGAAGCCAATCCGTGGCATCACGACGACGGCACAGAGCAGCAGGTCCCGGTCTGGAACGACGGCTCGCTCACGCCCGAAGCCGCCAGCATCCCTGATCCCGATCCCGGCGAGCTGTTCGACGACGTCCGCATGCAGATCTTCGGCCTGCACGCGGACGGCACGCCAAGGATGAACGGGTTCGTCGACAACTACATGCGCCAGCCTGCGAACAGCACGCCGTTGGACCCTCGATCCGCCATGCACTGCTTCACGCCCGAGCAACTGCCGGTGCTCAGCACGCTTGCTCGCAGCTTTGGTGTGTCTGACCGCTGGTTCTCGTCCGTGCCCAGCGAGACCTGGCCCAACCGCCTGTTCGCACACGCGGGCAGCAGTGGCGGCGCGGTGAACAACACCGCCATCCCGCTGCCCTTCCTTCTGCCCAGCGTGTTTCGCCGCCTGGAGTCGCGCGGGCGAAGCTGGAAGGTCTACTTCCAGGACGCGCCGCAGACTGCCTCACTGGTCGATCTGTGGCTGCGAATTCCCACGCATTTCCGCTTCTTCGATCCCGAATTTCTTGAGGATGCGGCGGACGGGCGGCTTCCGAACTACAGTTTCATCGAACCGCGCTACTTCACGAGCCGCCTGCTGCATCGCGTACCAAACGACGCTCACCCGCCGCATAACGTGGCGTTTGCCGAGCAACTGGTCGCGGCGCTGTACAATGCTGTGCGCGCCGGCCCGGCCTGGGATCGCACGCTCCTCGTCATCATCTTCGACGAGCATGGCGGCTGCTATGACCACGTGCCGCCACCTGCCGCGGTCCCCACGGGTCGTCCCGCCTCCAACGGGTTCGCCTTCGATCGTTTCGGCCCTCGCGTGCCGGCTGTCATCGTCTCGCCTTACGTCCCGGCGGGCAGCATTCTCCGGGCACCGGCAGGCGGACCACCATTCGATCATACATCGATCATTTCAACGTTGAATGCGCTGTTTGACCTTGGCGCGCCGCTGAGCGATCGGGCAGCCGCCGCGCCGGACCTGCTGCCAACCCTGCGGCTCGAGCAGCCCGAGAACATGGGACCGGCTTGCATTGACGTGACCAAACTCAAGCCGACGCAGGAGGAAATGCGATCGATGCACCGGCTGCCGCGCAACAGCTATCAGCGCCGCTTGCGTTGGCCAGGGGCGCTGATGGCGACGCTGGCGGCGAGGGCGGCTGCCCACACGCATCGTGCCAAGCGGCGCGTATCTGGCAGGCCGGCCAGCGGAGAACCCAAATGACAACGACAGCGATTCACGTTGTTCCCCAGCAAGCCCAGAGTGCGCCATAGGCCGCGTCAAATACACACCGCCAAACGGGCCTACTCCGGCAAGACCTCGATCGCGTCTCCAACCGCGAACCGGCCGCCCTCGATCACTTCGGCATGCACGCCTAGTTCGACATGGCCGTACAGCCGTCGCAGCTCCTCCAGCGTATCGACATCGCGCTCTGCTGTTTCCGGATTGACCTCCGTCGCCGGACAACGGGTGATCGGCCTGGTCACCTGAAGCACGGCGCCCCCCACCTGGAGCTGATGGCCTACCCAGTCGCGCTCGCTCCATGCGGCCGCGCCGCTGAACCACACATTGGCGCGGAACCGACGCCGGTGGCGGCGCGCGCCCACCTTCGCCTCGTAGTCGCGCAGGCTGGCGATATTGATCAGGCTGACGACCTTCCGACGCTGGTCGCAGAAGCTATGGCCTGGCACGTGGTGGAACTGCGGCGCGCCCCGTGCCTCCTCGCCCATGTAGCTGGCCAGAAACGCGCCGATCCGCTCGCGTCCGTCGTGGGTCAGCGCGTTCTCCACCACGGCTGATCCGTCTGGCGCGCGGATCGCCAGCATGCCGGTGCGCGGCTCGAAGAAGGAAAACAGCGCCGCGATTCGTGCGTTCTTCATCTGGCACATGAAGTTGGCCTTTTGCAGCCATTGCGGCCGCTCCGGATCGAAGCCGGCATCGCCCTGCGCCAGGGCAAAGGCGCGGTCCCATGGAATGCAGCCACCCTCCTCTACCTCCGCCGCATCCAATGCCTCTGCGGTCAGCCCCTTCACCGGGTAGCGGTACAGGTATTCGATACGCATGGGTCGCTCCCTCTTGAGACATAGTGTGCCTGGACCCACTTGGATTGCCAAAGGGTCACGTTTCCGTTGCCTGATCAGGGATGGGCTGTGACCGGTCGCCTAGTTACAGGGACATAGAGATGGACATTGAGAAATTCACCGAGCGGGCGCGTGGCTTCCTGCAGGCCGCCCAGACCATCGCAATACGCGAGTTTCACCAGCAGATCACGCCGCAGCACCTGCTGAAGGCGCTGCTGGACGACGAGGAAGGCGCGGCCGCCGGCCTGATCAAGACCGCAGGCGGCGACCCGAAGGCGGCGCTCGCCGCGGTCGGGACCGAACTGGAGCGGCTGCCAAAGGTGCAAGGCTCAGGCGCCGGCCAGCCGCAGATCACGCCTGACCTCGTGCGCATCCTGGATGCCGCGCAGCAGGCCGCGACCAAGGCCGGCGACCAGTTCGTCGCGCAGGACCGGCTGCTGGTGGCAATCGCTGCCTCCGACACGCCCGCTGCCCGTGCGCTGCGCAACGCCGGCGCGACTGCCCAGGCGTTGGAGAAGGCGGTCAACGACATCCGCAAGGGCCGCACGGTCGACAGCCCGAATGCCGAGTCGAACTTCGACGCGTTGAAGAAATACGCCCGCGACATAACAGCGTTGGCGCGCGAGGGAAAACTCGACCCGGTCATCGGGCGCGATGAGGAAATCCGCCGCACCATCCAGGTGCTGGCGCGCCGTACCAAGAACAATCCTGTGCTGATCGGCGAGCCTGGCGTCGGCAAGACCGCCATCGTCGACGGCCTCGCGCTGCGCATCGTCAATGGCGACGTGCCCGAGGCATTGAAGGGCAAGCAGCTGCTGGCGCTCGATCTCGGCGCATTGGTCGCCGGGTCGAAATATCGCGGCGAGTTCGAGGAGCGGCTGAAGGCCGTGCTCAAGGAGATGGAGTCGGCCGAGGGACAGATCGTCCTGTTCATCGACGAGCTGCACAACCTGATGGGCGCCGGCCGCGCCGAAGGCTCGATGGATGCTGCGAACCTGATCAAGCCGGAACTGGCGCGCGGCACGCTGCACTGCATCGGCGCCACCACGCTCGACGAGTACCGCAAGCATATCGAGAAGGACGCGGCGCTGGCGCGGCGGTTCCAGCCGGTGTTCGTGGGCGAGCCGTCGGTTGAGGACACCATCTCGATCCTGCGCGGCATCAAGGAGAAATACGAGCTGCATCACGGCGTGCGCATCACCGATGGCGCGCTGGTCGCCGCGGCTACGCTGTCGAACCGCTACATCACCGACCGGTTCCTGCCCGACAAGGCGATCGACCTCGTCGACGAAGCCGCAAGCCGGCTGCGCATGGAAGTGGACAGCAAGCCCGAAGAGCTGGACGAGCTCGATCGTCGGGTGATCCAGCTCAAGATCGAGCGCGAGGCGCTGCGCAAGGAGAAGGATGCCGCATCGCGGGATCGCCTCGAGAGACTCGAGAAGGAACTGGCCGATCTTGAAGACGAGTTCGAATGCGCTGACCGCGAAGTGGCAGGCGGAAAAGGAGCAGGTGCAGGAAACCCAGAAGTTGAAGGAACGTCTGGACCAGGCGCGCAGCGAAGTGGAGATCGCGCAGCGTCGCGGCGACCTCGCGCGCGCTTCGGAGCTGCTCTACGGCGTAATTCCTGAGATCGAGAGGAAGCTGGCGGCGTCATCCGACGGCAAGCTGGTGAACGAGGCGGTCACTGAGTCGCAGATAGCCGGCGTCGTGTCGCGTTGGACCGGCATCCCGGTCGACAAGATGATGGAAGGCGAACGCGACAAGCTGCTGCGCATGGAAGAGCAGTTGCGCAAACGCGTCGTCGGCCAGGAGGAGGCGCTGAAGGCTGTCGCCAACGCGGTGCGCCGCGCGCGTGCCGGCCTGCAGGATCCGAACCGGCCGATCGGCAGCTTCCTGTTCCTAGGCCCCACCGGCGTCGGCAAGACCGAGACGTGCAAGGCGCTCGCCGAATTCCTGTTCGACGACGAGCGCGCGATGGTGCGCATCGACATGAGCGAGTTCATGGAGCGCCACGCCGTCGCGCGTCTGATCGGCGCGCCGCCCGGCTATGTCGGCTACGACGAAGGCGGCGTGCTGACCGAGGCGGTGCGTCGGCGGCCGTATCAGGTGATCCTGTTCGACGAGGTCGAGAAGGCACATGAGGACGTGTTCAACGTCCTGCTCCAGGTGTTGGACGATGGCCGCCTGACCGACGGACAGGGCCGCACGGTTGACTTCAAGAACACCATCATCGTGCTGACCTCAAACCTCGGCAGCGACATCCTGGCCGCACAGCCGGACGGTGAGCCGACAGCGATGGTGCAGGGTCAGGTAATGACCATCGTGCGGCATCATTTCCGCCCTGAGTTCCTCAACCGTCTGGACGAGATCATCCTGTTCCGTCGCCTGCAGCGCAGCGACATGGCGAGCATCGTGTCGATTCAGCTCGATCACCTGCGCAAGCTGCTGGCAGACCGAAAGGTCGGGCTGGAACTGGACCGCAGCGCACTCGAGTGGCTGGCCAGCGAAGGCTACGACAGCACCTACGGCGCACGTCCGCTGAAGCGGGTTATCCAGCGCAGCCTGCAGAACCCGCTGGCGTCGCTGATCCTGGAGGGCGCGGTGAAGGAAGGCGACACTGTGCATGTATCCGCCGGATCGCAGGGCCTGACGATCAACGGGCAGTTGGCCGAGGCGGCGTAGTACATTTTGAACTGTCATTGCGAGGAGCAAAGCGACGCGGCAATCTCCACGCTGTGCGCGCCAAACTTGACCGAGATTGCTTCGTCGCTGCGCTCCTCGCAATGACAATGTAACTGGCCCTTGGTGTCATCCCAGGCGTCACTTTGCCACGTGCACCAATGAAGCCACCGTCGCCTCCTGCGGGAAGCCGCCGTAGGTGAGGCCCTTCTTCATCGCCCAGGTGGTGATCGGGAACAGCATCGGTATCACCGCAACTTCGTCGCCGATGGCGAACTCGTACGCCTCTGCCAGCAAAGCGGCGCGCTCGCCGTCATCCATCGTCATCGCCGCCTTGCCAAGTATCGCGTCGAGATGCGGACTGGAATAGCGCCCGTAGTTCCCGGCGCCGATGCCTTTCTTCGCATCGTATGTCCCCAGCAGATATTGCAACTGCGACAGCGGCTCGCCGGTGTCAGTGGAGTTGCCGCTCAGCAACACGGAAAACTCCAGCTTGGTGACACGCGGGAAATACACCGCCTTCGGCATTGCATCCACCGTGGTCTTCAGGCCAAGCCGGCTCCACATCTGTGCCACCGCCTGGTTGACCTGCGCGTCGTTCGGATAGCGATCATTGCTGGAGTTTATCGTCAACCCGAAGCCGCCACCCTATCCCGCCTCGGCCAACAGCCTCTTCGCACCGGCGAGATCGTACGCCACCGGCTTCAGTTTCGCGCTGGTGCCCGGCATACCCGCCGGCATGAACTGCGCGGCCTCGACCGCCTGCCCCTGCATCACACTACTCACCAGCGCGCCGCGATCGATCGCCATCGACATCGCGCGCCGCACCCGTACGTCCTTCAGCGGGTTCTTGCTCAGCGGCTTGCGGTCCATATCGGTAAACTGCGGCGACGGGTCGCGATCGACGTCCAGCGTCCAGAAGTAGCATCGATTGCTTTCCATCGTGCCAAGCGTGATCTTCGGATTGTCCTTCAGCGTCGACGGCGTCGTTGCCCGGCACGTTGCTGATCAGGTCGACATCGCCGCTCAGCACTGCCGCGACGCGCGACGCATCGTTGGTGATCGGCTTGTAGGTGACGCGCTGCCATTCCGGCTTGGCGCCGAAATAGCCATCGAAACGCTCCAGCATGATGTGGTCGCCCGGCACCCACTCGACCTCGCGATACGGTCCGGTGCCGATCGCCGCCTTGCCCGAATTATAATCGGCGGTCGTCGCGTTCTCGCCGTTCTTGCGAGACACGATCCAGACGTTCAGGATCTCGTTCAGCAGGATCGGATCCGGCTGATCGGTCTCGATCACCACCGTGTGGTCATCCACCGCCGTCGTCGTCGTCACGTGCTTGAGGAACTGCAGAAAGCTCGCCGGACTGTTCGGCACGTTGCGCGCCCGCTGATAGCTGAACACCACGTCGTCCGCGGTGAACGGCGAACCGTCCTGCCACTTCACGCCTGTCCGCAGCTTGAATTCCCAATGCGTTTCATCGATCGTGCGCCAGCTCACCGCCAGGTCCGGAATCACCTTCAGGTTCGCGTCCTGCGTCACCAGCCCGCTGTAGATCAGCTTGTCGATCTCGGTGTTCGAGGTCAGGTGGAAGAAGTGCGGATCGAGTGTCGTCACTTCCGACGAAACGCCAATCCTCAGATCGGCCGCCGACGCGCTCCAGCACAGCGCAATGCCAGCCACTGCCCCCAGCCAGCCATGCCGCATGACACCCGCCCCCGTATTCTTGTCGTGTCCAAGGAATGTTCGCGCGAATGATCGGTACGGGCAATGGTCTGGCCATGTACCAGGCAACATGGCCTATCACCCCATCGCCGCCTGACGTAGCGTCGGCTACTGAAATCTGGAGACAAGGCGTGGAAACCATTCGGGTGGTCTGTGCGCACGACTGTCCGGACATGTGCTCGTTGCTGGCACACGTCGAGGACGGCCGGGTGATCCGCATCGAGGGCGATCCCGACCAGCCGTTCACCGCCGGCTTCGCCTGCGCCAAGGTGAACCGCGACGCCGAACTGGTGCATTCGCCGGAACGCATCACCACGCCGCTGCGCCGCCTCGGCGCCAAGGGTGAAGGCAGGTTCACGCCGATCACCTGGGACGCGGCGCTCGACGAGATCACCGCGCGCTGGAAGTCCATCATCGCGGAATCCGGGCCGCTCGCGCTGCTCGGCTACTGCTACAGCGCGCATCAGGGCCAGATGAATCGCGGCCTGCCAAACGGTCTGTTCCACGCCATGGGCATCAGTCGTCTGTGGGCCGGCACGGTGTGCGACAGTTGCATGGACGCGGCCTGGGACGCGACCGTCGGTGCGATCGGCGGCGCGGATCCCGAGTTGGTCGTCGAGTCCGACCTGGTGATCTGCTGGGGCGCCGACCTGTTCGCCACCAACGTGCATTTCTGGGCGAAGCTGGAAGAGGCGCGCAAGCGTGGCGTGAAGTTCGTCGTGATCGATCCGCGCCGCACGCGGTCGGCGCAGGATGCCGACTGGCACATCCCGATCCGTATCGGCACCGACGCTGCCCTGGCACTCGGCATCATGCACGTCCTGGTGCGCGACGGCCTGTGCGATCGCGATTACATCGCGCAGCACACGCTCGGCTTCGATCGCGTCGAGCGCGAGGTGCTGCCGCGCTTCACGCCTGACTGCGTCGCGTCAATCACCGGCCTGACCGCCGCGGATGTGGAACGGCTCGCCGCGATGTACGGCGCGGCCAAGAAATCGTTGATCAAGCTCGGCTGGGGCATGACGCGCCTGACCTATGGCGGCCAGGCGCTGCGCACCGTCGCGCTGCTGCCAGGCGTGACCGGCGCCTACGGCCGTTACGGTGGCGGCGCGCTGAACGTCACCATGCGTCGTTCGAGCTGAACTACAACGCAGTGCGCAAGCCATCCGGCCCGGCGGCAACGCGCACCATCAACCACAAGCGGCTCGGCGAAGCTTTGCTGGAGCTGAACGATCCGCCGATCCGCGCGCTGTTCATTGCCGCGAACAATCCCGCGGTCACATGTCCCGACACGGCGAAGACGCGACGCGGCCTGGCGCGCGAGGATCTGTTCACCGTGGTGCACGATCCGTTCCTGACGATGACCGCGCGCTACGCCGATATCGTGCTGCCGGCGACGACATATCTGGAAACCGAGGACTTCTTCCGCGCCTACGGCACCTACTACATGCAGTACAGCAACCGTGCGGTGCCGCCGCAGGGCGAGGCATGGTCCAACCTGAAGCTGACACAGGCACTGGCCGCAGCGAATGGGCGTGACCGATCCGGTGTTCCGCATGTCGGAACCGGAACTCCTGCGTGAGTTGTTCCGCGGCGCCACAGGACCGGTCGCCGCATTCGATCCCGACGCAGTTGCGCAACGCCGGTCCGATCTCGATCGCCACGAAAGACGGCCAGCAATTCCGCACGCCATCCGGCAAGCTGGAGTTCTACTCGCAGACGCTGGCGCAGCAGGGCGTGCCGCCGATGCCCGATTGGCAGCCCGATCCGATCGAAGCAACGCAAGGCGCGCGGTGGCCGCTGCGCCTGCTGACCGCGCCCGGATATTTCCTGAGCCACACTGCGTTTTCCGGCGTCGCCTTCCTGCGCGAGCGCGAAGGCAAGCCATATCTGCGTGCTGCACCCCACCGATGCGGCCGCGCGCAAGCTGCACGACGGCGAGCGCGGTCCGGCTGGTGAACGATCGCGGCACGGTCGGGCTGACGCTGCGCGTGCGCGACGAGGTCCAGCCCGGCGTCGTGCTGGTGCCGGGCCAGCGGCCGGACGACGAGGCCGTCGAGGGCACGGTGAACATGCTGTGCTCCGACGCGTTCACCGACATGGGCGAGGGCGCCACCTATCAGAGCACCTGGCTGGACGTGCGTCCCTGGTAGTGCACAATCGGCCGTGCGAGGAATGCCAAGGAGCGGCCGATGTCGGAACAACTGGTCGAGTACGAGTGCCGCGACCACATCGCGACGATCACGCTGAACCGGCCGGACAAGCTGAACGCGGTCAACGACGACATGGTACGCGCAGATCGCCGCCGCGCTCAGACAGTTCGACACCGACGATGACGCGCGCATCGCCATCCTGTGCGGTCGTGGGCCGTGCCTTCTCCAGCGGTGCCGACGTGCGCCAACGCCAATTGCGCACGCGCGAGGAGTTCGAACGCCACGGCGGCGCGCAGGCGCAGGACGCATCGAGCCACGACCTGCTGTTGCGCGCGGTGAACTGGAAGCCGGTGATCGCCGCGGTGCACGGCTACGTGCTTGGCCTGGCGCTCGGCCTCGTACTGGAATGCGACCTGATCGTCGCCGAGGAAGGCACCAAATTCCAGGTCACCGAAACGCCGCGCGGCCTGTCCGGTGCCAAATACTGGGCGCTGCTGAACTTCCGCGGCGGCGGTGCGTTCGCCACCGACGTCGCCTGACCGGACGCTTCTTCACCGCCGAGGAAGCGCGTGCCGCCGACGTCATCGAACGCGTCGCACCGAAGGGCACATTGATGGACACCGCGCGCGCGCTGGCCGGCGATGTTGCGAAGAACCCGCCGCTCGGCGTGCGTTCCACGGTGCGTGCGCGGCGCTACGTACCTGGAGCAACTGTCGCGCGAGGTGCTGTTGCAGGTGAATCTGGCGAAGCTGCATCTGACCGAGGACTTCCGTGAATCCGCCCGCGCCTTCGCCGAGAAGCGTCCCGCCGGTCCGTTCAAGGGGCGCTGAATGCTCGATCCCGATCGCCCCGACGGCGTGCGCCTGAGTGTCGCGGAGGCACGTGCGCTCGGTGAGGCGACCCTGCAACGTATCGGCTACCCGTCCGATGAAGCGGCGATCATCACCGACCAGTTGATCGACAACGCGCTGTGCGGCTATCGCTTCGCCAGCCTGCCGCGCATCCTGGCGATTGCCGAGGACGAGAAGACCGGCAAGCCTCGCTCGCCGGTGCGCGTGGTGCGCGAGACGCCTGTGTCGGCATTGGTCGATGGTGGCAACAAGGTCGGCTACGTCGCGGCGTATCGCGGTGCGGAGATCACCATCGCCAAGGCGAAGACGAGCGGCATCGCCATCGTTGGCGTGCACAACAGCTACTACAGCGGCCGCAACGCCTATTATGTGGATCTGATCGTGCGCGCCGGGCTGGTCGCGATCCACACCGCGAGCGCCAAGCCGCACGTGCTGCCGCCCGGTGGCCGCAGACCGGCGCTCGGGACCAATCCATTCAGTATCGGCTTTCCCTCCGCCAATGGGCCGGTCATCTACGACATCGGTACCGCATCGCTGATGTGGGGCGAGGTGCTCCTGATGGCGCGTCTCGGTGAGGCGCTGCCGGAAGGCATCGGCTTCGATAGCGACGGCAACCCGACACGCGATGCCCGCGCGGTTGCGCAGAACGGTGGTGTGACGGCATTCGGCGGCCACAAGGGTTATGGTCTGTCGTTCGCCATCCAGGCGCTCGGCCTGCTCGCTGGCGCCGCACTGCCGCGCGGCGATGTGCAGGACTACGGCTTCCTGTTCATCGCGATCGATCCCGCCGTGCTGCTGCCGGATTTCCCCGAGCAGATGGTGGAGCTGGTCGCGCGCATCAAGGCGACACCACGACAGCCTGGTGTCGACGAAATCCGCATCCCGTCGGAGCGAGCGTTCCGCGAACGCGAACAACGTCGCATCGAGGGTATCGTGCTGGACCGCAAGGTGGTGGAGGCGCTGAATGCGCTATAGTCGTCGCACAGACAGGAGCATCGCATGACGTCACCGATCGATCAGATCCGCCGCTATCACAGCGAACTCTCCGCAATCCGCCAGGACATCCATGCCAATCCGGAACTCGGGCTGGAGGAGCATCGCACCGCCGACCTCGTGGCGAGCAAGCTGGAGGAATGGGGCATCGAGGTGCATCGCGGCGTCGGCACCACAGGTGTGGTTGGCGTGCTGCGCTCGGGCAATGGCGAGGGCGCGATCGGTCTTCGTGCCGACATGGACGCGCTGCCGATCGTCGAGGCCAACGACTTCGCGTATCGCAGCCGCAACCCGGGCAAAATGCATGCCTGCGGCCACGACGGCCACACCACGATGCTTCTCGGCGCCGCGCGTTACCTGGCGGAAACGCGCAACTTCAATGGCACGGTGAACTTCATCTTCCAACCTGGCGAGGAGGGCGTCGGCGGCGCACTCGCCATGCTGCAGGACGATCTGTTCCAGCGCTTCCCGTGCAATGCGGTGTTCGGAATGCACAACCGGCCAGGCATGCCGGTCGGCAAGTACGCCATCTCGCCGGGCACTGCCATGGCAGGCGGCGGCTTCTTCGACATCACCATCACCGGCAAGGGCGCGCACGGAGCGCGCCCGGAAGCTTCGATCGATCCGGTGCTCGTCGCCTGCCATGCCGGCACGGCATTGCAATCGATTGTGGCGCGCAACGTGTCGCCCCGCGAGACCGCGGTGCTCAGTGTTACGCGTATCCACGCCGGCGACGCCTACAACGTGATCCCGCAGACGGCGACGCTTGGTGGCACGGTGCGCGCCATGAATCGCGAGACGCTGACCTTGGTGGAGCAGGGCATGCGGCGCGTCGTCAGCGGCGTGGCCGCTACCTTCGGCGCAACGGCCGAAGTGGACTTTCGCCTGATCTTCGCGCCGTTGGTCAACCACGAGGCAGAGATGCACGCGATCGCGGACGCTGCGGCCGAACTGGTCGGCGACGACAACGTCAACCGTGCGCAGGCGCCGGCGTCCGCGTCCGAGGATTTTTCCTTCATGCTGGAGCAGGTGCCAGGCGCTTACATCAATCTAGGCAATGGCGATTGTGCGCCGGTGCACAACCATCTCTACAACTTCAACGATGAGGCGATCCCGTTCGGCTCGGCGCTGTATGCGCGGTTGATCGAGCGGCAACTGCCACGCGGCACTGAATAACCGAAGGGAGAGTTCCATGCTGAAATTCGGCGCGGCAATGTTCTTCACCGACTACTCGATGGCACCTGGCGAACTCGGCAAGGCGTTGGAGGAACGCGGATTCGAGTTCTGTCTGGGCGCCAGAACACTCGCACATTCCGCTGTCGCGCAAGACCGCGCCCGCAGGTGGCGGCGAACTGGCGAAGAAGTACTACGACACGATGGACCCGTTCGTGACGCTGACCATGGCGGCGGCCGCGACCAAAACGCTGAAGGTCGCAACCGGCGTCTGCCTGGTCGCGCAACGCGATCCGATCCAGACCGCGAAGCTCGTCGCATCGATCGACCAGGTGTCCAACGGTCGGTTCCTGTTCGGCATCGGCAACGGGTGGAACCAGGACGAAATGGAGAACCACGGCACCGTCTTCACGCAGCGCCACAAGCTGGCGCGCGAGAGGGTGGAGGCAATGAAGGAGATATGGACCAAATCGAAGCCGGAATATCACGGTGAGTTCGTCAACTTCGATCCGATGATGACGTGGCCGAAG
Organism: uncultured Alphaproteobacteria bacterium; assembly: GCA_963799415.1. Lineage (GTDB taxonomy): Bacteria > Pseudomonadota > Alphaproteobacteria > Acetobacterales > Acetobacteraceae > JAMXLO01. Next base: position 67,960 of record CAWCXI010000020.1, on the reverse strand, counting down.
CCGGTGCAGAAGCCCTATCCGCCCGTCATCGTCGGCGGCGCGTTTCCATATTCCGCACGTCGCGCTATCCGCTACGGCGACGGATGGATCCCGCATGCGACGCGGAACACCTACGCCGAGATCGCCGACATGCTGCCTGAGTTTCGCAAGATGGCGACCGAGGCAAAGCGCGATCCGAAGTCGATCGAGATCACTGTGTGGGGGCCCAAGCAGGACGCCGATCTGATGAAGCGCTACGAGGACCTCGGGGTATCGCGCGTAGTGTTCAACCTGGAGTCTGAGAAGGCAGACACGATCCTGCCGATCATTGATTCCTGGGAGAAGCTGATGCGGCAGGTCCACCGCTGAGGCGCTTGCGCATTCCGTACGGCCTGGATCGTCTGCCGCGTTCGATCGCGCTGGATGACCCAAGGCTACGTTGCGCAGTTGCCGGCGATGAGCCGCTGCGTCTGAACAGCGAGCCGGTGGCGCCGGACGCGATGCCGTTGGCTATCGGCGATCACGCGGCGCGCATTGCGGCTGCGAAGGTGTGGCTGGAAAGTTTGTGCGGCGACTATGCACCGCTGCGGCGGCAGTTCGTCGATGCGTATCTTCGTTATGTCGCAGCGCAGATCGAGACGCATCGTGCGGAGCTCACTGCGCGGTTGGAGCCATACGACGGTCTCTATGCGCCCGACGACTTTCTGTGGTCTGCGCTGCGTCCGCTGCCGCGCGGCTGGGTGGCCGCCGGTGATCAGTTGCTGCCGGCCGATATGGTGTTCTGGGATGGCGCGCAACCGATCGCAATCGAGCTTGCCGTGCGCGACACCGAGCGACAGCGCTCGCTGCTGGCGGCTGGTGTCGCGGCTTGCCGCATCGAGCCCAGCAAGTTCCCGCGGCTCGATGCAGAATTGCCGAGTGTCTTCTTGCGCTTCTGGGAAGTTACGACGCTGCCGTCCAGTCCGTTCCGGCGCGCGATACCACCCCCACCTGTCACTGCGAGCGCAGCGAAGCAATCTCGGTCAAAGTGAACACTCTGACCGAGATTGCTTCGTCGCAACACTCCTCCAATGACAGGGCCGCAGCGTGATCAGCCGCAGGCGAGCGAGTAGATATCCTTCGTGCCAGACGGCAGGTTCATCGACTGCCAGGTTGCGCCGCCGTCCAGCGTGCCGAACACCTCGCCGTCATAGCGCGCGCCGATATAGACCTGCTTCGGGTCGTTCTGATGCAGTGCCACCGACATGATCGTCCCGTGCACCTGCACCTTGTCGAACCGCTGCCAGGTCTTCCCCTTGTCCTTGCTGCGATAGACAGCACCGTCCTTGCTCGCCGCGGCGACGCTCAGCGCCGAATAGATCGTATCGGGCTCGGCGGGCGACGCCTTGATGTCGCGGCCATAGGTCGTTGGCGAGAACCGGCCCACCTCCATGTCCTCCCACGTATTGCCGTCATCCGCGGTGCGGAACAGGCCCATGCGCACCGCAACGATCACCGCGTCCGGATCCGCCGGGCTGATGGCGATCGCGTGGCCGTCGAGCATCCCTTCGTCGGACGTGTCACTGACGATCTTGCTCTTGAGGTGCGGCTTCTGCGCCAACTGTACCAGAGCGGGACTGCAATCCTTCCAGGTCTCCCCGCCATCGATGGTGCGCATGACGCCGCCCACCTCGAGTGCCGCGAAGATCGTGCCGGGCTTGCTGGGATGCTGCGCCATGCGCATCACGCGGCAGCCGAACGGCATGACGCACCGCGTCGGCATGTTCGGATCGGGCAGGCGCTTCCACGTCTCGCCGCTGTCCTCACTGCGATACACGGCGACCGGCGAGCCACCGGCATAGACCAGCTTCGGATTGCCGGCATCGACCAGGAACGACCAGATTTCCATGCCCTTGTCGGGGAAGTTGGCGCGCTTGAAGGTCTTGCCGCGATCGGTGCTGCGATACACCCCGTCATGCGTGCCGGCGAATACGATGTTCGGATCGGTCGGGTGCACGTGAACCACGTTGCTACTGAATTCGCCCAGCACGTGTTCCCATACGCCGGTTTCCGCTGGGCGACGAAACACCCCGACGGCTCCTGGGTCCTTGTCGCTGCGGCCGACTGTCCCGGCCACGCTGGCATAGACGTTCGCTTGGCTTGCCATGGTCCGCTCCTCCTGCATTGGTCGGGTCAGGCTACGCCAGAAGCGCCGGGGTTGACAGTAGGGGCACTTCGCCGCCTTGCTGACCGCAAAGTTCCGGAGGAATGCCGCCATGCCGAACGTGTCAGCCGAACGTCTGACGGACATCGCCAATGCCCTGCTGCAAGCCGCTGGTGCGTCGACCGAAGAGGCCGCGACTATCGCGCGTTACAACATCGGCGCCAATCTGGTCGGTCACGATTCACACGGCATCATCCTGATCCCCACCTACATCGATCGCATCAAGGCGGGTCACATCATGCCGGGCGCGCCGTGGACCGTCATGCAGGAGACCGCGACCAGCACTGTCATCGACGGCAACTGGGGATTTGGCTACGTCGTGACCGACCGTGCCATGCGCTACACGATCGACAAGGCAAAACAGCAGCAGGTCGCCGCCGCGACCGTCTATCGCCAAAGCCATATCGGCAGGCTTGCATCGTATCCGCTGATGGCTGCGCGCGAAGGCATGATCGCGATGATCACTGCCGACTCCGGCCGCAGCGCCAAGGCAGTGGCGCCGTTCGGTGGCGCGAAGGCAAGGCTCGGCACCAACCCGATCTGCTTCGCGATACCATCGAACCTTGAAGGGCCGCTGTTCTTCGACATGGCTACATCGGCCGCCGCGGCCGGCAAGATCAACGTCGCAACCGCGCGCGGTGAACAGGTGCCCGCCGGATGGTTGATCGACGCTGATGGCAAACCTTCCACCGATCCTCGCGTGCTGCGCCAGGGCGGCGCGCTGCTGCCGGTCGGCGGTTCCGAGGGCTACAAGGGCTATGGCCTTGCGACGATCGTCGAAATCCTTTCAGGCCTGCTCACGGGTCTTGGCTACGGTGTCGAGCCGACGGGACGGCACAATGACGGTTGCTTCATCGCCGTGTTCAACGTTGCCGCGTTCCGTGATCTCAATACCTTCAAGCAGGAGGTCACCGAGTTCGCGCATTACCTGAAGGCGACGCCGCCGGCGCAGGGCTTCACAGAAGTGCTGTATCCCGGCGAGATCGAGTTCAAGCGCGAGCAGGACCGTCGGAAGAACGGAATCCCCGTGGAGGACGCCACCTGGAAGAAGCTCCAGGATCTCGCGCAGGGCTATGGCCTCGCCGACAAGTTGGGGCTGTGAGCCATGGCGGACATGGTCATTCGCGGCGGCACGGTGATCGACGGCACCGGCGCCGAACCGTTCGAGGCTGACGTCGCGATCGATGCCGGCAGGATCGTCGCGATCGGCAAGATCGCAAATCGTGGCTCTGAGGAAATCGACGCGCGCGGTTTGCTGGTGACACCGGGTTTCGTCGACCCGCACACGCACTACGACGGCCAGGCGACCTGGAGCAGCCGCATCACGCCTTCCTCGTGGAACGGCGTCACGACCACGTTGTTCGGCAACTGCGGTGTCGGCTTCGCGCCATGCAAGCCATCGCAGCGCGAGATGCTGGTGAAACTGATGGAGGGTGTCGAAGACATTCCCGAGGTTGTGCTGACCGAGGGCCTGCCATGGAACTGGCAGACCTTTCCGGATTTCCTCGATGCGCTGGCTGCGCGCCACTACGACATGGATGTGGCGACGCAGGTCCCGCACGCCGCGCTGCGTGTCTTCGTGATGGGTGAGCGTGGTGCCGATCGCGAGCCTGCCACGGAGCAGGACCGCATGGAGATGGCTCGCCTCGCCGCGGAAGGGATCAAGGCAGGCGCTCTCGGTTTCTCGACATCGCGCACGCTGAACCACAAGAACTTCTGGATGGCCGTTCGATTCCGACGCTGAACGCGGCGGAGGCGGAACTTGCCGCGATTGCCGGCGCACTGCGCGACATCGGCGCAGGCTGGATGCAGGTGATTTCAGACTTCGATGATGTGGACGATGAATTCGCGATGCTGCGCCGTCTGGTCGCCACATCGCGCCGGCCGATGGCGATCACGATCCTCCAGCGTGACAACAAGCCCGAAGAGTGGCGTCGGCTTGCCGGCTGGATCGCCGAAGCTAATGCCGCGGGACTGCCGATGTTGGGTCAGGTGCTGACGCGACCGACCGGTATCCTGCTCGGATTCGAAATCTCGCAAAACCCGTTTGTGAATCGTCCAAGCTATCAGCAGATCGCGTCGCTGCCGTTCGAGCAGCGCATCGCCACCCTGCGCCTGTCCGACTTCCGTGCGCGCCTGCTCGCCGAGACAAGCGACGGCCAGGGCATGGAGCGCCGTGTGGCGAAGTGGGATCGCATGTTTCCGCTCGGCGATCCGCCGGATTACGAGCCGTCAGCCGATGCGTCGGTTGCAGCCATGGCGGTACGGCAAGGCCGCGATCCGGCCGAAGTCGCGTATGATCTGCTGCTGGAGCGCGGCGGCAAGGCGATTCTGTATCGGCCGCTGTCCAACTACAGTTACGGCAATCTCGACACAGTGCACGACATGCTGACCCACGATGCAACGATCGTTGGTCTCGGCGATGGCGGTGCACATGTCGGCGTGCTGTGCGATTCGAGTGCGATCAGCTACATGCTTACCCACTGGACGCGTGATCGCACGCGTGGCGCGAAGCTGCCGCTGCCCTGGGCGGTCAAACGACTGACACACAATTCCGCAGCGGCAATCGGACTTGGCGATCGTGGTGTGGTCGCGCCTGGCTATAGGGCCGACATCAACGTGATAGACTACGATCGATTGCAGTTGCGGCAGCCAGAGGTGGTCTACGATCTGCCAAGTGGGGGCCGACGGCTCGTGCAGCGCACCGATGGCTATGTCGCGACGATCGTTTCGGGTGTGCCGGTATATCGCGACGGCGAGTCAACCGGTGCGCTGCCTGGCCGTCTGGTGCGCGGCACTTCGCTCTGAAGGGAAACGGTATGGCCGATCGCATCAACCGGGCAATCGAGCTGCTGTCACAGGGACAGGCGATCTACTACGACGGCCCGCATTCCGGTCATGTGCTGACTTACGCGCAGGGCCGCGACGATGCGGGCACGTGGGCCGACTACATGAATGTCGGCATGGAGCATGGTTCCTTCGACATGGCGGGGTTGGCCGAGTATCTGCGTAGCATGGTCGATGCTGGCCCGACGCGCTCCGGCCATCGCACGCCAACCGTCATCGTCGAGGCGCCGGTGAACGGCACCGACGAAGCGAACGTGCGGTTCAACGCTTGGCAGTTCCGGCAGATCCTCGGGCGTGGCGCGCACGGCATTCTGCTGTGCCAGGCGGAGACTGCCGATGCCGTGCGGGCATTCATCGAGTCATGCCGATATCCGCATCATGCTGCCGGCGTGGATCCTGCCATTCCGTCACCGGTTCAGCGCATGCATGGCGCCGTGCGTCCGCCGCGCGGTGGCGGCGACCGGCTTGGCATCGGCACGCGCGGCCGTGGGTCCGAGTTCAACCGCTGCGGCAATATGGGGCGTATCACAACAGGAGTATATGCAGCGTTGTGAGCCTTGGCCGCTGAACCCCGGAGGCGAGTTGCTGCTAGGTGTGAAGCTGGAAAGCCCCGAGGGCATTGCAAATTGCGAGGCGATCTGTGCCGTCCCGGGGCTAGGCTTTGCCGAGCTGGGGCCTGGCGACCTGGGCTTGTCGCTCGGCTACACCACGCTGCAGCGCGACCCCTATCCGCCGGAGATGGCGGAGGCAAGGAAACGCGTGTTCGGCGCATGTCGTCGCAATGGTATCGCGTTTCTGGAAGGCTGCTCGCCGGGTAACATCGCCGCACGATTAGACGAGGGCGTGAGGGTCATTGCCGGCCACGATCCGGAAACTGCACGAATTGGCCGCGCGCACCAGAAGCGCACGCTGCCCGCGTAGCGCGCTCAGTATCCAGCCTGCGCATAGGGTGCGCTGGCACCACGACGGTACACCAGCAAGCTGCGGCGATAGGACAGCACCTCGACGCCGTGCTGATTCCGCGCGCGTGTGACAACCGAGATTATGCCTTCACCTGGTCGCGAGCGGGATTCCCGGGTTTCCAGGATCGTCGAATTCCGCCTCGATCGTATCGCCGACCGAAACCGGCGTCGGAAGCTGGACATCGTGCCAACCCAGATTGGCCACGACGCGGCCGAAGGTACGTGTGGTGAGGGCAGTCGCGACCGCGACGACGAAGGTCTCCGGCACCTGCGTCTGCGGTGTCAGGTCGAGCGAACGCCAAGCGTGCATCAGCAACTCTTCGCGATGAAAGGTTCGACATGGCGCGTGGACGAAGGTCTCGCCGGCAACGCAGTCCTCGAACCACAGGCCAACCTGTTCGACCAGTGCGCCGTCGTCCGCCATATGATACGCGGCGAAGCGCTCCTCCTGCACCTCGGCCGCGTCCGCTTCGCGGCGGTCGATCGCCATGCGGCATTTGATACGCGCGACCTCAGTCCCGTCGGCCTTGTGGCCGCGAATCAGCGTGCTGACCGTGCCAGCCGCATCAAGGTCGAGTATCTCGAACTCGGCATAGAGTGTATCGCCGCCGAACAGCGGTCCGTTCATCGTGATGTCATCGAAGCCGAGGATCGCGCGCCGTCTGCCGTAGGTCTTGCTGGTCATGCCGATCAGCCGCTGCAGCGTGAGTGTGCTGACCATCAGCGGACGCCGCCATGCGGTCGCGGCGGCATAGTGCGCGTCGTAATGCAGCATCGCGCCGTTCAGTGTATCCAGCGCCTCATCGGCATTGTCCTGCTGTGACAGTGTCACGCCCGGGCGATGGCGAAAACGCTGTCCGATCACGAAATCCTCGAAGTCAAGGCCGATGCGCTGTTGAAACCGGTTTTCGCCGACACGGTGATAGGCGCTGAACATGGGACCCTCCGTTGTCCGGCCAAGCCTGGAGCCGCATACTGATAGCATGACAGACACCATGATCCTCGACACGATCGGCGCCTTCCTCGCGCGCGACGTGGCGCCGTATGTGCACGGGCTGGAGCACGATGACATCTATCCCGAGACGATCGTCGGGCGCATGCGCGAACTTGGCCTGTTCGGCGCCACGATTGCCACGGAGTATGGAGGTCTCGGGCTGCCATGCGCCACCTATGCGGACATCGTCGAGCGGATCGCGCGCGTGTGGATGTCGCTGACGGGCATCTTCAACTCGCACCTGATCATGTCGGCGATCGTGCAGCGCAACGGCACCGAGGCACAGAAGAAGACGTTCCTGCCACGCTTTGCCTCGGGTGAACTGCGCGGCGGGCTGGCGCTGACCGAGCCAGATTGTGGCACCGATCTGCAGGCTATCCGGGTCACCGCACGACGTGACGGCGATGCGTACGTCGTGAACGGCACCAAGACGTGGATCAGCAACGGGATTCACGGCTCATGCTTTGCGCTGCTGGTGAAGACCGACCTGGCTGCAGAGCCGCGCCATCGTGGCATGAGCATGCTGCTGGCTGAGAAAGGCGCCGGCTTCACCGTTAGTCGCAAGCTGGAGAAACTCGGCTATAAGGGAATCGACAGTGCAGAGCTGGTGTTTCAGGATTATCGCGTCCCGGTGGATCGCCTGATCGGTGGCGTCGAAGGTCGTGGATTGCAGCATGCGCTGTCCGGCCTGGAGCTTGGACGCATCAATGTGGCGGCGCGCGGCGTCGGCATCGCGCAGGCGGCATTGGACAAGTCCCTGCGTTACGCGCAGTTGCGCAGGACGTTCGGAGTGCCCATCGCGCAGCATCAGGCGATACAGTTGAAGCTGGCTGACATGGCTACACGCACTGAAGCCTCGCGCTTGTTGGTACGACGCGCCGCCGAGTTGTATGATCGAGGTGACCGCTGCGACATGGAGGCCGGCATGGCAAAGCTGTTTGCTACCGAAACGGCGTTGGAGAACGCCACTGAGGCGATGCGCGTGCATGGTGGCTACGGCTATTCCACCGAGTTTCCCGTGGAGCGGCTGTATCGCGACGCACCGTTGCTGGTGATCGGCGAGGGCACCAACGAACTCCAGCGCATCATCATAGCCCGTCAGCTCGTTGCGCGGAATCCTGCGTGATGTTGCCGCTCACTGGCGTCCGTATCCTCGCGGTGGAGCAGTACGGCGCCGGACCGTTCGGCTCTATGCAGCTTGCCGACATGGGAGCTGAGGTGATCAAGATCGAGAACCCGGCTGAGGGCGGCGACGTCAGCCGGTCGGTCGGACCATTCTTCCTGGGCGCGAATGACAGCCATTTCTTCCAGGCGTTCAACCGCAACAAGCGTTCTATCACCTTAAATCTGCGCGCGCCTGAGGGACAGCGCGTGCTATGCGATCTTGCAGCGACGGCAGACGCGGTGCTCGACAATCTGCGCGGCGACCAGCCACCGCGGCTCGGCGTGACGTATGATCAGTTGAAGTCTGCCAATACACGCATCGTGTGCGCGCATCTGTCCGCATATGGCCGCGAGGGCATCCGCGCGTCGTGGCCTGGCTACGACTATCTGATGCAGGCGGAAGCCGGTTATCTGTCGCTGACCGGGGAACCCGATCAGACGCCGGCGCGGTTCGGGTTATCCATCGTGGACATGATGGCAGGCGTTTATGCGGCGATGGCGCTGCTCGGCGGCATCGTGTCGGCGCGCGCGACAGGTGTGGGGCGCGACGTCGATGTCAGTCTGTTCGACACGGCATTGGCAAATCTCAATTACCTGGCTGCATGGTTCCTGAATGGCGGCCATGCCCAGGGTCGTGAACCGCGCGGTGCGCATCCTTCGCTGACGCCCAGCCAGCTCTATCGTACGGCGGATGGTTGGATCTTCATCATGTGCAACAAGCAGAAGTTCTGGCCGGCGCTGTGCGAGAAAATTGGATATCTCGAGTGGTCCGACGATACACGCTTCGCTAGCTTCAAGGACCGGCTGGAAAATCGTGCGGAACTGACTCGGCTGCTGGATGCGGCACTGTCGACCCGTAGCACAGCTGCCTGGCTGGAGCATTTCGCCGGTGCGGTGCCGGCGGCACCTGTGCACGATATTGCGCATGCGCTCAGTTCGGACTTCGTGACGCAGGAAGATCGCGTGTGGTCCTATGCGCATTCGTCCGGCGAGTTCCGCATGGTGCCGCCCGCTTTCCGCCTTCCCGGAGAGGCTATGCCGCGACAGGGTGCCCCAGCGCTTGGTGCGGATACCGATGCTGTCCTGACGGAACTTGGCTATGATACGGCGCGAATCAAGTCGCTGCGTACGGCTAGTGTGATCTGACCGCTAGCCGCCTCGCGTCGCATGAGCCTCGAGCCAGCCCATATCGGAATCTGGTTCGCAATCGGTGGTCTTCAAATATGGCTTGATGTCAATCAGCGGCGTGCCGTCGATGCAATCCAGATACCGCACCTTCAGCGTATCCGGTGCATCGAGACCTTCGAATGCCACGACTGACAGGCCGATCGGATTGGGCCGCCGCGGACCGCGGGTGGCGAATACGCCACGTGGCTGTGCATCGAACGGCGGTGTGAAGACCAACTCTGGTGCGCGCGCCTGATCCATCCAGTACAGCAGGATCAAATGCGAAAAGCCCTCGATGCTGCGGAGACCTTCAACAAACTCCGGCGACACCACCGCCGTGCACAGCGGCGCCGGATTGGGTTGCCGTCCGTTGCGCGGACACTCGGCAATGCTGCGCCAGGGGGTATGCAGCGTGCCGATCGAGCGCACGGTGAACATCAGGCCGCGTTGACCACCTGCTTCATCACCGACAAAGCCTCGTCCACATGCGCCGCTGTCACGTCGAGATGCAGGCAGGCACGCGCGCGGTACTTGCCGGACGTGGACACCAGAACTCCCTCCTTGCGCAGCTTGCCGGCAAAGGTGTCCGAGGTCATGCCGGTGCCTTCGGTGTCGAAGAACACCAGATTGGTCTCCGGTATTTCGACAGTGATGCCGGGAATTTGCGCCATACCGCGGGCCAGTGACTTCGCATTGGTGTGATCTTCGGCAAGGCGATCGATGTTGTGCTCCAGCGCATAAAGACACGCGGCGGCGCACATGCCGCCCTGACGCATCGACCCGCCAAGCCGCTGTTTCCATCGCCACGCCTGGCCGATGAACTCCCGCGAGCCGGCAAGCACGGCACCCAAAGGTGCAGCCAGACCCTTGGTGAAATCCAACCACACCGAATCACAGCCCTCAGTGAGATCGGTCGCCGGCAGACCCAACGCCACCGCCGCATTCATCAGCCGAGCGCCATCCATATGGGTGGAGAGCCTGTGCCTGTGCGCGGCATCGGTGACCGCACGGAGTGCACCGGCGCTCCAGCACGCGCCGCCACCGCGATTGGCAGTCTGCTCCACCTCCACCAAGCGCTGCGTCGGCGAATAACGTGATACCGGACGGATCGCCTCTTCCAGCGCATCAACGGTGAACTGGCCACGTTCGCCTTGCAGGCCCTTGATCAGCGCACCGGCGATTGCCGCTGGCGCGCCGCCTTCGCTTGACAAAATGTGCGAGGAACTCATGCGCGAGAATCTCTTCGCCCGGCCGGCAATGTGTGGCGATCGCTACCTGGTTGCACATGGTGCCAGAAGGCAGAAACACCGCGGCTTCCTTGCCGAGCAGCGCAGCACTGCGATCGCACAGCGCCCAGATGGTGGGATCGGACCCCATCTGCTCGTCACCCACCTCCGCTTCCATCATTGCCTCCTTCATGCCGCGCGAAGGCTTGGTCTGCGTATCGGAGGACAGATTGACGCTGACCGGTATCGAGAAGTCGAAGCGCTGCGGTTCATACGACATGACTTGGCCTCAACTGATCTTGCGTAGTTTGCGCAGGCAACGCACCCCGTCGGGGATTGGCTGATCCGCCCAGTATTGCGGCCACAGCGTGCGCGACACCTCGCCGATGTAGATGTCGCCGCGGGAATCCGCACAGAGACCGTGCGGTCCGATGTAATCCGTGGGGCCAGTACCGGGATGCTGGCCGCCGATACGCGTCAGCAGGTTGCCCTTGTTGTCGATGATGGAGATGCGAGGCCCGAGGTTGGGATAGTTGCGATTGGTACGGGTCGCGGGTCCTAGCTCACCCACGTAGCAGATCGGGCAGGTGCAGTACGGCATAAAGATGCCGCACGGCCGGTGCAGATTGTTGAATTGCGTTTCGTAGCGGCCGTTACCGTCGAACACCTGAATGCGATGGTTCTCGCGGTCCGCGACGTAGACCCAGCCATCCGGATCGCACGAGATGTTATGCACCAGATTGAACTGACCCGGCTCGGTGCCGGACTCGCCCCACGACATCAGCCACTTGCCGTCCGGCGCGTATTTGTGGACGCGCGCATTGCCGTAGCCATCGGACACAAAGATCTCGCCTTTCGGCGAAAGCGCGGTGTGCGTGCAGCGATGGAACGGCTGTCCGCTCATGAACGGCGCCGGCTTGCCAGGCGCTCCGAGCGTGAGCAGTACCTTGCCGTCAAGCGTGCACTGCCGCACCGAATGGTCGCCGTCGTCGGTCAGGAACACCGTGTCATCTGGCGCCATATGCAGGCCGTGCGCACGAGGGAACAGTCCTTCGCCCCAGGCGCGCACGAAATTGCCTTCGCTGTCGAACACCATCATCGGATGCTCGCCGCGATTGAACACGTAGACGTTGTCCTGCCTGTCGACACCGACTGCGCCGACCTCGTGCAACGACCAGCCTGGCGGCACCTTTGCCCAGTTGTCGATCTGTTCGTAGCGATAGTCGCCACTGCCGACGATGATGGTCATGGTTCCCTCCCGGCTGTCTTTCCGCCCCAGTGACAAGCTTTGTAGTCTGTACCATGCTGCCCCAGTGATGGAAAGACACGCGCAACGCCAGGAGGCCCGCGCTTGAAGTTCAGCAACTTCCTGTTTCCGGAGAGCCGTGATCCCGCGCACGACGGGCAGGTGATCGACGAGACCCTGCGCGAGGCGCGGCTTACCGACGAGCTGGGCTTCGACGTGATCTGGCTGGCCGAGCATCATTTCGACGGCATCTGCGCCTATGTCGATCCGGTGAGCTTCGCCGCGGCGCTGGCCGTTGCGACGCAGCGGGCGAAGATCGGTTTCGCCGTGGCGCAGATGTCGCTGCATCATCCGATCCGCATGGCGGAACAGACTCGCGCTGATCGACAACATCAGCAAGGGGCGGCTGATCGTCGGGCTGGGCCGTGGCACCGCCTACAACATCTACGACTACCAGGGCTATGGCCTCGACCACACCGAGGCGCAGGCGCGCTTCGAAGAAGCCGAAGCCATCATGTTCCAGGCCTGGCGCGGCGAGAAGTTCGAGCACCACGGCAGGTTCTGGGACATCAAGGTGCCGATGCTGCGGCCGCTGCCCTACACCAGCCGCATCCCTACGTGATCCGCTCCGCCTCCAGCGAGGAGGGGATGCTGCACATCGCGCGACAAGGCCGGCCGTTCATGATGAACGTGCAGTCGAACGAGGTGACCCGCCACCGCATGGACCTCTATCGCCGCACGCTGCGCGAGCAGGGCATGGACGACGCGGCCGTTGCACGCAACGTCGAGCAGTGCTGGGTGTGGCGCAACGTGTTCGTCGCCGAGACCGACGCCGAGGCGGAACGCATCGCCATCCCGGCGTTCGAAGCGATGCACGAACATCGCGCGGCGATGCGCAAGCGCGTCTATGAGGAGCAGGGCGTGTCGATCGTGCCGATGCCGGCGCCCGGCGCGGCTCCCGCGGCGCGCACGGTGATCGAGCACTCGCTGATCTACGGCTCGCCGGCGACGGTGGCGGAGAAGCTGGCGCAGGTGGATGCCATCGGCGTCGGCGGCGTAATCATGCAGTTCCGGCTCGGGCCGATGTCCTACGACGATGTGGCGCAGAGCCTGACGCTGTTCATGCAGAAGGTCGCGCCGGAGATCCTGCGACGACGGCATCGAGCGCCACGAACAGGATCGATCAGTGCCATGGGTTCGTCCGGCTGCGCGTTGCCACGCCAGGCGACGTGCTGATCGGGGCGCGACAGCACGAGCTTGTGCGCGTAGGCGCGCGAGCTGCATCCGCTTCCACGTCCAGAACGGCAAGCGGCACGCCGCGCTTCGCCGCGGCGCCGGTCAGTGCATCAACCGGCACGGATCGATCGAAGCGCAGCAGCGTGAAGCCGATGCCCATCGCGTCGTACAGCGACCGTCCATCGCGCAGCCAGACATGCGGCGTGCGGCAGCCGGGCACAGTGGATGGCGTGAAGTCGTACATCGTGTAGGGCGGTGCGCGCTTCTCCATCATACGCGATGATCGGCGAGCGATCGTAGAAATAGCCGAAATTCAGTCCGCCGCAGCAGATACTGCGGCGTGTGCAGATCGATCAACGCGCGGCCCAAGCGCTCGCGCACAGCTTCGCCTTCGGGTCCGGTATCTTCGATGTTCGTCGGCACCTCCGCGCGTGACCGCGCGCCAGACGATGCGCGGTGTTCATTGCGTAATGCGACACCTGTTCGGTGATCGGCCATCGCTCCGCCTCGTGTGCGCCAAGGATCGCCGGTTCGGCCCAGCCTTGCAGCACGCCGGCCAGCATCCATGACAGGTTCATCGCATCGGCGATGCCGGCATTCATGCCATAGCCGGCGAACGGCACCCAGATATGCGCGGCATCGCCACAGATGAACACGCGGCCGATCACGGAACCGTCAGCCAGCATGCGCCGGCCGATCCAATCCTCCTGGGTCAGGACCTGGTATTCGAAGCTCGGGGCCAACACCGAGGATCAGCCGAATGCAGCGATCGCGATCGACCGTTGCGAAATCCGTTTCGTCCGGACGCAGGTAGTTGTGGATCAGCCAGGTCTCGCGCCCATCGACGGCGAACATGTTGGCGCTGCGTCGAGGGTTCAGCGACTGCGTGGACCATGCCGGCTCTGCCTGCATCATCCGTGGATCAGCGAGGGTGCGCGGATATAGGTGGATTGCGTGCGACCGATGCATGGCATCGCCGGTCAGCCGCGCACCGATCTGACGACGGATCTCGGAGGACGGGCCATCGCAGCCGATCAGATAATCGGCGGTGATCAGCAGCGTCTCGCCGGTGTCCAGATCCTGCGCTTCCGCTGTCACCCCGTCATCGGTCTGGTCGAAACCGAGCACCTTGCACGCGGTTCAGATAGCGCAGGCCGCGGCATCGTCGCGGCGTACTCGACCAGCACCGGCTCCAGGAAGATCTGATTGATCCGGTGCGGCGGCTCCGGCGTCGGCCACCACCCATCCGGTCCGTCCTTCACCGTGTAGCGATCGCGCCGGCAGGGTATCTTGATGCGCGCGAACTCGATGCCGGTCGTCGGTGGTGCGGAACGCAACATCGTTCGCATGATCGTGCGGCATGCCGGCATCGCGCACGTGCCGCGCCACGCCGAGCCGACGGAAGATCTCCATCGTGCGCGCGGCCACGTGGTTGCACTTCACGCTCGGCGGTTCGCCGCGATGGCGCTGCTCCGCCACGATCACGTCGATGCCGCGCCACGCGAGGTCCATCGCCAGCGTCGTGCCGACCGGTCCGCCGCCGACGACCAGCACGCGCGTGGCGAGACGCGTCGGCATCAGGGCGGGCAGATCACGTTCACCAGTGCCTGCTGTCCGCCGCGCACGGCCGCCGCTGCGCGACGCAACGCGGCCGGCAGATCGGCGGGCCGCTCGACGCGTTCGCCATGACCGTCATGTGCCGCGACGATCTTCTCGAAGTTCGGCGCGGGCAGATCGGCCAGCAGGCGACCATCGCCCTGCGCCGCGACGCCAGCGCCGTACATGTCCAGCGTCGCGCGCCGCACCGCGCCGTACAGTGCATTGTTGTAGATCACCGTCAGCACCGGCAGCTTCTGCATCTGCGCGACGTAGTGGCACGCGGTCGGGTTGGCGAACATGTAGGCGCCATCGCCCAGCACCGACAGCACCATGTCGGTCCGGCGCCGCCAGCTTGGCACCGAGCGAGGCCCCAAACCCCCAGCCCAGTCCGCCTGCAGTGCTCACCGCGAACAGGCTGCCCGGTGTCTCCAGCGGGCAGTACTCCTGGCGGAACGAGTATTCGGAGATGACGATCGTGTCGCGATCCACGACCTCGCGCAGACAATGGTTCAGCCAGGCCAGTGTGTTCTTGTTGCCGCGCCCCGCCTGTTCCGCCTCGTCGTGCCATTGCGCATGCAGCTTCGCCGAACGCGCGACCAGCCGCGCACGCCGCTCGTCGACATGGGCGCCGGAGCGGTCGTGCAGCGCCTGTTCCAGTGCCTCCAGCACCGACAGCGCGGTCGCTGTGATTGTCAGGTCGGAGGGGAAACTGCGCATCGGATAGCGCGCGTAACAGTGGATCCTCGCCGATCTGCACGATGCGTGCGCCGGCCGGCGGCGCTTCCTTGCTCGGCAGCCACGGCACATCGGACTCGATCACGATCACCAGATCGGCATCCTCCAGCAGCGGACCGGGCATCGAGCCCTGGAACATCGGATGGTTCGCGGACATCGCGAAGTAGCGTGTGTTGTACGGGATCACCGGCAACGCCCAACGCTCCGCCAGCCGCGCCAGCACCACTGCGTCGCGCGGGTCCTGACCGAGTAGACCGGTGATCACGACAGGCGCACGCGCCGCGGCGATCCAGTCGGCGAGTTGATCGATGTCGCCGGGCGACGGCACCGGTGCGCGCGGTCCGGCGCGATGCGCGCGATTGCTCTCCGCCGGCGTCTGCATCACCTCGCCCAGCACCTCGCGCGGCAGCGAGAGATAGACCGGACCTTTCGGCGAAGCCATCGCCAGTTCCAGCGCGCGATCGACCACGGTCGCGGCCTGGTCGCCGCGCTTCATCTCGTAGTCCCACTTCACCATCTCGCGCAGCATGCCGGCCTGGTCGTACATCTCCTGCGCCCAGTGGATGTGCGCACTGCGCGAGCCCTCGGCGCCCGTTTCGGTGAACGGCGTGCGCCCCGAGGTCAGCAGCACCGGCATGCGGTCGCGGCTCGCATCGATCAGCATGTTGATCGAGTTCGCCGTGCCAACGTTGGTGTGCAGCATCACCGCCTGCGGCTCGCCCGGTGATCATCGTGTAGCCATGCGCCATCGACAGCGCGGCATTCTCGTGAGGTACCACCATTGGCCGCGGCACCTTGCGGTTGGTGTGGGCGGCGCGCGCGAAGGCCTCGACGATCGGAGCGAAGTCGGTGCCGGGATTGCAGAACAGGTGGTCGATGCCATGCGCGGCGAGTGCTTCCAGGTAGTCTTCAGCCGCGATGCGTGTCCGAGGTTCGCTATCCATTTCGACTGCTCCTGTTCGCGGTACGAGACCGCAGGAAATCCACAACCGTATCAGCCAGCAGCGCAGGTTTTTCTACCGGCAGCGCATGGCCGACATCGGCAAGCTCGATCAGCGTCGCACGGTCGCCGATCTCGCTGTGCAGCAACCTTCCGTTGCCGACCGGCGCGCTGACATCGCACAGCCCCTGCACGATCAGCACCTCCGCTGCACCGGCGGTCCACCACTCGTCCATCGGCGTTTCAGCGGCCGCGGCGAGATAGGCGCGCATCACCGGCTGCGACCATCCGTCGAGCCACGGCGCGATGTCGCTGCCTGGCGCGAACCACGCCGTGCGCACCGCCGCCGCGCGAATATTGGACGGCGTGTCAACCGCCTGCGCCAGACGGATCGCCTCGGCGATCTCCGGCGTCGGCTGCACCTTGCCACTGGACGACAGGAGCACGACGAGACTGACCAGTTCCGGGCGATCCGCGGCGAGACAGCGGGCGATGCGATTGCCGAACGCATGACCTATCACCACGGCGGGTCCGTCGCACAGCGCCTCGATCACCGCGGCGATGTCGCGCGCCAGATCGTGCAGCGTGATGCCATCCAGCCGGCCGGTGCTTCCGTCCATGCCGCGCGGTTCCGGCAGAATCACGCGATATCCCATGGTGGCGAGGTGTTCGGCGATCGCATCGAGATCGTTGCTGGAACGGCCGAGCCCTGGCAGCAGCACCAGAGCCGGGCCGGCGCCGAGCGTGCGCACCGCGATTGCGGCTCCGTCGGCTTCGACACGAGCGCAGGCGAACGCCGTCATGTCTTCGCGATGTTCCAATAGACGACGGTGTTGGTCTTCAGCACGCCTTTGATGTTGCTGCGCCACAGGAACGGCTGCCTGAACTGGCCCAACGGCACGTAGGGCAGCGATTGCCACAGTTGACGATGCATTGCATCCAGCAATGCCTTCTGCTTCGCCGGATCGGTCTCGCGGATGTATTGCATCCGCATATCCTCTTCCACCTGATCACACGGCCAGCCGGGAAAGTTCTTGCCGTCGCAGGTCGTGATAGTGGAGGGGCTGGTGAGAGGACTGGCAAGTTGCGCGCCGTTGGCGCTGGTGTGGAACAGGTTCCAACCGCCTTTCGTCGGCGCGTCCTTCTTGGCACGGCGTGCCGCAACGCTGCCCCAGTCGGAGAGTTGCATGTCCACGTTCATCCCGATCTGCTTCAACAGATCGGCGGTGATTAGGCTCATGCGCTGATACGGCAGAACGTCGGAGCCACCGATCAATACCACGGGCCTGCCGTCGTAGCCCGACTCGCGCACCAGGGCGCGCGCTTTGTCCAGGTCGGGCTTGCGGTAGTCCTCGGACCCTACCTCGGTGCCGTTAGAACTGCCGCAGACCCAGAACGCGTAGCACTCGCGCCAGAATTTCGGGTCGCCGTACGCGGCCGACATGTAGTCGCGCTGGCTCACCGCATGTGCGACGGCCTGGCGTGCCTTCACGTTGTCGAATGGGGGCCACAGCGAATTGAAGCGCAGCACGGCATAGGTCTCGATCGGCCACACGTCGCCGATGACGATGTTGCTGTCGTTGGCCACGGTGGGCAGCGGGTCCAGTGGTGGCGCATCGAGGAAATCCACCTCGCCCTGACGCAGCGCCGCATAGGCAACCGCAGCGTCCGGCATGATCATCCACTCGACGCGATCGACCAAAGCGCGCTTGCCGCCGGCAAAGCCGCTGGCGGGTTCGGCGCGCGGGACGTACTCGGCAAACCTCTCATAGACCAGTCGGTTGCCCGGTTGATACTCGCTTTCGACGAAGCGGAACGGGCCGGAGCCGATGCGCGCCTTCATCGGCGTGAACGGATCGGTCAGCGCATCCTTCTCGCGCATGATGCCGCCCATCACGCCGTTGCTGCCGCACAACAGGAACTCGACGTAGTGGAACGGCGCCTTGAGCCGCAGCGTGAACGTTCTGTCGTCCTTGGCCTGCAGCTCCGCCACCAGGCTGGCGAGAATCTGGTTCTGCGTATCGCGCACCAGCAGCCGTCGCAGAGTCGCGACGACATCCCGCGACGTCACCGGAGTAAGGTCGTGGAACTTCAGTCCAGGGCGCAGCGTGAAGCTGTACAGCAGGCCATCGTCGGACTTGATCCACGTCTCCACCATCTGCGGCCGCGCGACCATGTCGGCGTCCCAGCTGAACAGCGTGTCGTAGACCAGTGCCGCGTGTTCTTGCGTGGCGTTCACGCCTGACTGATGCGGGTCGAACACCTGTGGTTCCGCCTGTGGCACAACGCGCAGCACGGTCTTGGCGGCCTGTGCATGCGCGCCGCTGCTGATCGCCAACGCGGCGGCGCCGAGACCGAACCGGCGCCGACCGATCATGGGTGTTTCGCGTCCTGCATGGCACGCCAGATGCGTTCCGATGTCGCCGGCATATCGATGTGCGTGACGCCCAATGGCGCGAGTGCATCCAGCACGGCGGCGATGATCGCCTGGGGTGACGCAATTGCGCCGGCCTGGCCGGAGCCTTTCACGCCGAGCGGATTGGCATTCGTCGGCACGCCCGTCAGCGTGATGTCGAACTCCGGCAGGTCCTGGGCGCGCGGCAATGTATAATCCATGAACGAACCGCTGAGTATCTGACCGGAATCCGGATCATAGACAGTGTGTTCCAGCATCGCCTGGCCGATGCCTTGCGCGACGCCACCCTGCACCTGACCCACCGTCAGCATCGGATTGATCAGCGTGCCGAAGTCGTCAACCGCGGTGTAGCGCAGCAGCGTGAGCGCGCCTGTGTCCGGATCAACTTCCACCTCGGCGATATGGCAGCCGTTCGGAAAGGTGATCAGATCGAGCAGGTTCCAGACGTAGGTATCGAGGCCGGGTGACATGCCGTCAGGCAGATTGGCCTGATCACGCGCGGCACGAGCAACCGCGAGCAGATCGATGGCGCGATTCGGATCGTCCCGCAATGCGAACCGGCCATCGACGAAAACCAACTGCTCCACCGACGCCTGCAGCAGACGCGCAGCGATGGCGCGGCCTTTCGCCAGCATCGTATCGACTGCCTTGCACAGTGCGGCACCACCCATGTGCATGGAGCGCGCTCCGCCATGGCCGTTGCCGGCACGCACGATCGAGGTATCCGCCTGTACATAGCGAAACGCCTCGATCGGCAGTCCGAGCAGATCGGCGGCGATCTGCGCGTAGGCGGTCTCATGGCCCATGCCGTTCGACTGCGTACCAACCAGCAGTGCCACGCGACCATCGTCATCGAAGCGAAGCTCCGCGCCTTCGTTCGGCGCCCCGCGCGCGGTCTCCATGAAGCAGGTCACGCCGATGCCGCGCAGCATGCCGCCACGTTGCGATGCCTCGCGCCGAGCGGTGAAGCCGGTATGATCCGCCGCGACGATCGCGTCATCGAGGTTGTCGGCGAAGCGGCCACAATCGATGACGGTGCCAAGCGCCTTGCGATAGGGAAACTCGCGCACCAGGTTGCGCCGCCGAAGCTCGATCGCATCGAACCCGCAGCGTCGCGCGGCTTCGTCGATCAGGCGCTCGATCATGTAGTTCACTTCCGGCTTGCCGGCACCGCGATAGGCGTCGATCGGCACGGTGTTGGTGAACACGCCGTGGACGTCCATGAAGATCGCCGGGATGACGTAGCCACAGCCCATCGCATTCGCCGGTGCGTTGGTGGAACTGCCTGGTCCGCCGGATGACAGATAGGCACCGAGATTGGCAACGGTGGCGACATCCAGCGCGAGGAAATGGCCTTCAGCGTCCAATACGAGTCGCGCTCGTGTGACGTTGTCGCGGCCTTGCGCGGTGGTGATGAAGTCCTCCGCGCGCTCGCTCATCCACCGCACCGGACGGCCGAGTTCACGCGCGGCCCAGAGCAGCATCACCCATTCAGGATACAGCGCGTTCTTCACGCCGAAACCGCCACCCACATCCGGGCAGGCGATCTGCATCGTCTCGGGCGGCACGCGGAACACGCGATTGGCGAGCTGGGTTTGCAGCGCATGCACACCGGCGCCGGAGAACATCAGGTGGAAGCCATCGCCATCGTGGCGGCCAATCGCACCGCGCGGTTCAAGCGCCGAGATCACGATGCGGTTGTTGATCAGCTCCAGTTCGACGACATGGGCGGCGCCGGCGATCGCGTCGCGTACGGCGTCGCGGTCGCCCTTCTGAAACCGGTAGGACAGGTTGCCGGGTGCCTGCTGCCACAGTTGCGGCGCGCCAGACCGCAATGCCGCCGGACCATCGACCACCGACGGCAGGGGTTGCCAGTCAACCACAACGCATTCAGCTGCATCGCGTGCCGCTGAGTGCGACTCGGCAACCACGAACGCCACCGGATCGCCGACGTGGCGCGCCCGGTCCGACGCCAGCGTGAAGCGTGGCGGCACGATCATTGGTGCCAAACTGGCCACTGGTACAGTGCAGGGCAGTGGACCCAGTGCGGCAAGATCGGCAGCGGTGAACACGCCCAGCACGCCGGGCATGGCGCGCGCCGCCGCGATATCGATACGCGCTATCGTTGCGTGCGCATGCGGCGACCGCACGACCTGCATCCACGTTTGCCCTGGGAGGTCGATATCCTCGATGTATTGCCCGCGTCCGGTCAGGAAGCGCGCGTCTTCAAGCCGAGGCAGTGACTGGCCGCGGAAGGACATGGTTCATCCTGGAGTCGGGAACGCCCGGTGGCAAGTTGCCATGTTGTCATTGCGAGAAGCGCAGCGACGACGCAATCCCCATCCTCAGTGAGCAACAACGGTGGAGTTTGCTTCGTCGCTGCGCTTCTCGCAATGACAAGGTCAAACGACCTCGTCCTGCTTGCGCGCCTTGATCCGCGTCATCGCCTGCTCGACGTGGGGGCTGAACACGTACTCGGCCGGGCGCTGATTTGCCAGCGAGATGTCCGGCGCCATCGGCCCCTCGGTGCGGATGCCGCGCAGCGCCTGTGCGGCGGCCTTCCATGGCCGGCGGACCGTCTCGCTGACCGCGGTCGCCTCGTAGCCGGAATGCACCATGCAGTCGGCGCATTTCTCGTAGTTGCCGGTGCCGTAGCGATCCCAGTCGGTGTCTTCCATCAGCTCCTTGAAGGTCTTCGCGTAGCCCTCGCCGAGCAGATAGCAGGGACGCTGCCAGCCGAAATAGGTGCGCGTCGGGTTGCCCCACGGCGTGCAGTGGAACGTCTGGTTGCCGGCCAGGAAATCCAGGAACATCGACGACTGGTTGAACGCCCACTTCGTCTTGCCCTGGCGGGCGAAGATGCCGCGGAACAGCTCCTTGGTCTTGCGGCGATTGAGGAAGTGCTGCTGATCCGGCGCGCGCTCATAGGCATAGCCCGGCGACACCGAGATCCCGTCCACGCCCATCGCCATCACGTCGTCGAAGAACGCCGCCACCCGCTCGGGCTTCGCGTTGTCGAACAGCGTGGCATTGATGATGGTGCGGAAGCCGCGCGCCTTCGCCGCGGCGATCGCCGCCACCGCGCGATCGTACACGCCGTCCTGGCAGACCGAGATGTCGTGCTCCTCGCGTGACCCATCCAGGTGCACCGACCAGGAGAACCACTTGCTCGGCTGGAACAGGTGCATCTTCTTTTCCAGCAGCAGCGCGTTGGTGCAGACGATGACGAACTTCTTGCGCGCGATGGCGCCCTGCACGATCTGCTCGATCTCGCGATGCAGCAGCGGCTCGCCGCCGGCGATCACCACCACGGGGGCGCCGCATTCGTCGATCGCCTCCATGCATTCGGCGACCGACAGGCGCTGGTTCAGGATCTCTGCCGGGTAGTCGATCTTGCCGCAGCCGGCGCAGGCCAGGTTGCAGCGGAACAGCGGCTCCAGCATCAGCACCAGCGGGTAGCGCTTGCGCCCCAGCAGATGCTGCTTCACGACATAGGCGCCGACACGCAGCGCCTGGTTCAACGGCACGGCCATACGTCTCGATCCTCTATGTGTCGGCCAGTTCCTTGGGGAAGCGGAAGCGCACGTCCTCCGCCACGCCGGCCAGGGTGGAAACGTCGATCTCGCCGAACTGGCGCAGCCCGTCCAGCACGCCCTGCACCAGCATCTCCGGCGCCGACGCGCCGGCGGTGACGCCGACGGAGCGGACGCCGACGAACCATTCAGGCCGCAGCGCATCGGCGTCGTCGATCAGGTAGGACGGCTTGCCCAGTTCCTCGCCGATCTCGCGCAGCCGGTTGGAGTTGGAGCTGTTGCGCGAGCCGACCACCAGGATCATGTCCACCTCGCCGGCGAGGTCGCGCACCGCCTGCTGGCGGTTCTGCGTCGCGTAGCAGATGTCGCGCACGTCCGGCCCGACGATGGTGGGGAAGCGCGCCTTCAGCGCGGCGATGATGCCGCGCGTGTCGTCCACCGACAGCGTGGTCTGGGTGATGTAGGCGAGCTTCTCCGGGTCGGCGACCTCCAGCGCTGGCGACATCGGCCACGGTCTGCACCAGATGCACCTTGGCCGGCACCTGGCCGATCGTGCCCTCGACCTCAGCATGGCCGGCATGGCCGACCAGCACGATCTCGCGGCCCTGGGAGGCGTAGCGGCGTCCCTCGTTGTGCACCTTGGCGACCAGCGGACAGGTGGCGTCGATCACCGGCAGGTCTCGCTCGGCGGCCAGCTGCTCGACCCGCTTGGCGACACCGTGGGCGGAGAAGATGGTCATCGCGCCCGGCGGGATCTCGTCCAGCTCGTCGACGAACACCGCGCCACGGGTGCGCAGGTCCTCCACGACGTGCCGGTTGTGCACGATTTCGTGACGCACATAGATCGGCGGGCCGTATTTCTTCAGCGCCCGCTCGACGATCTCGATCGCCCGCTCGACGCCGGCGCAGAAACCGCGGGGCTGGGCCAGGACGACGCGGATCATGGGCAAATCTCCAACCGGCGCCGCGGCGCCGAAAGTCCAACCGAGTGGGCCGGATATGGCATCCCACCCCCCAGGGAGCAACGTCGGGCAGCAATGTCGGGGCCGGCGTATGGCACAGAACCGGTGGTTGCGGTAAGCCGTGACCGGAGTCGAGACTTTACTGCCACACATGCGTGTGATTCGTACAACCGGGTCGGGGCGATCATTCCCATTTGTTTGATCGGACAGATCAAGGCGGGTCGAGGGTGGTATCGGGACGTATGACACTGGTTGAGTTGGAGTTGCCGGTCGCCCTCCAGCGGGTGCCGCCGAGGTGGAGGCCGCGCTGGAGGTGTTGCTGCCGCCGTCGAGGGCGCAGAGGCCCGGCTGGCCGACGCTATGCGCTATGCGACCCTGGGTGGTGGCAAGCGGCTGCGCGCGTTCCTCGTGATGGAGAGCGCCGCGCTGTTCGCGGTCTCTGAGACGTGCGCGGCGCGGGTGGCCGCCTCGGTCGAGATGCTGCACGCCTACTCGCTGGTCCACGACGACCTGCCGGCGATGGACGACGACGATCTGCGGCGCGGCAAGCCCTCGACCCACAAGGCGTTCGACGAGGCAACCGCGATCCTGGCCGGCGACGCGTTGCAGACCCGCGCGTTCGAGGTGCTGGCGGAGCACGACACGCACTCCGACCCGCAGGCTCGCTGCGAGCTGGTTGCGGCGCTGGGGGCAGCGGCCGGCGCGCGCGGGATGGCGGGCGGCCAAATGATCGACATGCTGGCGGAGGGCCAGACGCTGGATGGCCCGGCGGTGACAAGGCTCCAGGCGTTGAAGACCGGACGGCTGATCCAGTTCAGTGCCGAGGCGGGCGCGATCCTGGGACGCGCGCCGCCGTCCCAGCGGCATCTGCTGGCGGCCTATGGCCGCGACCTCGGCGCAGCCTTCCAGATCGCGGATGACCTACTGGACGCGGAAGGCAGTACGGAGGAAACCGGCAAGACGACCGGCAAGGACGCCGCCGCCGGCAAGGCCACCATGGTCGCGGTGCTGGGGATTGAGCGGGCGCGGGCGCAGGCGGAAATGCTGGCCCGTCAGGCGGCCGGACACCTCGATGGCTTTGGCGAGCGCGGCAGGCTGCTGCAGGCGCTCGCGGCCTATGTCGTGACCCGGCGGAACTGAATTCGGAACGAGAGGCAATATGAGCCCTGTGAAAACACCGCTGCTGGATCGCGTTCGCTATCCGGCCGATCTGCGCAACTTCTCGGTGGAGCAGTTGCGGCAGCTGGCTGACGAATTGCGCGCGGAGACGATCGACGCGGTGTCGGTCACCGGCGGCCATCTCGGCGCCTCGCTCGGGGTGGTGGAGCTGACCGTCGCGATCCACGCGATGTTCGACACGCCGCACGACCGGCTGATCTGGGACGTCGGGCATCAGGCCTATCCGCACAAGATCCTGACCGGGCGGCGCGACCGGATCCGCACGCTGCGCAAGGGTGGCGGCCTGTCGGGCTTCACCCGCCGCGCGGAGAGCGAATACGACCCGTTTGGCGCGGCGCATTCCTCCACGTCGATCTCGGCCGGACTGGGCATGGCGGTGGCGCGCGACCTGAAGGGCGACGAGCGCAACATCATCGCCGTGATCGGCGACGGCGCGATGAGTGCCGGCATGGCGTATGAGGCGATGAACAACGCCGGCGCGCGGCACACGCGGCTGATCGTGGTGCTGAACGACAACGACATGTCGATCGCGCCGCCGGTGGGGGCGATGAGCGCCTATCTGTCGCGGCTGATGTCCTCGCGCAGCTTTCTGTCGCTGCGGGAGCTGGGGTCGCGGATGGCCAAGCGCTTCCCGCGCGGCATCGAGCGCACGGCGCGTCGGGCGGAGGAGTATGCCCGCGGCATGCTGACCGGCGGGACGCTGTTCGAGGAGCTGGGCTTCTACTATGTGGGCCCGATCGACGGGCACAACCTGGACCACCTGCTGCCGGTCCTGCGCAACGTGCGCGAGGCGGAGGAGACCGGGCCGATCCTGGTCCACGCCATCACCCAGAAGGGCAAGGGCTACGCGCAGGCCGAGGCCTCGGCCGACAAGCTGCACGCGGTCTCGAAGTTCAACGTGATCACCGGCGAGCAGGCGAAGGCGCCGCCGGGGCCGCCGGCCTATACCAAGGTGTTCGCCGAGGCGCTGATCGGCGAGGCGGAGCGGGATCCGACGATCGTGGCGATCACCGCGGCGATGCCGTCGGGCACCGGGCTGGACCGGTTCGGCAAGCGGTTCCCCGACCGCACCTTCGACGTCGGCATCGCCGAGCAGCACGCGGTGACCTTCGCGGCGGGACTGGCGACCGAGGGGATGAAGCCGTTCTGCGCCATCTACTCGACGTTCCTGCAGCGGGCCTACGACCAGGTGGTGCACGACGTGGCGATCCAGTGCCTGCCGGTGCGCTTCGCGCTGGACCGGGCGGGGCCGGTGGGTGCCGACGGGGCGACGCACTCCGGCAGCTTCGATCTGGCGTATCTGGGGTGCCTGCCGGGGTTCGTGCTGATGGCGCCATCCGACGAGGCCGAACTGGTGCATGCGGTGGCGACCGCGGTGGCGATCGACGACCGGCCGAGCGCGCTGCGCTATCCGCGTGGCGACGGGCTGGGCGTGGCGCTGCCGGAGCGCGGCGAGGTGCTGCCGCTGGGGAAGGGGCGCGTGCTGCGCGAGGGCAACAACATCGCCATCCTGTCGCTGGGGCCTCGGCTGGGCGATGCGCTGAAGGCGGCCGACGAGCTGGCGGCGCGCGGGCTGCCGGCGACGGTGGTGGACGCGCGGTTCGCCAAGCCGCTGGACGCGGCGCTGGTGGAGCAGCTGGCGCGCCACCACGAGGTGCTGATCACCATCGAGGAGGGCTCGATCGGCGGGTTCGGCTCGGCGGTGCTGCATCATCTGGCGTGGAAGGGTCTGCTGGACCGGGGCTTGAAGGTGCGGCCGATGGTGCTGCCGGACGTGTTCATCGACCACGACTCGCAGGCGAAGCAGTTGGCCGAGGCGAAGCTGAGCGCGAAGGACATCGTGGCGACGGCACTGGGCGCGATCGGGGTGGGCGAGGCGCTGCCTGGAGGGCAGGCGATCACCGCGAGGTAGCGTCAGTCGGTCAGGTCGCTGCGCCGAACTCAGGGTTCAACATGATCCCGGGCTTTTTCGTGGAGCCACCTGGTGGCGTTCCAGTAGTTGGCGCATCAGCACAACGCATAGCGCGCCAAGCACGAGGATGCCGGGCAAGGCCCACCACAGCACCGGGCTGAGAAAGCGATCTTCGACCGGTGTGGCGATGCTTACGATCAGCGGCAAGGTTCCGACCCTGTGGAACACGTATCGTCGCTCGATGTGATCAGTTTTGTCGCGTGCGATGTAGGGCGGCTGCTCGGCTCGGGCAAATGCGTCGAACGGCGATGCCGGTTCTACAGGATGGCCGATGGCCCTCACGTCGAACGGCAACCGCAGTAGAACAGTGCTGTCGTTACGCAGCAGCGTCAGGGATTCGCCCTCGCGAAGGTCGTATCGGCTGAACTGATCGCGAAAGAATGCGAGGCGTATCCCCAAAACGACGACACCAGCGAACTTGCCGTCGTTGGTTGTGATGCGGCGACTGACCGTGAACCCGACGCCGTTCTCATGTTCAATCGAGAATGGCCAGCCTATCAACAGGCCATTCGTCGGTACTGTCGTGCTGGGCTGCAAAATAGTCTCGCCTCGCCCAACTGGTGGCGGGCTTGTCGGGGGTCAAAGTGGCAAGAACACTGCCGTTCGCATCCAATACGTCAATGAATTCGATGTAGCGATCGCGTGGTGTGCGCTCGAACAGGAGTGTATTGCGCTGGTCTGCGGTCAGGGTCTGGCTTGCCGGCGTTCGATCCCCCACCATAACTGTCTGCAGGATGAGATCCAGCTGCTCCACGTACCGTGCGACATCCTGTGCTGCCACATCGGTGACGCGGGATGTCTCTGTGGCGACGTCCTGCTGCCAGGACTGCTGCACCCATACGGCTGCGCCGACCATGAGGCAGGCGAGGGCGATGGCGAGCAAGGCCCAACCGTATTCACCCATTAACCAGCGTGCGCGCCACCGCGTCCTGCGTACTGACGACTTCGACGGGTCCATCGGTTGCCGCCTGCTTGGTGTTTGCGACCGTAGGCAGACAAACCCTAGTCAATGGTTGACGTCGGTTGGGCGGCCGCATCTCCGGATGAGCCAGTGATCGGGGCCGGAATCGCCGGGCTACTCTCCGCGATCGGCGTTGCTCAGGCGATTGCCGGCTGGGTTGTTGTGCGGCGCTTTGCCGGTCGATGCGTCAATGCGGGGGAGAATGCTATGAGGCCGGTGACGGTCCTCAAGCCGTTGCACGGTGACGAGCCACTGCTGGAGGCGGCGCTCGGCAGCGTGTGCCGACAGGATTACCCTGCGTTGCAGGTGGTGTTCGGGGTGCAGGATGCGGCCGACACCGCGCTGCCCTTGGTGCGTCGGCTCCAGGCGCGGTTTCCCAGCTGCGACACCGCGGTTGTGGTGGGGGCTGGAGGCCGTGGTCCCAATCGCAAGGTCGCCAACCTGATCAACATGCTGCCGGCGGCGAAGCATGACGTGCTGGTGATCGCCGATGCGGACATGCATGTGGCGCCGGACTGGCTGCACCGGCTGGTCGCGGCACTGGAGGAGCCGGGTGTGGGGCTGGTGACGACGGTTTACACAGGGGTGCCGGTCGGCCCCCTCCCCCCGCCCCCCTCCCGCGAGGGGAGGGGGAGGCCTTTAATCGGTGCGCTGGGTGCCGCTCAGATCAACCATTACTTTCTGCCTGGCGCGCTGATGGCACGGGCCATGGGACGGCAGGACTGCCTCGGGGCCACGATGATGCTGCGGCGGGAGACGCTGGAGCGAATCGGCGGGTTCGCCGCCCTGGTTGACCATCTGGCGGACGACAATGTGCTGGGTCGGCTGGTTCAGGGCCTTGGTCTCAGGGTCGAACTTGCCGAGACGATCCCGGCGACCACAGTGCCGGAGACCACGCTGCTTGCCCTTTGGCGCCACGAACTGCGGTGGGCGCGCACCATTCGCGCCCTGGAACCGGCCGCGTTCGCCGCCTCGGTGCTGCAATATCCGCTCGTCTGGGGCGCGCTGGCCGTGCTGCTCGGAGGTGGCGCGACCTGGACGCTGGCCTGGTTCGCGCTGGTCTGGGCGATTCGTGCCGCCGCCGTGCGTGGCGTCGATCGGGCACTGGCACTTGCCAACCGCTCGCCTCTCTGGCTTCTGCCGCTGCGCGAGCTTATGTCGGTGGTCGTGATGGCTGTCAGCTACGCCGGCCGCCGCGTCGATTGGCGCGGCCATACACTCGAAGCGCAGGGGTTCAAACCGCGATGATGAAGACGCTGTTTCTGCATCCGCCGTCGTTCGACGGGTTCGACGGCGGAGCCGGCTCGCGCTATCAGGCGCGGCGGGAAATTCGCAGCTTCTGGTATCCGACCTGGCTGGCGCAGCCCGCGGCACTGGTGCCGGGCAGCAAGCTGATCGACGCGCCGCCGGCGGGCGTCGGGCTGGACGCGGTGACGGCGCAGGCGCGCGACTACGAGCTGTGCGTCATCCACACATCGACGCCGTCATTCGCCTCGGACGTTAAGGTTGCGGCCGCGCTGAAGGACGCGAATCCGGCGCTCAAGATCGGCTTCGTCGGCGCCAAGGTCGCGGTGCAGCCGGATGAAAGCCTGCGTCAGGGCGCGCCGATCGACTTCGTGGCGCGCAACGAGTTCGATTTCACGGTCAAGGAGATCGCCGAGGGACGCGACTGGGCGGCGGTCGATGGCATTTCGTATCGCGATGACGTGGGCGGGATCTTGCATAACCAGGACCGCGCGATCCTCGAGGACATGGACCAGCTGCCGTTTGTCACCGAAGTGTACAAGCGCGACCTGCGCATCGAAGATTATTTCATCGGCTATCTGCTGCATCCTTACGTGTCGCTGTACACGGGGCGTGGCTGCAAGTCGCGCTGCACGTTCTGCCTGTGGCCGCAGACGGTGGGGGGGCATCGGTATCGGGTGCGCTCGCCCGGGCACGTGGCGGAGGAGATCGCTCTGGCGCGCCGGTATTTTCCACAGGTGCGGGAATTCTTCTTCGACGATGACACCTTCACAGACAACCTGCCGCGGGCGGAGGCGATCGCGCGCGAGCTGGGAAAGCTGGGTGTCACGTGGTCGTGCAATGCCAAGGCGAACGTGCCGCGCGAGACGCTGAAGGTGTTGAAGGACAACGGGCTGCGGCTGCTGCTGGTCGGGTATGAGAGCGGCAACCAGCAGATCCTGCACAACATCAAGAAGGGCATGCGCATCGAGGTGGCGAAGCGCTTCACGCGCGACTGCCACGAGCTGGGGATCAAGATCCACGGCACGTTCATCCTCGGGCTGCCGGGCGAGACGCAGCAGACAATCGAGGAGACGATCCGGTTTGCCACCGAGATCAATCCGCACACCATCCAGGTGTCGCTGGCCGCGCCGTATCCCGGCACGTATCTACACCGCCAGGCGGTGGAGAACGGCTGGCTCGACGAGACGCATGCGGAGCTGGTGGATGATCACGGCATCCAGATCGCGCCGCTGGCGTATCCTCATCTGTCGCACACCGAGATCTTCGACAACGTCGAGACGTTCTACCGGCGGTTCTATTTCCGCGCGCCGAAGATAGCCTCGATCGTGGGCGAGATGGTGCGCAGCCCGCAGATGATGAAGCGGCGGCTGCGCGAGGGTGTGGAGTTCTTCCAGTTCCTGCGGGAGCGGCACCGGGTGGCTTAGGAGTCGCACTGGCGGCGGCTGCGTCTGGCATCGGGGAAGAAGAAAGTTGCAAACGCAGATGCACGCTGATTAGCAGATGAAGGCGGATAACACCTGAGTCACTCGGCGCGGTTGCGCCAATATCTGCGTGTGAGTTGACTCAAGTGTGAATTGGAGCGGCTCGGATTGGCGTGATTCGTTGGGTTGTCGCCAAGCGGAGCAGGACGGCGATGACGGTGAAGATCGCGCGGCTGGAGTTGACGCCTTCGGATCTGCGCCGGGAGGCTGCTCGCACGAAGGACGCCGACGCAGCGCGTCGGATGCTGGCGATAGCGCTGCTGCTGGAGGGACATGGCCGAGAGCAAGCGGCGCGTCAGTCGGGTATGGATCGCAAACGCTGCGAGACTGGGTTCACCGCTGCAACAGTGAGGGTGTCGGTGGTCTATTCGACCGCCCGCACGGCGGTGGTGCACCGCGCAAGCTTACGGCGGTGCAGGAGAGTGACGTAGCGGGCTGGGTTCGCTCTGGACCGGAGCCTGGGAGAGACGGCATGGTGCGCTGGCGCCGCAGCGATCTGGGTCAGAAGATTGCCCAGACGTTTGGCGTGCACCTGCATGAGCGCAGCGTCGGCAAGCTATTGCATCGGCTCGGCTTCCGGCACCTCTCGGTGCGCCCGCGTCACCCGCAGGCGGATAGCTTGGCACACGAGGCGCATAAAAAAACTTTGCCACACTGGTCGCTGACGCCATCCCGCCCGAGGCCTGGGGCAAGCCGATCGAGCTCTGGTGGCAGGATGAGGCACGTATCGGCCAGCAAGGCAGCCTGACCTACACCTGGGCGGAACAGGGCACCCGGCCGGCGGCGCTGCGCGATCAACGCTACGATTGGGCCTATATCTTCGGCGCGATCTGTCCGGCGCGCGGCGCCGGCGCCGCCCTTGTCCTGCCTGAGGCCAATGCCGAGGCCATGAACCTGCATCTGGTTGAGATCAGCCGCCATGTCACGGCTGGCGCGCATGCCGTCCTGCTGCTGGATCGCGCCGGGTGGCATCGGCTCGGCGGGCAGTTGCACCTCCCGCACAACATCAGCCTGCTGCATTTGCCGCCCTATTCACCGGAACTCAACCCGGTGGAGAACATCTGGCAATTCCTCAGGCAGAACTTTCTCAGCAATCGCGTCTACGACAGCTACGACGCCATCGTCGACGCCTCCTGCGCAGCATGGAATGCTCTCATCGATTTGCCTCAACGCATCCAGTCAATCACGCAGCGAAGTTGGGTTACAGCGGTCAACGCATAGGGCCGATGGTATCATGCAGTGCGGCATTCCCGGTTCGAGGGTCGTCCAACTCCTCCCAGCATGCGGCAAACTCTTGCAATCCAACCTCCCGAGGTGTGGCACGTCACACCAGTCGGTAGAATCGAGCGTCTCCGCGCCGGGCTGACCGCGAAGCGGCGCGGTCTTGACAACCGCGAGCACGGGACGAGCCTTGGTCAGGTCGGAGGCGATGCCACATCTCTGGGACCTGTCGCACCTCGTCAACATACGATCCGTATAATGGACAGTTTTCCCGCACCGCCGCGTTTCTCGTCTTGACTATCGGTAGGAAGTCCAGAGCCCGGCCGAGTTGGTTGGCATGTGCCGCCTCGACCAGCTCGTTGATCAGCGCCGTCGCGGTGGTGAACCGTATTTGTGGCAGGCCAGTCACGCGCTACTCCACCGCTGCCGCCAGCTTCGCCAGATAGTGCGCGGTGTCGCCGAACAGCCGCTCGATCACCATGCAGCGGCGGAAGTAGTGGCCGACCGCGAGGTCCTCGGTCATGCCCATGCCGCCGTGCAGCTGCACCGCGTTCTGCGACACGAAGCGTCCGGCCTGGCCGATGCCCACCTTCGCCATGGCGATATTGTGCGCCCGTTCATTGGCGTCCGGCGCATCGACCATCATGGCCGCCAGCATCGCCATCGAGCGGCCCTGTTCCAGCGACATCAGCATCTCGGCCAGCCGATGCTGCACAACCTGATAAGAGCCGATCGGCTTGCCGAACTGCTCGCGCGTCCGGCTGTACTCCAGCGTCATGCTGTGCAGCGCTTCCATCGCGCCGACACTTTCCGCTGCCGTCGCGGCGAGGCCCGCCTCGATCACCCGCTCGATCAGCGATAGCCCTTTGCCGACCTCGCCCAGCACCGCATCGCCGTCGACCTGCACGCCGGACAACGACACCTCCGCCGCGCGCTGCTCGTCGCGCAGCGTGTAGCCGCGCCGGGCCACGCCGTTCGCATTGGCGTTCACCAGGAAAAGCGTGATGCCATCAGGATCGTCCCGCTCGCCGGAGGTGCGTGCGCTCACCACCAACGTGTCGGCGCAGTCGCCGTGCGTGACCACGCTCTTCGCACCGTCCAGCACCCAGCCGCCACGGCTCTGCTTCGCAATGGTCATCACATCCGTCACATCGTAGCGCGCCTGCCGCTCGCCGTGCGCGAACGCGAGCTTCATGCTGCCGTCCGCGATCGCCGGCAGCACGCGCGACCTCTGCGCCTCGCTGGCGCCGAGACGCACCGCGGTGCCGCCCAATACGACCGTCGCCAGATATGGTTCGAGGATCAGCGCGCGGCCGAACGCCTCCATCACCAGCATCACCTCGACGGCGCCGCCGCCGAAGCCACCATATTCCTCGGCGAACGGTAGCCCGAGCAGCCCGAGTTCGGCGTATTGCGACCAGAGCGCAGTGCTCCAGCCGCCTGGTTGATTGAAGTGGTTCTTGCGCTGATCGAACGCGTAGCGATCAGCCATCAGCCGATCGACGCTGTCCTTCAACAGGCGCTGTTCATCGGAGAGAGTGAAGTCCATTTCGTGGGCCTCGTTCGAATGTCATTGCGAGGAGCGGAGCGACGAAGCAATCTCGGTCACAGTGTAAACTCTGACCGAGATTGCTTTCGCTGCGCTCGCAATGACAGGGGAAGGCGGCACTAAAGTCGCAGCACCGCCTTGGTGAGAATGTTCTTCTGGATCTCGTTGGTGCCGCCGTAGATCGACGCGGCACGCAGGAACAGATAGCTCCCGGTGGACTGCGTCGCCCACTCGGGACCGACATCCGGCTCATTCGACAGCGCCGCCAGTTCTTCCGCCCAGATCGGCATCGACATCGGACCTCCGACATCCATCGCGAGTTCCGTTGTCGCTTGCAGCAGCTCGGTGCCCTTCACCTTCAGTACCGACGAAAGTGGATCAGGCCTCCCGTCGCGCTGCCTGTCATATGCCGACACGACGCGATACTGCGTTATCTCAAGCGCCTTCATGTCCACTTCAATCTGCGCGATGCGCTGACGGAACGCGGGATCGTCGATCAGCGGCCGGCCGTTCTCGCGGACCTTGCGCGCCATCTCCTTCGATGCGTTCACCCGCTCCTTCGACTTGCCGATCCGCGCGATGCCGGTGCGTTCGTTGCCCAGCAGGAACTTCGCCACGTCCCAGCCGCGGTTCTCCTCGTAGACGCGGTTCGCCACCGGCACGCGCACGTCGTCGAAGAACACCTCGTTCAGATGATGGCTGCCGTCGATCGAGATGATCGGGCGCACTGTGATCCCTGGCGTCTTCATGTCCACCAGCAGGAACGAGATGCCCTCCTGCCGTTTCGCAGCATTCGGGTTGGTCCGCACCAGCACGAAGCACCAGTCGGCATGATGCGCGGTCGAGGTCCAGATCTTCTGGCCGTTCACCACGTAGTGGTCGCCGTCGCGCTTCGCCGCAGTCTTCAGCGATGCGAGGTCGGATCCCGCGCCTGGCTCGGAGAAGCCCTGGCACCACCAGTCATCGATGTTCGCGGCGCGGGGCAGGAAACGCTTCTTCTGCTCCTCGGTGCCGAACTGGATGAGCACCGGGCCGATCATCGTTATGTTGAAACTGGACAGCTCCGGCGCCGGCGCGACCTGGTTCTCTTCCAGGAAGATCATGCGCTGAATCGATGACCATCCCGGACCACCCCATTCCTTGGGCCAGGAGATCGCCGCCCATCCCCGCTTGTTCAGGATACGCTGCCACGCGACCGTGTCTTCCTTGCGCGGCCCATAGCCGAGTCGCATCCGTTCGCGGATCTCGCCGGGCAGGTTGTCACGGATAAAGGCGCGCACCTCGTCACGAAACGCGAGCTCTTCGGGGGTGAAGCGCAGATCCATCAGCCGACCCTCCCTACTGACCAGTAGCTGCTGATGCAGACTGTGGCAGGAGGCAGGTAGCGGCGCAATCGGGGCCGTGCGCCTTAGAACTGCTTCAGCAACCGGTCGATGTAATCCAGCTCCATCTGCGGGCGCATGCGGTCGGCGCCCCGGTGGCGCAGCTCTTCCTCGATTGCCTGCGTCCGCTGCCGCTCGCGCTCCTCCGGCACTGTCACATCGGCGCTCTCATCAGCGCCCGAACTGCCCTGCCCATAGCGCCGCCCCAGCGGATCGCGGCCCGCCTGCGACCGGTCCGGCGGTCCGTTGCGCCAGCCGCGGCCCGTATTGTCGTCCTGGCCGTCGTGCAGCGTCAGCCCCATGGGACCGTCGGAATCACCTTCCTGCTCGCTGCCGTCCTGGCCGTTCTGAGGTCCGAACTGCTTGGCCATCGCCTGGCCCATCTCTCGACCGCCCTTTTGCAGCGCCTCGATCGCCTTCTGCTCGGATTCGCCGGCGCCGGCATCGTCGCCCTGTCCCAATTGTTTCCCCGCCTCGCGCATGGCGGTGTCTGCTTCACCCAGGCTCGGCGGCACCTGTCCCGTCAGGTCGCCAAACTGCTGCATCAGCTCGCCCAACGACCGTCGAAGCGCCTGCTGCACGCGCCGGTCGGCCTGGCGCTGTGTCGCTGCGTCCGTCGGCTGCGTGGGAGCCTGGTTGCCGCGGAACCGCGTCGTCTCATCGACACGGCTCTGCGAGTGGTCGAGCAGACCGCCCTGCCGGCCGATCATGTCCTGTACCGCGCCCATCTGCTGGCGACCGCGCTGACGCTGTGCCTCGGTGCGCTCGCCCTCGCGTCCATGCTCGGCGCGTGCGTTGCGCAGCTTGTCCAGCATGCGCTCCAGCTCCGCCATGCGTTGCTGCGCATCCTCCATGCGGCCTTGGCGGGCCGCCTCACGCGCCTGCTCCGCCATCTTGTCCAGATCGCGGTTGGACAGGTGCTGCGTATCCGGGTTGAACGGCATCTCCTCGTTGTTGCGCCGCGCCTCTTCCATCAGCGCCTGCAAATGCTGGGCGATCGCCTCCTCCAGCTCCTTCAGCCGCTTGTCCAGCGCTTCCCGGTTGGCCTCGTTCGGCTCGCGGATCGCCTTGTCCAGCGCGTCGCGCGCGGCCTGGCGGGCCTCGTCCAGCGCCCGTGCGGTATGCTCGGTCTGCCCCTCCTCCAGATGCAGCGCCAGCTCCCACATGTGCTGCTGCGACTCGCCGACAGCCTCGGGCGCCTTGTTCCGCTCCAGCAGATAGAAGATGTCGCCCAGATTCAGATAGGCGCCGTAATCGCCGTTGAATGCGTCAGGCGCCACCAGCAGCGCCTCCAGCCCGGTCACCGCCGAAGGGCGATCGTCCGGATGCAGGCTGAGGCCGCGGCGGATCGCCATCAGCGCGCGTGCCACCGGGTTCTGAAACGGCCGCTCGGGCAGGACAAATTCGATCTCGCGGCTCTCGCCGGTCTGGTTCAGCGCATCACGCGCGACGAGCTTGGCGATCACCGGCAGCCCCGCCCAGGGATGCGCCGTCAGGTCCTGCTGGTTCACACCGTGCGCCGT
The DNA here is from genome assembly GCA_963799415.1 of uncultured Alphaproteobacteria bacterium. Lineage (GTDB taxonomy): Bacteria > Pseudomonadota > Alphaproteobacteria > Acetobacterales > Acetobacteraceae > JAMXLO01. The sequence goes on along the minus strand of CAWCXI010000020.1, from coordinate 32,235 downwards.
CTTCGGGGTGCCGCCAGGCAGCGGCAGGCCAACCACCAAGGGCGGTGCGTTGCGCCGGTCGCGCAGCCGTATCTCGGCCTGCAGCGAGACCACGCCGTAGTCGTCCGAAGCGTGCCACGGCAGCCGCGTCTGCTGACTGCCGGGCGCGCGGCCTGGACCGTCGGTCCAATCCGCTGTGGGCGGCTGGTCCGCAACAACGGCGAGGTCCCAGGCGGCGAGCTCGCGACTGTCGCGCCGAACCGTCAGGTGGCCACCCTCGTGCAGGTCGCGATCGGCCTGGAAGCTTGCCTTGTCCAGGGCGCGGAACGGTTCGGAGTGCCCGTCGAGCATCAGTGTCGGGGCGACGCTGCCGCCTGTGACGCTGACCGTCGAGTCGCGCGCCGGCCGGTACCGACACGCTTCCGCTGTCGGGCTTGAGGAAGATCGGCGCCAGCCGCGTGTAGGCGGGCGGTGTGATCCAGGCCTGTAGCTCGGTTGCCGGCGACGGGATCTCGCGCGGCAGGGTCGGTTCCATCGCCTGCGCCAGCCGCGACGGCGCATCGTCGCCGGCGATCGCGAAGGCGGCGACGAGGGCGACCACGAGTGCTGCGCGCAGGGCACGGGGGTCGCGCCGTGCCAGGCCAGGCCGTGGCACGCCAATCCGCAGCCGGCGAACCGAGTTCACCGCGCGGGTGACATGTGCCTGCCAAAGCGCGACCGACGCGGTATCGGGTCCTCTGGCGCCGCGCGACGGCCGGTCGGTCAGCACCGACAACGGCCGGTGGGGAAGATCAGACGCCAGCTCCAGGCGGCGGTCGGCGGCCTTGTCATCCGGCGCCGCGAGGCCCTGGACGCCGCGCACCAGCAGCCCGAGGATCAGCAAAACCGTGGCGGCGAGCAGACCCATATGCAACCAGGGCGGCAGCAGACGCGGCAGGTCGAGCAGCGCTGCACACACGAATAGTCCAGCGACACCGAGAGCGGGCCACAGGGCCGGCCAGATGCGTTCGAACAGGATGGCAAGGCGCGCCAGTGCACGGCGGCCGGCAAGCCGGCGCAGCAGGCGATCGAGGTCTCCGCCCGGGGCGCTCATTTGAGCCAATGTGGCATGCGTTCGGCACGCCACAAGTCGACGTGGCTGTCGCGCTCGCGAATCACCGACCACTCGCTGCCGTTCACCATCACCTCGGCCGCCATCGGGCGCGCATTGTACGCGGAACTCATCACCGAGCCATAGGCCCCGGCATCGAGTATCGCCACGCGCGCCCCCGAAGCCAGCGCCGGCAGCATGCGATCCCGTGCAAACGTGTCGCCGGATTCGCAGACCGGCCCGACCACGTCGGCCGGCGCCATCGGCGCCACGGCATCGACCGCGGCGACCGGCACGATGCCGTGCCAGGCTTCGTACATCGCGGGTCGGATCAGATCGTTCATCGCCGCGTCCAGCACGATGAAGCGGTTCCCCTGAGCGCGCTTCGCCAGGATCACCGACGCGAGCAGCACGCCCGCCGGTCCGACCAGCCAACGCCCCGGCTCCAGCACGATGCGGACATCCAGGTCGTGCAGCGCGCCGTGGATGGCACCGGCGAGTGCCGCGGGCAACGGTGCTGGTTCGTCACGATACGGGATGCCGAGACCACCACCGCAGTCGATCGTATCCACCCCGCGTCCGTCCGCGCGGAGTGCGCGCACGAGTTCCGCCAGCCGCGCATAGGCAGAGCGATAAGGTGCCAACGACAGGATCTGGCTGCCGATATGCGTCGCCAGTCCAATCGGACGAATGCCAGTCAGGTCGGCCGCTCGGCGATATAGCGCCACAACATCTGTGTAGGGGATCCCGAACTTGTCCTGCGCTCGTCCCGTGGTGATCTTGGCGTGTGTGCCGGCATCGACGTCCGGGTTGACGCGCAGTGCCACCCGTGCAGTCCGGCCCATGGCGGTGGCCAGCGCCGACAACATGTCCAGCTCCTCGGCGCTCTCCACGTTGAACTGCGCGATGTCCTCGGTCAGCGCGAGCCGCAGTTCTCGTTCGCTCTTGCCGACGCCGGAGAACACGATGCGATCGGCCGCGATGCCGGCCTCGCGCGCACGGCGAAGCTCGCCCTCGCTGACCACATCGACGCCGGCGCCCTCGGCCGCGAACAGCCGCAGCACCGCGAGCCGGTCGTTCGCCTTCATCGCGTAGTGAATGTGTGTGTCGAGCCCGGCGGCGGTCAGCGCGTCGGCCAGCATGCGATAGCGGCGGCGAATGGCGGATGCCGAATAGACCCACACCGGCGTGCCGACGTCATCCGCGATTGCATTCAGCGGCACGGCGTCGATCACCAGCCCGTCCATCGCATGCATGGCGAGATGCGGCCGCGCCGCGATCAGCTCGGCCGCAGTGGGTTCGGGCGTGTCAAGGGCGCGGCTGATGGCCATCATTCCTAAGAGCTACACGAGGTCGCAGGCGGCGACTATACACCCACTGACTTGCGCGAGGTGGTCTGATCGGCCTGATCATTACGCGAAGTGGCGACCGAGGGCAGCATGAGCGGCCTCTACGACAATGATATTCTGCTGTGGTCCCAGCGCCAGGCTCAGCTGCTGCGTCGGCTCGCAGCGGGCGAGCGGGTCAACGACCAAGTCGATTGGGAGAACGTGATCGAGGAGGTCGAGAGCGTTGGCAGCGAGCAATTGCATGCGGTTGAGTTGCTGCTCGTGCAGGCACTCGTCCACATGCTCAAGGCCGAAGGCTGGCCAAACTCTCTCGATGCGCCAAATTGGCGCGCCGAGGCGGTACCCTTCCGCGGCGATGGCGCCGACCGATACGTACCGTCCATGCGGCAGCGGATAGACCTTGCGCGCCTGTATCGTCGCGCGCTCCGGGCACTGCCCGAAACAGTGGATGGCCGAGATCCGCTGCCGGTGCGGCAGGACTGTCCGAAGACGCTGGATGAGCTGCTGGCAGAACCATAGACCTCACCGTTTGCGCAGCCAGGTAATCGACAGAAATGCGCCGATCCAGGACCCCGCCGCCGCGAACAGGACGTAGACCCAGGATGTCGTGTAACTGATCACCGCGAAGGCAGAGAGCAGATACCAGACGCTGCTCCAGCTCGCCGCGCCGAGCCGCCGGCGATCCGACACCGCGGCATTGAACAGCACATACACTGCGTCCGTTGCCATCGTTGACAGCACGACGCCAAGTGCGAGCAATGGGTTGATCGGCGGCATCACGGTTCACCCCTCCCTGACCAGCCATTCGACCGGCCTCGCTACACACTATCTTAATGCGTGGCCCGCTATCGTCCGGATCGCTGCACAGCGAGCCCGCATGCATCACGACAGCAGATCTCATGGCCAAACCGAGCCGGATCGGGTCGATCCACGTGCGCTTGGCTCGGTCCTGGTGAACAGCAAGGCGATCGCACTCGCGGCACTGCGCCACGGGCTTATCGTCTTCGCCAATCCTGCGTTTCTCGCGACATTTCGGGCGACCAACGCGTTGATCGGCACGCCGCTCGCGGACATTGTGGTCGATGCCGGAGGCGACCGGTTGGCTGATACGCTGGTCGCAGCCGAACACGCCCCAACACGCTATTGCGGTGCCGGCAAATGCGATGAAGTTCCGCCATTCGACCTCGAACTGAGCCTCGAATGCACCGAACTCGACGGAGAGCCCACAATCATTGCCTTTGCCTTCGATGTCACCAGGCAACATCGCTCCAGAGACCAGCTCGCCAATCTGGCATATAGTGATCCGCTCACCGGCTTGGGGAACCGAGCCCTGTTCGCCGATCAACTGCATCAGGCGGTGCGGCACGCGCGGCGCCACCCCGGGATATTCGCCGTGCTCGTCATGGACCTCGATGGTTTCAAGGCGATCAACGACACCTACGGTCATCAGGTGGGCGATATCGCCCTGCAGCTCGTGGCGCAGCGCTTCGAACACAACATTCGGGAAGGCGACACACTGGCCCGGATTGGCGGCGATGAATTCGCCGTGCTGCTGCCACGACTGCAGGATAAGCAGGTGGCCGGGCTGGTGGCACAGCGCATGATCGGCGCCCTGGCAGCGCCACTCGACCTCGCAACGCATCGGGTCGATCTCGGCACCAGCGTTGGTATTGCCGCGTGGCCCGCGCACGCCGGATCCGCCGATGCCCTGCTGGCGGCCGCCGATACCGCGATGTACCGCGCCAAGCGCGCAGGCAGGAACCAGTTTCGCTGGGCGACCGGAAGGTCCACCGCGGACATCGTGTCGTTGCAGCCGTTGGCCTGGAGTGCCGTCCACGCGGTCGGCATCGACGAAATAGACGATCAGCATATGCATCTAGCGGAACTGATTGATGATCTATCGGCGTCGCTGAAGGGCAACTTCGACGGCAACACCATTGCGGCCAGAATGAGCGACCTGACCCAATACACGGCATTCCATTTCGCTACCGAGGAACGGTTGATGGAGCAGCACCAGGTCGAGGACCTCGTGCGCCATCGTGATGAGCATCGCCGGCTGCTGCACGACATCCAGAACCTTCAGGTGGACGGGGACCTGGCCAGTGTCAGCCTGACCGTGCGCTACCTGCAGGAGTGGCTGCTGCGTCATGTCGATGGTCCGGACAGGCAGCTCGGCCAGGCGCTGATCGCCAAAGGTTGCCGATAGGCGCCGGCAGTCAATGCGTCGGGTAGGTCCGCGGAAAGGTTATCTGGTCAGGCGGCCCCGGTGGCGATGGTGGCCCCTTCTTGCCGCATGCCGTGAGCATGATGACCAGCCCCAGGCACAATGCCCACTTCATGCGCACCTCATGCCAGAGCTGCCTGCCAGCGCGCTGCCTCGCGCGCGACATTCGCCGGCGCCGTGCCACCGACGCTCGTGCGTGACGCAACCGACGCCTCGACCGTCAGGACCGTATGCACATCCGTTGTAATACGCGGCTCCGTGGCCTGCATCTCGGTCAGCGTCAGTCCGGCGAGATCGACGCCCTTCGCCTCGGCGGCCGCCACCAGCCGGCCGGTGATATGGTGTGCGTCGCGGAACGGCAGGTTCAGCGCCCGCACCAGCCAGTCCGCAAGATCGGTCGCAGTGGCGAAGCCGGACCCGGCAAGCTCCCGCATGCGGGCCACGTCCGGCGTCATGTCCCGCACCATTCCGGCGATCGCGGCAAGCGACAGCGCCCAGGCCTCGGCCGCATCGAACACCGGCTCCTTGTCCTCCTGCATGTCCTTGGCATAGGCCAGCGGCAGACCCTTCATCACCGTCAGCAGGGCGACCAATGCGCCGGTGACGCGCCCGGTCTTCGCCCGTACCAGCTCGGCAGCGTCCGGGTTACGCTTTTGGGGCATGATCGAGCTGCCGGTGGTGAACGCGTCCGACAGCCGGATGAACCGCCACGGCGCCGAACACCACACCACGATCTCCTCGGCGAACCGCGACAGGTGCATCGCCGAGATGGCTGCCGCGCCGAGGAACTCCAGCGCGAAGTCGCGATCGGACACGGCGTCCAGCGAATTGGCGGTGGGCCGATCGAAGTCCAATGCGCGGGCGGTCGCCGCGCGGTCGATCGGAAACGACGTGCCGGCCAACGCCGCGCTGCCCAGCGGGCATTCGTTCAACCGCCGCCGGCAATCGCCGAGCCGTCCGCGGTCGCGGTCCAGCATCTCGACATATGCCAGCAGATGATGGCCGAACGTCACCGGCTGCGCAGTCTGCAGATGGGTGAAGCCTGGCATCGGATCGGCGGCATGTGCGGCGGCGCGATCGGCCAGCGCGCGCATCACGTCGGCGATCTGCGCCGACAGCCCGTCGATCGCATCGCGCACCCAGAGGCGGAAATCCGTCGCCACCTGGTCGTTGCGGCTGCGCGCGGTGTGCAGGCGGCGGCCAGCCTCGCCGATACGCTCGGTGAGCCGGGCCTCGATGTTCATGTGGATGTCCTCGAGCGCCGCGTCGAACGGGAAGCGCCCGGTCTCGATCTCTTGCGCAATCGCCGCTAGACCCTCGCGTATGGCCTGCTCATCTTGTGCAGGGATGATCCCCACCCGCGCCAGCATCGCGGCATGCGCCAAGGAGCCCCTGATGTCCTGCCGCCACAACTTCTGGTCGAAACCGATCGAGGCGTTGATCTCCTGCATGACCACCGACGGACCGGCAGCGAATTGCCCGCCCCATTGCGGGTTGGCGGCCTCGTTCCGCTGTTTCGGCGTCTCGCTCAAGGGAGGACCCGCGTCGTGCTGTTGACCAGACGCCGCGCTGCGCTCGCGGCCGGCGGGACCCTAGCCGCCGCCCTGATCGCGCGCAAACCGCTCGCCGAGGAACTGGACGATGCCGCCAAGGCACTGACGCCAACCGATCCGCCGGTGCCCGCACCCAATCTTGTGTTCGTGTCCGCAGACGGCGCCGAACATCACCTGGCGGATTTCCTCGGCCATGGCATGGTGGTCAACCTCTGGGCAACATGGTGCGTGCCCTGCGTCGAGGAGTTGCCGTCGCTGGCCAGGCTGTCGAAGACGCTGGCACCCAACGACATCGCGGTGCTGCCCCTGTCATCCGATCGTGGCGGCGCACCGATCGTGCAGGCCTTCTTTCAGCAGCACGGGATTACCGGGCTGCCCATACTTCTGGACCCCAAGAGCGCCGCGACCCGCTCCCTGCATGCCCGCGGCATTCCGACAAGCCTGATCATCGACAAGAAAGGCCGTGAGGTCGCCCGGCTGGAAGGTTCCGCCGACTGGTCAACGCCAATGGCGGCGCAGCTCATTAAGCGGCTGGCGTCGGACTGAGATGGTCGATGCGGCTGCCGCGACGGGGCAGGGTGAAGCTGAAGATCGTGCCGCTGCGCAGATTGCGTCACCGTCGAGGGTTTTCATGATCGCTCCGCCAACTGTGTTGTGTAGTGTCATGAGGAATTCTCAAGCTGCATCGATCATCCGCCGGATGCTGTTCGAGAGCGATGAGATTCAAATTGATTTGTTCGAGGCCAACCCCGGGTCGGATCGCTGCGGCGATGTCGAGCGTCAGAGCCTGAATGCCGTGGTGTTGCCTCTTGCTGGCGTCTTTTCGAAGCACGACGCGCCGGCCGGCATGTGGTCGGCACGCCAAGCCATGCCGTATTGGTCACGGCTCACACGCCATACCGCGTCAGTTTCCCCGGCGGCGTCGGCGATCGGGCGATCGTTCTGCGCTTCGACGACGCCCTGGAGACAGAGCATATCGACTGTCGGCGAACTGGCGAACCGTTGCGGTCGCACGCCCTGCTGTCAGCTGAAGCGATGATGCGCCACAACCTGCTCCGGCGACGTGCGACCGATCCGGCCGCGGACCGCTTCGAGATCGAGACTTCTCGGTCTCGAGCTGCTGAGTATGTGTTTGCGCGCGTTGCGCCGTGAGTCATTGCCGCTCCACCCGGGCCGTACGCCTTCGCCGGACACGCGCGGTCGAGCGGGTGAAGGAGGCGGTGGCAGTGGCACCCGCCGGTGCGTGGAGCATCGCCAGGCTAGGATCGATTGCGAACCTGTCAGCCTTTCATCTATGCCACGTGTTCCATGAACTGGTCGGCACCTCGATCTACGATTACGTGGTACGCGAACGTCTTGCGCAAGCGCTCAACGCCGTGCTGGACGGTGGCGACGACATAACCACGATCGCACTCGATGCCGGCTTCGCCAGCCATAGTCACTTTACGGCCCGGTTCCGGCGCTTCTTCGGCTGGTACGCCGACGGCGTTGCGACGCAGGGCGAACACCGGACAGGTCAGCCAACTTCGCAATATCATGACAGCGCGCGCTAGCAGCGAAGGCTAGCCTCGCCTCCGCAATGGCGCGGGCCCACTGTGGGTTGCCCGGCCTTTCGGTTCGCGAGGACACCAACATGGACATCGCCACCTTTCATGCGCGCCGGCGCTTTGCTGAGGTCGCGTCTGGGCGGATCGCCTATTTCGAGGACGGAGAGGGGCCAGCGGCACTCCTCGTGCACGGCGTGCCGCTCAACGGCTATCACTGGCGCCACGTCATCGATCGGCTGCGACACCGGCGGCGTTGCATTACTGTCGATCTGATGGGATTGGGCTACTCTGAGATCGCTCCGGCGCAGGACGTCTCGTTCACCGCACAGGCGCGGATGCTCGCGGAGGTGCTCGACGCGCTCGGCATCGAGCGGGTCGATCTGGTCGGCAACGACAGCGGCGGTGCCATCGCGCAGATCTTCGCGGCGTACCATCCGGATCGGCTGAGGTCGTTTGTGCTGACCAACTGCGACGTGCACGACGGCTGGCCACCGCAGCAGGTCCTGCCGCTGATGCAGCATGCCCGTGCCGGCACGCTTGCGCCGATCTTCCAGCCGTTGCTTGATCGGCCCGACCTGGCGCGCCAACGCCACGGTCGCGGCGAGCCAGTGCTGCTGTTTCGCAGCTATGCCGATCCAACCGTGCTCACCGACGAGGTGATCCGACTGTACCTGCAGCCGCTGCTTGCCTCGCCGCAGCGAACCGAGGCCTTTCAGCGCTACTGGCTCGGCTTCGATAACGCTCAAACCGTTGCGATCCACAACGCACTTAAGACGCTCCAGGTGCCGACGTTGATTGTGTGGGGCTTGCGGGACTTCTTCTTCGACAAGAAGTGGGCCTATTGGCTGCGCGACACGATCCCTGGGGCGCGGGAGGTCGTCGAAGTCGATGACGCGCGATTGTTCTTTCCGGAGGATCGGCCGGACAGTCTGACCGCACCGATGTTGCTGTTTTGGGATGAGCTGACGAAGCCGTCGGCGGACGGCTTTAGCCTAGACGTGGCCTAGCTGTTCGAGCGTCGCCACGTGGCTGGCGCCGCACCGATCGCCTTCTTGAATGCGCGGGAAAATGCGGCCTCGGAGTCGTAGCCGACAATCTCGGCAATCTGTGCGAGCGACGCGCTGGTGTTGCGAAGTTTCTGAGTCGCGACCTGCATGCGCCAACTGGCGAGGTACTGAATTGGAGGCACACCGAGCAGGCGAATGAAGCGGTCGGCCAATGCCGAACGCGATAGGCCGACCTCGCGACCAAGGTCATCGACGGTCCAACGCCGGGTCGTGTCGCGGTGCAGCAGCGCCAGTGCCCGCGCAACGTGCGGATCGCGCAAACCGGCGAGCCATCCGGTCTGGTCGTCCGGCAGGGCCTCCGCGTAACGCCGCACCGCCTCCACGAACAGCAATTCTGAAAGCTTCGCCAGCACGGTCTCGGATCCTGGACGGCCAGCGGAGACCTCCTCCGCGGCGTATTGGAACGTTGAGCGGATCCATTCCGCGGCCCCACCTTGCTCGACGCTGAATTTGAGCAGGGGCGGCAGGGTCGAGATCACAGGATTTCCTTCAGCGTTGGCGCAGCCGAGGAATCCGCAGACCATCCGCGTACGCCCGCCGTCACCGCCGTGATGAATAGAATACAGCCCGCCATCCCGAGGCGGCGGCTGGATAAGCTCGCTGCCTGTCACCGGCGTCAGACTCAGGTCGCTGCCCATCAGATGCAGGTCATTGCGCGGCAATAGAACGACTTCGCCGGCTCTAAGCATGAGGTCCTTTCCATCCTCACCCTCGACTCGAATACGGAGATCGCCCTCGACGACATAGTGATAGACGATCAGGTGGGAAGCTGGCCCGAGCGCAGGCGAACAATGCTCAGGCGAGACGCGCGCCGCGATGCACCACGGCGCGAAGAACTCGGCGTGCAGGAACACGCCGCCGGTCAAATGCGCCACCCTCAAGACGTCGGATAATGCGTCCATACCGGCTTTCTACCCGGATCCGGTGTTTCGGTCATGTCTTCCGGTGGGCCAGTCATAGAACCTCGACCGTTTGCCGACATACAGATGCCCGTACCGGTCGATCGGCTTGTCCATGCCGTCGACACACCACTTCGGGAAAGGCGCGGCAAAATGAATTCGATCACCAAAGTCTCTGACAGCGAACGGTATGCGCGTTGCATTCGCGCGTCCAAGCGGGTGCGCTGGGACATTGATGAGGACGTAGTCCGTGGGCGCTGCTTTGATAGCGCCGAAAAATTCCTTCCGGACGGGCTTTCACTAGCCCAAGTGTTCACGACTCTGTCGGCCAATGAAAGGCGCTTCGTGAGCCAGATCCAGGGCCGCACCTACGCCAATGTCTTCGGGCTGGTCGAGCGCTTCATCAATGCCAAGGTTCTTGAATTGAGCAGCGATCACTGGTTTGGCGACCAGGTTGCGCTCGAGGCCATGGTGCGCTTCAGCGACGAGGAGTTGAAACACCAGGCGCTGTTCCGCCGCATCGACACCATGGTTGGCAACGTCCTGCCTGATGGCTATCGTTTTGACGTCGACCCGGACGCCGTCGCGCGCGCCGTTCTTGGCAAGAGTACATGGGCGGTATTGGCGCTGACGTTGCACATCGAGCTGTTCACTCAACTGCACTATCGTCAGAGCATCGATCCCGACACCGAACTCTCCGAATTGTTCAAGGACGTGTTCCTCTATCACTGGAAGGAGGAGAGCCAGCACGCGATCCTCGACGAACTGGAGTGGGTGCGCCGCGACGGCGTGTTGACAGCGGAGGAGCGCAACCTGGCGGTCGACGACTTCATCGATCTGGTCGGTGCGGTGGATGGCATCCTGCGAGCTCAGGCCAAAGCCGATGCGGGGTACTTCGCGGCGACGTGCGGCCGCGCGGTCGAAGAGGCCGAGACGCGGGCGATCGAGGCCGCATTCCTCAAGGCCTACCGCTGGCAATACATCCACTCGGGAGTCCAGCACCCGCATTTCAGCAAAATGCTTTTCAGTCTGGTAACCGAGAACCATCGGCGGCGCATTCAGGCGGCGCTCGCCACGCTCCAATGATCAGCAAGAACTCTAACCACCACCCAAGCAAAGGTAATCTGTCATGAGTGCTCAAACGAAGACTGCGAACCCGAACGTCGTCAATGGCATCAATGTCGACGACCTCTTTGCCCTGATCGAGGGCGTCAGACGGGACGCCGCGAAAGGCAAGACAAACTGGCGCGTCACCACTGTCTGGCAGGGCCAGACGCGGAGCCGTGCGCAAGTCGAGGGCTTTGGGATCGGCGGAGAGAAGGTGCCGCGTCGGTTCACGATCGACATCGACGAACCTTGCGAACTCGGCGGAACGAACCGGTTCGCCAATCCGCAGGAACATCTGATCGCGGCGCTCAACGCCTGCATGACGGTGGGGTACGCAGCGCAGTGCGCGGTGCGTGGAATCATCCTCGAAAGCCTGGAGATCCAGACCGACGGTGAGATCGATCTCCGCGGCTTCCTCGGAATCGATCCCGCCGTGCTGCCGGGCTACGAGAACCTGAGCTACATCGTTCGCATCAAGGGTAGCGGCACCAAACAGGAATTCGCCGAGATCCACGAGGCCGTGATGGCGACCTCGCCCAACTTCTACAATGTGTCCCGGCCCGTAACCCTCAAACCGACCCTCGTCGTCGTGTGATCGAAAGCCCGGTTTGGCGAGGCAGCCGCTGACGAGAGGCTGCCTCGCCATGTGCTTTCACGATGTAACCTTGGGCGCTTTACAAAGCGGCACTAACCCCGATCGAGCTCGCCCAGCAACGCATTCTCGGTCAGTATCTGCGGCAGCACCGCCGGCTGGCCGCGCGGCGGGTAATACACATACAGCGGCACACCATCGCGGCCGTTTTCGCGCAGGTAGTCGGTGATCTGCGGATCCTGACGCGTCCAGTCACCCTTCATGTATGTCACATGATGATCGGCGAACGCGTGGCGCACCGCGTCGCTGCTTATCGCCACTCGCTCATTCACCAGGCAGGTGACGCACCAGGCCGCGGTCATGTTGACGAACACCGGCCGTCCCTCGGCACGCAGCGCGGCGAGACGGGATGCGTTGAACGGCTCCGCCCCTGACTCCGCCGCATCCGACGGCGCGGCCGGAGCCGCAGCGATTCCGCTCAACACGGCCAGCGCGGCCAGCAGCGCGGCGGTGGCGGCTGATTGCCCCACGCGCCGGCCGCGATCCGCGCCGCCTTGCGTTATGCCCAGCACCCAGCCGGCGAAGCCGAGCAGCACCAGGCCGACGGCGGTGCCCAAGACGCCAGACGGACCGGCCTCCTCGCTCACCACCCACACCAGCCAGGCGCTCGCGCCATACATCGGGAACGCCAGTGCCTGGCGCAGCACTTCCATCCAGCGCCCCGGTCGCGGCGCCGAGCGCCACAGGGTGGGCATTGCCGCCAGCAAGGCGTAGGGCGCCGCGAGGCCTAGTCCCATCGCGAGAAACACCAGCATCGTCACGGCCGGTGGCGCGGCAAGGCCGGCGGCGATGGCGACGCCCATGAAAGGCGCGGTGCATGGCGTCGCCACCACCACGGCGAGCAGCCCGGTGAAGAAGCTGCCGAGTTGTCCGGGACGCGCGGCCAGGCCGTGGCCGGTGCGGACCAGCCCAGTGCCCAGCTCATAGACCCCGGAGAGATTGAGCCCGACCGCGAACAGCAGCCAGGCCATGGCGGCCACGAACACCGGGGACTGGAACTGGAACCCCCAGCCGGCCGCCGTGCCCGCGGCGCGCCCCGCCAACAGCGCCCCTCCCAGGCCCGCAAATGCCACCAGCACGCCGGCCGTGTAGGCGACTCCCTGCCAGCGTGCCTTTGCCTTCCCGGCCCCGGCCAGGCCGACCACCTTCAATGCCAGCACCGGGAAGACGCAGGGCATCAGGTTAAGGATCAGTCCGCCCAGGAAGGCCAATCCCAGAAGGCGCCGGAGACCCATGGTCGGCGGCTGCGGCGGCACGGTGCCTGCGGTGGCTTGCAGCATCACATCGGTCTCCAGCCCGCTGCGGTCGCGGACCGACAGGACGCCCGACAGCCCACCCTCCGGCCGGAACGCCTTGCCGGGTCGCAGCGCCAGCGTGAAACCGCCATGCCAGACCGTCAGGGGCTGCGCGGCACTGTCGTGGATCGTGCCGGGGGTATCCGGAATGAACCACGCGTCGACCACGGTGGCGGGGGTCAGCTCGGAGCCCTGCACGAACAGTGTCCCATCCCTGCCGACCACCGCGTGCCAGGGAGACGGCCGCGGCACTTGTCGGTCGAAAGCGGCGAACAACGGAGCCTGTGCTGACGGCGAGCCGTTCCCCGCCGGAAGATCGAGCCGGAAGTCGCCCTCCTCCGGCACGCAGATGTCGTGGCAGACCAGCCAGCTCGCATGCGCCTTGATGCTGGTGGCGCCGGCCTGGGAGGGCGTGACAGTCACCGGCAGCAGCACGTTGTCGGTGTAGGAATAGGTCATCAGCGCCCCTTCGGGCACGCGCTGCGGCGTTGGCCAGACGATCGGTCCCGCCGTGGCGCCGGGCGGCAGGTCGAGTTGCAGCTCTGGCGGGATGCCGGCGTCGCCCGGGTTCTGCCAGTAGGTGTGCCATCCGGTCGCAAGTTGCAGCCGCAGGCCGACGCGGAACGCCCGACCAGGCGCCACTGAATTGACATCCGTGACCAGCGATGCGGTGGCGCGCGAACTGACGACCGGCGTGCTCTCCAAGGCAGCAGCCGGCAGGCCCCAGCAGGCCAACAGCGCGAGCAGCATCGCTCTTAGCACAAGCGGCATCGAGTCCCCTGGCGGCATGGAGTCCCCTGATTGCGGGTTTCGTGCGCATATGGCGCAGATTCCGCCGGACCACCAGCATGCTGCCCGAACTGCCAGTCACCGACGCCGTCCCGGCACTGCTTAAGTCCCTCGCGGATGGGCGCAATGCGGTCCTGGTGGCGCCCCCCGGCGCCGGCAAGACCACTCTGGTGCCGCTCAATCTGCTCGACGCGTCCTGGCGCGGTGGGGGTGCAATCGTGATGCTCGAGCCGCGCCGGCTCGCCACCCGCGCCGCGGCCTCCCGCATGGCGTCGCTGCTCGGTGAGGCGGTCGGTGGCACGGTGGGCTATCGCACGAGGCTTGATGTCGCCGTCTCGCCGGCAACCCGCATCGAGGTCGTCACCGAGGGCCTGCTGATCCGTCGTCTGCTGGCCGATCAGGGGCTGGCGGGCGTCGCCGCCGTGATCCTCGATGAGGTGCACGAGCGTTCGTTGGAATCCGACCTGGCGCTAGCGATGTGCCGCGACCTCCAGCGCGTCCTGCGGCCGGAGCTGCGGCTGATCGCCATGTCGGCGACCGTGGATGGCGCGCGTCTGGCCGGCCTGCTGGACGCGGACGTGATCGAAAGCGCCGGCCGCATGTTCCCGGTCGAGGTCCGCCACGTGGCACGTGACATCCCCAGCCCACGCGAGCTGCCCGAGGCGATGGCCCGCGCGGTGCGTGTCGCGCTGGCGGAGCACGAGGGCGACATCCTCGCCTTCCTGCCCGGGATGGCAGAGATCCGCCGCACCCAGGCGGCGCTGACGGACTGCGGCGCGCTGGTGTTGCCGCTCCACGGCGAGCTGCCGCCGGCGGAGCAGGACCGTGCCCTGCGGCCGGCCGAAGGGCGGCGGGTGGTGCTGGCGACCTCCATCGCCGAGACCTCGCTGACTGTGCCGGGCGTACGGATCGTGGTCGATGGCGGCTGGCGCCGGGCGCCGCGGCTCGATGCCTCCGCTGGTCTGACGCGGTTGACGACGCTGCGCATTTCCCGGGCGGCGGCGGAGCAGCGGACCGGGCGGGCGGGGCGCGAGGCACCGGGCGTCGCCATCCGGTTGTGGTCAACCGCACTGCATCGCGGGTTGGCCGCCCACGACCGGCCGGAGATCCTCGAGGCGGAGTTGTCGGGGCTGGTGCTCGACTGCGCTGCCTGGGGCGCCGCGCCCGCCGACCTGCCTTTCCTCGACCCGCCACCGCAAGGCACCCTGGCCGCCGCGACCGCGCTGCTGATCGAGCTTGGTGCACTCGACCCCAGGGGGCGCATCACGGATGCCGGCAGCCGTATGGCTGCGCTTGGCGCGCATCCACGCCTGACGGCGATGATGCTGGCGGCCCGCACGCCGGGCGAGGCAGCGCTGGCCGCCGACCTCGCCGCGCTGCTGGAGGAGCGTGACCCGCTGCGCCGTCCTGACGCGCCCGCTGATGTCGGCCTGCGGCTGGCGGCGCTCGCAGAGGGCGATCCTGCGGCCGACCGTGGCGCCCTGTCGCGCATCCGGCGGGTGGCGGCGCGGTACCGCCGACGAATGCGGACCGACGCGCCCGCCGATGGCGATCCCGGCCGCCTGCTCTCTGCCGCCTTCCCCGACCGCATCGCCCAGCGCCGCGGCGAGCCTGGCAGCTTTCGGCTGGCCGGCGGAGGCGGGGCGCGGCTGCCGCGCGCCGATCCGTTGGCCAGCGCACCGCTGCTGGCGGTCGCGTCGCTGGAACTAAAGGCGGCTGTGCGGATCAAGCTGGCTGCACCGCTCGATCCCGACACCCTGCCCGCCGCCCGCATCACCGAGCAGGTGGAGACCAGCTTCGATCCGGTCTCCGGTGCTGTGCTGGCGCGACGCCGGCGGCGGCTCGGGGCGCTGGTGCTGACCGACCGCACCGAGCCCGCGGATCCCGTCGAGGTGGCGGCGGCGCTTGCCCGCGCGGTGGCAGCCGAGGGTCTGCGACCGCTGCCCTGGACTGATGCCGTTCGCCAGCTTCAGGCGCGGGTTGCATTGATGCGACGGCTCGAACCGGGTGCGGGCTGGCCCGACCTCTCCGACGCAGCATTGGCGATTGATGTGCAGGAGTGGCTCGCGCCGCGGCTTGCCGGCATGTCCCGGCTTGCCGACCTGGTCAGGCTCGACCTGCACGCCATCCTGCGCGGGCTGCTGCCGTGGGATCTGGGCCGAGGACTGGATGCGGCGCTGCCGGCGCAGCTCGCTCTGCACGGCGCGCGGGCCACCATCGATTACACCCAGCCGGTGCCGGTCGCGTCCGCTCGGGCGCAGGCATTCTATGGGGTGACGGCGACGCCCCGCCTGGCGGAAGGCCGCGTTCCATTGCAACTCGCGCTGCTGTCGCCGGCGGGGAGGCCGGTCGCGATCACCGCCGACCTCGCCGGCTTCTGGCGTGGCGGCTGGGCCGATGTACGGCGTGACATGCGGGGGCGCTATCCCAAGCACGACTGGCCCGAGGATCCGTCGAGGGCGGCAACCGGATTGGCAGGTAATTAGCCGCGGATTCTTGCTGCTACCGCAACCGCATGCCATCTGCTGCTGACGGAATCCTGCGGGAAGAACCAAACACGATGAATCCTTGGCGGCCCCATCTCCTGCGAAGAGGCCCTCGGCTGGCGGTGCTGGCTCTCGCTCTGCTCGTCACAGCCTGCACCTCGGTACCCGGCATCGCCATCGCCCGCTCAACGCCCGACAGCTTCTCGCCGCTGGTCAAGCGCGTGTTGCCGTCGGTGGTGAACATTGCGGTGACCGAAACCGTGTCCGGCGGCGACGTGCTGAACGAACTGCCGCCTGAACTGCGCGACACGCCGCTCGGCCGCGAGTTTCGTCGCCGCTTCGGCAATCGCAAGGAGCAGACGATAGGCGCGGGTTCGGGCTTCATCATTGACCCGTCGGGGCTGATCGTGACCAACAACCATGTGGTCGGTCACGCCGACAAGATCGTGGTCAGCCTGACCAATGGCACGCGGCTGCCCGCTCAGGTCATCGGCACCGACGAACTCACCGACGTGGCGCTGATCAAGGTGCAGGCGACCGGCCCGCTGCCTGCCGTCACGTTCGGCGATTCCCGCCAGGTGGAGGTCGGCGATTGGGTGCTCGCCGGCGGCAATCCGTTCGGTCTCGGCGGATCGGTCACCGCCGGCATCGTCTCGGCGCGCGGCCGGGATCTCGGTGCGGGTCCGTTCGACAACTTCCTGCAGCTCGATGCGCCAATCAATCCGGGCAACTCGGGCGGCCCGATCTTCAACATGGATGGCCAGGTGGTTGGCGTCAGCACCGCCATCGTCTCGCCCTCGGGTGGCTCGGTCGGCATCGGCTTCGCCACGCCGAGCGAACTGGTCATGCCGATCATCAGCCAGTTGCGCACCAGCGGCCACATCGAGCGCGGCTGGCTCGGCGTATCGGTGGCGAACTCGGACAACGGCGTCACCATCGCCGGCATCGAGCACACGAGCCCCGCCGCGCGTGCCGGCCTGCGCCAGGGCGACATAATCCTTTCGGTGAATGGCGAGCGCATCGAAGGCGCGCTCGGACTGATCCGCACAGTCGCCGCGGTGTCGCCGGGCAGCAGTGTCAACCTGACGATCCGCCGTCAGGGCCGTGAATTCGATGTGCCGGTCACCGTCGGGCAGCGTCCCGCCAGCGGATCCGGGTGAAGGAGCAAGCGATGCGTATCCTGGTGGTGGAAGACGACAAGGACGTGGGCGCCTTCGTCGTCCGCGGATTGAAGGAGGCGGGCCACGTCGTGGAACTCGCCGACAACGGCCGTGACGGCCTGTTCATGGCGGCGAGCGAGGCGTTCGACGCGGTGATCCTCGACCGCATGCTGCCCGGCGGCATCGACGGACTGAAGATCCTGGAGACGCTGCGGGGGCAGAAGAACACTGTGCCGGTGCTGATCCTGTCGGCGCTGGCGGACGTGGATGAGCGGGTGCGCGGCCTGAAGGCCGGCGGCGACGATTACCTGACCAAGCCGTTCGCCTTCGCCGAACTGCTCGCGCGTGTCGAGGCGCTGGCACGGCGCGGCAAGGGCGAGGGGCCGGTGACCAAGCTGGTGGTCGAGGACCTGGAACTCGACCTGCTGTCGCGTCAGGTCAAGCGCGCCGGCCAGAAGATCGAGCTACAGCCGCGCGAGTTCCGGCTGCTTGAGTATCTGATGCGCCACGCCGGCCAGGTGGTGACGCGCACCATGCTGCTGGAGGGCGTCTGGGACTATCACTTCGACCCGCAGACCAACGTGATCGACGTGCACGTGTCGCGCCTGCGGCAGAAGGTGGATAAGCCGTTCCCGACGCCGCTGATCCAGACCGTACGCAACGCCGGGTACATGCTGCGCGCCGAAAGCACCTGACGTGCCCGATACCGCCATCGTCTCCCCCTCCCCTTGTGGGAGGGGGTTGGGGGGCGGGGGCACTCCACCACCCCCCTCCCCCCAACCCCCTCCCACAAGGGGAGGGGGAGACTTGCTGCCGCGCCTCGCGTCACGCCGCCTGCTGCGCTCGGCCGGCTTTCGCTTTGCCGCGATCTACGCCCTGCTGCTCGCGGCCAGCGCGGCGGCATTGGCGATGTTCCTGTGGTGGTCGACCGCGGGCCTGCTCGACCGGCAGACGGTCGCGGCGATCGAGGCCGATGCGCAGAGCCTGACCGAGCGCTACGACGAAGCTGGGTTGCCCGCGCTGGTGCTGACCATCGAGGATCGCCTGACGCAGGACGTCGAGGACGATGCGATCTATCTGCTGGTCGGTCCGGGGGGCCAGCGGATCGCGGGCAACCTGCAGCACTGGCCGCAAGGGGCGACGCGCAACGGCGACTGGTACGAGCTGTCGATCGAGCGTGCCGGCATGCGTTCGCTGGCACTGGTGCAGAGCCTGGAACTGCAAGGCGGTCTGCACCTTCTGATCGGTCGCGACGTCCGGGTGCGGGCGCAGTTGCGTTCGCTGCTGACCGACGCGCTGTTGTGGGCACTGTTGGTGGTGCTGGTGATGGCGACCGGCGGCGCTCTTGTGGTGCGCAGCCTGTTCCGCCGCGCGCTGGGCAATGTCTCGGTCACTGCCGCGGCGATCGCCGCCGGCGACTTCACCCAGCGGGTGAAACTGTCCGGCCGCGGCGATGAGTTCGATCAGCTCGCCGAGACGATCAACGACATGCTGGACCGCATGGCGCGGCTGATGGAGGGCGTGCGCGAGGTGTCGAACGCGATCGCGCACGATCTGCGCACGCCCATCACCCGTGCGCGCGCCAGGCTGGAGGACGCGTCGGCGCATGCGGCGACGGCTGCGGAACTGCGCGCCGCCGTCGAGCGGGCGACCGCCGACCTCGACGGCATCGTCGCCGTGTTCCAGGCCTTGCTGCGCATCGCCGAGATCGAGGCCGGCTCGCGTCGGGCTGCCTTCACCACGCTCGACGTGGCGCCCCTGCTCGCCGATGTGGCGGAGCTTTACGGGGCGGTAGCCGAGGAGAATGGCATCGCGCTGACGGTGCAGGCACCTGAGAGGCTACCGGCATTCGGCGATCGCGAACTGATTCAGCAGGCGGTGGCCAACCTGGTCGACAATGCGGTGAAGTTTTCGCCGGCTGGTAGCGCGGTGCGACTGTCGGCCACACAGATGCCAACCGGCGTGGAGATTGCGGTGGCTGACCAGGGCCCTGGAATTCCGGAAGCGGACCGGGCGCGCGCCGCCGAACGGTTCTTTCGCGGCGAGAGCGCCCGCAATACCCCGGGCTCCGGGCTTGGACTGGCATTGGTGCAGGCGGTCGCGCAACTGCACGGTGGCAACCTCCGCCTGGCCGACGCATCCCCAGGGCTGATCGCGATCCTGTCGCTACCGGGACACGAAGAACCGGCCCAGGGTGGCTAACATCGTTGTCATGCCGGCCCCACGACGGTGTGAGCCTGCAGGTAGCAGTCTGGCCGGCATGGGACCCATCGCGCGGACTCTCACCCTCGGGGCAGCGACGGTGTGGCTCGCTACTGTTCCGGTGGCGAGCCAGTCGCCGGCACCGCAGCAAGTGACCAGCGACACGCCGGAATATTGCCTGCACCTGCTGGACCGTGTCAGCCAGATGGTGCGCGTCGCCGCCTCGCCGCCGCCGCAGGAGGTTACCTTCCTGTCGAGCGAGGGCCAGAGGATGTGCGACCAGGGTCAGACGCGCGGCGGGATCTTGCGGCTGCGCCGGGCGCTCATGCTGATGATCCATCGGAGCGATGGGCCATAGGGTGAGGGAGGACGGTCAACCCCAGCCGCTCCTCGACCGCACCGGCACCCTCGACCATCGCCCCCTTCACCTCGATCGAGCGGAACCGCTGCGCGCGGAACTCCGGCGAGAAGTGATCCGCCGCCAGTCCCGCCTTCAGCTTCAGTGCCATCAGGAACTGCCGTTGGTCGGCCAGCTCCTCCCACACGCTGGGCAGGAACAGGGCGCGCCGCCCCAGATCCTCGATGATCAGCCCATCCATCCCCGGGTCGCAGCTGCCCCAGCAGTTCGGCCTCGCTGGAAAACCGCATCGGCTCGGGCGGCGTCAGCACCGAGACCGACAGTGACAGCCCCGCCAACTCCAGCCAGTCCAGCCGCGGGAACCGCGGGTCGCGGAACGCCGCGTTGAATGCGTGCTGCGTCACATCGACGATCAGCGGCCGTGTCGCCACTGCCGAACCGATGCAGCCGCGCAGCGCCCCGTCGCCGCGGCGGAGCGTGACGAACGCAGCGCCTGGCGCGGCCAGCAGTGGCGCCAGGTCGCCGTCGGCCGTGACCTGCGGCGGACGGCCGATATCCAGCCCGATAGCGATCGAGCGCCGCGCCAGCTCGATCAGCATCGGACCCAGCGCCTCGACCGCCGCCGTCTCGGCGTCCGGCGGCGCGCCCTCGTAGAGCGCCCAGGCGCCATAGCCGACCACGCGATCGCGCGGGCCGGCCGTGTCGCCGGAGTTGCGCAGGTCAAGCCGCTCGATCGCCATACCCCGTTGCCGCGCCGCCAGCAGCAGCCCACGCGTCGGCACCGCCCCGCAGGCCTGAGTCGGCGTGATGGCAGGATCGAACCGCTCGATGGCCTCCGCCGTGGACTGGTCGACCCGCCGGCACGCGGCGTAGTCCAGGTAGTGCGACAGGTCCGTGGACACCACGATCAGCGTTTCCGGCCCGCCCCACAGCGCGTCCAACACCGCGGCGACCGCCTCGGCTGGCGCGTCGCCGGCCACGATCGGGACCAGGCGGAACTCGCCCAGCACGTGCTGGAGGAAAGGCACGTGTACCTCCAGCGCATGCTCGCGCTGATATGCGGCGTCGAACTCGCCCACCATGGCCAGCCCGCGCAGCCGACCCATCGCCTCGGTATCCAGTGCCACTGTGCCGCCCGGCATCGCCCAGGCCTCCGCGGTATCCACGGCCAGACCACGGAACGCCACGTGATGCGATGGCCCGATCAGCACGACGCGGCTGATCCGCCCACCCGCGGCGGTCAGGCGCGAATAGGCCCGTGCCGCCACCGCACCGGAATACATATAGCCCGCATGCGGGCCGATGATCGCCTTGGGCAGCCTGGGCGAGGGCGCCTCGTTGCCCGCCTCGGACAGAAACAGCGCGAGCTGCCGCTCCAGCGCGTCGCGCTCGGCCGGATAGAATGTACCGGCGACGGCGGGATGGCGGATCGCGGTCATCGTCGCCAGATTACCACGCATGGATACGACAGTAGAAGGTTCGCTGTTCCCCGCGCGGTACTGGCATGCGCTGCCCGACGGACGCATCCAGTGCGACGTGTGCCCGCGGTTCTGCCGCCTGCACGAGGGCCAACGCGGCCTGTGCTTCGTGCGCGCGCGCCACGACGATGCGCTGGTGCTGACGACCTACGGACGTTCGTCCGGCTTCTGCATCGACCCGATCGAGAAGAAGCCGCTGAACCATTTCCTGCCCGGAACGCCGGTGTTCTCGTTCGGCACAGCCGGCTG
Source organism: uncultured Alphaproteobacteria bacterium (assembly GCA_963799415.1). GTDB lineage: Bacteria > Pseudomonadota > Alphaproteobacteria > Acetobacterales > Acetobacteraceae > JAMXLO01. The sequence continues at coordinate 10,751 of CAWCXI010000020.1, read as the reverse complement.
CAACCTGACCTGCAAGTTCTGCCAGAACTACGACATCAGCAAGGCACGCGAGATCGATCGGCTGAACGAGGACGCGACTCCTGCGATGATCGCCGATAAGGCGCGGCAACTCGGCTGTCGGTCGGTCGCGTTCACCTACAATGATCCGGTGATCTTCCTGGAATACGCCGTCGACACCGCGCGTGCGTGCCACGACGCTGGACTGAAGACGGTGGCAGTGACCGCCGGCTACATCACGCCAGAGGCACGCGAAGAATTCTATGCCGACATCGACGCGGCGAACGTCGACCTGAAAGGCTTCTCCGAGCCATTCTATCGCAATCTGTGCGGCGGTCGGCTGGCCGATGTGCTCGACACGCTGGTGTGGATCAAGAGCCATACAAAAGTATGGCTGGAAGTCACCACGCTGCTGATCCCCGGCGAGAACGATTCGGATGCCGAGATCGGCGCGCTCTCTGCATGGTTCGCGGCCGAGTTGGGCCAGGACGTGCCGCTGCACTTCACCGCGTTCCATCCCGACTGGCGCATGCGCGACCATTCGCCGACGCCTCCCGAGACGCTGACCCGCGCGCGGGCAATAGCGATGGCGCATGGGCTGCGCTACGTCTACACGGGCAACGTGCATGACGGCGCCGGCGGCAGTACGTATTGCCACGGCTGCGGCGCGCTGCTGATCGGCCGCGATTGGTACGAGCTGACTGGATGGGGACTGGATGCAATCGGGCGCTGTCGTTCGTGCGGCGTCGCGGCGGCAGGTGTGTTCGAGGCACAGCCCGGCACGTGGGGACGCAAGCGTCAGCTGGTTACGTTCAGCAAGACGCCAACATGATCGACGGGCACTGGTCCGGCACTGAGGCCGGCCATTGACGATAGTCGCCCTACGGCGCCACTGGCGGCCGTGCGTCGGCAAGAATGCGGATGCCGATTGCGACAAAGCAGACGCCCGCAACTCTCTCGATCCAATGGCGGGCGTGCTGGAAGCGCCGCATCACAGGCGCGGACGACATGAACAGAGTCACAATCGAATACCAGACAAGCGCGCTCAGAACGACAAGACAGATCATCAGCGTCATGAGCCATGACGGTGTGCTGCTGGTGACCGACGTTGCGAAAACGCTGGCAAACAGAACAATCGCTTTCGGGTTTGTCAGCGTGACCAGAAACCCGAAGACGAACGCACTGCCCTGCACGGGAGCCTGCACCGTACCGTTGCCTGCCTGGAGGGGTTTCGCGCGAAGTAGCCTGATCCCGAGATAGATCAGGTATGCGCTGCCAAGCAGACGGTACCGCCCAGGTCAGCCACTGATACTCGACAAGCACCGCGGACAAGCCAAGCAGACTGAGCGTTGCATATAACCCCAGACCGGTAGATACGCCGATCGTTGTCCAAAGTCCGCCTGCCGCACCACGCGTCATCGAAGAGCGAACGACCCCGATGAAATCGGGTCCAGGCAGTATCAAGGCCGGGATGAATATCCCGAACACGGGCAACAGAAGTCTTGAGCGCTTCCATGACTTGAATTCACCTATCCCGTCACCATCCGCCCCGCACCCTCGATCACCTCGTCCCAATCGTCCACCTCGCGGTTCACCGGTGCGATCAGCAGATGCTGCACGCCAACCGCCTCGTACGCCGCGACCCGATCGCGCAGCTCGCCCTGATCCTTGCCGTTCCACTGGGTCCGCATCGAGATGGTGAAGTCTGCGCCCGGCCGCGCCGCGCGCAGACGCTGCACGATTGGCGCGGCTTCCTCGGGTGTCTCACGCGAGCCGTGCCAGCCATCGGCAATGCGCGCCGTCCGCTTCAGCGCCGCGTCGGAGCTGCCGCCGATCCACAACGGAATGCGACCGATCGGCAGCGGCAGCATCGTCATGTCCTCGATCTTCGCCGGAATGTATTTCGCCTCGAACGTCACCGGGTCCTGCGTCCACACCGCGCGCATCATCGCGATGCCTTCGTCCATCCGGCGTCCACGCTCGCGGAACGGCACACCGAGGGCGGCGAACTCCGGCTCCAGCCAGCCGACGCCGGCACCCAGGATCAGCCGTCCGTTCGACAGATTGTGCAGGCTCGCCAGTTCCTTCGCCAGTGGCAACGGATGCCGCATCGGCAGCACCAGTACCGTGGTCCCGAGCCGCACGCGTTCGGTCACCGCCGCGACATAGCTCAGCGTCACCACCGGATCATAGAACAGCGGCGAGCGCGGGAACTCCTTGCGCGGCACGATGATGTGCTCGCTGACCCAGACATCGGCGAACCCCAGCGCCTCGGCGCGTATTGCATGGCGCCGGATCAGCGCCGGAGTTGCCTGCTCGCCGGCATGTGGCAGATGGATGCCAAGCTGCATGATGTTGTCCCTTCCGATCGTGCGCCGCAGAATGCGCCGAATGGCAACAGGAGGAAACCGGACATGACGTCACGATGGGAGCAGACGGCGCCGATCCGCTATCCGGATCCAGACATCGTCTCGCTCGATCCGCGCTTCGACAGTATCGCGCTCGGCCACGCGGCGATCGAACGCATCGCCTGCGATTGCCGCTTCACCGAAGGCCCGGTGTGGTTTGGCGACACGCGGCAACTGCTGTTCAGCGACATCCCGAACGACCGCATCATGCGGTGGGACGAGGAGACCGGGGCGGTCAGCGTGTTCCGCAAGCCGTCGCATTATGCCAACGGCAATACGCGCGATCGGCAGGGTCGGCTGATCACCTGCGAGATGGGCCGCCAGCGGCTGACCCGCACCGAATACGACGGCACGATCACCGTGCTGGCCGATCGCTTCGACGGCAAGCGGCTGACCGGGCCGAACGACGTGGTGGTGAAGTCTGACGGCTCGATCTGGTTCAGCGACAACGGTGCCGGCATTCGCGGCAACTACCTGGGCCACAAGGGCACGCCGGAGTTGCCGTACCGCGTTTACCGCATCGACGGCAGGACCGGCGAGCTGACGGTGGCGATCGATGACATGGCTCGGCCGAACGGCCTGGCGTTCTCGCCCGATGAATCGCGGCTGTACGTGGTGGATACGCCGGCGGCGCCGAAGACCACGCATGTGTACGAGATCGTCGATGGCACCAAGGCGGTGAATGGCCGCGTGTTCTTCGATACGCAAGGCTATGCCGACGGCATCCGCTGCGACACCGAGGGCAATGTCTGGTGCGGCTTCTCCGGCGGCGAGGGTGAGGATGGCGTCGCGGTGTTCGCGCCCGACGGCAAGCTGATCGGCCGCATCCTGCTGCCGGAGCGCTGTGCCAATGTCTGCTTTGGCGGCGTGAAGCGGAACCGGCTGTTCATGGCGGCGAGCCAGTCGGTGTATGCGCTGTACGTCGAGGCACAGGGCGCGCCGGGCGGATAGCGGCACTCGCCCGCGTGCCAAGCCCGTGGCTGCGGGCGTCAAGTGCGGAATGTGGCTGCCCCGGTCCCTGAACGAAGTGCGGCGCTGTGGGCAACTCTGGATCGCGCCCGGGATGCCGCATGCGCACGGGCCTTACCCGCGCGTGAACCGGCCAATTTCGTCGACTGCCCGATCGCGCTTCAGACAGCAACCGCAAAATCAACGACGCGGGGGCAGTAGTGTTCTATGCATCCCTGGATCTCACATCGGTTTTTGGAACTTCAACACGAATTCGTCGACCGGCGTGGGATTGCGGAACACAATGTTCGTGCGCGTGTCCTCAGGATGGCGCAGGAAGGCGGCGTCGGCGACAAATTTGAATCCCGCCGCCTCGACCTCCGAGCGCAATGTCTGCTCCGCAATCCGGTGATAAGTCTTGCCAACTGCTGCGCCGTCTTCAGGCCGAGCTGAGTGGTCTGCGATAACAAGAAAGCCGCCTGGCTTGAGCGCCGTAAACATTGCCTTGTTCATTTTGGCGCGATCGATCCTCATATAAGTCGTGTCATGATAGGCAAAATAGAAGGTGATGAGGTCGAGACTGTGTAAATCTGCAGCGACCGGATCGTCCGACGGTCGCACGAGTAAAGTGACGTTGCTCATCGCCGGCGTCGTCATTCTGGAGCGCAGCTTCTCGGATTCCTCGTCAACCTGCCCGTAGACCTTGCCGGTCGGGCCGACGGAACGGGCCATGAGTTCGGTGCTATAGCCAGCGCCGGCCCCCATATCGAGTACAGTCCATCCCGCCTTTGGTCCGGTGAAGGCAAGAAGATCTACCGGATCACGCCGTTTGTCTGTCATGCGATCGGCCTCCGTGCGGTCGGCCTGCGCAATAATCGCGGCGTAATCCTGCGCGCATACAGGAGCCGCGCCGGTTGAGACAAGCATTGTCAGGCTCATCGCAATAGCGAAGGCCGTGTGAAGCGCGACGTGGCGGGCGACCGCGAAGGTCATGATATGTGCTCCCATCCCGGCTGAACTATCGGCGGACTGGTAAAGCGACCGCAGTCAATGTCCAACTGCTCGGTCGTGCTACCCCGACATAAGGCGTTCGCGGCGAAAAGCGGCTAAGACTGCAGCAGGTGCGGTGCAAGGCTGGCAGACACCGCCCTGCCACCCGCGACCGCGCGGCTCCTGCGCAGCTACTCCCGCTTGAATCGGTAATGGAAGCGATCGCCATCGGCCGTCACCAACCCCACTGTCGGCGCGGGAAAATGGATCGGCAGTAGCAGCGTATCGGTATCCGCGACGGACGATAAGAACCGCCGGCGCGACACCGCCGCCTCCTTCGGATCCCAATCAACCCCCGGAGACCAATCGAGCTCCCGGCACTGAATCGCGTGGTGCATCATGTCCCCAGTTACGACCGCCCGCTGGCCGCGCGACAAGATATTAACGCAGCAATGGCAGGGCGAGTGACCGGGCGTCGGCGTCAACGTGATGGTGTCATCCAAAGCGTAGTCGTCATCCACGAGCAGGGCCTGGCCGGCTTCCACGATCGGCAGGCAGTTATCGCGGAATACCGTGCCAGGAGGATTGGCGCCTCGCGCGTGCTCCGCTTCCCAGGCCGCGTATTCTCTCTTGTGGAACACATACCTTGCATTCGGGAACGTGGGCACCCAACGTCCGTCGCGCAGCGTTGTATTCCAGCCTGTGTGGTCAATATGGAGATGCGTGCAGAACACGTAGTCAATCTTCTCGTAGCTGACGCCCAGAGCAAACAGTTCTTTCCGCCAGCGCTCCTTGCCGGGGAAATCGAATGGTGGCGGATGCCCTTTGTCTTCCCCTGTGCAGGTGTCCACCAGGATGGTGTGCCGCGGCGTCCGGACGACGAAAGTCTGATACGTGATGAACATCATCCCTGACACGGGATCGAACACCTCCGGTTCCATCACCTGCAGGTGCCGCTTGAAGGTGGCCTCATCGTAGGCCGGAAAGAAGTCCTGCGGTCGCCGCCATGGCCCTTCGCGTTCAATCACAGCGTCGATGGTGACGTCACCGATCTCGATCTTCCGCACTTTGGCTTCCTCCTTCTAGGTGGCCGGTGGAGCGTAACAAGCGGCCGCCAACGAGAACAGGTCCCGTTGGACCAAATCCGATCGCCCAGCAAGAGCCGCCGATGGGATCAGTCATGGTCGACCAATGCGCTCGCGTTGGCGGCATCTCCCAGCGCACCCATTGGCCGCGAAGGCGTAGAGCAGAAATGGCGCCGATCCGACGCATCACCCAGAATTCATATTATTATGCTTGCCGGATCGCGACAGCATCATGCGCAATATCGATTGGTCTCTCGGCCAAGAAAAAGTCTGAGGCATCGCCTCGATAGGTGTCCAATCAGGCCGAGCGTGGTGACCAAGCCAACTGCGAGACTTGGCGCCTCAGAGTTTGGAGGGAGGGAACGAATAATGACGAGAACGGCGATCCGTGTCCGCAAGCGCATATTCCGGTTAGTCGTGGGCTCGTGCGATATCCCACGTCGTCGCCTTATTGGCGCTAGTCCTCGGCGCACCGGCATTCGCCGCCGCGCCAACTGCTACAGTGGAACAAGGAGTGCTCTCCGGCGTCGAAGTCGGCAGCGTCGACGAATTCCTCGGCGTTCGCTACGCAACGCCGCCCGTTGGCGACTTGCGCTGGCGCCCACCGCAACCAGTTGCCCGGGGACAACAGAAACTGGATGCAACTCAGTCGGCAATAACTGCGCGCAGGGTACGAGCCCCTGGGGGACACCATCCTCGTCTGAGGATTGCCTGTTCCTGAATATCTATGTGCCTGTAACCACGGCTGGATCGCAGCTCTGGGAGCGAAAGCTTCCCGTCATGGTTTGGATACATGGCGGCGGTTTCACGGGGGGCAACGGTGCAGCATATGACCCCACTGGGCTTGTCGAAGAAGGCAATGTCATCGTTGTCACGATCGACTATCGGCTCAGCGCGCTTGGCCTCTTCGCCCACCCCGCGCTGGATTCCGAGCATCACCTACTCGCCAACTATGCCCTGATGGATCAGCAACTGGCGCTCAAATGGCTCAAGCGCAACATCCCAGGACTCGGTGGAGACCCCGACAACATCACGATATTTGGTGAATCCGCGGGCGGGATCTCAATCTACGCACATCTCGTGTCACCGCTTGCGTCTGGATTGTTCCAAAAAGCGATCATCGAAAGCGGGCTCCCGACTATATCACGCTTCGGCAATCCGAGACCGATGGCGTTGCCTTGGCAGGAAAGGTTGGCTGCGATCAGGGGACTCAACAGCAGATTGCGGCATGTCTGCGTGCCGTGCCGGTGTCGGAGCTGCTGACCAATCAGGCGACAGAGACCGGCGCGATCATCGATGGGAAATTACTTACCGGACCTCCCGCAGATGCACTCGCCAGCGGTGACTTCAACCGAGTGCCGATTCTAAACGGTACAAATCACGACGAGTTCCGCCTGGTGATTGCTTTTTCCTTCGATCTGGCAGGAGCACCGCTGCAGGCAAGCGGCTATCAAGCGGCTCTCGAGACATTCGGTTCATTCCTTCCAGGAACCGGATATCCGACCAGCGACATTCCAGCTATTATCCAGGAATATCCGCTCAGCGCCTACCCAAGTCCGGACCTTGCTGCCGCGCAGGTGATTACCGATGGGACCATAAGCTGTCCGGCATTTGAAATGGACAAGTTGTTGTCCGCGCTTGTCCCAGTGTGGGCGTACGAGCTTCGTGACGAAAATGCTCCGTCGATCGTCGCCCCCCCGGTAAGTTTCCCCTATGGGGCGGCACATTTCAGCGAACTGCAGTACCTCTTTAACATGAGTGCACTGACGATCCCCGGCACGCCCGCACTGACGCCAGCGCAACTCGAACTAGCAACCCGCATGAAGCGCTACTGGACTGCCTTCGCCACAAATGGTGACCCAAACAGCCTGAAGAATGTACCTCGCTGGCGAAGCTTCGATCAGATGAGAAGCAATCCAATGCAGTCGCTGGACGCACCCAGACCCCAAGCGGAGTTTCAATTTGCCCAGGATCATCAATGTGACTTCTGGCACGCTCTCAGACCACTGACAGGACCTCAAGCGCAGGTGGGAGAGTAGGAAAAGCCGCGTGCGCCCTGGGGTCTTCCGCATTCGGAAGATCCCAGCGCGCAAACCGGCGCCACCTTCGCTGCGTGCAAGAATTCTCGCCGCATCTGACGGACGCTTTTGCTAGCGAACGAACGCGCGATCCGCGACGTGATCGGCCGGCCCGGGCAGACGACGTGCTCAGCGAGCATGGAAGGCGCGCCGACGATCCCGCGGGGGCGCATTTTCGGTGCCGATTGACAGCGAGCGCTCTGCTTCAGCCAATGATGCGAGAACATCGGGAGCGAAGGCTTGCCGACCCGACGGGCCACGTTCTTGCAGGGGATGTCATGGAGTTCTGGACAGAATCACAGATGGCGTCGATCCACAAGATGCTCAACCCGCGCTCCATTGCGATCGTGGGCGCGACGCCGCGGATGCAGTATGGCGGGCGGTTTCTGGCGGCCGCGCTCAAGGCCAAAGACCGAGTGCGGGTTTATGCCGTGAACCCGCGGTATGACGAAATCATGGGGGTGAAGTCGTACCCGAGTGTGACGGACCTGCCGGAGGCCCCCGACGTGGTGGGCATCGTGGTGCCCTACGACCAGGTGCTCGATGTCCTCCAGGAGAGCCACCGCAAGGGGGCGGGATCAGCGATCGTGATCTCGGCGGGCTTTGCCGAGCGCGGCGTGGACGACCGGCGCGATCTGCAGGGGGAATTGGGTGAATTTGCCCGCGCCTCGGGCATGCGTGTCAGCGGTCCCAACTGCTTGGGGCTCGCGAATGTCAGCCGCGACATCTGGGCTACCTCGTCCTCGCGCGGGGCGGATGGTCTGAGCGGGCCGATCGGCCTGGTGTGCCAAAGCGGGGCGACGGCGTTCGGGCCGTTCCTGGTGCGGGCGGTGGAGAACGGCATCGGCTTCAGCTACATCATCTCGACCGGAAACGAGGCGGACCTCGATTTTTCCGACTTTGCCCGCTATCTGCTGGACGATCCTGATACGCGGGTCATCGCCGGGTTTGTCGAAGGCTTCAAGCGGGCCGATAAATTCCTCGAAGTGGCAAAGCTTGCGGCGGAGCGCGGCAAGCCGATCGTCCTCATCAAAATCGGGCGTTCGGAACTCGGAGCGAGGGCTGCACGCTCGCATACCGCGGCGCTGACCGGCGCGGATGCCCGGTACGATGCGATCTTTGCCCAATACGGGGTGATCCGGGTCCAGGATTACGACGAACTCCTGGAGGTCGCGCACCTCCTGGCCCACACCCCCAAGCCCGGCGTGCCCGGCATCGCGGTGGTATCCCACTCGGGCGGCATCAGCTCGCTCACCGCCGACATGTGCGGTCAGGCCGGTCTCGACCTGCCGACGCTTGGCGACGCGGCGCGTGACGGCATCAACGGGATCCTGAAGGGCTTCGGGTGGGCTGCTAATCCTGCCGATGTGACAGGCTTCGCCAACAGCGAGTCCTTCCCACAGATCATGCAGCATATGATCGATGATCCCCGGATGGGGACGCTCGTCGTGGCGAGTGCCGGGGCGGACGCCCAGGCTCAGCAGGTCATCAGCCAGCGTGATCGGACCGACAAGGGTGTGGTGTTCCTGTGGACAGGAAGCCGGGACGCCAAGGCTGGCCTGGCACAGCTCAAGAGCGCGCGGATACCGATCTTCTACACGCCGGACACGTTGGCCCGAGGCCTGCGGAGCCGCCTCGCGTATCATACATGGCGCGAGCGCCGCCTGGCCGATGGCTTTGCCACGGCCCCGTCGCGCACGGCGCCGCAGGATGCGGCCATCGCCCAGGCGCTTGGCCTGGGGCGTCCGACACTCTCGGAGTCCGAGAGCAAGCAGCTGTTGGCGGCCTGGGGCGTGGGGAGTGCGCGTGAGCGCCTGGTGACGTCTGCGGAGGCCGCCGTCGAGGCCGCGGAGCAGCTCGGGTTTCCGGTGGCTCTCAAGGTCGATTCGCCGGATATTTTGCACAAGACAGAGGCCGGGGTCGTTCGGCTGAACCTCGGCGATGCGGCACAGGTGCGAACGGCCTACGCGGAGATCCTGGCCAGTGCCAAGGCCTATGCGCCACAGGCTCGGATCACCGGCGTGTCGGTGCAGGAGATGGTGGGAGACGGTGTAGAAGTCATCGTTGGCGTGTCTTGCGACCCGCAATTGGGCCCGGTGCTGCTGTTCGGCAGTGGCGGCGTGATGGTCGAGGTCTACAACGATGTGGCCCTGCGACGCTGCCCCATCACGCGCCGCGAAGCACAGGCGATGATCGCTGAGGTCAAAGGAGCCCGGTTGCTCCAGGGCTTTCGCGGACGGCCGGCGGCGGACGTCGAGGCGCTCGAGGATACCCTGGTGCGCGTGTCGTACCTCGCCATGCACATGGAAGGACACCTGGCGGAGTTGGACATCAATCCGCTCATGGTGCTGCCGGCGGGTCAGGGCGTGAAGGCGGTGGACGCCCTCGTCGTGTTGCGCGGCACATAGTGTGAATTGGCACTGCAATCCTGGAAGTCGCGGTGCTCAGTCGCCACCTGGCGGTGCGAATGCCTTACGTGCGCCGTGGCGGATGTGGAGTACCGTAACGATGCGGTTGCGCTCGTCGATGGCGTAGATAATCCGGTAGATGTTCGGCTTTCGCCCATCAAGCAGGTGCCGCAAGCTGCCGCCTTCGGGGATGACCGGCGCTCTCGCCGGGTGCTCATCGAGACTGCAAACCGCTTTCTCCAACCCGTTGAACCAATCGCGGGCCCGCGCCGAGTCCTCGGCGTTGATAGTCCGGTAGATGCGTCTGAGGTTACGGGCTGTCCGCTCCGTCAGGTCAACGCGGTATGCCATGGTCGGCACGGATTTCGTCGAACACCACGCGGGCGGGGCGGGTGCGACCAGTCCTCAAATCTTCCAGCCCCTGCCGGATACCTTCGGCGGCACTGGCCTCCGCCGCGAGGTCGAGAAGGTGCTGGTAAGCTTCCGCGTCCTGCACGACCGCCGCCGCCTTGCCGTTGACCGTCAGAATTACCGGGCGCTTGGTATCCTTCAGATGCTGCATGATTTCCGCCGAATGATTGCGGAAGGTGGTCATTGGCTGGATGTCTTTGGTGATGTCCATGGAACGCGCCCTGTGTGAATACAGTACCTAATACAGGACCTAATAAGGTAATATCATTCCAGGCGGATTTGGCAAGTCAATTGTTCAAATGGCGGTGGCGTTGCGCGGGTTCAGTCACTGCTTCGGCCGCCGTGATATAGCACCGCACGTGCCTGAGAGTGACTGCCGCGAGCCGGTGATCTCCAGTGTCCCAGCCCCTCAGCCCGGGTGCTTCC
>CAWCXI010000019.1:0-12342 GCA_963799415.1 uncultured Alphaproteobacteria bacterium | reverse complement strand
AGGCCGAAGAACCGCTCCTTGCGGAACCGCGTCCGCGCCAGGCTACCGTCCAGCGCGGCACGCAGCAGTGCGCGCGTGTGGCGGATGCTCATGCGCTGCCCGACGCCGTACTGGCCGCCGCTCCAGCCGGTGTTCACCAGCCAGCAATCGGCCTCATGGCGGCCAATGAGTTCGGCCAGCATCCGGCCATAGACCTCCGGCCGACGCGGCAGGAAGGGCGCGCTGAAGCAGGTACTGAACGTCGCCACCGGCTCGGCGCCGAGACCTTTCTCGGTTCCCGCCACCAGCGCGGTGTAACCCGACAGGAAATGATACATCGCCTGCGCCGGCGTCAGCTTTGCGATCGGTGGCATGACGCCGAACGCGTCGCAGGTCAGCATCACGACGTTGCGTGGCTGTCCACCGCACAGCGATGGCTCGATGTTGGGGATGTACTCCACCGGATAGGCGGATCGCGTGTTCTCGGTCAGCGACTGATCGGTTAGGTCCAGCCTGCCATGTCCATCGGCGACGACATTCTCCAGAACCGTGCCGAAGCGGTGGCTGGCGGCCCAGATTTCCGGTTCATGCTCCGCCGAAAGGTTGATCACCTTCGCGTAACAGCCGCCCTCGAAGTTGAACACGCCTTTCTCGCTCCAGCCGTGTTCATCGTCACCGATCAGCTTGCGGTGCGGGTCTGACGAGAGCGTGGTCTTGCCGGTGCCCGACAGCCCAAAGAACAACGCCACGTCGCCCTCGCCGCCGATGTTGGCGCTGCAGTGCATTGGCATCACCCCGCGATCCGGCAGGATCCAGTTCATCACGGTGAATATCGACTTCTTCACCTCACCGGCGTACTCGGTGCCGACGATGACGATGGCACGCTGTTCGAACGACAGCGCGACGGCCGTGCCGCTGCGTACGCCGTCGATCGCCGGGTCTGCCTGAAAGCCTGGCGCGTGCAAGATCACGTAGTCCGGCTGAAAGTCCGCCAGCTCCTCGGGCTTCGGCCGGATGAAGATGTTGCGGGAGAACAGCGCCTGCCAGGCGCCGGTGGTGACCATGCGCACCCGCACGGAATGCGACGCATCGGCGCCGGCATACAGGTCCTGGGTGAACAGTTCCTGCCCCTGCAGATAGGCCTGCACGCGCGCCTTCAGCACGGCGAATTTCTCTGGTGCGAGGCGATTGTTGACACGGCCCCACCACACCTCGCCGGTAACCGACGGCTCATCCACCACGAACTTGTCCTGCGCCGACCGACCGGTATGAACACCGGTCGTCACGACCAGCGCGCCGTCGACCGAGAGCCGCCCCTCGTCGCGCCGAACCGCCTCCGCCACGAGCGCCGGCGCGGTGAGATTGGCATGCACCGGCCTAGACGCGTGGACGCCGGTCCCGCCAAGCGCCTCAGCCGCAATGGTCTTCCAGTTCCTGTGCCTCGGGTGCGCGGTGTCGGCGACAAGCGTCAACGGCTTTGCTCCTGTCCTGGTCGGCGTGCGGCAAATGACGGGTGAGTCGATGATAAGAGTGGAAGTGCGAAACAATCTAGCCCATCCACACAACTTTGAATTGTGCGGCGCAGCATCACCCCATGAGGTGACCATTGGGTGAGCCTGCGCTATGACGCGATGAAAGGAGACGATGCAACGTGAACCAGCCTTTCGGCGTCAATAGCCTGCGCAACGGTCCGGACGGGCGCGGCCGCTTCGGCGAATTCGGCGGCCGTTTCGTCGCCGAGACGCTGATGCCGCTGATCCTGGAAGTGGAGCAGGCGTATCTGGCAGCGCGCGCCGATCCGGCGTTCAGGACAGAGCTGGACGCCTACCTGAAGAACTACGTTGGCCGACCCAGCGCATTGTGGTTCGCCGAGCGGCTGACGCGTCACCTCGGCGGGGCGAAGGTGTACTTCAAGCGCGACGAGCTGAACCATACCGGCAGCCACAAGGCCAACAACTGCATGGGCCAGATACTGCTGGCCAAACGCATGGGCAAGACACGGATCATCGCGGAGACCGGCGCCGGCCAGCATGGCGTGGCGACCGCGACAATGTGCGCGCTGTTCGGACTGCCGTGCACTGTCTACATGGGCGCCACCGATATCGAGCGACAGAAGCCCAACGTGTTCCGCATGAAGCTGCTGGGGGCGGAGGTGAAGCCGGTGACCTCGGGCGCGTCCACTCTGAAGGATGCGATGAACGAGGCGCTGCGCGACTGGGTCGCCAACGTCGAGGACACCTATTACCTGATCGGCACCGTCGCGGGACCGCATCCGTATCCGATGATGGTTCGCGACTTCCAGTCGGTGATTGGCGAAGAGGCGAAGGCACAGTTGCGCGAAGCCGAGGGACGGCTGCCGGATGCCGCGGTGGCGTGCATCGGTGGTGGATCGAATGCGATGGGGCTCTTCCATCCGTTCCTGGACGATCCGCCGGTGCGGCTGATCGGCGTGGAGGCCGGTGGCCACGGCATCGAGACCGGTGAGCATGCCGCCAGCCTGACAGGGGGACGACCCGGCGTACTGCACGGCAACCGGACCTATCTGTTGCAGGACGATGACGGGCAGATCATCGAGGCGCATTCGATCAGCGCCGGTTTGGATTATCCGGGGATCGGGCCGGAGCATTCGTGGCTGCACGACATCAGGCGCGTCGAGTATGTGTCGGCGACCGATGAGGAAGCACTGGCGGCTTTCCAGCTGTGCACACGGACCGAGGGGATCATTCCGGCGCTGGAACCGGCGCATGCGCTGGCGCATGTGACGAAACTCGCGCCGACGATGGGAAAGGATCAGATCATTCTGATGAACCTGTGCGGGCGGGGCGACAAGGACATCTTTACCGTCGCGGAGCATCTCGGGGTGAGGCTGTGAGCCGGCGCAAAAGGCTTCTCCCCCTCCCCCCAACCCCCTCCCGCAAAGGGAGGGGGAGATTCTTTTTATGACGCGCATCCCCGCACGCTTTGCCGCGTTGAAGCGCGAAGGTCGCGGCGCGTTTATCCCCTTCATCGAGGCTTGGGATCCCGACGCCTCGACCTCGCTGGAGCTGCTGCGTGGCATGCCGACGGCGGGCGCGGACCTGATAGAGATCGGCATTCCGTTCACCGACCCAATGGCGGATGGCCCGACCGTCCAGGCCGCGGGCAAGCGCGCGCTGAAAGCCGGCGTGACTGTGCGGCATGTGCTCGCCTTGGTCCGCGAGTTTCGTCGTGACGACGACGCGACGCCGATCATTTTGATGGGCTATCTGAACCCCGTCCTGTCCTACGGCGCCGAACGCTTCTGTGCCGATGCGGCCGGCGCGGGTGTCGACGGCCTGATCATGGTCGATCTCCCCACCGAAGAGGCCGACGTTCTGGTGCCGCACGCCGCCGCCCACGGCATCGACATCATCCGCCTGGTCGCGCCGACGACGAACGACGGACGCCTGCCGCTGGTGCTCGATGGCAGTTCTGGCTTCGTCTATTACGTCAGCATCACCGGAATCACCGGCACACGCAGCACCACGGCCGAGCATCTCGCCGAAGCAATTCCACGTATCCGCAAGGTGTCCGATCTGCCGATCGCCATTGGCTTCGGCGTCCGCTCGCCCGCGCAGGCAGCCGAGGCGGTGCGTGCCGCCGATGCGGCGGTCGTTGGATCGGCGCTGTGCACCACGATCGAGGCGAACCTCGGTTCACCTGACCTGGTGCGCAAGGTGCTCGATCAGGTGGGCGAGCTCGCCACCGGTGTGCGCGGGGCGCGGGAGGACATCAAGGGGTAATGGGTCCACTGCGATGATAGAAGGCATGACGGCCACCGAAACACCGTCCGCCTCGGCAAGAACTTGTGCTCAAAAAGACAGAGTTGCGAACAATCAATAAATCAGTTCGTGCCGCCAGGTAACACCTGTCCGGATAACCTTTGCCGGTATGCCGGCGGCTACGCAGTTGGGCGGCACTTGACCTGATACCAAGGAGCAGGCGCCTATAATGGAGCCGCTCCCTACATGCGAGCCCTTGAGGATCGTTACGCGCTGCCCTACCCACACGCGGTCTTCCAGCACGACATCCCGCGCCTGGTTAACGCGCTCGCCGGTTATTACATCCACGATTGAATGCATATCGCTTACAGTCACATCCACTTCACCCGCGAATAGACAACCCTCGCCGATGCTTACTCGGCCCGGTTCATGCAGTAATAGGCGGACGCTACCGTTGAAGCCGGATCGGCTCCCGATGATGACTTCTCCGCGGTCCATTGCGTGTATAAAGAGATTGCCGAGGCTGCAGCCCACGCCAACGCGTACGGTGCATCCTGAGCCCAAATAAACGTAGATATTACTGGAGACCGATTCATTGGCGATTTCCAAATGATTGCTGTCACCGCCAATTACCGCATGGCCCTGGACCTTGTGCCCGTCTGTCGACGGG
The DNA here is from genome assembly GCA_963799415.1 of uncultured Alphaproteobacteria bacterium. Classification (GTDB taxonomy): domain Bacteria; phylum Pseudomonadota; class Alphaproteobacteria; order Acetobacterales; family Acetobacteraceae; genus JAMXLO01. The sequence goes on along the minus strand of CAWCXI010000019.1, from coordinate 7,953 downwards.
AGGACGGTTTTGTTGCCTACACCGCGATCGTCAATCTGGAGCATAAACCGCAATCTGCATGATCCTGATCCGGCCGTCCATCCGCAAGACGGCTCGGGCAATAAAGCTCGCCAAAGGTGTGCGTTGCAACGGCTCCGCAATCGTCTTACTGGGTTCATCCGAACGGCATGAATTGGTGGGGTTCATGAAGTGGTACTTGGGCTTAAACGAGGCCGGCACTTATAACGAGCTCGGATTACATGCGCGAATTGCTGTAAGTTCCGCGCTGTCTCGTACCGACCTTGAGCCACACCTCCTTTACACTGGAGCTCGGAACGACTTCACAGCATGGATGGAAGCACGCGGAGTGAGGGTTATCGATGTTGATATCGGATTCGAGAACGAAATCAATGTTCTTGCGGCGCAGGGCCGCTACCCCAAAGCGCTGCTAGGTCACTGGTTGCGATCGCAAATCTGCCTTCTAGAGACGGTCGATGAATTTGTTGCCTACACCGACTGCGACGTGCTCTTTGTCCGGCATCCGGACTTCGGTCATAACCGCCCTGAGTATTTCGCCTGCGCGCCGGAGTTTAGGGTCGACAACTGGAACTACTGCAATACTGGGGTCATGGTTATCAATGTCCCGTCTCTAAGGCGGACGTACCCCGAGTTCCAGGAATTTGTGGTCTCCGGGATGCGACAAGGCCGCGGCCATATGTTCAATGATCAGGCCGCGTACAATGAGCTATACCGCCGACGTTGGGAACGATTGGATCCAAGCTTCAACTGGAAACCTTACTGGGGAATTAACGAAGCGGCGCCAATTATACACTTTCATGGGCCCAAGCTTGAGGCAATTCGCGCAATCCTGGACGGCCGGTGGGATTGGACCAGCGAGTACGGGCGACAACTCGGAAGCCTTCTGTTCTCTTCCCTTCCCGGATACGAGAGCGCCATCCGCGCACTACTGGAATGCGCTGAAAGGGATTTGCCAGAGAAGCTACGAATGTTGCAGCAACTAGCGGACGATCTTGCACGCGAGCCCATTCCCATTCCCGCTGGTCAGATAGATCTGTCGTTTATGAACTTCCGTTACTTCGCGGATGACTAGCTGATCTCGGTCGTCCGTGCCGGTCGAATGGTGGCTAGTCGGCACAACGCGAATACATGAGGCTGGAGGAATGAATCCAGGATGCTCCTTAGCGCGCAATCGGATGTCGATAAGCTCCATGGCAGGTACGCCAAGCGGAATTTCGTTGGAAAATGGCCAAGGAATGCTGGCAAATAAGTGGCGGGAGATTGATAGTGAGGCACCAGACTGGAGCTATTCGATCCGTGGTGGCATTCTACCCTCCCGAAACGCACCATAGGCCAAGACCGTGAGCTGGCTCACCGAATTCGTCCGACCCAAGATCCGCACGCTGTTCGCCCGGCGCGAGGCGCCGGAGAATCTCTGGCACCAATGCCCTGCCTGCCAGCAGATGATCTTCCACCGCGACCTGCTCGCGAACCTGAAGGTCTGCCCGCACTGCTCGCACCACATGCGCGTCGGCGCCATCGAGCGCCTCGGCTATACCTTCGACGAGGGCAGCTTCACCCGCATCGAACTGCCGAAGGTCGTGGCCGATCCGCTGCGCTTTCGCGACACAAAGCGCTATACTGATCGGCTGAAGGAGGCGCGTGACAAGACGCATCTGGACGATGCGCTGGCAGTTGCGCATGGCCGCATCGACGGCCACCAGGCGGTGGTCGCCGCAATGGAGTTCGACTTCATCGGTGGCTCGATGGGCGCAGCGGTCGGCGACGGCATAGTGGCCGCGGCTCGGCTTGCCGTGTTGCAGGATGCGCCGTTGATCGTGTTCACGGCCTCGGGTGGCGCGCGCATGCAGGAAGGCGCGATCAGCCTGATGCAGATGCCACGCACGGTGATCGCCACGCGGCTGGTCAAGGAGGCGGGGCTGCCATACATCGTCGTGCTGACCGATCCCACCACCGGCGGCGTCACCGCGAGCTTCCCGATGCTGGGCGACATCCACATCGCCGAGCCCGGCGCGCTGATCGGCTTCGCCGGACCTCGCGTGATCGAGCAGACCGTGCGCGAGAAACTCCCCGAGGGCTTCCAGCGCGCCGAATACCTGCACGAGCACGGCATCGTCGACACGGTGGTCAAGCGCACCGAACTGAAGGCGACGCTGGCGCGGGTGATCTCGCTGCTCCGTGTCAAGGAAGTGCCGGTGGCAGCGTGATGCATACTCCATTCGTCATGGCCGGGCTTGGCCCGGCCATCCACGTTTTCTGCCGATGCATGCAGAAAAGACGTGGATGGCCGGGCCAAGCCCGGCCATGACGATGAGGGGACGGCCCTGGCCATGTCCGCGCGCATCGAAGGCATCGTCGCGCGACTGCATGGGCTGCATCCGCGACTGATCGACCTCAGTCTGGATCGCTTACGCGTGCTGCTGGAGAAGCTCGATCATCCGGAGCGTCGGCTGCCACCGGTGGTTCATGTCGCCGGTACCAATGGCAAGGGCAGCACCTGTGCCTTCCTGCGTGCGATGGCCGAGGCGGCGGGGCAGCGCGTGCATGTCTATACCTCGCCGCATCTGGTGCGCTTTAACGAGCGCATCCGCGTCGCCGGCGAGCTCGTGTCGGACACTGCGCTGGCCGCGGCGCTGGAACACGTTGAGCAGGTGAATGCCGGCGCCGCGATCACTGTGTTCGAGGTGATCACAGCGGTTGCGTTCCATCTGTTCGCGCAGACGCCCGCCGATCTGTGTGTCCTTGAGGTGGGTCTCGGCGGCCGCGGTGACGCGACCAACGTCATCGACCGGCCGGCCGCCTGCGCGATCGCGTCGATCTCGCTCGATCACCGCGAGATGCTCGGCGATACGCTGCCGCTGATCGCGGCGGAGAAGGCCGGCATCCTGAAGCGCGGCGTGCCGGTGGCGATCGGCCTGCAGCCGCTCGAGGTGACCGACCTGCTGCTGACCGCCGCGCAACGTGTCGGTGCACCAGTGATGCTGCGCGATCGTGACTGGCGCATCGCCCCCGGTCGCTACGACGATACGCTTGGCACCCTGGACCTACCGCCGCCATCGCTGTTTGGTGCATTCCAGTTCGACAATGCCGGCATCGCGATTGCGGCAATGCGTGCGTCCGGACAAATGATGGATGCCACAGGTGTCGCGCGCGCGGAGTGGCCGGCGCGGCTACAGCGCCTCCACGGCAAACTGGCGGCGCTGTTGCCGGCGGACTGGGAGCTATGGCTCGACGGCGGACACAATCCCGGCGCCGGCGTCGCGCTGGCCGAGCATCTGCGAACATGGTCGGATCGGCCGGTGCATGTGGTTGTCGGCATGAAGCAGACAAAGGATGCCACCGAGTTCCTCCGGCCATTGGTTCCATTTGCAACCAGCTTGTGGGCGGTGGCCGAACCTGGGCAGCACGATGCGCGAACAGTCGAGGCGATCATTGAAGAGTTCGGGCGGCGTTGCGCGGCCGGGTCCGAATGTGTCGGACGCGTTGCGCGCACTGCCGCGCGATCGGACCGCTCGGGTGTTGATATGCGGCAGTCTTTACCTGGCGGGCGAGGTGCTGAAGCTGGATGCCTGATGCCAAGCCCCGACACTGGATCGGGATTGCTTCGTCGCGTCGCTCCTCGCAATGCTGGGTGGACGGCCCCCTGACGGCATCATTGTGCCAAGCTGGCCATGGATGAACAGGGCAGCGAAGGAGACCGTCCGTGATGGAGCGTAGCATCATTGGGATCGACCTTGCGAAGAACGTGTTCCAACTGCATGCGGAAGACGCGGCGGGGCATGTGCTGTGGCGCAAACGGCTGCGCCGCGAGGAGCTGGCGCGGTTCCTTGCCAAACAGCCGCCGTCGCTGATCGGCATGGAGGCATGTGGCTCGGCGCATCACTGGGGCCGCGTGCTCAGCGGGCAAGGCCACGAGGTACGGCTGATGCACGCGAAGTATGTGAAGGCCTATGTCAAACGCGGCAAGAGCGATCTGCGTGACGCGGAGGCCTGCTGCGAGGCCGTGCAGCGGTCCAACATGCGGTTCGTGCCGGTGAAAAGCGTCGAGCAGCAGGTGGGACGAGCGTTGGAACGGTCGCGCGATCTGCTGGTGAAGCAGCGGACCCAGATCATCAATGCGACGCGCGGTATGCTGACCGAGATGGGCATCGTTGCCGGCACTGGCCTGCGGGGCTTCAAGGCCTTGGTCGCTCGCATCGACGCCGGCGATCCCGCCATCCCGGCGTTGCTGCTGAGCGCGCTCAGGCCGCTGGTCGAGCAATGGCGCGCGTTGGACGCCAGCATCGAGGAACTCGAAGCCCGTATCGTCGCATGCGCCAGGAGCGATGAGCGCATGCGTCGCCTGCAACAGATCCCCGGCGTCGGTCCGCTGATCGCCCACGCGCTGGTGATGGCGGTCGGCGATGCGCGCCGCTTCGACACCGCGCGCGACTGTGCCGCCTGGATCGGCCTGACGCCGCTCACCAACAACAGTGCCGAGAAGACCCGCATCGGCCACATCAGCCGACAGGGCGATCACAGTCTGCGACGATTGCTGGTGCTCGGCGCCGCCAATCTGATGCGCCGGGCCAGAGTGAAGCCGGGCCAGGCCAGTGCCTGGGTGCAGGGCATCATGGCGCGCAGGCCGTTCAAGGTCGCAACCGTCGCCCAGGCGGCGAGGATCGCACGCATCGCCTGGGCGATGCTGCGCTCGGGCGACAACTATCGGGCCGTGGCGGCGCATCCCTGATGCCGGTGCCGCGGAGATTGACCTATCCGGACACCGATTGTGCTTGCGCCGTGGCGTGCGGCGTCAAGCCCGAGCCGCCGCTGGCGGTCGCTGCGCGAGGCTTGACCCCGCACGCCACGGCGAAGCCTCGCTCGGGATCGGATTTGGCCAGGGCAACAATCTTCTGTGGCAGCAACACTCGGGCCGCACCTCACGACCCTATCGCGCAAGGAGCAAACCGCACCGACGGCAATTTGGTCAGGACCAGAACCAGGACACTCCGTTCTGTCATCGCGCGCTCAGCACGTCGCAATGCTGGGAACCTGGTTCGCGTTACCCATCGGGGCCAGCGGTCTTTCCAGACCGCACAAACAGGCCGGATACATGAACGCTCCAGACCGCTACGCCGTCACCGCTTTTGCTGCTTGCCTAACGGGGGCCGTCCATACATGACATTGGGCATGGCACCGGGTCTGGCACAACCACTTCCGCCGTGCTGAATTGACGCGGGAGACAAGGAGCGAAACGACCGATGAACGACGCAGCGAACCGACCTGCCACGCAGGGCAAGGGGTTGGCCAGGTCAGCCGGTGCGCTCGCCGGCCTGAAGGTCATCGACCTGACGCGCGTACTCGGTGGACCGTACTGCACGATGATCCTGTCCGATCACGGCGCCGAAGTGATCAAGATCGAGCCGCCGCAGGGCGACGAGGTGCGCGACTGGGGCCCACCGTTTCACGAGGATGACGCCAGTTACTTCATCGGTATCAATCGCAACAAGCGCGCCATAGCGCTCGACATCGGCAAGCCGCAAGGCCGCGCGGTATTGCTGCGCCTGCTGGAAGGCGCCGACATCGTCATCGAGAACTTCAAGCCAGGCTCGATGGAGAAATGGGGGATCGGCTACGACATGCTGTCGGAGCGATTTCCCGCGGCTCATCCACTGTCGGATCTCCGGTTTTGGAGGCGACGGTCCGCTTGGCGGTCTGCCCGGTTATGACGCGGTTCTGCAGGCGATGACCGGTCTGATGAGCGTCAATGGCGATGCGTCGACCGGACCGATGCGTCTTGGCACAGCGATGGTCGACATGGGCACCGGGCTCTATTCCGCGATCGGCATCCTGATGGCGCTACACGAGCGCGAACGTTCCGGCCACGGCCAGTATCTCGACATGACGCTGTACGATTGCGGCATGGCGCTGCTGCATCCGCAGGCGGCGAACTTCTTCCTCAACGGCAAGCGGCCCGCGGGGACCGGCAATCCGCATCCCAATCTGGTGCCGTACGACAAGTTCCCGACGAAGACCTGCGACATCTTCATCGCCTCCGGCAATAACGGGCAGTTCCGCAAGATGGCGGAGATCATCGGCCGACGGGAGCTCGCGGACGATCCGCGCTTCGCCGACAACGGCAAGCGCAATATCAACCGGGTTGCGCTGACCGAGGTGCTGGCCGCGGCTTTCGCCGAACACGACGGCAACGAGTTGGCGCTGAAGCTGATCCGCAATGGGGTGCCCGCGGGCCCTGTGCTGCCGGTCGATGAAGCCACCGCCGCGCCGCATACAGCGCATCGCGAGATGGTCACGGAATTGGACTGGTACCGCGGGCTCGGCACGCCAATCAAGTTGCAACGCACGCCCGGTGGCACACGCCGACCGCCGCCGAAATTCGCGCAGGACGGAGCGGAAGTGCTCGCACAGCACGGGTATTCGCCCGACGAAATCGCGGCGCTGCAACGCGATGGAGTGCTGCTGACCGAGCGCCGCAGATAGCAGCGACCTAACGTGCCTGTTGAATTGCCGACAGGATCCACCGCCCTCCGGGTGAACGGACGAAGGTCCACAACTCGGTCGCTGTCACGTGCTCGCTCGGGCTGCCATCCACGATACGTCCGGTCGCGTCGCGCGTCACGTCGATCATCGCGAAGCGCATCGCCACGGTGGCGTATTCGCGGTTGCCTTCGCTCCACGCCTGCGACAGGTCGCCCTGTAGCAGTCGCACGTCGGTGACTTCGTTGCGCACGCCGCGGCTGGTCTGGTCCGCAAGCTGCTCGGCGAAATAGCTGAGCATCTCCGGCGTCGCGATGGCGCGCAGCGCATTCAGATCCTGGCGGCTCCAGGCAGCCTGGATGCCCTGCAGAAGCTGCTCGAATTCATGGTAGTCCTGCGGCCCGATCTGGATCGGCGGCGGACCTGACGATGGCGATCGGCCGAAGCCCCCCGTGGGGACCGGCCCGGGCGGGCCGCCGCGAGCGAACATTCCCGCGCCACCGGCGAAGGCAGGCGACTGGCCACGGAACCGGCGGATCAGGAAGCGGACCAGCAGCACGATCAGGAAAATCTGCAACAGGAAGCCCAGGAATGTAGCCCTGTTTTTCGATCTCGGCGCGCGCCGGCGCCTTGAACTCGGCGACGGTGTCGAAATGGGGACTGTCCCCGGGGCGCATGATGAGCTTGGTCCAGCCGGCATAGCCTGCGGCGATGAGATTGGCTTCGGTCGCGGCGCGTGCCGTACCCAAGTCGCGGCGGCCGGTGATAAAGAAGACCGCGACGCCCTTGGCCTTGGCGGCGTTGAAGAGTTGCAGCGTGGGGGCGATGGGCTGATCCAAGGCGCTTCCTTGCCATTCGATCCAGCCGCAGGCTCCCTTGACCGCGAGATCGCACGGGCCATCGACGATGAATCCAAAATCGTCGTTGAGGATGACGGGCCAGTTGGACAGGGACGTCTCGTCGATGTCGAGCACCAGAGCGGGCTTGGGCGCATCGCCGGCATGGGCTTCCACATAGGCTTGCGCTTTGGCGAGCAAGGTGGTCACGTCCCGGTCGTAGTCGCCGAAGCATTTGTAGTTCACGGCCTCGCGTTTGAGCAGGCCGAGATTCGGCGGCTCCTTCGATCCCGGTTCGGCGGGCTCGGCCGGGGGGACGGTGGCGAGCGGGGTGGCCGGGCACGCTTGGAACGCAAGCGCCGGGGCCGGGGCCGCGCCCACCAGGCAGAGGGCCGCCGCTCCGAGCCAGGCGGCGAGCGTAATTGTTTTCAATCCGTTGCCCGTTCCTGGGGCTGTGCTGTGTGCCATCCAATCCTCACATCAATGCCGGCGGCGCTCATCCGCTGACGCGAGGCTAGCGCGTCTCGATGACAGGAATTCAATCGGCGAAGATGGCTTCCCGCTAGCGCTGCTCGATCAACACGGCGCGGAAATCGTTGACATTGGTGAGGGTGGGGCCGGT
>CAWCXI010000018.1:0-207560 GCA_963799415.1 uncultured Alphaproteobacteria bacterium | reverse complement strand
TGTCATGTCGAGGAGAGAAGGGACGAACCAATCCACATCGCGAGTGCGCACGTCGCCGTAATGCCAAATACTCTGGGGCCAGTGCCCCTTGGCAGCATTTGATTCAACACGGAGAAGCAAGGAAAGACGAGAGCCGCGGAGTGCACGGAGGTAGTAATACCATCGGCCCTATGCGTTGACCGCTGTAACCCAACTTCGCTGCGTGATTGACTGGATGCGTTGAGGCAAATCGATGAGAGCATTCCATGCTGCGCAGGAGGCGTCGACGATGGCGTCGTAGCTGTCGTAGACGCGATTGCTGAGAAAGTTCTGCCTGAGGAATTGCCAGATGTTCTCCACCGGGTTGAGTTCCGGTGAATAGGGCGGCAAATGCAGCAGGCTGATGTTGTGCGGGAGGTGCAACTGCCCGCCGAGCCGATGCCACCCGGCGCGATCCAGCAGCAGGACGGCATGCGCGCCAGCCGTGACATGGCGGCTGATCTCAACCAGATGCAGGTTCATGGCCTCGGCATTGGCCTCAGGCAGGACAAGGGCGGCGCCGGCGCCGCGCGCCGGACAGATCGCGCCGAAGATATAGGCCCAATCGTAGCGTTGATCGCGCGGCGCCGCCGGCCGTGTGCCCTGTTCCGCCCAGATGTAGGTCAGGCTGCCTTGCTGGCCGATACGTGCTTCATCCTGCCACCAGAGCTCGATCGGCTTGCCCCAGGCCTCGGGCGGGATGGCGTCAGCGACCAGTGTGGCAAAGTTTTTTTATGCGCCTCGTGTGCCAAGCTATCCGCCTGCGGGTGACGCGGGGCGCACCGAGAGGTGCCGGAAGCCGAGCCGATGCAATAGGTGCACCACCGCCGTGCGGGCCGTCGAATAGACCACCGACACCCTCACTGTTGTAGCGGTGAACCCAGTCTCGCAGCGTTTGGCGATCCATACCCGACTGACGCGCCGCCTGCTCTCGGCCATGTCCCTCCAGCAGCAGCGCTATCGCCAGCATCCGACGCGCTGCGTCGGCGTCCTTCGTGCGAGCAGCCTCCCGGCGCAGATCGGAAGGCGTCAACTCCAGCCGCGCGATCTTCACCGTCATCGCCGTCCTGCTCCGCTTGGCGACAACCCAACGAATCACGCCAATCCGAGCCGCTCCAATTCACACTTGAGTCAACTCAACAGGCCGCTGGTATCAGAATGGCGCTTCGCGCGAAGCGCGTAGATGACCTTCTCCGTGCACTCTGTGGCTCTCGCCTTGCCTTGCTTCTCCGTGTTAGATTAACGAAGCCGCGAAGCGCATGAACCCACCCCAAAACTCCGCAGTGCTATGCTACGCCACGACCCTTACCGCCGGCAGATTATCCGGCACGGTCAGTCTGCATCCCACGGTCGCATGCACCTCGTCCAGTGGGACGCCAGGCGCGATCTCGCGAATCCGGAACCCGTCGCCCATCGGCTCGAACAGCCCATAATTGGTCGCCACCAGCTTCACCACGCCGCGCGCCGTCACCGGCAGTGCGCATTGCGCCACCAAGCGCGGCGCACCGCTGCGCGTCGTCTGTTCCATGATGATGAACACGCGCTTGGCACAGGCCGCGAGGTCCATGGCGCCGCCGATGCCACCACCCTTTTGCCCAGTGATCTTCCAATTGGCGAAGTCGCCGTTGCACGCGACCTCGTAGGCGCCCATCACGGTCACGTCGATGCGGCCACCACGGATGATCGCGAACGAATCCGCATGATGCACCACCGCCGCACCGGCCTTCAGCGTGACGTTCTGCCCGCCGGCGTTGACCAGGTTCAGGTCCTCCTCACCCGCCGGCGCAATCGGTCCATAGCCGATGACGCCGTTCTCCGAATGATACGTGATGTCGCGATCGCCGATATCGGTATTTGAGCACATCGTCGGAATGCCGACGCCCAGGTTGACGATCCAGCCATCCTGGAACTCCAGCGCAATGCGGTCCGCCATCTGCTGGCGGTTGAGACCTTTCGCGGTGCCGCTCATCGGCGACGCTCCTGGCGGTGGGTTGGCCACAGTCCTTCCGGCGGCGGCGGCACCTTCACCAGCCGATGAACGAAGATACCCGACATGTGCACCTGGTCCGGATCGATCGTTCCTGCCGGCACGATCTCCTCGTCCACCTCCACGATGGTGACGCGCGCCGCGGTCGCCATCACCGGGCAGAAGTTCCGCTGCGAACGATGGAACTGCAGGTTGCCGAAAGTGTCGGCCCGCGTCGTCCGGATGAACGCGTAGTCGAGCGGCAGCGCATATTCCAGCAGGTACTCGCGCCCCTGGATCACGCGCGTCTCGCGCCCTTCGGCGAGTTCGGTGCCGACAGCGGTGGGCGTGTAGAACGCCGGAATGCCAGCCCCCGCCGCGCGCATGCGTTCGGCGAGCGTGCCCTGCGGCACCAGTTCGGCATCGACCTCGCCCGACTCGTAGTACTTGGTGAACGGCAGCGTATCGGTCGGGCGCGTCGCTGCGGTAAAGGCGCAGATCACCTTCTTCACCTGGCCATTCTCCACCAGCATGCCCATGTCGGGCATCCGCGGCTGCTGCGCGCCGCCGGTGGTGTTGCCGACCAGCGTAAGCTGCTTCGCGCCGTGCTCGAGCAGCGCCTTGATCAGGTTGAACGGCACGCCCGGCATGGCGAACCCACCGAACGCGATGGTGCTGCCGTCGGGGATCTCCTGCACCGCCTCGCGGAAGCTGCCGACCTGCTTGCTCGTCTGCGACATTTCCCCCCGCTTGTCGTCATCGGATGAGCGATGAACGGACAAGGCGGAAGGCGAGTCAAGATGGGGGGTCCAGATCAATGATTCGACAAGGCAGCGTAGCGATTCGAAAAGGTCTATGGTTTCGGCTTGCGCTTGACGAGGCCGAGTCGTGCCGCCGACTAAAGTGAGGGGGACCAGATGTTGAGCCGAGTTGTTATGACCACCGCCCTGGTGGGGCTGCTCGCGGGTGGAACAATGTCCGGCGCGCAGGCGCAACAACCCACCAGTTCGGGGCAACAGGCCGCCAACTCATCAGGCTGGACATTCAACATCGCACCGTATGGGTGGATCGCGAATGTCAACATGACCAGCAACCTGCCCCTGCCGCCCGCGCTCGGCGGCACAGTCACCACCGATTCGTCAATCGGCTTCGGCAATCTACTGTCCCACCTGAACTTCGCGACGATGGTTGCGGCGGACGCGCAATATGGCCGGTTCTCGGTCCTTACCGACTTCATGTACTTGAATGTGGGCGGTGCCGCTTCCGAGATCAGATCAGTCAACTTCCTCGGTCTGTCACCCATCCCGATCTCGGGCGCTGTCCGGAAAAGCGCCGGCGTGAATCTGAACACCAAGATATGGACCCTGGCGGGCGGCTATACCATCGTAAACGGTGACTGGGGCAACTTCGATGTAATCGCCGGCGTCCGTTATCTTGGGATACCCATCAGTGTAGATTACAGCCTGGACCTTGCATTGACCGGGCCGCTCGGCAACGGCGCGACGTTCGGAGGCCTCGGCAACGTATCCGGCACCGCCGCCATTTGGAACGGTATCGGCGGCTTTCGTGGCCGCATCCGACTTGGCGATACCGGGTTGTTCATCCCTTATTATTTCGACGCGGGTGCCGGCGGTTCGAATCTGACATGGCAGATCGCCTCCGGCCTCGGCTACCAGACCGGCTGGGTCGCTGCGTCGCTCACTTACCGCTATCTGTCCTTCCAGCAGGGCAGCAGCGCCGTGATCCAGCACTTGTCCGTCAAAGGCCCGATGCTCATGGCGAGTTTCACGTTCTAGAGCCGCAATCGACTTCGCCTCGCTCGCCGCAAATGCTGATGTGAACGCAAAGTTCGCCAAGACCAGAAGCACTTGTAGGAGGCACCCGCATGACCGATTTTCTGATTGTCGGGGCCGGCTCCGCTGGCGCAGTCCTAGCGGCTCGGCTATCCGAGAATCCCGCCCGATCCGTGGTGCTGCTCGAGGCCGATCCAGATCATCCTGATCTCCACGCATTGCCGGATGATGTGCGTGATTCACGCGGCCTTGGCGGTCCAGCCCACCAATGGGGCTATCAGGCGGAGGCGTTGCCAGGCCGTAAAATCGCCTATGCGCGTGGACGACTGGTCGGAGGCACTGGCGCCATCAACGCTGCAGCGGCGCAGTGGGCGCGGCCGGCGGATATCGCGGCCTGGCAGGCGCGTGGCTTGAACGATTGGCGCTGGGATGAAGTGGAACCTTGGTTCCGTCAAATCGAGTCCGATAGAGACGCACCTGGCGGACGCCACGGACGCAGCGCCCCGATTCCGATCATGAGCTATCGCCGCGATGAGCTCATTCCCATCCAGCGCAGCTTCTCCGCGGGATGCAGGGAAACCGGCTTTGCCGAAGTTGCCGATCTTACTCACCAGTCGGTAATATAGGAGACACTTGGTGCCTTGAAGAATGAGCGTATCAACTGAGGCATGCGCTTGATGGCGCTGAGTTGCGCCTCAATCTTCGCCTGCAGCTTTTCGCCTCGCCGCAGCGGTGCTCTTGCTACCCCGGTGCGTTTCATGTGGCTCCAGACCAGTTCATCGGGGTTCAGTTCAGGCGCGTAGCCAGGAAGAAAATGCAGGGCCAGCATTCCCTTCGTGGAGGCAACATAGGTCTTCACCAGTGTGGTCCTGTGCGCGGGGAGCCCATCGAGCACCAAGTGCACCGGCTTCGAACGACGCCGCATCATGCGCCGTAGCAGCGAGACAAACACTTCGGCGTTCAGTCCGCCCTGGTAGGTGCAATACCAAAACCCGCCCCGTGCGTTCACGGCGGAGGCCGCACTGATCGACTGCCGCTGGCCAGGGCGTTCGACCACAGGCGTTTGACCCTTCTGGCCCCAGGTCTTGCCGTGCACGCTATCGGCACGAAAGCCCGAACTCATCCCAGAAATACACCTCACCGCCCGAGGCTTTCGCCCGTCTGGCAATGGCAGGATAGCATTCGCGCTGCCACGCCTCAATCGCTTCAGGATCACGCTGGTAAGCTGCGTTGCAGCGGCTTTGCGGTGTCAGTCCCAACTTGGCGAGCAGTTCTCCCACCGCCGTCACACCAAGCCGAATGGCGAATTTGAGCTCGATCAGCTCGGCCACCACCGACCGCGCCCACAATCCAAAGTCCAGGCCATACTGGCGCGGATCGTGACCATTGATCCAGCGAAACACCTGTTGCTCCTGGTGTGGCGTCAAACTGCGTGGCCGACCCGTCGCCGGCCTCGCGTGCAGCGCTCACAGTCCAACACCCGGCCTGGCCGCCGCGCTGAGCCAGCGGTAGATCGTCGTGCGATTGAAGCCGCACGACGCCGCCACTGATGACGGACGCTCGCCGTCCCGTACTCGCTCGACTGCCATCAATCGAATGGCTTCAAGTGTCCGATGATTCCAACAGGCGTCCGTCTCGTTTCATTCTCTCGCTATAACGCCACTTATCGTCACGTACAATAGGAATGTCGTCTTAATTATCGACTGGTGAGTAAGACGACTGTTTCCGCGGCTGGACTCAGTGTGGGGCAACGTGTCGCACAGCTCGACGGACCAGTGGAGGCGCGACCGGCTCCTGGCTTCACAGGACCATTTCCCCAGCTACTTTGCATTCACGGTGTCGGAAGCACGCTGCCGGCCGATCAAGTGCAAGCCCTGATTGACAAGGCGGATGACCCCGTATTCGTCCAGGATGCGTTTCGTCAGGCGCTTGCCGAGCGGCGCCGAACAGGATCGACGTTGGCCGCGCTTCTCCTTGAAGAGCTGCAAGTTTATGCCGCCGACATTAGTGCAGCGAAGGTCGGTTCGCTGGTTTCCACACTGTTTGCAATAGCAGACGAACTCGACGTAGTCAGCGACGAGCTTCACGGATTCCGAATTGGAGACAATCCCCTACAATCCCCTACGCCTCAACTGGTTGCTCAACAGCCTTGTGCACGAGCGGTTCCAACAAGCAGAACGAGAGCAGATATATGGAATTGCAATGGCGACAGCGAGCCTTGGCTGGTCTTGCCGCTTTGCAGAGCGATGCGTCGGATATTTCAAACCGCGAGAGGATGGCCACGACCTTGGTGAACCGATCGTCAGCCAGCCAACGGCCGAGGCCTTCCACACCGCCGCAATCGGAAAGTTGCAGCTTGCTGCCGAGGACGGAAGCCTTGTTCGGCACAAACGTCTCTCAACGCTGATGTTCGCGTGGGTGCGTTTGAGCAGCGGAGACGCCTCTGAAGTGCGAGCGTGGACGGATCGCGCGTTGGACGCTGATGCCTTTATGCTGGCATTGACAGAGAACCTTCCGACCGACGCTTGGACCCACGGAATGGGGTTCGACGGTATGGGGGACCGAGTGGCCAGACGAATTACACGCGTCGAACTCGCGCCGTACGAGAGCGTGCTGGATGTACCGCGTTTTCTAGGGCGGGTGGCCCAAATGATTGAGCACCATTCGACGAGCGCCGAAGACCGTTCTCAGCTGGAGGGCTTTCTTCGGGTGCCTAGAGGCAACCTCTTCCGGGACGATTGACGTAGCTCGGCATGTTCGCGAGCCCGAGGCTGGAGAGCGATGCGTTTGGTGCAGACCAACCGACCAAGCATAGTAATTTAAGAATGAGTCTGCATCTAATGACTCGCCCTTCATTTGTGCCCTGACAAAGGACTGGACCATCTTCGGGACTGCTTGTGCGACTAGTACATCTCGACCTAGGTCGAGCAGATCTAGGCCGTAAAAAGACAGGGCATCCAAGGGCAAGGGCAGGATGCCGAGCTTGCGACACAGATTACCGAATTCGTTATCGGAAAGGTAAGCGACGAAGGAGTGGTTCCCATTCTGGTGCATTACTGTAATGACCTCGCGGTCGCCGGGCCCGTTGTGGGTCCGTGGCCAATGAATTGCCTTGGCACGACGCGAATCTCAACTGCATTGGCGCATCTTCACCCTGCGCGTGATCGAACGAATTTTATGATTCGCCCGAATGCGACTGTAGATTGTCTGCTGTTCGACGAACGACGCGTGGTCGGTGTGCGTCTCGTCTCAGGCGAGAAAGTGCTGGCGCGACAATGCGTGCTTGCGGCCGGTTCAATCGGATCGGCAGCAATCCTTTTGCGGTCCGATATTGGTCCAGCCGATGACCTCACTGCATTGGCATCACGCCCGTCCTCGATCGGCCGGGAGTAGGTGCGCGGCTGCTGGACCACGCGGCGGTGCCGCTGTATCTGGTGCCGCATCCTGGCGAGTGCGTGCCCGGGCGCGATCCACGCTTTCAGCTGATGGCGCGTTTCACTGCGCCCGGCGCAGCCGAGCCTGACGACATGCAACTGGTGCTGACCTCCTGGCTCGATCTCTGCGACCAACACCAATGCTTGCCGAAGCAGCGGGTGCCGAGGTGGTTGCGGCGCTGCGGGTAGCACTGCTGTGTCCTTCTGGACATGGGCAATTGCTTCTGTCCAGTTCCGATCCGATGGCGCCTCCTCGTATCGAGTTGAACTTTGCCTCAGAACCCGAGGATATGCGCCGCTTTCTGGCTGGGCTGCGGCTTGCCTGGCAGGTGGCCAACGCACCGGGAATGGCAGGTGCATTGCAACGCATTGCGTGCCTGGACGAGGCAATCATCTCCTCTGACTCGCGGCTGACAGAATATGTACGCACGCATGTTGGGACCTATCGTCACGCGCTCGGTACCGTCCCCATGGGCGTCGACGACGACCCTTGTGCGGTGCTGGATCAGCATTGCCGTGTGCGGGGGCTCGACAGTCTTTCCGTGGTGGATGCCTCAGTCTTCCCTACCGTGCCACGTGTTGTGGGGCATCTGACACTCTCGTTATTGCAGAAAGGGTGGCAGCGTGGCTGGCTTCATCATGAACGGGCTGCCGCCCCTTGAAGGGAAGTGTTCGTCAGCTCACACGCCAAAACTGATGCCGAATTGATTGCCAACGCTATGTCGGCCGCACCCCTGGCGATTTCCCGAGATGCGACCGTCATAGCCATGGATAACGACAAAATGCGGACCATCCGGCAAGGCAAAGGGGAGTTCACGTGCGTTTCAGATGATCCAGGTTCGCCCGGCAACGATCCCATGTGCCTTGATCGCAACGCGATGGAATGGCTCCAGGCGTGGTTGGACCATAAGGATGCGCAAAGGGCAAATTGGGCCTTGTCTACATGCTGCAAGGCGGATCGGACGCCAGTAACGACGATCCATTTGCTACGAAGCCTCCTCAAGGCCAGAAGTGGGTCACAACCGGTCCGCATGTTATGATGGTCGGAATGGCTGGGATGCCACGGTGGCGACCGGATACGCCTCGGCGGTCACCGTGGCACCGCGCCGGGTTCACGCGCTACCGCCGGCGCCAACCCAATCGGCCGCTGCACGGACCTCGCCATCGGCGGCGGTGACCGCGATGTTGCCGCGAAAGCGGATGACGAAGTCGAACTTCAGTTCCTCGCTCAGCACCCGATAGAGCTTGTGGTCGCCGAAGCCGCGATCGGCCACGATGCGCACGCAGGATTTCGGCCAGGCGCACCAGGACTTGATACTCATAGCCGTTGCGACGGTTTTTCAGCGTCGCCTTGTCCACGCTCAGCCAAACCAGCGGCGTGGCCCGTCCGTGGCGGGACAACAGCGATAGCATGATCGTCGCCTGACTGTCGGCGTCGAACTCGGTCCAGTCCGTCGCCACCGTGATGCTGTCGCGTTGGCCGACCACGTAAGGCACCCAATGGACCAGCAGGGCATCGACGTCGATGCCGCGGTTGGACAACAGCCGGTCCACCTGCTTGACCACGTGCTTGGTCAGCCGCCCTCGCGCCAGCGCCAGACCCCCCGCTTTCGCGAGGGCAGGCTCTGGCCGATCATGCCGACCGCCAGCGACGCGGACTGGATCACCCCGAGCGTGGCCTCGGCCAAAGACTTCACCCGTTTGGCGTGCAGGTCGTCGCCGAACAGCGTGTCGAGGAAGCCGTGAACACCGTCGAAGGAAAGTGGCTGACGCATCGCCAAGCATGAGTCCCAGCGCAGGATGACATGGTTATGCAAACGCGCCTCGACCGGCCCAGGGTCGATGGCCCCACAAATAACGTCATTCGAACCGCTCGCGCGACCGCCAGCTTCTTTCCGCAATCGCGCCCGAGCGATTTGATTCTTTGCAGTCAGATATTATTGATCCGGAATGAGGAGAGGCATGAGGGCTCAGGCCCTAACCTGCCTGCGCCACCTGCTGACGCATCGCGTTGATCAGCGCGTCAATGTTGTTGTTGTTGCGGTTCAAGTAAGACGCGTAATCCTGGCGCTGCGTGAGGCGCAGCGACGTGCCCTCGGCAATGACATCGATGATCTTTGGCACGCTAGTCGGATTACTGATGATCCAATCTACATTGGTCGGCGGATTGTTTGGCCGTTCTACGACCGTGGACACCACCACGTCGTCGTCACGTTGCTGCGCTCGGCCCATGGTGAAGCGAACGCCACGATACTCGCCCAGCTTGGCTGTGATGTTGTTCACCAGGACCTGATGGAATAGTCCAATATAGCGTTCTTGCTGCTCAACTGACGCACTGTGCCAAAACCGCCCGAGGCAGAATTTTGCCACGCCATCGACATCGACTGCTCCATCAATAATCGCAGTCAGCTTGGTGCGCTTTTCGCGATCGCTCTCGGGCCCGTTCACGACAGATACAAGCTTGTCCCCGATGTTCTTTACGAACGCGCTGGCCGTACCGACTGCCCCTTGCGCGCGTGCCGGGTCTGCCAGCACGCCGAGGGTTGGCACCAGACAGGCTCCGGTCAGGACAAGGAAGTTGCGGCGATTCGGCATGGCTTTGCTTTGGCCTCAGTCAGTAAGACGGCGATGCATCCGGCGAATAGGTCACTCTATCCGGTGTCTTGGATTGCGGGAACCACACCGGCACTGTGGCTCTCTTGTCGTTGCGAACGTCCTCTATCTGTGCCTGGCGGTGCTGCCTGTACAGGCTACGGAACGTCGCATAGGGATCCAGCGCCGTCTTTTTGATGCTATCGACATCGTCAAGATGGCGCTCGCGCTGGTCAATCCCGTTCATCGCGAAGCGGGACCAATCGAGTGACCGCACGGCCGTCCCCTGGCCCACCCAGGTGAATGGATCCATCGCAGCGTTGACGCCGAGCCCGATGGCATCGCGTGGGTCCGACGGACCGAATACTGGCAGGAACAAGAATGGGCCGTCTGGTAGCCCCCACAGTGCCAAGGTCATGCCAAAGTCAGCGTCGTGGTCTGAGTACCCCCAGCCCTTGGCAACATCGAAAATCCCGAACACACCAACCGTGGTATTGATCAGGAACCGCATGGTGGTATCACCAGCCCGACGCGGCTTGCCTTCCAACATGTCGTTACCGAGCTGGGCTGGCGTGCCAAGGTTGGACAACATATTGTGTATTCCACCGCGCACTGGGCTCGGCACTGCGAATCGGTAGGCTTGGGCAGCTGGGCGCATGATCACGGTGTCGAGACCATTATTGAAGGCATAAATGGCGCGGTTGGTCGGCTCGAGCGGATCGTTAGTTTGGTTGAAGTCCGCAACGGCTTCTTTATCGTTGCCGGGGGGAGGCGTGGCGCAGCCGTCCAAAGAGCAGAGCAACACAGCAGTGATCACCAGAAGGTGACAACGATTGACGGCGAGCATCGGGTTCCTCGGGCGAAGTTCAGTGGCGCAGAGCCGCGTGCAGTCTTCCCGCCCGCTGAAAGCAGCGGGTTGTTACGAACAACTTTCCCAAGAGTAGGCGCGGTGCGGCCTTCGCGCAATCGGGGCGTGCCCTTGCAGTGACTGGAGAAGCTGGGAATGCAGATCAAAGATCTCCCTGACGGCCCTGTGGCTGAGACAGCGCCTCGTCCGACGCTGGAACGCTGGCTCACCGGAACCCGTTTCAGCGCACTTCCGACAAGGGGTGCTACCCATCCTCCGCCGATGCTGTCGTTCGAGTTCTTTCCACCCAAAACCGAGGCTCTCGAGCAGCAATTATGGACCTGCATTAGGCGATTGGAGCCGCTGCAGCCGAGATTCGTGTCGGTCACCTACGGCGCGGGCGGGAGTACGCGGCAGCGCACCCACACCACAGTGACACGGATCGTGCGAGAGACTGGCCTAGTGCCGGCGGCACACCTGACCTGTGTCAATACAGCACGTGAGGGGGTGGACGAGGTTGCGCAACAGTACTGGGAGGCGGGGGTTCGCCACATAGTCGCGCTGCGCGGCGACGCTCCGCCGGGGGAGAGCTACCAGCCTCATCCACACGGCTATCCGTATGCTGCGGATCTCGTGGCGGGACTAAAGCGCATTGCTCCGTTCGACATCTCGGTGGCGGCCTATCCCGAAGCCCACCCACAGGCGTCATCGCGAATGGCCGATATTGACAATCTAAAGCGCAAGCTCGACGCGGGAGCGAGTCGTGCCATCACCAACTTCTTCTTCGACACGGCAGTTTTCCTGCGGTTCCTAGACCTATGCTTGGCGGCGGGCATTTCGGCGCCCGTGGTGCCCGGGATCATGCCCGTGACCAATCTGGCCGGGCTGCGGCGGATGTCGGCGCTGTCGGGAGCGAGCATACCGGATTGGCTGGGCCACATGTTCGATGGGCTAGATGACGACCCGGAAACCCGCCGGATGGTTGGGGCCGTAGTGGCCGCTGAGCAGGTGCGGCTGCTGCAGGCCAACGGAGTGGACGAGTTCCACTTTTATACCCTCAATCGACCAGAACTCACCTATGCGATTGCGCATATTCTGGGAGTAAGACCAAACAAGGCGGGGTGATCCGCACCCGTGGTAACCGGTGAGACCGAGAGCCGCGCCATTGCCGCCGCCCAGACTATTTGGCCCAAAGCGGCGGCGTGCCTTATACCCGGACGATGGCCGATTACCTTGCGCGTCTGAATGCCGAACAGCGCGAAGCTGTCGAAACGATGGATGGTCCCCTGCTAGTGCTGGCTGGCGCTGGTACAGGCAAGACGCGCGTACTGACCACCCGCTTCGCTCACATCCTGCTGACCGGCCGCGCCAACCCAAGCCAGGTTCTGGCGGTTACCTTTACCAACAGGGCTGCTCGAGAGATGCGCGAACGGGTCAGCGCTATCCTCGGCCGGCCAGTCGAGGGCATGTGGCTCGGCACTTTCCACTCGCTCTGCGCTCGCATGCTGCGTCGGCACGCGGAACAGGTTGGCCTGACGCCGAATTTCACTATTCTCGACTTGGACGATCAACTCCGCCTGCTGAAGCAGGTCATGGAGTCTGAGCGGGTCGACGTCAAGCGCTGGGCGCCGCCTGCGATGCTGGCGGTGATCCAACGCTGGAAGGATCGTGGCCTGACGCCGACGCGTGTAACGGTGGCCGAGGATACCGATTTTGCGGCCGGTCGCGCCCGCGAATTGTACGCCGCCTTCCAGGCGCGGCTTCGTTCGCTAAATGCTGCGGATTTCGGCGACCTGCTGCTCCATATGACCGAGGTGATGCGCGAGCACCAGGACGTCCTTGCGCAGTATCACCGGATGTTTCGTTATATTCTGGTTGACGAATACCAGGATACCAACCTAGTGCAGTACCTCTGGTTGCGATTGCTGGCACAGGCGCAGAAAAATATCTGCTGTGTCGGCGACGACGATCAGTCGATCTATTCATGGCGCGGCGCCGAGGTGGAGAACATCCTGCGGTTCGAGCATGATTTCCCTGGAGCCAAGATTATTCGGTTGGAGGCTAACTACCGATCTACAGCGCCGATATTGGCCGCTGCATCGAGGTTGATTGCCAACAATGAGGCAAGGCTGGGCAAGGCGCTGCGCCCCGGCCGTGAAAACGCCTCGGGTGAACCGGTGACAGTTGTTGGTTTATGGGATTCGGACGAAGAGGCGCGGATGGTTGGGGATCGCATAGAAGCGCTGCGCCGTAACGGTAAATCACTGGCGGAGATTGCAATTCTGGTTCGTGCCGGCTTCCAGACCCGTGCGTTTGAGGAGCGGTTGATCACCGTGGGCATCCCGTATCGCCTGCTCGGAGGGCTGCGGTTCTACGAGCGTCAGGAAATCCGTGATGCTATTGCTTACATGAGATTGGTCGTGCAGCCTTCAGACGACTTAGCTTTCGAACGCATTGTCAACGTGCCACGGCGCGGCGCGGGCGACGTGACGTTGCGAACCATACATGAGACGGCGAGGCAGAATGGCATGCCGCTCATGGCAGCAGCGGCGAAATCAATCACAAATGGCGGCCTGAGGGGTCGTACCAGAGCGCAACTCGACGCGCTGCTGCGGGGTTTCGTTCGCTGGCGCGCAATGCTGGAGAAAGACGGCCACCTACTGACAGTCGCCACGCTGCTCGACGAAAGCGGTTACACCGATATGTGGCAGCAGGACAAGTCGCCGGAGGCGCCGGGACGGTTGGAGAATTTGAAAGAGCTGATCCGCGCGCTGGCCGACTTCGAGACCCTGGCTGGGTTTCTCGACCACGTGGTCCTGGTTATGGAGAACAATGAAGCGGCCGATGGCGACCGCGTGAGCGTCATGACGCTGCATGCAGCAAAAGGCCTGGAGTTCGATACTGTGTTTCTGCCTGGTTGGGAGGAGGGACTGTTTCCCAATCAGCGAGCGTTGGATGAGGGGGGCATGAAATCGCTGGAAGAAGAGCGACGACTAGCATACGTCGGCTTGACCCGCGCACGACAGCGGGCTGTCGTGAGCCATGCCGCGAACCGACGAATCTACGCCAATTGGCAGAGTAGCATCCCGAGCCGCTTCATCGACGAACTGCCTGATGTAGATGTCCAACGGACCGGTCCGGTGGCAATGGCACGCGAGGCGCGGATGTTTGCGACAAGTGCATCTAGTGGCCAATTTCCGCTAGTAGCCCGTCGCACGCGCATTAGCGAGGCATGGGAGCAATCGGCGCGTCCGGCGCGGACCGATACGATTCCAGTTGGCACTCGTGTGTTTCATGAGAAGTTCGGCTACGGCACGGTCAAGGCGGCAGAGGAAGGCAGACTGGATGTGGCCTTTGACAAGGCAGGCGACAAGCGGGTGCTCGACCGGTTCGTGGAGAAGGCATGAGGCGATCTGTTGCGGCGAGGCCTATTCAATGCCATGCCATCAAGCTAGACACCGTATCGGTTTATGTACCTGAGTCGGCACTTCACGTCTATATATCGGCACTGTCGAGCGTCTGCGCCACTGTCAGCTTCTTCTGCGATGACAGAACGGGTGTCTGGCGCGTCGAAGGATTGAAGCCCATCGGCAGTAGCGATCCTCAGCTTTCGGCTGCACTCGTGCTGTCCGCGCGCCTGACCGGCGTAGAGGTATCGGCGCAGAGGGCCTCGACGCCGACGGCAGGATGGCTAGCGCGGAGCTACGCGTCGTTTCCCGAGCAACTAATTGGCACGCGTTTTGCTGTGCGCGGAACCCATCTCCGGGGCTCTACGTCGGCAGGGCGAATTACCCTGACCTTGGATGCCGGCCTTGCCTTTGGGTCGGGAGAACATGGTTCCACGCGCGGGTGCCTGCGTGCGTTGGAGCGGGTCGCCTGGCGGCGCCCCCGACGCGTTCTGGACCTCGGAACCGGTTCCGGAATTCTGGCGATGGCGGCCGCTCGCCTCATGAATCGCTGTGTGCTAGCGACGGACATCGAGCCATGGTCGGTGCGTGTTGCGCAGCAGAATGTTAAGCTGAACCGATTAGGACGACTGGTTAAGGTTCGGCTAGCGGATGGTTGGCGGCATCCAGCAGTTCATACCAGCGGGCCCTATGATCTGGTTCTCGCCAATATCCTCGCCCGTCCGCTATGTATGATGGCGCCTCACCTGGGGTTGCGCCTGGCCCCTGGAGGAACGGTCATCCTTTCCGGCTTGCTACGCTCGCAGGCTCGTAGTGTCATTGCCGCGCACCTCCGTCATGGCCTCCGATTGGAGGGCAGTCTTCACGAGGGCTTGTGGACGACCCTGATCCTGCGCCGGCCGACCCACGTATCAGAAGTCTGCAATAGTTCGATCCCCAAAAGGCGACCTGATGAGGCGTCCCTTCGCGGGGCGCCCGCCGATCACATTGGTGAGTAAGGCCGCCAGGTATGCAAAACTTGCATGGATGCCTAACGAGTTCTGAAAATGAGGCGTGACTGACCGAGGGCAAGAAATGATACAAGACTTCTCTGACCGCCTCACAAAGTTGCGCCAGGCGCTTACATGCCAGCGCCTGGACGGCTTCGTTGTTCCACGCGCCGACGAGTATTTGGGGGAGTACGTGCCACCCTCTGCCGAGCGTCTCGCCTGGCTCACTGGGTTCACCGGAAGTGCTGGGTTGGCCATAGTGCTGATGGACAAGGCAGCGGTCTTCACTGATGGTCGCTATGTTCTGCAGCTCACTGAACAAACCGATCCCCGCCTGTGGAAGCGCGCGCACATCACCGAGGAGCCGCCCCCAAATTGGCTTGTAGCAAATGCATCGGCTGACGCAAGAATTGCGTACGATCCACTGTTGATTAGTGAGGAGGAACTAACGTTCTATACCTCTGCCGGCTTAAATGTGGTGGCGGTGGATTGCAACCCCATTGATGCCATCTGGACGGATCGTCCAGCCGCGCCGATCGCGCCCGCATTGCCGCATCCACTGGAGTACTCCGGACGGACCGCCGCGGAAAAGCGCGAGCAAATCGCCTACCTGCTGCGCGAAGGGAAGCAAGACGCGGCGGTGATCAGCGATCCCGCCTCGATTGCCTGGTTGTTAAATATCCGTGGCGGCGACGTTCCGTTTTGTCCCTTCGTCCTGAGCGTTGCGCTGGCGCACGCCGATGGCAGCGCGGAACTGTTCATAGACCCTGTCAAGCTATCTGACGAAACGCGCGCTTGGCTCGGCAACACGGTCTCGGTGGCTGCCCGTGGGGCGTTGATGCCAGCGCTGGAACGTCTTGAAGGTAAACGGGTCCGCGTGGACCCTGCCGGAACCCCGGTATGGTTCGCCCAAAGACTGCGCAAGGCTGGGGCGGTGGTTGTAGCTGGCCCTGATCCATGCTTGTTGCCGAAGGCCAGAAAGAATAAAGTCGAGCAGCAGGGTGCCCGAAATGCTCATCTGCGGGATGCGGTGGCGGTAATTCGGTTCCTGCACTTCCTTGCCGAAACCGGCCCGCGGGGCAGCGAGACGGAAATATCAGCTGCCGCCAAGCTGCTGGCGTTGCGTGAACAGGTGGATGGATTCCGTGGCGAGAGCTTCCCGGCGATTTCTGGGGCCGGAGAGCATGGCGCAATTATTCACTACCGGGTCACTGCGGAGAGCAACCGACCTATCCGGCCGAACGAATTATATCTGATAAATTCTGGCGCACAGGTCCTCCGACGGCACGACCGATATTACTCGGACGATCTGGACTGGCCCTGCTGATCCGTCGCTGGAATTGCGCGAGCTCGCAACGCGGGTAATCAAAGGGCATATAGCAATCGCCTCGCTGGTATTTCCCCAAGGTATAGGTGGCGTGCATCTCGATGCGTTCGCCCGACGCGCTCTGTGGCAGGTGGGATTGGATTACGACCATGGAACCGGCCACGGGGTAGGCAGCTATCTTTCAGTGCACGAAGGGCCGGTTAGCCTGTCGCGGCTCGCGCGGCCAATACCAATTGGTCTAGGGATGATCCTGTCCAACGAACCAGGTTACTATCTGACTGATCAGTATGGAATCCGGCTTGAAAACCTGCTGTTGGTGCAACCGGCAGAATTGAGCGATGCGCGTAAACCATTCCTGCGCTTTGAGACGCTTACCCTTGCGCCGTTCGACAGGCGGCTGCTTGATCCGTCACTCCTTGATGCAGCCGAACTCGGCTGGTTGAATGCATATCATGCGCAGGTGCTGGCGCAGATTGGCCCGCATCTCGACGCCCCGGTGCGCGCTTGGCTGGCTGAAAGGTGTGCTCCCATCGGCTGATGCTGGACGCACTCAACGAGACCTCGGGTGACGCGAATCGGCTAACACGGTGATTCATCGGCTTCACGTTGGCAACTCGGCGGCGTTGAAGGTTAGCGGGACGGCGGCACCATTGCTCGCGGCAGGGTCGGCAGGTCCTGAGGCAGCACGAAGCGTGCCCGAGCATGCGGTGATCGGGCCTGGAAACAGGCCGCTCTGGTCAGAGATAGAACCCAATTGCGGAGCCTCTGGAGTTCGTGCAGGAGGCTTCCCGCGGCAGCAACGTGTGCAGCCTTGTCCGGCCGCGTGCGCCGCGCGTAGCCTGCCCGGGCGGGCAGGGAGCCGGAGCATGCTGACCATCGAACCGAGCGGCGAAATCCTCGGCGCCGGGGTGCGGGGCGTCGACCTGCGCCAGAACCTGTCGCGTGAGGGCTTCGCCGCCGTCCTGCGTGCGCTCGGCGAGCATGGCGTGCTGTGCTTTCCGGGCCAGGCGCTGGAGGCTGCCGACCCGCGGCGATTCTCAAGCCGTTTCGCGATATCCAGGTCATCAAGGGCATTCCGCACCATGAACCCCGAATGCCCGAGGTGACGATTCTGTCCAACGTGACGGGGGACGGAAAACTCATCGGTGCACCGGATGCGGGGCAGTCCTGGCACACCGACCTGACTTATGCGAAGACGATGGGGAACGTTCTCTCAGCATTCAAGGTGCCGATGCGCGATGGCCGCGCCCTGGGCGGCACGGAGTTCACCAACACGCAAGCAGCGGCAGCCGACCTGCCGACGCCATTAATTGATCGCCTCACCGGGCTGACGGCGACGCACGACATCGAATACTACTGGAAGTACATGCACCGCGAGAAAGCAGCAAGCGCCGCCGCTCCCGAGACAACGGCGCCGCGCCCGCCGGTCCATCATCCCGTGCTGCTGACGCATCGATCCCCGGTCGGAGGGTGATCTACGTCAATCCCGGGTTCACCGTGCGGATCGACGATGTCTCAGCTGCGGAAAGCGACGAAACTGCTGCGCATGCTGCTCGATCATGTGCTGCAGCGGAAGTACCGCTACGTGCACGAATGGACGGTCGGTGATCTGCTGCTGTGGGACCATATCGGGACCTGGCATTATGCACGGCCCGACTACGGACCGGACGAACACCGGCTGATGAAGCGTTGCCAGGTCATGGCGACAAAGATCTTCGATCCGGATTTTCTCGGCGAGGCGCTGATGACGACGCGGGCAAAATAATGGAGGACTCAGATGGGGAAGCTTGACGGAAAAGTCGCGTTGGTCACCGGCTCGGGCCGCAATATCGGCCGCGCGACGGTATTGAGGCTGGCCGGGGAAGGCGCGCACGTCGTCGTCAACGCGCGAACGAATCAGGCCGAGGCCGACGCAGTCGTGCGCGAAGCACAAGGCCTCGGCGTCAAGGCGCTCGCCGTTGTCGCCGACGTCGCCAGCAAGGATCAGGTCGAGGCAATGGCGGCCCGCGCGCTGTCCGAGTTCGGCCGCGTCGACATCCTGATCAACAACGCGGCGATCCGGCCGCACAAGCCGTTCACGGAACTGACGGTGCAGGACTGGGAAGCGGTCCGGGGTGTCGTTCTGGACGGCCCGCTTTACCTCACCCGCGCGGTCATCGATTCGATGGTCAAGAACAAGTATGGGCGCATCCTCTTCTTCACCGGTGAAGGCGCATTCATCGGAGGTAACGGGCGCGCGCATGTCTCCGCGGCGAAGATGGGCCTGGTAGGATTTGCGCGCGGGCTGGCCTCGGAGTTCGCCCCGCACAACATCCGGGTCAACGTGGTTTCGCCCGGCAGCATCGATACCACGCGCGCCAATCCCGAGTGGTATCAGGGACGCACGCCGAACGCGGCGGGCATTCCGCTCGGGCGTCAGGGCAAGCCGGACGAGATCGCCGCCACCTGTCTGTTCCTGGTCAGCGACGATGGTGGCTTCATCACCGGCCAGACGATCCACGTCAACGGCGGGAGTGCATATTATTGATCCGATTGCGGGAAGCCGCCGGCCGGTCGACGCGATCGAGCGCGATCTGTTAGGCTTCCCCGGATATCCGCCCGTCCAGGAGAAAAAAGGATGAACGAAACGCAGACTCTCTCCCAGCGCGCCGACGCGCTCGAAGAGCAAATGAGCCGCGAGCTCGACTACATCGTCATCAAGTCCCGTCTTTACAGCATGGCCGAAGGGGACATGGGGTCAGCGCCGAACGCCGCGGCGCTGATGGCCAAAAATCCGAACGCGCGTGTGCTGATGGGCGCTGATCCGCGCCTGCCGGCGATGCCGGAGAAGCCCACGCTGATGGACTTCTTCAAGTACCGCTTCGGCCCCGCGGCACACCTGCTGCAAAGCGCCAAGCACGCGGTGAATGCCGGACTGCCCGAGAACATGGTGCTCGCCTGCCTGCTGCACGACATTTCGACGATCGGCTTCATCCGCGGCGACCACGGCTACTGGGGTGCGCAACTCGTGGAGCCGTATGTGGACAAGGAGGTCACCTGGGCGATTCGCGCGCATCAGGTGCTGCGCTTTTATCCCGACGAATCTGTCGGCTATGAATATCCGCAATCCTACGTCAAAACCTTCGGCGCCGACTACCGGCCCGACGCTTATGTCGAGGAAGACTATCGGCGGATGCGGAACCACAAGTGGTACATGTCGGGGCGGATGATCACGGTCCACGACATCTACTCGTTCGACCCAAATGCGAAGGTTGAACTGGAAGAATTCACCGACGTGATCGGCCGCAATTTCCGCCAGCCGGAACAAGGCCTGGGATTCGACAACAGCCCGGTCTCTCACATGTGGCGCTCGATGATCCGGCCGGCGAAGTACCTATAGCAATCAACCAGCGCAAGACATCAGCAAGCCCGACCCTCACGGCGGGATCGGGCTCTGGGTCGGGCTGCAAAAAGGGGGGAAGAAAACATGCCGGCCGTCGGCCCGTCACGTCAGCTTCGGCGCATGCAGTGGATCGCGATCATTCTCGTCACTGCAGCCATCGCAATGAACTACATGGATCGCTCAACCTTGGCGATCGGTAACCTGAATATCCGCGAAGAGTTCGGCATCAGCGCGACGGCCATCGGCGCGTTGGGCTCGGCCTGGGCGCTCACGTACGGAACTCGCCCAGTTGCCCTCGGGCTATCTGCTCGATCGGGTCGGCCCGAAACTGCTCGTCGGACTGTCGATGATCGTCTGGTCGCTGTTCCAGGCGGCGGGTGGGCTCGCCGGCAACTACTTCCAGTTGATGCTGTCTCGCATCGGTCTCGGCGCCACCGAGGCGCCGTGCTTTCCGTCGGCAACGCGTTCGGTCAGCGATTGGTTCGACGTGAAGCACCGCGGCACGCCAAGCGGCGTCTATACGTCGGGTGCCTATATCGGTCCGACGCTCGCACCACCGATTCTGACCGGCCTGATGCTGGCGTTCAATTGGCGGGTGATGTTCATTGTCATGGGACTGGCTGGGATCATCGGTGCCGCGATTTGGTTCCTGATCTACCGTGACCCCAGGTCGCAGGTACTGGAACCGCAGGATGCCGAGTATCTGCGCGCCAACCGCGAAGCCAAATCCTCGGTCACGTTGCGCGAGTGGACGTCGCTGTTCCGCTTTCGCGCGATGTGGGTGCTGATGCTTGGCGCCTTCTGCACCGGCTACATCACCTGGATGTACCAGATCTGGCTGCCGGCCTATCTGGAGATGCAGCAGCACATCAGCATCGGCAAGACCGGCCTGCTCGCCTCGGTGCCACTGATCTGTGCGTTCTTCGGCGCGCTGGCCGGCGGATGGGTATCGGACCGGCTGGTCAGGGGTGGCATGGAACTGATCGCCAGCCGCCGTCTGCCATTGATCCTCGGTCTGCTCGGTTCGGCAGTATTTACCGGTCTTGCCGCGGTCGCCACCGGCGCCGGCATGGCCGTCACCTGCATCGCGATATCGATGTTCTGCATGCAGTTCGGGATTACCTGCAAATGGATCCTGGTAACAGCGATCACGCCGCAGGCCTATTGCGCCTCGGCTGCCAGCAACCAGAACTTTGCGGGTTTCCTCGGCGGGACGCTGTCGCCGATCCTGACCGGGTTCATCGTGGACGTGACAGGCTCGTTCGTGGTGGCCCTGGCGATCGGTGCCGTCATCACGCTGATCGGCGCGGCGCTGTTCCAGTTCTTTATGACAACGGTGATCGACGAGGGCGAGCTGGAGAAGTTCGCGCACGCGCCGGCCTGATCGCGACGCGGAGCCGCGCCGATGACCGGGCGCGGCTCGCCGTTGTGCGAACCGTTTACATCTTGACTTCGCTGATCTGAATTACCGGCTGGATGTTGGTGTAGTTCGGGATGTCCGCCATGATCGCTGCCGCGTGCGATGCGAATGCAGCCTCGAACGCCGCCACCGAGTCGAAATACAGGTGGCCCATCGCGGCATAGGTCGGCGGCGCACCGGGAGCGCCCCCGCCCAACCCCTGCTCAACCGCCATGCTTTTGCAGGCTGCGCCGAGTTTCTGCTGAACCATCGGCATGTGGCTCTTGCAGTAGTAGTCCATATCGAATTTCTCGTTCTCGCCGGCCGGATAGAACACGGTCACCTTGATCATTCGAACAACCCTCCCGAGGTCACGCCGCTGCCTCAAGGCCGGCGGCTACTACGACTTTAGCCTGGACTCCGCCTCAGCTTAACCCGCCGATGGCGCAGTCGAGCGACGGTTCGCGAATACCCGTGACGATCCAACTGTTTGCCTGCGGGTTCCTCGCGGCAATAAAGGTGTACAGACAGCGAGTGACCGTCTGCTCGCCACCGACGAACTGTGTGTCAGTCGTCTTGCGGCCCTTTTTGTCCTTGTCTGTCGTGGTCACGGCTGACACTGGCGTGGTATCCACCGATACCTTGGACCATTGGAAGGCGCGGGTTCCGTTGCCCAGATCGATCTGATTGATCGGCGGACCATAGGTCAACTCGACGGCACGAATGTCCTGCCCCACATAGCTGCGCATCGTGTCGCCAACACAGCCCACGAGGAGCGCTATCGCGACGCTGGCCGCCGGAGCGAACCTCATGCTTTCCCGATCCCCGCGAAACTTCGAGGGCCAATATAGTTCACCTGCTCAGGCGCGATAGCTGGCTACCCGCTGCGGCGAACCGTGAGGACGATGCCAAAGACGTCCTGTGATGGCGTCGCTGCTGGTTGCACCACGACCGGCGGCTGCGTCTGGGTGAACCCGACGTTCGTGAGCAAGCCCTTCAACCTGTCCGTTCGTTGCAGCGACAGATAGGGCTCTTGTCCCTGAACATTCGCTTCAGGTTCGATGGCCACCTGCATGATGCGAGGGTCCAGCATGGCCTGCGTCACGCTCGCCACGGCGTAGTGGCCGCACCCCGTCAGATCCGCTCGTCCGCTGACGAACAGAGAAGACACGGGAAATCTGATCCTCGTCCCGTTCGCGAGGTATTCGATGTTCGCCCCGCGATTGCAGACCTGTGCAGGGTTCAGCCCGGTCGTAACCCGGTTGGACAGTGTCTGCGTACTCGAGGGCTCGGAACACGCACCCAGGACAAGCAGGGCTGCCAAGGCCGGCACAAGCTGTGTGGTTTTCATCGCATACTCTGTCAACTGCATCGCAGCAATGATCGTTCTGCTTGCGTTGACAATAGGGCAACGGCGGCGTGATAGCCAGACGCTCGGCAGAGAACCGCACTCAAAGGCCCGCTTGACCTCGTGGCCGCCATTGGCGATAAGCCGCGCCTCCCGTTTCGAACAGGGGTCGCCTGCAATGTCTCGCCGCTGCCAGATCACCGGCAAGGGCGTGCTGACCGGCAACAACGTCAGCCACGCCAACAACAGGACGCGCCGCCGGTTCCTGCCCAATCTGCAGGAGACGTCGCTGCTGTCCGACGTGCTTGGTTTGCCGGTCCGGATGCGGCTGTCCACCCGCGCGATCCGCACAATCGAGCATAACGGTGGGATCGATGCCTACCTGCTTGGGACACCCGACCGCCGCCTGACAGTCGACGCCAAGGCACTCAAGCGCCGTCTGCTCCGCGCACAGGCGAAGCGGACAGCCAGCCAAGCCGTCTGAGCCACACGGTTCAGCAGGCAATCGATCTCGGCGCCAAGAGGCTCCGGCGGGCGGGTATCGACAATCCAAGGCTTGAAGCGCGACTGCTGCTGGCCCATGCGCATGGGGTCACGGTAGAGACGCTGTTGCGCGATCCTTGGGTGCCGGCGGACATGGTTGGCTTCGCGCTGCTGATCACCCGGCGAGAGGCACGTGAACCGCTGGCGCTGATCGTCGGTCGACGCGAGTTCTGGGGCCTGGAGTTTGCCGTATCGCCCGCCACTCTGATCCCGCGCCCGGAGTCGGAGACGCTCATCGAGGCGGCCATCGCCGTGTTCCTTCACCGTCCGCCACCGCAGCAGATCCTGGACCTGGGCACCGGCACCGGATGCCTGCTGCTGGCCGCATTGTCGGAGTTTCAGGCGGCGTTCGGCATCGGGGTAGACCGGTCACCCGCAGCCGCCGCGCTTGCCGCGCGAAACGCCACATCCCTGGGATTGGCCGATCGTGCCAGTGTCATATGCGGCGACTGGGCTGACGCGCTGGACGGCTGGTTCGACCTTGTCCTGTGTAACCCTCCCTACATCCGCAGCAAGGATCTAGGCAGCCTGATGCCGGAGGTGGCCTGCCATGAACCGCGTTCCGCTCTGGACGGCGGCGCGGACGGATTCGCGGCTTGGCGCCGCCTGCTTCCGGCGCTTCCGCGACTATTGGCCCCGAATTCCGTCGCGGTGTTGGAACTCGGCGCGGGCCAGGCTGAGACAGCGGCCGAACTGGCGTTGCGGGCCGGTCTTGCGAGTGATCTGCGGCCAGACCTGACGGGCATTCCGCGCGCCCTCGTGCTGCGGCCGGCGACGTCATGAAAAAAACCGTTTGGCAGACTGAGGCAGGCAGACTAGCTTTCACCCTGGCAGGGCCAGCCGCACAGCGGCTCGCCCCAGGCGCCCAGGCCCTATGGTCGGGGTACTCGCCGGAACCAGTGCCGTTGGATTGAAGCCAGGCCGAGGGGGCATGCCCCGGGACGTCTGCGGGTCTCCCCGTGTGTCCCTGCAACTTCCGGTCCGCAACAGAGAAGGCTCGATAGCATCAATATGAACATGAAACGCATGCGTGGACGCGGCCATCGACCCGGTGGCGGCGGGGGTGGAGGCAGCGGACTGCGACATCATGGCGGAGGTGGCGGTGGCAACATCCCGCTCAATCGCAATCACGTTTTCGACAGCAGCGGCCCCGACCTTCGGATCCGCGGAACGTCGCAGCAGTTGTTCGAAAAGTATCTCCAACTCGGCCGCGATGCGACCAGCGGCGGCGACCGAGTGATGGCGGAGGGCTATTTTCAGCACGCCGAGCATTATTTCCGTATCCTGAATGCAATGAACCAGGCGGCGCAGCAGAACCAGCAGAACGGCCAGCAGCAAACCGCCCCGCGACGGCCCTATAATGGTGAGGAAGGAAGCCAGCCAGCGAGCGAGACCGAAGAAGGGGAAGAGCGTGCGCCGGGCACCGGTGATCAGCCAGAGGCGCGCGAGATCCCGATCGCAGCCGCCCCGCCCGAGGCGTAGTAGGAGGAGGAGTTTGAGCCTAATCCCCCTCCCCTTGCGGGCCCCGCGGGCAACCGGCCATCGCCTTCCCCGACCGATCGCCGCCTCGCCGAAGCGCTGACGCAGCGCATCGATTGCCGCATGGGTGGCGGCGCGGTGCGGCGTCTCGAGGTCGGCAAGATCGCTGCGATCGGCTCCCGCGAGCGGCAGCAGCGGAATGGCACCGATGCCTATGAGGCGAAATGCCGTGCCTGTCGCTTCGCGCGCCAGGATCGTACTGGCCGCTTCGAACAGCCGGTCGGGCAGCACCGTGGGGCTCGGCAGGCGCAGCGGATGGTGAAATCGGTGGTCGTCAGCTTTAGCACCACGCCGCCTGTGGACAGCTCGTTCTCCTTCAGTCGTCGGGCAAGCTTTTCGGCCAGGCGCCAGAGATGGCGTTCAAGGCCGGCGGCGCGCGTCAGGTCGGTATCGAAGGTGGTTTCCGCGCTGATCGACTTGCTCTCTCGTGCTGGGTCGACCTCGGCGCACGTCCTCGCCACGGGCGCGAGCAGCGCCGCGGCCTCCTTGGCGCCGATCACCGCGAAGCCACGCGGCTTGTCGCGACCAGCCGCGATCTTCGCCAGCAATCGGTTGGCGGCGAGCCCGAATCGAGACGGTGACACCTACTGTAGTCTCCACCTTGCGGGCGAAGCGCGCCAACACGGCCGCGGCGGGAGCGCCATGCAGTGACTCGATGCCGGCGAGGTCCAGTCACCGCCTCGTCGATCGACAGCGGTTGCAGTAGCGGCGTCAGCGTCACCATCCTGGCACCGATCTGCCGGCCGACCGCGACATACTTGGCGAAGTCAGGCCGGGTCACCACGGCGTCGGGACAGGCCTTCAGGCCCTTGAACATCGGCATGGCGCTGCGCACCCCATAGATGCGCGCAACGTAGCAGGCGGCGGTCACCACACCGCGCACCCCACCACCGACGATGAGCGGTCTGGCAGCGAGTTCGGGGCGGTCGCGCTTCTCCACGCTGGCATAGAAGGCGTCGCAGTCGATGTGGGCGATCGTCAGGTCGAACAGCTTGGCGTGGCTGACGATGCGGGCGCTGCTGCACGTCGCGCATCTGTTGCCATCGACTTCGGTCAGACAGTCGCGGCAGAACGCGGGCACGGACTCACGTGGCCGGCCACAGCCACGCCGCGCCGCGCACGCCGGACGAATCGCCATGCTTGTTGCGGACGATCGGCGTCTGCACGAAGTCGCTGAACACGTAGCGTGTCACCAGCGGCGGCAGCGCGCTCGTAGAGATGATCCATGTTGGACAGCCCGCCGCCCAGCACGATCACGTCGGGATCGAGCAGATTGACCACGTGTGCCAGCCCGCGGCGCCAGCCGGTCGGCATGGCGATCGAGCGCCGCCTGCGCCCGCGTCTCGCCGGCGGCGGCGCGCGACGAGAATGCCGGAAGCGTCGTGCGCACCGTCGCCGTCGCAGTCGCGCGCCAGCGACGGTGCCGGCGACCCACGTCTCCAGACAGCCGAAGTGGCCGCACCAGCACTGCGCGCCCGGGAAGCTCCTCGGGGCGCGGCCAGGGCAGCGGGTTGTGGCCCCACTCGCCGGTGACGTGGTTGCGGCCGCGCATCGACTTTGCCGTCCACCACCACGCCGCCGCCGCAGCCGGTGCCGAGGA
The DNA here is from genome assembly GCA_963799415.1 of uncultured Alphaproteobacteria bacterium. GTDB lineage: Bacteria > Pseudomonadota > Alphaproteobacteria > Acetobacterales > Acetobacteraceae > JAMXLO01. The sequence continues at coordinate 181,376 of CAWCXI010000018.1, read as the reverse complement.
TGACGCCGAACACCACGCCATGACCCGCCCCGGCGCCGTCGATCGCCTCCGAGAGCGCGAAGCAGTTGGCGTCGTTCTCCACCCGCACCTCGCGGTCGAGCAGAGCGCTGATGTCACGATCGAACGTGTGCCCGTTCAGGGAGATCGAGTTAGCGTTCTTCACCAAGCCGGTTACCGGGCTGATGACGCCCGGGATGCCGATGCCGACGGTGGCGGTGACGCCGAGGCGGGCTTCGGCGTCGCGCACCAGGCCGGCGATGCCTTCCAGCGACGCCGGGTAGCCGTGCGGCGTGTCGATCCGGTGGCGAAAGCGCTCGCTGCCGTCCGGATCGAGGACGATGATTTCGATCTTGGTGCCGCCGAGGTCGATGCCGATGCGGTGCTGCATGGAGTGGGCTCTGCGCGGTTGGTGGTGACGCAATCAAGTCAAGGCCTAACACGAAGTTGGCGCGTTCAGGAGTTATCCGCCAGCGCTACGCCAACGTACTTGAACTGGTGCACGACGTCGTTGACCGGATGCGCCGTATCCTGCCGAACCTGGAACACGCTGACCACTCGCGAACTCAGGTCGCCGTTGGCGTCGTACGTGATCGGTCCCTGCAACGTGTCCACCTTGCCGGCCTGGATGGCATCACGCACCGAGCCTCGCGTGACCGGTGTGCCGGACTTCGCGATGGCCTCGATTGCACCGAGGATCACCAGTGCAGCATCATACGAGGTGATCGAGTAATCCGATGGCGGAGTGTTCCAACGCTTCTCGAAACTCGCCACCCAGTCGGTCAGTTTGGCGTCATCCAACATATGTGGAGCGGCGATTGTGCTGTACCAACCCTGCGCCGCGGGGAAGCCGGCACCGGACAGGATCGATGCTTGATGCAGGCCGTCGCCGCCCGCTTTGATCATGTCGGGCATGATCTCGTAGCTCTGCTTGACCAGCTTCACCCCGGCCAGCGCGCTGGAGCCGCAATACAGTGCCTCGGGCCCGAGATTCTTGATTTTGGTCAGCAGCGGCCGGTAGTCGCTGATCAGCGGATCGACGCGGTCGCGCCCCATCACCTGCATCCCGCGCTTGGCGGCGTGCGCCTGGAACGCGTCGGCGAGCCCCACGCCATAGGCGCCGGTGTCATCCACCACAAAGACTGACTTCACCTTGAGCTGGTCCGCCATGAAATTCGCCATGTTGGGACCCTGGAAGGCATCGGTGGTGCAGGTGCGGAAGTAGATCGCCTTGCCGGCCGGCCGGTACATCTCGGCGAACTTCGGGTCGGTCAGATCGGGGTTGGTGGAACTGGGCGTCACTGTCGCGAGGTTGCCCTGGCTGAGCAGCGGCGCCATCGCCTTGCCGCTGCCGCTCGCCATCGGGCCGACCGCGGCGACCACAGTGGGGTCGACGATCATCTTGCGCGTATTGATCGCCGACTGCGCGGGATCGTACTGGCCGGCTGTCGCGGTGCCGTCGTCGAGGACGAGCGCGCGTATTTCGTAGCCGCCAATGCCACCCTTGGCATTGGCTTCCTCGATCGCGAGCTGCGCGCCGTGCAGGATGTTCGTCGCGTCCTCAGCCGAGGCGCCGGTCAGCGGCAGGTTAATGCCGACGGTGACGAACTTGTCGCTGGCTCGTGCCGCCCTTACCAGGCCGACGAATGTTGATGAGCCGAGCAGGACGAGGGCGGAACGTCGGGCAACGCGCATCGAAGCCTCCCAAGGGTTAGCGCGGCCCTGGGTATCCAGGCCGGCTGCACTACACGGGGACCGCGCGAAGCCACCTACAAGGCGGCCGTCATGCGATCCGCCGCGACAAAGGATACAGCAACATTCATACCAACAGAAACTGGCGCGCCGCCTGACCGAAGCTCTCTCCGCGTGACTCGCGTTCGTGGCCGGCTCCGGCTACCCAAGGGGTAGGATCGGAGAGACCGCGCATGCAGCTTTGGACCACCACGGTCGCCTCCCCACGCGCCACCGCCCGCACGGCGCGCGAACGAGAAGCGGCCGGCTGGGACGGAATGCTGGTCGTTGATTCGCAGAACCTGTCGGGCGATCCCTACGTCGCGCTGGCGATGGCGGCCACAGCGACGACCCGCCTCAGTCTCGGCACCGGCGTGACCAACAACGTGACCCGCCACCCCGCGGTCACCGCCTGCTCGATCGCCAGCATCCAACGGCTGTCCGACGGACGGGCGGTGCTGGGCATCGGCCGCGGCGACTCGGCGCTGGCGCATCTCGGACGCGCGCCATCCCGGCTAGCGCCGTTCGAGTGCCATGTGCGCCAGTTGCAGGCTTATCTGCGCGGCGATGCGGTGCTCTTCGACGACATTGACATTGCCACCACCGTTGCCCCGCCGATGTCCGAACTGGAGCTTGCCGATGCCCCGCCGGCGAGCCGGATCGACTGGATTGCCGCAGGCGCGCCAAATGTGCCGGTTGAGGTCGCAGCCAGCGGACAACGGGTCATCGCCATCGCTGCGCGTCACGCCGACCGTGTCATGTTCGCCCTTGGCGCCGACGAGGAGCGGATCGCCTGGGGGATCGACCTCGCGCGCAGAACGCGTCGCGAGGCGGGACTAGACCCTGACGGCATAACCTTCGGCGCCTGTGTCCATTGCGGTCGTCACACCGACGTCGCAACGGCGCGCGATCTGATCCACGGCTTACTGACCACACACGCCCGCTTCTCGGTGATGCACCGTAGCGCCAGCGGTCCTGTCTCGGACAGCGATCGCGCCGTGCTGGAGGATCTGCGCAGTTCGTATGACATGCGGGCGCATACCCGCGGCGACTCGCGCCATGCGTGCGTTTTAACCGAAGCATTCATCGACTGCTTTGCGATCGCCGGCACTCCTGAGCACTGCATCTCGCGATTGCAGCGCCTTGCGGCGCTCGGACTGGACAAGGTGGCGCTGTCCGGATCGATGCGCGGCGTTTCCGAGACCGAGGCCGACGTGGCGAAGCGGCTGTTCGAAGCCGAGGTGCTGCCGGCTGTGCACAGCGGGAGACCATGATGTTCGCCCGCAGGACGCAGCAATGCATTGTACTGGCGATCGCGCTCGTGGCGGTTCGCTCGCGCGGCGCGGCGGCAAAGTCGCTGCTTGCGACCAGCCTTGTGCCGCCGGTCAATGCCACCTGCATCTCATCACCGTTCGGCCCTCGCGTTCTGCCGAACGTGCCGGAAGCGGGCTCCTACCACTATGGTGTGGATCTGCCCGCTCCGGTGGGTTCCGCCGTCATCGCGGCTGCGCCTGGCAGCGTGATCCGCGTTCAGCGCAAGGGTCCGGGTGGCCTGGAGATGCTCGTCCAGCATGACGGCTTCGTCGGCATCTACAGCCATTTCGGCATGATCGCGCCGGCCTTTGCTGAAGGAAAGCGCACGGTTGCGGCGGGTGAGAAGCTTGGGGTTGTCGGCAGGACCGGCGTCAGCCTGGGTGCGCACCTGTATTTCGAGATGGTAATGGACGGCAGGCCCGTCGATCCCACCCCCTACCTCGGCCTGCCGCGTTGCGGCGGAGGCGCGGCGACGACAACGGCCAGACGGGATACCGACGCCGTAACTGTTGGTGGTCGGAAGTACTACCAGCTCTCGCTTCCCGACCGACAGTACCTCTGACTGGCAACAACATTAGGTGTCGCTTGCTCCTGTGCTCCCTCCGTCTCAGGATGCCTGCATGAGCGAGACCGTCCTCGACATGAAAGGCACCGCCTGTCCAATCCCGGTGCTACGCGCCAATCGTGCGCTGCGCTCCATGGCGGCCGGCGACCGGCTGCGTGTGCTCGCTACCGATCGTGCCTCGGTTGCCGACTTTCAGGCATTCTGTCGCGAGACCGGCCATGCGTTGCTCGCCTGGTCGGAAGAGAACGGCGTGTTCAGTTTCGTCATCCGCCGCCGCGCCGAGGAACCGGAGCAGAAGGACTGACATGCCCACAGCCCTGATCACCCACCCTGCCTGCCTCGGCCACGACGCCGGTCCGTACCACCCGGAATGCCCGGACCGCCTGCGCGCCGTTCTCGCCGCACTGGAGACGCCCGAGTTCGTGGACCTGCTGCGCGAATCCGCGCCGCACGCCACTACCGAACAGCTCACCCGGGTTCATCCGGCAAACTACGTGGACGCGATCCAGTCGATCCGCCCGGCCGAAGGTGAGACCGTGCAGCTCGACGCCGACACCGCGATGAGTGCCGGCAGTGCCGAGGCCGCGCTGCGCGCAGCGGGGGCCGCGGTGGCGGGGGTGGATGCGGTGATGGAGGGCTGGGCGCGTGCCGCGTTCGCAGCGGTGCGCCCACCAGGCCATCACGCCGAACCTGGCCGGCCAATGGGCTTCTGCCTGTTCAACAACGCCGCCGTCGCCGCACTGCACGCGCGCTCGCAGTGGGGCGTGCAGCGCGTCGCTGTGGCCGACTTCGACGTGCACCATGGTAACGGCACGCAGGCGATGTTCGCCGCGGATAAGGACCTGTTCTACGCGTCGTCGCACCAGCACCCATGCTATCCAGGCACCGGCGAGGCGTGGGAGCGCGGCACTGCCAACAACATCATAAACGCACCGCTGCGCCCTGGCTCGGACAGTGCCGCATTCCGCGCCGCATGGTCGGACACGATCCTGCCGGAGCTGGACCGCTTTGCCCCGGGCCTGCTGATCGTCTCGGCCGGCTTCGACGCGCACAAGGCTGACCCGCTGGCGCAGCTCCGCTTGGACACCGCGGACTATGCCTGGATCACCAAGGAGCTGCTGCGCGTGGCGGCAGCGCATTGCGACGGACGCGTGGTCTCCGTGCTGGAGGGTGGTTATGACCTGGAGGCGCTCGCCGCCTCGGCCGCCGCGCATGTGCGCACGCTGATGGTAGCGTAAGAGAACCAATGTCGGGCAAGAATACCGACGTCAGCGCGCTTTCGTTCGAGGACGCGCTGGCCGAGTTGGAGCAAATCGTGCGTGGCCTGGAAAGCGGCCAGCAGAAACTGGAAGACGCCATCACTGCGTATGAGCGCGGTGCGGCGCTGCGCCGACATTGCGAGGCGAAGCTGGCAGAAGCGGAGGCGCGCGTCGCGGCCATCGTCGAGCGGGCGGACGGGACGTTGGCGACGCGGCCGATGGAGTAAAAGCTATCGCTGGAGCGCGAGTGTCATTGCGAGGAACGCAGCGACGAAGCAATCTCCATCGTCGTTGCAGGCCCGTGGTGGGGATTGCTTTGTCGCGGCGCTTCTCGCGATGACAGCAGACGCGTGTCCAGACAATTGATTGCTCTGCTGCGTTTCATGCGTTGCCGTGCGGCATTGCCGCGACGGCCTCTTCGACATCACGTAGGCGATCCTTGCCGAAGTAGATCTCATCGCCGACGAAGAACGTTGGCGATCCGAAGGTGCCGCGTTCGACCGAGCGCTGCGTGTTGGTGAGCAGTTCGTCCTTTACGTCCTGCGCCTGGGCCAGATCGAAAAGCTTCGCGGCGTCGATGCGCGATTCTGCCAATGCCGCGCAGCACTTCGGGATCGTCCAGCTTCTTCGGGTCGGCCCACATGTGTCGATAGATCTCGTCGACGTAATGCTCGAAGATGCCCAGCCGTTGCGCTGCGATGGCGCCGCGCATCAGCACTAGCGTGTTGACCGGGAAGAACTGATTGGGCGTGAAGCGCGTGATGCCGTGTCGTCGCAGGAAACGCGCCGTCTCCAGTCGCTGGTAACCCGGCTTGTTCCTGATGCCGGCCAGACTTTCGGCCGGCGAGCGGTTGTTGGTCAGCTTGAAGACGCCGCCGAGAAGCACGGGCACATAGACAAACTTCACGCCCGTACGCCGTTCGATCCAGGGGATCACCAAGTGGCTCAGACACGCATTCGGGCTGCCGAAGTCGAAATGGAATTCTACATTGCTCATTGCTGTCACCACTTCTCGCCTGCCGGACGGATGTCCTTCTCGAACGTGCACGCATCGCGCGGCTGCCGATACAGTTGTCAATACGCATTGGCTACTGATTCCGGACGCATCAGCCGCCCTGGATCGAAATTGCGCAGCGCTTCATCGCCCTCGCGTGCCCTGATCCGTTCACGCACCCATGCGGTGTCCACACCGGAGTCGATGATGAGGTGCGCGACGTGGATGTTGCTGGGGCCAAGTTCGCGTGCCGCACTTTGGGCTACCGCGCGCAGCCCGGCCTTGGCCGCGGCAAACGCGGCGTAACCGGCGCCACCACGCGGGCTGGCAGTTGCGCCGGTGAAGAAGATCGCGCCCTGGTTATGCGGTAGCATCAGGCGCGCTGCCTCGCGGCCGGCGAGGAAGCCGGCATAGCAGGCCATCTCCCACACCTTGCGGAACACGCGCTCCGTCGTGTCCACCAGGGAGAAGTGGACGTTCGGGCCAATGTTGAAGATGCAGACCTCGAGCGGCGCCTCGGCATCGGCCTCGCGCAGGAAGGCGGCGATGGCCGTGCATCGAGTGAGCGAGCGAAGGCGCGGCCGCCCGCTGTTTCGATGGCCTGAACCAAGGGCACCAGTTTGTTGCCGTTGCGGCGGCCGGCGAATACCGTGAAGCCTTCAGCCGCGAATTTGCGAGCGATCGCACCGCCGATGAGGTCGCCCGCACCGATCACCGCCGCAGTGGCATTCCTGCGTTCCATTTGCCAGTCCTACTTTAGTGAGCGTCCCGCGACGGCGTTGTCTGCATCGCGATCTTGCGCATCAGCGGCACCGTCACGGCTGCCAAGGCAAAGCACAACGCGATGACAAAGAACGCATCCGCGAAGGCTTGCGTCTGCGCCTCGCGCAGCGTGAGTGACCACAGTTCCCGCAGCGCCGCAGCGTGGCCGTGTAACGCATCGCCGCCGTGCGCCGTGGTCGCGTGCGCCGCCGTCCCTTGCAAGTATCGCAGCATTGCCGGATTGCTGCTGTTCAGGTGTTCGGCCAGACGCAGGAAGTGCAGGTTCGTGCGGTCATTCAGGATTGTACCGCACACCGCGATGCCAATCGCGCCGCCGAGATTGCGCATCAGGTTGAACAATCCCGATGCCAGCTTCAGGCGCTCCGGTCCCAACCCGCCAAGCGTCAGCGACACCGTGGGCGCCACCGCGAACTGCTGCGAGAAGCCACGAAATGCCTGTGGCAGCAACAACTCGCGCCAGCCCCATTCATGTGTGATCGGGGTGAAGTTCCACATGCTGATGGCAAAGCATGCCAGGCCGAACATCATCAGCCAGCGCAGATCGATGTGCCGCGCGAGCATCGAGTAGAATGGGATCGCACAGACCTGGAACAGTCCGGTGGTGAAGACCGCCTCGCCGATCTCCAGTGCGCTGAAGCCGCGCACCCGCGCCAAAAACAACGGCGTCAGATAGATCGTGGCGAAGATCCCGATGCCGATGGTGAACGAAAAGTAGCAGCCCAGCGCGAAGTTGCGGCTCGTCAGCGCGCGCAGATCGAGCACTGGCTGGCTGTGGGTCAGGCTGCGCCAGACGAACGCCACGCCCGCGATGCCGGAAATCCACGCGGTCGCACGGATGGTGTCGTCGCCGAACCAGTCCCAGCGCGGCCCCTCTTCCAGCGTGTATTCCAGGCAGCCGAGAGACACCGCCATCAGCGCCATGCCGAGGTAGTCGGCGCCGCGCAGCAGGGACAGGTTTGGCCGGTCTACGCGAACCAGCATCGGCACCACAATGGAAACGAAGATGCCCGGCACCAGGTTGATGAAAAATAGCCAGTGCCAGGAGTAGTCATCGGTGATCCAGCCGCCGATGGTCGGGCCCAGAGTCGGCGCCAGCGAAGAGATGCAGCCGATGGTGGCCGCGGCGATGACCCGTTGCTGGTTGTTGAAGTAGATGAATGCCGTGGTGAACACGGTCGGGATCATCGATCCGCCCAGAAATCCCTGCAGCGCGCGGAACACGATCATGCTTTCGATGTTCCACGCCCAGCCGCACAGCAGGCTGGTGATGGTGAAGCCCACCGCGGAAGCGCAGAACAGCCAGCGCGTCGACATCACGCGCGACAGCCAGCCGGACAGCGGGATCACCACGATCTCAGCGATCAGGTAGCTGGTCTGCACCCATGCCACCTCATCGGTCCCGGCGGACAATCCGCCGCCGATGTCAGCCAGCGAGGCCGACACGATCTGGATGTCGAGCAGAGCGATGAAGAAGCCCACACACATGCTGGCGAAGGCGAACACCTTCGTCGCCATCGGCAGTTCGCCGGGTGCGACGAAGACATTGGCCGTGGTCGCGCTCATCGCTCGTCCACGTCGGCTGTGACCGACAGACCTGGGCGAAGCCTGCCCAGTGTGGCGGCGCCGTCATCGAGCAGCACGCGCACTGGCACGCGCTGCACGATCTTGGTGAAGTTGCCGGTGGCGTTCTCCGGCGGCAGGACGCTGAACATGGCGCCGGTCGCCGGTGCCAGGCTGCCGACACGGCCATGGAACACTTCGTCGGGCAGAACGTCGGCCTCGATCGTTACGGGCATCCCCGCGCGCATGTGCGCGAGCTGGCTTTCCTTGAAGTTCGCATCCACCCACAGCCCGTGCGCGGGCACGAGCGAAATGAGCTGCGCACCAACCGTGGCATAGGCGCCGGTGCGCGCGCTGCGATTGCCCACGGTGCCGTCGATCGGTGCGCGCAGTTCGGTGTAGCCCACATTGAGCTGCGCGGTATCGCGATCGGCGATCGCGCCGGCCAATGCCGCTTCGGCCTGCTGTTTCTGCGTGGCGATGACATCGAGTTGCCGTTGGGCTGCTTCCAACGCCGCGCGCGCCCTGGCGTCAGCGGCGAGCGCCTTCTGATGGTCCGCGTCCGCCTGCTGAAAGCGCTGCTGGGTGCCAAACTGATCCTGCGCCAGGCTGCGATAACGCTCGACGTCGTACTTGGTGCGGGTGATCTCTGCCTCGGTTGCGGTCAACTCGGCCTTCGCCTGCGCGATCATCGCTTCCTGCAATCGGCGGACTGCGTCGAGATTCGCCAGCGTGGCCTGCTGACCGGCAACCGCGGCAACCGCCTTCGCCAGCGCGGCGCCGTAGTCGCGATCATCCAGTTTCACCAGCAGATCGCCGGCGTGCACCGCCTGGTTGTCGGTGACCGCAACGCCCGCAATGAACCCTGACACCTTCGGCGCGATCACCGTGAGGTCGCCACCGACATAGGCGTCATCGGTGCTCTCGATGAACCGTCCGACGGTCCACCAGTGGTGGCCGTACCACGCGGCACCAATGCCGAGCAGCAGGGCTGCCCCGGCCAGACCGAGCTGCTTGCGCGAGATGCCTGCATGCCGTGCCCGCGGCCGCGCGACGATCTCGCGCTCCACCACCTGTCCGCTCATGACGTGCTCCCGTTCGCTGCGGGCCCTGGCACCGAGCGGAACGCGGGCTCAACCATCACCTTGCCGGTCCGCCGGTCCACCAGCACGGGGTCCGCCGGCTCGCCCGTCTCGGTGTCGACGACGATGACGCTGGGGCCCTCGGGGGCGAAGTGGCGGTTGCCCCAAGCCAGCAGTGACCAGAGCACTGGCCGGAAATCCCGGCCGCGGTCGGTCAGCACGTACTCGTGGCGGGGCGGATGTTCGCTGTAAACGCGGCGCTCCAGCAGGCCGGATTCGACAAGCGCGTTGAGCCGCCGGGTCAGCATGTTCGGCGCGATGTCGAGGCTCTTCTGGAACTGGTCGAAGCGGGTCAGCCCGCGGAAGGCGTCGCGGAGGATCAGAATGCTCCACCACTCGCCGACCCGCTCCAGGCTGCGGGCGATCGGGCAGGTCATCGATCCGAAGCTCTTGCGCTGCATGGTTTGCTCCTGCAGTGACATGCATGATGCAAGCGACGATGTAGGGCAGATCATAGCATGATGCAAGTGACTATTCCGCGGGCCTGCCTCCACCCCCTCCCGCAAGGGAAGGGGGAGTGCCAAGTTGCCGCGATGCGGACGCGCGCGGATCAGTTGCTGGTGGACCGAGGGCTGGCGGAAAACCGGTCGCGGGCGCAGGCGCTGATACTTGCGGGCAAGGTGTTCAGCGGCGATCGCCGCATCGCCAAGGCCGGCGACACGCTCGCGTCGGAGGCATCCCTGGAAGTGCGCGGCCAGGATCACCCCTGGGTGTCACGCGGCGGGCTGAAACTCGACCACGCTCTGCACCATTTCGGCCTATCGCCCGCTGCTCTCGTCTGTCTCGACATCGGTGCCTCCACCGGAGGCTTCACCGACGTGCTGTTGGCGCATGGTGCCGCGAAGGTGCACTCGGTTGACGTCGGCCACGGCCAGCTTGCCTGGAAGCTGCGGGCCGATCCGCGCGTTGTGGTGCACGAGAAGACCAACGCCCGCTATTTGACCCACGACGCCATAATCGATCCGATCGCGGCGCTCGTGTGCGACGCGAGCTTTATCGGCCTGAGGACGCTCCTACCGGCACCGCTCGCGCTCTGTGCGCCGGACGCGTGGGCCGTTGCACTGATCAAGCCGCAATTTGAGGCGGGGCCAGATGCCGTCGGAAGCAAGGGGGTGGTGCGTGATCCTGCCGTTCATCAGGCCGTCTGCGATCGCATCCATACGTGGTGGTCGACGCTGCCGGGCTGGGGCGTCCTCGGCATCGTCGAAAGTCCGATAACGGGACCAGAAGGCAACCGCGAATTCCTGATCGCGGCCACAAGGAGTTGACGCTTCAGTCGCCGCTTCGACCGGCATGAGTGGCGACCAGATCGCGTTGCGCGATCTCGGCTAGAAGAGACCAGACCTTGGCGGGTTCCATCGGCACGTCCGGATCGTTCAGCAAGCGATCGAGTTCGTCGAGCTTCCGGGCGTACTCGGCGTCCGTCATTTCATTCTCTCCAGTCGCGTCAGGGATGCGAAACAAACCTGGGATCGTGGCCGTCCTGGGGCGCGACTATGAAGATAAGAAGCTTACCAACGAATTACCCGACTGCGAGGCGATCACACCGACGACAGAATAGCCGGCCCCAGCGCTGCCGCCTTCGCTGCCGGATGCGCGGAATTGCGAAATCGCAGCTCGCCCCCCTCGGCTGCGTCCGCCATGCCAAACAATTCGAAGCGAGACGCGCACGTCACCGCGATGACCGGCCGCGCAGCCTTGTACGCCAAGAACTGACGCGCCTCTCCCTCCAGCTCCAGCCGGTCGCGCAGACCGCGCCATTCGTCGCGGTCGGTGTCTTCAATGAACATCGCCAGTATGCCCGGCCGCGTCCCGCTCAGACGTGTCGGTGTGATCGCGAACAGCCGCTGGCGCACGGCAATGGCGACCTCGTCTGTGCGCCCCGCCCGGGCCGCCATGACGAACAGCCCACGACCGGCCGTGGTGACGGCCAGGTGCGCCTCGGGACCAAACTCACGCCGGAGTGATGGCATCAGACCAACGTCAGGATCGCTCGCGGCCAGCATCAATGGGTCGAGCCGCAGCACGGCCACGTCGTCGTCATCGCGACGGCCACGGGTCTGGAGCAGGCGACGGATGCGACTGTGCATTTCCGCCAGGGCACTGGTCAGCAGTCCGTGCGGGAATGTCATCTTCAGCAGATAGCGCCCAGGATAGGCCGCGAGCCAGTTGCGCAGGTCGGCGTCCACCTGATCGGCCAGATGCGACCAGGCCCTGCGGTGCACCAGCCGCCCCTCCTCGGCCGACACAACTTCGCAGGCGACTTCCGCCTCAGCAGCATCCCGTGCGATCAGCAGGTCATAGGGCGCATCGTCCTCCAGCCCGGCAAAGGCAACCGTGAAGCCGCGCGAGAGCTGCAATGCCGCGGTGCGCAACATGTGGAACACCGGCACCAGCGTTCCGTCGCCCGCGAGCGCGGCACGTAGCTTGCCACGCAGCCGCCCCCTGCCTTGAGCACTCAGCGCGCGCGCGAGTGTCACCGCGTCACCGGCCAGTCTGGCGGCTTGCAGTTCCGCGGCCGACGGCGGCCGGGTCAGTGTGCCGCGCAGCCGCTCGATTGCCAGTTCCAGCGCGTGGCACTGGCGGATCGCCTGCCCTGCGCGCGGTCCGCACGTGGCGCGTCGACCGATCTCCGCCATACGCGCCGCCCACAGGCGCGGGCCTGCCAACGCGACGAACGCGTCGAGCGCCGGTGGGTCGTACGGAGGCGGCTGGGGTTGCATCGCGGGCGGGTCCGACGAATCAGACGCACATCCCCCCGCGTTCATTCCCGCCGCTTAGTTGTGTGGCAACCGGGCTGTGGTGGGAGCGTCCGGATTTTGCGCCCGGTGGCGCAGCAGGTGGTCGGCCAGCACACAGGCCAGCATCGCCTCGCCTACGGGCACCGCGCGGATGCCGACACACGGATCATGGCGGCCTTTCGTGCTGATCTCGATGTCCTGGCCGGTGCGATCCACCGTCTGGCGTGGTGTCAGGATGGAGCTGGTCGGCTTCACCGCGAAGCGAACCACGATGGACTGCCCGGTGGAAATCCCACCAAGGATGCCGCCGGCATGGTTGGAGGCGAAGTTCACCACGCCGTCCAGCATCCGCATCTCATCGGCATTTGCCTCGCCTGACAGGGCAGCGGCGGCGAAGCCTTCGCCGATCTCCACGCCCTTCACTGCATTGATCGACATCAGCGCCGCCGCAATGTCGGCATCGAGCTTGCCATAGATCGGCGCGCCAAGGCCGGGGGAAACACCGTCTGCCACTACCTCGATTACCGCCCCGGCGGACGAGCCGGCCTTGCGTATTTCGGACAGATAGGTTTCCCAGCGCGCCGCCGTGCCCGGGTCGGGGCAGAAGAACGGATTGTCATCCACCGAGTTCCAGTTCCAGCGGGCGCGGTTGATACGGTGTGGGCCGATCTGCACCAGGGCGCCGCGAATACGCACACCCCCGCCCAGCACCTTCCGCGCCACGCCGCCAGCCGCGACGCGCATGGCGGTCTCCCGCGCCGAGGACCGGCCCCCGCCACGATAGTCGCGGATGCCGTATTTCAGCTCATACGTCAGGTCGGCGTGACCCGGACGGAACTGCGCGGCGATCGTAGAGTAGTCGCGCGAACGCTGATCAACATTGTCGATCTGCATGGCGATCGGTGTGCCCGTGGTCACGCCATCGAACACGCCGGACAGGATGCGGACCGCATCCGGTTCCTGGCGCTGTGTGGTGAAGCGCGACTGGCCGGGACGGCGGCGATCCAGCCAGGGCTGGATGTCGGCCTCGGAGAGTGTGATGCGCGGCGGGCAGCCGTCGACGATGCAGCCGATCGCCGGCCCGTGGCTCTCGCCCCAGGTGGTCACGCGGAACAAATGACCGAAGCTGTTATGCGACATGGCGGAAGGGCCCCCTCCCCCCAGCCCCCTCCCGCAAGGGGAGGGGAAGAAAGTGCGCGGCCAGGACTCCCCCTCCCCTTGCGGGAGGGGGCTGGGGGAGGGGTACCTTCCTCTCATCTCACCCATCGACGATGGCGATGTCCGGCGCGGCAGGATTCTTCATGCCCACTATATGGTAGCCGCAATCGACGTGGTGGACCTCGCCGGTCACCCCGGATGACAGGTCCGACAGCAGATATACACCGGCACCGCCGACGTCCTCTATCGTCACGTTGCGCTGCATCGGCGCGTTCAACTGGTTCCAGCGCAAGATGTAGTGGAAATCGCCAATCCCGGCTGACGCCACGGTGCGGATCGGCCCGGCGCTGATCGCGTTCACCCGAATCCCTTGCCCGCCCAGGTCCGCCGCCAGATAGCGAACCGATGCCTCCAACGCTGCCTTTGCCACGCCCATCACGTTATAGTGCGGCGTCCATCGCTCAGCGCCGACATAGGTTAGCGTCAGCAGGCTCCCGCCCGGCCGCATCAGCGGCACCGCTCGCTGCGCAACACCGACGAACGAATAGCAGGAGATGTCCAGGGCCTGCAGGAACGCCTCTCGCGGCGTATCCAGATAGCGCCCGCGCAGATACGTCTTGTCTGCGAAGGCGATCGCGTGGACGAGGAAATCCAGGCCATCCCACTGCTCGCGCAGCGCTCCGAACGTCGCAGCGAGGCTGGCCTCATCGCCCACGTCGCACAGAAACAGCCGATCCGAGCCGACCGACGCGGCCAGCGGCCGCACCCTGCGCCCGAGCGCCTCGACCTGATAAGTAAATGCCAGCTCCGCTCCCTGCGCGGCACACGCCGCGGCGATGCCCCAACCGAGCGAGCGCTCGTTCGTCACTCCCATGATCAGGCCGCGTTTGCCCTGCATCACTGTGCCTTTCGCGGCGGGGCTGTCGGGCATCGGTTAATCCTCTGCAGTCGCTGCGGTGGTGGCACAGCGTACCATCGCGGGGCAAGAGCCGGCGATCCACGCTTGGCGTGCAGGTCCCGCGGCGGCAGAGTGCACTCGGGCCGCGAGAAAGACCAATCGATGCCGGATACCGCTCAGCTCGTCACCGATCCTTTTGCCAGGTTCCAGGAATGGATGGCTGAGGCCTGGGGGCACGAACCGGAGGACGCCAACGCGATGACCCTGGCGACTTCCACCCCGGACGGCACGCCGGCGGCCCGCATTGTGTTGCTGAAGGGGGCCGATCCGCGGGGCTTCGTATTCTACACTAACAAGGAGAGCCGCAAGGGCGAGGAACTCGCCGCGAACGCGCGCGCCGCCCTGCTGTTTCACTGGAAGCCGCTGGGCCGCCAAGTCCGCATCGAAGGCTACGTCGAGCACGTTGCCGACGCCGATGCTGACGCGTACCACGCCACGCGACCGCGTATATCGCGTCTCGGTGCCTGGGCGTCGGACCAGTCACGCGTATTGCCGGATCGTGCGGAGCTTGAGCGCCGCCTTGCCACGAATGAGGCGCGGTATCCGGGCGACGATATCCCGCGCCCGCCACACTGGTCCGGCTATCGGATCATCCCGCAACGGTTCGAGTTCTGGCAGAACATGCCGTTCCGGCTGCACGACCGCACGGTCTACACGAGAGCGCCGGACAGCGGGTGGACCATCGGCAGGCTGTACCCCTGACCCGAGGATGACCGCGCCGCCGGAACAGGCGGAGGTCGTGGCGTTCCTGCACAAGCGCGCGGGATCGGAACCGCTGGAGACGCACATATCGCTGGTGTTCGTCGGCGCGGACACGGTGTGGAAGTTGAAGAAGGCGGTGCGTCTGGCATTCCTCGACTTCACTCGGCTGGAGGCGCGCAGGCGCTTCACTCTGCGCGAACTGGAATTGAACCGCGTCGCGGCGCCCGGCCTGTACCGCGACGTCGTGCCGGTTGTGCGTCACACTGACGGCACCCTCGGTCTCGGCCTCGCGGGGGAATGCCAGGTGATCGACTGGGTTCTGCGCATGGCGCGGGTTCCGGCCGAAGACTTCCTCGACGCAGTCGCGGCGGCAGACCGGCTCACTCCGGAACTGCTTGATGCGCTCGGCGACGCAGTCGCGGCGTTCCATTGGAGCCTGCCGCCAGTGACTGAAACAGATGCCGTCGCGGCGATGCGTCACGTTGCCGAGGGCAACGCCCAATCCGCGCACGACGCGGGCCTGCCCGAAGAAGCGGTGCGCGCCTGGCAGACACGCATTCTCGTTGCGCTGGAACGCATTGCGCCGTGGCTCGCACAGCGCGCACACGATGGCTTCGTCCGCCGCGCACATGGCGATCTGCATCTTGGAAATCTATGCCTCTGGCAGGGGTGCCCGGTTCCGTTCGACGCGCTGGAATTCGACGAGGCGATGGCGACGATAGACTTGGGCTACGACCTTGCGTTCCTGCTGATGGATCTCGATCAGCGCGTCACGCGGGCGGCGGCGAACCGCGTGCTGAGCCGCTACATCGCTCGCACTGGTGACGCTGCGCTGACAATCGGACTGCCGCCATTCCTATCGCTGCGCGCGATGGTCCGCGCCCATGTCGAGGCGCGGCGCGAGAACGCCAGCGTTGCCATGCGCTATCTAGCGGCGGCGGCCGCTTATCTCCAGCCGACGCCGCCGGTCGTTGTGGCGATCGGCGGGTTGCCCGGCACCGGCAAGTCCACTCTGGCACGCGCTCTGGCACCGGAACTCGGCAATGCGCCGGGCGCGCTGGTGCTGCGCAGCGACGAGATCCGCAAGCGCCTGCATGCATCGGCGCCCGAGGAGCGGCTCCCGCAATCGGCCTACGGCGACGCGGCCAGCGAGGCGGTATTTACTGAACTCGCCGTGCTTGCCCGCGAGGCGGCAGCGGGCGGCCATGCGGTTATTGTCGATGCGACCTTCATCGACATGGGTCCTCGGAAATTGGTCGAAACTGCCACCCGGGAGGCGGGCGTTGCGTTCATCGGCCTCTGGCTCGAAGCGCCACTCACCGAGCTGGAGGCACGGATCGCCGGTCGTCAGAGGGACGCGTCAGATGCCACGGTCGCCGTGCTGCGAGCGGCAAGCGAGACGCATCCTTACGCCGCCGACTGGAGCGCGATCGATGCGGTCTCGCCCGGCGTGGTGCTGTCGCAGGCCCGCGACCAGATTCGCACCCGAATTGCTTCATAAGAGGGCCGGAATCATCATAATCTTTATGCAGATATGGATCGAGGCACAATTGACGCCGAAACCTCCATTTGGATCGAACAACATATCAATTCGCAACAGTTGATCGCTTTGTGAATCACGAGAGCGTGATAAGCGCAAGCGATAGCTGGTTGAAATAGGTTAAATTCGCCTAATCCTCCCGGGTTCGTGAGGTCACTCCCAGCCCTCAGCCGGCGCTGAGGGTCGGCGCTCAAACCCGCAAGCGCCGCGCTGCGGCTACGCCCGGGCTATCAACGAGAGCTGCCGCTTATGATGCTGCAGAATTTACCCCCAGTGCCGATCGAACGCCGACAGCGGTTTCGGAGCTGGCTCAGGCGGGTCTCCTGTATTCAGATTTCGACCCGCCTGTTGTTGATCATTGGTGTTTGCCTTGTCGCGACAATAGGTCTGCAGGTTGCCGTGAGTTGGGTCGAGTGGGCCGAACGCAGGGCGGAGGTCAACGACCTGGCGATGCACCAGGTGCAACTGCTCGCCGCCGACACGGCCAGCATTGGCGAGGGAGTGCGTCTCCTGCTGGCAACCGCCGCAGAATTCCACCAGGTCCGCACGGTCGGGAACCAGTGCGCTCTGCGATTGACCAGTATCCGTCGCAATGCGCCAAGCCTAGCATTCATTGTCTTGCTGGATGCGCGCGGACAGATCCTGTGCGCTTCGGACCCTGATGTGGCTGCAACGCCACCCGATACCGCCTGGCTTCACAGTGCCCTGTCAGTCACGACGTTCACCCCCGGCCGTTTTGGTCGCTCGGCCGATCATCCCGGGGGTTTTCTGCCTTACTATCTCCCCCTGGGCGCGACCGAGGCCAGTGGCGGCGGATGGCTTGTCGGCGCTCTCGACCTTGATTGGCTGCGCGAGCACTTCAGCCAACTCAAGCAGCCCGACTCGGCGTTTCTGGTCGGAGCTGTTCTTTCTGTCGCGGATGCCGACGGCGTGGTACTTGGCCGCAATCCTGCACACGACAAGTTCGTTGGGCATCAATTGCCGCCTGTGGCCATGCCCATGGTGCGTGCTCCGCACCCCGGCCTCACCAGGATCAAGAGCGTTGACGGGACCGAGCGTCTGTTCGGTTATGTTCCTCCAAGCGCAGCCACTCAGAACCTGGTCATTGCGGTCGGGCTGTACGAACCGGACCTAATGGCCGACGTCAACCGTGCAATGTTGCGCGGCGCAATTCTGCTGGCGCTTGTGACCATCGTCGTATTTGCTCTCACTTGGCTGGCTGCCAACAGATTTATTAGTCGCCCGACCAGTGCGCTTGTCGCGGTCGCCCGGCGTTGGCGCGAAGGGAGCCTATCTGTTCGCGCACCCGACTACGATGAGAGTTCCGAATTCGGCCAGATATCCGCGGCCTGGAACGAGATGGCCGCGGCGCTGCAGAAACGGCAGCAGCAACTTCAGGAGCACTCCGACCTGCTCGAGGCCCGCGTGGCCGAACGCACTCAGGACCTGCTCTTGACCAATAACCGGCTGCAGGTGGCAATCGCGGAACGTGAGAAAACCGCAGCCGCGCTGCTGCAGGCACAGAAGCTGCAGGCGGTGGGGCAGCTCGCCGGCGGTATAGCGCACGATTTCAACAACCTTCTCGCGACGGTCCAGGGCAGTCTGGACCTGCTTGGCCATTCCCTGCCGGAGGAGCAGACAAAGCAACGCGTCTGGGTGCAGCGGGCTTCCGGGGCGGTTCTGCGTGGTGCCCAACTGACCAGGCGGCTGCTTGCCTTTTCCCGCCGCCGCCCCCTGTCCACACGGTCCGCTGATGCCAATGAGCTCATCACGGACCTGGTGGCCATGTTCGGCACCGCGACCTTGGGAAGCCGCATCAAGGTGGTTACCGAGCTCGCCCGAGATTTGCGGCCGGCAAGCGCTGAACCAGGTCAACTGGAAGCAGCTCTGTTGAATTTGGCACTCAATGCACGGGATGCGATGCCGGAAGGCGGCGTGCTGACGCTTTCGACGTCGAACGAAACCTTGGTGCAGCCAAGCGACGGTCTTCCGGCAGGTGAGTATGTTCGGATAACAGTGACAGACACCGGCGTCGGCATGGACAGTGACCTAACGAGCCGCGCAGCTGAACCCTTCTTCACGACCAAGGGCGCCTTGGGATCAGGTCTCGGCCTCAGTCAGGTGAAGGCAATGATCGAGGAGTCCGGCGGCGCGATGCGAATCCGACTCGCAACCTGGACAGGTACTACGGTTGGCCTGTGGCTGCCGCGCTCAGTTGCTCCTGTCCGGTCGCCGGGATCGTCCGCGATCAGGCCGAAACCCCGGCAGCAGAAGGTACTGGTGGTGGATGATGATCCCGTGGTCCTGGAGGTCACCACCGACATGCTGCGGCAACTCAATTATTGTGTGAGCGAGGCAGCCGGTGGTCAGCAGGCTCTGGATCGCCTGGACGAGGCGGGCGAGGCGCCGGATCTGGTGATTCTCGACTACGTCATGCCTGGAATGAACGGCGTGGCGCTCGCCCGCTTGCTGCGCGACCGGGGCATTTCCTGCCCAATCGTGCTTGCCACAGGCTACGCGGATCTGACCGAGGCTGCACGGTTGTTGCCGAGCGAATTTCACGCCGTGCTCAACAAACCTTATACGTTCGCCGAATTGGAAAAGCTGCTTTCTGAGATTGATGAGAGCCGATTGCACGATTTGTCGGTTTCGGAGCTCGAGCTCTAGAGCGGCAATGACGGACATCTCGCGAGATCAGCGGCACTCCAGGCAATTCTCGCCGTGGAGATAGTTCGATCAACCGATCCTGTTGATGCCGAGCGGATCCGGGCGGTCTATGCACAACTGCCCCTGACGCTCGTCGTCGTGGTCATAAATGCAACCCTCGTCGCGGTTGTTTTCAGCCCTTTCACTGCCACGCTCGGGCTTTTGTGCTGGCTCGGCGGGGTATATACAGTGGCCGCCGTGCGGATGATCGGCTGCTGTTGGTACCGAAGCTCCGATCAGGAACCTGCGCGCTTTTCTTTCTGGGTACGCCAGTCGATCGTGGGAGCCTTGCTTTCGGGCGCCCTGTGGGGCCTCGGTGCCATCGTCTTCTTCCCGCCGACCGACGTGGCCCAGCTCTTCCTGGCGCTTGTCATCGCCGGTATGTGTGCGGGCGCTGCCACTGTCCATGCCCCTCACATTCCCACGGTTGTCGCCTTCATCCTGCCCGCGACAATACCCCTGGCTGGACGCTTCCTCGCTGCGGGCGCTACGCTGCAGGTCATTTTCGGTATTATGATCCTGATCTTCGGGCTCGCACTATGCATAGCGAGCTTCAGGTTTCAGAGCTGGTTCATAGGCATCTCTTCCGCCCAGATCAGGCTTGCGGAGCGCACGAACGAACTCGATGCGGCCAATGCCCGGCTGACGCAGGAGATTTCCAGCCGGTTGCTGGTCGAGCAGAAACTGCAGCAGTCACAGAAGATGGAAGCCATTGGCCGCCTGACCGCGGCTGTCGCGCACGACTTCAACAACCTTCTCATGGTGGTGAGCGGAATCGCGGAACGCATGGATCGCCGGCTCGGTCCGTCATCCGCGCATGCCAGCGACCTCGCCGCAATCCTGCATGCCACTCGGCGCGGTGCATCTCTGACGCGGCAACTTCTCGCCTTCGGGCGCAGGCAGCCACTGGTGCCGCGACCCACCGACCTGAATGGCGTGCTGAATGGGATGCAGAGGCTGCTGGAGACCACGCTGACGGGACGGCGCATCGAGATGCGACTTGATGCGGGGCTCGAACCCGTGCTGGTCGACACGGAGCAGATCGAGCAGGCCATTCTCAACTTGACGACGAATGCACGCGACGCGATGCCCAACGGCGGACGCGTCGCGATCACGACTGCGATTGTTGAAATCGAGCCCGACCAGAAGACGCCGGATCTGCCGCCGGGTCGCTACGTGAAGCTCACCGTCGCCGACGACGGCGTCGGCATGGAGGAAGACGTTCGAATGCGTGCAATCGAGCCATTCTTCACCACGAAGGAGGTGGGCAAGGGTTCCGGCTTTGGGCTTAGCCAGGTGTATGGGCTGGTGCATCAATCAGGCGGGACACTGACGATCGAATTGTCGCTGGGCAAAGGAACGACGGTGGTGATCTATCTGCCCGTTGCAGGCGCGCCGGCAAATGAAAGCAGGCTGATTTCCTTGGCTCGTAGGGGCCAGCCTGACAATCACAACCGCGACGCGCCAAAACCTGTGAAGTCCTTATGATTGGTGCCGACACGGGAATATTGACTTAGTTTTACGCGTGCGTCCGCGCATCAAAACTGATCCCTTGGGATCAAACGAACGTGCGAGCCGCTAGCATCCGGCATCATGCGACAGCGAGAAATCCCAGTTACAGGTTCGCTTCATCGAACGATGATTGCTTCGTCGCTTCGCTCCTCGCAATGCTGGGTGGACGGCCCCCTGACGGCATCATTGTGCCAAGCTGGCCATGGATGAACAGGGCAGCGAAGGAGACCGTCCGTGATGGAGCGTAGCATCATTGGGATCGACCTTGCGAAGAACGTGAGGAGCTGGCGCGGTTCCTTGCCAAACAGCCGCCGTCGCTGATCGGCATGGAGGCATGTGGCTCGGCGCATCACTGGGGCCGCGTGCTCAGCGGGCAAGGCCACGAGGTACGGCTGATGTGAAGGCCTATGTCAAACGCGGCGAAAGCGATCTGCGTGACGCGGAGGCCGCTGCGAGGCCATGCAGCGGTCCAACATGCGGTTCGTGCCGGTGAAAAGCGTCGAGCAGCAGGTGGGACGAGCGTTGGAACGGTCGCGCGATCTGCTGGTGAAGCAGCGGACCCAGATCATCAATGCGACCCGCGGTATGCTGACCGAGATGGGCATCGTTGCCGGCACTGGCCTGCGGGGCTTCAAGGCCTTGGTCGCTCGCATCGACGCCGGCGATCCCGCCATCCCGGCGTTGCTGCTGAGCGCGCTCAGGCCGCTGGTCGAGCAATGGCGCGCGTTGGACGCCAGCATCGAGGAACTCGAAGCCCGTATCGTCGCATGCGCCAGGAGCGATGAGCGCATGCGTCGCCTGCAACAGATCCCCGGCGTCGGTCCGCTGATCGCCCACGCGCTGGTGATGGCGGTCGGCGATGCGCGCCGCTTCGACACCGCGCGTGACTGTGCCGCCTGGATCGGCCTGACGCCGCTCACCAACAACAGTGCCGAGAAGACCCGCATCGGCCACATCAGCCGACAGGGCGATCACAGTCTGCGACGATTGCTGGTGCTCGGCGCCGCCAATCTGATGCGCCGGGCCAGAGTGAAGCCGGGCCAGGCCAGTGCCTGGGTGCAGCGCATCATGGCGCGCAGGCCGTTGAAGGTCGCAACCGTCGCCCAGGCGGCGAGGATCGCACGCATCGCCTGGGCGATGCTGCGCTCGGGCGACAACTATCGGGCCGTGGCGGTGCATCCCTGATGCCGGTGCCGCGGAGATTGACCTATCCGGACACCGATTGTGCTTGCGCCGTGGCGTGCGGCGTCAAGCCCGAGCCGCCGCTGGCGGTCGCTGCGCGAGGCTTGACCCCGCACGCCACGGCGAAGCCTCGCTCGGGATCGGATTTGGCCAGGGCAACAATCTCTGTAGCAGCAACACTCAGGCCGCACCGCACGACCCTATCGCGCAAGGAGCAAACCGCACCGACGGCAATTTGGTCAGGACCAGAACCAGGACACTCCGTTCTGTCATCGCGCGCTCAGCACGTCGCAATGCTGGGAACCTGGTTCGCGTTACCCATCGGGGCCAGCGGTCTTTCCAGACCGCACAAACAGGCCGGATACATGAACGCTCCAGACCGCTACGCCGTCACCGCTTTTGCTGCTTGCCTAACGGGGGCCGTCCATACATGACAATTGTCGGCGTGACTTGCGCTTCAGCGATAGGGGATACAAGGCGCACTCGAGGTCAGCCGGCACCGGAACCGGCCAGGCGCTGCAAGCCCTCCTCGCGGCAGATCGTGAGCTGAGCCCTAGCGGGGTCGTAGATGACGAGCCCGTCTGCGCGCCACGAATTCAGAATGGTGATGATGCTGCGGGTGGTGGCGCCGAGCAGGTCCGCCAGGTCCCCTTGTCGGAACCGGCCCGCGAGTTGAAGGCCCTGGTCCGTGCTTCGACCCTCACGCCTGCCAAGGTAAAGCAGTTGCCTTGCCAGCCGGACTTCCAGACTCTCAAATGTCGCATCCCGCAACAGGCCGGATGTTCTGCGCAGTCGTGCGGCGAGCATCCGACATAGATTTGCGCCCAGCACGGAGTTGCCGTGGAGGGCGTCGAGAAATACCCGGCCGCTGATCCGCAAAAGCCGCACGCGACCCTCCGCGACGGCGTCGGCCGTGCGCGTGCTGCCGTCAATGACCCCAATTTCACCGAATATGTCGCCGGCGCCCCAGATCTCGATCATCAGACCCTTGCTGTTCGGATCAAGCGCGCCGATTTCGAACATGTCCCGCGCCGGCGACGATGGCATAGACGGCGTCGGCCGCGTCGCCCTCCGCGAAAATCCGCGCGCCGCCGCGCGGCTCAAGCGTTCGGCTTTTCGCCTCGATCCGATCGAGCTCTGCGGGATCCATTCCCTTGAAGGCTGCGACATCAAGCAACGCCGTCATGATTCCCCGAGCGCTGAAGTGAGGAAAAGCGATTTCAGGATAACTCGTCAGCAGGGCAGCCGACCAGCCCGGCCAAGTTAACAGTCGGAACGCAACTCATGTCGGAGTGTGAAGCACTTCAGCGCGCCCACGTTGGTGGAATGCAACTTTCCCCCTGTCAGCAGGACTGGACCAGCTAACCCGGTCCGGCTGACGGATACAGTCGACCCCGCCGCAGGCGGAAACCACAGGGGGATACCATGCAGAAGATATTGGCCGCTCTCGCCGTGCTGACGCTGCTCTCCGGGACCGTCGCTCTCGCGGCTCCGGCCAACGCGTCCACCACGTACCTGTTCCCGCCCACCGAGAACGCTGGCAGCAACAGCTAATTCCGCAGTTGCTCGGAGGGCAGTCGAGTTCAGTCGAAGGAGGTGACGATGATCGTCACAGTTCTGATTGTGGTCGGCGCCCTGGCAATCGCAGTCATCGGCCGCGCCGTCCTGAACCCGCATAGCTAGAGTCGACATTTGCCAAGCCAGAGGGCCGGTCCGTCGGGATCGGCCCTCATTTTGTTTGACAGTCGTGGATCGCCCATCCGGCATGTGATGCGCTTCCGGCTCATGCCGTGCTAGAAACGCAGTCCTGACCTGCAAGCGAGGAGGCATACAATGGCCATCCGCAAGCTGCTGCTGCCCCTGACCGGGACCGCCGCCGGTGAAGCGGCACTGTCGACCTGCCTGATGATCGCCCGGTCATGGAATGCCCACGTCACGGCACTGCACGTCCGCGTCGACAGCCGCGATGTCGCGCCGCTCGCCGGCGAGGGCCTGTCCGGCGCGATGATCGAGGAAATGATGTCGGCCACCGAGAAGGAAAGCAGCGACCGAGCCCACGCGGTCCGCTCGATGTTCGACCGGTTCGTCCCGCAGCACGACGTCATCCTGTCCGAGGCGCATCCCGGCGCCGACTGCGCGACCGCCAGCTTCGCCTCGGTCACCGGCCGCGAGGAAGATCTTGTCGCGCAGCAGGCGCGCCTTGCCGACCTGACCGTGGTGCCGCATCCGGATGCGGGCGAGGACGTGTCATCGTCCGATGCGCTGCATGCGGTGCTGTTCGATTCGGGTCGGCCGGTGCTGATCGCGCCGCAGACCGTGCCCACCACGATTGGCGCGCGTGTGTGCGTTGGCTGGAACGGCACCGCCGAGTCGGCCTCCGCCGTGTATGCTGCGCTGCCCTGGCTGCAGCGTGCTGAGGCGGTGCGCATCCTGTCGGCCGAGGGCTATCAGCGTCGTGGACCGGCGGCGCCGGATCTCGCAGCTTACCTGGCGCTGCATGGCGTACATGCCGACATCGTGATGTTCCAATCGGTGGAGAAGTCGGTCGGCGCCGGTCTGCTCAAGGCAGCACGCGACTTCGGCTGCGACCTGCTGGCGATGGGTGCCTACTCGCACTCCCGTCTGCGCCAGCTGATCCTCGGCGGCGTGACGCGCCATGTGCTGGAGCGCGCCTGGCTGCCGGTGATGATGAACCGCTGAGGCGTGGCCGATGCGCGCACTGCTGCGGCGCTTGACGCCTATGTGAAGCTGCTGCGCGCCGGCCGGTCGGTGCTGGCGCGGGTGGAACCCCGGCTCGCCGCCGCCGGTCTGACGCCGACCCAGTTCGGCGTGCTGGAGGCCATCCTGCACAAGGGACCGCTGAGCCAGCGCGAGCTGAGCCGCAAGGTGCTGACCAGCGCCGGCAACATGACCGACCTGGTCGACAAGCTGGAGGCGCGTGGCCTGGTTCGTCGCGCCCGCCAAAAGTCAGATCGTCGCTCCGTGCAGGTCGAGCTGACGCCGGCCGGAAGCGACCTGATCGAGCCGCTTTTCGCCCGTCATGCCGGCGACATCGCCGCTGCGATGGCTGCGCTGAGCGGTGACGAGCTGCGGCAGCTTAGCGGTTTGTTGCGACGGCTGGGCGTGGCCGCCGAAACCGAGGTCCTTGAACCTGGTGAGGACCATTACTAGTTCATCGCCGAACCGTTCAACATCGAACTATTGAGGAGGATCGCCATGATCCAGGTTCGACCCTTCAGCGGGCTCGGCAGCTTCCGCAATGAGTGGCTGAACGCCCGGCACCACTTCAGCTTCGGCGACTACCACGACCCGGAGCGCATGGGCTTCGGCCGGCTGCGCGTCTGGAACGACGACGAGGTTGCGCCAGGCACCGGCTTCGACCCGCACCCGCACCGCGAGATGGAGATCGTCACCTACATCCGCGCAGGGCGCCATCACCCATCGCGACAACCTCGGCAACGAGGGCCGGACCGAGGCGGGCGACGTGCAGGTGATGCATGCCGGCACCGGCATCGTGCATGCCGAGTACAACCGCGAGGAGGCGCCGACGCGGCTGTTCCAGATCTGGATCCAGCCCGATCGCCACGGTGTCGCGCCCGGCTGGGGGACGCGGCAATTCCCCAAGAGGGTGGACTTGTCGGTGCTGGCGAGCGGACGCGCGGAGGATGCCGACAGTGCGGCGCTGCCGCTGAATGCCGATGCCGCGGTGCTCGCGGGCACGCTGCGCGCCGGAGAGACGGCGTCTTTGCATCCTCGCGCCGGGCCGCGGCGTCTATCTGGTTGCCGCGAGCGGATCGCTGACGGTGAACGGCATGCAGGTCGGTGCGCGCGACGGCGTGGCAATCACTGGCGAGACCGATCTAGCCATCGTCGCAATCGAGGATACGGAGCTGGTGATCGTTGACGTGGCAGACTGACCCCAACCTGCGATATCTTCGGCGCTCAACACCCCGAGGAGGGCCGGGTCGTGCGGCTTTCGTGTCTGGCTGCGCTTTGCCTGCTGTTCCTCCTTTCAAGAGCTGCGTGGGCCGATGACATCGGCCCCGACCAGGCACAGGCGCTCCAGCAGCAACTGAAGGACTGGTTCGCCGGTTTGCTCGGGCCGACGGTGAAGCCGCCGGAGCTGGGGTTACGCGTCACCGGCGAGCACGACCACTACGTCGTTACCTGGCCGATCCCGGGCCTTGCCGCCACGGCCGGCCAGGCTGCGGCGACCGCGAATTTGCGGCCGCTGGACGGCCGTCGCTGGTCGGTCGACGAAATGAAGATGCCTCCGACCGGAACCTTCACCATGACGGTTCCGCAGACCGGCGAAGCGGGCAAGAGCACTCCGGTGGAGGTGCAATTCAGCGTCGGCCACCAGGACACGCAAGGCGTGATTGATCCGGGCCTGACCACCGCATCGAAATTGCACACCGAGATGGATGACCTGGTCGTTGCCTCAGACAGCGCGAAGCAGCACCAGGAACAGCGCCTTGACCGCTATCTGGCGGACACCGTTCTGTATCCGGGCCAGAACGGTCGGCTCGATTTCAGCATGGATGCGACCGGCGGTGGCTGGAAGTCCGCCACGCAGGTCAACGGCGGCACGGCGATGGCGGTCGGCATCCAGACCATGCGCGCGGTCAGCCAGGTCAACGGCGTGAACCGCGACCGTTTCGCCGCGTTGCTTGCCGCCACCAGCAGCCTGATCGGCGCTCTGCCGCCTGACATCGCGACCAAGGGTGAAAAACTTGATCTGTCCGCCCCCGCTCGGGCGCAGTTGCGTCTCATGGTCGAAGCCCTGCAGGACATGTTGACCAGCGTGAGCCTCGAAGAAACGATCGATGGGTTGCAGGTCGAGATCGCCGGCATGGGCGGACTGTCGATCAAGCACCTGCTGCTCGGCTTTGGCGGTGAGGCGCCCGGGGAGCGATTGCACGCCTGGATCGAACTTGGTCTCGATGAACTGGCCAGTCCAAGCCTGCCGCCGAAGATCGCGACCTACCTACCCCACCACGTCGAGCTCAAACCGACCCTGTCGGGCATTCCGACTGCGGATCTGTACAAACTGGCGCTTGACGCGACCGAGGCTGACGCGGACAGCAGCACCCTCGCGCCAGACATTGCCGCGATCTTTTCGCATGGCGGCGCCGAGCTCGGCATTGAGGCGCTGGCGTTCGACCTGGGACCGGCGAAGGTGGACGGGACCGGCCGCGTCACAATCACCTCGCCCGGAGCATGGCACGGCGAAGCGCATCTGGCCGCGACAGGCTTTGACGAGCTCGCGACCCAGGCGCGCGCGAACCCGGATCTTCAGCAAGCCCTGCCAGCGCTGATCATGCTGCGCGGGCTGGCCAAGCCGGACGGCGAGCGGCTCGTGTGGGACATCGTGAGCGACGGCCCGTCGGTGAAGGTGAACGGGCTGGATCTTTCGCAATTGGGCGGCGGCGACAAGCCGAAAGGGAAACCCGGTCAGCGGCCGAGCCGGTAAAGCGTGACCTGCCGCTCGGTCCGGTCCTCCAGTTCCGTGCTTGTCGGTACGCGGTAGCTGGCGAAGGCGGTTAGGCCGTCGCGCGGCAAGTAAGCGCGACCTGGATCGGCGATCCACACCTCGGCATGGCGTGCCATGCGGCGCAACCACGGCAGGATGTGCCCGGTCATCGGCGCCTCGTAGCAGACGTCTCCGCACAGGATCAGCTCCCAGCGGCCCTCGGCGCCTACGACGTCGGTGTCCGGCAAAGTGATCGCGACGCGGTTCGCCGCGGCGTTCAGCGCGAGCGCGGCACGCGCCAGCGGGTCGATCTCAGCTGCCTCGACCGACGCCGCGCCAGCCAACGCGCAGGCGATGGCGGCGATGCCGCATCCCGCGGCGAAGTCGAGCACGCGCCGACCGGCAACGCATGTGGGTTGGTCGAGCATGTGGCGCGCCAGCGCCTGGCCGCCCGGCCAGGCGAACGCCCAGAACGGCGGTTCCACGTTATGCTCGGCCAGCCACGCCTCGGTGGCCTGCCAGATCGGGGTGATTTCGCTGGCGAGGTGCAGGGTGATCTCGGGGACCAGCGGCACCTGACCGCGTCTGGTGTGTTCACGCACAAAGCCCGGCCCGTCTCGCGCGGGGAAGTTCACCTCGGCTCAGGCAACGCCATCATACAGTGCCTGCTCGCATGCGGTGTGTCCCAAACGCCAGCATTTAGTTTTCTCGAGCCATTGCATTTCGAGTGTATCTAGATATATCTCTATTTCGTTATATCGAAACACACTCGGAGATCCAATGTTCCACAGACATTCCCACAGACGACACTCTCACGACGGACACCCTCACGACGAGCCGGGCCAACGCTTTGCCCACGACGATCTTCGCGACGACGGTCGCCCCGGCGGGCATGGTCGACATCGCCACGGCGGCGGCCGTTCGGGGCTCGGTCGCTTCTTCGCCCATGGCGATCTTCGCCTGGTCATCCTCCACCTCATCGCCGAGAAGCCACGGCACGGCTACGAGCTCATCAAGGCGATCGAGGAGCAGGTCGGGGGCGCCTATAGCCCAAGCCCGGGCGTGATCTACCCCACGCTGACTCTGCTTGAGGAACTCGGCCAGGTGACAGTCAGCACAGGCGAGGGTGGCAAGAAGTTGCATGCAATCACGCCAGAGGGACGGGATCATCTTGCCGCGTACCGGCCTGCCGTGGATGCCCTCCTTGCCCGCATGGCCGAGGCCAGCCGCGTGCAGGGGGGCGGTCCTGCGCCACAGATCCTGCGCGCGAGGGAGAATTGAGACTCGCGCTGCGACTGCGCATTTCGCGTGGCCCGCTGAGCGAGGAGCAGATCAATCAGGTTGCCGCCGCACTCGACGCCGCTGCCACCAGCGTAGAGCGCATCTGAGGGTGCCCACGGCAATACCTAATATTCTTTCGCAGGAGAGTTCTATGACAACTGCGGTTGCGCCAGCCACCGAGGCGCAGACGCCTCGCGGCTTAAATCACGTCGTCCTCAACGTCCGCGACCTTGAGGCGTCCCATCGCTTTTGGACCGAACTTCTCGGCTTCCGCCATGCCGGCACGCTGAGTTCGACCCGGCCCGGACGGCAAGCCGCGTGCCCGGATGCGCTTCTACAGCGGCGTTCGCGATGGCAACCTGCGTCACCATGACATCGCACTGGTCGAGCGAAATGCTGCCAGGCGATCTCGCCGAGCGTCCTCAGACGCTGAACCACGTCGTCACCGAATACGCGACGCAGGAGGCCTGGCACAAGCAGATCACCTTCCTGACCGCGCGGGGCGTGGCGCTTTACGGACGAGTTGATCGTGGCGTCACCCACAGCATTCATCTGACCGATCCGAACGGCAACGAGGTCGAGCTGGTCCACGAATTGCCGCGCGAGCTATGGGAGGGCGACATCGACGCCGCCCTGAACCGGGCGGTCAAGCGACCGATCGGCGAATGACACGAGTGGTTCCCCGCGAGGCTGTCCGACCGGTGGCAGCGACGCGAGACCTCTCAGGCCCAGCCGAGCAGGATCGCCGCTGCGACCGCCAGTCCAGCCTCGCGGTTCGCTTTGAACAGCCTCAGACAGAGGGCCGGATCGTCGATGTCAAGCGCCACCACCTGCCGCGCCAGCAGCACCGCAGGCAGCGCCATCGCCGGGTAGAACCAGTCCCCGATCCCGGCGAGCCAGCCCGCGAGGCCCAGCAGCAATACGGCGCCGCCGTAGCAGGTGGCAAGGAATAGTGGGGTCCGCCGGCCGAACAAACGGGCCGTGGATTTCACGCCGACCAGCGCATCGTCCTCGCGGTCCTGGTGGGCGTAAATCGTGTCGAACCCCAGGTCCCACAGGATCGCCGCCCCGTACAGTGCAGCCCAGGTCGCATCCAGCCGTCCCGCCCCGGCGGCGTAGCCGAGCGGCGCCCCGAAGCCGAAGGTGAAGCCCATCATGAGCTGAGGCCACCACGTCACCCGCTTGGCCAGGGGATACAGCCCGACCAGCACCAATGAAGCCACGCCCAGCAACCGGGCCAGGGCGTTCAGTTGCAGCAGGATCGCCAGCCCGATCAACAGCAGCACGGCCAGGAACACCAGCGCCTGGCGTGGGCGGAGTGCGCCAGAGGCCAGTGGACGGGCTGCGGTCCGCTCCACCATTCGATCGATATCGCGGTCCCACAGGTCGTTCACCACACAGCCAGCGGCGCGCATCACCAGGGCGCCAATCGCAAACAGCATGATCAGGCGCACCGCCTGGCGCAGCGGAGTGCCGGACAGCACAATCCCCCAGAGCCCCGGCAGAAACAGCAGCCACACGCCGATCGGGCGATCGACGCGTGCCAGCAGAAGATAGGGCAGCCACGGTCGCGGCAGCCGCGCTACCCATCCGGTCGCCGCGATGTCGGTGTGCGCCCGCATGGATGCTAATCTGCCCGCCGTCATGACCGGGTCAATCCGTCTTCACGTCACGGCAGCCCTGGGCGAAGGGGACGCCATCGCCGTAACGGCAACGCAGGTGCATTATCTTGCCCACGTCATGCGGCGCGGGCCTGGCGACAGGCTGCTGTTGTTCAATGGCCGCGACGGCGAATTCGCCGCCCGCATCGAGACCGTCCGGCGCGACCGTGCCACTCTGCGGGTTGAGCATCGAACACACGCCCAGACCGAAGGTCCCGATCTGTGGCTGGCATTCGCGCTGCTCAAGCGCGACGCCACCGATCTCGTCGTCCAGAAGGCGACCGAACTCGGCGTCGCCGCACTGCACCCCGTCCTCACGGACCGCGTCAATGCGCATCGGATGAATGCGGATCGCCTCACGGCCATTGCCGTCGAGGCCGCGGAGCAGTCCGAGCGCCTGACTGTGCCTGACCTGCATCCGCCACGGCCGCTCGCGGCGTTGCTGTCCGACTGGCCGCACGGCCGGCGCCTGTTCGCCGCGGTCGAACGCAGCCACGAGCCGCGCCTTTCCTCGACTGATGGGGCGCGCGCGCTGCTCGTCGGTCCGGAAGGCGGATTCACGCCGGCGGAGCTTGAAGCACTGCGCGCGCATCCCTTTGTAACGCCAGTATCGCTGGGGCCGCGCATCCTTCGTGCTGATACGGCCTGCATTGCGGGCCTGGCGTTGTTGCAGGGGGTGGACTGCCGCTAATACCATAACGTGAACCCACACGCCTGGGAGCAGTATGTCCAATCCCGGAGACGCCGAACTCGACGCCGGTCACCTCGGTGCAGCAACTGGCCGATTACATCGCCGCCGGATGCAAGCCGATGGAACGCTTCCGCATCGGCACCGAGCACGAAAAATTCGGCTTCCGCATCGGTGATCTTGCGGCTCCGCCTTACCAGCCGACGGACGGACAGCCTGGCTCGATCCGCGATTTGCTCGAGGGCCTCCAGCGCTTTGGCGGCACGCCGATCACCGATGCCGGCAACCTGATCGGCCTGAAGCAGGGCGATGCGGCGGTTTCGCTGGAACCCGCCGGCCAGCTCGAACTTTCCGGCGCGCCGTTGGAAACGTTGCACGAAACTATGGCCGAGCTCGAGGCGCACTACGAACAGGTGCGCAGCGCATCGCGCGATCTGCAAATCGGCTTCCTGCCGCTCGGATTTCACCCGATCGCGACCCGCGAGCAAATGCCGTGGATGCCGAAATCGCGCTACGCGATCATGCGGCGTTACATGCCGAAGGTCGGCACGCGCGGCCTCGATATGATGACGCGCACGTGTACAGTGCAGGTCAATCTCGACTATTCGTCCGAGCAGGACATGCTGCGCAAGCTGCGGGTATCGCTGTTGCTGCAACCGTTGGCCACCGCGCTGTTTGCCAACTCGCCGTTCTCCGAGGGCCGGCCGAACGGCTTCCTGTCGTATCGGGCCCATGTCTGGACCGACACCGACAACCGGCGCTCCGGCATTCCGCGCGTGATGTTCGAACCGGGCTTCGGTTTCGAGCGCTACGTCGAGTGGCTGGTCGATCAGGTGCCGATGTACTTTGTCTACCGTGACGGTTCCTACATCGACGTGGCCGGCGCGTCGTTCCGCGACTTCATGAACGGACGGCTGCACAACGTCGCGGGCACGGTTGCCAGCGTGGGCGACTTTGCCGACCACGTCACGACAGTCTTCACCGATGTGCGGATCAAGCGCTTCCTGGAGATGCGCGGCGCGGATGCTGGCCGCGCCGACATGATGGTGGCGCAGTCGGCGCTGTGGGTTGGCCTGCTCTACGACGAGGCCGCGCTCATTGCAGCTGAGACGCTGCTGCGCGACGTGACCTGGGAGGACGCGGTAGCCCTGCGGGAGGCAGTGCCGCGCGAGGGCCTGGCGGCTCCGTGGCGCGGAGGCAGTTTGCGGGATCTCGCCCGGGACGTTGTCGCGATCGCCCGTGACGGGTTGCACGGCCGGGCACGTTGCAACGTTGCGGGGCTGGACGAATCGGTCTATCTCGTTCCACTAGAAGCGATTGTGGCTGGCGAACCAACACAGGCGGAACATTGGCTGGCATGCTATCGCCAGTCGTGGCAGGGTAATATCCAGCGAATTTTCGGGGAGGCAGCGATTTGAAAGGGGGATGTAAGGCTCTTCATGCTGAAGCCCCGGCCTTGGGACGTCGAACCTCGTACGAATGACGCAATGATGGCTGGCACTTCACAACGACCTTCGGCCCACATCACACCGCCCAACACGGCGGTTCAGGTCGTGGTCAGGCTGCGCCTGATCGGCCAGATGGAAGCCTGGACGCTGACGAGCGAGAACGTGCTGCCGGCCGGGCGCAAGACCCGTGCGCTGCTGGCCGTTATTGCCCTGTCATCGCCCCGTGCCGCCCTCCGTGGGCGCCTCGCCGAGTTGCTGTGGAGCCGGCGGCCCGAGGAGCAGGCGCGGGCCTCGCTGCGCCAGGAAATTCATCGACTTCTCGAAACTTTGGCTCCGGCGGGCACCGAGGTGTTGTCGGTGACCCGGGATCATCTCTCGCTCCGCCCCGGCGTTGTCTGGGTGGACGTGGAAGAGGTGATGCGGGCGACGACCGACCAGCCGGCCTCGCTGTCGCTCCTTGATGGCGATCTGCTGGAGGATCTGGACGGCATCGATCCGACCTTTGACGCCTGGCTGACCACCGAGCGCGAACGGCTGCGCGACCGTGCCCGCACGGTGGCGGAAGCCCTGCTGCGCGAACAGGTCGAGCCGGAGGCGGCGATCCCTGCCGCGCAGCGCCTGCTGCAGATCGATCGTGCGCATGAGGGTGCCTGGCGAGCGCTGATGCGGGCGCACGCGGCGCGCGGCGAGCGCGGCATGGCAATTCAGGCCTATGACCGCTGCCGAGCGGTGCTCGCGGATCTGCTGGACGCCTCGCCGTCGGCGGAGACGCAAAAGCTTCTGTCGGAAATCCGCGGTCCCGCGGGAAGCCGCATGCCGCTGCGGCCACCAGCACCACCGCCGCCGGTGGCCGATGAGCCGGACGAGCCCCCTGCGGTGCTCGAACCACGCACGCAAGAGTTGCACCCGACCCGAGGCGGCGCCCATGTCGGCGTCATGCCCCTGCAACTCGTCGGCACCACCGAGGAGGAGTCGCACCTCGCTCCCGGGCTTGCCGAGGAGATTACCACCGCGCTGGCCCGATTCCGCTGGATGTTCGTGGTCGCTTCCAATTCACTGGCGCGCTTCGCGGCTGAGACACGCGACGAGACGGCGATCCGGCGCACCTTCGGCCTCGACTTCCTGCTCGACGGCTCCATTCAGCGAGTGCGCAACCGCCTGCGCATCACCGTGCGTCTGCTTGACCTGCGCGCGGGCAACCAGGTTGTGTGGGCGCGTCGCTTCGATCGCCAGTCGAACGACCTGCTGTCGCTCCAGGACGAGATCGCCTCGGAGGTGGTGGCTCAGATCGACCCCGAGATTCTGCTGATCGAGGCCAAGCGCAGTTCCAGCCGCCCGCCGGTCGATGCGACCGCCTATGACCTGATGCTGCGGGCAATTCCGCTGATCGGCCGGTTGGAACGCGAGGCGTTCATGCGTGCCGGCGAGTATCTGTCGCACGCGATCGAATTGGAGCCCGACTACGCCGCCGCCTATGCCTGGTACGCCTACTGGCAGATGTTCCTAGTCGGGCAGGACTGGGCGGACCATCCTGCCGTGATCATGGAAGAGGCGGGTCAGCACGCGGAACGCGCGGTAATACTGGATCCGTTCGACGCGCGGGGCCTGACCATAGCCGGCCATGTACGTGCCTTCCTGCATCGCCGCCTGCGCGAAGCGATTGCGCTGCACGAACGCGCGCTGTCGCTCAATCCCAATCTGGCGATGGCGTGGGCGCTGTCTGCGATCGCGTTCGCCTATATGGGCGATCCGGACGAAGCGGAACGGCGGAACAACCGATACAAGAAGCTATCACCGCTCGATCCGCACGCGTTCTTCTTCGATGCGTTCTTCATTCTGATCCACCTGCTGAAGCGCGACTATGAGTCGGCAGTTGCGGTTGGGCGCGCGGTGAGCGAGATGAACCCGTCGTTTTCCGCGACCTACAAGCCGTATCTCGCGGCGCTCGGCCATCTCGGGCGTGCACAAGAGGCCGCTGCGGTGCGTCGGCGGCTGATGGCCATCGAGCCGGATTTCACCGTCGAGCGGTTCATTGCCACGTCGCCACTCGAGCGAGAAAGCGATCGCGATCTCTTCGCGGAGGGCCTCCGGCTCGCCGGCGTGCCGGAGACCGGTACCGACACGTCGGAGCAGTTGCAGGATCAGGTCGCGCACTGATCGGCTGAGACCTCCGCCCCGCCGTTTCTTCCAGGACTTGAGCGGCCGCCCTTACGCGCTATCGTCGCGCTCCCACGCTGAAAGGGCTGCGCGATGACTTTCCAGGCATTCCGCTTTGATCCGGTCGAACTGCCACCGGCCGCCAAGGCGCTGCGCGGGGAAGTGCGCGCATTCCTTAACGAGAACCGCGCCTCTCTCGGGAACCGCCGCGACTACGACCAGGTGTTCAGCCGGAGGATGGCCGAGCGCGGCTGGATCGGGATGACCTGGCCAAAGCAGTACGGCGGCCACGAACGCACTGCATTCGAACGCTACGTGCTGATCGAGGAGATGCTGGCCGCCGGTGCCCCTGTGGGCTTTCACTGGACCGCCGACCGGCAGAGCGGACCGAACATCCTGCGCTACGGCACCGATGAGCAGAAGGACTACTTCCTCCCCCGCATCGTGCGTGGCGAGCTGTCGTTCTGCATCGGCATGAGCGAACCGGATTCCGGCTCCGATCTCGCCGGCACGCGCACCCGCGCGGTGAAGGTGGATGGCGGGTTTCGGATCAACGGCAGCAAGCTGTGGACCTCGAACGCGCACCGCGCCGACTACATGATCCTGTTCTGCAAGATGGCCGACGCCGGCCAGGACGAAGTCGATCGCCATGCCGGCGCCACGCAGTTCCTGGTGGATCTGAAGAACTCGCCCGGCATCGAGATCAGACCGGTGATCAATCTGCTGGGCGAGCATCACTTCAACCAGCTCTTCCTCACCGACCTGTTCGTCCCTGACAACCGGCTGTTCGGTGAGATCGGCAACGGCTGGCGCCAGGTGTCCAGCGAGCTTGCATTCGAACGCAGCGGGCCCGATCGGTTTCTGGTGCTGTTCAAGCTGCTGACCGAAATGGTGCGTGTCGCCGGACCGAACCCGGATCGCGCCACCGCTGCGGCGCTTGGGCGGCTGGTGGCGCAGCTCGCCACGTTGCGGCGGATGTCGCTGTCGATCGCGGGGATGCTGCAGGAAGGCTTGCAGCCGCTGAACGAGGCCGCGGTCACCAAGGACCTGGGAACGCGCTACGAGCAGGA
The DNA here is from genome assembly GCA_963799415.1 of uncultured Alphaproteobacteria bacterium. Taxonomy (GTDB): domain Bacteria; phylum Pseudomonadota; class Alphaproteobacteria; order Acetobacterales; family Acetobacteraceae; genus JAMXLO01. The sequence goes on along the minus strand of CAWCXI010000018.1, from coordinate 145,754 downwards.
CCTTCCGGTAGTGGCGCGGCAACTGTTCCCGGCCGAGCCGGAATTGGAGGCTGTCGATTCGTATGTATCGATGCTGGCGCGCGGCATCGGGAACGCGCCGCGGCTGTCCATCCAGGGCGGCACACGTGAGATCCTGCGCGGCATCATCGCGCGCGGGCTTGGACTGCGCTGAGGGAGGCGGACATGCGCGATGAAACACGGATGCTGCTGGAGAGCATGAACCGCCTGTTCGAGGATCATTGCACGAAAGCGGTGGCCGACGGCGCCGAAACGGGCACGTTCCCGGCGGCGTTATGGCAGGCGGTGAGCGAGACGGGCGTGCCGCTGGCTGCGCTGCCGGCATCGGCTGGCGGAGCCGATGCCGAGTGGTCCGATCTGTACGCCGTGCTGCGCGTCGCCGGTCGCTTTGCCGCGCCGATCCCTCTTGCAGAAACAATGCTGGCGGCGTGGGTGGCTTCTGCCGCGGGGCTCGAAGTGAGCGAGCAACCGATGACCGTCGGGCCGGTGCGTGCCGGCGACCGCCTGACGCTCGAGCGCGACGGCAATGGCTGGCGTCTGTCGGGTCGCGCCAGCCGGTTGCCCTGGGCGACGGACGCCTCGCGGATCGTGCTGCTCGCCGATGGTCCAGACGGCGTCATGGCGGTGGCATTGGACGGCACCGCAGGCGCAGAGGTGACGGCTGGTCGCAACATGGCGGGCGAACCACGCGGCACGCTGGGTTTTTCTGCGTTGCGCGTGGCCGGCGATGCGGTGGCGCCGACCGCCGCAGGCATCGATCGTGCTGCGTTGTATCGGCGGGGGGCGTTGGCACGCGCGGTGCTTATGGCTGGGGCGATGGAGCGCGCACTCGATACTGCTGTGACCTATGCCGGCGAGCGCAAGCAGTTCGGCCGCCCGATCGGAAAATTCCAGGCGGTGCAGCAGAACCTCGCGGTAATGGCGGGTCAGGTGGCCGCTGCCGGCGCCGCAGCCGATGCCGGCGTGGAGGCGCTGTCGATCGATGACCCGGCAAAGCAGGAGTTCCTGATCGCGATCGCCAAGACGCGGGTGGGTGATGCGGCGACAGTGGCATCAGAGATCGCCCACCAAGTGCATGGCGCAATCGGCTTCACCAAGGAATATTCGCTGCAACTCAGCACGCGCCGGCTGTGGTCGTGGCGCGACGAATTCGGCGGCGACACCGAGTGGGCGGCGCGCGTGGGCGCCTATGTCTGCGCGCGCGGCGGTGATGCGCTGTGGCCCACGCTGACAGATGGCTGATTGAAGGGGAGACGCAAAATGAGCTTGTTCACTCGCCGGAGCACGATCCGGCTCGCCGGAGTGACCGCCGCTGCCGGCATGTTACGCCCGTATCGCGGCATGGCCGCGGATAAGGCTGTCACCATCGGCATTGACCTTTCGCTCACCGGAGCTGATGCCGAAACCGCAGTACGCATCCGCGATGGATTCATGCTGGCCATCGATGAAGCCAACGCCAAGGGCGGCGCCGCCGGCTATCATCTGAATGTTCTGCTGCTCGACGATGGTACCGCCACCGCGGGGCAGTACGATCCGGCGCAGGGTGCGACCAATGCACGCAAGATGGTCGCCGACCCGGCAGTCGTTGCTGCGCTGGGACCGATGAGCAGCACACCAGGCAAGGCGATGGCGCCAATCTTCAGCCAGGGCAACCTCGCCACCATAACGCCGACATCGACCAATCCGGACATCACGGATGCCAAATTCGCCGCACAATATCGTCCCGCCGGCAAGGCCATTTATTTCCGCACGGTCACCACGGATGCCTATCAGGGACCGAACATGGCGAACTACTTCGCCGACACGCTGAAGGTGAAGACCGTCTATGGCCTCGACGACAGCGGCGCCTATGGCATCGGCATTGCCACCGCCTTCGAGGCACAGGCGAAGAAGCGCGGCATCGAGGTACTGGGTCATGACCGGTTAGACCCCAAGGCCGCCGATTACACGCCGGCACTGACCAAGATCAAGTCGCTTGGCGCGCAGTCGATCTACTATGGCGGTGACGCCCAGGCTGGGGTGAAGCTCGCAAAGCAGGCCTACGATCTCGTTCCGACCCTGATCAAGGCGGGTGGCGACGGGATGTACGGCCCCTCGATCCTGCAAGGCGCGGGCTTCCCCGCAGCCGAGGGATGGTATGCGACCGTTGCCTGCCCGCACATGATGGAAGATGCTGCGTTGCAGCCCTGGGTGAAGCGCTTCACCGCCAAAAGTAGCCGCCAGCCCTCCGACTATTCAATCACCGCCTATGACGCCGTGCAGGTGGTGATCGACGCAATCGAACGCGTTGCCCAATCGGGCAAGCCGGTGGACCGTGCCAATGTGCGCGATGCGATCGCCGCGACGAAGTTGAACACTCTGCAGGGCGAGGTCAGCTTCGACGACAACGGCGATCTCAGGCAGCGCGTGATCGCGGTATTCCAGGTGAAGCATGACACCGCGCATCCGGTGGATGATCTGATCCATCAGTATAAGTTCGTCGGCGTGGCGCCACAGGTATAGGGCGAAGCAATCGCGATCGATCCTGACCGAGATTGCTTCGCTTCGCTCGCAATGACGGGGGGCTACTCGGCTGCCTTTGCCAGCTCCATTACCGGGCGGCGCTTGCGCGAGCCGACTGCCATCTCGTAGGCATGGCCTGCCTGGAATAGCGCTGCTTCGGCGAACGGCTTGGCGATCAACTGCATCGATACCGGCAGACCGCCGGCGCCGAAGCCGGTGCACACGCTCATCGCCGGATAGCCGGTCAGGTTGAACGGCATGGTCAGCGACGGTTTCTCCATCGTGGCCCATTTCGGCACTTCGGTGATCTTCGGCGCCTCGCTGGTCTGCGAGGCGGACACCAGGATATCGTAGCCAGCGGCTGCAGTTTTCAGTTCCTCGCACAGCGTGCGGCGACGGCGCAGGGCCTGTACGTAGTCGGTGGCGCGAATCAAGCCACCCAGGGCCATCCGGTCGCGGAACAGCTCGCCGTAGTCATTGAACCGCGTCTTCAGCCACGGTTCGTAAATCGCATACGCCTCGGACGATATGATCACCCAACCGCACGCGCTGTAATCCGCCAACGGCGAAAGCTTCACGTCGCTGACTTCGGCACCCAAATGCTCGAACACCTCGAGCGCATGATTGATGCCCGCCAGTGTCGCGGGGCTGACCGGATTGTCGGTCTCGAAGAAATGCCGCACCACACCAATGCGCATCCCCTTCACGCCTTTCGCGATGTCCGAGGTGAAATCCGCCATCGGACGATCGGCGCTGGCAGGATCGGCGGGATCATGCCCGGCCATCGCCTGCAGCAGCAGCGCGCAGTCCTCAACGGTCCAGGCCATTGGGCCGGCGTGGTCCATGCTGAACGACAGCGGCAGCACGCCCACACGGCTGACCAGACCATAGGTGGGCTTGATGCCGGCAATGCCGCACAGCGCCGCAGGCCCGCGAATCGAACCGCCGGTGTCGGAACCGGTGCCGCCCAGGATCATGCCCGACGCCACCGCAGCACCAGTGCCGGATGACGAACCCGCAGTGAAATGCTCGGGATTCCACGGATTGCGCGCTGGCGGCCACGGCAGATCGAACGACGGGCCGCCCATGGCAAACTCGTGTGTCGAAAGCTTGCCCATCAGGACAACGCCGGCGTCGGCCCACTTGCGCACCGAGGTGGCGTCCTGCGCGGGGACGTTATGCTCCAGCAGCCGCGAATGGCCAGTCGTGCGGATGCCGGCGGTGCAGTAGATGTCCTTGTGCCCGATCGGGATACCGTCGAGCGGCCCCTTCGCATTGCCCGCCATCACCCGCGTTTCAGCAGCACGCGCATCGGCCAGCGCGCGCTCCTCGGTCGGCAGGAGGAACGCATGCAGCGTGTCGTCATACGCCTCGATGCGCGCGATGCAGTCCTTGGTCAGCTCGACCGGCGACAGCTCCTTCGCCGCGATCAGCCTCGCGGCCTCGGCAATCGTGGGTATCTTGTCCATCACCGTACCTCCGGTGTGAACATGTGCGCGGGCTCGATCTCGATCGGCATCGGGCCATTCACCCGCGCGATCATCGCTTCCAGCATCCAGTACGCGTCGTGCAACGTCGCCTTCTGCTCGGCACTAAGCGGCAGGCCGGTCTGCTTCACCATGATGTCGAATTCGGTTTCGCTGACACTGGGTTTCATGCTGACACCTCCTGAGCTGGAACGGGAACGACGCGAACGCAGCGTACCATCTCACCGGTCGGTGACACGGTCACTGGCACCTCGCCATGCGTGCAGATATCGCGGACATAGCGGCAGCGCGGTGCGAACGCGCAGCCGGGCGGCAGATGCGCGAGGTTGGGAGTGGCGCCGGGGATCGTCTCCAGGACGCGGCCACGCAGCCCACCATGCACCGTGGAAGCGAGCAGCCCCTCCGTATAGGGATGCCGCGGCGAACGCATGATCTCGCGCGTCGTCGCGGTCTCGACGAAGCGGCCGGCATACATCACAGCGATGCGGTCGGAGATCTCCGCCGCGGCGCCCACGTCGTGCGTGACGAATACGATCGCCATGCCGAATTCCTCCTGCAACTGACGCAGCAGCAGCAGGATCTGAATCTGCACCGTGACGTCGAGCGCGGTGGTCGGTTCATCGGCGAGCAGCACACTCGGCGAACAGGCGAGCGCGAGCGCGATCATCGCGCGCTGCCGCATGCCGCCCGATAACTCGTGCGGATAGTTCTTCATCCGACGCGCAGCGGAGGGAATTTTGACGTGGTCCAACAGATCGAGCGTGCGCCGCATCGCGGTGCTGCGGCTGACGCCTTCGTGCTGCACGATCGTCTCGGCGATCTGTTCGCCGATGGTGTAGACTGGGTCGAGCGCCGCCATCGGCTCCTGGAAGATCATCGAGACCGCGCTCCCGCGCAGCTTCGCGAGCTCCGCAGGAGGCAACACGAGCACCGGCTTGCCGTCCAGCCAGACGTCACCCTCGATCTGCGCGTAATCGGGCAGCAGGCCCATCAGCGCCTTCAGGCTAACGCTCTTGCCGGAGCCGGATTCGCCCAGGATGGTGAGTGTCTCGCCGCGTGCCAGCGCGAACGACACGCCGTTCACTGCCGCCACATTCATGCCGCGGCGACGGAAGCGCACCGTCAGATCATCGACCCGCAACACCGGCGCTTCAACGGGCATGATGTCAGGCATGCAGCACCTGCTGCTGCGCATCCGGAAGGTGGCAGGCGACGAGATGCGCGCCGCTGTCGTCGGCTCCATCCAATGGCGCGGCGAGCGGCGGCACTAATTCGGCACAGATTGCCTGTGCGAAGGCGCAGCGCGTGCGGAAGCGGCAGCCCGAAGGCGGATTGATCGGATTGGGCGGATCGCCGGTCAACGGCAGCTCCGTGGTGCGGCGATCGGGATCGATCGTCGGCTTGGAGGCGAACAGCGCGCGTGTATACGGATGGCGCGGGCTGGCGTAGATCGCTTCCACCGGTCCGGTCTCGACCACACGGCCGAGATACATCACCAGCACGCGGTCGCTGACATACTCGACCACGTTGAGGTCGTGGCTGATGAACACGTAGGTCAGGTTGAAGCGCGCCTTCAGTTCGGCGAGCAGGTTCAGCACCTGCGCCTCGATCGACTTGTCGAGCGCCGACACCGCCTCGTCGAGGATCACCAGGCGCGGCTCCAGCGCGAGCGCACGCGCGACGTTCACGCGCTGACGCTGGCCGCCCGACAGCTCGTGCGGATAGCGCCGCGCGTACTGGCGCGGATTGAGCCCGACCTGTGCAAGCAGGTCTTCCGCGCGCGACAACGCATCCTTTGTCGGCAGGCCGTGCATGCGCGGCGCATAGGCGATGCTTTCGGCCATGGTCATGCGCGGGTTGAGGGAAGAATAGCTGTCCTGGAACACCATCTGCATCTGTCGGCGCATCGCGTTGATGCTGAGGCCGTGGCGGTCGCCGACCGGATCGCCGTCGAACACCACGTCGCCTGCATCGGGTTCGATCAGGCGCATCAGCAGGCGGGCGGTGGTGGACTTGCCGCAGCCAGAACTCGCCGACGATGCCGAGCGTTTCTCCCTTGCGCACGGAGAAGGAGACGTCGTCGACCGCCTGCACCGTCGCAACTTGGCGGCCGAGCAGTCCACCGCGAACCGGGAAGTGCTTGCGCAGGGCGTTGACCAGCAGCAGCGGCTGCGCCGGCCCACCGCGATCGCGCGGGTCAGCGGTCATGCTCACTTGTTCAGCCTCACATCCATTGCGCTGCGGAACCCGTCGCTCATCAGATTGAAACACATCGAGGTGATGAAGATCATCACGCCTGGCAACGCCGCGACGTAGGGCTGCACGTAGATCGCCTGGCGCAGCGAGTTCAGCATCAGTCCCCACTCTGCCTGAGGCGGTGTCACGCCGAGACCCAGAAAGCTCAGCCCTGCCGAAAGAATGATCGACACGCTGATCAGGCTGGTCGCGTAGACCAGGATCGGTCCCAACACATTCGCCAACACATGATGCCGAATGATCTGCATCGTCGTGGTGCCCGACGCGCGCGCCGCCTCGACAAAGTCGAGGTGCCGCGCCTGCGTGGTCACCGTCTCGGAGATCCGCACCATCGGCGGGATGAAAACCACAGACAATGCGATCACCGAATTCGACAGTCCGTTGCCGAGCAGCCCGCAGATCGCAATCGCCAGCAGGATGGAGGGAAACGCGTAGAACACGTCCATCGTGCGCATGATCAGCGTGCCGAGCAGTCCGCCAGCATAGCCCGCAAGAATGCCGAGAAAGCCACCGACAATCAGCGAGATGGACACCGGCAGGATGCCGGCGAGCAGCGACAGCCGGCCGCCATAGCAGAGCCTCGCCCACAGATCGCGGCCGGTCTCGTCGGTGCCGAGCCAGTGACCCGGCGCGCCGATCGGCTTCAGTCGCGCGAGCACGCTGCCGGTATACGGATCGGCGCCGGCCACCAACGGCGCGGCAATCGAGATGAAGATGATGCCGAGTAGAATGACGGTGACCGCGATGGTGACAGGATCGCGCGTCAAGCGTTGCCCGACTGCCTTCCAATAACCCGGCGCCGCCGCGACCGGCGTTACTTCGACCGGAGCGAGTCCGCGTCTGATCAGATCGGCGGTTGCCTGCGACATGGCGTTTACCGGCGGATGCGCGGATCGATCGCCGCCTGGGCGATATCGACCAACAGGTTGAGCACGACGAAGAACGAGGCGAGCAGCAGGATCGTCGCCTGGAGCACTGGGATGTCGCGGCGGAAGATTGCGAGGTTCAGCAGGTTGCCGGAGCCCGGCCAGTTGAACACCGTCTCCACTAAGATGCTGCCGCCTAGCAGGTAACCGAACTGCAGCCCCATCAGCGCCAGCACGGGCGGGGCGGCGTTGCGGCAGATGTGGCGGATCACCGGCCAGCGCGTCAGGCCCTTGGCGGTCAGCGCGCCGACGAACTCCTGACTGAGAATCTCTAGCACAGTCGCGCGCACCAGTCGGCCGAGGACGCCCATCGGAATCAGCGACAGCGTCACCACCGGCAGCACGAGATACTCGAGCCGGTCGTACAGCGGCAGCGAATCATCGCCCATGCCCTGCGCCGGCAGCCAGTCGTGCAGCACAGCGCAGGCGAGCACCAGCACGATGGCGCACCAGTAGTGCGGCAGGCTGACGCCGGTGGTCGCGATAGCGGAGAACAGCTTGTCTGGCCAGCGTCCGTGGAACACCGCTGAGAGCAGGCCGAACACGGTGCCCAGCGTGAAGCCGACTATCGCAGCGAGAATGGCGAGGATGAAGGTGTTGCCGAGTGCGGTGACCAGTTGGCCCCACACGGGTGTTGCGTTGAACACCGACAGGCCGAAGTCGCCGCGAAGCGCACGACCGAGCCAGAGCAGATATTGCAGATAGAGCGGCTTGTCGAAGCCGAACGCCGCCTTCATCTGCGCGATCACCTCGGGCGATGCCTCGGGTGGCATCAGGAGATCGATCGGGTTGCCGGGCACGATGTGGACGAGGCCGAACACGACCAGCGACACCCCGAGCAGGATCGGGATCGCCTGAATTATCCGGCGGGCGGCGAAGATGAGCATGCTCGAAAGCTCCCGGCGCGGGATGCTGCATTGCAGCATTATGCCCAAGTTCACCGCAGACGGAGCGATCTGTCCAGCCGATTTTTCAGCCTACTATTTCGGCATTTGCCTTTTGGTCTGGCCAAACATTAAAATGCTGCGCCGCAGCATGGCGTGTCAGTCAGCAAAGCGAGGTAGATCGTGCATAATCCAGCCATCCATCCCGATGTCGTCACCCGCGCGGTTCAACGGCGCGGCCGATTGCGTGTCTTCGATAGCCTAATTCCTGAGCGGACTGCCCATATCGTGGTCGATCTGCAGAACGGCTTCACGGTTCCCGGACAGGTCGCCGAGATAGCCCCGGCACGGGAAATCGCGCCGAACGTCAACCGCATCAGCGCCGCGCTGCGTGAGGCAGGTGGCTTGGTGGTCTACATCCAGAACACGTTCGATGAGGTCGCCGTCGCCACCTGGTCCACCTTCTTCGAGCACTTCTGCACGCCCGAACGCCGCCAGCGCATGATTGAAACATTCAGTCCCGGTGCGTTCGGCCACGCGATATGGCCGGGCCTCGACGTGCTACCGCAGGACCTCAAGGTGCAGAAGCGTCGCTTCGGTGCCTTCGCACCGGGATCTTCCGACCTGCATGCAATTTTGCAGGAGCGCGACATCGACACGCTGATCATCACCGGCACCGCCACGCAGGTGTGCTGCAAGTCCACCGCGCGCGACGCGATGATGCTGAACTACAAGGTTTTCTTCATTACCGACGGCAATGCGACGTTCAACGACGACGAGCACAACGCGACGCTGTCGGCAATGGCTCACGCGTTCTGCGACGTGATCGATACCGACGCGATGGTCGGCATGATCGAGCGCGTCGGCGCCGAGCCGGCAATCGCGTAGCCCTTCGCCAACCCACAGACAAAGAACGGAAGGCTCTATGTTCACCAGGCGTGGCTTCATCGCTACCGCGGCAGGCGCTGCGGCACTTCCCGGAATGCCGGCATTCGCCGCCAGTCCGCAGGTCCTCCGCATCGGCATGACCGCAGCCGACCTGCCTACCACCCACGGAATCCCCAACAACGGCGGCGAAGGGTTCCGCTTTCTCGGCTACCCGGCCTACAACTCGATCGTCAATTGGGACTTCACCCACACCGATCAGTTGGCCGACATCACGCCGGGCCTGTTCACTGCGTGGCACGCCGACGAGACCAACCCGCTGCGCTGGATTTGCGAGGTGCGGCAAGGCGTGAAGTTCCACGACGGCTCGGAGTTCAACGCCGACGCGGTGATCTGGAACATGCGGCGGATCTACGACGACAAGTCGCCGCAATACGATGCGCCCGCCGCGCCGATCGTACGCGCCACCGTGTCGATGATCGACAAGTTCGAGAAGGCCGACGACAAGACCATCGTCCTGACGACGCATTACCCGTTCAGCTTTCTGCCCTATCTGCTGACGCGCATCCTGATCGCAAGCCCGACGCAGTGGGAGAAGGTCGGCAAGACGTGGGCGGCGTTCTCCAAGGAACCCTCCGGCACCGGGCCGTTCAAGATCACCAAGGTGGTACTCGGTCAGTACGCCGAGATGACGCGCAACGATGACTACTGGGACAAGGCGCGGGTCCCCAAGCTCGACAAGATGGTGGTCTACCCGATGCCGGAAGCCACCACGCGCGTAGCCGCCTTGCGCTCCGGGCAGGTGGATTGGATCGAAGTGCCGCCGCCGGATTCGATCCCTTCGCTGAAGCAGGCAGGTTTGCAGATCAGCCTGTGGCCGTATCCGCACACCTATCCATACGCGCTGAACACCCTGGACAACTCGCCGTTCAAGGATGTGCGCGTGCGCCAGGCGATCAACTACGCGGTCGATCGCGAAGGCATGTGCAAGATGCTGAACGGCACGGCGAAACCGGCGATCGGTCTGTATCCGCCTGACAGCCCGTGTTTCGGCACGCCGAAGAATCACTACACCTATGATCCGGAGAAGGCGAAGGCGCTGCTGAAGGAAGCCGGCTACGGCCCGGACAAGCCGGTGAAAGCGAAGATCATGATCTCGACGTCGGGCTCCGGTCAGATGGTGCCGATCCCGATGAACGAGTTCATGCAGCAGAACTTCAAGGCCGTCGGCATGGACATCGACTTCGATGTGGTTGAATGGGGCACCATGTTGGTGGCAGTCCGCAGCGGCGCCGACCGCGCCGCAGTCGCACGGCGACGACGGGATCAATATCAGTCTCAGCTTCACCGACCCCTCGTCAATGTTCCGCTACTACGCGATCGATAGCTTCTCACCGATCAACTACAATTGGGGTCACTGGAGCGACCAGGCCTGCACCGATCTGCTAAAGAAGGCGCAGGCGACGTTTGATCCAGCCGAACAGATGAAGCTGCTGACGCAGGCGCACGCCATGGTGGTGGATGAGGCGCCGTGGCTGTTCATCGTGCACGACCTCAACCCGCGCGCGATGAGCAAAAAAGTCACAGGGTTCCATCCGGCGCAAAGCTGGTATCAGGACTTCACCAGGATCAGCATGACGTAGCGGGTCTCGCCATACGCAGGTGGGATTTCTTGCGTCGCGGCCCGCGGCAGTCAGGCTCTGCGGGCTACGGCATGGTAGATGACCAGCACCACGACCGAACCGATAACTGCCACGAACATGCTGTAAAGGTTGAAGCCGGTGACTCCGGCAGCCCCGATGAGGCTGAATAGAAAGCCGCCCACGATAGCGCCGACAATCCCCAGCACGATGTCGAGGATGACTCCTTCGCCTGATTTGTTCACTATCTTGCTGGCGATGAAGCCTGCGATGAGGCCCAAGACCAGCCAGCCGATGATCGACATGGGAGTTTCTCCATTTCTGCACGTTGCGCGGCGGATTGTCTCCGCCGTCCGATTAGGCGGACGCTGATCGTCGTCCCGCGACGTAGCGAACGCCGTCTGCTTCCGTGTGCTCCTCGTGCATGGTCCCTGCCGCAACGCTGCAGGAGTCGCCCGGCCCATAGGTTACCCGGTCCTCACCGAAGATGAGCGTAATGGACCCGTCGAGCACCAACAGGCGTGCGTCAAACCCATGCGCGTGCGCGTCGCGATGCACATTGGGCTGAATGTCCCCTTCGCTCACCTCATAACCTTCACCACGAAGGTCCGTCTCGAATTCTGCTCTGGTCATGGCATTCGCGCCCACTGTAAGGGGAGGTTCTATGCATGGGTGCCCACCGGGGTCAACAAAACGCCATAACCGCCGGAATCGGGCGCCGCAGAGAGGGGAACAGCATGGTCCAGGACTCAACCATTGCGCAAGCATCCTCTGAGGACGATGAGCGCGCCAAGGTTCGCAGGGCACAAGAGATTCTGGAACGCTCCTCGACGAGCGTCGGCCAGGTCTGCCTCATCATCCTGACCGTGCTGGCGGTGCTCTATACGCTGTTCTTCGCCGCGGCGATCATCCTGCCCTTCGTGCTGGCGCTGGTCCTGGCGCTGGTGCTGGGCCCGGCGATGCGTCTGCTGAACCGTCGGTTGCGCATTCCGCGAATGATCGCGGCGCTGTTGCTGATTGTCGCGTTGTTCAGTGTGGTGGGGGCGATGGGTTATGCGCTTTCCGTCCCGGCCTCCGGCTGGATTGCCAAAGCTCCGCAATCGCTGCCCGCTTTGGTCGATAAACTGCGGTTTCTCGAAAGGCCGATCCGGTTGATGCAGCACGGCGTGCAGCAACTGCAAAATCTGATGTCGCAGAGCGGCGACCAGCCGGCTGCTCAGAACGCGCCCCCGCCCGGCGCGGCAGCATCGCAATCCGCCGACGTTGGTGGCAGCCTCATGGGTATTGGCTCATCGGTGCTGCAAGGCGGCCGCGCCTTCCTGGGTGAAGGCTTCACCTTGATGCTGCTCCTATTCTTCTTCCTGGCATCGAGCGATACCCTGCTGCGCCGCTTCGTCGAGATACTGCCGCATTTCGACGAAAAGCGCCGAGCAGTGTCGATCGTGACAGAGATCGAGGACAACATATCGCGTTACCTGCTCACGATCACGCTGATGAACGCGCTGGTCGGTCTGTTCGCCGGATTGGCGGTCTGGCTACTGGGAATGCCGGATCCGCTCCTGTTTGGGACGCTGGCCTTTCTGCTCAACTACATTCCGATCATCGGTCCCGTGACCGGAATGGTGATCTTTTTCTTCGTGGGCGTCTTCACCTTCGCATCTATCTGGCAAGCCTTGCTTCCCGCGGCGATATACCTCGGGATCCATGTGCTGGAGGGGGAAACGATCACGCCAATGCTGCTCGCGCGCCGCTTCACCCTGAACCCGGTCATGGTGATCTCATCACTGATGTTCTGGGACTGGCTGTGGGGCATACCAGGAGCGTTGCTCTCGATGCCTCTGCTGGCGGTCACCAAGATCGTGTGTGACCACATCGAGTGGCTCATGCCGCTTGGCCATCTGCTGGGCGGCACCTCGGCGAAGTCGAAAGCCGATTAACTCCGGGTGCTCTGCTACGCTCGCGATGTCACCTTCTGCATGAACTCCCGCAGCGCCGATGCCCATTTTGCGGCATCGGCGCCGGAAGCGAGGTGGCCCAATTCGCTGTCGATCTCGAAATAGCTCGCTGCAACGCCGGCATCGTGCAAGCTGGCCATCACACCAGGCGCCAGGCTCGGGGGAAACAGCTCGTCCGTGCGCGACAGCACATACAGCACCGGGACGCTGATACGACGCAGCTCCGGCCTGACGTCGTAAGACTCCATTGCCCGACCCAGAATCAGCAGCGAGTTCGCGTCGAACTCCTTCGCCCAAACCGACGCCAGCCGGGTGATCTCCGCCTCAGACGCGTTCATGCCATAGCGCTTCAGCGTCTCCACCCGCAGTGCCAACAGGCTGTCGAACATGCCGGGCGTGTCGTAGTAATCGCCGCCGTGCCAGTTCGGGTTCTGCTCGAACCGAGCCAGAAGCGTCGCCACGCGGTCGCGGCTCTGCGCGCGCGGCGAAGACACCACCGGGACAACACCGTCCATGTCGTCGGGGAACGTCACCGCCCACTGGAATGCCTGAAACCCACCATACGATGGCCCCACCACCGCGCGCATATGCTTCACGCCGAGATGCTGCAGCAGATGGCGCTGCGCGGTCACGATGTCCGCCACCGTGATGTGCGGGAAGCGCGAGCCATACGGGCGTCCGGTGCGCGGATCGCGCGTCGCGGCGTTGGTCGAGCCGTAGCTGGAGCCCAGCATGTTGGAGCACACCACAAAGCAGCGATCGGTATCGATCGGCGCGCCCGGCCCGACCAGCGTGCTCCACGAGCCTTCGGACGAACCCGCGCCCAATTCGATCATACGGTGTCCGCTGGTGTAGCCGTGCGTCACCAGCACGGCGTTGCGACCATCCGCCGCGAGCCTGCCGCGCGTGCAGTATGCGATGGTGACCTCCGGCATCACCTCGCCGTTCTGCAGGCCGAAATCGGCGAAAGTGAAGCTCGCGTGCCGGGTCTCGCTCATGCCGTTCTCCTGACGGAGCCTCGAGCCCCTCCCGCAATGACCGGCAGGAGGGGCTCGATGCCGACTACGGGTGGTTCGCCCGATGCAGCGGACCGCGAACGATCTGACCCGGCAGCGCGTCGGTCAGTTCGCCGTTGTCCAGCAGCACCGTGCCGTTGACGACGACATAGTCGATCCCGACGGCGTCGCGCTTTACGCGTACCCCTCCGGCCGGCATGTCGTTCACGGGCACGCGCGGCTTCGGTGCGATGGTGTCAGGGTTGAAGATGACCAGATCCGCCACCTTCCCTGGGGCGACAAAGCCACGGTCGTCCATGTCGTGCATCAACGCCGTCCTGCCGGTGAGGCGATGCACCGCCTCCTCGAGCGACATGATCTGCTGCTCGCGCACCCAGTGTCCCAGCAGATTGGTGCTGTACTCATGGCGGTCAGCCGAGTGCGGACGCGCGCCGCCGTCGCTTGTTCCGATCACCGTGTACGGCGAGCCGAGGATCTGCTTTTGCGCCGCGGGATCGGTGTTGCGGTCGACGCCGATGAAGAACGTCTGCAGATCTTCGTCGAGCGACAGATCGAGGAACGCGTCCATCACGCTCTTGCCCTGCTCCTGGGCAATCTGCGCGACACTCTTGCCCTCGAGCCCGCGGTTCCGCTCGTGCTGGGTCATGAACACCTGGACCAGGTCCCAGCGACGGTTGAAGAAGCCGCGCGCGCGCCCGCGCCGATCCGTGCCAGGCCGCTCCTGCGCGATGGTGCCTTCCACCGCCTCTGCGCTCAGGGATTTGCGGGTTTCCGGATCGCGGAAAGCCTTCATCCTCTCCTGATATGGCAGCGCCATGACCCTGTCCCAGGTCGGCATGCCGGCGAACAGGCTGTTCGGGTTAGTCAGATCCTCATCCTGTGGCACGTCGAGTCCAAGCCGCAGGTCGAAGATCGGACCGGCAACAACCGAGACGCACGAGCCGTAACAGCGCGCGCCCGATCGAAAAGAATCCTCCAGCCAGCGCAGATGCTCCTGCCATTCCTCGGGCCGCTCGATCGGCTGGGTCACGAGGTTGTAGATGGTCGGCCGACCGGTCCGCGCAGCAAGGTCGTGAGCCATCTGGCGTGTCGCCTTGGTGCCGCCGGGGGCGCCTCCCGAGACCTGCATCACGCCCGTCCCCAACTCTCCAAGCACATCGGCTAGTGCGAGCCGCTCCGCATCGGTACCGACACCGGCGGGATCACCGCGGCCCAGCGGAGATGTACTGAAGCCCAGCGCTCCGGCGTACATGGCGTCGCTGATCAGCCGCTTCATCTGGGCAAGTTCTTCGGCCGTTGCTTCGGCCCGCTCCGAGGCCGCCTCGCCCATCACATAGCGGCGGATTCCCGAATGCCCGACCAAGGTGCCCACATTGCAGCCGCGACGCTTGCCGAGTGCATCCATGTAATCGGCGACCGACTCCCACGTAAAGTCGATGCCCTGACGCATCACGCTCATCGGGATGGCCTCGGCTTCCGCGAAGAACTCGAGGTACCAGTCGTGGTCGCCGGGCCTCGCCGGCGCGATGACCTGGCCGCACTGGCCGACCAGGATCGTGGTGTGGCCGTTCTGAACCGAGGAACCGCAATACGGATCCCACAGCGCCTGCGGATCGAAGTGTGTGTGGTGATCGATGAATCCAGGGGCGACCACGCGGCCTGCGGCGTCGATGGTACGCTTGGCGCCCCCGTTGTATTTCCCTACGCCGACAATCTTTCCTTGATTTACCGCCACGTCCGCCTGGAACGACGGCTCGCCGGAACCATCCACGACACGCGCATTCTTGATCAGCAGATCGTACGTCATCGCTCTTCCTCCTCATCAGGCAAAATCTTGTCGAATGAGGGCCGTTGCGGCGCGCCGATTACGAATGAACCGGCTGTCGCGCCAGCTCCCTTTCGCAATTTTGCAGATAGGCTAGGCCTCACTGGCAATTCCGGCAATACGCTTGCTTTCTCGCACACTGGTCCTGCTCTCGGACCCGGTGATAGGCTCACGCAAAACCAATCGGAGAGGGAACCATTATGCCCGTGCTGAAGCGTCCGGACGGCGAGATCTATTACGAGGAATACGGCCAGGGCTATCCCGTCCTGCTGTTCGCGCCAGGCGGCATGCGCTCACGCGCCGAGATGTGGCACGATCCGGTCGACGGGCCGCCGCGGCCATGGAGTGACTGGACACAATCGCTTGCCGGCAGCTATCACGTCATCGCAATGGACCAGCGCAACGCCGGCCGTTCGCGCACTGCGATCGAGGCCAATCACAGTTGGAACACGTACGCTGCCGACCATCTCGCGTTGATGGATCATCTCGGCTTCCGCCGGTTCCACACGCTGGGCGGCTGCATCGGCGGCAGCTTCTGCCTGAAGCTTTGCGAGATCGCGCCTGATCGCGTCACTGCCGCGGTGCTGCAAAATCCGATTGGCCTGCATCCCGATCATCCGGACTACTTCCCGGAGAGTTTCGCCGAATGGGCCAAGGAGCAGAAGGCCGAACGCCCGCAGCTCGACGACGCGAAGATCGCCACCTTCGGCAAGAACATGTGGGGCGGCGAGTTTGTGTTCTGCGTCAGCCGCGAATTCTGCCGCCGATGCAGAGTGCCGACTTTCCTGCTGCCAGGCATCGACAAACCGCATCCCGCCGTGACATCGGCGGAACTTGCGCAACTTCTGCCAGGCATCGAAGTGCTGGAGAACTGGCGCGGTCCCGAGCATCTGGGTGAGCAGTCGCGCCGCGTGCTGACGTTCCTCGATCGGCACACGCCCAAGGAGGCACGCAAGGCGGCATAAGGGAGGAAGCAGCCATGGCAATCATCGTCGGCTCCGGCGAGCACCGCTACGAGGTGATCGAGAACTGGGGCAAGCTACCTGACGGCTGGCACTACGGCGAAGTCGCCGCGGTGGGTGTCGACAGCAAAGACAACGTCTACGTCTTTGCCCGCAGCGAACACCCCATGATGGTGTTCGACCGCGAAGGGAATTTTCTGCGTTCCTGGGGCGAGAGTCTCTTCAGGCGCCCGCACGGAGTGCACCTGGCACCTGACGACACGATCTATTGCACCGACGATGGCGACCACACGGTGCGGCAGCTGACACTTCAGGGAAAGCTGCTGCTGGAGATCGGCGTACCCGGCGAACCGGCGCCGATGTACGGCGGCGATCCGTTCAACCGCTGCACGCATACCGCGCTATCGCCCGAGGGCGATATCTACGTCGCCGATGGCTACGGCAACGCCCGCGTGCACAAATACTCGCCGAACGGCAAGCTGCAGTTCTCCTGGGGCGAGCCGGGCACCGATCCGGGCGCGTTCAACGTCGTGCACAACATCTGTTGCGATGAGGACGGGTGGATATACGTGGCGGATCGCGAGAACCATCGCGTGCAGGTATTCGACGGCAAGGGCAAGTATCACGCGCAGTGGAACAACCTGCATCGACCGTGTGGGCTGTGCATGACGCGCGGGCGGAATCCGACTGGCCTATATCGGCGAGAGCGGCCCGGGCATGGCGGTGAACGCGAAGTCACCCGGTATCGGTCCGCGGGTCAGCATCGTGACGCATGAGGGCAAACCGATCGCACGTCTCGGCGACGCAACGCGCGAGCGCGCGAGCCAGTTCATCGCGCCGCATGGCGTGGCAATCGACTCGCGCGGCGATATCTACGTGGGGGAGGTGGCGCGCACCGCAATGCGCAACCGCGGCACGCCGATCGCACCGGAACAGGACATCCGCTGCATGCAGAAGCTGGTGAAGCTCGTCTGATGTTGAGCGACGAACGCAATCGGCTGCTGACCGAGGTCGGACCCGGCACGAAGATGGGTGCGCTGCTGCGCCGCTACTGGCAGCCGATTGCGGCGGTTGCCGAACTGGATGACCATCCCACCAAACCGGTGCGGCTGTTCGGCGAAGACCTTGTGCTGTACAAGGATCTTTCGGGCAGCTACGGTCTGCTGGAACGCCACTGCCCGCACCGCAGCGCCGACCTCAGCTACGGCATTGTCGAGCAGTGCGGCCTACGCTGCAACTATCATGGCTGGATGTTCGATGAGACCGGCGCCTGCCGCGAGCAGCCGTTCGAGGACACCGACGCGCCGGAGATCCGTTTCCGCGATCAGATCCGCATCCGCGCGTATCGTGTCGAGGCGAAGGCGGGACTGCTGTGGGCATATCTGGGTCCGGAGCCTGCGCCGTTGGTGCCGAACTGGGAGCCCTTCTGCTGGAACAATGGGTTCGTGCAGATCGTGTTCTCGACTGTCCCCTGCAACTGGTTCCAGTGCCAGGAGAATTCGATCGATCCGGTGCATTTCGAATGGATGCACGACAACTGGGGCGGCAAGCTGGCGGGGCGCAACGGTCCCTATGCGCCACGTCATCTCAAGTTGGCATTCGACGAATTCGACTATGGCCTGGTCTATCGTCGCGTCCGCGAGGATTCAGACGAAGCAAGCCAGCTATGGACCGTCGGCCGTGTCTGCCTGTGGCCGAACGCGCTGTTCACCGGCAATCACTTCGAGTGGCGCGTGCCGATCGACGATACCAACACGCTGAGCGTCGGCTGGTTCTTCACGCGTGTGCCGAAGGATCGCGAACCTTACGTCCAGAACAGCATCCCTTATTGGTACTCGCCGATCGTCGATGAGAAGACGGGACGGTGGATCACCAGCCACATCATGAACCAGGATTTCGTCGGCTGGGTCGGACAGGGAGCGATCACCGACCGCAAGCGCGAGCATCTGGGGCGCAGCGACCGGGGCATCATCATGATGCGGCAGCGCTTTTTCCGTGATCTCGATACGGTCGCGGCCGGCGGCGAGCCGACAGCAATGGTGCGCGATCCGGAGGTGAACCGCTGCATCACTCTGCCAATCATCGGCCGCAAGCAGTTCGTCGAAGGTCTGACACGCGACGAGATCGAGCGGGAACGACCGGGCATCGCACCCCGCCGCGAGTTCCCGTTTCTCGTGGGCCAACCGGAAGCGATACAGCGCGCCTATGACGAGGCGATGGGGTTCAGCAACTGACGCACGACACCTGTCATTGCGAGGAGCGCTGTGACGAAGCAATCCCTGGCGACACAGCGATCCCCAGCAGCCGCGCAGCATTCAGCCCAAGGATTGCCGCACGTTCCTCTGCGCTCAGCCCAGCCGCGCCTTCAATGAAGCCGATCGGGTCGATCTCGCCCATGTCGGCGGGATAGTCCGTTCCCACCAGCACATGGTCGGCCCCATACTGCCGCACGAGATATTCCAGTTGGGGATGTGTGTAGACCAGTGAATCGAAGTATAGCCGCTTGAGATATTCGGTAGGCATCGTCTGCATCTGTTCGCAGCAATCGGGTCGCGCACTGGCCGCATGGTCAATGCGGCCTGAATAGGCCGGCAGATACCCGCCGCCGTGCGCGAGCACCAGCTTCAAATTCGGGCATTGCTCCAGCACGCCGCCGAAGATCAGGTGATGCACCGCCACTGTCGTGTCCAGCGGGTTGCCGATCACGTTGGTGAAGTAATGATCGGCGAAGCGCCGCGCCTCGGTGAACCCGGTGGGGTGCATGAAGATCGTTAGCCCGAGTTCCTCCGCCTTGGCGAATATCCGGCGGAAGCGGTCGGCAGACAGGTCCTCTCCGGCGACGTTGGTAGCGATCTCGATGCCGCGCAGCCCGAGCGATCGATGCAGTCGTATCAGCTCGTCAACCGCCAGTTCGGGCGCCTGAAACGGCACCGTGCCAAGGCCGACGAAGCGATCGGGATGCTGCGACACGATGTCGGCGATGTTGTCGTTGATCACGCGCGCGGTGGTGATGCCGAGGTCGGGCGGCGTGTCGTAATAGGTCTGGTTAGGCGCGGGGGTGAGCGCCTGGATGTCGATCCCCATCACGTCCATGTCGGCGAGCCGCTTCTCGACCGAAGTGAACTGCACGCGCGTCCGCTCCACCTGCTGCCGGTTTACCTCGCGCGTGCGCGCATTGGCGAACACTTCGCGCGGCCGACGATCGACGGCGCCCGCTGCACGGAACATTGCTTCGGCCGCTTCGGTCAGCACGTGGCAATGAATGTCGACGGTGAAATGCCTGCCGCGCGGATGTGGCGGGCCCGGGAACCGACCTGGAATTCGTGCGTCCGGCGGCAAGCAGGCGAACAGCATCTACGCGCTCCCCATTTCCACGACACGCCTGACCTGCGACGCGCTCATTCCGGCAAGACCCATGCGGTCCAGCGTGCGCGCCTCGCCGGAAAAATACCTGCCGGCCATCGCGCGTGCCAGCGTGATCAGCGCATCGATCGCCGGCGTCGGTACGCCGGCCGCCGCACCCAGCGCCGCCATCGGCATTAGCCCCACAGGTACGTCCTCTGTGATGTACTTGTGCTCGAACGACTTCGGTGTGCCCGTCGCCTGATACGGCCCGTCGGCGTTGGTGGTGAGCAACTGGCAGCTCTCTACCAGGTCCGTGCCGCGAACGCCGTAGACGCGATCGAACCAGTCCTCCAGCGTCGGCACCGTTGCACCGAGCGCCGCGGCCACCGCAACGCGCTCGCCGTTGATCGCCTGGTACAGCCGAGCGACCGACGATGTCACGCCCTCGGCATAGAATTTGTAGGCCTCACCTCGATCGATCTTGCCAGCATTTCCGACGCAGTTCGCTACATGCAGCATCGCGTTCGCGTTGGTAAAGCCGGTGTGGATCACACTCGGCGCGGCGACCGCATGCGGGAACAACGGCCCAAGGCGCGAAAACACCGAAGCGATGCGGCTGCCGGGGAACGACGCTATCTGCAGCCAGCGCTTTTTCACGATCGGCCGGATGCGCGTCGGCGACAAACGCCAGTTGGAGAACGGATAGTTGTCCATCTCGGCGACATCGACATCCGCGCGGCAACCCGCCGCATCCAGCGCACGACGCACCACCAGCGAACCGCCCGTGTTGCCCTGGATCAGCAGGACGATCTGGCCATCGCACAGCAACGGCGCGAGCGACCGCGCCACCGTCTCCTGCGCATTGCCGCCGGTGACCACGATGATGACCTCGGCGCCATCGACAGCTCGGGCGAGGTCCGTCGTCGCATACTCGACCGCCGCGAGACCGCCGGGTTCCACATCCACACCGCCATGCGCGCGGATGTCAGCGAGCCGCGTGTCGTCGAGATCGTGCAGCCGCAACCGGTGCCCGGTCAGACCCAACTCGGCAACCAGATAAACGCCGCCAATGCCGGCGCCGATGATCGCGACGGTTGTCATGCGATCACGCCGGCCTGCCGCAGTTCGCCGAGCGTGTCGCGATCATAGCCCAGCAGTCGCCCCAGCACTTCGTCGGTGTGTTGTCCCGGCGTCGGAACTGGCCCCACATGGCCCGGTGTCTTGGACATTTTCACCGTCACGCCCGGCACATAGAGTTCGCCTGCGACAGCGTCCTCCATCTTCACCAGCATCTCGCGTTCCCAGAGATGCGGATCCTTCGCGACCTCGGGGATCGTGCGCACCGGCGCAACCGGCACGCCGATTTCCATCAACGCGGAGCAGATCGTCTCGACCGGACGTTCAGCGCACCACGCCTCCAATGCCTTGCGCGCAGCGCCACCGCCCTGGCCAGCGGTTATCGGTTCGCCACCGCTTGAGGTTCCACCCGAAACCAGTTGCGACAACCGCCCCGCCATCTCGCGGCCGCCAGCCGAGATCACGACATAGCCGTCCTTCGCACGATACGGCGGCCGTCCGCCTTCGCCGCCTTCCTCGCCGGTGGCGAGATAGTACGACGTCGGAATCTCCACCATCGTCAGCGCCGAGTTCGAGCAGGCAGACATCAACGAGCTGCCCCTCGCCCGTGCGATCGCGATGGCGCAGTGCGGCCAGGGCGCCGATCGTGGCGTGCAGCGCAGTATAGCGATCAACAACGGATGATGCGGTTCCCAGTGGCTGGCCCACCGGCTGGCCGGTCAGCGACATCAACCCGCTCATGGCTTGACCGAGCGGATCAAATGCGGGCCGATCGGTGTAGGGGCCGTATTGCCCGAAACCCGACACGGACACCAGGATGATGCCGGAGTTCAGCGCGCGCAGCTTTTCGTATTCGAACCCCATGGCCTTCATCGTGCCGGGCCTGAAATTCTCCAGTACGATATCCGCGGTCTTCACCAGATCAGCAAAGATCTCCTTGCCGCGCGGCGTGCGCATATCGAGGCAGATGCTTTTCTTGCCGCGGTTGTACACGGTAAAGTAGATGCTCTGACCACGCACCATCGGCGCGTGCTTGCGCGTCTCCTCGCCGCCCATCCGTTCTATCTTGATCACCTCGGCGCCGAGATCGGACAAGATCATGCCACCGCGTGGACCCGCCTGATAGCGTGCCAGTTCGAGCACGCGGACGCCGTCGAGACTGAGGCTCATGGCGACACCTCCCGGTTGTCATTGCGGAGGAGCCTAGCGACGAAGCGATCTGGGTCAAGCAACGCCCGTGCGGCGAGGCTTCAGGATCTCAGCAACCCGCCATCGATCGGGATGATTGTGCCGGTCACATAATCGGAGAGATCGGTGACCAGGAACTCCACCACTTTGGCACAGTCCTCCACCGTGCCGAGCCGGCGTAGCGCTACCTGTTCCGTCCGATCGCGATTGGCGTTGGCGCTCCCGGGGATCACGGTCGCCATGATGCGTGCGGTCGTGATGGTGCCGGGCGCGATGCAGTTGGCTGTGATGCCGTACGGCCCAAGATCCTGCGCGAGATACTTCGTGTAGTGCGCGATCGCCGCCTTCGCCGCGCCGTAATGTGCATAGCCGCCGTCTGACGAAGGCGACAGGCCCGCCACCGAACTCACCGTGACGATCTTCCCCGCTCGCTGCTGCTTCATGATCGGCGCGACGGCGTTGCAGCAGTAGACCGTGCCGAACAGGTTCATGCTGGTCACCAGGCTCAGCAACGCCGGATCCAGCGTGCTCGCCTTGGTGTCCACCGGACGCCCGCGTCCGCCACCGGCATTGGCGACCAGCACATCCACCCGTCCCCACTCCGCGAAGACGCGCTGCACCATTGCACCCACAGCCTTCTCATCGCAGACATCGACCTCGATGCCGATCGCTTCGCCGCCGCCGGCTTTGATCTCCGCGACGGTGTTCTCGCCGGTCATCGATTGCGCCTCAGCCTCAAATTCCTCAAACGACTTCAGGTTCAGATCGGTCACCGCGACTTTGGCACCCAGCCCCGCAAGTCTGCGCGCATAGGCGCGGCCAAGACCGCGCGCGGCTCCGGTGACGATCGCGACCTTGCCGTCAAGTTTGCCCATCTGCCTGCCTCCCATATGCCAGCCCAGCCGCCGCCAAATCCTCCAGCGCGCTACCGACCGACTTGAACAGCGTGATCTCCGTCGGATCACGCCGCCCAGGCGCTTCGCCACGGCACAGTGAGAACATGCTACCCGCGATGTCCTCACGGCACAGCACACCGTGGGCGATCGGATCGATCAGATCGCCCGCCTCGGCCAGTGCCGCATCGGTGTCAATGAACACGCGAGAGCGACGCACCGCGTCGTCATCTGCCTCGCGCATCGCCGGCGTGAAGCCGCCGATCAGATCCAGATGTGCGCCGGGCCGCAACCATTCGCCGCGAACCAGCGGCTCGCGCGACAAGGTTGCACATGAAACTATATCGGCCTGTTGCACCGCCGCGGCGAGGTCGGTCACCGCCTCACCGCCAAGCCGACCGGCAAGACGTTCGGCACCCGCTGGGCGAATGTTCCAGACCATCACGCGCTCGATCGGCCGCACCACACGGTACGCCTCTGCCATCAGCCGACCGACATGGCCTGAGCCGACGATCAGCAGCGATTTCGCATCCTCTCGGGCAAGAAACGACCCGGCCAGCGCCGATGCGGCGGCGGTGCGGCGGCGGGTGATCTCCCCTCCATCGATCAGCGCGAGGTGCTCGCCCGTCGTGCCCTCGCACAACAGATAACTCGCCGACACCGCCGGCAGGCCGCGCGCACCATTGCCGGGAAATACCGAGACCACCTTCACGCCAAACAGACCATTCGCGCGCCAGGCCGGCATCAACAGCAGCGCGGCCGTGGTGCCATCGGATTGCGCAATGTCGTGGCGATGACGCAGCGGCACCTCAGCTCCGGACACGAATGCGTCGCGCAGCGCCGGGATCAGCCGCTCGAACGGCAGCGCCGTGGCAGTCTGCACGGCATCGAGGATCTTCATGCGTTGCGCCGCGCCAGTGCACGCACCTGGGTCTCGACCGCGGCCAGATCATTCGGCAGCACGCTGAACCGCTCCGGCCGATCGAACAGATCGGCAAGCCGCAAGGGCAGCGCAGGACGCATGCCGGTGGCGCGCTCGACCGCGTCGGGAAACTTCGCTGGGTGTGCTGTCGCCATCGCGATCGTCGGCACACCGTGTCCCGGCGGGTTGGCCACCGCAGCGGCGACGCCGATCGCGGTGTGCGGGTCGGCCAGGTAGCCGCTGCCCTTGTGCAACCGCGCGATCTCCTGTTCGGTCCCGGCGTCGTCCAGCCGGAAGCCGTGAAATACCGTGCGACAGCGATGCCAGACCGCGTCTGGCACAACCATCTTCCCGGTGCGACGAAACTCCGCCATTGCGTTGGCAGTAGCGCCGGCATC
Organism: uncultured Alphaproteobacteria bacterium; assembly: GCA_963799415.1. GTDB lineage: Bacteria > Pseudomonadota > Alphaproteobacteria > Acetobacterales > Acetobacteraceae > JAMXLO01. The sequence goes on along the minus strand of CAWCXI010000018.1, from coordinate 121,575 downwards.
GCGATCCAGCAGCTCGAACAGCAGGCGCTCGAAGTTGGAACTCACCTGGATGTCCATGCTGGGTGACAGGCTCGGTTCAACGGTCGCGATCGACATGTCGTTGGAAGCCAGGAAGCGCGTCAGGATGTCGTTGCGATTGGAACCGACGATCAGCCGCGTCACCGGCAGCCCCATCCGCCGCGCCGCCCAGGCCGCGAGCAGGTTGCCGAAATTACCGGTCGGCACGCTGAACGCAACTTCGCGGTCCGGTGCGCCGAATGCCAATGCGGCGGCGACGTAATACGGAACCTGCGCGGCGATGCGCGCCCAGTTGATCGAGTTCATCGCCGAGAGATGCAGCTCCTGACGGAACGGCGCGTCGGCAAACATCGCCTTCACCAGGTCCTGGCAATCGTCGAACGTACCCTCGATCGCAATGTTGCTGACGTTGCGGGCGGTGACGGTGGTCATCTGCCGACGCTGCACGTCGCTGATCCGGCTGTGCGGATGCAGGAACGCGATGTCGATGCGATCGCGTCCTGCACTGGCCTCGATGGCTGCCGAACCAGTGTCACCCGAGGTGGCACCGACGATCGTCACCCGTGCATCGCGAGCGGCAAGGACATGATCGAACAGGCGGCCGATAAGCTGCAGCGCCAAATCCTTGAAGGACAGCGTCGGACCGTGAAACAGCTCCTGCACGAACAGGCTCGTGTCGAGCTGGATCAACGGCACGACGGCGGGATGGCCGAAGCCGGCATACGCGTCGCGGCACAGCGTCGCCAGAGTGGACGATGCAATCGCGTCGCCGACAAACGGCTGGATCAAGCGCGCGGCGAGCGCGTGGTACGGCAGGCCACGCATCGCGCGCCAATCGGCGGCCGAATAGTGCGGCCAGGATTCGGGAACATAGAGCCCGCCATCCTCGGCCAGCCCGGCCAGCAGCACGCCGGAAAAATCGCGGATGGGCGCCTGGCCGCGGGTGGATACGTAGCGCATGCCGCCACAGTAGTCCGCGCCCGCGCCGGCTGGAATGCCGTCAGATCTTGCGGCTGTCGTAGGCCCAGTGCAGCAGCGCCTGCCGCTGGCGAGGTCGGCACGTCAGGTCGCCGGGTTCGCAATTGCGCTCGATCTGGCGGATGTGGCGTCGTATCGCCTTCCAACGTCTGATCTGGCGCCGATCTTCCTCGGGTATCCGTCGGCCCATGTAGTAGCGGCAATACCATTGGAACCAACCGCGCGGATCGTCGGGGTGGATCCAGCCCTTGGCGCGCCAGACCTTCAATGGCTGACTCGCATCGACGCCGAAGCAGTTCAGCGAACAGTCGCGTCGGTCAGCGGCAAGCTTCGCATGGCTGAACCAGCGCTGCGGAAACTCTTCGCGCGAGTCGGTCATGTACTTGCCGCAGAAGACGCCCAGCCGCAGCATCTCCTGCGGCGTCAGTTCCGGCTGGAACTCCGGGTCGAATGCGCGCCCGACCGGCGCGACGCACTCATAGCGATAGCCCTGCTGCATCGTGTCGTTCACCACCACGATCCGCCTGGGCATTCGAGCAGTCCCTACGAATGTCTGGTCACCGTGAAGTGCAGCCCGCAGGCGCCGTTGGTGACGTCGCCTTCGATCTTCGGTCCGGTCTGTCGACCCACCAGGGTGATGCCTTCCGCGCTGCCGCTGACCGCGCCGTCGGCCGCGATCGTGGCATTGACCCAGGTATCGAGGCTCCAGCGGAACTGGAATGCGTTCCCGCTCACCTGGATGCGTACCAGCCCCGGATGCGGGCAGGCTCGGCTGCCAGCCTGAAATCGCGTGCTGGTGCCGACATATTCGCCGTCGATCGCCTGCGCAGACTTTGGCGGTGTCGCGGGCGATGTCGTCGTCGGTTTCGCGGCGCAGGCCGCCAGCACGGCGCAGAGTGAAGCGCACAGATACGCGCGAACGTTGTGCATTATGACTCGATCAATGGAGATAGCGTGCGGTCAGATGTGCCTGGAAGTCGCCTGGGTCGAGCGGCTTGCCGGTCGCCTCGGATAGCAGCGCATTGAACTCGAGCAGGCTGCCCTGTCCGTGCACCTTGGCACGCAACCACTTCAGTAGCGGCGCAAGGTCACCGCGGCCGAGCGCCGCGTCCAGGTCGGAGACGCCGCGCCGTGCGGCTGTCATCAGTTGTGCAGCCGCCATCGCGCCCAGCGTGTAGCTGGGGAAATAGCCGAACGCGCCGTCGTACCAGTGGATGTCTTGCAGGCAGCCTCGCGCATCGTCGGGCGGTACGATACCGAGCAACGCGCGGAACCCGTCGTTCCATGCTCCCGGCAAGTCCGCGACAGTCAGAGATCCCGCGACCAACGCCTGCTCAAGGCGGAACCGCAGGATGACATGCGCTGGATAGGTCATCTCATCGGCATCCACGCGGATGAAACCACGCTCCACACGTCGCCACAGCCGCGCCAGGTTGTCCGGCTGATATGGCGCGGCATCGCCACCAAACGTTCTGTGCAGCTCAGGACCCAGCCAGCTCAGGAAGCCGTCGGAGCGGCAGGCCTGCATCTCCACGATCAGCGACTGGCTCTCGTGCGTCGCCATACCTGCTGCCTCGCCTACCGGCTGGCGCGCCCATGCGGTGGGCAGACCGCGTTCGTACAGCGCGTGGCCGGTCTCGTGCACTACCGCGAGCACCGCCTGGGTGAAGTCAGTTTCCACGTAGCGCGACGTGATGCGCACATCGACCGGCGTGCCGCCGGAGAACGGATGCGCCGAGCGATCCAGCCGCGCATGGGCGAAATCAAGCCCGAGCCGCTCGGAGAGACGGCGGCACAGCGCCTCCTGCACCGCGACGGGGAACGGATCATGCGGCCGCAGCGGCGGTGGGTGGCGCTCCTGGCGCTCCTCTGCCTTGGGCAGGGCGTCTCGAAGGAACGTCTCGTACTCTGCAAAGACCTGAGTGACGTCGTCGGTGCGCATGCCCCGCTGGAAGCCATCCATCAACGCGTCGTACGGCTCGAGCCCGAGCGCCGGAGCCAGCGCCGTCGCGGCCTCGCGCATCAGACGCACGACCTCCTCGAGGTGCGGACGGACCATGGGGAAATCCGAGTGGCGGCGCGCCTCGCGCCATACCTTCTCGCAGGCTGAGTTGGCGCGTGCCTGGGCCTCGACCAGGTCGGGCGGCATCGCGGTCGCGCGCGTATAGCCGTGTCGCATCAGGCGAACATTTGCCGCGCGCCAGGGATCCGATTCACCCGCCGCCTCTGCCTCCGACAGGTCGTCGCTGACGACCGGCGCGACGAGCAGCGAGTGCGACATCCCGGCCAGCACGGCGAGCTGATCGCCGCGTGCTGCGCCGCCACCCGGTGGCATCATTGTCGCGGCATCCCAGCCCAGTAGCGAAGACGCCTCGCCGATCGTCGCTATGCGTGCGAAGCGTTCGGCGAGCCGGTCATAGGCGGTCATGCATGGTCACGGGCGCGAGCCCGGCCTTCCATTGTCATGACCGGACTTGTTCCGGTTATCATGCGTCCAGCGCCTTCCTTGCCCAAAGAACGAAGATCACCACGAGAGCCACGGCGAGGCCATACCACGTGATCGCATAGGAAAGATGATTGTTTGGTGGTCTTGGCAAGTGGTGTGCGGGATCGGGATAGCGTTCTGATGGCGACGGGCCCATTGCCACCAGGATGAAGGACGCAACACGGTGCAGGCCGAGCGCCGATCCGATCGCGGTAGCGTCAAGCGTGTAGAACTGCCGCGCAGCCGGATTGTCGGTGGCACTGAACATACCGTGCTCGTCGCTGGGCCGCACATAGCCTTCCACGGTCACATCACCTTCGGCACGCGCGATCGGATGCGGCCGCTTGTTCGGCACCCAGCCGCGATCAACCAGGATCACGACACCGTCAGGTACTTCCAGCGGCACGATCAATTGTGTGCCGAGTTCGGTACCCGCCGGCGTGTCGCGCACCTCCGCACCGTACGAAGCGGATAGATCGTCGCGCAGATGGCCGGTTGCCTGCACCTTGGTGAATGGATCGGGCGCCGCCGGCAGCGGCACCGCCGGTGCCGCCTCAGCACGCGCGATCTGCGCCAGCAGCCCGAGCTTCCATTGCAGGCGCATGACCTGCCAGGTGCCAAGACCGAGCAGCACCGCCAGCATCACCATCGCCATCACGCCCGGCCACAGCAGGCGATGCAGTCTGCCGCTCACAATCCCATCTCGGTTGATCGATGCCGGAACTGCAGCGCCACCAGCGCGGCCTTCGCCGGCCGCATCATCACCACGGCCAGCGGTATCGTCACGATCGGCCAAAGCACGGCATGCAGCCAGAGCGGCGGTGAGAAACGGAACTCCACCCAGAAGGCCAGGCCCACCACGATCGCGCCCAATACCAAGATCACACCGACCGCGGCTCCGTCGCCGGCATCGTGCACGCGCAGGTCGAGGCCGCAGACATCGCAGCGATCGCGCACCTCGAGCAGATTACGGAACAGTTTGCCTCGACCACAGCGAGGGCAGCGGCAGGCCAGTGCGACGTGCAGCAGCGAAGGCGCCGGCTGCGCCACCAGACCTCAGTGTGACGCGACGACCGGGCTGGCACCCCACCAGTAGATGCAGGTGAAGAGGAACAGCCAGACGACGTCGACGAAGTGCCAGTACCAGGCGGCGGCCTCGAAGCCGAAGTGGCGTGCCGGCGTGAAGTGTCCGGCGCGGGCACGAAACCAGCACACGATAAGGAAACAGGTTCCCACGATGACATGGAAGCCGTGAAAGCCGGTGGCGAGGAAGAAGGTGGAGGGATAGATCCCGCCGCCGACAAACTTGAACGGCGCATCGGAGTACTCGATCGCCTGGCACAGCGTGAAGCTGAGCCCCAGCAGAATGGTCAGGCCCAGAGCGATCACCAGCGTCTTGCGGTCGTTCTCCAGCAGCCCGTGGTGTGCCCAGGTGATCGTGGTGCCCGACAGCAACAGGATCATGGTGTTGAGAATGGGCACGTGGAACGGATCGAACGAGTGGATGTCGGACGGCGGCCACACTGTCTGGCCGTTGCCTTGCAGTTCGGGGAAAAGGGCGAAGTTGAAGAATGCCCAGAAGAACCCGACGAAGAACATTACCTCGCTGGTGATGAAGAACAGCATGCCGTAGCGCAGGCCGAGCCGTACAACCGGTGTATGCAATCCGGGAGTGCGGCTCTCGCGGATCACGTCGCGCCACCAGAAGAACATCGTGCTGAGAACGACGATCGCGCCGATCACCAGCGTGATGTAGCTGCCGAAATGCGCGGCGAAGATGATGCCGAGAACGGTCAACAGGCCGCCTATCGAACCGATGATCGGCCAGGGGCTGGGATCGACCAGGTGATACGGCTGGTGGAGGCCGGAATTCTCGACCGTGGTAGTGCCGTGCGCTTCACTCATGCCGTGCTTGCTCTCCGGGGCGGCTGCCGCATCATCGCGAATTCGTCCGCGTGTTCAAGGGGTCTGCGTCTTCAGCGGCCCGACATGCGGCCCTGCCTGCGCGAGCGCGCCGGACTTCGCGGCGTCCGCGAGCGTCCGATAGAAGGTGTACGAAAGGGTGATCGTATGGATGTCCGCGGTGTCGGGATCCTTGGCGATTTCCGGATCCACCCAGAAGCTGAGCGGGAATTCCTTTTGCTCGCCGGCCGCGAGCGTCTGCTGGTTGAAGCAGAAGCAGGCGGTCTTGTGAAAATACTTGCCCGCGGTGTCTGGGGTCACATTGTACAACGCCACGCCGGTGACCGGCGTTCCAGCCTCGTTGCGCGCGGTGTAGAAGGCGAGGTGATCCTCGCCAAGCGGCAGTCGGATTTCCTCCTGCACCGGACGGAAATCCCAGGGCAGGTTCGGGTTGGTATTGGCGTTGAAGCGCACGGCAATGAGTTGGCGCGCCGCGCCTGGTGCGGCTTCCTTGCCGATCTGCGGCGTGCCGCCGTAGCCGGTGACGGCGCAGAACACGCGATACAGCGGCACGGACGCGAACGAGAGGCCGACCATTCCGACGATGATGGCAGAGAGTGCGACGCCGATGGTGCGATTGCTGGTTCTCATGACTTCGTCATCTTGACGATGGTGATGGCGTAGAACAGGGCACACAGCGCGACCAGCACCACGAGCATTGCCCAGTTGCGCGCGCGCCGGCGGCGCATGTCATCCGGATCGAGTGCCACCCGCTCACCCCGCCAGCCGATCGACGGCAAGCGCGGCAAACAAGGCAAACAGATAGAGGATCGAGTATTTGAACGCCATTCGTGCCGGTGCATCGTTGGTCAAGCTGACGCCCGAGGCATCCTGCCGGTCGGTTGCGACGCGCCACACGCTGGCCATGAACCCGGCGTCCAACACCAGCGCCGCGAGCCCATAGACAAGCCCCGAGAAGCCGATCAGCCATGGCAGCAGCGACAGCGGCACCAGCAACAGCGTGTAGATCACTATCTGCCGCCGCGTCTCCTTGGCCCCGGCAACCACAGGCAGCATCGGCACGCCGGCTCGCTGATAGTCGGCATTGGCGAACAGCGCCAGCGACCAGAAATGCGGCGGCGTCCAGAAGAACACGATGGCGAACAGGATCAGCGGCAGCGGATCGATTGAGCCGGTCACCGCCAGCCAGCCGATCACCGGCGGGAACGCACCTGCCGCGCCGCCGATGACTATGTTCTGCGGGGTACGCCGCTTCAGCCACATCGTATAGACAAATACGTAGAACAAGATCGACAGGGCCAGCGCGGCGGCGGCGGCGAGGTTCACGGCCAGGCCCATCATGATGACCGAGCCGATCGCAAGCGTGACGCCGAAGCCCAGCGCCGCACCTGGCTCGATGCGGCCGGCCGGGACCGGCCGGTTCCGCGTGCGCCGCATCACCGCGTCGATGTCGCGGTCGTACCACATGTTGATCGCGCCGCACGCGCCGGCGGCGACCGCGATGCACAGCACGGCGGTCAGTGCCAGGACCGGATTCAGATGGCCCGGGGCGATCAACAGGCCGATGAGCCCGGTGAACACCACAAGCGTCATCACGCGCGGCTTCAGCAGGGCGAACCAGTCGCCAAGCTCGGCTGTCTGCGTTGTGACCGCCTCGCTCATCAGCGAATGCGCGGCAGTTCCGCGTAGGTGTGGAACGGTGGCGGAGAGGACACGGTCCACTCCAGCGTCGTGGCGCCCTCGCCCCAATAGTTATCCGCTACGTGCTCCTTCGAGGTGAAGGTGCGATAGACAACGTACAGAAACACCAGCAGCGCGACGCCACTGATATAGGCGCCGATCGAGGAGACGAAGTTCCAGCCGGCGAATGCCGCGGGATAGTCAGGATAGCGCCGCGGCATGCCCGACAGGCCGAGGAAGTGCTGCGGGAAGAACGCCAGGTTGACGCCGATGAAGGTCAGCCAGAAGTGCACCTTGCCCCAGAATTCCGGGTACTGATGGCCCGACATCTTGCCGATCCAGTAGTAGAAGCCGGCAAAGATCGAGAACACCGCGGCCAGCGACAGCACGTAGTGGAAATGCGCCACCACATAGTAGGTGTTGTGCACGATCTGATCGATGCCGGCGTTGGCCAGCACAACCCCGGTGACACCACCGACAGTGAACAGGAAGATGAAGCCGATCGCCCACAGCATCGGCGTCTTAAGCTCGATCGACCCGCCCCACATAGTGGCAATCCAGGAGAATATCTTGATCCCGGTCGGCACCGCGATGACCAAAGTCGCCGCCATGAAATAGGCACGCGTGTCGACGTCGATGCCCGAGACGAACATGTGGTGCGCCCACACCACGAAGCCGATCACGCCGATTGCAACCATGGCGTATGCCATGCCGAGATAGCCGAAGATCGGCTTGCGGCTGAAGGTCGAGATCACGTGGCTGACGATGCCGAAGCCCGGCACGATCATGATGTAAACTTCGGGATGGCCGAAGAACCAGAACAGATGCTGGAACAGCACCGGGTCGCCACCGCCTGACGGGTCGAAGAACGCGGTGCCGAAGTTGCGGTCGCAGATCAGCATGGTGATCGCACCGGCGAGCACAGGGATCGCCAACAGCAGCAGGAACGCCGTGATCAATTCGCCCCAGACGAACAGCGGCATCTTGTGCAGCGTCATGCCGGGCGCGCGCATGTTGAAGATGGTGGTGATGAAGTTGATGGCGCCCAGCAGCGAGCTGATACCTGCCAGATGCAGCGCGAACAGCGTGCAATCCATGCCGATGCCCGGCTCGTAGGTGATGTTCGAGAGCGGTGGATAGAGCGTCCAGCCAGTCCCCGACTCACCCAGGAACAAACCGGTGACGATCAGCAGGAACGCTGGTGGCAGCAGCCAGAAGCTGATGTTGTTCAGGCGCGGGAAGGCCATGTCCGGCGCGCCGATCATCAGCGGGACGAACCAGTTGCCGAAGCCGCCGAATGTCGCCGGCATGACCGAGAAGAAGATCATCAGCAGGCCGTGCGACGTGATGATCGTGTTCCACTCCTGCCCGGAGGTGACAATCGTGTTGCCCGGGAAGTTGAGCTGCGCGCGCATGATCTCGGACAGGATGCCGCCCACCACGCCGCCGACCACCGCGAAGCACAGATAGAGCGTGCCGATGTCCTTGTGGTTTGTGCTGCACAGCCAGCGCATGAAGAAGCTGGGCTTGTGATCGTGATGATCGTGAGCGTGGTCGTGGGCGGTTGCCGACATCGTCCGTCTCCTTCAGGCGCTGACCGACCAGGTCAGTGCCGAACCTCTGCCGTCACAATCTGCTGTGTGTCCGGCGCCGCGTCCGAGAACTTCGTCTTCGCCTCGGTGACCCAGGCCTCGAATTCCTTTTCCGGCACCGCGCGCACCACGATCGGCATGCGGCTGTGGTTGGTGCCGCAGATCTGGTTGCACTGGCCATAGATGATGCCGGGTCTGTCCACCTTGAACCAGGTCTCGATCGTGCGCCCGGGGATTGCATAGCGCTGCACGCCAAGTGCTGGAATGAACCAGCTATGGATCACGTCGGTGCTGGTCTGCAGGACCCTGATGTTCTTGCCGACCGGAACGACGAGATCGTTGTCCACCGTGAGCAGCCTGAGCTGGCCGGGTTTCAACTGGTCGTCGGGGATGATGTAGCTGGAGAAGTCGATATTGTTGTTATCGGGATAGGTGTACTCCCAATACCATTGATGCCCGGTCACCTTGATCGTGAGTTCGGCGTCGCGTGTGCGGTCCTCGTAATACACTAGGCGGAACGACGGGATGGCCATCACCACGAGGATCAGTACCGGGATCACGGTCCAGGCGATCTCGAGCACTGTGTTGTGCGCGGTACGGGTCGGCACCGGATTGCGGTGGGCATTGTAGCGCCACATCACCCATGCCAGCAGGCCCGCGACGAACAGGGTAATTATCGTGATGATCACCAGCACGAGGTCGTGCAGCGCGATCTGGTGCGCCTTCACCGGACCGAACGCTGGCTGCATGTTCATTTCCCACGGGCGCGGCGCACCGATCGCCTGGGCCAGCGCGGCGCCACCCGGGGCGACAACAAGAAACAGCAGCGCAGCGAGCGCTTGCCGGTAGCGCGACACCAACCGAATCATCCCGCCTCGGTCCCCCATCCGGACCCATCCCGGGCCGGCTCTCTCAACAGCGTGGCCTACCGGACCGCGTGCGTCAGATCAAGGGAGGGCAGGCTTCGCGGCGGACCTTCATTGGCCCGGGCGTTGCCAGAACTCACGCTGCCAGCCTGACCAGCTTGAAGATACCGGCAGGCGGCACGGGCGTGGTCGTGATATGCGGCAGGTCCTCGGGCGTGAATAGCGCCTCCACTGCGAAGTCGGGATGCCAGCCGAGCGCACGTGACGCTGGAGCCATCGCGCGCTCGATCCACCACAGCGGTCCCTTGTCGGCCGCGAAATGGCCGACGAACAGGATGTTGCCGCCCGGGCGCACCAGACGGCGCATTTCCGCCAACAATGCCCGCGGATGTGGCACCACCGATGCGACGAACATCGCCACTGCGATGTCGAACGAGGCGTCCGGGAAGTCGGTCGCTTCAGCGTCCATCTCGTGCAAGCTCGCCACGTTGGCGATCTCGCGGTCGGCGACGCGCTTGCGGGCTTGAGCCAGCATCTCGGCAGAGAGGTCTATGCCGGTTATTCGACGATCGGCCGCATAGTAGGGTAGGGCAAGGCCGGTACCGACGCCCACCTCCAACACGTCGCGGCCCGGGAGCCGGTTCACCAGCGCCACGGCTCGCCGACGTGCCAACAGGCAGATGCCGCCGAACACCGCGTCATAGACGCCGGCCCATCGCCGGTATGCGGCGCGCACAGCCTCGGCGTCCATGGCTGCCCCCGGGCGGGGGCGGCGATCCAGAAAACCACTCATGTCGATTGATGTCCTCCCGTGACCGTGCGGGTAGCAGGGCGGGGCCGATTCGTTTGGCGTTACCGACTTGTAACCCGTTCCCGCGCAGATGCCCACCATGCCCCTACCGGCGGGGTCATCGCCGTTTTCGGCAGATATACGCGAAGGCGGGCGGGACGTTCCTCCAGACCACGGAAGAGTGGCTGACTTCGGCGAAATTTTGGCGCAGTCGCCGGCGCAGAGCCCACGCGCCGGGCAGGACAAGGCTTTGCAGGTAGCCAAACGTCACGAAGGCGCCGCAGGGCACAAGCGCGCGATCAATGGCGGCGAACACCTTGTCCTGCAGCGATATCGGCAGCGACGCCCAGGGCAGCCCGCACACAATCGCGTCAATTTCGCGAATGCCCTGGGCGTCGAGAATCTGCTCCAGATCGGCCACACTGCCCTGGACGAAAGTCAGCCGCAGGAATTCCGCTGCCAGTTCACGCACAAATGTCTGGTTGAGCTCGATGCCGAGGTAGCGGCAGCCAGGCGCCAGTCTCGCTGCGATCTCGCGCGTGAAGGCGCCGGTCCCTGGCCCAAACTCTACGATCGTCCGCGCCGAGGCGAAATCGATTGGCGCCAGCATGGCCCGGGCAAGTGCCGCTGAACTTGGCAGAACGGCCCCGACGGTCCGCGGCGAGCGCACAAACTGCCGGAGGAACAACGAGCCTGCGCGCCTCACGCGTCTGGCCCCGCGCGCGTCAGTCGCGACAGATCATGCCCCAGGTCTTGACCTGTCCCTTCGCCGACACTCCCTGATAGGGCGCAGTATCGCCTCTGGGCTTGGTTCCACTGAAATTCATCATGAATCCGCCGGTCGTCGCGTCGTAGCGGAACGGGTCGCCGACCTTGAATGTCTGGACGTGCACATTGGCGTCCCACGGATCGCAGATCGTGGCGTGGTGCTGGCCGAACATGTCGCGGATCGTGTCCACGACGACCCAATGGGCACCGCCGACGTCCCAGTCCACCCCAAGGATCACCGGTTCCACATTGACGATCGCGCCAAAGCCCGAGGTTGTTCCGATCTTGTCGATCAGCTTCTGCGGCACGTCCGTCGGCGCATAGGTGTGCCAGCGCCACGTGCCCGAGGTGATGCTGTTCATCACGGTGGCGAGGTGGTTGGGGTAGGTACCCGTGGCCTCCGGCGCATAGGCCGAACCCATCACCGCCGAATACTTCTGGTAGATGTCCTTCTCGACGGTGACCGCGGTCGCGCCAGGGGTCAGCTTGTTCAGCTTGAATACGCACATCATCACGCTGGCGATCCCGCATGACATCCCGGCCTCTTGTCCATAGACGAGATGGACGTCGCCAAATCTGGTCAATCGAGTGAACCAGGCCACGCGTTTTCCCCTCCTGTGTGCTTGCCGACGCGTACAGCATGAACCGTCCGCCGGCGGCAAGGCGCGGCGGGTTGTGTTCGATGTGTTATCGGCCGGACGGAACCCCGTGATCAGGGGTCCGCCAAGCCGTCGTCAGAGCCCTAGTCGGACTGCGACAGATTAACGGCGGCGGTGCGGCCGTTCTGCTGCTGCTCGACTTCGAAGTCGACCTTCTGGCCCTCGCTCAAGCTCCTGAAGCCAGCCTTCTGCACGGCACTGATATGCACGAAGACGTCCTTCCCGCCCGTGTCAGGAGCGATGAAGCCGTAGCCTTTGGTGGGATTGAACCACTTAACGGTGCCCTTGGGCATCGACGCGTTGCCTTTCTGCCTGCGGACTTACCGCCCCCGCACTGCGGGGAACGGACGCCCAATTGTACAGGAGCGCAACAGATGCTCCGCGACGCTCCCGCCCCTGTGGCAAGGCCACCGCCTTATGGTTACCGAGCAAGCGGTATTGCCTCGCCGGCGGCGACGATACGCGGCCCTACCTTTCCTCGCAATCAATCCTGTGATCCAAGCGTCAGAAACCGGCAGGCTGCGGCGGCACTGGGAATCCGCTTGCATCCGCTTCTCCACCGCGCCATGTCGTGCTCGGCGGGAACCGGCGCCGGCGCCGGTAAAGTGCCGCGTGTCCTTGGAGGAATTATGGGTAGCTTCAGCATCTGGCATTGGATGGTGGTGCTGCTGGTTGTGTTGCTGCTGTTCGGCGGCGGCAAGGTCAGCAGCCTGATGGGCGACTTCGCCAAGGGCATCAAGTCCTTCAAGAAGAATATGGCCGAGCCCGACGATGCCTCCATGGAGGCGAGCGAAGACAAGCCGACCAGCACGATTGCCGGGCCAGGCGGCCAGACCAACGCCGCGAGCAGCCGCGAGCATACCGCCGCGCGCTAAGGGCTTGCTGGGAGACAACTGCGCCAAGTCTGGCACAGCCGTATCAAGCTATGCCGCGGAGAGGCAGGTGCCTCACTCCAGATGATCCGGTTTTTTCACAGCGTTGCCTAATTCCGAGCGCGTTCCCCAAGGGGTTGGGGTCGGCGAACCGGTTTTCCACAACTTTTTGTGGCTGCCCGGCAATGAGTTGTTGACCCCGGCCTCCAGAGGCTTACCGTATCTTGTGGTTGCACCGTCGGGGGAACCACGAGATGGAGTGGGCCGAAGAGACGATTGTCCGGCTGCGGACACTTTGGGATGAGGGGCTGTCGACCGCCGAGATAGGCCGGCGGTTGGGTGTTTCGAAAAATGCGGTGGTCGGCAAGGCGCATCGGCTGGATCTGCCGGCGCGACCTTCGCCGATCCGCCGCGACGGCTCCGGCGGAGGAGCGCCAAGGCGGTCCGCCCCGCGTCGGGTGGCCGGCCCGACGCTGCCGCCGTTGTCCAGTACCGGGCCGATCGCTGCCACAGGCAGTGGGCACTCGATGTTGCCGCACATGGCAGTTTTGGCGCCGAAACCGATCTCGGTGCCGCCGCCGATCCGCGTGGCACCACCGGCGCCGCGCCCGTACGGCCGCATAGTCACCTGCTGCTGGCCACTCGGCGAGCCCGGCACGCGGAGCTTCCGGTTCTGCGACGAGGCCTCGGAACCGGGCAAACCATACTGCGCTGACCACGCGAAGCTGGCGTATGTGAAGGTACGTGACCGTCGCGAAGACGCGGCCTGACGGATCTCGCCCTTCGGGCCTGTCAATCGCGCGACGCCACGCGGATCGCCCGTGGCGTCGCCGCGATGAGCTGGTCGTGTGACGCCGGCCGATCGGCAAGGATAAAGCCGTAGGCTGGATATTCGGTGATGCCCATCTCGTCGGTCGGCGGCCACCAGACGCGCACCATCGACCAGTCGTTTTCAGCCGAGACGTCAATCACCGGCTGATCCTCGCTGACACGGTGGTGCACCCAGTTCGCCTGGGTCACCAGGATCTGGCGCCTGCCTACTACCTGCGACACCACGGCGACATGACCACTCGGCACGCGGCCGGAGCGGCGAAGCACGAGCACGCTGCCGACCGCCGGGCTGGTGCCGCGAGCGTAGCGTCCATCCGCTTGCCGCCACCAGTCGGCCGCCGCGCCGGAAAGGCGTATGCCGCTGAGTGCGCGCGCAAACGGTGCGCAGTCCAGCGGGACAGAGCCGCCGACATAGTCCCCGGCCCGGGAACCTCCAGAGGCGCAGGCGGACAGCAAACCAAGGAGGATCAGGAGCGGAGCCGAAAAAGATGCCGAACGACGCATGCGCCCTAGGTAAAGACTGCACTTGGAGCCGATCTATCCACCAATTTGTTAAAATGATGCAAGAACATATTGACGGCGCGCTGCTCACTTCTCATGGGCCGTAGCGCGACGCGACATCCGAAGTCCATTCCGGCGGCAAACGTGGAAACAGCAGATCCGGTAAACTGCAAGGCGAACCGCCCGGTGTGCGCAACCACTCGGCAGCGCTTGCCGGCCACGAATGCGAAGTCGCGCCGCCCAGCGCCCCCGTGATCCGCTCATAGGTGTGCGGCAGGACGGGGATGCGATGACGGCCGCCAATCGCAACAGGTTGGTCGCGGTACGCACGATGCAGGCCGCCCGGTCCTCGTCAGTCCCAATCGTCGCCCACGGCGCCTCCGCCGCGAAATAACGGTCGCAGAGTGACCACAGCGCCCGCAGGCTCTCGCAGGTCCGCCGTAACCGGATCGCCTCAAAATGTTCGGCGCAGACCGTGATGATGGCGTCGGCCTCGAGTGCCAGGCGCGCTTCCGCCTCGCCGGGTTCGCCTTGCTCCGGCACGCGTCCGTCAAATCGCGTGGCGACAACGACAGCACGCGACGCGTGAGGTTGCCGAGACCGTCGGCCAGGTCCGCATTGCAGCCCGTCGCGAACAGGGCAGGTGTGAACCGCGTGTCGGAGGCCTCCGGGGCGTTCGCCGTCAGCCACCAGCGCCACCGGTCTGGTGGCAGTTCGTCTAGCGCGCTGTCGAGAAAGATGCCGCGGCCACGACTGGTGGAGAATTTTCCCTCGCCCCAGGTCAGCCAGGAAAACCCCTTGATGCGGTCCACCAGGCGGATATCGGCACCGGATCCTATGATCGTCGCGGGAAATGTCAGCGCGTGGAATGCGACGTTGTCCTTGCCGAGAAACTGCACGAGTCGTGTTCCCGATCCGGTTCGCCACCAGTCCCGCCAGTCCCTGCCAGGCGCGGCCGCCGCCCATTCCTGCGTCAGCGCCGCATAGGCGATCGGCGCGTCGAACCAGACATAGAACACCTTGCCATCCCAGCCGGGCTTCGGCACCGGCACACCCCAGGCGAGATCGCGCGTGATGCAGCGGTCCTGCAGGCCCTGGTCGAGCAGCCCGCGCGCCAGCGACAGCACCAGCGGATCCCAATCGGTCTTCGTGTCCAGCCAGCGGCGCAGATGATCGGTCAACTTTGACTGCAGCAGGAACAGGTGGCGGGTCGCGCGGGCCTCCAGCGCGGTCGAGCCCGACAACGCCGAGCGCGGCGTGATCAATTCCGCCGGATCGAGCAGAGTCCCGCAACTGTCGCATTGGTCGCCACGCGCCGAAGGATCGCCGCAGTGCGGGCAGGTCCCGACGACGTAGCGGTCGGGCAGGAAGCGGTCGTCGGCGCGTGACCAGAGTTGGCGGAGCACGCGCTCCTCGATGAAGCCGTTCGCCTCCAGGCGCAGAAACAGTTGCTGGGTCAGCGCGTGGTTCGCCAGCGATGACGAGCGGCCGAAGTGATCGAACGAGATGTGAAGCCGGCGATAGATATCTGCCTGTGCCGCATGCTGGCGCGCGCAATAGTCGGCGACCGGTAATCCAGCTTGTTGCGCGGCCAACTCTGCGGGCGTGCCGTGTTCGTCGGTGCCGCAGACGAACAGCACGTCGCGTCCGCGCAGACGTTGGAAGCGTGCGTAGACATCCGCGGGCAGAATGGAGCCCGCAAGGTTGCCGAGGTGCTTGATACCATTCACGTACGGCAGCGCCGATGTGACGAGGATACGGTCGGACATGACGGAAACTCCGGGGCATCGCCCCGAAGGCGCGCCCGCTAAACGATGGCGAGGTCCCGGGCGCTGGTGCTCGCGGACGACACGGCCTTGCCCGGGGCGGCCACGCCGTCCCGTCGCATCATCAGGTCGTTGCGAATGTCGTATGTCACGCGATGGATCCCTTGGTGCGGGTGGTAGCCTACAACGGGGCTCCGACTGTCGTCCACACAATTGTATCTAATGCTGACTATCGTTGAGCGTGAGTCACGCCGACATTGTCATTGCGAGGAGTGAAACGACGAAGCAATCTCGTTCAATGAGGCATACTTGTGACCGGGTTTGCTTCGTCGCTGAGCTCCTCGTAATGACAGCACACGTGTCTCGCTGGTTCCATAATTCCGGATGCAGTGGTGCCCCGGGGTTCCGCTTACTTGTCGTCCCGGAATGCCGGATAGAGGTTGACGTAGCCGAGTTCCACCCGGCGCTTGGCCTGTTTGGCGGCGGCCTCGCGCGGCAACGGCGTGAAGCCGTGCCCTTCGACGAGCCGCTGCATGAATGCTGCCCTCGCCGTCACCGCGATGGCGTCATGCAGCGCCTGCTCGTCCCAACCGGCTGCGAACACCGCGTCCGCATCCGCCTGACACATTTCACCCGGCGTCAATGCCAACTTGCACACGAAGGCCAGCAATGGCCTCAGCCGCGCTTCGATCGGCGCGGTCTCAGGGTCGTCCAGCAGCCGGTCGATCAGGCCGTGCTCGATGCCCCATGCATAGGCGGCTTCGGAATGAGCCACGTAGACGAACTTGCACCCGGCGACGCCGGCCGCATAGGCAAGAATCAATTCCCGCTCAGCCTGACTCAGCGGCGATGGCCCGTTCATTAGCGCCTGGCTCATCGTCGACCATAGGCGGTAGATGTCGGGATACTTGGTGAAGACGTTCGCGGGACCAGCGTTGTCCGGCAGCGATTTGAAGAATGGCATGCAATCGAACCCTTTTGGTATTTTGCTTGTGGCAGTCGAAGACAAGGAAGAACTTTAACGCAGATGCAAGAAGATGCACGCAAAACACGCGGATGGTCCTGCGCGAAGTCGTTGCCAGCCATGTCACGATAAAGAATTATGGACACATTCCAGTACGTCCTGTACCGGTTCGTGAGGATGGCTTCGCAAGGATATGCAGAGCAAGACGCGTTTTTGATCAATTGTCATAATCAAACAGCACACATGCACTGGATCAGGGACACGCTGCGCGGGGGTTCTGCACGATAAGGGGAAACAGCATGAGCCAGTCTTCCGATTCGGTCGGCCCAATCATAGTTGATCGCGTGAGCAATGTGCTCAAATGGATCCTGCTTGCCGTTGCAGTTGTGAGTTTCGCCCTGTTCGCGTGGGCAACCGTCCTCACCTATGAGCGTGCTCCGCCACAGCCGGATCGCTTCGTCAGTTCGAACGGTACGCTGCTGATGACGAACGAGGATGTCGTCGCCGGAAAGGCCGGATTTCAAAAGGCCGATCTGATGGATTACGGCAGCCTTTACGGCATGGGCTCCTACTACGGCCAGGACTACACGGCCTGGACGCTGATCCGTCTGGCAGGGTTGGTCGAGCAAAG
Source organism: uncultured Alphaproteobacteria bacterium (assembly GCA_963799415.1). Lineage (GTDB taxonomy): Bacteria > Pseudomonadota > Alphaproteobacteria > Acetobacterales > Acetobacteraceae > JAMXLO01. The sequence continues at coordinate 104,251 of CAWCXI010000018.1, read as the reverse complement.
TCTTGCACAAACCACCTTCAGCAAGCCATACACCGAGCTATCCCATGACCAGCAGGCGGCGGTCCGTGACGCGATGCGCTCACAGCTGCAACGCATTGACCTCACTCAGCGACAGGTCACCGTACCGGATGCACTGGCCAGAGCCATCAACACGCTGCGCAGTGATATTTCCAAGGAGCTTGTATCGACTGACCTCGATACGGGCTGGACACCGGCTTACAGCCTCAACGAGGAGGATCGGGCCCGCACCGCCGACTTCTTGATCTATTGTGCGCTCACCACAGTTGCGCGCCGTCCAAATGTGAGTTGGTCCTGGACCGAGAACTGGCCTTACGAGCCGGAAGTCGGAAATACGCCGACGACGAACACCTTCGTTTGGACCTGGGCCAGCTTCTGCTTCACATTCCTGGCGTTTGGCCTCGTGCTGTTCATCTATGAGTTCTGGCTGAACCATCCCGATGATGCGCCGATGGACCCGGTACTGGTGCGATTTCGCCCCCTGACAGAAAGCCAACGCAAGGTTGGCAAGTATTTTCTCGTCGTTGCCGCGGTCCTTCTGGTGCAGGTCGCCGCCGGGACAATCATGGCACACGCCTACTATGACCGGCGCAGCTTCTACGGCATCGCGCTGCATGAAATATTGCCGTTCAATTTCCTGCGCGATGTACATATCCAGACGCCGATCGTATGGATCGGCGTGTCGTGGATCGGTGCCGGTCTGTTCCTCGGCCCCGCCATCGCTGGCGGCAAGGAGGCGCGTGGCCAGGGTTTTCTCGTTGACCTGCTGTTCTGGGTGACCTTGTTCATCGTGGCCGGTGCGCTGATCGGCAACTGGCTCGGCATCATGGGGTACATCGATACCGGCTGGTTCTGGTTCGGTAACCAAGGATTGTCCTACATCCAGCTCGGGCGCTTCTGGCAGATCGGCTTCTTCGTCGGCCTGCTCGCATGGAGCGGACTGATGTTCCGGGCGCTGTGGCCGACCGGCCAGATGCTGTGGCAGGCAACGCGGCAGTTCTGGACGGGGCGCATTCGGCTGGAACACCTGATCTGGGCTGCCACCATCAACATCGCCGTGCTCTACGTCTTCGGCATGATCCCACTCACGGGGATCGGGAAGTCCTTCACGATCACCGATTTCTGGCGCTGGTGGGTAGTACATCTCTGGGTCGAACAATCGTTCGAGTTCTTCGCCGCCAGCATGAGCGCCTATCTGCTGATGGCCGTCGGGCTCGTATCGCGGAAGTTAGCTGAGCGGGCGGTATATTTCGAGCTGATCCTCATCTTCCTCGGAGGAGTCATCGGTACCGGCCATCACCTCTACTGGGCGGGCGGGCCAAGCCTGTGGGTGCCGATGGGCAGCATGTTCTCCTTCATCGAGGTTCTGCCTCTGGTGTTGCTGATCATCGAGGCGATCGGGCAGAATCGACTTATTCGGGCGAACCAGGCTTTCAACTACTCACTCGCCTACACCTACATCATCGGCGCCACATTCTGGAATTTCGTCGGCGCCGGTGTGTTCGGAGGGGGCACGTTGAATGCGCCACTGATCAACTACTATGAGCATGGCACGTTCCTCACGCTCAACCACGCACACACTGCCTTGTTCGGGGCGTTCGGCCTGCTTGCGATCGGCCTGGTGTACTTCTGCCTGCGCTACCTCGCAGCCGAGCGCATCGCATTCAGCGAACGGCTCGGTTTGTGGGCCTTCTGGTTGTACAATGCAGGCTTGGTCATGTGGATTCTGCTGAACTTCTTTCCAATCGGATGGCCGCAGCTTGTAGCAGTGTTCGAGCACGGCCTGGCCTATGCTCGCAGTGTCGAATTCTACAATGGCACGCTGTTCTGGCAGTGGATGCGTCTGCCGGGCGATGTTGCGTTTGCCATCGCAGCCCTGTTGATGGCCTGGGATTTCCTGCTCAAGCTCGGCCCGCTGTATCCCCGGCTTGTCGAAGCGATAACACGCCGTCCCGTCGTGCCCCTCCACCCGCATCCGGGGGAGTAGAAGTTGCCTATCCGGTGAGGTTCTGCCCCGGCGACCACAACACATCGTCCGCACCGTTGCAGTTCAGTACGCGTGCCAGCACGAACAGATGGTCCGACAGGCGGTTGAGATAGCGCAGCAGCGCGGGCGTCACGGGCTCCTCGCCCATCAGCCGCACCACATCGCGTTCCGCGCGTCGGACAATGGTGCGTGCGACGTGTGCATGCGCGGCGCCGTGCGTGCCTCCCGGCAGAATGAAGCTGGCCAGCTTCGGCAGCGCCGCGTTCATCGCCGCGACCTCAGCTTCGAGGCGCAACACCGGCGCATCGGTCAGCCGCAATCGGTCGCCGCTCTCGCCGGGGACCGACAGATCGGCGCCGACATCGAACAGATCATTCTGGATGCGCGCGAGCATAGTGTCCTCCGTCGCCATCGCTTGTGTCGCAAGGCGCAGCACGCCGATCGCGGCATTCGCCTCATCAACCGCACCGATCGCGACAATGCGCAGCGCATCCTTGCGCAGACGCGCGCCATCGCCGAGCGAGGTTTCGCCTGCATCGCCGCCACGTGTCACGACAACGTCGATCCGAACCATCCGATCTTCCTCAATTGAGGTGAAACACCACGCGCAGCTGCATCTCGAACGGGATCGCCTGCCCGTCTCTTACCGCCGGGAGAAAGTGCCAGCCCATCACCGCACCCCGCGCCGCATTGTCCAGCGACATGAAGCCCGAGCTCTGCTCAATGTCCACTTCTCTCGCCAATCCCTCTGCCGAGACGTGGATCAGCAAGGTCACCGCGCCCTGTTCGGCACGGCGCACCGCCTCCGACGGATAGTCCGGCTCCTGGTTATGATATTTTGCATCCACGCTGGCCGGAATCACATTCGGACCCGTGACGATCGCGTTGGTCTCACTGTCATTGCCGCCAAGATTGATCTCGGGCGCCTCTTGCGCGTGCTCCATCGGAGGCTGCGGCGGCACTATCGGCGATTCGCTCGGAGGAATGGGCGGGACAGGCAGCGGCAGTGCCTCCTCGGCCGTCGTGGCGTCGGGCGGCGGTGGCACTGGCGGTGAGGGCTGTGGCGACGGCGACGGAACGGCGACCGGCGGCGACGGCTCGGGTCGCACGACAGTCGGCCCGGTACCCTTCTGCTCCATCATCACCAGCTCTACTGCTCCGGTGGTGTCGGTCGCATCGACGGTCTGCGGTGCGCGCTGGAACCACAGCAGCAGTGTTGCAAGCAGGAGGGCATGCAGGCCGAGTGACAGAGCCGCCGCCAGCCGAAGGCGCGATCTTCTGTCCGCATGCCTCCGGCGACCGCGGGCATCCAGCGGACCCGCACCCGGTATCTGCATCAGCATGGCGGCAGCAGCCGCGGCACGGGATCGGCACCGAACGGCAGCCGGAACGCGGCAGCAGCGGCAGGCAGTGCCGCGCCGGCAGGCAGGTCCGCGGCCACCCGACCGCCCACCAGCACGACGGCGCGATGCGCATAACGCAGCGCCAGGTCGAGCGCGTGCAGCACGACAACCACCGTACGGCCGGCATCCGCCGTCGCGCGCAGCAGGCGCATGATCGCGTGCGACGCGGCGGGGTCCAGATCGGCGGTCGGTTCGTCCAGCAGAAACACCTCAGGCTCCGTGGCAAAGGCGCGGGCCAACATGGCACGCCGCACCTCGCCGCCCGAGATGCGGTCCACCCGCGCCTTGCGCAACGCCTCAATACCGCAAAGCTGCAAAGCCCTGGTTACCGGCGCCTCTGCCTGGTCGTGATATGGAATGCGCCCGAGTGCCGCCACCTGCTCGACCGTCAGCCCCCAGGCGGAGCGTGCGCCCTGCGGCAGCCACGCAACGCGGCGCGGGTCTGGCGGGCCGGTGTCCGGCAGCAGGCCGGCGAGCGCACGCAGCAGCGTGGACTTGCCGGCACCATTAGGCCCGACGAGCGCGACCAGTTCGCCCGGCATCGCCGTCAGGCTGACATCACGCAGCACCGGGCGACCGCCCAGTGCCATCGACAGATGCGACACGCCGATCATGGTGCGGTCCGCCGGGCGATTGCAACCAGGAACGGCGCGCCGAGCAATGCCGTCAGCACGCCGACAGGCGGAGCGGCGGACAGCGGCAGCAGCATCGGCGCCAGCCGCACCAGCATATCCGCCGTGAGCAGCAGCGCGGCGCCGGCCAATGGCGCGGCCGGCAGCAGCGCGCCGGGCCGCTCGCCCAGCCAGGGGCGCAGCAAATGCGGCACCACCAGGCCGATGAAGCCGATCGATCCTGCGACCGCCGCGCCAGTACCCACCGCGAACGCAGTCCCGACAGCGGCCAGTTGCAGGGTGCGCGTGACAGGAACACCCAGGCTTTGCGCGGTGTCCTCGCCCAGGCTCAGCGCATCGAGGCCGCGTCCGAGCGACAGCAGGATCGCGCCCCCGAGCAGGATCGCCGGCGCGGCCAGGGCAACCTGCCACAGCGGCCGGTCGCCCAGGCCTCCCATCAGCCAGAACGTGATCTCGGTCAGGGCGAACGGATTGGGTGCCAAGGTCAGCGCCAGCGCCAGCAGCGCCCCCGCGATCGCCGACACAGCCACGCCGGCGAGGATGAGCGACGGACCGGAGGGCGCGCGGCCGGCAAAGCCGAGCAGAAAGCCGGCGCCAATTCCGGCCCCCAACAAACCGCCGGCCGGCAGCGCCGGGGCGAAGGTGGCCGCAAAGCCCCAGTAGAATGCGATCACCGCGCCGAGGCCGGCCGTGCCGGTGATGCCAAGCAGCCCGGGATCGGCCAACGGATTACGCAACGCACCTTGCAATACGGCACCGGACAGGCCGAGGCCGCCTCCCACCAGCATGCCCAGCAGGGTGCGCGGCACCCGAAGCTGCCAGAGGATCAGCCCATCCGGCAGGGCGAAGGTGGCATCGCCAATGAACAGAGAAATCGCGGCCAGGACGGCGAGCAGCAGCGCCAGCCAACGGATCATCGCGCCAGCAGCGCCGCGGCCTCGGCGTTGAACGGGCCGGCGCAGATGGTCAGCGCCGGCGGGATCTCGCGGCGCGGGACCCCGGCGAGCGCCGGGTGGTCCAGCAGCGCAGTGGCAAGGGACGGGTGGGCGGATACTGAAGGCACCACCAGCATGTCAGGCGGGTGCCGCAGCAATGTCTCGAGGCTCACGCGACTGCCGTCCGAATCGTTGTTCAGCCCGGCGGCACGCAGCACAGCGTCCATCAGTGTTCCGGGTCCCGCGGTAAGCCCGTGTGGTTCCCAGACCAGGGCGCGGATTTCGCGATCCGGATGCGGCAGCGTCTTGAGCCTCGTGTCCATCGCCGCGAGCAGGACCTCGCCGCGCTGTGGCACCGCGAGCGTCGCGGCCAGCAGGCGCGTCATCTCGCGGATGCCGGCAAAGTCGTGCGGCAAGGCAATGCGCAGGACCGGGACACGCTCCTGTTGCAGCAGGGCAAGAGTGGTCTGCGCCCCGTACGGAGCCGCCACGACCAAGTCCGGGCGTAGACGCAGCACAGCCTCGGCGGAGGCGCGCACGATTGGCAAATGCGCCGCCTGTGGCGCGACGAAAGACAGCGAGGGGTCGCGCGCCAGTGGCGACAGCGCTGCGATCTTCTCAGGCGCCAGCAGCACGAGCATCTGGTCGGTGCACAGATTGAGCGAAACGACACGCGCCGCCGTCGCGTGGACAGCCGGGGCGACGCCCATAAGCGCCAGGAACGCTGCGATCCTCCTCCTTCCCTTGCGGGAGGGAGTTGGCGGGAGGGGGCCGCGCCTCACAGCACCGGCACCCCGTGCTGCTTCGCCTTCTCCTCCGGCTCGACGTGGATGGTGACGACCAGGTGCTGCATCTCCGCCCGCAGCGCCTCCTCGACGTGGTCGCAGATCAAGTGCGACTCCGCCACCGTCATCGACCCGGGCACAACGAGATGGAACTCCAGGAACGTCACCTTCCCGGCATGGCGCATGCGCAGGTCATGCGCCTCGAGCGCTCCGGCGGCGCTCGCAGCCACCAGTTCCCGGATGCGGTTCACGACGGCGGGCTGTGGTGCTGCGTCCATCAGACCGCCGACCGACAGCCAGATCATCGCCATCCCGGACCACAGGACATACACGCCGGTCGCCGCGGCGAGGATCGGGTCCAGCACCAGATATCCGGTCAGCACCGCCAGCCCGACGCCGATCGTGACCCCGACGGAGGTCACCACGTCAGCGAGCAGATGCCGCCCATCGGCCAGAAGCGCCGGCGAGCGGATACGCCTGCCGGTGCGGATCAGCACGACCGACCAGACACCGTTCAGCACCGTGGCGACAGCATTCAGCGCAAGCCCTTCCCATGGCTGCGCTATGGCGTGCGGAGCCTGCCAGACATCCCAGGCGTGCCGGAAGATCGACAGCGCCGCGACGACAATCATCACGCCCTCGATCACCGCGGCAAAGAACTCGACTTTGTCGTGGCCATAGGGGTGATTGGCATCGGCCGGAATGGCGGCGAAGCGCAATGCCGCCAGCGCGATCAGGCTGGCTGCGACGTTGACGATGCTCTCCAGTGCGTCCGAGTAAAGCGCGGCGCTGCCGGTGAGCCACCAGGCCACCGCCTTCATGGCCAGCACCAGACAGCCGATCGCGATGCTGCCTGCTGCGATGCGTTCCGCTCGGCTCACCAGCCGGGGATAGCAGACAGAGGCCGGCGCGTCAGCCTGTCGCGCGACCCGCGCCCATGCCCGGCTGAAGCAGCCGATGGTGGCGCATCCGGATCGGCAGCAGCGCGAACAGTGCCAGCAGCACCACCAGCAGGTTCATTCCCGCCGCCACCAGGAACACCGCCTCCCACGAGCCCGTCGCTGTCTTAAGCACGTTGGCGAACGGCACCAGAAATGCGGACGTGCCCTTCGCGGTGTAAAGCATCATCGAATTGGCGGTGGCATAGCGTGTGCCGAACAGGTCGGTGCAGGTGGAAGGAAACAGGCTGAATATCTCGCCCCAGGTGAAGAAGATCAGCGCGGCGCAGATGACGAACGTCCATGGGCTGGAGCCGAACAGTGCCAGCAGCCAATAGCTGAGCGCGCCGAGGGTGAATGCCAGAGCCATGGTGTATTCGCGCCCGATGCGATCGGACACCGCGCCGAAGAATGGCCGTGCCAGACCGTTCATCACGTTGTCCACCACCAGAGCGACACTCAGCGTGGTCGCGCCGAGCAGGACCATGGTGCTCGACAGACCGAAATCCTTGGCGATCGGCGCAAGCTGCGCAGTTGCCATGAGGCCGCTCGACGACACCAGGATGAACATGAGGTACAGCAGCCAAAATGCCGGCGAACGCAGCACCTCCATGCTGGTGTAGCTACGCGTGGATTGCGGCACCGCGGCACTGATGGCGGTCGGCAGCACCGTGCCGGGCATCGGACCGTGCAGCATCTGCGCGACAACCAGCAGGATGATGCCCTGCGCCACGCCGAACCACAGGAAGGCGGAGGCATAGCCGTACGATTCGATCACCAGCTTGATCGGAACCACGGTAAGTGCCGCGCCCGCGCCGAAGCCCGCAGCGGTGAGGCCGACGGCAAGGCCACGACGATCTGGGAACCACTTCACCGCGTTGCCGACACAGGTGGCGTAGATCGCGCCGGCGCCAGTGCCGGAGATCGCCGCGCCGACGTAAAGCATCGCCAGCGAGTCCGCATAGGCGTTGACCACCCACGCGATGCCGACCAACAAGCCACCGAAGGTGATCATCAGCCGAGGACCGGTGCGTGCTCCAAGGCGGTCGACAATGTAGCCCTCGATCGGTGTGAGCCACGTCTCCGTCGCGATGAAGATGCTGAAGGCTATCTGGATCTCCGCGATGCTCCAGCCATGCGCCTGGTGCATCGGGTTGACGAACAGTGTCCACGCGTATTGCAGGTTGGCGATCAGCACCATGCACAACACGCCGAGCCAGAGCTGTGCCCATCGGTTCGCTGCGCCGTTGCCTGTCCTGCTACCGGACATGGAGACCTCCTCGTACAGTCTGCGTCTGATCAGGCCTTCTCGAAGTCGATTCGCTCGACCACCGGCAGGTGCTGCAGATAACGGCGAAGACAGTCCAATCCCAGCTCGACGGCACCGAGCCGCACCCACTCACGTCCGCCGAGGATGCGTGACCGTCTGAACGCGACGTCTTCGGCGGTGGCAATCGCGATCCAGATAGTGCCACCGAAATCGATCCGATCCGGACCGTCGTCAAGCTCGATCAGTACCACCAACGCGTGCGTCGCGCCGGCGTGAGTACGTGCGGCGCGCGCCACCGCTTCGGTGATCTCCTGCGTGAGATCGCCGGCCAGCGGCATTTGCGTAAAGTCAAGTGCCTTATGCAATGTCGTCCGGTCACGCACGGTGGTGCCGGCGCGCAGCACATGCTCGGCACCCGGAAGGTGGCCGATGCGTGCCGCGATCTGGCCACTGGTGAAGGTCTCGACCAATGCCAGCGTCCCTGTCCGCCGCGTCAACTCGGCGAGCACGACGCCTTCCAGCGTCTGATCGTCCTCGGCCAGGATGAAGTTGCCGAGCCGCTTGCGCACTTCTGCCTGGACCGGTTCCAGCTTGCGGCGCACATCCTCCATGTCGGCGCCCCGCACGGTCAGTTTCGTCTCGAGCTGCGGATAGTGCGCGCGGAAGCCGAGTTTGACGCTGCCATCCGGCACCAGCTCCTCGACGCCGGTGAGCAGCGCATCGACGTGCGATTCGCCGAGACCGTATGAGTGAAAGCGCTTGAGGTGGATCGTGGTGGGCGCACCGCCGCGGGCGAGGAGGCGCGGAATCACCTGCTCCTCCAGCATGCGGCGCAATTCGCGCGGCACGCCAGGCGTGAAGAAGAAGCGGGCACGGCCAATATCGAGGGCAAAGCCGCACGCGGTGCCGATCGGGTTATCGATGACCTCGGCGGTGGTCGGCAGCATTGCCTGCTTGCGGTTGTTCGGCGGCATGATGCGGCTGCGCTTGGAGAAGAACCCTTCCATCTTCGTCAGCCACTCTTCATTCAGCACAAGCTCTACGCCAGCCGCCTGTGCCGCGACCTCCTGCGACAGGTCATCGACGGTCGGGCCGAGACCACCATTGACGATCACCGCATCGGCCCGCTGCCCGGCATGGAGGAAGGCAGCCAACAGACTTTCCCGGTCATCTCCGACGGTGGTGCCCCAATGGACCGAGAGGCCGACATCCTCGAGCTTCTGGCTCATGTAGCTGAAGTTGGTGTTGACGATCTTGCCGGTGAGGACTTCGTCTCCCGTGCAGATGATCTCGATGCGCATCGGTGTTTCCTGTAGCGGAATGGGGAGCCATCCTGACCGTTCTTGCGGCGGCGCGTCCAGATGCACCCACGGTCCACCTGGTGCCACGCGATCGATCAGTGACCGACGCGACACAGATCCTAAGATTTGGTACTAACTCTCTATCATAATCCGCGGAGCAGGCACACAGGTTGTTGCGCAGCCATGCCGTCCTGCCTTATGTCAAGATGTCAAGCCACGGCCGACCTCCGGAGGAGCCCATGCGTCGCCTATTGTCCACCCTCGCCACCGTGTCGCTGCTTGCCGCGCAGCAGGCGCACGCCGAACTTGACTGCCTGCGGCCGCAGGAGCGGTCAGTGGTCGAGGTGGCAGCGCTGCGCAGCGAACTCATGGTGCTGGCGACCGGCTGTCATCAGGATGACCGCTACAACGCCTTCGTCCGCAAGTATCAGCCCGACCTTATGGGCAATGAAAAGGCGGTCGGCGAGGTCTTCAAGCGCATGTACGGCAAGCGCGCGCAGCAGGAACATGACCGGTTCACCACCGACCTCGCCAATGGCGAATCGTCCTCGGGCATAAATCTCGGCACCGACTTCTGCGCACGCAACAGCGCCCTGTTCTCCGAGGTGATGGCGCTGCAGGACGCAGCGGAACTCCCGGCTTACGCGGCGGGCAAGGACCTGGTGCCGCCGACGGTCGATATGTGTCCGCAGGTGGCGCACGCGCCGGCGCGCAAACAGGTCGCCGCCGCCGCGAAGCATCATTGAATTACGGCGTCACAGTCGCAGTCACGCGGATCATCGCGTTACCCGGCAGCAGCCGCACGCTGAACGCATCGGCGCCGGTGTAACGCGCGGTCGGCGTGTAGTCGATCCGAGTATCATTGCCGACCGTGTGGATCAGCACCTTGCCGTGCTCCGCCGCTGTGGCGATCAGGCCGGCGTCGAACGGCCGGCCATTGTTGTTGACCGTGATGGCGCACCAGCCGCCATCGTTGCCGAGTTTGATCGCCGCATCGACCGTGTGTCCCGCCGAGGGGGTGACTGGCGGGGCGGTGCAGACCTTCGCCGCACCGGTCATGTCGGCGGCGAATACGCGGGGCGGCGGCCCGGATGGCTGCTGCGCGCACGCCTGAAGCAGCACTGCCGTCGCCGCGGTCGTCAGCCAGAACAGCCGATGGTGCATCGTCGCAGAGTCTCCTGTCGCGCGCACCTGATGCAGCGCAATTGCGGCCGCCGCAAGGCACCTCCCCGCTTCACGCGAGAGGGAGCGTCGTCGAACTCCCTCTCCCGCGACGAGGAGGAGGGTTGGGGTGGGGGTGCTACACCGAAAAGTACTTCGCGTGTGGGTTGACCACCACGACCGCGCTGGTCGATTGCTCGGGGTGCAACTGGAACTCCTCGGACAGCGAGAGGCCGATCCGTTCGGCGCCGAGCAGCGACAGGATCGGCACCTGGTCCTCGAGCCGCGGGCATGCCGGATAGCCAAACGAGTAGCGCGAGCCGCGATAGCCCTGCGACAGCATCTTCTCCATCTCGCGATCGTCCTCGCCCGCGAAACCGAGTTCGGCACGGATGCGCTTGTGCACGTACTCGGCCATCGCCTCGGCCATCTCCACCGACAGCCCGTGCAGGTAGAGATAGTCCTGGTAGCGGTTGTCCTCGAACCATGTGCGGGCGATTTCGGATGCCTTCTGTCCGACCGTGACGACCTGCAATGCGATCACGTCGCGTTCGGCGTCATCGACGTCGCGGAAGAAGTCGGCGATGCACTCGCCGTCCTCCTTCGGCTGACGCGGGAGAGCGAAGCGCGCGAGTTCGGTGCTGCCGTCGGTATCGAATATGATCAGGTCGTTGCCTTGCCCGGCCGCCAGCCAATAGCCATACGCGGCCTGCGGCTTCAGGATGTCCTCCGCCTCGCACAGCGCCAGCATGCGGCGCATCACCGGACGCAACTCCTGCTTTGCCCAGCCCAGGAAATCGTCCAGCGAACGCCCTTGCTTCCGAAATCCCCACTGGAACTGGTACAGGCTGCGTTCGTTGATGAACGGCACGATAGCCTTGGGCGTCGCCTCGATCGTTCGCGCGCCCCAGAACGGCGGCGCCGTTATCGGCACATCGCGCGACAGCCGCCGTCGGCGCTCCCGCACGGCGCCCACATCCACTGGACGAAACGCGCGCGCATCCGCCTGGCCGAGGGTACGCGACGGATTGCGCGTCTTGCCGGTGCGCTTCGCCTGCACGGCGGCAAGGTAGTCGTCGAACGCATTGCCGACCACCTTGTCCATCAGGTGCAGCCCATCGAACGCATCGCGGCCATAGGCGACGCGGCCGCACGCGTAGGCGCGGACACAGTCATCCTCGACGTAGCCGCGAGTCAGCGCCGCACCGCCCAGCAACACCGGGATCTCCAATGACTGGCGCGACATCTCCTCCAGATTCTCGCGCATCACCACGGTGGATTTCACCAGCAGCCCCGACATGCCGATCGCGTGCGCATGATGCTCCCTGGCCGCCGACAGCATGTCCGCGAGCGGCACCTTGATGCCGAGATTGACCACCCGATAGCCGTTGTTGGTCAGGATGATATCGACCAGGTTCTTGCCGATGTCGTGCACGTCGCCCTTCACAGTCGCGAGCACGATGGTGCCCTTCTCCTGCCCCGCGACGCGCTCCATGAACGGTTCGAGATACGCCACCGCCATCTTCATCGTCTCGGCGCTCTGTAGCACGAACGGAAGCTGCATCTTGCCCGCACCGAACAGCTCGCCCACCACCTTCATGCCGTCCAGCAGCACGTTGTTGATGATGTCGAGCGGCGGCAGAGCCTTCAGCGCCTCATCGAGTTCGTCCGTCAGCCCCTTGCGGTCGCCATCGACGATACGATCCTTCAGGCGGCCTTCAACCGTGTCGGCGCGCTGCTTCTTCGTAGCATCAGCTGCCTTCCGGTCGGCGAAGATCTCCAGCAGTCGCTGCAACGGATCGTAGCCTTCCGCACGACGGTCGAAGATCAGGTCCTCGGCGACCTTCACCTCCTCCGGTGCGATCAGATGCAGCGGCCGTATCTTCGACACGTGCACGATCGCCCCGGTCATTCCTGCACGCACCGCATGATCGAGGAACACGCTGTTCAGCACCGCGCGCGCCGCCGGGTTCAGCCCGAAGCTGACATTCGACAGGCCGAGAATGATCTGGATGTCGGGGAATTCCTGACGGATCGCGGCGATGCCCTCCAGCGTCCACTGTGCCAGCTTGCGGTCATCCTCGTTGCCCGTCGCGATGGTGAAGGTCAGGGGATCGATCAGCAGATCCGATTGCGGCAGGCCGTGACGCGTGCATGCAAAATCCACCAGCCGCCGCGTCACCTCGACCTTGCGCTCGGCGCTCTTCGCCATGCCGATCTCGTCGATGGTCAATGCGATCACCGCCGCACCGAACTGCTTCGCCAGCTTCAGCCGATCGGTCGCGTGGCCCTCGCCGTCCTCGAAGTTGATCGAGTTGATGATCGGCTTGCCGCCATGCAGCTTGAGCGCGGCCGCGATCACCGGCGTCTCGGTGCTGTCGATCACCAACGGTGCATTCACCGATGAGGTGAACCGGCGCACCACCTCGGTCATCTCGGCGTGCTCGTCGCGCCCGACAAATGCGGTGCAGACATCGAGCGCGTTGGAACCCTCGCCCAACTGCTCGCGCCCCATCGAGACGCAGCCGTCCCAGTCGTGCTTCTCCTGCGCCTCACGCCACTTCTTCGAGCCGTTGGCATTGCAGCGCTCGCCGATGGCGAAGAACGCATTCTCCTGCCGCAGCGGCACCGCCTGATACAGACTGGCGACCGACGGAACCCACACCGGCTTGCGCAGCACAGGCGGTGGCCGGAAATGCCCGCTCCCTTCGGCGCGCCGGCGCAGCATCGCGTCCAGCGCAGCGATGTGTTGCGCGGTGGTGCCACAGCAACCGCCGATCAGGTTGACGCCGTCCTCCTCGACGAAGCGCTCCAGCCAACTGCTCAACTCCGCCGGTCCGAGCGGAAAGTGCGTCTGCCCATCGACCAGTTCGGGCAAACCGGCATTCGGCTGCAGCGACAGCAGTCCCGGCCAGTTGGACGCCAGCCATCGCACGTGCTCGGCCATCTCCTGCGGCCCCGTGGCGCAGTTCAGCCCCATCAGCGGCACATCGAGCGCGTGCACGATCGCAGCGGCGGTGGCGATGTCGGGGCCGACCAGCAGCGTCCCCGTGGTTTCCACAGTCACCTGCACAAAGATCGGAATATCGCTGCCCGCCTCGGCGCGGGCATTCTTGGCGCCGTTCACCGCTGCCTTGATCTGCATTGGATCCTGGCAGGTCTCGATCAGAATGGCATCGACGCCACCCGCGACCAGTCCACGGCACTGCTCGGTCAACGCCGCCTCCAGCGGGTCGTAGGCAATGTTGCCCAGACTTGGCAGTTTGGTCCCCGGACCGACACTGCCGATCACCCAGCGATGGCGGCCATCGGAGAACTGTTCGGCCGCCTCGCGTGCCAGTTCTCCGCCGCGCTTGTTGATCTCGAACGCGCGGTCGGCAATATCGAACTCACCCAGCGTCACCGGCGAGCCACCGAACGTGTTGGTCTCCACCATGTCGGCGCCGGCCTCGAAGTAGCTGCGGTGGATGTCGCGCACGAGGTCGGGGCGCGAGATGTTCAATACGTCGGTGCAGTTCTCCTTGCCGTGGAAGTCCTGCTCCACGTCCAATGTCATGCCCATGACGCGGGTACCGACGGCGCCATCGCACAGCAGCACGGTATCACGCAGCGCATCGAGCAGATGGGGACGGGACATCGAACTTCCTCTGATCAGGCCTGGTGGCTTGCGACGTAGGCATCGAGCAGCGCGACGTTGCGCGCAACGGCTGCTGGCGAGACGAACGAGGCGGTAAGACTGTTCCGCGCAAGCATCACGATCTCATCCGCGGAGAGCCCGAACACATGTCGACATTGGATGAAGTTGTCGTTGACGTAGCCGCCGAAATAGGCGGGGTCGTCCGAGTTGATCGTAACGCACAGGCCAGCATCCAGCATCGCGCGCAACGGGTGCTCGGACAGGGACGGCACCACCTTCAGCCGCACGTTCGAAAGCGGACAGACCGTCAACGGAATTGCGCGTGCGGCCAGTTCTCGCACCAACGCCGGATCACTCAGACAGGCGTTGCCATGATCGATGCGGTCTACGTCGAGCAGCTCGACGGCCTCGCGCACGAAGGACGCCGGCCCTTCTTCGCCGGCATGCGCCGTAATGCGAAAACCACGTTCGCGGCAGGCGCGGAAGAAGCGTACGAAACGGGACGGAGGGTTGCCAACTTCCGCTCCACCCAGGCCAAAGCCAGCGATCTGGTCGGCCCACGGCATAACCGTATCGAGCAGTTCCAGCGCCTCCGCCTCGCTCCGATGCCGCTGCGCACTGACCAGCAGACCGGCGCTGATGCCGTCCTCGCTCGCGGCGTCGCGCATCGCCGCCAGCACACCATCCATCACGACCGCGATTGGCACATTGCGCTCGGTGAAGCCCTGTGGGCCGATGAAGACCTCGGCGCGGATGACGGCATCAGCATGGGCACGCCGAAGATAAGCTCGGGTGATTGCGTAGAAGTCCTCTTCGTGCGTCAGCACATGGCAGCCGGCGTAGTAGAGATCGAGGAATGATTGCAGGTTGTGAAACTGATACGCGGCGCGCAGAGCTTCGGGCGTCTCCCATTGCAGGCGCACACCATTGCGATCGGCCAGTCGCAGCAGGAGCTCCGGCTCAATGCTGCCTTCCAGATGCATGTGCAACTCGGCTTTCGGCAGACCTCGGATGAATGCGTCAAGATCGATCATTCAGACGACCAGTTCGCGCGGCTGCGCGACAACGGCATCGGCGATGCGGATCGCGGGCCACAGGCGGATGGCGAGCGGACCGTCAATCGCCAGCGGGGCGCCCTGCTGCATGCCGGCGCCCTCCAGCAGGCTGCGCATCGAGTCATCGCTGAACCCCGGCCAACGATGCGCCAATCTGGATAGCAAATCGCCGCGACTGTGCTTGGTAAGGTCGATGACGATCAGGCGCCCACCCGGTCGCAGCACGCGCGCAACCTCGGCCAGCACGCCCTGCGGCTCCTCGGCGTAGTGCAGCACCATCTGCATCACCGCGACATCGAACGAATTTTCTGCGAGTGGCAGGCGATACATGTCGGCGAGCCGCACCGAACAGTGGGTGAGCCCGGCGCGTGCCAGCCGCGAGCGGGCCAGTGCCAGCATCGCCCGCGATGCATCCACACCGACGCCCTGGCTGATCCGTGGAGCCAGCAGCTCCAGCACACGTCCGGTGCCGGTGCCGATATCCAGCACCCGGCCGGCGTCATGCTCCGGTACCAGGCGAAAGCAGCGCCGCCTCGACCGCAGCGGCCGGCAGGTCCAGCGCCCGCATCTCATCCCAGTCGGCACCCTGGCGGCGGAAGCTTTCGGAGGCCACGCGGGCGCGTTCGGCCAGGACGCGGGCAGCCTGCCGGCGGTCGGCCTCCAGGATCTGGTCGTCCTCCGGCAGCCGCGAAACCAGGTCGCGGGCCAGAGCGCCTGGCTCGCCGTGGGGGAGGGCGAACCAGACATTCGCCCCCTCACGCACGCGGTCCAGCAGGCCACAGTCGCACAACAACTTCAGGTGACGGGAGAGGCGTGGTTGCGACTGGCCGAGGATTTCGGTGAACTCCGACACGCAGAATGCCCCGCGGCCGGCAAGCGCCAACAGGCGGAGGCGGGTCGGTTCCGCGGCGGCTCGCAGGCTGGCCAGCAGGGCTTCCATAGCTTATGGATTACATAAACATATCCTTATGTCCAGATGATGAATCAACCAGCAGATGACCGGGTGGCGGTCCGTTTCGGCCCACCCGCAGCCGACGAGGCGGTATTGATCGAGGGCGACGCGAGCGCCTGCGGTCGGCCGGTCGCGCGGTTCCGACTGGCGCCGGCGCTGGCGGCGCATGCGCCGGGCTGCGCCTGCTGCGTCCCGCGCGGTCCGGCGGCCCAGGCATTGGACCGGTTGTTCCTCGCCAGGGCACGCGGCGAGGTAGCGTGGTTCCGTTCCGTCGCCGTTCAGGCGACCCCGGCAGGCGAGGCCGCCGTCCGCGCCGCGCTGGCCGGCGATCAAGTCTCCTCGCGTCGCTTTCGGTTGACCGGTCCTGACCGCTAGGACGCTTTCTAGCGAAGCGGCGGCATGGTAGCCACGATGCCGAGGTTTCGGGACCGGCAGGAGAGGGAAAGCTGAATGTCTGACCGCACAAGGTGGGAGGAGCCCGGCAAAGCAGGGCATCGCTCGCTGACCCCCGAATGGGAGGTCGTCGAGATCGATAAGAAGGAGCGCAACTCCGCAGTCGACCGAATAATGGTCCTCGTCGTCGTGCTCAGCGCAGTTACCCTCTCCGTGGTCGGCGGCGTTGTCACCATCATTGCAACGCAGTGGTGATCGATCCGCATCTGCAACGCGAGTGAAGCGCTGGCGTAACCGCTCATGCTGAACAAAGCGAGGCTTTCCGACGCGGGCCGCCTCGGTGGTTCGCTTTCGGTGGCCGCCACAACGGGGTGCCAGCATGATCCAGCATTCGTTCCGCGAACCCGCTCCGACTTCCGACAAGAATGGCAAGCCGACGCCGCCGGTCAGGATCGTCGAACCGCCGCCATCGCCACTGCCTCCCTGGGCTCGAAAGCCTGGTCGAATTTGAGGCGCAGCGCCTGCCGATCATAAGGATCAAGTCTGCTCGGGTCGCTCTCGAGGTGGCCGCGCGCTGACACCAGATCGTCTGGATGCGCGTCCTCGTCATCTACTGCCATCCGGTGGTGGAAAGCTTTGCCGCCGCCGCTCACCAGACCGTGTTGCAGGCCCTGGCCGAGGCCGGACACGAAGTGACCGATGTCGATCTCTATGCGGAGAACTTCGACCCGGTCATGCGTCGGCAGGAGCGGTTGGACTATCTCAACACGGATCGCAACGAGCGGCTGGTGAAGCGCTACGACGATCAGCTCGCGACGGCCGAGGCTATCGTGCTGGTGTACCCTGCGTGGTGGTACGGCATGCCGGCAATGCTGAAGGGGTACTTCGATCGCGTCTGGCTGCCGGGCGTGGCATTCGATGTGACGCGCAACGGCAAGGTGAACACCGACCGCCTGCAGCGCATCAGGCGCATCATGGTGGTGACCACCTATGGCGGTTCGTGGTGGTTGGTGCGCGCAGCACTCGGCGATCCGGCCCGCAAGGTGATCGGCCGTGCGGTGCGTGCGCTCTGCGCGCGGAATTGCCGCGTGACATGGTGTGTGCACTACAACATGGACCGCGCGAAACCGGCACAGCTGCGCAAATTCCTGCGGCGGATCAGAGCGGCGACGGGGGCCTTGGATTGAGAGGGATCAGCCCGCCACGATCAGCCGCGAGAGCTCGTCCGCCGCCGTCAGCATCGGATAGTGTCCGGTATCCAGCTCATGCCACGTTGCGTGCAGCTTCTCGGCCGCCCGCCGCTGATGCGCCTCACCGGGATTAACCGCCTGCCGACACCAGATGACGCTCGCCTTCCACGTCTGCTGCCAGAAGTTCGGCAGCTTCATGCGGCCATTCATCGCCACCGCTGGGTGCATCGTATAGCGCTCCAGCGCCCAGGCCTTTGTCGCGTCATCAAGGCTCGCGAACATTCGCCCGGCCGCATCCTCCCGCGACGGACCGGTGGCGAGATCGGTCGTCTCCCGCGTCACCCGCTTGACGATGTCAGGAATGCACTCGCCATCCAGCAGCGCCAGCGCATCGGCGAACACCAGCCGCCCAACTCTCTCACGCGCGCGTTCAGCCGCGCTGCACACGACCATGCCGCCGCTGCTGGTGCCCACCAGCACGACGTCGCTCAGATCCTCGAAGAACAGCAGCTCGGCGATCTCGGCGCCGTGCGTCTCGGTGCTGATGCCGGGCCGCAGCGCGTGGCGGCGTTCCGCGCAACCATCCAGGGTCGGCGCGAACACGCGGTGTCCGCCCGCGGTCAACCGTGCCACCACGCGCTGCCAGATCCAGCCGCCCTGATACGCGCCATGAACCAGTACGATGTTTGCCATGTTCCTCCCCCTTCATGAGGCGATCCCGGTGATCGCATCACACTCCACATGTCGCCCGGTGAGCAAGAACCGCCGGCGTAAGACACTTGCAAGCATAACCATGCAATGTTGGCTGACCTGTGCTCCAGGGCGTACACCACCATTCAAGCGGTCAGCGGAGTTACTGTCGCCTCTCCCATTCCGCGTACAGGCGGCGTGCTCCGCATGGACGCGCGCCGCGAAACGGGCGGCACAGGCGCCGCCCTCACCGTACCCGTGGCGAACACCCAACCGGCGCAACCCGCAGCGAACCATTCCATCTCGTTCCACGACATTCTATCCGCGCTGAACCCGCTCCAGTATCTTCCAGTCATCGGCACGATCTACCGGGCCGTCACAGGGGACCAGATTCCCGAGATGTTAGGCCGAGCGGGCTCTTTGGTCGTGAGCACGCTGCTCGGCGGACCCATCGGTGCGATCACCAATCTAGCCACAACGATATTCGAGAAGATCTCCGGCATCGACATTGACAAGACCATGCAGGCAGCACTGGGGGGACACCCATCCCAAAATGCCCCATCAACACCTGCCCGGGTCACGGCGGAAGCTGCGACGGCGCTGCTGCAACTGCCCCCAGCCGCGGGCGCCGACGACGCCGGCAAGCCCTGGTCACCAGCGCAACTCACAGCCTACGGCGTCGTCACGGCCAAAGGTGGCACGCTGAGCATGGCTGATGTCACCGGCGCCGACGTGCTGAACACGCTCGAACTGAAGCGCATCCAAGACGCCAATGCCGCTTATGGCCGCATCCAGGACAGCTTGCATCCGGCTGCCGGGGGGACGGCCGTGTAGGACCCAGCGTCTCGACCCTGTCTCCGCGCCGCGCTAGCCTCGGTGCATGATCGACAAGTTCGTGCACTCCATGGCCGATGCCGTGGCAGGCATTGCCGACGGCTCCACGGTTCTGCTCGGTGGCTTTGGCGACGTGGGCATTCCGACACCGCTGCTCGACGGCCTGATCGCACAGGGCGCGCGCGATCTCACCATCGTGGCGGTCGCCGGCGGGCGCGATGGCAGCGCAATCGAGCAACTGCTGTCACTCGGCCGCGTGCGTCGCCTGATCTGCAGCTTCGTGCGCCCGGCAAGCCTCTCCGGCCGCCTGCTCCAGCGCGGCGAGCTGGAGGTGGAGATCATCCCGCAGGGCACGATGGCCGAACGCATGCGCGCAGCCGGCGCCGGCATCATGGGCTTCTACACGCCAACCGGTGCCGACACGCTGCTCGCGGAAGGTCGCGAAACGCGCGAGATCGGCGGCCGGCTGTGTCTGCTGGAATATCCGTTGCCCGGCGATGTCGCGCTGATCGAGGCATGGAGCGCCGATCGCTGGGGCAACCTGACCTACCGTGACAGTGCACGGAACTTCAATCCCGTGATGGCGATGGCGGCCAAACTGACAATAGCGATGACGCGCAACGTCGTGGCACTCGGCGAACTCGCACCAGAGATGGTCGTGACGCCAGGCATCTTCGTCAATCGCGTGCTGCACGTGCCGCTCTGAGAGGGTTCGATGGACATCTCCCCGCTCGATCGCAACGGCATGGCGGCCTGGTGCGCGCGCGACATTCCTGAAGGCTGGCTGGTTAACCTCGGCATCGGCATCCCGACGCTGGTCGCCGATTTCGTGCCGGCGGAGCGTGAGGTCATTTTCCACGCTGAGAATGGCGTGATCGGCGTCGGTCCCGCGCCGGCGGCCGATGCAGTCAATCCGTTCCTCATCAACGCCAGCACCACGCATGTCACGCTTCGCACCGGCGGATCATACGTGCACCATGCCGACAGCTTCGCCATCGCGCGCGGCGGGCATCTGGACCTGTGCGTACTCGGCGCCTTCGAAGTAGCGGAGAACGGCGACCTGGCGAACTGGGCACGCTCCGCCGCCGAGCCGGTGAAGCAGGTCGGCGGCGCGATGGATCTGGCGATCGGTGCGCAGCGGCTCTGGGTGGTGATGGAGCACACCACCAGGGAGGGCGAGTCGCGCATCCGCCAGCGCTGCACCTATCCACTGACCGCGAAGGGCGTGGTCAAGCGTGTCTACACTAACCTTGCGGTGCTCGACGTGACGCCGAACGGTTTCGTGGTGCGCGACATGATCGCCGGGCTGACCTTGGAGGCATTGCAGGCCCGCACGGAGGCGAAGCTGCATGTGACTTGAACCCGTCGCCTTGTCATTGCGAGGAGCAATGACGGGAGAGAGGAGAACCCTGCATGATCACCGCAATCGAGATCACCGCGCGTGCACCGTTCGTTGGGGGCGCCGAATTCGGTGCGACCGGCGCCTATGAACGGCTCGACGGCGTTGCGATAGGCGAGCTCGATCCCGCGCACCCGGCCAACCGCGGCATCGTCAATATCGACAAGGCACCGCGCAACGCGCGCGGCATGGTCGAGTACCCGCAGCGACATCTGCATCCTGCGTCCGGCAGACCCCGAGCGCGGCAATGGCCGCATCATCTACGAGGTGAACAACCGCGGCCGCATGTTGCTGTTTGGCAATCTGTGCGCCGGCAAGCCAGGCAACCAGCCATCGAGCGCCGCGGACCTCGGCAACGCGTTACCGCTGCGGCTGGGATTCACGTTGGTGTGGTCGGGATGGGATGCGGGCGCGCCGCGCGCCAATGGCGGGCTTGGGCTGGACGCACCGATCGCCACAAACAACGGCGCGCCAATCGTGCGATGCATACGCGAGGAGTTCATCTCCGGCACGCGCGGTGGCGATCTCGAACACTTCCGCTTGACCTATGAAGCCGCGACACGCGACGACGCCGTTCTGACGGTGCGGCGTACCCAGACGGCACCACGGCAGTCTGCGGCATTCGAGTTCGTCGATGCACGCACGATTCGTCTGGCGCAGGGGGCGGCACCCGAACCAGGCTCGATTTACGAACTGCGCTACCAGGCAACCAACCCGCGCGTACTCGGCGTCGGCATTGCCGCGACGCGTGACATCGTCAGTCATCTTCGCAACAGCGCGACCGGCCGCGACCTGCTCGGTCGTCAGCCAACGCATGCGCTGGGCTTCGGCATCTCGCAGGCCGGGCGCTATCTGCGCGATCATTTGGCACAGGGCTTCAACCGCGACGAAGCGGGCGCGCGCGTGTTCGATGGCATGTTCATCCATGTCGCCGGCATCGGCCGCGTGTTCTTCAACACCGAATTCGCCCAGCCCGCGCGCACCCGCACGTGGCACGAGGATCACGGCTTCCCCGAGGTGGAGTTCCCGTTCGCCACCAGCGCGCTGATGCACGGCGACGACAGTGATCCGAAGGTTATCGAGACCAATACCTCGACAGAGTACTGGCAAAAGGGCGCGTCGCTGCTGCACACCGATCCCGACGGCACGCACGATGCCGCGCTGCCGGCAAATGTGCGAGGCTATTACCTGCCGGGCACGCAGCATGGCGGCAAGGCCGGCATGCCGCGCGACGCCGGCCCATGCAGCAATCCGCGCAACTGGCACGATCCGATGCCGGCGATCCGCGCGCTGCTGCTGGCGCTGGACGAGTGGGTGACGAACGGACGTGAGCCGCCGCCATCGCGGCTGCCCCGCGTCGCCGACGGCACATTGGTGCGCGCCGAAACGGTCGCGTGGCCGAAGCTTGCAACTCTGGTGCCGCCACGTGCGTCGAACGATGTCGTGGCGCTTGGCGACTGGACCGATCCGCAGCCGCCGGCGCGCAAGTGGCAGGCCCTGGTGCCGCAGGTGGATGCGGACGGCAACGAGATCGCCGGCATCCGCCTGCCCGACATCGCCGTACCGCGCGGCACGTTCACCGGGTGGAATTTGTACCGAGAGCCGCTGCCCGCCGGCGAGCTGGCCGACCGTGACGGTACCTATCTGGTATTTGCCGCGACGCGCGCCGAACGCGAGCGTGCCGGCGATCCGCGCCCTTCGCTGGCGGAGCGCTATCCGACGCACGATGCCTATATCGCCCGCGTGCAGGAGATCGTCGGCGCGTTACAGCGCGATCGCCTTCTGCTCGACGACGATGCGGCGCCCTATCTGAATCGCACGAACTAAATACCAGGGGCTGGCGTGTTCCGCCCTCTCTTCCGCGCAGCGGGGGAGAGAGTTGGGGAGGCGGTGCCTCCCGCCCCTCAGTACCCGTCCGCGTAGCCCCAACCACATAGTTCTTCCGCGGAAACTCCTCGGTGTAACTCCGCAGACTCTTGCCGGTGCGCGCTCCCATATCGCGATACGGCCGCTTGCGCAGCCGCTCCACGTCGAGGTCGATCCCGTGCCCCGGCGTCGTCGGCAACTCAACAAAGCTGTCCTTCACCACCAGCGGCTGCACCGCGATCTCGTCGCAGGCCGGCTTCAGATTGATGAAGAACTCGGCGATCCAGAAGTTCGGAATCATCGCGGCAAGCTGCACCGTCGCGGCCGCCCCGACGAGTGTCGAGTTATAGTTGTGGGGCGCCACCGCCACGGCATGCGGCTGCGCCATAGCGGCAATGTCAAGCATCGCGCCGATTCCGCCACAATTGCAGATGTCCGGATTGATGATATCCGCGGCACGCGCCGCCAGCGCCTGGGCGAACGCCTCCTTCGAGTAGATCGCCTCACCCGTGACGATCGGCACGCCAGGCAGCGCACGCCGCACCTCCGCCACCAGCTCGATGTTGTCGCACAGGCACGGCTCCTCGTACCAGCCAATGTCGAACTCGGCGAGACGTTTGCCGATACGGATCGCATGCATCGGCGCGAGCCGGCGATGCACTTCGATCAGCAGCCCAAACTCGGGCCCCAAGGTCTCACGCATCTTCCTCACGTACCGCACAACGTGGTCTTCGTCCTCGCGATGGATAAAATTGCGCCAGGGTCCTGGGAACGGGTCCCATTTCAGCGCGGTGAAGCCCATCTCCTTCACCTTCAGCGCGCGCTCCAGGTTCTGTTCGATGAACTCGCCGCCGCTCGACCAGCCATTGGCATAGACCTTCACCCGCTCGCGCGATGCGCCACCCAGCAGGTTGTACAGCGGCAGCTTCGCGTGCTTGGCCACGATGTCCCACAGTGCGATCTCGATCGCGCTCCATGCCGACAGCAGGTCGAGCGACGCGCGCCGCATCGCATAGTCGTCGAACACCACCTGCGCGGTGTGGCGGATGTTGAACGCGCTGCGCCCGATCATGTATTTCGCCATGACCTGCAGCAGGTGCTCGATCACCGGCTCCTTTCCCGGCGTGACATAGGCTTCGCCCCAGCCGTGGATGCCTTCCTCGGTCTCCACACGGCAGAACAGCAGGTTCTTCGCCAGTCCGGGATCGAACAGGAACGTCTCTATTCGGGCAATCTTCAACTCTGGCATCGGTTTCCTCCTCGGCGCATGGTTGCTGTCGACATTACAGGCGGCAAAGCGAGGGAGGAAGCAGCATGCAGCTCGACCAGATCACCTATGAAGTCACCGGTAAGACCGCCATCATCACGCTGAACCGTCCGGAGAAGCGAAACGCACTCAGCGCGAAGCTGTTGCGCGAGTTGCACGAGGCACTGCTGGAGGCCGACGAGTACAACCCGGTCCACAGTGTCATACTGCGTGGTGCCGGTCCGCATTTCTGCGCCGGCGCCGATCTCAGCGAGTACTCGTCGGGTCGCGGCGACGACTATCGCGGCCGCCACGAGATCGACGATGACGTGTGGCGCCTCGAACAGGGGCAGCGCCTGCGCAGCACCCTGTTCGATATGCACAAGCCGGTCATCGCGCAGGTGCACGGCACGTGCATCGGTATCGGCACCGATCTCGCATGGCTGTGCGACATGGTCATCGTCGCCGATGACGCGCGGATCGGCTTCCCGCCGGTGCGCGACCTCGGCACACCACCAGGCAGCATGTGGCTGTATCATTGCGGCCCGCAATGGGCGAAGCGTCTGCTGTTCACCGGCGACAGCGTCACCGGCGCGGACGCCGCGCGGATCGGGCTGGCGATGAAATCCGTGCCCGCCGCTGAACTCGCAGCCGAGGTGATGCGACTGGCGGAGCGGATGGGGATGGTGGATCCGCACCTGCTGTCGGCCAACAAGCGGCTGGTCAATCTCGGGCTGGAGCTGATGGGTGCGCGCACCTTGCAACGCATCGGCGCGGAAATCGATGCGCGCGGCCACAACGCACCGATGGCACGCGAATTCCGCGAGACGATGCGCGCGCACGGGGTGAAATACGCCTTCCAAAAGCGCGACGCGGCGTTCGGCAGGGGGTTTGCCGCGGTCGAGGGTCCGGATTCCGACTAGATGGCGCCGTGTGCAGTGATTTTGTAACTCGACCGAGATACGTTACGAAAGCCTCATGACATCCGAGCGCCGCAATGCCTTCGCCCGCCGATAACGTCATCCTCACGTTTCCCCCGCGCATGGTGTCGCGAGAGGAGCAGGTGCTGCTCGCCGAATGGTTTGCTGCGACACAACGTGCGGATCTCGATGTCGAACGTGCGTTCATCAGCGAGCGGCGCGGCGACGATCCGAATATCGTCGGCCGCATTGTGGTGTTGCTGCGGTCGAGCAAGCATCCGGCGTTCCTGGTCTTTGCGCCGACCGAGTCGCTTTTCTGGGCGGTCACTGCGGCGCCAGCCTGGGATAAGGTACATCGGTTCCGCACACTGCGCGCAGCGCTGAACTCGATCCGGCCCGTTCTGGACGAGCCGGATGCGATGCAAAGTTCCGAACTCTCCGGCTACCTCGCCTGATTGCTGCTTCGTTCAGCCGGTCATGTGATGCGAGTCGGCGCCGGTCATTGCCGCCGGGCTCGGCGTCTGGTTCGCAGTCAGGCTGCCGAACAGGCCGTGCATCTCGTCTTGCACGCCCGCGGTAAAGTATATCGTGCTTGAGTTGCCCGCCGATCCGTTATTGCCAGGAATCAACTCCCACAGGTCCGGGATCACGATCGGGTCGCCGCTCGCGTCGGTCAGGTTGCCGACAAACTGGTCATTCTTCAGGTTGTACGCTTCGATGGTGCCGTCGCCGAAGTTGCCGACCAGCAGATCGCCGCCAAATGTTCCGAAACTCGAAGGCGCAATGGCGAGGCCCCAGGGTGAATCGAGCCCTCCACCCGACGCTACGCGCGCCAGCAGGTGGCCCTGGAGATCGAATTCGTCAACGAAGCCATTGCCGGGGCCAGCGACGTCGTCATGTGCGGTGCTGTCTTGCAGCGCGAATGTCACGAACAACTTGTTGTCGAGTACCTGCACGTTGAATGGTGCATAACCCGCAGGAAGGTTCTTGTCCGTGAAGTTGTTCACCGCGTTGAAGTTCTGGTCGTAGACATCGACAGTGCCGTGGCGGAAGTTGGCCAGGTACAGCATCGGGCCGTTGTCGGTGTCGGCAATCGCCAGGCCCTTATAGACCGCGCCAACACCCTGCGCCTCGTTGCCATCGGCCGGGTTCGCTGATTCGTCGACCGCGATAATGGACTGGGTGCCCGCGGCAGGGTTCCAGCCGGAGATCGTGCCGTCCTCGGTCGCGAACAGGAAACTCGCGGGCGACCCGTCCTGCAACATGAAGGCACCGGTTGACGCGAACGAGTTGAACACCTGGCCTGTCGGTGCCGCCAGTCCACTATCTGGCATTGGAGGTGCGATGGTCACCGGCGGTATCACGTTGAGCGTCACACCGCTGGCAGTGACGCTGTCGATGCTCGAGACCCCAGAGTTGTTCTCGGAAATCCAGAACGGTCCGGTCGCGCTGTAGGCAACGCCCCAGGGGTTGATCAGGTTCGGATCGGTCTGCTGCGCATGTCCAGCCTGAAGGGAGCCGTCCGAGATCAGGTTGGTCTGCGTAAAGGTGGTCGGCGACAAGATTTGCTGGCGTAGGGCATGTGAATGCACGGCGAAATCCTCCCATTGCAGTTGGAACGCCTACGCGACCGCGGCGAAGAACACTCCGGTTCGCCGCGGTGACTGCAAATAGGGGGACGCGCCCCGATGCCGCTGTCGTCCTTCCTCACGTTCAGTTGTTTGCGCGCCGTTCGAGGCGGCGGGCTCCCCTACGCAGGGATGGCGTTCTGATGCAGATACGGCGCGGCATAAGCGCCAAGCCACGCTGTCGTGGTCCATAGCACCAGCAACGCGGCATAGGCTCGCGCCGTGAGCGCCGGCGTCGGCGCATCTTCGACCAGTGCGTTGCCGCCGTTCAGCGCCAAAGCCGTCAACGGCGCATACACCAGGAAGGTCGCCAAGGTCGCTATCGTCAGCGCAGCAAGGCACGCCTGCCAGCCGAACACGAGACACGGTCCGAAAGCGGCCAGCACGAACGGCAATCCGAGCAGCCGCCCTTGCGAGTGACTTAGCGAGGGCCAGGCGAGAGCGGGGGGTGTCTGTCGCAGCGAGCGCATCATCAACTCCGCAGTTCTGGGGCCAGATCTTCGTGGAACGTGTTGCCGGCGGTGGTCGGGCGGATATGACCGGCACGGATCGTGTAATCGCCGAAGCGTTCGTCAGGCGCGCGGTGTTCGGCATATTCGCGGAACAGCGATGCAAGCGCCGCCACGATCGCGTCGCCGCCGACATCCCGGCGGTACAGCTTGTTCATACGCGTGCCGTCGAATGCGCCGCCGAGATACAGGTTGTAGAGACCAGGGCTACGCCCCACGAGGCCGATCTCCGCAAGATACGGCCGCGCGCATCCGTTCGGGCAGCCGGTCATGCGGATCGTTATGTCGTCCTGCGTCAGGCCGGCGCTCTCCAGTTTCTCTTCCAAACGCGTGACAACTTCCGGGAGGTAGCGTTCGCTTTCCGCCAGCGCGAGACCGCAGGTCGGCAATGCCACGCAGGCGAGCGCATTGCGCCGCAGCGCGCCCACGTTTGCATCCAGGCGGTGCGCCTGCAGCAGCGCTTCCACCTCGGCCTTGCGTTCCGACGGAATGTCGGCCAGCACCAGGTTCTGGTTGGGCGTGATGATGAAGCGGCCGATGCCGAGTTCGGCAATCGCGTGCAGACCCGCAAGGTCGTGCACGCGACCATTCTCCACGAACAGCGTGAAATGCCAGGTGCCGTCATCGCCTTCCGCCCAGCCGAGCCGATCGCCGTTGTCGGTGAAGGCAAAGTCGCGCGCGGGCGACAGCTTGTAGCCCAGCCGGCGATCCAGTTCCGCTCGGAATTCGGCTAGCCCCATGCGCTCGATGGTGTATTTCAGCCGCGCGTGCTTGCGGTCGGAGCGGTCGCCAAAATCGCGCTGCACCGTCACCACCTTTTCGGCCACATCGACCGCCTGCTCAGGCAAACAGAAGCCGATGACATCGCCGGTACGCGGGAAGGTATCGGGCTCGCCATGCGTCATGCCCATGCCGCCGCCTGCCGCCACGTTGTAGCCGACAATGCGGCCGCCCTGTTCGATGGCGATGAAGCCCAGGTCGTGCGCGAACACGTCGACGTCATTGTGCGGCGGCAGCGCGACCGCGATCTTGAACTTCCGCGGCATATATGTGCGGCCGTAGATCGGCTCGTCTTCCTCCTCGCCGCCGGATTGCTGCTCGCCATCGACCCATATTTCGTGCCAGGCACGGCTCCTCGGCAGCAAATGCGTGCCGATCGTCTGCGCCATCCCGGCAACTTCGGCGTGCGCGCGGCTCTGCCATGGATTGACCCGCGCGATGACATTGCGGTTCACGTCGCCGCATGCTGCGATCGTGTCGAGCATCGCGTCGTTCAGCCCGCTTATCGCGTGCCGCAGGTTGCTTTTTATGATGCCGTGGAACTGGATGGTCTGCCGCGTCGTCAGGCGCAGCGTGCCGTTGCCGCGTTCGCGCGCGATGCGCTCAGCCGCCAGCCACTGTTGCGGTGTCAGCACACCGCCCGGCACGCGCAGCCGCGCCATGAAGATGAAGGCCTTCTCCATCTTCTTGCGGCCGCGTTCCGCGCGCAGGTCGCGGTCATCCTGCAAATAGATGCCGTGAAACTTGGTCAATTGCTGGTCATCGTCGGACAGGGCGCCCGTCTCGACGCGCGTCAGGCCATCCGCGATCGTGCCGCGCAGGAAGCGGCTGTTCGCCTTGATCGCCTCGTTGGGCGAAGGGGGACGCTGATCAGTAGACATCGCGCAGATACCTTCCCTCGCGCCGCAGCGCATCGAGCGCCGCCGCGCCGTCCTTGCCCCGCTCGCCAAGAATGCGTTGCAATGTGCTGTGCACGTCCTTCGCCATCGCGTTGGCATCGCCGCACACGTAGATCGCCGCACCGTCCTGCACCCACGCGTACAGCTCGCGCCGCGCATCCCACAGTGCATGCTGCACGTAGCGCTTCTCCGGCTGATCGCGTGAGAACGCCACGTCCAGCCGCGTCAGCACGCCGCGCTTCAGCAGGTCCTGCCATTCGAGCTGATACAGGAAGTCGTGCGTGTAGTTGCGGTGACCGAACATCAGCCAGCTGCGCCCGCGCGCGCCGATCGCATCGCGCTCCTGCATGAACGCACGGAACGGAGCCACGCCGGTGCCTGGTCCGATCATGATGACGGGCCGCTCCGGATCCGTCGGCAGACGGAAACGCGCGTTCGGCTTCAGGAATACACGCAACCGATCGCCAGCCTTGCGCCGCTCCGCCACGTCGACCGACGCAACGCCGTTGCGCTCGCGTCCATGCGTCGCATAACGCACCGCGGCGACCAGCAGATGCGCCTCGTCCGGCACCGCCTTGCGGCTGGAGGCGATCGAGTAATAACGCGGCGCCAACGGTCGGAGCAGCGACAGAAGCTGTTCTTCGCTCAGCTTGCGTGGCGCGGCCTCCAGCATGTCGATGATCTGCCAGCCGTCCTGCCGGCTCATCGCTCCGCCGGCGTATTCGTCAAACTTCGGCGCCGTCAGCGTCGTGATATCGAACTGCTCCAGCAGCTTCGTGCGCAACGGCGCATTGTCTGCCAGTCCCGTCGTCGCCAGGACCGCGTCCACCAGCCGCGGATCATTGACCGGCACGAGCCCGAGCGAGTCGCCAGGCTCATACTCGATGCCCGCCCCTGCGAGCGACAACTCGACGTGCCACGTGTCCGACGATGACCGGCTGCCCGACAGGCGGACGCGTTCGGTCACCTCCGCTTCGAATGGCCGTGCGCGGCTCCAGGCGGCAGTCCCGGCGGCGGGGCGCGCGAAGTCCACGTGAATGACCGCACCGGCCTCCGGCTCGCCCAACTCGGCCTGGAGCGTGCCAAGCGTTGCGTTGATCCAGGTTCCGGCCGGCGCCTCGTAGTCGAGGTCGCATTCGATCCGCTCCGCCACGCGCGTCGCACCCAGTGCCGCGAAGCGCTCATCGAACACCCGACCCGTCTCGCAGAACTTCGCGTAGGCGCGGTCGCCCAGCGCCAGCACCGAGTAGCGCAAGCCCTCAAGGCGTGGTGCGTCGTCCGCCATCAGGGCCGCGAAGAAGTCGATCGCACGCTGCGGCGGGTCGCCCTCGCCCCACGTGCTGGCAATCACCAGCAGGTTCGGCACGCCGGCGATCTGCGCTGGCGTGGCGTCCGCCATGTCCAGCACCCGCGCGGCGAAGCCCAGCTTGCCGGCGGCCTTCCGGGCGACGTCGGCCAGCGCCTCGGCGTTGCCGGACTCGGTGCCGAACAGGATGGTCAGCGGCGCCCGTCGCGCCGGCGGAGCGGCGGCGGCCGGCTGCGCCGCGGTCGCCGCCTGATAGCCTGCGAGGAACCCGCTCAGCCAGGTCCGCTGTTCGGCGTTTGTCCGCGAGATGATCTGGTTGAGCACGGCGATCTGGTCGGCCGGAAATGGCGCGGTCTCAGGCAGCATCTCGTTCTCCTTCAGCCTGCGGCGCGGCGTCCTGCCAGGTGGCGAGCAGCGGCCGCAGTGCGACGACCGGGCCGATGATGATCAGCGTTGGCGCATGCGATGGGATGACGGCGGAGCTCTGTTCCGCTTCCGCCAGTGTCGTGATTGCAACACGCTGGCGCGGCGTGGTCGCCTCGGTGATGAACGCAACCGGCTCCTCCGCGCGACGCCCGGCCGCGCGCAGGTGTGCCGCGATCGTGCCGATCTGGCGCAGCGCCATGTAGAGCACCAGCACGTCGGCACCCTGCGCCAACGCGCTCCAGTCGAGGTCGGGAACCTCGCTCTTGGCATCGTGACCGGTGACGAACGCAACGCTGTGCGCCAGACCGCGATGGGTGACCGGAATGCTGGCCGCTGCAGCCCCTCCGATACCGGCGCTGACCCCGGGGACGATGCGGAAACGAATCCCGGCAGCCGCCAGCGCCAACGCCTCCTCACCGCCGCGGCCGAATACCAGCGGATCGCCGCCCTTCAGCCGGACCACGCGATGGCCCTCGCGCGCCAGGCCGATGAGCCGCTGGTTGATGCGAAGCTGGGGTGTCCGATGCCCACCAGCGCGCTTGCCCACCGGTTCCAGCCGTGCCTGCGGCGCCAGCGCGAGGATTTCCGGCGACACCAGCGCGTCGTGCAGCACCACATCGGCTTCCGCGAGTGCCCGGGCGGCGCGCACAGTCAGCAGCCCAGGGTCACCGGGGCCCGCGCCGACCAGCCAGACCGTGCCCGGCTCGAAGGTCATGCCAGCCACCCGTTGGCCTGCAGCAGTGCGTCCGTCAGCGCCGCCACGTCGCCTCCGTCCCGCCGCCACATCGCCCGATGCTCGCGCAGCAGGGCGATGCGATCAGCCCATTCCGCGCCGTATTCGGCGGCAATCCGTGCGCGGATGCGCGCCGCGAGGCCGGGACTGGCACCGGCGGTGGATACCGTCAGCAGCAGGTCACCGCGCCGCACCTCGGCGACGCTGTGGAAGTCGCATAGCGCGGGGCGGTCCTCGACGTTGACCAGCACGCGCGCCGCCCGCGCGAGCGCGGCCAGTTCGGCAGCCCGCTCCTCGGGCAGCCCGGCAATCCACAAGGCGCGTAGCTCAGCGAACTCGGCACGGCCTGGCAGGAAGTGCCGCAGCGCGGAGCCAGCCGCCCCATCCAGCTCCTGATCCGGCTGGTCGGTGAACAGCAACAGATCGCGGGCGCCGCCGGCTCGCAAAGCGAGGAAGCGCCTAAGCGCGATGCCACCCCGCCCGGCCACCGCGATCGGCAAAGCGGCCGGATCCAGTGCCACGGCGATCATGACAGAAACACGTGCTGTCCAGGCATCGAAAACCCGATCTCACAAGGAGCAATTCAGCCCAAAGGAGAGAAGGATTTTTCTTTCAGATGCAAGGTAGCGCCGAAAATAGCGATAATCTTCTTCATCTACCCGGCAACGCGGCAACCAATACGCGTCCCGGACCTATTCGGTGCAAGCTCCCCCTCGCGGGAGGGGCCGGGGGAGGGGGGCCTGCCCCCTACTTCACCATTTCCGGCTGCCGTGCCTCCGTCTTCCGGAACGCTGGCATCACCTCCTCGGCGAAGCGCTGCAACTGCTCCAGCGCCTCTGACTTCGGCACGCCGACCGACAGGCTGACGGAGATCCGCTCCAACGCCGGATACTTCGCCTCCAGCGCCTTCAGGTGGTCGATGACCTCCTGTGCGTTGCCGGTCAGGAACCCGCCGGCAGCCACCGCGTCGTCGATCCGCGGCAGCTTCGCCGTCGGCGCGCGCTTCGGATCACGCATGATCTCGACCTGCTCGTCTGTCATCGCGCGCACCAGGCGAAGCTCGCCGAACATCTTCATGTTCTCTTCGTAGTATTTGGCCGCACGCTTGATGCCATCGGCCTTGCTGTCCGCCATGTAGAAGTGGAAGCCGAAGCACAGCCGCTCGCCGAGTTCGATGTGCTTGCCCACCTTGGCGTGCGCTTCCTGCCAGCCGAGCACGACTTTGTGCATGGCACCGCCCTCGGCCGAGCCGCCGCCGACCATGCCCTGGATGCCATGCTTTGCCATGAACTCCAGCGCCCGCGCGCTACCGCCCTGGATCGGCTGCCAGCATTCCACCGGCAGCCGCACCGGCCGCGGCACCAGCGTCAGCTCCTTCAGCGTGTAGCCGCGATACGGCACCTCCGGCGGCAGCGTGTAGTGCTTGCCCTTGTGGCTGAACGATTCCTCGTTGAACGACTTGAAGATGATGTCGACCTGTTCCTCGAACAGCTCGCGATTGGCCGCCTGATCGATCAGCGGTGAGCCGAACGTCTCCACCTCGCGCGTGTGATAACCGCGCCCGAGGCCGAAGATCACGCGGCCGTTGGAGAGAATGTCCGCCATCGCGTAGTCCTCGGCCAGCCGCAGCGGGTGCCACATCGGCGCGATGTTGAACCCGCAGCCGATCTTCAGGTTCTTCGTGACGTGCGTGAGATGCAGCGCCATCATCAGCACGTTCGGAATGCACTCGGTGCCTTCGCGCTGGAAATGGTGTTCCGCCATCCAGAACGCGTTGTAGCCGATGACCGTCCATCAGCACCGCCATCGACTGCGCCTTCTCGAGCGCGGTGGCGAGATGCTCGTTGGAATACAGGCGATCGTTGATCGGCGTGCCGGCGTAACCGATGTTGTCGAGATCGACATGGCCCGCGTACAGGCTGTCGAATTTCGTAATCATGCCGTTGTCCTCCGGGTACTTGCGGCCATGGTAGTGGAACGACCGGAGTTGGCAACCAGGAGCGACCGATGCCCGAACTGCCCGATGTCGAGATCTTCAAGCGTGTGCTGGATAGCACGGCCGCGGCCGTGTGGTCGCACGCGTCGTCGTGGCCGATCCGGAGAGCCTGGAAGGCGCCACCGCAGCCACATTGCAGCGTCGACTGAAAGACCAGCACCTTTCAGCGATCATCGGCGCCATGGCAAGGTGCTGTTCGCCGAGTTCGAGGATGCCGCAACGCTTGCCATGCATTTCGGCACCAACGGCTCGCTAGCAAGCCTGTCGCCCGACGATGCGCGGAACCTGCGTCAACACGCGTCTGACTGTTCGAGTTCACCGGCGGTGCGCGACTTGCCTATGTCAATCCACGCCGCATCGGCCATGTCTGCGTCACCGACAAGCGTCGCGTGCGTTCATCGCCGATCGACGCAGTTGGGTCCCGACGCGCTGGATCCGTCGTTCGACGAGACGGCGTTCGCCGCGGCACTCGCGAACCGGCAGACAGGCGATCAAGGCCGTGCTGATGGATCAGGCGCGGATGGCCGGTATCGGCAACACCTATGCCGACGAGATCCTGTTCCAGGCACGACCTTCATCCCGGGCGTCGTCGCAAACGCGCTTGATGCCGCCGCGCGGCGCCGCCTGTTCACCGCCATGAAGCACGTGCTGCAGACCGCGATCGATCGCGGCGCCGGTGCGGAGAATTTTATCGACCGGCTGCCCAAAGAATTTCTGCTGCCCGAGCGCCACGCCGGCGGACATTGCCCTCGCTGTGGCACTGCACTGGCGATCGACAAGCGCGGTGGCCGCACGAGCTATCATTGTCCGACGTGCCAGCCCGAGCCTCACGGCTGATTAGCTGACTTCTCATAACACCATTTCTATATTTTAACGATATAGACACACCGTTGCTTTACTGTATCGCACGCTGTTGGCCGCATAGGAGGCTTGCCGGCGATGCGTGCCGATATCGGACCCACGCTTGGCGTGCTGCTTTTGCTTGTCGCCGGATGCGCAGGCGGTACTGTCCAAACTGAGCCGCCGACACAGCGCGCGATCGAGGCACCCGCAAGCGGCATTTCGCAGCAGGACATCGCACGCGAAGCGGTACGATTGCATGCAGCGCTACAACAGGAAGTGCCACAGCACACCACTGATACCACGGCTGGCGATCTCGCATGGATCAGTCGCGCGAAAGCCGCCGTTGCCGCCGCGCCCCTTGCAATCGAGCAACCGCAACTGCTCGTCGTGGTCGATCGCAATCCGGCGGTGCAGGAGCTGCGCATCATCCTGGCGCAGCCGAACGAGAGTTGGCAGGTCATCGGCGGCAGCAAGGTCTCGACCGGTCAGTCAGGGCGGCGTGGCTACTTCATCACGCCGGTCGGCGTGTTCCTGCATACCGACGGCATCCTCGACTACCGCGCTCTCGGCACATACAACGAGAACCACATCCGCGGGCTTGGCCTCAAAGGAATGCGCGTCTGGGATTTCGGCTGGCAGACCGCGGAGAGGGGCTGGCGCGACGAGCCCGATCCGGCCGAGATCCGCTGCAGATGCATGCCACCGATCCCGACTATCTCGAGCAACGGCTCGGGCAACCCGCTTCGGAGGGCTGTGTTCGGATACCGGCCACGATGAACCGGTTCCTCGATATGCACGGCGTTCTTGATGCCGATTATGAGCGGGCGGCGCCAGACGACGCCAGGCTGGGCAGTATCTTGCCACGCGACCGTATCCCTACGCCGCTCGCAGGCGATGCTCTCGTCGTCGTCGACTCGTCCTGATTCTCAAGCCGGCGCTGCTGATCCCGGCTACGTGAGAGGCCCACCTGGGCGGCCGACGCGTCGTGCGCGGGCGGTGATGAACAGTTCAAAGACCGCCACCGCGCCTATCGACATTGTCAAGGTCGCCAGCAACCACGCCATCTGTGTCCACATGGTAACCCATCCACGCAGCATTCCCGCGCTTCCTAGCACATCGTGCATTTCGCACCCCTCGGGCCCAACCTTCTGGCACCCAACCGTCTGTATGCTGGTCCTTTCCGCTGGCCCGCGCCTTGATCCATATCAATCGAGCCCACCGCGCCTCCAGGTCGGTTTGGCTGCCATGCGGTCGCAAACTGTGGTCTTGCGCCCGTTCGGGCCTTGGCAGCAAGCTGTCGCTCTACGACCAATGGAGGCAGCCATGGCTATCGTGCTGGACCACACGATTGTCCCGGCGCATGACAAAGAGGCATCCGCCAAATTCTTCGCTCGTATCTTCGGCCTGAGCTATCAAGGCGCGGTATCCCATTTTGCGCCGGTACGGGTGAACGAGACGCTGGTAATGGACTTCGATACCTGGCCGTCATTCGAATCGCATCACTACGCGTTCAAGGTGAGCGCCACGGAATTCGATGCGATCTTCCAGCGCGTCAAGGATGAGAGGCTCGCTTACGGCAGCGGCCCCTTCTCACCCGACGACATGCAGATCAATCATCGTGGCGGCGGGCGCGGGTTTTACTTCAAGGACCCGAACGGACATCTGCTCGAAGTCCTGACCGTCCAGTAAATCACTCTCATTTGCGGGCAAGTGCGGACCCACGCTGGCTGAAACCGGTATTCGTCATGGCCGGCGAAGGCCAGCCACCCGCGTCGCGCGGCACAGTCTGCTCGTGGTTTCCTCCCGCGTCCACACGACCTTGATCGGCAAGCCCGTGGCCTTCGACACCAGCGCGGCTTCCAGCACATAGTCCCATTTCGACTTGCGCCCGAAGCCGCCGCCCAGCAACGGCACGTTCACCGTGACGTTCTCGACCGGAATGCCGATTGGGACGTGCCGTCCAGCGGTGTCGGCGAGCCTGGCCTGCCGCCGTTCGCCCCGGCGCTGTGCAACGCCATCTTCGCCGCCACCGGCAAGCGGATCCGCAGCCTGCCGATCGGCGACCAGTTGAAGGCTTAGTACCCACTATCGTTGAAGGGCGAGTCACTCCGACATTGTCATTGCGAGGAGCGGAGCGACGAAGCAATCTCGATCAGATATTCCCACCGTCGAACGAGATTGCTTCGTCGCTGCGCTTCTCGCAATGACAGCCAGCATATTTCGCCGTTCTATGATGGTCGGGCCGCGTTGCCTGATGTCCGGTGGCCCAACGGTCACCGAACATCAGTTTCCCAAGCCGGTTCGCTACCTGACCGGTATCATCAGATGCTCATACGGGCTCCCCGGCCACATCACGTAGGGCTTCGTGGGATCGGCATCGGCTGATCTCTGATAGCCGGCCGCCATGGTTTTCGCGGCGGCGCCGACGATCATCACGTGCGAACCGGTTTGTATCCAGTGATTGTCCGCGGTCTTCGTCGTTGCCCAGGGGTCCGTGTTGCTGGCACCGGTGTCACCGGCCAGCATGTAGATGAACCCTGTCTTGTCTGTTGCCGGACCGTGGCTCTGCCATGCATGTGCCCATTCCATCGCGTTCGGGTCCATGCACATCGGGACACCACTGTTCTCCATGCAGGTCCACTGACCGGTACCCTTCTTCAGCGTCTGCATGGCGCCGTCCTTCATCCGGACAATCGTCGCATCCGCAAGGATCTGGGGCGGAGCCGCCAGCATGACCCGCTTCATGTAATCCTGGTCCGAGACCGGCGCTGACGGCGATTGTGCGTGACTTACACCGCCCGAGGCGATGACGGCGCAGGTAGCAGCAAGTAATAGACGCATGACTTCCTCCCGTTACGGTCGTGCCTCAAGAATCATGTTGAAAGGTGTCTCCGTGGCGCGGCGCACGCGACGGAAGCCACCGGCAGTGATCGCTTCGCGCAGTCTTGCCTCGCCCGCCTGCGCACCAAGCGCCGCACCGACTTCCTGCGACAGCGAAGTAGGTACACAGATCATGGTCGAGCCGGCGTAATACAGTCGCCCGACAGGGTTCAGATTGTCCTCCAGCCGGTCACCCGCCATCGGCTCGACGATCATCCAGGTGCCGTCAGCCTTCAGCGATTGGCGGACGTGTGCCGCGGCGCCCGCAGGATCGCCCATGTCATGCAGGCAGTCGAAGAAAGTGACGAGATCCAGGTTGCCGCGCGAAAATTCCTTCGCCGTCGCCACTTCGAAGTGCGTGTTCGAGGCCACGCCATGTTCCCGCGCATGCGCACGCGCGTTTTCGATCGAGCTCGGGTGGAAGTCGTACCCCGTGAAGCGCGACTGCGGAAACGCCTTGGCCATCATCACAGTGGACCAGCCATGGCCACACCCAACGTCAGCAACCTCAGCGCCGCGCTGCAATTTCTCCACCACGCCGTCGAGCGCGGGCAGCCATTGCGCGACGAGATTGTTGTGGTAGCCAGGACGAAAGAACCGCGCCACGGCGCAGAACATGCAGCCTGTGTGGTCGCTCCACGCGACTCCGCCGCCGGTCTTGAATGCTTCCTGCACCTTCGGCTGCGCATCGAGCAAAGTCGCCATCAGATCGAACCCGCCCAGCATATAGACCGGGCTGTCCTCGATCGCGAACACCATGGCTTGTTCCGGCGGCAGCGCAAACTTGCCGCTCGACGGGTCATAGCTCAGGTAATTCGATGCGGCCTGCTGCGAGAGCCACTCGCGCAGGTAGCGCTCGTTGACGCCCGCTTCGCGTGCCAGCTCGGCGCAGGTCAAGGCTCCCTTGTCGTTCAGCAATCGGTACAGCCCCAGCGCGTCCCCGATGCGCACCATGGCGATACTGGCGGCACCCCCCAGATCGCCAAGCATCTGGCCGATGAATTGATGGAGCCTGGTCTCGTCAACCACTGCATTCTCCCCGCTGCTCGTTCTTCCATTGTGATGAGCTGCGCCAGGCGCACGAGAGCAGGAAAACATGTTCACCGGTCGGGCACCCGAAATCGGGATTAAATCCGAGCGAAATTTCCCTGAAATAGATTGTGACAAAGACCGGCGAATTCTGCTTAGATAGTTGCTGGGGGACAAAATGGGGAGAGATGTGGGCACCGCCGCCCCGGCGGCGGTCTGCCGATTCGAAGGATTCATCCTCGATCTCAGGCGGGGAGCCTTGCTCGCCGCCACTGGCGAGGAGATCCGGCTTCGGCATAAATCCTTCCGCCTGCTGCGACTTTTCGTAGAGAACGCCGGGCATCTGCTGGACCGCGACAAAATCAGTCAGACGATCTGGCCCGACGTCACCGTCAATGACGATGGCATTACCCAGTGTGTCGGCGACATCCGTCGCGCCCTTTGCGACGAGACGCAGGCGATCCTCAGGACAGTTCCCCGCCGCGGCTACGTCTTTGCGGCCGAGGTGACTGCCGCTCGCGACGGAATGCCGGACCAGCCGGTCATCGGCCCGGTCCCGCTGACGGACAAGCCCTCCATCGCAGTACTGCCGTTCGCCAATCTGAGCGCCGACCCGGAGCAGGAGTATTTCTCCGACGGCATCACCGACGATATCACCGCCGAACTCGCGCGCAACCGCACGCAATTCGTCGTAGCCCGCAACACCGGTCTGAAAATCCCGGGCCGCGCACTGGATATCAGGCAAGCGGCATCCGAACTGGGCGTGCGTTATGTCCTGGATGGCAGCGTACGCCGCAACGGTGGCCACGTGCGCGTGGTCGCGCAACTGATCGAGGCGGAGACTTGCGAACACATCTGGGCCGAACGATACAATCGGGAACTATCCGATACCTTCTCATTGCAGGATGAAATCGCCACTGCCGTGGCCGCCGCGATCCAGCCGGCGATCGCGGACGCGGAACTGCGCCGCATTCTGCGTAAGCCGCCCGAGACTCTGGGCGCGTGGGAGGCGTACCAGCGGGGCCTTTGGCACGAGGGAAAGGCCAACCCTGCGGACAACGCGCAGGCAAGGCAGTATTTCCATCGCGCAATCGAACTCGAGCCCACCTTCACCTCCGCTTATGCCTCGATCGCGATGACCTTCGGCTGGGAGGGGGATTGGTATGCGACATTGCCGAGGCGCGCGAACGAGCTACAACCTGGGCGCGCAAGGCGGTGCAGATCGACGCAACCGACGCTGACGCGCAGGCGACACTGGCGTGGCTGAGTGATGCCGAGGAGCGCCGGCAGCGCCTTTCACTCGCCCTCGCAAGCGATCCCCATTCGCCCTTTGCACATTGGATCATGGGGAAAATACACGTCCACTACGGACGTTTTTCCGAAGGACGGAAGGCCATGATGACCGCCCTGAGTCTCAGTCCGCACAATCCGCTCAATGGCTTTCTTATGATCCTCATTGCCATGTCTCACTATTACGAGTGCGACTACCTGAATGCCCTGGAGGTGGCGCAGCGTACCGTGTCGCTGTGCCCCGAACATCCGCTCGCCTATCGCTGGGTCGCTGTTTCACTGGGCCAACTCGGCCGAACCTCGGAGGCAGCCGGAGCCTTGCGCAAAGCGATGGCTATTTCGCCGTCCAGTTTCAACTTCTTCACCCGCGCGCGCCCGCCGTGGATGCACCCTGAGAACCACGAGCACATGCTCGACGGTCTTCGCAAGACTGGCTGGAACGGCAAAATCGGGCTGAGCGCACGTCGGCTACCCAGGCTCACGACACAAGCGGTCGCCGCTTTCGGAAGATAGGGCAGCCGTTCAGCGTTCGACGAAGCCGTTGGCGTCGAATAGGCTGCGGGCGCGTCCGGCCACTCGGCCAAGGGAACCCGCCATGAAATTCGGCTACTTCACGCTGAGCGACAACCACTACGATGACAACAGCCGCTCGCCCAACCAGTTCGTCGCGGATATCATCGACGAGGCACTGTACGCCGAGACGCTCGGAATGCACTCGGCGTGGATCGGCGAGCATCATTTCAGCACCCTCGGCGTCCTGTCGTGCCCCGACCTGGCGCTCGCCTATATCGCCGCACGCACCCAGCGCATCCGGTTGGCGCCGGCGGTCACCGTGCTGCCGCTGCATCACCCGATCCGCGTGGCCGAGCAATGGGCGAGCCTCGACCTGCTCAGCGGCGGACGCGTCGATTTCGCCGCCGGCCGCGGCTACGACCGCCGCGAATACGCGCCTCTCGGCGTGTCGTTCGACGACAACCAGTCGATCTTCGAGGAAGGCATGGAGATCGTGCGCCGCCTGTGGTCCGCCGATGCGCCGATCTCGCATCGCGGGCGGCACTACGCTTTCGACGATGTGGCGATCACGCCGCGTCCGGTGCAGCAGCCGATCCCCGCTTACGTCGCATCGTTCTCCCGGCCATCGATCGAGCTGGCCGCCCGGCTGGGCTGCGGCCTGATCGTCGCACCGTTCGCCGCGGCAATGACCTTCGGCGGACTGCAGCAAGTTCGAGAACTGTATCACGAGACCTGTGCGAAGCACGGCACAACGCCGGGCCGGCTGATGTGCAGCTACTTCACGCATTTCGCCGATGACGACGCGCAACAGCAGGCGGCGCGCGCACGGCAGATCCGCTACTACAAGGAGTGCGTGATCGCCGCCTTCCCCGGCGATCCAGCGACCGCTCCGCCAAGCTATCGCTACTTCATCGCGATGGTGGAGCGGCTGCGCAATGTGCGCCCCGAAGACCTGACGGAGAATTCCGTTCTGCTTGGTTCGTCCGCGCATATCATCGAGAACCTGAAACAGGTGGCAGCGGCCGGCGTCGACGAGGTGATCCTGTATTTCAACGTCGGCCTGAAGCCACATCCTCAGGTGAAGGACGAAATGGCGCGGTTCATGGAACAGGTGGCACCGCACTTCCAATGAGCATGCACGACCGTCTCGCGCTCTACAGCAACAACAAGCTCAAGCTCGGCCTGTTCGGCGCCAATTGTTCGTCGGGCCGCGCCGTCACCAAGGTGCCGGAGCGCTGGAGCGGCAACTGGGACGACTGCCTCCGCCTGGCGCGCATGGCGGACGAGGCGGGCATCGAGTTCATGCTGCCGGTCGGCCGCTGGAAGGGCTATGGCGGCGACACCGACTATCAGGGCGAAACGCTGGAGACCGTCACCTGGGCTGCCGGTTTGCTGGGCGCGACGCAGCGCCTGACCGTGTTCGGCACGGTGCACGCGCCGCTGATCCATCCGCTGATCGCCGCGAAGCAGTTCGTCACCGCCGACCACATCGGCCAGGGCCGCTTCGGGCTCAACATCGTCTGCGGCTGGAACGAGGACGAGTTCGACATGTTCGGCGCGACAATGCGCGAACATGCGGCGCGCTACGAGTACGCGCAGGAGTGGTTCGATGCGATACAGCTGGCCTGGTCGGATGTCGATGACTTCGATCTCGACGGGAACTTCATCCGGCTGCGTCAGGCACGCGCCAAGCCAAAGCCGTACGGCGGCGGCCGGCCGATCGTGATGAATGCCGGCGCCTCACCGGCCGGCCAGGCGTTCGCGATCCGCAACTGCGACGCGCTGTTCTCGATGACGCCGAAGGGCAAGCTGGACGAGTTCACGTCGCACGTCGCCAACGTGAAGGCCCTGGCGCAGCAACGCGGGCGGCAGATCGACGTCTATACCGTTGGCGTCATCACCTGCCGTCCAACGCAGCGCGAGGCCGAGGAATATTACCGCCACTGGGTCATCGACAACGCCGACTGGGCGGCGGTCGATCGCATCATGGCAATGCGCGGCGTCACGCGCGAGAAGTATCCGGACGACTTCGAAGAGCGCCGCTATCATCAGGCCAATGGTATGGGTGGTATCCCGATCGTCGGCGATCCGGACGCTGTCGCTCGCGAACTGGCGCAGCTCGCCGCCGCAGGTGCGAAAGGCATCGCGCTGTCGTTCGTCAATTATCTGGACGAGCTGCCGTTCTTCCGCGACGAGGTGATGCCGCGGCTGGTAGGATTGGGGTTGCGGGATACCCGCGGGTAAGAACTATCTTAGGAGCCCAAACCACTACGACGCGCTGTCATTGCGAGAAGCGCAGCGACGAAGCAATCTCCATCATCAGTACCCACCGGCGATGGGGATTGCTTCGTCGCGGCGCTTCTCGCAATGACAGCGCAAACGTTACTGCGTCCGCGGTCGATAGGAGGAAACATGGCCTGGAAAGGCATCGGCGCGACGATCGCCGCTATCCTGGTCTTCCTGATCGTGCTCGGGCGCGCCAGCAGCCTCGTGGTCGATTGGGCGTGGTTCTCCAGCGTAGGCTATGCTGGCGTGTTCTGGACCGTTTTCGCCACCAAAGCGACCCTGTTCGCGATCGTCTTCGCTGTCTCGGCGCTACTGCTTTGGATAAACGGAACCGTGGCACTGCGGCTCGCCGGACCACGACAACTGCGCCTGCCCGCCGCCTTTGCAAACCTCCAAGGCTCGCCCTCGACGCCTGCCGGAATGTTCGGCCCCATATCGGGTCTGCTGCCATGGCGCCTGCTGGTTCTCGCAACCGCTCTCGTCGTCGCACTGCTGATCGCTATGGCGGAGATCGGCAAATGGGAGCTGGTCCTGCGGTTCATCTACCAGGTTCCGTACGGCCAGACCGATCCGCTCTTTGGCAAGGACATCGGCTTCTATCTGTTCTCGCTGCCAGTCTATAGCGCGTTCAAGAACTGGATGGAACTAATCCTGCTGCTGAGCGCCGCCATGGCCGGCGCGGTGTATGTGCTGCAGGGAGAAATCAATCTGGACAGCCGGTTTTGGCGGTTCTCGCCTGCCGCACTCGCCCACGGCTCGGCGCTGCTCGGTGCCTACTTCGCGGTGAAGGCGTTGTCGTATGTGCTGGACCGCTACCTGCTGCTCTACGACGACAACGGCGTCGTGGTCGGGGCCAGCTACACCGACGTCCATGTCGAACTGCCGATACTCTGGCTGTTGATCGGCATCGCCGCCGCCGCTGCGATTGTCGCGTGGGTCAACGTGCGGCTGCGGGCCTATCGCCTTCTCATCGGCGCTGCCGTCGTGGTCTTCGGCAGTTCGTTCCTGCTCGGCGAACTGCTTCCTGGCATGTTCCAGCGCTTCTACGTCAAGCCAAGCGAGCTCCAGCTGGAGTCGCCGTATCTTAAGCGGAACATCGACCTGACGCAGGAAGCCTACAATCTGCGGCAGATCACGGTGAAGCCATTCCCCGCAGAGCAGGGGCTGACTTACCAGTCGCTGCAGGACAACCACGAAACCATTGACAACATCCGGCTGTGGGACTGGCAGCCGCTGCTGGACACCTACGCGCAGCTCCAGGAGATCCGCACCTATTACCGGTTCCTCGACGTCGACATCGATCGCTACCATATCGACGGCACCTATCGGCAGGTCACCATCGCGCCGCGTGAACTCGTATCATCGCTGCTGCCACCCAATGCGCAGACCTGGGTCAACCTGCATCTGCTGTTCACCCACGGCAACGGCGTGGTCATGTCGCCGGTGACGCAGAAATCCACCGAGGGACTGCCGAACTTCTACCTGAAGGACATCCCGCCGATCGCCACCGGCGGCCCTCCCATCACCGAGCCGCGCATCTATTTCGGCCAGGGCACCGAAGGTGACGTGATCGTCAAAGGCAGCACGCCGGAGTTCGACTATCCAAAGGGCAAGGACAACGTCTACGCGAATTATGATGGCGCCGACGGCATCCCGATCGGTGGGATCGTTCTGGCGCTCGCTGTTCGCCTGGCAGTTCGACGACGTCAACATCCTGCTCAGCAGCTATGTCACCGGCGAGAGCAGGATCATGATCCATCGCAACATCCACGATCGCATAGAGACGATCGCGCCGTTCCTGCAACTGGATCACGATCCTTACGTGGTGATCAGCGACGGGCGGCTCTACTGGATGCAGGACGCCTACACCACGAGCGACTGGTTCCCCTACGCTCAGCCGCATAGCGGCGACAACTTCAATTACATCCGCAACTCAGTGAAGGTCGTGGTCGACGCGTACAACGGGACAGTCACGTTCTATGTGATGGATACGGCCGATCCGATCATCGCGACCTACCGACGAATCTTTCCCGCACTGTTCAAGCCGTTCGACGCAATGCCGGCGGATCTGCAACGGCACATCCGCTACCCCGAGGACCTGTTCCGCATCCAGGCCCAACAGTATCGCGCGTATCACATGTACGCGCCCGAGGTGTTCTATAATCGCGAGGATCTTTGGCAGTTCCCCCGCGAACCGACGGGTCCCGACGGCAATACCGACGGCACCAGGATGGCGCCTTAC
The DNA here is from genome assembly GCA_963799415.1 of uncultured Alphaproteobacteria bacterium. Taxonomy (GTDB): domain Bacteria; phylum Pseudomonadota; class Alphaproteobacteria; order Acetobacterales; family Acetobacteraceae; genus JAMXLO01. Next base: position 60,279 of record CAWCXI010000018.1, on the reverse strand, counting down.
TACATGATCATGCGCCTGCCCGGAGAATCGCGCGCCGAGTTCTTCCTCATGCTGCCCATGTCGCCGAGCCAGCGAGAGAACATGATCGCCTGGCTGGCCGCGCGCTGTGATCCGCCCGACTACGGCAAGCTCATCGTCTACGAATTCCCCAAGGACAAACTCGTCTACGGCCCGTTCCAGATCGAGGCGCGCATCAATCAGAACACCGAGATCTCGCAGCAGATCTCGCTGTGGAACCAGATGGGTTCGCGGGTGATTCGCGGGAATCTATTGGTCGTGCCGATCGAGAATTCGATCCTGTATGTGTCGCCGCTGTATCTTCGCGCCGAGTTCGGCCAACTGCCGGAGCTCAAGCGGGTCATCGCGGCCTACGGCGACCGCGTCGTGATGGAGGACACGCTGCCCGAGGCGTTGGCCGCGCTGTTCAACCAACCGATGCCTGCCGCCGCATCGCCGGTTAGCGCGAACTCCATCCCCGCCAACGGACCGGCACGCGAGGCACTCGACCACTATGACCACGCTATCGAACGGCTGAAGGCCGGCGACTGGGGCGGCTTCGGCAGCGAACTCGACGCGCTGCGCCCTCTGCTCGAGAAGCTGAACGTCGCGCATTAGCACGTTGGAAAACGAGGTCGTTTCGCCATTGTCATTGCGAGGAGCGTAGCGACGAAGCAATCTCGTTCGAGTGTGCAAACCTTTGACCGGGATTGCTTCGTCGCTGCGCTTCTCGCAACGACAGCACACATGTTTCGCTATTCGATGATGCCGGACACTTGGAGCGCAGGGCGCAGGCCCGAGGTGTCAAACGCGATGCGTCTCGTGCGTGGACGGATGGAACAGTTCCTCCGGCGCCAGCAAACGCTGCGACAACCCCTCGGCATGATGCCGGCGAAGGAACACCTCAAGCACGTGGCGGTTCGCGTCCAGGCCGTACGACCAAAAATCCTCGCCCATCAGTTGCCGCGCCGCATGCAGATGTTCGTCGAGGAACGGCAGCGTCACCTTCGAAGCTGACGTGTCGCCCAGTTTCTCCAGCGCGCGTCCCTTCGACCGCTCGAACGCCTTCATCGCGGCCACCGGAAGCCAGGGGTGCTGCTCCACCAGTGTGCGCCGGATGCCGAGGATATGCATGATCGGGAATATCCCCGATTTGCGAAACCATGCGGCCGCGGCGGCGGCAGGATCGGGGAAAAGCCACTTCACCTGCGGATGCCTGCCGAAGCACGACGGCGCACGCGGGCCAATCACCGCATCGATCGCACCATCGGCCAGCATGCCGGAGATGGTCGCACCTTCCGGCGCATTTTCCACGCGCACATCGCGCGGCAGGTTGAGCGCGATCTTCTCGATGCGTCCCGCCTGCTCGTAGCCCCCGCGCACCCACGTAACGTCGGAAGGCTTCACCCCATGCTCGTCTTCCAGCACAGCGCGCGTCCAGACATTGGCGGTGACCTGATATTCCGGCACGCCGATGCGCTTGCCCTTCAGATCCTCCGGCCGCGCAATGCCGCGATCAGCGCGGATATAGATCGAGTTGTGACGGAAGGCGCGCGACGGAAATACCGGCACGCCGACATACGGACAATCACCGTTTGCAGTTTTCACGGTGAAGCTGCTCATCGACAATTCGCAGATGTCGAAATCGGCATGACGAAACGCGCGAAAGAAGATCTCTTCCGGCTCCAGCAGCATAAAGACCGGATCGACGCCGTCGATCTGCACGCTGCCGTCGACCAGTGGCCGCACCCGGTCGTAGTCGCCGATCGCGACAGAGAGCGAGAGTTCTGCTCATTCCGCCGCCTCCGAGATCGGCGCCAGCGCCAGCTCCTCCGGCGCGACGCCAAGTGTGCGCCAATCCTGCGTCATCGGCACCACGCCCTCGAACGAGCGCAGCTTCGCGTGCGGGATGAACGGCTCACCGCGCCCGATCACCCGACCGGTCGCCTGGAAGTCGCGCACAGCCTCCAGCATGATGCGGCGGAATTGCAGGATCGCGGTGTCGCTCACGCCCAGTCGTTCCTGCGAGCGGTCGGCGATCGGCCCCATCGTCTCCCACATCGCGATGTCCTGGTTGGGAATGCCGTGAATGCCGGTGAAATTCCCATCCCGCATCGCCGCGCGGTCCTGCATAAAATCGTTGTCGCGCGTGCGCATCTTGCGAAACCGTCGATCGACATCGACGCCGACCTCAGCACCCAGGAACCGTCGCCAGGACGTTGCATCGGGCACAGTCGCGCCACCCCAGGCGATGAAGTGAAACGTCGTGTGCGTGTCGTCCATCGGCACCTGATGGATCGCCATGTTGTAGAGATTGTTCGGCGGGATTTGCACGGTGAACGGTGCGATGAACAACGTCGTGCGGACATACACATGGGTCGCGTCGTTGCGGATCGGCTTGCGCAGCGCCGCATAGCGGAAGCCGAACGAGGTGCGCTGGACCGACCAGCCGTGGTGCCTTGTCGGTGGATGGCCGCAGCCAGAGCTGGTCGTTCGCTACGCTCGCTGCATCCACCTCCGCCGGTACCATGTCGGACGCGTGCAGCGTTGAGGAATGCGCCGAATTGATCGCGCCCTCGAGGACCTGCGCCCAGTTGCAATCGACAATGATCTTCGCAATCGAGATGCGCGTGTCAGACGACGGCTGGAACACTGGCGGATCGAACGTCGGCATCTCCGCTTCCGGACCCATGAAAACCCACACCAGGCCCGCGGCCTCGTGCACTGGATACGCTTTGTGCCTCAGCTTCTCCTTGAAGCGCGAGTCCGCCGGCTCCGATGGCATCTCCAGCACGTTGCCCGCCACGTCGATCTTCCAGCCGTGATACAGGCAACGCAGGCCGCATGCTTCATTGCGTCCCAGTGCAAGCGACGCGCGTCGGTGCGGACAGTATTCGCCCACCACGCCGAGCCTCCCGTTGCTGTCGCGGAACGCGACGAGGTCCTCGCCGAGCAGACGCACGCGCACCGGTGCGCCATCGCATCCGGCGACCTCCTCCGAGAGGCAGGCCGGCAACCAGTGCCGCCGCATGATCTGTCCCATCGGCGCATCGCCTTCGACGCGGCAGAGCAGGTCGTTGTCTTCCGCTGATAGCATCAGCGTTCCTCCTTGGACGTCGTATATCCAAGGCGAATCCGCGCGCTCTGTCCATCATGACGCTCTGTCGACATGGCCGGCCTCGTGCCGACCATCCGCGTCTTGCTCGGGGACAAATCCAGCCTGGCGTGACCTCCACGGCAATACGCACTAGCCTTCCCGCAATAGTTGGGAGGATGTCCCTTGCGACGTGACATCATTGCGATCGCCGGCGTGGAGCTGGAGCTGTTCGAGGCCGGTAATGGCCCGCCGATCCTGTTCCTGCACGGCGCTGGCGGTTTTGCGCCCGAGCATCCTTATGTCGAGCCGCTTTCAGCGCGCCATCGGCTGATCGCGCCGTCGCATCCGGGCTTCGGCAATTCCAGCCTGCCCGAGTGGATCGATGCGGTGGACGACATCGCCTACATCCATCTCGAGCTGCTCGATCGCATCGGGCTCGATCAGGTCGACGTGATCGGCTGCTCGATCGGTGGCTGGGTCGCCGCGGAACTCGCCACCAAAATCCCGAAGGCGGTGCGCCGGCTGGTGCTGGTGGGGCCGGTCGGCGTGAAGACCGGCCCGGTGGATCGGCTGGATGTTCCGGACATCTTCGCGCTGCCGCAGAGCACGCTGGAGAAGCTGCTGTTCCACGATCCGGAACGCATGCGGATGGATCCCGCGCAACTCACCGACGAACAACTTGCGGTCTCAGTGCGCAACCGCGAGACGCTCGCGCTGCTGGCGTGGGAACCCTACATGCACAATCCCAAGCTGCCCTACCGGCTGCATCGTGTCACCGCGCCGACATTGTTCCTGCGCGGTGAAAGCGACGGCCTCGTGTCAGCCGCGTATCTCGCCGCCTATGCGCGCCTGCTGCCCAACGCGCGCACTGAAACGATCGCCGCGGCAGGTCACGCGCCGCACATCGAGCAGCCCGACGCCTTCGCGCGGACAGTGCTGCAATTCCTCGACGCGGGAGCAGTGTGATGAAGGCCTGGCACTTCAGCGAGAACGCCTATCCCTATCTGCCGCCGGCCGACGAGTACGAGTCGATCCGCGTCAGCCTGCCGAACCGCGTCTACGATCCGCGGAAGGGCGCCGACCTCTACGACCGCTTCCTCGACGAATGGCTGATCGCGGAAGACGAGGGCATGGACATCATGCTCAACGAGCACCACCAGACCGCGACCTGCGTCGATCCCGCCGCACCGCTGGTGCTCGCCGCCCTCGCCCGCCTCACCAAAAAGGCGCGCCTGCTCATCCTCGGCAATCCGATCGCCAATCGCCATCAGCCGGTGCGCGTGGCCGAGGAGATGGCGATGGTGGACGTGCTGTCGCACGGCCGCCTGGAAGCCGGCTTCGTGCGCGGCGTGCCCTACGAGGTGCTGCCCGCCAACAGCAACCCGGTGCGCATGAACGAGCGCCAGTGGGAGGCGCTCGATCTCATCGTCAAGGCCTGGACGACGCATGACGGCCCGTTCAGCCATGAAGGCCGCTTCTTCCACTATCGTGCGGTGAACATCTGGCCACGCTGTTATCAGCAGCCGCATCCGCCGATCTGGATCAGCACCACCAGTCCGTCTGGCGCGGCGCGGGTCGGGGCGCACGGCTACGTGCAGGCGACGTTCCTCACCGGCTTCGACGGCACACGCGCGATCTTCGACGCGTACCGGGCAGGCTGGCGCGAGGCGGGACGCGGCAACGACGTGCCAGCGCATCGGCTCGCCTACGCCGCGATGGTCTACACCGCACCGAACGAGGCCGATGCACGCGCCGGGGCGGAGAAACTCCTGTGGTACATCACCTCGAACAAGGTGCCGCCGCACTTCGCCAACCCGCCGGGCTACGTGCCGGTGCAGGCCAACGTCGCAATGCTGCGCGGCGCGGAACATCCGCTGAGCGCGTTCCGTAAAACCGCCAGCGTCGAGGGTGCGATCGAGGCCGGCATCATGTTCGCCGGCACGCCCGATCAGGTGTACCGCCAGATGAAGAAGCTCTACGACCACGTGGGCGGGTTCGGGCACCTGCTGATCATGGGCCAAGCCGGCTTCCTCGAGCACGACGAGACGGTACTCGGTATCCGCACCTTCGGCCGCGAACTCTATCCGCGGCTCAAGGAGGAATTCCCTGACACGGTGATCACCGGGGCGGGCTGACCCGGCGACGGCCTCAACGACCGCGCGCTCGTGCCGCCCCCACGGGACTATCGATCACGCCAAAGGTTCGTGAGTCTCGTCCCCGCATGTCCGATCTGGTAGCCTTGCGCGCTCAGCCCTCGCCGCATCAACTCCCTTACCGCCGCCGCCCGGCTGGGCATGCGCTCGGCAAATCGGAAGTCGTCGATCGCGATCAACTCGTCGGCGTCCAGCATGATCTGCAGCCGCTCGCCCCTGGAGAGAGCATTGCCCTTCGCGGTTGTTTCCGGCATCTCTGCGCCCCTCGCCTGACAGGCCATTGCTCATTCACGGCGAGTGTGCCGTTTACTCATTCAGCCTAAAAGCGTCAATGGACCATTCCCGCGCCAAGGGAGTGACAGGCACGGAAGGTGCAATCACGGACGAACGCGCAAGCTGCGACGAAGGTGGAAAATACCCACTGCGAAATGGCTGGACGCCGTCTCACTGCCCTCGGAAGATACTAACGCGCGATTAATAGTGGGGCTGCCGCGCATAGGAGTGACCGGTGACAAGGTCAGCTGCGATGCGGCGGAAACGTCACGCCATCTTCCTCGTTGATGACGAACCTGCCCTCGGGGAAACCATTGAGGCATTTCTGACCGAGAGCGCGATTGAGGTCGTTCCTGTCCATGATTCCATCGTGGCACTGGGAGTGCTCGAAGCCAGGCCGGAGATCGATCTACTGAAGACCGAGATCGCGTTGGACAACGGAATGCCCCGTTCCGTCGCTCTGATGGTGCGGCGTCTCGTCCAGGGCGTTGGGTTCGTTTTCATGACAGGGCGTCCACAGTTGCTCGGCGCAGCAGGTGAGATGCAGGACAAGGCGTTCAAACCGGTTGATCTGGCCGATCTGCCGCAGGAAATTCGCCACCGCCTGACCGAGTAAAATCCGCCCCGATCGCTGTTGGGAAGCCGTCGCGGTTCGTCAAACGCTCCACCGGGGTGTAGATTGGCACCCCTTGGCGGAGCCTCAGCTATGACGTTAACCGATACGGCGACCATCGAAGCAGGCCGCGATTTCATTCGCGACATCATCCAGGATGACCTGGGTGCCGGCCGCGTGAGCACGGTGGTCACCCGCTTTCCGCCGGAACCGAACGGCTATCTGCATATCGGCCACGCCAAGGCGATCTGCCTCAACTTCGGCGTGGCAGAGGAATTTCGCGGCCGGTGCCACCTGCGCTTCGACGACACCAATCCCACCAAGGAGGAGCAGGAGTTCATCGACGCGATTCAGCGCGACGTGCACTGGCTGGGCTTTGACTGGGGCGAGCATCTCCATCACGCGTCGGACTATTTCCAGCAGCTCTACGAATGGGCCGAATACCTGATCCATGAGGGCAAGGCCTATGTCGATGACACGCCGCCGGACCGGATGCGCAGCCAGCGCGGCACGCTGACCGAGCCTGGGCAGAACTCGCCCGACCGCTATCGCTCGATCGATGAGAACCTCGACCTGTTCCGCCGCATGCGTGCCGGCGAGTTTCCCAACGGCGCCCGCGTGCTGCGCGCGAAGATCGACATGGCGTCACCCAACATGAACCTGCGCGACCCCGTGCTGTATCGCATCCTGCACGCCGAGCATCCGCGCACCGGCAACGCCTGGTGCATCTATCCCACCTACGACTACGCCCACGGCCAGTCGGACGCGATCGAGGGCATCACTCACTCGCTGTGCACGCTGGAGTTCGAGGACCACCGGCCGCTGTACGACTGGCTGATCGACAACCTGCCGGTGCCCGCGCGCCCGCACCAGTATGAATTTGCGCGCCTCAACATCGCCTACACCGTGATGTCGAAGCGCATCCTGACGCGGCTGGTGAGCGAGGGCCACGTCACCGGCTGGGACGACCCGCGCATGCCCACCTTGGCCGGGGTTCGCCGTCGCGGCATTCCCGCGGAAGCACTGCGCGAATTCGTGCGTCGCGGCGGCATCACCAAGTCGAACAGCGTCACAGAGTTCGCGGCCTTCGAGTATTCCGTCCGAGAACTGCTGAACCGCATCGCCCCGCGGCGGATGGCGGTGCTGCACCCACTTAAGCTGGTGATCGAGAACTGGCCCGAAGGCCGCACGGAAACCCTGGAGGCGATCAACAATCCGGAGGACGCGTCCGCCGGCACGCGACCGATCACCTTCGGCCGGGAAATCTACATCGAGCGCGACGACTTCATGGAGAACCCACCGAAGAAGTTCTTCCGGCTCGCGCCCGGGCGCGAGGTGCGGCTGCGCTACGGCTACTTCGTCACCTGCCGCGAGGCGTTGAAGAACGCCGCCGGTGAAGTGACGGAACTGCGCTGCACCTTCGATCCGGCAACACGCGGCGGCAACTCGCCGCCCGATGGGCGGAAGGTGCAGGCAACGCTGCACTGGGTTGCGGCGGCAGATGCCGTCTCGGCGGAAGTGCGCCTCTACAACCATCTGTTCGCACGCCCCGACCCGGGCGCGGACGGCGACATCATGGCCGATCTCAATCCGGACTCCCTCGAAGTGCTGCGCGGCTGCCTGGTGGAACCGTCACTGGCCACCGCGCCGATCGGCGAGGCAGTACAGTTCGAACGCCTCGGCTATTTCTGTCCGGATCCTGACTCGGCACCTGGCAAGCCGGTGTTCAACCGCACCGTCGGGCTGCGCGATACCTGGGCGAAGGTACAAAGAAAGGGAGCATAACCGAATGCAGTTCGGCGCCGCGATGTTCTTCACCGACGCCTCGATGACGCCAGGCGAACTCGGCCCGCTGCTGGAGCAACGTGGCTTCGAATCGCTGTGGGTCCCCGAGCATTCGCACATCCCGCTGGTACGCACCAAGGCGTTCCCCGGCGGCCCCGAACTGCCACGGCCATACTACGACATCATGGACCCGTTCCTGGTGCTCACCGCCACGGCCGTGGCAACGAAGACATTGAAGGTCGGCACCGGCGTGTGCCTGATCAACCAGCGCGATCCAATCCAGACCGCCAAGCAGGTCGCCTCGCTCGACCAATTGTCCGGTGGACGTTTCCTGTTTGGCGTCGGCAACGGCTGGAACAAGGAGGAGATGGAACACCACGGCACTAACTACGACACGCGCCACAAGCTGTCGCGCGAGCGCATCGAGGCGATGAAGGCGATCTGGTCGCACGACACCGCGGAGTATCACGGCGAATTCGTCAACTTCGCGCCGATGCAGACCTGGCCGAAGCCGGTGCAGCAGCCGTTCCCGATCATTGTCGGTGGCGCGTTCCCGTACGGCGCCCGCCGCGCGGTACGCTACGGCGACGGCTGGATCCCCGGCGCAGGTCGCACGCGGCATGGCGACATCGCGCAAACCCTGCCGGAATTCCACAAGATGGCGCAGGAGGCAGGGCGCACCGTTGCGTCGCTCCCAGTCACGCTGTTCCGTGTCGCCGAGGATCTTGATCAACTGCACCGATATCGCGATCTTGGGATCGCCCGGGTGGTGATCAGCCTGCCGGCCGCGAAGGCTGACGCGGTCCTGCCGATCCTCGACCGCTGGGCACCGCTGATGCGGGCCGCCACCTGACCGATGAGCCGCCTGATCCGATGCAAGGAGAACGTCACATGCACCAGACCAAGAACGACCTGCCCTCCAACACGCGCAACGTCGCGATCGATCTGCTGAACTCACAACTGGCGAATGCAATCGATCTTGCGCTGCTGACCAAGCAGGCACACTGGAACCTCAAGGGACCGCGCTTCATCGCAATACACGAGATGCTGGACGGCTTTCGCACCCAGATCGACGGCCACGTCGACACGATGGCAGAGCGCGCTGTGCAGCTCGGCGGCACCGCCCTTGGCACCACTCAGGCAGTGGCGAAAACCTCGAAGCTGGCGCCCTATCCTACCGACATCTACGCGATCAAGGATCACCTGCCGGCGCTGATCGATCGCTACGCCCAGGTCGCCAACGCCACACGCAAGGCAATCGATGACGCTGACGAGGCGGGCGATGCGGACACGGCCGACATCTTCACCGCGGCGTCGCGCGACCTCGACAAGGCACTCTGGTTCCTCGAGGCGCATGTGCAGGAATCGGACTGATCATTCGTGGCTGCCATCCGGGTCGGCGTTGGCGGCTGGACGTTCGAACCTTGGCGCGGAACCTTCTATCCGCCCAAGTTGCCGCAGAAGCGGGAACTGGAACATGCGAGCCGCCAACTGACCTCGATCGAGGTCAACGGCACCTACTACGGCTCGCAGAAGCCAGCGAGTTTCATCAAGTGGCGCGAGGAGACGCCCGACGGTTTCGTCTTCTCGCTCAAAGGCCCGCGCTTCACCACCAACCGCCGCGTCCTGGCTGAAGCCGGATCGTCCATCGAGCGATTCCTCACCGGCGGCGTGTTGCATCTGAAGGAGAAGCTGGGCCCGATCAACTGGCAGATGCCGTCGACCAAGCAGTACGACCCTGACGACTTCGAGGCTTTCCTCAAGCTGCTGCCTGCCGCAGATGGATGGTCAGCAGATTCGCCACGTCGTCGAGGTCCGCCACAGGAGCTTTGCCTGCCCTGACTTCATCGCGCTGCTGCGCAACTACGCGGTGGCCGCGGTGATGGCGGACAGTGACACCCATCCGGGGCTGTACGACCCCACTGCATCGTTCGTCTACGCGCGGTTGCAAAATGCGTCGGAGCAGGAGGACGCGGGCTATGCGCCCGACGCGCTGGGCACATGGGCGAAGCGCGCGAGCATCTGGTCTGCCGGGAAGGTTCCGACGGACCTTCCCTTGCTCGCGCCGCCTGAACCAAAGCCACCGAAGTCGCGCGATGTCTTCATCTACATGATCAACGGCTTCAAACCGAAGGCACCCGCCGCTGCCATGGCGCTGATCGAGCGGTTGTCCGCATAATCGGCCGACTACTCACGCCGACGCCATCGCCACGGAGACCGCCATGCCATCGACGACCTGCATCCGCAACGCCGCCTGCATCGTCGCCTGGGATGCAGCCAACCGACGACACGCCTATCTGATGGGCGGCGACGTCGCCTTCACCGGCGACACGCTGACTTACATCGGCAAGCACTACGACGGCACGGCGGACGAAACGATCGACGGCACCGACCTGATGGTGATGCCGGGCCTGATCGATCTGCACGCTCATCCCAGCACGGAGCCGTTCTTTCGCGGCGTGCGCGAGGAACACGGCGTGCCTGCGATGTACATGAGCGGGCTCTACGAACGCTCGGTCGCGCTGCAGCCGGATGCGACCGCGCGCAAAGCCGGCAAGCAGGTGGCGTTCTGCGAGATGCTGCTGTCCGGCATCACCAGCGTCGCCGACCTGTCCGGCATCGACGAGGGCTGGATCGATCTGGCGGCGCAGAGCGGCCTGCGCGTGTTCCTCGCACCCTCCTACGCCTCTGCGCGCTGGCATCTGGAGAACGGCTGGGCGCTGCAATACCGCTGGGACGAGACCGCCGGTCGTCGCGGACTCGATGCGGCACTGGCATTGATCGAGCAGGCCGCCACGCATCCCTCCGGTCGCCTCTCTGGCATCGTCTCGCCGGCGCAGATCGACACCTGCACGACGGATCTGCTGCGCGACAGCTTCGCCGCGGCAGAGGCGCGCGACGTGCCGCTCACCGTGCATTGCGCGCAGAGCGTCAACGAGTTCCTGGTCATGGTCGACCGCCACGGCAAGTCGCCAGTGCAGTTCGCGCGCGACCTCGGCATCCTCTCGCCGCGCACCGTGCTGGGGCACGCGATGTTCATCGACGAGCATTCGTGGGTGCGCTGGCATACCCACACCGATCTCGGAATTCTGGTCGATACCGGCACCAGCGTCGCGCATTGCCCATCGCCGTTCGCGCGGTACGGCCACACACTGGAGGATTTCGGCCGCTATCATCGCGCCGGCGTCAATCTCGGCATCGGCACGGACGTGGCCCCACACAACGTCATCGAGGAGATGCGCCTTGGCGCGATCCTCGCGCGAGTTGCTGCGCGCGACATCACCACCACCAGCGTCGCCGCGCTGTTCCATGCCGCGACGGTGGGCGGCGCTGACGCGCTGAAGCGACCCGATCTCGGCCGACTGACCGCCGGCGCGAAGGCCGACCTGGTGCTGGTCGATCTGGCCAATCCATGGATGCGGCCGGCACGCGATCCGCTGCGCTCGCTTGTGTTCACCGCCGCGGATCGCGCGGTGCGCACGGTGTTCGTGCACGGCACCAAGGTGATGGATGCTGGTCACGTGCTGACCATGGACCACGAAGCCGCTCTGGCCGCGGTCGCCGAAGGTCAGCAGCGCATGCTGCGCGACGCGCCATCCCGCGACTGGGCAGGCCGGACGGCAGAACAGATATCCCCGCTAAGTCTGCCGATGTTGACCTAGCTCAACTCAACCTCCCCCTCCCCTCGCGGGAGGCGGCCGGGGAGAGGGGGCAAGCGGCAGATCCTCCTCGACAAACCGGATCGCCGCCTCCAGCAGCACGGCGCGCGGGTAATCGTTGTGCGTCATAAGCGTCGCCCCAAGCAGCGGCGCGTTGGCCCCAAAGGGCATCGCGATCGCCAGATGGTCGGCATGCGCGTAGCCCAGCAGCGTCGAGCCAGGGACGATGGCATCAGAGGCGATGACCAGACCGTCGTTCGCCGGCTCGGTCCGCGAGAGGATGTCGGCGAACGGACGCAGCACAGCAGACATGTCGTCGGGTCCCGCCACCGCCACCAGCGAGTAGGTGCGCACGCTCGCCGGCCAGGCATGCGTCGCGAGCCACATCAGGCGCTCGGAGCGGCGCAGGCTGTCGGCTGCCTCCACGCCGTGGCCCCCCGGGCACTCGGGCAGGGCGATCGCCTCCGCCATTTGCGCGACCCAGTCAGGCACGATGTCGGCGAGCGGCGAGCCGTTGACGGCGCCGGCCACGCTCACCAAGGCGACGACCTTGTCGGCGAGATCGGGATAGGTCGCGAGCGCCAGCAGGGAATCGACAGTGCCCTTGGAGTGGGTGACCAGGACGATGCGCGCGTCCGCCGACATGGCGCGGATCGCATCGCGGATGATGTCGGCGTTGATCTCGCTGGCCTGGCGGCCGCGGGTCTGGATGTAGCCGGTCTGGTAGCCCTGCGCCTGCAGGTCGGCGCGGGCGTCGCCGAACACGGTGAACTCCGAGGCGAGGCATTCGGCCAGCAGGCCGGGCACCATGACCACAGTCAGGCCGGTGCTGGACGCGGTCAGGGGGACAGGGCGGCCCGATGGTGGTTGCTCGCCGGGCAGCCGCCACAGTGCCGCGCTGGCGTCGCACGGGCGGTCGAACGGAAGCTTCGCACCATGGTCGGCGCGGATGGCGCAGTAGATCTCGCGGAACCGGCTGCGGCCATCGGCGATGCCGGCCTTGGCGGTGGAGAGAAAATCGCGGGCGGCGTGGCAGCGATTCGGAGTTCCGGCGGGCGAGGCGCGCAGGCCGCGAGAAGGGCGATGGAACACAGGAAGGCGGCTGGCGTGCGGCGCATCGTTGAACCTTCGGCAGGCTTAGCCACAAACGACCATGCGGGTGGATTGTCACTGAAGGGCTAAGGTCTGACAGGCGTAGCCGCCTGGCCAGCACACACGGTGCCACTGGCTGCGAATCGTGGCCGAGGCAGGCAGGCGTCAAACTTGGGCGGCATCTTGGGAGCGACTAGCCGCCTCCCCCTCCCCTCGCGGGAGGGGATTAGGGGGAGGCCGCAGAGGCTCACCGCGCGACGAGGTTGGGTGCTGCACATCGCGGAAGGAGGCCGGCACACTGACGCTGAATGGCAGACAAACGGTCGTTCCGCGACTTCCGCCGGGTACGTTGCGGGCCATTATGCGACAGCTCGGCGTTTCGGACAGAGACATGGAGGTTTGACCAATGCACTACGCGTGGCCCGTCGAGCCGCTCAAGGAGCCGGAGGGCGTGACCGTCAACTGTCCCGACGTGCCCGAGATGGTCACGTGCGGCTGGACTGTCGCCGAGGCGCTCGAGGAGACGCTAGACGCGTTGGTGACTGCGCTGTCGTTCTACGCCGATGGCGGTAGGAAATTGCCTTCCCCGTCGCCGGCGCGTGGGTGTCCCGTCGTGGCGGTTCCCGCGTTGGTCGCTGCCAAACTGGCACTGCACGGAGCGATGGTGCGAGGTGGTGTGTCCAACGTCGAACTCGGTCGGCGGCTTGGCACTGATGAAAAGGCGGTGCGCCGCCTGCGTGATCCATTGCATGGCAGCAGGATCGAGATGGTCGAAGCAGCGTTGAGGGCTTTGGGCAAACGACTGGAGGTCTCCGTGCGCGCGGTGGCGTAGCAGGATATCCGTCGCTCGATTTCAGTTCAGACTTGCCTGACGGCATTGCCACGAAGCAGTGACGACGCGGCTCGACCATGCACTGCGTGTGCCGACCCCGCCGGTCACGCCTGGTTCAGCTCGATCAAACTCCGCCGGATCTTCCGCCCCCGCTCCACCTTGTCCTCAATGTACTCCGCATCCCCCCAGCGCACCGCGCGCGACATCGCCTGCGCGTCCTCGACGAACCGCGCCAGCATCTCCAGCAGCGCCTCGCGGTTGTTGAGGAAAATGTCGCGCCACATCACCGGATCGCTCGCGGCGATCCGGGTAAAGTCGCGGAACCCCGACGCGGCGAACTGCAGCACCGCCTGCCGGCTCTCGTCGGCCAGATCGTCGGCGGTGCCGCAAATGGTGAACGCGAGCAGGTGCGGCAGATGCGAAACGATCGCCAGCACCCGGTCGTGATGCCCCGGCTCCATCCGCTGCACCATCGACCCGCAGCGCCGCCAGAATTCCTCCACCCGAGCCACCGCCGCCTCATCCGTACCGGGCGGCGGGGTCAGCAGCGTCCAGCGACCCTCGAACAGCGTCGTGAAGCCGGAATCCGGCCCCGGTACTCAGTCCCAGCCACCGGATGCGCCGGCACGAAATGCACCCCGGCCGGCACCAGCGGTCCCACATCGCGGATCACCGATTGCTTGGTCGAGCCCACATCGGTCAGCACCGCCCCCGCCTCAAGCTGCGGCGCAATCGCGGTCGCAATATCTGCGAATGAACCGACCGGCGCGCACAGCATCACGCAGTCCGCGCCGGCCACCGCGCGTGTGGGGTCCGCCTCGATCCGATCGGCAAAACCCAGCTCCCGCACCCGCTCCAGCGTCTTCGCAGTCCGCGCGGTCACCACCACCTCGGCCGCAAGGTCACCACGCTCGCGGGCAATGCGAGCCACGGAACTGCCGATCAGGCCAATGCCGATCAGCGCCAGGCGCCGGAACAGCGGCTCAGACATGCGACACCTATCCCCGGGCCTGACCCGGGGACATGAACTCCGTCACGGTGGCGATGACGATGTCCACCTCTTCCGCGGTGCCGACCGTGATGCGCAGGCAATGCGGCAGGCCATAGCCGCCGACCGGACGCGCAATCACGCCGCGCGAGCGCATGAACCCATCCGCCGCCTTGGCCCGTTCCGGCGAGCCGAAGTCGGCGAGCACGAAATTGCCCTCCGACGGCCAGACCTTGACCCCGGCCGCCGTCAGACCCGCGGCCAGCTTCGGCCGAAATTCGGCGTTGTGCGCCCGGCCTTTCTCAACCCACCCGGGCTCCGCCAGCGCCGCAATGGCCGCCGCCTGCGATGCGAGCGTGACATTGAACGGCTCGCGCACCCGGTTGAACACATCGATTACCGCGGGCGGCGCATAGGCCCAGCCGATCCGCATGCCGCCCAGGCCAAAGATCTTCGAGAACGTGCGCAGCATCACGGTGTTGTCGCCGGCATCGACCAGCCTGATACCGGGATCGTAGTCCGGCCGCTCGACGTACTCGGCATAGGCGGAGTCAAGCACCAGCAACACCTCAGGCGGCAAGCCGGCGCGCAACCGCGCCACCTCCGCATAGGGCAGCATGCTGCCGGTCGGGTTGTTCGGGTTGGCAAGGAACACCAGCCGTGTCGTCGGCGACACTGCCGCGAGCATGGCATCGACATCCGCTGTCAGCGCGCGCTCCGGCGCCTTGATCACCCGACTGCCGGCGTACGTGCCGGCGATGAAGTAGATCGCGAAGCCATGCGCGCTCATGACGATGTCGCGGCCGTGTCCGCCATATGCGAGACAGAGCTGGTAGATCAGGTCGTCCGAGCCTGCGCCGCAGACGATCCGCGCCGGGTCCAGCTTAAAGCGTGCGCCGATCGCGCGGCGCAGCTCGGTGGCATCGCCATCCGGGTAGCGATGCAGTTCCTCCGCCGCACGCTTGTATGCCTCCTGTGCGCCAGGCGGCACGCCGAATGCGCCCTCGTTGGACGACAGCTTCAGCACCCGATTTATCCCGGGCACGCTGGACTCGCCGCCGACATATGGAGAGATGTCGAGGACTTCGGGACGCGGACGAGGCGCGGTCATGCGGCTGCTCCGGTTTCCGGGATGGCGTAGGCACCGACGACCACCGGACGGCGCAGCACCGCGTCCAGCGTGTCGAGCCGAGGGTCATCGTCGGCCAGGAAACCGTCGACCTCTGCCAAAGCATGGGCGACCCTCGCACCAGGCTCACGGTGCAGAATAACCTCCTCGGGCGCGAAGCCAGCCGATGCCAGCGCTGCGATGAGTCTGGCACGGCTCACGTCCTGACTCAGCTCCAATCCCAGCAGCGAGCGGTCGCGTCCGCTGGCGTCCGGTTCCGTCGCAGCGACCACGAGCGCCTGCACCGCAGGCGAGCCTTCAGGACGAGGCGCCCAGAACGGCAGGCGCGCCACGACGTAGAGACGCCCCGTGTCCTTCTGCGGCAGCGCAGTCCACCAGGTGTCACGCGTCGTATCGCTCTCGGACGGCATCGGCAGCACGGCCACCGCCGCGGCACCGTGATACACCTCGGCTACAGGCTGCGCCGGCCTGCCATAGACGTGCAGCGGCGTCAGCGCGCCGAAATGTTCGCGCGTGGCCTGGGTAAAGCCGGCACCGGCGCCCGGCTCGTACACAGCCACCGTGAAGGGTCCCTGCATCGCCGTGGTCCCCGCCAGCAGCTCCCGCCAGATGCGCACAATTGCCTGCGCGGGCAGTGTTCCGCTGTGCTGTCCCAGCAGGCGGCGGAGCATCGAGGCCTCCCGGCCGGGACGATAGGCGCCACGCTTGCCGGAGCGCGCCACCCGCTCCACCACCCCCGCACGCTGTATCAGCAGCGCATGGAGTGCATCGTCGATCCGATCCAGTTCGGCGCGCAGCGCGGCGAGGCCGCCAGGCCAGCCATCCTGCGGTGATGGTTCCTCCGCCGTGGCGGCGGGAGCGGACGGCGTGTCGAGATGAGCAGAACTGGGCATGATCCTGGGCCGGTCGAGGGCCGGAACAGATAGCCGAAGCAGGCTGGTGTGCAAACAGGGGGCTGCCCGCCAGTTGCGACCGGCCGGCACCCGTCCTATGCAAATGCAGGATGGATACGTCGATCGCACTCGCCGCCACCGAACACAGTCCCAGCGTCACCTTCGCCGAGGGGATGACGCTGGACTGCGGCGCGCGGCTGTCGCGCATGACCGTGGCGTATCGCACCTATGGCACGCTGAACGCCGCGCGCTCCAATGCAGTGCTGGTCTGTCATGCGCTGACCGGCGACCAGTATGTCGCCGAGACGCATCCGGTCACCGGCAAGGAGGGCTGGTGGGACATCGTTGTGGGGCCGGGCCGGCCGATCGACACCGACCGCTACTTCGTCATCTGCTCCAATGTGCTGGGCGGCTGCATGGGCTCGACCGGCCCGCGCAGCCTGCGCGACGACCAGGTCGGTCCATGGGGTACCGACTTCCCGCCGGTCACCATCCAGGACATGGTCCGCGCGCAGAAGATGCTGATCGATCACCTCGGCATCACGCGGCTGTTCGCGGTGATGGGCGGCTCGATGGGTGCGATGCAGGCGCTCCAATGGGCGGCGAGCTACCCCGACGCCGTGTTCGCCGCCCTGCCGATCGCCGGTGCGGCCTATCACTCGGCGCAGAACATCGCATTCCACGAGGTGGGTCGGCAGGCGATCTTCGCCGATCCGGACTGGCAGGGCGGCCGCTACTGGACAACCGGGCGGATCCCGGCGCGCGGCCTGGCGGTGGCGCGGATGTGCGCGCACATCACCTATCTGTCGGAGGAGGCGCTGACCCGCAAATTCGGCCGGCGGCTACAGAACGCGCCAAAGGATCCGAGCGAGGCGATCGGTCTGTTCGGCGAGATGTTCGAAGTGGAGAGCTACCTACGCCACCAGGGCTCCACCTTCGTGCAGCGGTTCGACGCGAACTCATATCTGACCATCACCCGGGCGATGGATTACTTCGACCTCGCGGCGGACTACCAAGGCGATGTGGCGAATGCATTTCGTGGGACGAAGACGCGGTTCCTGCTTGTGTCGTTCACCTCGGACTGGCTTTTCCCGACAGCCGAGAGCCGCACGATCGCGCGTGCGCTGAACCGCGCTGGGGCGAACGTGTCGTTCGTCGAAATCCCCACCGACAAGGGGCACGACGCGTTCCTGCTGGACGAGCCGGATTTTCACCGCACATTGGCGGGCTTCCTGGCGGGGTGCGCCGTCCATGCGGGGCTCGAGGGATAGCCTTTGTACTGTCATTGCGAGGAGCGCAGCGACGAAGCAATCTCGTTCGTAAATGCGCATTCATGAACGAGCATTGCCACGCGCGATGAAGCGCCGTTTGAGAAAGCAGGCCTGACCGCCATCAATCCCTGGGAGGCCTCGTCCTGAGGGGACGAGCTCATGAACCCCTGACCTGCGGTCCCATATGCTGCCGGTGATGCTCGATGGCGAACACGTTGCTGTAAAGCTGCGCCACCCATTGCCGACCTTCCATGGTCAATTCGAGGTATCGGATTGCATCGCCGATGTACGGCTCAACCTTGTTCCAGAAGAACCGAGGGTACTGTTCGGCCAGGTCCGCGGGCGTGGCATAACCCAGCTTTTCATTGATCCCGATTTCCGCGAACTCATGGAACAGCGCATTGAGCTTGCGAGGATACAGCGGGTCCGCCAGTTGTCCGATGAGATCGGCCGCGCGCAACAAACCAGCCTCGGTGTCGGTCTCGGCGTAATCCTCGTCGTTCGGAATCGGGAAGCGGGTGAGTTCGATCGCTCTGGCGATCCGCTCACCGTTGATCATGGGATGACCGGCAAAGCGTCTGAGGACCACGCTCTTCGAGCGATAGACATGATAGGGCGCCAGGAACGCGTCCGAGGCGCCTCGCGGCAGAACCACCGTATTGCCCGCGTCATCGATGACCTGCCGTTCTCCGCTGTCCCCAGCGCAGACGTCGCGCAGATATCCGACATCGTGCGCAAGCGCCGCAATAATGAAATGCAGCCAATCGTCAGGCGTTATGTCCTGCCTCAGGCGAAGCCCACGTAGAATATCCTGCGCCACCAATGTCACGAGCGCTGTGTGTTCCGAGCTATGATACAGCGCATCGCTGGTGGCGAGTCGCTCGATGACAAGCCGACCCGCTTCGTCGAGCTCGGCCGCGATCCGGGGGTCGCCGCCGCCGAAACTGCGTAGGAAGACACCGGAGAGCCTCTGACCGAGTTCGTCTGCCAGGAGCGATGTCGTATTCAGCATGTGCGGTACCTCCGGCCGGGACGTTCCAGATTATGGCGCGTGCCGGCCACCAAAGTCTGCAACGACGCGTGTCGTCACTCAAGCCGTCCCAACGGGCGTAGCTTCACATCCACAACCTGCGGGACTAGCCTGAGATGTCTCCGACGATATCCACCTTTGCGGCAACCGAGGAGCGTCCCATGCAGGAAAAACTGATATCCGCCGACAACCACATCGATCTCACCTATTGTCCGCCCGACCTCTGGTCCGAGCAGGCACCCAGGGAGTGGCGCGACACGGCGCCGCGCACCGAGGAACGCGACGATGGCCTGCACTGGGTCGTCGACGGCCAGGACAAGGGAATGTGGAACGGCGTCGGCCCGGGCTTCCTGAAATATCAGAAGGGCACGTTCCACCACGTCGATGAAATGAAGGACGCCGGTTTCGAATGGGACTATCGCCGCGGCGCCAAGCCGCGTCCGACGACACCCGAAACCCGCATTACCGATCTCGACAAGGACGGTGTCGCGGCCGAGGTGGTGTACGGCTGCATCATGATCAACGAGATGATCGCCGACACGACGATGCGCGATTGGGCCGACGCTGTGTACAACGACTGGGTGGCCGACTTCGCCCGCAAGGCCGATCCCAACCGCGTGTTCCCGCTGGCGATCGTGCCGAACAGCGATCCCAAGTCGGCGGCAGCCGAGGTGCGGCGTTGCGCCAAGATGGGTCTGCGCGGCGGCGATCTTGCGTTCAAGCGCATGGGCATCCCGCTATGGCACCACGATTGGTACGCGCTGTGGGAGGCGAGCGCCGAATGCCACTTCCCGATCTCATTCCACTCCACGGGCTTCAAGGCCGCGCGCGCGCCTGACACACCAGAGATGGAGAAGGAATACGCGATCCAGTATCGCCTGGTGCGCTCGGCGCTGTTCCAGACTGACACGATGGAGGTCCTGGTGTCGCTGCTCGCCTCCGGCGCCTGCGAGAAATACCCGAACTTCAACTTCGTCCTCGGCGAATCAGGCGTGACCTGGCTGCCGTACATCTTTGATCGCCTGGACACCGAGTATCATGACCGTGCACGCAGCCTCGGCTTCAAGCTGAAGCCCAGCGACTACTTCCGTCGTCAGGGCTATGTCACCTACCAGCAGGACAAGTTCCTGGAGCCGATCGTGCCGCTGATCGGCGAGGACAACATCATGTGGGGTTCCGATTACCCGCACCCAGAACTCGCTATGGCCGGAATCGCACAACGTGCTCGCCGAAAACCTCGCCTCCTTCACGCCGACCGTGCGCCGCAAGATCGTCTGCGACAACGTCGCGCGGCTCTACGGTCTGAACTAGCTCACAACTCACGGGCCGTTCGGCGGGCTGCCATGAATTCCTCCCAGTGCAGCCCGTCGAACAGGCTCGGATGCAGTGCGGCAATATCCACGCCCTCGAGGCAGCGGGCGTTCACGCTGACACCATCGGGCTGCGAGCGCGGCGTGTAGAACGAGTGGATGCCGCAATGCCGGCAAAACGTGTGTTTCGCCACGCCCGTGCCGAATGTGTAGGTGGCGATCGCGTCCGCGCCACGCAGCAGCTCGAACTGATCGAGCGGCACCATCATGTGCACGATCCCCTTCATCGTGCAGACCGAGCAGTTGCACACCGAGACATCGTCCAGGTCGCCCTGGACGCGAAACCTCACCTGGCCGCAGTGGCAGCCGCCCTCATAGGTCGCAAGCATGTCATTCGCTCCGATTGGTTCAGATCAGACCTTCAGCACTTCGGCGCCTTCCGCCGGTTCCAGCTCGCAGGCATTCACCGTCATGCACAGCATGGAATAGTAACCGATCGCGCCGGTAAGCTGGATGAACTCATCGTCGCCGAACCGCTTGCGCATCGCACTCGCCGTCGCATCGTCGATCCGGTGCTTGCGCAGCAGTTGGCGGGTGAAATCGACGATCTGCGCATCCTCGGCCGGAATGCCGCGCGAGTGGTTCTCGCGTATCGCGGTGATCGTCGCTTCCGCCACGCCGAGACGCCGCGCGCCACCGCTCTGCGCCCCCCAGACATACATCGCCTCGTATTCGCGCGCGACCGTCATCGCCGCGAGCACCCGCACCCGCATGTCGAGCGAGCCTTCGAAGCGAACATACGCGCCGAGATGCGCGACGCGGCCGGCAATCTCCGGCGAGTGCAGGAACATGGTGAACGGCCCATGCACCGCGCCGCGGCTCGCAACGATCGCGTCGAACACGGCGTGGTCCTTCGCCGGCACCTGGTCCTTACTGGTGATGTAGGGGAGTCTGGCCATGATTTCCTCCTTATCAAACTGTCATTGCGAGGAGCGCAGCGACGAAGCAATCTCCATCACGAGTGAGCACCGCCAACACTCGCGAAATACAGCTTCGGATCAGCCGCACGCACATGCGCCTCCGGTAGCCCCAGCTCGCGACGCACGATATTGGTGCCTTCCACCATCGAGACGCACTTGTAGTGCGCGATGCGCCGGCTCAGCCCCTCGCGACCGAAGCCGCAGTCCGTCGTGATCACCAGACGCTCAGGCGGAATGAACTCCAGCGCGCGGCGGATCAACCCAGCCACATACTCCGGCGGCTCCACCACAGTGTTGCAGTGGTTCACCACGCCGATACCTATCTTCTTGTCGGTCTTGTACTTGCCGAACAGATGCAGGTCGCGCCCGTCGCTGCTGGCGCATTCGAAGGTGATCACATCGCCGTTCAATTGCAGCAGATACGGCATCGCACGCTCGTAACTTGGCACCTCCCGGTACACACGCTGCTGGTTCGGATTGCCCCAGCACGTGTGCACCCAGATCTCCGCATTCACCCCGACAAGCTGCCGGTTGAAAGCCTCGGTGAGAAACTCCAGTTCCGCCTCGGTACAATCGGGACGCAGCGAGCGCCCATGATGCGGTGGCTCCTCCACCTGGATCAGCGGACATCCCGCATCGGCCATCTCGCGGAACTCGGCGTTCATGATGTCGCACAGGTCGAGCACAAGCTGCTTGTCGTCAGGATAGAACTCATTCCACAGCATGCTGGCCAATGCCGGCGCACAGATCGCGCCGAACTTCACCGGACGATCGGACATGCGCTGCGCGATCTGCCAGATCGCGGTGTATTCCAGCGGCCCGCGCTCCAGCTTGTGCTTCACCACGCCTGGCTGATACGCCTCCTGCACCTCCCACAGGATCTTGCCAGGCCGCAATCCATGCCGGCTCATCCAGCCGCGCGACGTATCGCGATGGCCCTCGATGCCGGTGATGCGCTCGATCGGATAGAAGAACCAAGACTTGCCCCCGACCGCGAGATCGAACCGGCTGTCGCCATCAGTGACGATGTCAAGCCCGGCCGCCTCCTGCGCGTTGATGACCGCCGCGACGGCATCCAGGTACTGTTCGCGGAACAGCGACTCTCCCAGCGCCGACTTGAACGATCGTCCATCGAGGCTGAGGTCGAACCACAGCGGACGTGGATACGATCCGGTGATCGCCGTGGGCAGCATCAGGTTCTGCGTGACTGACAGCATGGCACCCTCTCAATCGAACATCAGCACGGTGCGCGCGACCTCGCCGGCCTTCATGGCGCGGAACGCCTCGTTGATATCGCCCAGATGGCCGCGCCGGCTGATCATCGAATCCAGATCCAGCCGGCCCTGCCGATAGAATTCCAGATAGTTAGGAATGTCGGTGCGGAACTGGTTGGATCCCATGCGCGATGTCTGCACACGGCACTCCGGCCGGATCGCCATCCACGGGAATTCGATCGTCGCATCCGGCGGCAGCACGCCGACAATCGTCGCGGTGCCACGCACGGCCAGCGATTCGATCGCCTGGCGGCACAGCGTCGCAACACCCACCGCCTCGAACGCATGATCGACGCCCAGCCCCTTCGTCAAAGCACGCACCGCCTTCACCGGATCATCCTGCGTGCTGTTGACCGTGTGAGTCGCGCCGACACCCTTCGCCATCTCCAGCTTGGCATCGAACATGTCGACCGCGATGATCTGCCGCGCGCCACCAATGCGCGCACCTTGCACGATGGACAGCCCGACGCCGCCGCAGCCGAACACCGCCACCGTCTGTCCCGCCTGCAATCCCGCGCTGCGCAACGCCGCGCCGACGCCGGTGAGCACACCGCAGCCCACCAGCGCCGCGCGATCCAGCGGTATCTCGGGCTCGATACGCACCAGCGAATTCTCATGCAACAGCATATGCTCGGCGTAACTCCCGATCGCGGCGAAGGTGCGGAACGGCTGGCCACTCTGCGACACGCGCGGTGTTGCCTTTTCATCGCGCGCGACAATGCCGCCGGTGCAGACATTCGGATGACCGCTCAGACATTGCGGACAGGTGCCGCAGAAACCGGATAGGCACGCAACGACGTGATCGCCAACCCGCATCGTGGTGACATCGGCCCCCACTGCCTCGACAACGCCTGCCCCCTCATGACCCAGGACGAACGGTCGATCGAGCGGGAAGCGGCCGTTGCCATCCACCACGTGCAGGTCGCTGTGACAGACGCCTGTGGCAACCGTGCGCACCAGCACCTCGCGGCCCCAGGGCTTGTCGATCTCCACCTGCTCGATGGTCAACGGTTCATGCGTCTTGCGGAAGACGGCAGCGGACATTTCCATGGCGTTTGCCTCGTCACATTTCGTGACACATTAGCGGCGCGCGCCATGCAGTGCCAATGGGCCGGGAATATTGCCTTGCCTATCGCGTCATGCTCACGTCCGCCCGACGCACCGGCTTTCTGGGAGCACGCTCGCCATGATCAAGCTTACCGTCAATGGCATTTCGCACACCGCCGACGCCGATCCCGACACTCCGCTGCTGTGGGTCATCCGCGAGTGGCTCGGCATGACCGGCACGAAATACGGTTGCGGCATCGCACAGTGCGGCGCCTGCACCGTGCATATCGACGGCGTCGCGACACGGTCCTGTCAGGTACCGGCAGGCTCGGTTGGCGACGTGAAGATCACCACCATCGAGGGCCTGTCACAAGACGGTCTCAGTCATCCGGTGCAGGTCGCCTGGCTCCAGCACGACGTCCCGCAATGCGGCTACTGTCAGTCCGGCCAGATCATGGCCGCCGCCGCGTTGCTGAAGACAAATCCCAAACCCAGCGACGACGACATCGACAGCGCCATCACCAACATCTGTCGCTGCGGCACCTATCAGCGCATCCGCGAGGCCATCCACACCGCCGCGTCACTCGGCGGCAAGGCATAGGGAGCGCCACCATGAGCAACCGGCTTGCACTCCGTCGCCGTTCCTTCCTCGGCTCCGTTGCCGCCCTGAGCGGTGGCTTCACACTCGGCTGGCATGTTCCGGCTTTCGCGCAAAGCGGCGGACAGGAACTTGGCATCTGGGTGGTCATCAGCCCGGATGACACGACTGTCGTGCGCATCGCCCGTTCCGAGATGGGGCAGGGCACCTTCACCGGGCTCGCGCAGCTCGTCGCCGATGAACTGGATTGCGACTGGAAGCACGTGCGCGCGGAATACGTGTCGCCCGACGAGAACCTGGCGCACAAGCGCGCCTGGGGCGACATGTCGACCGGCGGCAGCCGCGGCATTCGTGGCTCGGTGGATTACGTGCGCAAGGGCGGCGCCGCGGCTCGCGCCATGTTGATCGAGGCGGCGGCGCAACGCTGGAACGTGCCGGCGACAGAATGCACCGCGGCCAACAGCGTGCTCACACATACGCCGAGTGGTCGCACGTTGCGCTATGGCGAAGTCGCGGCGGATGCGGCGAAACAGCCCGTGCCGACCGAGGTGAAGCTGAAGACGCCGGCGCAGTGGACCATCATCGGCAAGCCCGTGAAGCGGCTCGACACAGTCGACAAACTATCCGGCAGGCAGGTGTTCGCGATCGACGTGCAGTTGCCCGACATGCTGAATGCGGCCATCGCGCAGTGTCCGGTGTATGACGGCAAGCTGAAGTCATTCGACGCCGACAAGATCAAATCGATGCCCGGCGTACGGCAGGTTGTCGCGGTGGGCGACAATGCGGTCGCCGTGGTGGCCGACAAATGGTACCAGGCGAAGACCGCGCTCGCCGCGATGCCGATCGTCTGGGACGAAGGCCCCAGTGCCACCGTGGACAGCGCACAGATTGCCACCCTGCTGAAAGGCGGCCTCGATGCCAAGGAAGCCGCGCTCGGCCAGAAGCACGGCGACGTCGAGGCCGGGCTCGCCGGCTCGGCGAAGGTGATCGAGGCCGTGTACGCGGCACCATTCCTCGCCCACGCCACGATGGAACCGATGAATTGCACAGCAAAGTTCGTCGACGGCAAGGTGGAGATCTGGGTGCCGTCGCAGAACGGGGACGCGTCGCTCGCCGCGGCAGCCGAGGCAGCGGGTGTGAAGCTTGCCGATGTGAAGGTGAACAAGCTGCATCTCGGCGGCGGCTTCGGACGGCGCGGCCAGCAGGACTACACACGCCAGGCCGTGCTGATCGCGCAGCAGGTGCCGGGACGCCCGGTGAAACTGATCTGGACGCGCGAAGAGGACACGACGCACGACTTCTACCGCCCCATCACGCAGTGCAAACTGCGCGCCGGGTTGGATGCCAGCGGCAATGTGGTCGCGCTGCATGCGCGGCTGTCGGGACAGTCGATACTCGCCTACCTGATGCCGTCGCGCATGGCGAACGGCGTCGACATGATCGCGTTCCAGAGCTGGACCAAGGAGGAGTTCGGCTACAGCGCTATCCCCAACCTGCTGATCGACCACGCAGTGCGCAACACGCACGTGCCGGTCGGCTTCTGGCGCGGTGTGAACACCAATCAGAACGCGATCTACATGGAGTGCTTCATCGACGAGGTGGCGCATGCGGCTGGCAAGGACCCGCTCGAATTCCGCCGCGCGCTGCTGGTAGAACAGCCCGAAGCATCTCGCGGTGCTGAATGCGGCAGCGGCAAAGGCGGAATGGGGCAAGCCGTTGCCGCAGGGTGTGTTCCGCGGCATCTGTCAGAACTACGGCTATGGCAGCTATACCGCCGCGGTCGCCGAGGTATCGGTGTCGCCGCAGGGCGAGCTGAAGGTGCACCGCATCGTCGCGGCGACCGATCCCGGCTACGCGGTCAATCCGCAGCAGATCGAGGCGCAGGTGCAGGGCTCGTTCGTGTTTGGCCTCAGCGCGGTGCTGTTCGGCGAGATCACCATCGACAAGGGCCGCGCCGTGCAGACCAACTTCGACACGTATCCCGTGATGCGCATCGCCGACATGCCGAAGGTGGACACGATCATCGCGCCGTCCGGCGGTTTCTGGGGCGGCGTCGGCGAACCGACGATCGCCGTGGCCGGGCCGGCGGTGCTGAATGCGATCTTCGCGGCGACCGGCAAGCGCGTTCGCTCCTTGCCGCTGCGGCTGACCGATCTCGCACACGCATGAGGGTTGGCGGTGTCGTGGTGCTGGCTGTGATTCTCGGCGCCGCGGCGCCTCCTCCGGGTGCGTCGAGTTGCTCGGGCTGCCATGGCGGTGTGACACCCGTGCCGGTGCTGGCAGGTCGCAAGTCAGGCGATATAGTCGCGGCGATGGACGCGTTCCGCACCGGAACCCGCGAGGCCACCGTGATGGACCGCATCGCCAAGGGCTTCACGCCGGACGAGACGGCAGCGATCGCCGCATGGTGGGCGGCGCAGAAGTGACGCCGACACCCCCTCCCCCGCCCCCCTCCCGCAAGGGGAGGGGGAGCACGCACCTTCCTCCCCCTCCCCTTGCGGGAGGGGGGCGGGGGGAGGGGGTGCTACCCGCCGCGCCGTCCTGCGCACCGCCGCCGCCCTCCTCGCCACCCCCTTCATCGCCCGCGCGCAGACCGCCCCACGTGTCGTGGTGATCGGCGGCGGTTTCGGCGGTACCACCGCGGCCCGCTTCCTCCGCCGCGCCGACCCACATATCGACGTCGTGCTCCTTGAACCCAACGCCACCTTCATCGCCTGCCCGTTCAGCAACGAAGTCATCACCGGTGAACGCGACATCGACGCGCAGCGCTTCACCTACCAGCGCGTCGCCGCCGACGGCGTGCGCGTGGTGCAGGCCGCCGCCACCGCGATCGACCCCACACGCCGCAGCGTCACGTTCGGCGACAACCAACTGACCTATGATCGCCTCATCCTCTCCCCCGGTATCGACATCGCCTGGGGCGCACTGCCCGGCTACGACGAGACCGCCGCGGAGCGCATGCCGCACGCCTGGAAGGCCGGCGAACAGACCCTGCTGCTGCGACGCCAGCTCGAGGCGATGCCGGATGGCGGCGTAGTGGTGATCTCGGCGCCGGCCAATCCGTATCGCTGCCCGCCCGGCCCGTACGAACGCGCCAGCCTCATCGCGCATTACCTGAAGACACACAAGCCTCGCTCCAAGGTCATTCTGCTCGATGCCAAGGACATCTTCTCGAAGCAGAAGCTGTTCCAGGCGGCATGGCAGTCCCTCTATCCGGGCCTGCTGGAATGGGTATCGCTGTCGGACGGCGGCAAGGTCACGCGCGTCGATCCGGCGACCAACACGTTCGAGACCGACTTCGACTCGCACAAGGCCGACGTCGGCAACGTCATCCCGCCGCAGCGTGCCGGCGCGATCGCGGCGATTGCCGGTGTCGCGGACCGCACCGGATGGTGCCCGATCGATCCCGCCACGTTCGAATCGAAGCTGCAGCCCGGCATCCATGTGATCGGCGACGCGGCAATCGCCGGCGCGATGCCCGAAATCCGCCTTCGCCGCGAATGCCCAGGCGAAGGTCTGCGCGGAAGCCGTGGCGCAGCTCCTCGCCGGCAACGCGCCCGCCGAACCGCGGCTGATCAACACCTGCTACAGCCTGGTGGCGCCTGGCGACGCGATCTCGGTCGCCGGCGTGTATCGTCCGGTGAACGGCCAGCTTACCGATATCGCCGGTGCCGGCGGCGTCAGTCCGCTGGATGCGCCAGCCGGACAGCGCACACAGGAAGCCGCCTACGCCGATGCCTGGTTCAAGACGATCACCGCTCAGACGTTCGGCTGATGCGCTGGCATTGCTGTTGAGTGCCGCGATGCTTGCCGCCGCATCCGATGCGATCGACACGCCGCTGACAGCGCAGCCAGGCGATCCGGCGCGTGGCAGGCGGATCGTCGAAAACCGCTCGCTCAGCGCCTGCCTGCTGTGCCACTCCGGCCCGTTTCCCGCGCCGCACCAACAAGGCAATGTCGGGCCGCCGCTGGATGGCGCGGGTTCGCGGCTGACCGCAGGGCAGATCCGTCTGCGACTGATCGATGCTCGAAAGCTGAACCCGAATACCGTGATGCCGCCCTATCATGTGGTCGACGGGCTGAACCGGGTGGGACATGCATGGCAGGATCGGCCGGCATTGAGCGCGCAGCAGATCGAAGACGTGGTGGCATTCCTCACCACACTTCGCGCGCCATGATGCGCCGACGCTTTCTGGTGCTGGCCGGCAGCGGGCTGATCGTGCCGCTGGCGCCGATCCGTCCGACGCACGCGACACCGGCGCAGGTGGCGGCGCTGATCGCCGAGCTGGCCGGCGACGCGGAGATCCATGACGCGCGGGTAAAGCTCGATCTGCCGGTGATGGTGGAGAACGGCAATTCCGTCGGCATGACGGTAAGCGTCGCCGCGCCGATGGGCGACGTCCGCAGCATCGATGTGTTCGCCGAGGGCAACCCGTTGCCGCACGTGCTGCGTGTGCGGTTCGGTCCCCACGCCGGTGCGCCGCGTTTCACCACGCGCATCCGGCTCGCCACGTCGCAGACAGTGATCGCGGTGGCAAAGCTGGCCGACGGAAGCTGCTGGCGTGACAGCGTCGATCTGCTGGTCACGCTCGCCGCGTGCATTGATTGAGGGTGCGATGGTTCGGGTGCTGATCAACGTGCCGAAGCAGGTGAAGCGGGGCGAGCCGTTCGACGTGAAGCTGCTGATCTCTCATCCGATGGAAAGCGGCCAGCGGCACGACGACATGGGCCAGCCGATCCCGCGCGACATCATCAACAGCTTCGTCTGCACCTACAACGGCGAAGACGTGCTGCGCGCCGACCTGTTCCCCGCGATCGCCGCCAACCCCTTTCTGTCATTCGCGGTGAAGGCGCAGGAGAGCGGGACGTTGGCGATGACCTTCACCGACGACCACGGAGTGGTGCAGACCGAGACGGTGAGCGTCACCGTAGAATGATCTGGCGGCTCGCTCTCGCCGGCCTGCTGGTGCTTGTCGCCGCGGAGAAGCGATCAGGCTATCAGGACGCCAGCCCGGAAACCCGCGCAATGCAGGACGATGACACGAGCAATCCGGGCTTCCTCTGGGTGAAGCAGGGCGAGGCGCTGTGGTCGCAGCCCGTTGGCAATGCCGGCCGAAGTTGCGCCGACTGCCATGGTGCTGAGCCGACCTCGATGCGCGGCGTGGCGGCGCGCTATCCGGTGGTGGACGCGCTGCTCGGCCGGCCGATCACACTGGAACAGCGGATCGAACAGTGCCGCGTCGAACGCCAGGGAGCATCGCCGGTCGGATCGGACAGCGACACATTGCTGGGTCTGACGGCGTATGTCGGATTGCAGTCGCGCGGGATGCCGATGCAGGTCAGCATCGATGGCCCGGCGCGGCCTTACTACGAAGCCGGCAGGGCGCTGTTCACCATGCGGCAGGGTCAGTTCAACCTCTCCTGCGCGCAGTGCCACGACGACCGTGCGGGGCAGCGGCTGGGCGGCAACGTCATTCCCCAGGGGCACCCCAACGGTTACCCGGAATACCGGCTGGAGTGGCAGAGCATGGGCTCGCTCGATCGCCGCATCCGCGACTGCATGGTGGGTGTGCGCGCCGAACCATTCACAGCCGATGCATTGGAACTCGCGGAACTGGAGCTGTTCCTCGGCGCGCGGGCGAACGGGCTGAGCGTGGAGACGCCGGCGGTGCGGCCGTGACACGGGCTGCATGGACGACCGTAATCCAAACACGGAGGACGGAAGGCGAGAGCGCGGAGGGCCACGGAGAAGGCAACCAATGCGCTGCGCGCGAAGCGCCTTCTCACTATACTCTGTGGCTCTCCGTGCTCTCCCCTTCGCTTTCTCCGTGTTGAACAAAAATAGCCGCCAAACGCACGAACCCATCCCGGCGGAGCCGTGCGCCTGCGCCCGCCATCCGGACGGCTGCGGCAGGTGGTCGAGGTACCACCGGGTCACCGCACGGATTGCCGCTGCCCTATGTCGCTGACATGCTCCGGCCGCTGCGTGACGCAAAGAGGAGCGAGCGATGGAATTCGGCCTGATCATCCGCGGCCAGTATCCGCAGGGCGACGACATGCAGCTTCGCCTGCGCGAGGACCTCGAGGCGGCAAAGCTCGCGGAGGAGCTTGGCTACGACCTCGTCGCCAAGGGCTCGCACTACAGCTCGCATCCGTTTCAGTACATCCAGCAGATCCCCTACCTCTGCCAGGTCGCGCTGATCGCGCCAAAGCTGCGGTTGGTCCCCGGCGTAGTGCTTCTGCCGCTGCACAGCCCGCTGCACGTCGCCGAGGAGCTGGCCTCGCTGGACGTGATGTCCGGCGGCAAGCTCGTGTTCGGCGCCGGCATCGGCTATCGCGAGGTGGAGTTCCGCGCCTTCGGCACCACGTTGAAACAGGCCGGCCGCCGCTTCGAGGAATGCCTGACCGCAGTGAAGCGGCTATGGACCGAAGACTTCGTCACCATGCAGGCGTCGTATTTCGCACTGGAGAACGCGAATTGCACCGTGCTCCCGGTGCAGAAGCCGATGCCGCCGGTGTGGATCGGCGCCAACATCGATGTCGGCATCAGGCGCGCGGCACGCATGGCGGATGCCTGGTTCGTCAATCCGCACAACAAGCTGGCGACGATCGCGCAGCAGATGGAGGTCTACAAGCGCGAGCTCGACGCGTGCGGCAAACCGTTCCCGACCGAATTCCCGATGGCGCGCGAGGTCTTCATCGCCCGCACCCGCGCCGAGGCGATCGAACGCGCGCGGCCTTCGCTCGAGGTGAAGTACAAGGCGTATCGCGACTGGGGTCAGGACAAGGTGATGCCATCGTCCGATCACTTCGACCTCGACTTCGACGATCTCGTGGACGACCGGTTCCTGATCGGCTCACCGGCCGAGGTGACCGAACAGATCATCGATCTGCGCCGTCGCTTTGGTGTGACGACACTGATTGCCGGTGTGCACTGGGTCGGCATGCCGAAGAGCCTCGTACTGGAGCAGATGCAGTTGCTGGCCGAGGAAGTGTTCCCGGCAGTGCGCCAGGCGGCATAACGGAAGCACACCAGCCACCCTGTCATTGCGAGGAGCGCCAGCGACGAAGCAATCTCCCATCCAGTTGTGCGCGCACTGCTCGATCGGGATTGCTTCGTCGCTGGCGCTCCTCGCAATGACAGGGACTTGCATCCAACAGGAGGAAACCGGGTGAAACAGACTTATCGCGCCGTGCTCGCGGCCCTGCTGCTGGCATGCGCACCGCCTGTCGCGCACGCCGCGGAGCCGCTGGTGATCGGCTTCGACATCGAACTCACCGGTGGCCTGGCGCCGAACGGCAAGGCGGCACTGCTGGCGATGCAGATCTGGGCCGAAGAAACCAATGCCAAAGGCGGTCTGCTCGGTCGCCCGGTGAAGCTGCTGTACTACGACGACCAGAGCAACCCATCGACAGTGCCCGGCATCATAACCAAGCTGCTCGAAGTCGATCATGTCGACGTGCTGATCGGTGGCAACGGCACCAACATGCTGGCCCCGGCGATGCCGGTGATCATGCAGCGCAACCTGACCTTTCTCGGGCTCTTCGGATTGGATGTGAACAGCGAGTTCCACTACCCCAAGTACTTCTCGATCATCCCTGCCGGCGGACTGACGCCGAAGGAGGCGTTCTCGCAGGGCTTCTTCGCCGTCGCGGCCACCCTCGATCCGAAGCCCACGACGATCGCGCTGGTCGGCGCCGATGCGGAGTTTTCGAAGAACGCGGTGGATGGAGCGCGAGCCCAGGCGAAGCGGGCCGGCTACAAGATCGTCTACGATCAGACCTACCCGCCGACCACCGCGGACTACACGCCGATCGTGCGCGCCATCCAGGCAACCAAAGCCGATCTGGTGTTTGTCGGCTCCTATCCACCCGATACGGTCGGCATGGTGCGCGCCGCCAGCGAGGCAGGATTGAAGGCGAGATTGTTCGGCGGCGGCATGGTCGGGCTGCAGGCGACCGCGATCAAGGCGCAACTTGGCCCGCTGCTCAACGGCATCGTCGATTACGACTTCTGGCTTCCGGTGGGCGACTTCGCAACGCCGGACGCGCTGGCGTTCCTGAAGAAGTACCAGGAGAAGGCCGCCGGCGCGGGAGTGGATCTGCTGGGCTTCTACCTGCCACCGTTCGCTTACTCAGACATGCAGGTGCTGGGGCAGGCGATCGAGGGCGCGAACAGCCTCGACCAGGACAAGCTCGCGGACTATCTGCGCACGCATACCTTCCACACCATCGTTGGCGACATAACCTTCGGCCCCAACGGCGAATGGACGAAGCCGCGTGTGCTGGAGGTGCAGTTCCAGGGTGTCGCGGGACACGACGTGGATCAGTTCAGAGACCCGAAGAAGGAAGTGATCCTGTGGCCGGGCGAGTACAAATCCGGCACTCTGCGGTCTCCGTACGGTGAAGCGAAGCAATGAGCTCGTGCCGCGGCGGGGCTGATTGACGCGGCCCGGGCGCCGGTCGAACATCCCGCTCGAACGAAGCGTCGACAACAAGGTACGCCGCCAAGGGGGCTGTCCATGACACGTCTTGCCACGACCATCGCGCTGCTCGCCTGCGCATTGCTGAACTTTGCGCAACCTGCGGCGGCGCAGAGCAAGTACCACGAAGCCCCCGCGCTCGACGATCAGGTGAAGGCCGGCAAGCTGCCGCCAGTGGATCAGCGCCTGCCCGAGCAACCGCTGGTGGTGCCAGTGGTCGAGAAGATCGGCGAGTACGGCGGTGTCTGGCGGCGTGCCTTCCTCGGCCCCGCCGACGCCAACAACTACGTGCGTGTGGTCTATGATGGCCTGTTCCGCTTCACGCCGGATGGCGCGGAGATCGAACCAAAGCTCGCATTGGGTGCGAAGTCGTCCGACGACTACAAAGTCTGGACGATCCTGCTGCGCAAGGGCGCGCGCTGGTCGGATGGTGCGCCGTTCACCGCCGATGACATCCTGTTCTGGTACAAGGACGTGATCCAGAACAAGGACCTGACGCCTTCCCTGCCAACCTGGATCCGCAACACCGACGGAACGGCTGCGAAGGTGGAGAAGCTGGACGACTACACGGTGCGGTTCACCTACGATCGGCCAGCCACGCTATTCCTGCAGGAAATTGCCAACCAGGATGGCCCCGACCTCAGCTACGCCATGTTCCTGCCAGCGCACTATCTGAAGCAGTTCAATCCTGACTACACGCCGAAGGAACAACTCGATCGTCTGGCGCAGGCCGCCAGCTTCAGGTCATGGACCGAACTGTTCGCCCAGAAGGCCACGCCGACGTCGAACACGGAGCGTCCAACGATGGCGGCGTGGATGCCGGTATCGCGCGTGAGCGACCCTGTGTTCACCATACGGCGCAACCCCTACTACATCGGCGTCGACAAGGACGGTAATCAGCTGCCGTATATCGACGAGGTGCGCTTTACCTACTTCGCCGACCAGCAGGCGCTCAATCTGGCGGCAATCGCCGGCGACTTCGACATGCAGGCGCGGCACATTCAGATGACCAACTATCCCGTGCTGAAGGAGCAGGAAAAGAACGGCAAATATCGCGTTCTCATCTGGCCGACATTCGGCGGGTCGGACGCGGTGATCGCGTTCAACACCACCTACCAAGCCGATCCGGCGATTGGCAAACTGATGGCGACGAAGGATTTCCGCATCGCGCTGTCCTATGCGATCAACCGCGACGAGATCAAGGAGTTGGTGTTCCTCGGTCTAGGCGAGGCGCGGCAGGCCGTGCCGGCACCGACGCATCCGTATTACCCCGGCAAGGAGTGGGCTGCGAAATACACCGAGTTCGATCGCGACAAGGCCAACAAGATGCTCGACGCACTCGGCCTGACGAAGCGCGACCCGCAGGGCATTCGGCTGATGGACAACGGCAAGCCCGCGACCATCGAGATCAGCGTCGTGCCCGCGTTCGGTGCCTGGCCGGATGTGGCGCAGCTTATCGCGCAGGACTGGCAGGCGGTCGGCATCAGAGCCGTGGTGCAGATCCGCGAACGTGCGCTGCATCAGAAGATGCGCGAATCGAACGAGCTGATGACCGAGATCTGGAACGAGGACACCACGGCATTCCCGTTTACCGGCGGATCGAAGCTCGATCCGCGCAACTCGCCGCTCCAGACGCTGACACTGGGACCGCTGTACTATCGCTGGCTGAATTCGGGCGGCAAGGAGGGCGTTGAGCCGACTGAGCCGCTGAAGCGGATCATGGCACTCATCGACACGGCGCGCCGCGAGGGTCGCGACGGCCAGATAAAGGCCGCGCAGGAGCTGTTCCAAATCTGGGCCGACAATGTGTTCGAGATCGGCACGGTGGGATTGACGCCGATGGTGCAGGGCGTCGTTGTGGTCAACAGCAAGATGCACAACGTGCCAACGACGATCGGCAATGACTGGCCGTTGCGCACCCCGGGCAACGCCCGCACCGAGCAGTTCTTCTACGCCAAGTGACTCGCTACATCGTTCAACGCCTGCTGCTGCTGCCGTTTCTGCTGGTGGTCTATTCGTTTGTCATCTTCGTGATCATGCAGGCGCCACCTGGCGATTTCCTGACTGCGTACGTGGCGACCCTGTCGGCGACCGGCACATCGATCACCGCCGATCAGATCCAGGCGCTGCGCCATGAATACGGCCTCGATCAGCCGTTCATCGTGCAGTACCTGTATTGGGTGCAAAATCTTCTGTCCGGCCATCTGGGGCTGTCGCTCGAATACCAACGACCAAATGCGGAGCTGATCGGCGCGCAGCTTGGGCTGACATTGGCTCTGGCCCTGATGGCGTTCGTGCTGACCTGGCTGATCGCGGTGCCGGCAGGGATCTATTCGGCAACACATCAGCGCTCGGTGCTCGACCACGTGATCACGGTGATCAACTACGTGGGCGTCGCCACGCCGAACTTCATGCTGGCGCTGATCCTGATGTGGATCGCATTCGCGTATTTCGGGATCAGCATCACGGGACTTTACTCGCCGGAGTTTGTCGATGCGCCGTGGAGCGTGGCGCGCGTGGTCAACCTGCTGGAGCATATCTGGCTGCCGGCGATAATACTGGGCATCGCCGGCACGGCGCGGCTGACGCGCATCATGCGAGCCAACCTGCTGGATGAGCTGAACAAGCCTTACGTGGTGACGGCGCGGGCGAAGGGATTGCGCGAGTGGCGTCTTGTCCTGCGCTATCCCGTGCGGCTCGCGCTCAATCCGCTGATCAGCACGATCGGATGGTACCTGCCGCAGCTGTTCTCCGGCAGCCTCATCGTGGCAACGGTAATGAACCTGCCGAACATCGGGCCATTACTGCTGCGTGCGCTGATCAACCAGGACATGTACCTGGCCGGCGCGATATTGCTGATCTACTCGTTCCTCACCATTGTCGGCACGTTGCTGTCCGATATCGCATTGGCGCTGATGGACCCGCGCATCCGGATGGAGACATAGGTGGACGCTGCAAGAAGCCTCCCCCTCCCCTTGCGGGAGGGGGTTAGGGGGAGAAGGCCGCGCCCGCTGCCCACCGCCCCCTCTCCCCAACGGGGAGCCTAGCGATGTCCGACGTGCAAGCCATCGGCGCGGTAGCCGAGGACCGGATCGCCGTTGCCCCAAACTGGAAGCTGGTGTGGTGGCGCTTCCGCCGACACCACCTCGCGCTCTTCAGCGCCGGCCTGCTGATCTGTCTCTACCTGGTCGTCCTGTGCCCCGACTTCTTCGGCACACAAAGCCCGGAACAGACCGACGCTCGCCAAGCCTTCATCCCTGTGCAGACGCTGCACTTCTTCGACGACGGCTGGAACCCCTGGGTCCCCGCCATCGCCGGCAAGCGCAATCCAGTGACGCTGCGCATGGAGTGGACCACCGACCCGCAGCGCAAGGTTCACGTCAGCTTCTTCACCCGCGGCTTCCCCTACAGCGTGCTCGGCCTGTTCGACACCAACATCCACCTGCTCGGCGCTGCCGATCCCGGCCAACGCATCTTCCTGCTCGGTTCCGACCGTCTCGGCCGTGACCAGTGGTCGCGCATCATGCGCGGCACTCAGACTTCAATGACCGTCGGTCTCGTCGCCGTCACGCTCAGCGTGATCTTCGGCGTGGTACTCGGTGGCATATCAGGCTACTTCGGCGGCATCACCGATCAAATAATCCAGCGTCTGATCGAGCTGCTGCAATCGGTTCCCACCATACCGATCTGGCTCGCGCTCTCCGCCGCACTGCCACGCGACTGGACACCGATCCAGGTGTTCTTCGCCATCACCGTGATCCTCTCGCTGGTCGGCTGGACTACGCTCGCGCGCGAAGTACGCGGCCGCTTCCTGGCACTGCGCGAGGAGGACTTCGTGCTCGCCGCACGCCTCGCCGGCTGTAGTCAGATGCGCATCATTCTGCGTCACATGGTGCCAACCTTCCTCAGCCACATCATTGCGACCAGTTCGCTCGCCATCCCGGTGATGATCATCAACGAGACATCGCTCTCGTTCCTCGGTCTCGGCATTCGTCCGCCGGCGATAAGCTGGGGCGTGCTGCTGCAGGAGGCGCAGAACATCCAAACGCTGGCGCTGGCGCCTTGGCTGCTGATCCCCGGCCTCATCGTCATCGTCGCGGTGCTGGCATTCAACCTGGTGGGCGACGGCCTGCGCGATGCCTCCGATCCCTACAGCCACTGAACCCCTGCTGCAGGTGCGCGACCTGCGCGTGTCGTTCCGCCTGGACGAAGGCACCGTGCGCGCGGTCGATGGCGTGAGCTTCGACGTGTTTCCCAGCCAGGTTGTCGGCATCGTCGGCGAAAGCGGCTGCGGCAAGAGCGTCACCATGCGGGCGGTCCTGCAACTGATCGATCCACCGGGACGCATCACCGGCGGCGAGATCCTGTATCGGCAGAGTCACACTCCGGGGGGCGACAAGCCGATCGACCTCGCGCGCCTGTCACCACGCGGGCGACTGATGCGCGATCTGCGCGGCGCGGAGATTGCGCTGATACCGCAGGAACCGATGGCGGCGTTCAGTCCGGTGCACACCGTGGGCGCGCAGATCATCGAGGCGATCATGCTGCACGAGCGTGTCGGCCGCGAGCAGGCACGCGCGAGAACCGTCGAGCTGTTCCGCGATGTCGGCATCTCGATGCCCGAAAGCCGCGTCGATGCCTATTCCTGGCAGTTGTCCGGCGGATTGCGGCAGCGCGCGATGATCGCCATGGCGCTGTCCTGCAAGCCGCGACTGCTGATCGCCGACGAACCCACCACCGCGATCGACGTGACGACACAGGCGCAGATTCTCGCACTGCTGCGCGAGTTGCAGCACAAGTACCACACCGCGATCATCTTCATCACGCACGACTTGGGCGTGATCGCGCAGATGGCCAACTATGTGGTGGTGATGTATCTCGGCCGTGTCATGGAAGAAGGGCCCGTGGACGAAATCTTCCATGCCCCACGACATCCCTATACCAGGGCGTTGCTGCGTTCGATCCCAAGTTTGCAGAGCGAGACCCGCGCCGCGCTGCCGGTGATCGCCGGCACTCTGCCGCATCCGTTCAATCGTCCCCCCGGCTGTCCGTTCCATCCGCGCTGCGAGGACATCCTGCCCGAGCGCTGCGCCACTCTTGTCCCTGCGCTGCATTCACTGGGTCCGCGACGGGCGGTAAGCTGCTTCCTGCACAGCAGAGACGCTGAACCGGCATGACGGCGCCGCTACTCGATGTGCGCGGGCTGCGGAAATACTTCCCGATCGCCAAGGGCATGCTGCGCCGTGTCACCGGCCACGTCCGCGCAGTGGATGACGTGAGTTTCACCGTGCAGGAAGGCGAGACGCTCGGCCTCGTGGGCGAAAGCGGCTGCGGCAAAACAACGACCGCGCGGTGCATCCTGCGCGCCATCGAACCGACCGATGGGCAGATCCTGTTCCGCACCGGCGACAAGGTCGTGGATCTCGCGCCGATGTCGTCGGCGCAACTGGGCCCGCTGCGCAAAGAGATCCAGATGATCTTTCAGGATCCGTTCGGCTCGCTCAATCCGCGCATGACGCTGTTCGACAATGTCGGCGAGCCGCTGCTGGTGAACGGCATGCGCAGTCGCCGCGAGCGTATGGATCGCGTGGCCGAACTGCTGCGGCTGGTCGGATTGCGGTCCGAGTTCATGCACCGGTTTCCGCACGCGTTCAGCGGCGGGCAGCGTCAGCGCATCGGCATCGCCCGTGCGCTCGCGACCAGCCCGCGGCTTGTCGTCGCCGACGAACCCGTGTCGGCATTGGACGTATCGGTGCAGGCCCAGGTGCTGAACCTGCTGCTGGAACTGCAATCACGGCTGCGGCTGACATTCCTGTTCGTCGCGCACGATCTGTCGGTGGTGCGCCACATCTGCGATCGCGTCGCTGTGATGTACGTCGGGCAATTGGTCGAGCTGGCGCCGACCGACGCTGTGTTCCGACGACCGCGGCATCCCTACACGGCGGCGCTGATGCGTGCGGTGCCGGTGCCTGACCCGCGGGTGTCAAACGCCGATGGCATCCTCAAGGGCGAGGTGCCCAGCCCTGCCTCGCCGCCGTCGGGCTGCTATTTCCATCCGCGCTGCGAGTTTGCCGAGGACCGATGCAGGCAAGAGGCGCCGGCTTTGCAGGAGGTGACGCAAGGGCACTTCGCACGGTGTCACTTCGCCGCCGAGCTGGACCTGTCAGTAGGCCAGCGTGCCTAATGCCGGCCACGTCGTCATAGCTGTGCCATGCGCTGCGTTCTATCGTCATGGCCGGCCGCGTGCCGGCCATCCACGTCTTCCTTGCGTTAGCGAATTTGCGGCAAATCCGTCGCCGCGGATTTTCCGGGTTGCATGATTGCGGATCGTGTGTGTAGTGACGCGAGGGGGTCGCATGCATCAAGGGGTATCATCGCTCCGCTCGCGCTCGGTCGTCACACTGACCGCCCGCTGCGTCGTCCTATCGGCATTGATCGCCCTGACCGCCTGTCAGCCCGCCGTGCTCGATCCGCGAGGTCCGGTCGGCGAAGCGCAGAAGACCATCCTGATCGACTCACTCGCCATCATGCTGGCAATCGTCATCCCGACACTCGTCGCCACACTCGGCTGCGCCTGGTGGTACCGAAGGTCCAACACCAGGGCACGCCATCTGCCCGACTTCACATATTCCGGCCAGCTCGAGATGATCGTCTGGGCCATTCCTCTGCTGACGATCATGCTTCTCGGTGGCGTGGCGTGGATCAGCTCGCACGATCTGGACCCGGCGAGGCCGTTGCCGTCGAAGGACCCGCCGCTTGAGGTTCAGGTCGTATCGCTGGATTGGAAATGGCTGTTCATCTACCCCAGACAGCACGTCGCCAGCGTGAACCACCTCGTCATCCCCGC
Source organism: uncultured Alphaproteobacteria bacterium (assembly GCA_963799415.1). Classification (GTDB taxonomy): domain Bacteria; phylum Pseudomonadota; class Alphaproteobacteria; order Acetobacterales; family Acetobacteraceae; genus JAMXLO01. The sequence continues at coordinate 20,928 of CAWCXI010000018.1, read as the reverse complement.
CGGCCTGCCCGTCCACTTCAGCCTGACCTCGGCGAGCGTGATGAACGCCTTCTTCATCCCGCAGCTCGGCAGCATGATCTACACGATGAACGGCATGGCGACGCAGCTCAACCTGCACGCTGACGAACCCGGTGTGTTCCTCGGCCTGTCGACCAACTACAGCGGCGACGGCTTCGCCGACATGCATTTTGACACCGAGGCGTTGCCGATGGACCGCTTCTCTGCCTGGGTCGAGGCAACCCGCGGCACTGGTCCGACGCTGACCTCACAAAGTTACACCGAACTCGCCAAACAGAGCCTTGGCGTTGCGCCGTTCACCTACCGCGACGTCGATCCTGATCTGTTCAAGAACATCGTCACACAGGCGCTGCCGCCTGGCCCGGGGCCCGTCGAGGAAACCAGTCCGGGCGCGTCAAAGCGGGCGGAGAAGTAGCATGCTGGGCAAGCTGACCTGGGCCGCCATTCCGATCGACCAGCCGATACCGCTGTTCGCGGCCGGCTTCGTCGGGTTTATCATCTTCTGTGTCCTCGTCTACATCACGCTCAAGGGCTGGGTTCCCTATCTGTGGCGCGAGTGGATCACCAGCGTCGACCACAAGCGGATCGGCGTGATGTACGTCTTCCTCGCCGGTGTCATGCTGATCCGTGGCTTCAGCGATGCGATCATGATGCGATCGCAGCAGGCGCTGGCCTTTCAGGCACCCGGCTATCTGCCGCCCGACCACTACGACCAGATCTTCTCGGCACATGGCACGCTGATGATCTTCTTCGTGGCGATGCCCTTCGTGATCGGGTTGATGAATGTCGTCGTCCCGCTGCAACTCGGCGTACGGGACGTCGCGTTTCCGACACTGAACTCGGTCAGCTTCTGGTTGACGGCGACGGGCGCGCTGCTGGTGAATGTCTCGCTCGTGGTCGGCGAGTTCGCGCGCACCGGCTGGCTGGCCTATCCGCCACTGTCCGAGCTGACGTATTCGCCGGGCGTCGGCGTGGACTACTACCTGTGGTCACTGCAGATCTCCGGCGTCGGCACGCTGCTGACCGGAGTCAACTTCGTCACCACGATTCTGAAGCTGCACGCGCCGGGCATGACCTATATGCGCATGCCCATGTTCTGCTGGACGGCGCTCGCCTCCTGCCTGCTGATCGTCGCCGCCTTCCCGATCCTGACGGCAACCTTCGCCATGCTGCTGCTGGATCGCTATCTCGGCTTTCACTTCTTCACCAATGAAGCCGGCGGCAACGTGATGATGTACGTCAACCTCATCTGGGCGTGGGGGCATCCCGAGGTCTACATCCTCGTCCTGCCGGCGTTCGGGGTGTTCTCCGAGGTCGTGTCGACCTTCTCGGGCAAGCCGCTGTTCGGCTACCGGTCGATGGTCGCGGCGACGCTGGTGATCTGCATCCTCGCCTTCATGGTCTGGCTGCACCACTTCTTCACCATGGGCGCGGGCGCCGATGTGAACGCGGTGTTCGGCGTCACGACAATGATCATCGCGGTGCCGACGGGCGTGAAGGTGTTCAGTTGGCTGTTCACGATGTACGGCGGGCCGGATCGTCTACGCATCGCCGATGCTGTGGTCGCTCGGCTTCATCGTCACCTTCGTGCTGGGCGGCATGACCGGCGTTCTGCTGGCGGTACCGCCGGCCGATTTCGTGCTGCACAACAGCCTGTTCCTGGTGGCGCACTTCCACAACGTCATCATTGGCGGCGTGCTGTTCGGCGCGTTCGCCGGTTACACCTACTGGTTTCCCAAGGCTTTCGGCTTCCGTCTGCACGAGGGCCTGGGCAAGGCCGCGTTCTGGTGCTGGTTCATCGGCTTCTACCTGGCCTTCATGCCGCTCTACGTGCTGGGCTTCATGGGCATGACGCGGCGCATGCAGCACTACGATGTTCCGGCATGGCATCCCTGGCTGCTGGTGGCCGCCTTCGGCGCAGCCGTCATCCTGGCCGGGATCGTGCTGCAGATCGCGCAGGTAGTGGTCAGCTTCCGCCACCGCGAGCAGCTTCGCGACGTGACCGGCGACCCGTGGAATGGCCATTCGCTGGAATGGGCCACGGCGTCGCCGCCGCCGCCGTTCAATTTCGCCGTGCTGCCGCGTATCGCTGAAGACGACACCTATTGGGGGATCAAGCAGCGCATCCTGCGGCAGACCGACACAGGCGAAGAACCGCGCTACGAAGACATCGAGTTGCCGCGGAACAGCCCGACCGGGTTCATCTGTGCCTTCTTCGCGACTTTCATGGGCTTTGCGCTGATCTGGCATATCTGGTGGCTGGTCGCGGCGGCGTTCGTGGGCGCCTTCGTGACATTCGTCGTCTTCGCCTGGCGAGATAGGACCGAGGATCGCCTTCCGGCCGACGAGGTTGCCCGCATCGACCGGGCCAACCGCGCTGCCCGCCGCGCGGCACTCGCCCAGATGCAGCCCGCGCAATGAGTGCCGCACAGGGAACCGCCGGCCACGACCTCAGAATGGGTCACGCGGCTCGCGACGTCGTCTCAAAGCGCATCATCGTCGGCTACGGCTTCTGGATCTTCCTGCTTAGCGACATCATCATGTTCTCCGCGTTCTTCGCGGCCTACGCGGTGCTGTCCGGACAGACCGCCGGCGGCCCAAGCGGCAAGGACGTGTTTCACCTCCACATCGTCGCGATCGAGACGGCGTGCCTGCTGCTGTCCAGCTTCACCTGCGGCATCGCGAGCATCGGCGCCAGGGCCCACAACAACCTGATGTACTATGGCAGCATGGCGGTGACGGCTGTGCTGGGCGCTGCGTTCCTGTTCCTGGAGGCGCATGAGTTCGCCGGGATGAACGCCATCGGCGCCGGCCCGTCGCGCAGTGCCTTTCTGTCGTCCTTCTTCACCCTGGTCGGCTGCCACGGCCTGCACGTGACGCTTGGCCTGCTATGGCTGCTGACCATGATGGCGCAGGTGTTCGCCAAGGGTTATCGCCACGACATCCTGCGCCGCATCCTGTGCTTCAGCCTGTTCTGGCACACGCTCGATATCATCTGGGTCGGGATCTTCACGGTGGTCTATCTGATGGGGATCGCTCAATGAGTGACACCGGGCAAAGTCTGTATCTGCACCCTGGCGACACCGCCCCCGGCGACGAGAGGCCCGACCGGCACGAGATCGCCGAAGGCCTGGTGGGCTATCTGGTCGGCCTTGGTCTGGCAACGCTCATCACCGTGGTGGCGTTCTTCCTCGCCATCAGTGGCCAGTTACTGGTATGGGGACCCAGCATTCCCATCGCGCTGTTCGTGTTGGCAATCGCGCAGATGGGCGTGCATCTGGTGTTCTTCCTCCACATCACCAGCGGCCCCGACAACACCAACAACGTGCTGGCCCTGGCGTTCGGCGTGCTGATCGTGCTGCTGCTGATCGTCGGGTCGCTATGGATCATGACCCACCTCAATCAGAACATGCTGCCGATGGACCGGATCATGCAGATGCAGCGGTAGCAAGTGCCTTCGCGATGTCCAAAGCGCGGCGGATCAGGTTCTCCGACGCCTCGGGCGTGCGAAACGCGCTGTGCGCCGACAGCGTGACGTTGGGCAGGGTCGCAAGTTCATGACCCGGCTCCAGCGGCTCCTTGTTGAACACGTCCAGCGCCGCATGCCGCAACCGGCCGGATCGTAGCGCAGCGATCATCGCTGCCTCGTCGACGAGAGCGCCGCGCGCCGTGTTCACCAGCACCGCACCCGGCCGCAGCTTCGCCAGACGCGCCGCATCGAGGAAGCCGCGCGTCTCGTCGGTCAGTAGCAGATGCACCGACAGCACATCGCTGCTCGCCAGCAGCGTGTCGAGATCGACGAACTTGACGCCCGGCGCGGTCTTGGGCGACCGGTTCCACGCAATCACCCGCATGCCGGAACCCGCCGCAATGCGTGCCACCTCGGCTGCGATCCCGCCATAGCCCAGCAGACCGAGCGTCTTGCCGGTGAGCTCCATGCCCTCGGTGCGCACCCATTCGCCGCGCCGCATGCCGCCATCCATGATCGCGAGCCCGCGCGCCGCTGCCCACATCAGCGCGATCGTATGCTCGGCCACCGCCGTGTCGCCGTAGCCCTTGATGATGTGCACGGTGATCCCGTGCTCGGCCAGTTCGTCCGGATGCATGTAGCTGCGCGCGCCGGTGCCGAGAAAGATGATGTGCTTCAGGCCGGTGCAGCGCCGCATAGTGTCGGTCGGCAACTGGCTGTGGTCGTCGAACATGAAGTCGTAGCCGGCGAGCAGTCCGGGCAGCGTATCGGGCGGCACTTCGAGCTGTTCGTTCACTGTGACCGGCGGGTCGTCCGAGCGCACCACGCGGCGGAACACGTCCGCCAGATCGTCCACAGCATCTAGGAACAGGCCCTTCATCACATCCCCCAACAGTGCGCGCTACCGGATGGAGATTGCGTCGTCGCCCGGCTCCTCGCAACGACAGGCTTTCGCGACACGCCACCAATCCCGTATCAGTAGCGCACCAATGCCGCGTGCCCCTCGCCTTGCTCCCAACGAACGCCGGCCATCGGTGCGAACGCGCGCGCCGCTGCGACGAGCCGTGTCGGTGCCACGTCGCAGGCGCTTTCGGCTCATCGGCTACGCCATCATCGCCGCCATCTGGGGAGCGCTGGCGATTGCCGTCATGCTGCTGTGGTTCGCGCGCGACCTGCCACGGCCGGACTCCGCGTTGGCTGCCGCTCGGCGGCCGAGCCTCGCGCTTGAGGATCGCACCGGCCGTGTGTTCGCCACCTTCGGCGATATCGTCGGCGAGCCGTTGCGGCTGAGCGACATGCCACCCTACCTGCCTGCGGCGGCGGTCGCGGTGGAGGACCGGCGCTTCTGGCACCACCCCGGCATCGATCCGATCGGGCTGGCGCGCGCCGTGTGGGTCAACCTGACCAGTGGCCGCGTGACCCAGGGCGGGTCCACCATCACGCAGCAGGTCGCCAAGAACCTGTTCCTGACCAACGCGCGCACCTACCGCCGCAAGGTGCAGGAACTGCTGCTGACGCTGTGGCTGGAGCACACGTTCAGCAAGCGCGAGATCCTCGAGATCTGGCTTAACCGTGTGTATCTCGGCTCCGGCACCTGGGGCATGGATGCCGCGGCGCGGATGTATTTCGGCATTTCGGCGCGGCATGTGTCGCTATGGCAGGCGGCGTTGTTGGCTGGCCTCCCGCGTGCGCCCTCGCGGTTCAATCCGCGCACCGATCCACACGCCGCAACCGCGCGTGCCCGGGAGGTGCTGACCGCCATGGCGGAGACCGGCGCGATCACCGCTGAGCAGGCGCGTGCGGCAGCGGTGCAGATTGCGTTCCCGCCGGCGCCACCGCTCGCCACCGGCTGGTTCGCGGACTGGGTGGCCGACCAGGCGCAGTCTTTGGCACCGGAGAGTGTCGACACAAGGCTGGTGACGACGCTGGATGCGCACCTGCAGGCGGTCGCCGAGGCTCGGCTGACGGCGCTGCTGGATGGTCCGGGTGTCGCGGCCGGCGTCACGCAAGGAGCGGTCGTGGTGCTGGATATAACGACCGGTGCCGTGCGTGCGATGGTGGGCGGACGCGACTATCGGCAAAGCCAGTTCGACCGCGCGGTGCTGGCGCGGCGCCAGCCAGGATCGGCGTTCAAGCCGTTCGTGTGGCTGGCGGCGCTGGAGCAGGGCGTGCGCCCGGACGACACAGTCCTCGATGCGCCGATCCGCATCGGCAACTGGAGTCCCGTCGATTTCGAGCGGCAATACCTTGGCGAGATCACGGTGGAGGAGGCACTGGCGCAGTCGATCAACACCGCGTCCGTGCGGCTGCTGCAGGAGGCGGGTGGCCCACGTGCGGTCGCGTACGAGGCGGCGCGTCTCGGCATCGCCGACAAGCTGCCCAACAACGCATCGCTGGCACTCGGCACCGGCGAGGTTGGTCTGCTGGAGCTCGCATCGGCCTATGCCGCGTTCTTCAATGGGGGAGAGCGTGTCGTGCCATTCGGCATAGCGGCGTTACAGGTTGCACCGCGGCCCGCCATCGATCCCGATCTTGCGGAGATGATGGCGCGCATGATGACGGCGGTGGTGACACGCGGTACAGGGCGGGCTGCGGCAGTGCCGGGTCATCTGGTTGCCGGCAAGACCGGCACGACGCAGGACTACCGCGACGCGTGGTTCATCGGGCGGTTCGATGGCGAGATCATCGGCATCTGGCTTGGCAACGACGACAACCGGCCGATGAAGTCGGTGCAGGGTGGCGGCCTGCCGGCACGGCTGTTTCATGACATCGCAGTGACGGTACGATGATCAGCAGCATGTGACGGAGGCCGATTGCCCGCGACGGGGTCGTCAGCCCGCTCGTGCAGCCTCAATCTTGGCGATGTCGATCCGGCGCATGGTCATCATGGCGTCCATCGCCCGCTTCGCAGCGGCGCGGTCCGGATCCTTCATCGCGGCGATCAAGGCTCGCGGCACGATCTGCCAGGAAAAGCCCCAACGGTCCTTGCACCAACTGCACTGGCTTTCGCTGCCACCATTCTCGATGATCGCATTCCAATAACGGTCGGTTTCTGCCTGGTCTTCGGTCATCACCTGGAAGCTCACCGCCTCGTTCGGCGCAAACGAGGCGGCGCCAGCATTGAGACCGACAAAGGCCTGGCCGAGTACAGTGAATTCGACGGTCAACTCGCTACCCTGTTTGCCGCCAGGATATTCGGATGGAGCCTGAAGCGCTTGTCCGACATGGCTGTCAGGAAAAGTGGCCGCGTAGAATTCCGCTGCCTTCCGCGCCTCGCCATGATCGAACCACAGACAGGTGACGATTTTTCCGCTCATAGAACTTCCCTCACTGGGCTTGACGACATACCTCGGTTGCTCGTTCGTGATGCGCTATTGATTGATCTCGGGCTCGACGAGCCTTGCCAGGTTTCGCAGCGATTCCTGCCAACCGAGATAACAGGCCTCGGGGGGAATGACGTCCGGCAGGCCTGCCTGCACGATATCCAGCTCGGTGCCGACCGATACTTTCTTCAACGTCACCGTCACCTGAATCTCGCCGGGCAGGTTGGGATCGTCGAATTTGTCCGTGTAGCGCAGGCGTTCGCCCGGAACGAGCTCGACATATTCGCCGCCGAACACGTGGCTTTTGCCGGTCGTGAAGTTCCGGAAGGACATTTTGAACGTGCCGCCGACTTTCGGTTCCAGATGATGCACGGTGCAGGCAAAGCCGTTGGGCGGCAGCCATTTCGCGAGCGCGTCCGCCTCGAGGAACGCGCGATAGACCTTCTCCGGGCTGGTCGCCAGAACGCGGTGCAAGCGTACGGTGTTGGGCATGCTGGTTTATCCTTATGAATTGACGGAACGGACGCGGCCGTCGATCAGGCGCCTGGTATCGGCAGAACCGGCATGACCTCCACGGACTCGCCCGGAAAGATCGTGAAATGCGGATGCTTCTCGAACAGCCTGGCGGCCGCCTCGTGCGATTCCGCCCGCACGACCATGAAGGCGCCCATCTCGTTGCTCACGTCCTCGATGCCGCGTTCGGTGATCTTCTTCGTCTTGCCGAGCGGGCCGCCCATGGCGGAAACCGCCGCGTGGTGCTTTTCGACCCAGGCTTTCCAGGCGGCCATGCCCTCCTGTTCCTTGGCGCGCCTTTCGGCTTCGGGAAGCGCCATCCACGCCTTCATGCGTGAACTGGTTTTGCTGCCGAGAAATACGGCGAGGTAGGTATCGTTCGTGGTCATGCGGTTGCCTTTCGTCCGGGGATTGGGGTCGAAACAAGAGTTCGAAACAGCGGCAGGCAATCGCCGCTGTGGGTCTGCTAATCCGTCGCCGGCACCGAATGGTGCTCGTGCTGGATGCGCCAGGCGCCGTCGATTTTGCGCAGGCCGATGGTCAGCCGAAACGGGAAGCCGTCCGGCACGGGTGGGCCGCTGACTGTCGCCGACCCGCAACGCATGATGGCAACCGCAAAGGCGACGGTGTCGCCGACGCACATTTGTAGCGCTTCAACGTCGAAGGCTTGTCCGGGTTTGTGATAGGCGAAGAACAGATCCCAGGTTTTCTTGTATTCAGCCAGGCCGCGCGATTGCAGCGGCGGCGGCACGTCGAACATGACGATATCGTTATCGTGATGTGCCAATATAGCCGGCAGGTCATGCCGCCGGACGGCGTCTGCCCACGCTTCGATGAGCGCCTTGATCTCGGATTCTGCGGTTAGTTGCGACATGGCCCTTGCTTCCATGAATTGCCGATCCATGCCCCGAGGACGACCGAGACTTTGCCAGTCCGACAGGGGATCTCAGATTTTTTGAAAACGCCGGCAGGGGCCCATCTACGGCAGAAGCGCGGGCGCGCCTATGCGGGCGGGATGTTGATGGGGAATGACTGCTTCAAGTTCGGCGCGTCCGTGTCAAACGGTCAGCCAGGCGAAGGGCCGTGCATCCACGCCTTTGCCGAGCACCGCTAGACGTGGATGCCGGGCCTTCGCCCGGCATGACGGAGAGAAAAAGGACGTCACTCGACGATTCGGTTATTGAGCGGCGTCCCCTCAGCGATCATCCGGTCGTCAAGTGTCACTAGAAGAAGACAAAGGCCCGGACCACGACGTTCTTGCGGCATGCGGGCGTCGGCGGGCGCGGTCGGGTCGATACAGGCGGTATGGAAAGACTAGCGCGAGACGGAGCCGTCGGTCACCGAGTCATAGCACTTGAGCATCGAGACCTCGTTGGGCTTCTGCTGCGGGAACCAGTACCACTCGTGGTCGGGACGGTAGGTGAAGCGGGTGGTCTCGCCGACGCGGTCGTCGTAGATCCGGTAGTTGGTGATGTACGGCTGGTCGGCGAACGACGGCCAGGCGCAGAGGACGAAGGGAAACTGCTCGACCGTCTCCATCGGCTTGGCGAGATTGATCGACACGAACCGCCGCGACATCTTCTCGTCGGCCTCTGCCTCCGTGTAGTGCTGCTCGCGCCCGAAGTTGCGCAGGTTCTTGGTGAGCAGCTCGCGGCAGCGCACGCGGCCGCTGTTGTCGTTCAGGTCGTTGTGCACGAGGGTGGCGTAACGGGCGTTCACACCCGGGTTCTTGTTGTCCTGGTCTTCCGTGCGGTCGCCCGCGTAGTCCTTGTCGAAGACGTCGTGGTTGTAGACCAGCGCATCGGTCGCGTCCGGGAAGAACTCGAGCAGCAGCTTCTCGATCTCGGGGTAGAACACGCGCTCCACCTCCGCCGCATCGTAGAAGTTCGAGCACTTGGACTTCGAGGTGCGCCAGCGAGACACCGAGCCGGTCCATGCATTCGGGGCTGTTGGGCGAGAGGCCCGGGTAGTACTCGCCGATGCGCCGCGCGTCGCGCATCACCTGCGGGAACCAGAGGTCCCGCCGCCGGTTGTCCTGCTCGTTCTTGCGCAGGATCGCCGCCACGTCGGCGCGCGCCGGGTCCCGCCAGACAGCGTTGGACGGGACGACGGAGTAGGTCGGCCGCTCGTAGACAGTATAGGGCAGCGGCAGCGCCACGCCGCCTTCGGGGGCCTTGATGGCGTTGTTCCTGCGTATGTAGTCCGCGCACTCGTCGTATTTCCGGAACCCGAGGCCCCACTTTGTCTTGATCGGGGCCCCCGGCGGCGCGTTGTCGATCATGTCGGTGACGCGCTGGCCCTCGCCCTCGGCGATCTCGGTGAGCGCGTCCTCGAGCGCCGCGGCGGTTCCCGCATCGCCGTCCCGGTCGAACGACATGTAGGACAGGCCGCCGTTCGCCGCGATCGGCGGCGGCTGCCCTGCCGTGCGCTGGAGCGTCGGCACATAGGCCGACGAAGCTTTCTCCGGTGTCCGCCGCAACGTTGCTGTCGGCGATCTCGGCCTGGCTCATGGCACACCTCCGATGATTTCGGCCTCACCGTGGCACACAGAGCCTGCGGTTTCCAGACCATGACTTCCGGTCATGCGCACATGCGCTGCGCCTGCCGCACCAGCGCCGAACTCACTCCATCGCCGCATGCGGCTCTGAAGCGCGCGGCGCCTGGCGCGGCTTTCGCATCAGGAACAGCAGGAGCAGCGCCGGCAGCGTTGTGAAAATCATCATCTTGTAATCATCGATATAGGCGATGATCTGCGCCTGTTGGTTGATGATGTGATCGAGCATCGCCGCGCCGTGGTGGGTCGCCGGATCGAGGTGCTGCTGGACCGCCGCGCCATCGTGCAGGGCGCGGTTGAATGGATTGACCGAGGCGCCGATCTCGGAGTGCAGAACCTGGGTGTTGCGCGCCAGCATCGCCGAGGTAACCGATACGCCGATGGCCGCTCCGATGTTGCGTGCCAGGCTGAACAGCGATGCGCCGTCGGTGCGCAGCATCACCGGCAAGGTGGCGAACGCGACCATCTGTAGCGGGATGAACAGGAAGCCCAGCCCGAACCCCTGGACGGTGATGGTGAAGATCAGTCGCCACTCGTTGATGTCGGGGGTCCAGGTGGTCATTTCCCAGACCGACCACACAACGCACAAGATGCCGAATCCCATCGCCAACCGCGCATCGATCCGGGTCGCGACGCGACCGGCGAGGACCATGGCGATCATCGTGCCGATGCCGCGCGGCGCCATGATCAGCCCGGCGGTATCGACCGGATAGTTGGCGAGATTCTGCAGCCATGGCGCCATCAGCGACGAACTGGACACCAGGATGGTGCCGGCGGCGAACATCATGCCGACACCGGCTGCGAAGTTGCGGTCCTTGAACAACGCCGGCGGGATGAACGGCCGTCGTGCGGTCAGCATGTGCACGACGAACAGGTAGATGCCGAGACCGCCGAGTACCGCCTCGACGATGATCTCGCGCGAGGTGAACCAGTCCCGGTCCTGACCGCGGTCCAGCATCATCTGGATGGCGCCGATGCCAAGACCCAGAGCTGCGAAGCCGACCCAGTCGAACCGCATGCTGTCGTTCGGGCGCGAGCGCGGCATGAAGAAGATCAGCCCCAGTGTCGCCAGGATGCCGAACGGCAGATTGATGTAGAAGACGAAGCGCCAGTTGTACATCTCGGTCAGATAGCCACCGAGGGTGGGCCCCAGAATCGGGCCGATCATCACGCCGACGCCCCAGATCGCCATGGCCGAGCCACGCTGCTCCACCGGATAGATGTCGAGCATGGTGGCCTGTGACAGCGGCACCAGAGCGGCGCCGAACATGCCCTGAAACAGGCGGAACAAGACCATCTGATCCAAGGACTGCGCCGCGCCGCACAGCATCGAGGTGATGGTGAAGCCGGTCAGGCAGGCGATGAACAGGTATTTGCGGCCGAACCGCGCGGCCAGCCAGCCTACCGGCGCAGTCATGATCGCCGCGGCGGTGATGTAGGAGGTGAGTACCCAGGTGATCTCGTCGAAGCTCGCCGACAGACTGCCCTGCATGTAGGGCAGCGCCACGTTGGCGATCGTCTGGTCGAGCGCCTGCATCAAGGTCGCGCCGACCGTGCAAAGAGTGATGATCAGGCGATGGGGCACCTGATCATGCGGGCCTTGAGCCATGGAGGTGCGGACTAGAACAGGTCGGCGAGCGTACGGCTGTGGCCGGTGTCGATGTCGGCTTCCACACTCATGCCGGCGCGTAACTCGGGATCACCTGGCTTGCGCTCGACCTTGATGCGGACCGGGATACGCTGCACCACCTTCACCCAGTTGCCCGAGGTGTTCTGCGCCGGCAGCACGGAGAATTCCGAACCTGAATTGGGCGCGATGCTCTCGACCACCGACTTCCAGGTGCGGCCGGGATAGGTATCCACCACCACATCGACCGGATCGCCGGGCCTTACCCAGGTGAGTTCGGTCTCCTTCGGATTTGCCTCGACCCAGACGTCCTCGGTGGAAACGATGCCGAACGCGGCGGTGGATGCGGCGAGGTACATGCCTCGCTGCACGGTATCCACCTGGGTCACGATGCCATCGAACGGCGCGTAGATCACCGCGTGGTCGAGTTCGCGCTGCGCTTCGTCAGCACGCGCCTTGGCCTGGAGGTATTCGGGCATGGTCCGCACGTCGACATCGGGATTGCCCAGAAGTTTCGCGCGCTGCACCTCGGCCATCGTCTTCAGCGCCATCACCGCGCGCTGATTGGCGGCAAGCTGGAAGCGCATGTTGTCGTAGTCGGCACGGGTGACGCCGCCGGACTTCACCAGGTTTGAGTAGCGCTCGAAGTTCGCCTGGTCGGACTGCACCTGCGACTGCTTGACCTCGACGTCACCCAGCAGGCGCTGATAGTCGAGCTTCATCGCGGCCACGCTGGACTCGACGCCGCTGAGGCTCGCCTTGGCGGAATCCAGCATGATCTGGAACTGCTGGGGATCGAGCCGCAGCAATACGTCGCCCTTCTTCACGTGCTGGCCTTCGTGCACCGTGACCGCGGCCACGATGCCGGAGACATCGGTGGACAGCGTCTCCTTGGCCGCTCGGACATACGCATCGTCGATCGAGACGTAGCGGCCGCCGGAGAGCCAATAGGCGCCGGAGGCCACTGCGACGAGCAGGATGCCGCCGAGCATGAGGATCGGGCGGAGGAGGGCGCGGTTGATGCGACGACTGCGGACCGGTGCTTCGGTGACGCGCGGTGCAGTGCCGGCGGTGGCGGCCTGTGACATCAGGCGACCTCCCGCGCTTCGGCTTCGACCGGCGGGTAGCGGCGCGGTGGGTGGGCTTCGTGAGCCAGGGTCAGCTTCATCGTGAGCAGCGCTTCCGTCATCGTATCGATCGTTGCCTCGTCCAGGCCGCTGGTCAACAGGGTGCGCATCTGTTCGCGCTGATAGTCAATCTCGCGCAGCACGCCGTAGGCGGGCTGGCACAAATGGAGGCGCCAGATGCGGCGGTCTTTCGGGTCGGGTCGCCGTTCGACCATGCCACGCCTTTCCAGGCGGTCGATCAGGCGTGCGACGGTGATCGGCTCGACTTCCAGGAATTCGGACAGTTCCTTCTGGGACAGGCCCGGCTGGCGTTCGAGCCAGATCAGGATGCCCCATTGGGCCCGGGTCATGCCGTGGGCGCGGGCCCGTTTATCGGCGTCGACACGGATGAGCCGGGCGACGTCATGCAGCAGGAACATCAGGTCGCGTTCGAAATTGTGCACTGCGGGATCGGTCCTGTCGGAGAGGCCCTGATAATAAGCTGCGTTATGATAAGGTGCCAGCGGTACGCCCTTGCACCACACGCAAGGCCGATATGCGGTCAGGGCGCGAGGACGGTTGGCTGCACGGGCGCAAGTGCCGTGGTGCTGCGCCATGCCGCCCGCTGCGATGCCTGGGTCACGGGGGCGGAGAGGCCGGGGATCTGAGCCGGGAGTTCGGCGCGATGACGCACCTGCGACGCCGGTGCCGGCATTGGCGCATGGCGGCTAGGTTGGTGGGGTTGGTTCGCGCCTGACAGTTGGCGCTGCTGGCGGCGGTGGTTTTGCAGCGTTGTGCTGAACATCCGCCCGGCGGCGAGGGCGTTGGCGCGCAACCGGACGGCTTTCTCGTCCGCCACGCCGGGTCTGGCGGCGCGGGCGAAGCTGTCCATCGCGGCGAAATGCGCGGCGACCGCGCGGGCCGCCTCGGCGGCTTCCATCGGATCACTGGGGTGGAACGCCTCGATCATGGTGCGGACGAGCGAGAGATTGGCGGCGCGATCTGACTCGATCTGGTCGGCGGTGGAGGGGATGGTGCGGACGAGCGTTCCGATCAGCAGGGTGATGAAGGTGTCGAGGGTCATGGACTTTGGCTCCCGCGGGGCTTGGTTGGCGGGATTGTAGCGGGATATGGGTGAACAAATAGTGAACATACTGGACCGATGTCCACTGACTAGGGGCGATCGCTAACAAGAAACCACGAGCAGACTGTGCCGCACGCATCAAGGGAAGACGTGGATGGCTGGCCTTCGCCGGCCATGACGAATATCGCGGGTCCGCTGCCAGGCGGGTGTGGATGGCTGCCGCCACCGGCCATGACGAATGCCAGCCGTCCGCTGCCAGGCGGATGTGGAACTCGCAACGACAGAACGTCGCCCGCGCCCGTTAATGATTTCGTCACTTCTCACCGCTTTTAGTTTTTGGTGCGGGAGGGAGGAGTGACGATGAAGCGGACCGTTTTGGCTGGCTGCATGGTATGCACGATCGTCAGCGGCCGAGCGGCCCTGGCGCAAGGCACATTCGACATGAACGCGCCCCCAGTCGGCAAAGAGGCGAACACGCTCATGATACGCGTGCGGGCGATCGGCGTGATCCCGCTCGATACGAGCAGTTCGATCTCGGTGATTGGCGGTCACGTGAATGCCACTGCGCAGGCCGCACCCGAGGTGGATTTTTCGTATTTCCTCACCGACAACATCGCATTCGAATTGATCGCTGCGACAACGCGCCACAACGTCTCGGCCAGCGATACCGTACTTGGGCACGTTGACGTTGGCAGTGTTTGGGTTCTGCCGCCCACTCTTACCGCGCAATATCACTTCTTCCCGCACGAGCGCCTCAGCCCTTATATCGGCGCCGGCATCAACGCCTCGTTCTTCTACGGGTCACACGCCGCCGGTGCGCCGGTGACACAGGTCGCGTTCAGCAACAATGTGGGGGCGGCGATACAGGCGGGCGTCGACTACAACTTCGCGGGGCACTGGTTCGCCAATTTCGACGTGAAGCAGATCTTTTTGAACACGACGGCCAGCATCAATGGCGGCGCCATCAAAGCGCATACCGCGCTCAACCCGCTGGTGATTGGCGCCGGCATCGGCTACCGGTTCTGACCGTGTTCTGGTTCCTGCGGGACTTGGCAGGCTACCGCCGCCGCTGCGGCCCTCCCGAGGCAACCCGGTCGACTTCTGCTATAGCCGCGGCATGGGAACCGGGACGACGTGGCTGGCGGTAGCGGTTGGTGGCGCGGTGGGCAGTCTGGCCCGCTTCTGGCTTGCCGCGGCGATGACCATGCTGACCGGTCCGCGCTTTCCCTGGGGCACCCTGCTCATCAACATTGTGGGCTCCTTCGTGATCGGTGTGGTGGCGGCGGTCACGCTCACGCCGGCCCGAGTCGCCATGCATCCCGATCTGCGGATCTTCCTTATGGTCGGCGTCTGTGGCGGCTTCACGACCTTCTCGGCCTTCAGCCTGCAGACGTTGGAACTGCTGCAATCCGGCGATACTTCGCCGGCGCTGGCATACGTTGCAGGGTCTGTCGTGCTGTGTCTCGCAGCGGTCTGGGCTGGCTTGGTACTCGGTCGAGCGTAACTTTGCTTCCCATTCGCCGCGGGAATAAGGCATAAGCTAAGGATCAGCCACAGATCACGGGGCCTGGTGATTGTTACATGGAAGTAAGGACCCGTGAGGGCATGAAAGTCTTGTTGACCGGCGGGTGTGGCTTCATCGGTTCGGCTGTGGTGCGTCATCTGATACGCGACACGGACCATGTGGTGATCAACGTCGACAAATTGACGTACGCCGCGTCCGAGGATGCGCTGGAGAATGCGAGGGGTCACAACCGACATGTCCTGATCCGCGCGGACATCACCAATGTTGCGGCGATGCGGCAGATCTTCGCGACCCATCAGCCCGACGTGGTGATGCACCTCGCGGCGGAAAGCCATGTCGATCGCTCGATCGACGGCCCGGCCACGTTCATCGAGACCAACGTCAACGGTACGTTCACGCTGCTGGAAGCATCACGGCAGTATTACGCTGGGCTCAGCGCCGAGCGGCGAACTATGTTTCGATTCCATCACATATCTACCGACGAGGTGTTCGGCGCGCTTGACGCCGGTGATCCGCCGTTCGATGAGACCACGAGCTACGATCCGCGCAGCCCATATTCGGCGAGCAAGGCGGCGTCCGACCACCTGGTGCGCGCGTGGTTCCACACCTATGGACTGCCGACGCTCGTGTCTAACACCACCAACAACTACGGGCCGTGGCAATTCCCGGAGAAGCTGATCCCGCTGGTCACGCTGAACGCGCTGGAGGGCAAGCCTCTGCCGGTGTATGGCGACGGCTCGAACCGACGCGACTGGATCTTTGTCGAGGACCACGCGATCGCGCTGGTGCGCGTGCTGGAGCTTGGCGAGCCAGGCGCGACGTACGCGATCGGTGCCCGCCAGCCACGCAGCAATATCGACGTGGTGCGGGCGATCTGCGCGGAACTCGATCGCCGGCTGCCGGATCCCGCTGGAGCGCGCGAACGGCTGATCCACTTCGTCACGGATCGGCCGGGGCATGATTTCCGCTATGAGATCGATCCGACGCGCGCCGAGACAGCGCTTGGCTGGACCGCGCAGCACGACTTCGAGGCCGGTCTTGCGCGCACCATCGAGTGGTATTTGACGAACCGCGATTGGTGGCAGGCGGTGCGCGCCGGGCGCTATGCGGGACAACGGTTGGGAACTGCGGCATGAAAGGCATTCTGCTCGCCGGTGGCTCCGGCACGCGGCTGCATCCGATGACCTTGGCGGCGTCGAAGCAGTTGCTGCCGGTCTACGACAAGCCGATGGTGTATTACCCGTTGTCGACGCTGATGCTCGCCGGCATCCGCGACATCCTGGTGATCTCGACGCCTGAGGACCTGCCGCAGTTCTGCAAGTTGCTGGGCGACGGGGAACGTTTTGGCGTGCACTTCACCTACGCCGAACAGAAGCGCCCCGAGGGGATCGCGCAGGCCTTCCTGATCGGCCGCGACTGGATAGCCGGCGAGTCCTGCGCGCTGGCGCTCGGCGACAACCTTATCCACGCCGACCATCTGTCGGCACTGCTGCGGGCAGCGGCAGCGCGACCGCATGGCGCAACTGTGTTCGCGTACCAGGTACGCGATCCGGAGCGCTACGGCGTGGTGTCGTTCGACGCGGCGGGCCGCGCGATGGATATCGTGGAGAAGCCCACGGCAACGGAATCCAACTGGGCGGTGACCGGTCTATATTTTTACGATCAGACGGTCAGCGATCTCGCGCGCACCATTCGTCCCTCCGGGCGCGGCGAACTGGAGATCACCGACCTCAACCGGCTGTATCTGGACGCCGGCGCGCTGGCGGTGGAGCGGCTGTCGCGCGGCTGCGCGTGGCTCGATGCCGGCACGCCTGATTCACTGCTGCAGGCGGCAACCTTCGTGCAGACCATCCAGTCGCGGACTGGAATGCTCGTTGGCTGTCCGGAGGAAGTCGCATTTCGCATGGGATATATCGACGCGGATACGCTGCGCTCACACGCGCGTCATTTGGGCAAGACAGACTTGGGGCGCGTGCTGCTGGAACTGGCGGAGGGAGAGCAGGCATGATCGTCGAACCGACCTGCATTCCGGATGTTCTGCTGATCACGCCGCCGCGCTTTCTCGACGACCGCGGGTTCTTTTCGGAGACCTGGAATGAACGCCGCTTCGTTGAGGCGGGTGTGCCGGGTCCGTTCGTGCAGGACAATCACGCGCGGTCGGCCGATCGCGGTGTGGTGCGCGGACTGCACTTGCAGATTGCGCCGAATGCGCAGGGTAAGCTGATCCGGGTGGTGCGCGGATCGATCTGGGACGTTGCGGTGGACACCAGGCATGGCTCGCCGACGTATGGCCGCCATGCCGGCGTCGTGCTGTCGGCGGACAACTGGCAGCAGCTTTGGATTCCGGCGGGACTGCTGCATGGCTATTGCACGCTCGAGGCGGACACCGAGGTGATCTACAAGGTGACTGCGCCATGGGACCGGCAGGCGGAACGTGGGGTGATCTGGAACGATCCGGAGCTCGCCATTCCGTGGCCGATCGCGCCGGACGATGCGCTGCTGTCGGATAAGGATCGCATCCTGCCGCGCCTGGCCGCGTGCGGCGAGTGGCACACGGCGTAACATGACGGCACCGATCCTGGTCGTCGGCGTTACCGGGCAGCTTGCGATGGCGCTGGCCGAGGCGGCACCGGCGCGCGGGCTGACGGTGGATTGCGTCGGGCCTCCGGCGCTGGATTTCGACCGGCCTGAAAGCGTGCGCGAGGTATTCGCGGCAAATGGGCCGCCTTTGGTGATCAATGCCGCAGCCTATACGGCGGTGGATGCGGCCGAGGACGATGCGGCGGCGGCGTTCAGGGTCAACAGCGATGGGCCACGGGAGCTGGCGCGGCTGTGCGAGGCGGCTGGCATTCCGCTAATTCACGTATCGACCGACTATGTGTTCGATGGGCTCAAGGGCGCGCCGTATGTGGAGACTGATGAAGTCGCGCCACGGGGCGTCTATGGGACGAGCAAGCTGGCCGGCGAGCGGGCGGTGCTGGCGGAGTGTTCGCGCGGAATCGTGGTGCGAACGTCGTGGCTGTACTCAGCGACCGGCAACAACTTTGTCCGCACGATGCTTGCCGCCGGGCAGCGGCACAGGCATTTGCGTGTGGTGGCGGACCAGCGGGGCTGTCCGACCAGTGCGCCTGATCTGGCACAGGCCATTCTGGGTATAGCCGCGCGACTGACGACCGACGGTCGGCAGAGCCGCTATGCCGGTGTCTATCACGCCGCCGGGACGGGTGCCGCGACATGGTACGAGCTGGCGAGCGCGACTTTCGTGGCGGCGGCGGGTCATGGCGTGCCGGTTCCGACGATCGCGCCGATCGGGACGGATGAGTGGCCGACGAGAGCGAAGCGGCCGGCTGAACTCGCGCCTCGACTGCGGCAAGCTGGCCACGGTGTTCGGCCTGCGGCTGCCGCCGTGGCAGGACGGCCTTGCGCGAACAGTTCAGGCGATCTTCGCCGCGCACGCGCTCAGCCGAGTGTGACGGGGCAACCCTCTGGGAGCCACACGTTGCGGCGCGAACTCGCGACGGCTGGGTAAGGTTGCCGGGGCCGGGTAGGGCGTGGTATTTGCATGTCTCACGCTCCGGTGGGGGATAGTTTAGCGGTAGAACTCCCGGCTCTGGACCGGGCAGCCTTGGTTCGAATCCAGGTCCCCCAGCCACGGAATTCACTGATACTTATCAATATCTTGCTGACATACAGCCGTGCTGGATTCGAACCCGGTCCTGGCCTGGACCGCGGCGAACACGTGCCGTGATCGCGCGCTCACTTGGCTCGTGGTTACCTTACCAGCCACGCCCAACCAGAATGCCGGCGAAAATCGATCTTGTTGGCCTGGTTGGTGACCCCGGGGCATGGCCCAACTTCGAGACTGTCAGGCAGATGGGCTTCGCCAGTTCGGCGTATCAAACTGTGACGCATTTCGGTGATCGCGGCGGTGCCATGCGAACTCCGTTGCTACCGCCGCTTTGGGTGGAAAGCGGACATTGGCTAGTGTGAGTGGTGGGTGACGTCGGTGGAACGCCGCCCGCGGCCGAGCTTTTAACGCAGCGACCGGAAGCCTGCGCGCATATCGTCCGTGATCGCCTGCGTCTGCTCCCACGCTGCGAAGTGTCCACCTTTTGGATGGCGGTTGTAGAGGAGCAGCTTCGGGTAAGCTCTCTCGACCCAACTCCGTGGGACCGGGCAGATTTCATCAGGAAACACGCTTACCACCACCGGGATGGCGACCTGCTTAGGTGCGAAGAACGGCTGCTTGTTTTCCCAATATAGACGGGCCGACGAAATCGCCGTGTTCGTCAGCCAATAGAGGGTGATGTTGTCGAGCACGTCGTCGCGCGATAGGCCCTCGTTTTGTCCATCGAAGACACGCACCATCAGCTCGTAACTGCGGATGTCATGGTCGAGGATCCAGGCGGCCAGACCGACCGGCAAATCCTCGATGCCGTACAACGTCTGCGGGCGATTCCCCATCTCCTGCGCGTAGCCCAGGCCATGCTTGTAGAAGAAAGCGAGTTGATCGTACGCCTGCATTTCGTCGGCCGCGAGGCCGGGGGGTGGCGGGGCGCCGGTCAAGGCCGCGGCATCGATGTCGGGCGGTACCGCTCCAGCCATGTTGGTGTGGATGCCGAGCAATCCTGGCGGCGCCTGTACGCCCATGAAGTCGACGATCAGCGCGCCCCAATCACCGCCTTGCGCAACATAGTGCTTGTAGCCGAGGCGGTTCATGAGCTCGGCCCAGGCACGTGCGATGCGTTCAGGGCCCCACCCAGTGGCAGTTGGCGCAGCCGAGAATCCGTAGCCGGGCATCGAGGGAATGACGACGTCGAAGGCGTCCGACGCGCTCCCGCCATGAGCCGTCGGGTTGGTCAGCGGATCGATGAGCTTCAGCTGCTCGATGATCGATCCAGGCCAGCCGTGAGTGATGATCACCGGAAGCGCATCCGGGTGCTTCGAGCGAACGTGGATAAAGTAGATGTCGACGCCTTCGATGGTGATGACGAATTGCGGCAGGGCGTCGAGCCGTGACTCGACCTTGCGCCAATCATGATCTGCTCCCCAATAGGTCGCGAGCTTCTGCATTGTTGCCAGCTGCACACCCTGTGCTGCAACGAGCTCCTTGCTGGGCCACTTGGTCGCGGTGATCCGCCGCTTGAGGTCCGCGAGCGCGTCATCGGATGCACGGAATATGAATGGTCGGATGGTGTCGTCGATGGGAGCGGTGGTTCCTGTACGGGTCATGGTCGTCCTCCTCGTCCGAGGCGCGGGCGCCATGCGTCCTGCCTGCGGAAAAGAGATGCCGGCCGTCAGGGCCGGCGCTGTGTCTCGTGAAGGGGGCGAAATGCGGGCTGTGCTGGGTCCGTCGAACGCCGACGTGCGAGCTTGACAGCTTTAGCGCCGCTGGTCACCAGCGTCCGCAATGGGTCGAAGGCGGTCGTTCGCGCCGGTCGGTGGCATTCTGGCTGGCAAATCGCCCATACGCCTAGCATGCCAGCGTCAAGCGGCGACCCGGATCCCCTGGACTTTTTCAAGAACACACCGAAACGGCGGCTCCGGCGCCACACACATGGTTCGATACGTATCCAGGAAGGGCAGCCAACATCGAGAGCAAGGCATCCCCGGCTGTGGCGGCGCCCTGCACGTGATCGGCGCTGATCGCACGCCTGGCGTGCTGCCCTCAATGCGGACGGCCCTCCACCAGAAGTTGACTCAGGTGGC
>CAWCXI010000017.1:0-292430 GCA_963799415.1 uncultured Alphaproteobacteria bacterium | reverse complement strand
ATGTTATGCGTACGCTTGACTAAGTTTCATATACTCCCAGAGGTGGTGATGCCACTCCACACATTCGAGAGGTTGGATCGACCTGTTCTGGGACACTGGTTATCGCCGGAAAATGCCCCTTCACCGGCGGCAAAGCATCTTCCATGGTCGACGTGGCGATGATCACGATCCTTCGGAATACCATTGCACACTGGCTCAGTGTAGATTTCGGTCGAGGAGCCTGAAGAACCACAAACAATATGGCGGAAGTTCAGCGATTTATTCAACGCGTTCCACGTTCGTATGCTCGGCATCGGTATCGTGGCGGAGGTTCCCGGCTGCGCGTCTGCGGAGGAACAATCGTCTAAACCAAACGGCGCGAACTCCGAAACGCCATCAATCTGCACCTGCGCATAAAGCCGCAGGAAACCGGGCGTAGGCACATAAAGCTTGAACGCAAACGCCGGCCCGCCGTGATCATCCGCACTCCTCGGCGATTGGCCGTAAGGGTGGATGTGAACGACCGTTTTGCGGTCTTCGCTGAAGCCGACAATGTGTGGGCTGCTGTTGCCGGCGGTGCAGAAGGTCCGCGAGGCGGCGGCGAAGGCGAAGTGCGACAACAACCTCCATCAGATCGGCCTGGCTTTGCACAGCTACCACGATCTGCACAAGCACCTACCACCGGGGCATTACGACTTTCGGAACTGGCCGGCTCGATTACGGGCCGGGGTGGGGGTGGGCGGTCTACATTCTGCCGCTCCTGGAGCAGGGGAGCGCTTTACGATCAGATTGACCCGGAGGCTCACCACATGGGCAATGGCGCCTATTTCACACCGGCGACGCCGCTGCTGCAAACGGAGATTGCGATTTACCTGTGCCCAACCGACGTCGGGCCGAGTACGAATCCGAATTACGACAACTACGGCCGCGCGAGCTATCGTGGCATTGCCAACGGCGACACGCCGTTAATCCCTCTCGGCGGCGGGTCGGGCATCAACATTGCCACACCGTTGAATGGGACCTTCTACACGAACAGCAATATCCGCTTTAGCCAGATCAGCGACGGTCTGTCGAACACGCTCGTCATCGGCGAGACGACTTTGAGAAAATCGCCGGAACGCTGGGGCGCCATCTGGGCCGGCTGCGTGAAGCGCGACGCGGCCAGTGTGCTATGGGTCGACGCCTGCTGGTGGCTCATTGACGACCAGAACTTGCGGATCAACGGCCCGGACAAGTGGGGTTTCGGCAGCCGCCACGCCGGCGGGGCTTTCTTCCTCCGCGGCGACGGCAGTGCCCTCTTCGTCCGCGACACCTTCAACCCGAGCGTCGTCGCCCTGATGTGCAGCATCAACGACGGCGTAGTCGCCAATTTGGAATGAAGAACCTCGCGATATTCCACTCATTCTGTGTGTTGTCAATTCCCTTGGACCGCCGGTTCCACTCCAACAGCGGGCGTTCGACGGTGCGATGAATGATCCAGCCAACGCTACATGCCACGATGATTTTGCCCGCCAAAATCAGGAGTGTCTGTACGAGCAGGCTCCAAACGACGGCGTACGCTCCGCAAAATTGAAAGCCCCAGAGCACGGCGATGTGAGTCAAATAGATGGAGTACGAGGCGTCGCCAAGCGGTCGTAGCCAGCGCGGCAGTGTTGTAACGCCGCCGGTTTCGCGAGATGCTAACCCCCTAACGTTCAGCGCAGCGGGCACGCCAAAGCAAAGCAGTCGCAGTACTGGTGCGCTCGCAGTTTGCACAATGCCAGTGATGTTCAGCGCGATTCCAGCAACTCCCCAAAACGTGCCGGTAACCAGTGCGAGCGACCAATATTTCGTTCCGGTCTTTCGCAGCGTCACGGCCGCCAGGCAGCCGAGCAGGAATTCCAAAGTGTAAGGCGACAACGGCATCAGGTACGCCCGCTCCGGCGGCCGCACGATGAACGAGCAAAACGCGGCGGCGAGAAACCAGCCGCCCAGCAGACGTGGCATCATGCGTCGCGGCACCAGGAAAAGCGGGCCGAAGAGCACGTAGAACATGATCTCATAACTCAGCGTCCATGCCTGCGGGATGGCGAAGTTCGGCTGGCGAAGCGGCACGAGCAGCAGGTGATAGAAAGCGTGGCGGAAATAGCCGGGGTAATAGCAGCTTGCCAGGACCCAGTGGAAGAGCAGAGTGATGGCGAGGAAGCAAATCCAATATGTCGAAAAGAGTGCGCCAGAGGCGATTGCGGAGAAACGGAAAGAGCGCCGCGGGCTGGCCCAACTTCGCGAAGTTGGCGTTCATGATGATGAAGCCGGAGAGCACGAAGAAGAGATCGACGCCGGCGTAGCCGAAGCGGTCAAACGCGGGCAGCAGCCGGTACTGCCACGCCGATTGCGATTCCAGGCCCGCCATGTGGTAGAAGAGCACCGCGAGGCAGGCGAGGCCGCGCAATGCTTGCAGATCGCGGATGGCTTTGGACATTTGGGTCCTCTAAGAACGTGCCGCTGAAAACGTGTCAAGCCGAGACGGAACCAAACGCTATTTGGCAGGGGGATCTGACCGCCGCCACATCGCCAAAATGAGCTCGCCGATGAGGACGAAGAGGAAGCCGCCGAGTGCGAGCGTGTAGGGCAGCCGGCGGGCGAGCGTGTCCGTGATGGCGGCGCCGGTATCGCTCGCGCGGTTGTCGTGCGATGCGGCCCAAAGGCCAGCGACGTGGGCTAACAGATAGCCCACCAGAGCCAGCGGGATCGCCGCGAGCAGCCCGTTCACCAGGATTCGCCATTTCAAGGACATGCCGCAACTTTACCATGCGGATGCCCGCCGCGAGCGGGAACCGCAAAACCCGACTATACGGTGCAACCCCTTCGTCAAGAAGAATTTGCCCCATCGCGGCCATTTTGCCGCTTGACGGCGCAAATTACCCCCCTTTACAGTGAAGGTGGTGAGATGGATGGGCGGGAATTGATTCTCGCGGCGGGCCGATTAGCGTCACGGCGGGGTCGTGGCGGGTTCGCTCTCTCTCGACCACCCGGGATGACCCTGGGTGCGTGTCCCGGCGGCAGGGATTCCCCAGCGGCGACCGCGGCGATTCACGGAAAGATTGGCACCTATGCTTGTGCTATCCCGGAAAAAGAACGAGTCGATCGTCATCAACAGCGACATCGTCATCACCGTGGTGGAAATCCGCGGGGACAAGGTTCGGCTGGGGATCGTGGCGCCGAAGGACGTGCCGGTGCACCGCGAAGAGGTGTACGAGGCGATCCACGGCAGCACGCCCGCGAAGCCGGCCGAACCCGCCGGGCGCGTGATGCCCCGCACCGTCGCGATTGTTGGCGCCAGTGCGGATCGTCGCAAATTTGGCAACAAGAGCATTCGCGCTCATGCGGCCGCGGGCTGGCAAGTCTTCCCGGTGCATCCGACGGAAACATCGATTGAAGGATTGACGGCGTTTCGCACGATCGCGGACATTCCGCTCGAAGAGTTGGATCGCATCAGCGTTTACCTGGCGCCGGCGGTTGCGTTGAAGGTGATGGAGAGCTTCGGGGTAAAGCCGGTAGGGGAAGTGTGGCTCAATCCCGGCGCGGACGATGACACGGTGGTTGAGAAAGCCAAATGGCTCGGTTTGAACGTGGTGAAGGCGTGCAGCATCGTAGATGTAGGGCACAGTCCTTCGCAATTTGCAGACGCTTGAATCGATCGATTGCGGTAATTTCCAATCCTGTGCGCAATTCTGCGGTAGAATATCGTTAGCATTTCAACTCGACGAACATCTTGCGAGGAACGATTATGATGCGCTGCTTGTTGGCTTCACTGACAATTTCTGGGTTATTGGCGAACGCTGCCTTCGCTCAGGGCCATGGTGGTGGCGGCGGTCATGGTGGCGGCGGTCATGGCGGCGGCGGGGGAATGCCTCATGGGGGAGGCGGAGTGCCACACGGCGGTGGGGGCTATTCTGGCGGGCATTACTACTATGGCGGTTACGGCGGCTATAACCACGGCTATTACGGCGGTTATCCGCGATACAATTACGGCTATGGCGGTTACTACAGCCCGTTCTACATCGGCCTTGGCATCGGACTGGGTTCGTTCTATGACTTCGGCGTATCGTCCTACTATCTGACAATGCCGCAGAATTATCAGTTCGTTCCGCAGGCTCTGCCTGCGGCCTCGATTGCCCCGCCAATTGTCGGGAATCCCCAACCCGTGGCCTACATCACCGTGCAAGTGCCGACGGCGGATGCGCAAGTCTGGCTCGGGCATTCACTCACATCCATGAAGGGTTTGACGCGGAACTATCAGTCGCCACCGCTCGAAGCGGACCAGAACTACAGCTACACAATCAAGGCTCGCTGGATGGCGGACGGTCAACCGGTCGAGCAGACGCGGGAAGTCAGTGTCGCGGCCGGTCAGACAAGCCACGTGGATTTCCGCGAGCCGGAACGCGAACTCGTGCCGCTGCCGGACAAGAAGCCAGTGAAGTGAATCGCGTCATGCGATGCGGTTTGTCAATCGAACGACCGAACAGTCACTTATTTTGTTGTGCCACGTTGACGGCTGCTGGCGGTAGCGTCGGCGGGGCTGTTGGATGGCCGCTTATGATAGCGGCCTCGTTTTTCGACGCAGTTCCAGCATTCTTTGGCAACCCAAATGCCGCCACTCCGATTACCGCTAGTACGCCCGCGACTAGGCCCAATTTTGCATCATTGCTCATCGCGCACCTCCCGGCAAGTTTTCCCGCGCTGACGCGTCCATCGATTCAAACTTGAATCGAAAGCGGAAAATCGTTTGGACCAATCCCGGACCGATGCTGACAATACGTGGCACCGCTACCGCGGCAGACCCGGCAGACACCGCACAGTTTCCCCACTCATGGGCGACGTTCAATACTTCGCGATCGCGGTCATCGCCGCGGCGATCGTCACCGTCATTCGCGGCGGCGAAGTGCGGATCACGCTTTTTCTCGCCGCACTCGCGATCGGTGGGTTCGCCGGGAAAATGGACGACGTGCTGAAAGCTTTCCTGAACACCTTCAGTGCCGAAAAGTTCGTACTGCCCATCTGTTCCGCCATGGGCTTCGCCTATGTTGTGCGACACACCGGTTGCGACCGGCACCTCGTGCGGATGCTGGTTTCCCCGGTCCGGCGAATTCGCTCGCTCATCATCCCCGGCGTCGTGCTGGTCGCGTTTGTCGTGAATGTGCCGATCATCAGCCAGACAAGCGTGGCGGTTTGCGTCGGCCCGGTGGTGATTCCGCTGCTGCGGGCGGCTGGCTTTTCAGCGATCACCGCGGCGGCTACGCTCTGCCTCGGGGCCTCCATCGGAGGCGAACTGCTCAATCCTGGCGCACGGAATTGCAAACAATTACGAGCAAGACGCACACGCCAGCGACGGTACTCTCGCGAGAGGTGATTCCGCCGCTGCTATTTCCTTATCTGGCCATCGTCACAATCGTTCACTGGATTCTAACGCGGTGGATGGAACACCGAAACCCGACAACGGCCGATGTGTCAGCCTATGCTGACGAACAGGAACCGATCAATATCGTGAAACCTCTCGTCCCACTCATGCCGTTGGCGTTCTTGTTCCTGACGGGGCCGCCCTGGTTTGTGTTGGCGATTCCGAAGCATTGGCTTTGCGCCGACGACGCGAAGTTCGACGCGCGGCTCATCGCGGTAGCCATGCTGATCGGGGTGGTGGCCGCGGCTTTGACATCGCCGACGAAGGCGAAGGATTCGATGAAGATGTTTTTCGAGGGAGCGGGTTACGGTTTTGCGACCATTGTCAGCCTGATCGTGACGGCGACATGCTTCGGCAAGGCGATCGAACTGGCGGGGCTGGCCCAGGTGCTTGGCGGCATGATTTCCCATCATCCCGCCTTGTTGATTCCAATGGCGCGCTGGGGCCTTATTCGTTCGCGTTCCTCAGCGGGTCCGGCATGGCGAGCACCCAAAGTCTTTACGGTTTTTTCCACGATCCGGCGGTATCGCTCGGCGAAAACCCAAACGCGGTGGGGGCTGTGGTTTCCGTGGCCGCGGCGGCGGGGCGGACGATGTCGCCGGCCTCCGCAGTATTGTTAATGTGCGCGACGCTGACGGATACGAAGCCGTTCGACATCGTCAAGCGCTTGGCGATTCCGCTCAGCTTCGGATTGATAGCAGCGGTCGCGCTTCGAATGTTGAAAGTCATTTGAGAACGCCATGTCGCGAGTCGTCGTCATCGGAGGTGGAATCAGTGGACTGGCCGCGGCGTATCGGCTGCGGCGAGCCATGCCGGATGTCGAGGTCGTCGTCCTCGAAGCGGCTCCGCGGGCCGGCGGCAACATTCGCACGTTCACCGAGAACGGCTTCACTTGGGAGGCTGGGCCGAACGGTTTCCTCGATACGAAGCCGAGCACGCTACATCTTTGCCGTGAACTGGGAATTGATTCGCAACTGATCGCGGCCAGCGAATCCTCGCGGAAGAAACGGTATTTGTGCTTGAATGGCAGGCTTGTCAAGCTGCCAGGATCGCCTCTGGGATTACTGACGACCAAGGCTCTGAGTTGGAGCGGCAAGCTCGCGATTATGAAAGAGCCGTGGCGGCCCAAGCCGCAGGACGTGCCCGACCACGAAAGCGTGGCGGCCTTCGCTAACCGCCGATTTGGCCCCGAGGCCGCCTGCACGATCATCGACGCTTTCGTCACCGGCATCCACGGAGGGGATCCGGAGCAACTCGAATTAGCGGCGGCGTTCCCGCGATTGGCGAACTTCGAGGCGGAAGCGGGCAGCGTTCTCCGCGGTTTCCGACGAAGTTCGAAACAGAAAAAAAAAAGATGCCGTCGTGCGCGGCGAATCGCCGCCGGGACCGCCGCGAATGTGGTCTTTCGTCGGAGGGATGCAGGTCCTGGTCGATGCGCTGGCCGGCAGCCTCGGCCCGAGCATTCGGCTCAATTCGCCTGTGAGGAAACTTGAGTTCGTCGATGGTTATTGGAGCGTGTCCGGAGACGGCCATTCGGCCATATCCGCTGATGCCGTCGTGATGGCCGCGCCCGCCCACGTGCAGGCGACGCTGCTCGGCGAACTGGATCCCGTCTTTGCGACAGGCTTGAACGCCATTCCCAGCAATCGCATCGCGGTGGTGGCGCTTGGCTATCGCAAGGAGGATGTGCCGCGCAAGCGCGACGGCTTCGGTTACATCGCGCCACAAAACACTCGCCGCGACGTGCTCGGCGTTCAATGGTGCTCGTCCATCTTCCCCAATCTGCGCACCCGCTGGGTTCGTGCTCTGGCGGGCCATCTGCGGCGGCGTCCATCGCGGCGATCTCATCGAACGCGACGACGCGGCGCTGGCAGCTACCGTCCAGGCGGAAATGCAGGCCGTCATGGGCGTCCGAGGCGAGCCGGTCTTCGCCCGTATCACGCGCTGGCGCGGGCGATTCCGCAATATGTGATCGGCCACCGCGCCCGTGTCGCCAAGCTCGAAGCTCTAGCAGCGAAATTCGACGGGCTCTTTCTCGGCGGTAACGCCTACCACGGCATCGCCGTCAACGATTGCACGGAACAGGCGGAATTGCTGGTCCCCCGCGTTCGCGACAGCCTGACCGGCCGTTTGTCGTGATAATCGCTACGACCGTTCGACCCTCCGCGTCCTTCCCCGATTCGCCGCTTTCACAGCCGAGGGAAGAGTGATAGAGTATTCGCACGGATCGAAAGCCTACGCGGCGAGGCGATCATGTCGAAAGTCCTCTCGCTCATCCTCGGCGGCGGTCGCGGCACCCGGCTGTTATCCGCTCACCAAGCTGCGCAGCAAGCCGGCCGTGCCGGTCGCCGGCAAGTACCGCCTCATCGACATCCCGATCAGCAACTGCATCAACAGCGGCCTCAACCGCATCTACGTCCTGACGCAGTTCCTCAGCGTCAGCCTGCACCGGCACATCGCCAACACCTACAAGTTCGACCCGTTCAGCCACGGCTTCGTCGAGGTCCTGGCCGCCCAGCAGACCAACGAGGCGCGCCGACTGGTATCAGGGCACCGCCGACGCCGTCCGGCAGAACATCCGCTACGTCAGCGGAAGAGCCGCGACGACGTGCTGATCCTCTCCGGCGACCAGCTCTACCGCATGGACTTCCAGACCTGCTGCAAACGCACCGCGAGAGCGGCGCCGACGTCACCATCGCCGTGCTGCCGGTGCCGGAGGAGCAGACCCCCGGCTTCGGCATCGTGCGGCTGGACGACAGCGGCCGCGTGCAGGAGTTCGTCGAGAAGCCGAAGACGGCCGAGGCAGCGCAAGCCGTGCGACACCTCGGCGGAGTGGATCGAGCAGCGCGGCATCCCCGCCTCGGCCGGCATTACCTCGCCAGCATGGGCATTTACCTGTTCCGCACGGACAAGCTGCTCGAGATGTTGAACACGCCGGTCTATGATGCGCTCTTGCACCAGGAGAAGCCGCCGCACGATTTCGGCTCGAATGTCTTTCCGAATCACGTTCAAAAGCGGCACATCCATGCGCATCTCTTCGACGGGTTCTGGGAGGACCTCGGCACAATCAAGAGCTACCACGAGGTGAGCCTGGCGCTGGCGGAGCCATCGCCGCCGTTCGATTTCTTCCAGGGAGAGGGGATGATCTACACGCGGATGCGGAATCTGCCGGCCAGCCGCATCGACGGGGCGACGCTCGATCGCGCCTCCATCGCGGATGGCTGCATCGTCGGCACTGGCACGACGATCGAGCATTCGCTGCTCGGCGTGCGCAGCGTGGTCGGGCGGAACTGCAAGCTCAAGGACGTGGTGATTCTCGGCTCGGATCGCTTCGAGACGCCGAAAGATTTGAAAGAGAATCACGCCGCCGGTCGGCCGGACCTCAACATCGGCGACGGCAGCGTGATCGAGAAGGCGATTCTGGACAAGGATTGCCGCTTTGGAAAGAACGTGGTGATCCGCTGCCAAGCCGGCAAGCCGGATTTCGACGACCCCGCCGGCCGCTATTTCGTCCGCGACGGCATCACCTGCATCCCGCGCGGCGGTATCATCCCCGACGGCACGCAGATCTGAACGAGCCCAAAATCACCACGAACGAGCCGGCGATTAGCAGTAATGGCGGCTCAGGCACTACGACGCCGATAGCGACGTTGAAATCGGATGTCACCGGGAACCCCGAACTGCGAAACGAATCCACCTCGAATTGACCGCTAAGGCTATAGTCGCCGGGATTCATCGATAATGTCTGAATGGTATCGAGGTTGATGATTCCACCCGGAAAAATTGCAGGGTAATCATCATTGAAATTGGAATTGGTATTCGTAAGCCTGTAGCTTCCTGTACGTGTACCGCTAAAAGGGTTAGTGCTTACAGTTCCATTGGCGATTCGATGAAATTGAACGGACACGGGTTGTCCCGGCGTATCGGCGATAATCGTGAAGGTACGGGAAAATGTCAGGTAGGCGTCGGCCTCGCCCGGCTGGTTAATACCGGCTGTTACGGTCAGATGCGCTGTCAGCATGTCGCCGTCCGTTGGTCCAACTGTTATCGTGGC
The DNA here is from genome assembly GCA_963799415.1 of uncultured Alphaproteobacteria bacterium. Taxonomy (GTDB): domain Bacteria; phylum Pseudomonadota; class Alphaproteobacteria; order Acetobacterales; family Acetobacteraceae; genus JAMXLO01. The sequence continues at coordinate 282,957 of CAWCXI010000017.1, read as the reverse complement.
CGTGCCCGTCGGATCGGGGAGAGATGTGGACGGCGTCGCGGTCCAATTCGCCGCGGTCCACTGGAAGCCGGCTGAAGCGGGCATGGCCGAAACAGTCACGGTGGTGAGAACCGCCAGCACTCGATGATTGAGCATGGCTTCCTCCTCAGAACGGCCATCGCGTTATTGCTGGACACCAGTGTAACGACAGTGCAAATCGCAAGCAAGCGCTTTGACGGCATAAGTCCATGATTCTTCACGATCCTGAATAGAACGGAATTGACACTCGGAGACTCGCGATGTTTCGTTTCGCGTTTGCGCGATCGCTTCCTTTTTTCTGGCCTCCGGGGTCATTGCCGACACGCCGACGGTGTACGTCGTCCTCTGGTTCGATACCGAAGACTACATCCTGCCAGCGAGCGATGACTCCGCGCTCAAGATCGCCGATTGGCTGACAAATGAAGGCGTGAAGGCCACGTTCAAGGTCGTCGGCGAAAAGGCCCGCACGCTGGAAAGACGCGGCCGGCAGGACGTGATCGACGCTCTCAAGAAGCATGAGATCGGCTACCACTCGAACTATCACAGCGTCCAACCGACTCCGGCTCAGTATCTCGACCCGCTCGGCTGGGACGAAGGCGTGGCTGAGTTCGACCGGCGCGAGAAGCCCGGCTACGACGACGTGAAGCGGATTTTCGGTCGCGCCCCCACCTGTTACGGCCAGCCGGGGAGTTCCTGGGCGCCGCAATCGTTCGGAGCCATGCGGAAGTGGGGGATGCCGGTGTATCTCGATTCGGGCCGGCACGTCGGCCTCGACGGCCGCCCCTATTACTTCGGCGGCGTCTTCACGATGTATCAGTTGACCCACACGCTGCGGACCGACCTCGGCGGCGTGAAGGATTTGCAAAAAGCCGAGGACCGCTTCCTCGAAGCCCGCAAGCTGCTACTGGCCGAGGGCGGCGGCATCGTCAGCACTTACTATCACCCCTGCGAGTTCGTTCACAAGCAGTTCTGGGACGGGGCCAACTTCAGCAAGGGGGCCAACCCGCCGCGCGAGAAATGGCAACTCCCTGCCGCGAAGACTGAGGAGGAATCTCGTGTGGCGTATGACACGTTCTTCGCCTACGTGCGGTTCATGCAGCGCTTCACGGATGTGAAATTCGTCACCGCGAGCCAGGCTCGGGAGATCTATTGGGACAAAGCCGCCGGCCGGGCGTTCACGCCGGCGGAAATCAAAAGGCTGGCCGCGGCGATTGGTGATATCAATTATCAGAAACTCGACGACCTCACGCTGGCTCCGAGCGAAATCCTGCATCTATTAAATACCTACCTCGTGGAGAAAAATGCCGGACGTGATCCAAAGACAATCGAACTGATTGCGACGCCATTCGGCCCGACGAGCGCCTCTCCATCAATGCCGAAAACAGTCGCCGTTGATTCGAGCCAATTTCTGCGCACGGCGAAGGATGTGCTGGAATCGCTCCGCGCCAACGGCCGCGTGCCTGGCACAGTCTGGCTTGGCAGCGTCGGCGTGACGCCCGAATCATATCTCGCGGCGCTGGCTTCAGTAGTGACTGCCGTGGCGGACGGGAAAGACGTGCCGGCACGGATTGAGTTGACTCCGACGAAGCTTGCCTGTGCGAAACATGTCGCGGACGATGACCCGCGGCTCTGGGGCTGGGTGATCTTCCCGCCGGGCTTCCACGCTCCCGCGTTGATGGAATTAGCCAATCGCACAAGCCTGGACGCTCAAGCCCGCGGTGCTGCATGGGCCGCGAAATTAAAACAATGCCGGTATTCCCTGCATTCGCCGCCACACGGAAAGCTGTCCGAGATGCACGCCGAGGTGACCGGTCAGCAGGAACGCGACCGCGTCTTTTGTTGTGTGGAGAATGTCCTTGCTGAACGGATTCGGATTCGGCTTGGCGAATTGCTCGGGCGTGGCATTCCCCGCTTGGCGGCGCAATAACTCGAAACCCACGTCAACGGCATTCAGCAGGACCTCTTTCGCTGGATATTCGCCGCGAACGGCCGTCAGCTTCGAACCGGGGCCGAAACGCGGCGTCCACTCCTCGGGTAGTATCTTGTCGTGCCCCAGCAGGCTCCGCCCCCGGTCGGCGGAGAAGCACAAATGCCCGAGGATCCAGGCCGGATGATTCACCCCCGGCATCGGCTGCTCGGCCATCCGCTCATCGCCGATCTCCACGACGAGCATGTGGCAATAACGCAGAAGCTGTTGATTGATCTTCAGTTCACTGTCCAGCACGGAATCTCTCGCGGCAGGAATGTCAGCGATGATTGTAGGAACGGCTTCAGGCCGCGATACGGTGGGACTTCGCGTTGCGCTCCGCCAATGCGGCTCGCAAGGCCAGACAACGTTTTTCCACGTGCCGGTCCCACGACAATTGGTTCACAAGTCTTTCGCGATCCGCCAATGCCTGGTCGATGAAATCGCTGCCCTGGGCGAGGACCCTGGAGATGGGTTCGGCCATCCGGATCGGCGTGTCGTCGTCGATAAGAACAGTGCCGCGGTAACTGCCGAAGAGCCCCGCCACGGTGGGCCGGCGACAGGAACACCGGCGTGCCGCACGCCAGCGCTTCCAGGATCGGCAAGCCGAAGGCTTCGTAGTCGGATAGCTGCATCAGGCCGGCCGCCTCGCGATAGAGGCTTCGCAACTCCTCTTCGGAAACGTAGCCCCATCAGAACGCAATGCCGCAACAATGATGGCGGAATGATGTTCGTGACTTCATCGGATTTGTTGCCGACGACCACCAATTGCAGGCCGGGATGATGGCGGAGAATCTCCGCGAATACTTCCAGCACCAGTGGGAAGCGTTTCCGCGTTTCCCGCAAGTCTCCGACGAAGAGCAGAAACGGACGGCGGTCACGGCAGCCGAGGGTAAACTCGGCGGGGTCGAATCCGAGCGGGAGTAGGGCACAGTCCACTCCCGGAGCCGCCGCTGCTCGAAGCAGGAGCCATTCCGTGGGCGAGTCGCAGGCCACGACCGCCGCGCGGCGAAGCATTTCGCCGCGGACGGTCTCAATTTGACGACGCCATTCGGAGTTGGCGGGCAACGTCCACGTCGGTTGATAGTGCGGCGTGTACACGATCGGCTGGGATGCGTGTTTGAGGATGGTGCGATTGGTAGCTGCATTAGCGAACGACATGCACTCGATGGCATCCCAGCCGCCGTGATGAAGCAGCTTGGGCAAGGACTTGTTTCCCGGATCGCCATAACCATCGCCGGCCCGGCCGATATGGAGCGGATAACCCTGATCGCGGCAGATCCGATTCAGAATGTCCACGTTCCGTTCGTTACCATCATCGATCGCGAACTCATATTCGATCGTCCCGCAGGTCCGTTTTGCCACTTCGAGGATGGCCCGCCCGATGCCCGAATACATCTGGCAACCGGACGAGATGGCGAAGAGAATCCGCAATGGACGCTGATTTGTATCACGCGATGCGCAAGCAGCACGAGTGGCCCATTGCATTTCATCGATGGCGACGGCAGAGGCCTTGAGTCTGAAATACCTGATCGTTGGCGATGACCCCCATCCTTGTGGCTAGGTCCACTTGACTCCCGGCCGCAATATTGGCGGCAGTATTGGACTCGCGCCAGGTCTTGCCGAATTTCTTCGAGTTGTGATTGCAGCGAGAAGAAGAACGGCCTCTGGATTCGACGCAGGAGCCGCCGAGCGGCGACGGCCGGACGCTTGTACCATCTCCCGGCCTGACAGCCATGATCGTAAAAAGCTGGAATCGCTGCCGGAACAGGAATTGGGGCAATCGCAACGGGCTCCGGGACCGGTGGAGCGGGAGCAATGATATTAACGTTGGGTACTGGCTCATCGGAAACGGGCCTCGCTTTGGCGGCGGCCAGTTCGCGCTCGAGTTCTTCAATCCGCTCGGCATATTTGTGTGGGATGTAATCGTCCAGGCAGTTCGCCGGAGCGGCCAGCCGCTTCATCAGCTCCGGTTCCTCATTCCGCACGTAATAGCGGTTCAGCCCGTCGAACAGAACATGGGTATACTCATTATCCAAAATAAGCCGCTCCCACGTCGTGACATTGGTGTTCTCGATCACCAGGATGCGCGGCCGCCACCGCGTGAAGTCCGCCCCGGCCAGCACCGCTCGTTCATGGCCCTCCGCGTCGATCTTCAGGAAGTCAATCGTGCGATTGCCGACGTGCCGTTCGCAGATCTCGCGTAGCGTCAGGCTGCGCACGGTGTGCGGCACCGAGCTCCGTGCCCGACTTGGCGATTGTGTCGGCCAGTGCGGGATTGACCGTCGAGGTGCCGATGCAATTCGGCACTTCGAACAGAGTGCGTTCGCCGGCGACATCGGACGCCACGGCGTTCAGGTTGATGTCGCGCGGGCGATCTTCTTCGATTAACGCGAAAAACAGCGGTAGAGGTTCGATGTTCACGCCGCACCAGCCCTGGTCGTAGAACCACTTCGTCACCGAATGGCCGACTGGGTGAGCCGCTCCGACATCCACGTAAAAACCGTTTGACGCGGCTAGCGCGCGGGCGAGGATGACGTCTTCGCCGTTCTGAGCGTAGGAGATCATCGCCATACTTCACCTCAGGCGGCCGTTTCGTGGACCAGGCTCTGAAACATTTTTTCCGCCAGCAGCGCGATCCGGTGCGCCTTGGCGGTCGAGCGGCGCGGCCCTCCGCCGGCCCGCATCGCAGCCTTTAGTTCCGTTTCAATCCGCGGCAGGATGGAGGAGAGGTGGAACCAGCGCAGCGCGGTTCGCGATCCACAGGGGCCGATCTTCTCGAGCGAAATCTCGCATTTGAGGAGCCGCTCCACCGCGTGGGCCAGGGCCTCGGGATTGCGATTGATTTTGATGCAGTCCACGCCGTCCACGAGCCATTCGGCGTTGCCGCATACGTTTGAAATCACGGCCAGGCACCCGTGGGCCATCGCCTCGAGCGGGGCGAACGCGAAAGGCTCGGCGCTTCCAGGTTGGAAATAAAAACGCGTCGTATTCTGGATAGAGTTCGTCCAGTTCCACCTGCGTGCGATAGCCGGGGATGCGGACCATATCCAGTCGTGAAGATTGAATCATCGTGCGGAACGCCGGATCCTGCCCCATACCGTAGAGGTCGATCGAAAAGTTCGTGTAACCGCGATTCCGCAGCAAACCAGCGGCATGGATCACGATGTCCGTGCCTTTATGCGTACCGAACGCACCAGCGGCTAAGAGTCGGAGATGACCACCACGGCGGTATTCCGAGCGATGCGGGCTGCCCTTCGTCGTCACCCAGTTCGGGATCAGAACGGTGCGGCCTGCGATCCGCAGTCCCCCGGCGTTGATTTCTTCAAGCGTGATGCTGCTGCAGCAGATGAAGCGACCGCGGCAGATGCGAGTGAACGTCTCCGCCAAGGCCGGCACAGTTGGGGTCGGGCCAAAGCCCAGTGCGCAAAGCGTTCGCGGTACATCGTCCATGAGGTGCATGACCCACGGCAGGCCCATGTGCTGAATCGCGGCCAGTATGCCCAGCCCGCCGAGACCGATCAGATTCCAGGCGTAGACGACATCCGGTTGAAACCGTTCGACGATTTGGCCGAGGACATGGACGTTGAATGACTGGACCCCGTTGGCCTCGTGGTTACGGACGGTTCGCCCGTTCGGCGTTACCTTCCACATGCAGTATTGGTCGTAGACGTCCGTCAGCCTCAGTTTCCGACCGACGTGCCGATCGACCGGAACCTCTTTGGCCCGCGGCACGGAGGTGAGCACGTACACCTCATGGCCAGCGGCTCTCAGCGCCTCGGCCATTTGCCGGCACCCCATCTCATAACCGCCCAGCACGTCCGGCGGGTACAAGTTGCTGATGACGAGAATCTTCATGCCGCCATCCTTTGCGAGCCACAAAGCAAGCCGCGGTAGACCTCCAACAGCTTCCGGCCACAAACCCGCAGGTCGTATTCCGTTTCAACGGCCGACCTCGCCCGGAAGCCCATTCGCTCGACCAAGGCCGGGTTGCCGGCGAGTTCGCGGAGGTAAGAAGTCAGTTCGTCTTCGCAATCGAAAACGTACCCCGTTTCGCCGTGCCGCACGAATTTCGGGCATCGCCCCGACGCGCAACAGATGACCGGCGTGCCACAGGCCATGCTTTCCAGAAGCGTCAGCCCCATCAGTTCCGGAGCGAGATAGGTCTGGCCGTAGTAGTCCTGATAGGTCGAAGGGAGAACGTTCACCCAGGCCCGGCGGTACAAGTCGCGGATTGCCTCGTCGTTGGCATCCGTGATGAATTCCACCTGCTTGCCGCACGCCAGACCTTTCAAGACTTCGAAATAATCCGGGTGATAGACCCGCCCGCAGCAAGTCAGCGGAAGTTCCGGCGGCAGAGCGCGGATCAGCCGGTCAATCCCTTTGTGAGGCAGCAGCCGGCCCACGTAGAGAACGCGATCGCGATTGGCCCGCACCGGGGGTGGCGTGAATAACCGACTGTCCACCCCGCCCTTGATGGTTACGATCGGGGAAGTAGTGCGAAGCAAGTCCGCTCCGAAGTCCGAATAGCAGATCACGCGGTCGGTCAGGTCGAGGGACCCGAGTTCAATGCCCAACGTGCTCGATGGTCCGCCCAGGTCAGTCGCACAAATGGGCTTCCCGAGCAGTTTGGCGGTGATCAATCCGGCTTCGGACGAACGGGTGAAGCATTGCATCAGGTGCACCGCGTCCGCGGAGGCCAAGGCGTCCGGAATTTCCCACGAAACTTGATCCAGCGAATTCGCCGGTGTGGGGCCGGCTTGCATCACGCGCAGGCGGACACCCGGATGAAGCTGGCGAATCAACGGGCGAGGGCCGTACGAGAGGATTTCAACTTCAAACTCGCGGCTGGCGCTGTCGACCACGCCGATCGCCAGGTTCAGAGGGTAACGCTCGCCGCCGCCGATGTACGATTCGTCCGAAAAATACTGTGGCGTAAGATAGGCGATTTTTTTCACGTGAATCACTCCGAATCTCCAACCAAACGTTGCCCCAGCGGGGAATCGGCGCGTGATCGACGTAACGAGTTTATCGAACTTAACGGATGCGCGACTTCAGCAATTCCTCTCGCGGTGCCGGCATGATCCGCACAACTGTTTCAATCGTTTCACATTCCCATGCCGATTCGCGGTCACGACATGGACGGACGAGTGAGCGGAGTATAAATGCACCATCACGCTGAGCCATCGCCATGTTCGGCTTCAAATATCTGAAAGTGCCGGCGACGACGTTCGTGCTGCTGTACAAGAACGGAAAAATCGTCCGCAAAGGCACCGGGCTTTCCTTCTTTTACTTCGCGCCGACATCCGTGCTGGCCCAGGTGCCGGTCACGAGCGTTGATGTGCCGTTCGCGTTCACGGAAGTCTCGGCGGACTTTCAGGAAACGACCGTCCAGGGCAGCCTGACTTATCGCGTCACCGATCCGGAAAAGCTGGCCGCACTGTTGGATTACACGGTCGATCACTCCGGGCGCTACAAGAGCGACGATCCGACCAAGCTCGGCGAGCGCCTGATTCAGACCACGCAAACCGCGGCGCGAGCCTTTTTGCAAAGCCAGAAGCTTCGAACATTGCTCACTTCGTCGGCGCAATTGGTAGTGGCGATCCGCGATGCGTTGAAGGTCTCGGATACCGTTTCGCAACTCGGCGTCGAAGTGCTCGATGTGAGCGTCGGCTCGATCAAATCCGATCCGGAAATGGCAAAGGCCCTCCAGGCGGAGGCCCGCGAGCAATTGCTCAAGGAAGCCGATGAGGCGATTTACGCCCGCCGCAACGCGTCGCTGGACCTGGAGCGGACGATCAAGGAGAACGAGTTCAAAACCGAAATCACGGTGGCGGAGAAGCAACGGCACGTCCGTGAGACGAAGATGGCCGGCGAGATCGCGGTGGAACAGCAGCGGACGCAACTGGTCGAGACCCGCGTGGCCAACGAGACCAAAGAAGCCGAGGCCCGCGGGGCCGCGCTGCAGGCGATGCTCGGGCCGGTGCGAGACGTCGATTGGCGAGTGCTTCTGGCCATGCAGGGGGACGCCACGGCCGGCACGATGATTTCCTCCGCGTTCGATCAACTGGCCCGCAATGCGGAGAAGATCGGCCAGTTGAATATCACGCCGGACCTCTTGCAGGCCTTGCTTCCGAAAGATGCGCCGGAGCCAGCGAAGGGCGGCAAGGCGCGGAGTTGAAAGCATGGGCCTGTCTCAACCCACTCAGCGAATCACGGTCGTCACCCGGCCGACCCGTCTGGCTGGTCTGCTCCAGCGCTGGGCGACCCGCGGGCAGGCGAAATTTCGATTCCGCGTCAACAAAGTGGCACGGCTGATGCAGTCGGGGAAGGTCGAGCAGGCCGCCGCGGCCCAGAAAGCCGACGATGTCGATTTCCAATTGCTCGAAGACGAGGATTCGGCTTACCAGCAATCGGTCCGAAACTTGGTTCGCGATCTCGATCTCGGCGTGCCCGTTCAGGCCATCGACCGCTCGCTGATGCCGAATTACGATTTCTCGTTCAGCACGGCGGTGGTGGTGCTCGGGCAGGACGGCCTGGTCGCGAACACGGCGAAATATGTCGGCGACGTGCCGATTCTCGGCGTGAACCCCGATCCCGCGCGGTTCGACGGCGTGCTCTTGCCGTTCCAGGTGGGCGACGCGCGCGACGCGCTCCGAAAAGTATTGGCCGGGAAGTGCAAGATTCGCAATGTCACCCTCGCCGAGGTGAAACTTCAGGATGGCCAGCGGATGCTGGCGTTCAATGATTTTTTCGTTGGCGTGCGGAGCCACGTCTCGGCCCGCTACCGGTTGCGCGTGGGCGGCCAATCCGAATCGCAATCTTCCAGCGGCGTGCTGATCTCCACCGGAGCCGGTTCGACGGGCTGGATGTCCTCGGTCTACAACATGGCTGCCGCCGTGGCCGGCGCGATAGAATCCAAAAAGAAGGCGCTCGTGCAACCGCGCATGGCTTGGGAAGACCCGCGGCTGATTTGGGTCGTCCGCGAGCCGTTTGTCAGCCAAACGTCGAAAGCCAGCCTCGTGTGCGGAACGCTGGAGACGGCCAGTCAGCTTGAGATTGAATCGATGTCTCCTGAAAACGGCGTGATCTTCTCGGACGGGATCGAATCGGACAATCTGGAGTTCAACGCCGGCACCATTGCCACGATCGGCGTGGCGGAGCAAAAGGCGCATCTGGTGGTGAAGTGATTGCGGTGAAAACAAGAAGTGGAGTAGAGGGGGATCGAACCCCTAACCTCCGCATTGCGAACGCGGCGCTCTCCCAATTGAGCTACTACCCCGGCAAGGCGATCTTAGAAGCTACGACACGCCTGTGGCAAGTGGGTTCACAGGCCCTTCGCTTTCAGCAACTTTTCGCGGTATTGGCTGGCGTGTTCCTTGTCGCCGAGTTTTTCGAACACTTCGACTAAGCGCGCCAGTGCCTTGACCACCTCCTCGTGGTCCTGGTTGTAGACGGCTTCGACCCAGAGAAACTGCCAGCGTGCGTCGCGCGGCAGGTTGGCCATCCAATAGAGTTCGCCCAGCGCAGTTATAGGCGGCGGCGCGGGTGAGTGGGTCCGGCATCTTCTCGATCAGTTCCTTCACAGCTTGCGCGGCGGTTTGCACTTTCGCCGGGTCAGTTTTCTCCTGCGCCTTTCAGAGCCGCTTGGTAAATCGCCAGCCGGTCCTTTTGGGAGTCGTTCAGGCTGCTGACTTTCGCCAGCGCTTCGATGGCCGGGGCGGCGTTGATCGTCGAACCGCTGCGGAAGAGCACCTCGACCTCGGCCAGTTTGGCTTCGTTTTTGAGATCGTGGGGAATCCCTTCGGCCATGGCGAGGTTGGCCAGCGTGGCGGCTGCGGCGTCGAACTGGCCGAGCTCGGCTTGCAATCGCGCGGCCGTGCGGGCCGCGGGCCAAACCTCCCACGATTTGCTGTAAGCGCGGGCGACGGTGCTCAGCTTGTCGATGGCGGCGGTCGCCGCCGGCTTGAAAGCGGCGCCTGTTTTCGCGTCAGCGACCTTCGCGGACCACATCGCCACTTTGAATTCGAGGAAGCGCCGGGTGCGATCGTCCGCTCCGGCGTTCGCGGCGGTTTTTTGCAAGTCCTCGTATTTGGTCAATGCTTCCGCACCGCCTTTGGCGTCCCACGAGGGAAGTTCCAGGCGAATCTTGTCCTCCACGCCGGCAAGCCTGCCATAGTAGACCGCGATCACGTCCGCCGGGCTGATCGCGACGTTTTTGCCCGTGCCGGAAACGACGATCCCGCCTGGGGTTTCTTTCACGTCGCCGATCTTGGTGGTCTCCTCACCGTCCTTGGCGCGGTCGCGGTATTTGACGGTGTCGTTGCCAACTGGCTGCGCGTGGACTACGAGCGGCGCAACGAGAAGGCAAACCGCTGTGAAAGCAAAATCACGAAGCCGACGCATACGAACAAACTCCAGAATGGTGACTCAAGGGGCGTCCGCGGGTTTGAGGAACTCTTTGCCGCCGCTCTTCTTGTACGCCTCTTTGATGGCCGGGTAGTCATCGAGCAAATCGTGGAACTTCGCCTTCACATCGGCGGTGAGCGATTTCGGGTTGCTGGTTTCGATCTCGAGCACCTGCTGGCCGAGCCGATTCATCGACTCGGCGAGTTTGGCGGGATTGTCCGCGAGGATCTGGCTGTTGCCGCGGGCGATGCAGCGGCGGAGATCGCCGAGCAGTTCGAGGTAGACGGGGATGAACTTCTCGCGCTCGTTCGGTGGCAAATCTCGGTTGCGAACGACGCCGGCGTATTGATTCGCGAGCTTTTCCCAGCCGGATCTTCGCCTCGCTCCAGGCGCGGAGCCGGGCAGTCTTCGGCTCGGGTGGAGTATTCGCGGCCTTGTCTTCAAGCAAATAGATCGCTTCCTTCTTAAACTTCAGTGATGACTTGGCCCAACCTTTTTCCTTATCGTCGCCAAAGGCGGACTTGAGAACTTTGTCCGCTTCGTCGAACTTCTTCTGCAGGCGATAGGCATGGACGATTTCGAATCTGTGCGATCTTGTAGGCGTACACCCAGTTGCGGTCGGCTTCGTCGAGTGTGGTGCTAAGTGCGGCGAGCTTTTCCGCCCCGGGGACGGCACCTTCTTCAGCACCTCGATTGCTTTTTCATATTCGCCGAGTTCGCACAAGTTACGTCCGAGCGACGCCTGTACACGCAGCGGGAGTTTCGGTTTCTCCGACTGCTTTCTGCAAGAGCGAGCCGATGCGGCCAGTGAGATTGTCGGCCTCGTTCGGTTTTTTTCGGCCTTGTGGAGTTGTTCGACCTGCGGCCGCACCAGGGCGACGAGGCGGTTGAGTGCTGCGGTGGTGGCTTCGACGCTGCCGCCGAGTTTGTCGAGCAGTGTAAAAAGTTCCGCGGCTTGTCGACTGTCCCCCTCGCGGATGCGTCCCTTCATGGCGAGCATGACGAAATCGACCCGGAAGCTGTTCAGATTCGCGGCGAGGCGGGCGGTTCCGCCTTCGAGCGAAGCCGACGAGCGGCCCGGCCACTCTTGTTCATCTCGCCGAGCAGCGGGGCCATCTTCTCCGGCCATCTCCTTGTATTTGCCGTCGTCGAACAGCCGGCGAGCCTGGCCGTAAACTGCTCGCAGCCGGGCTTCGTCGGCGGAGAAGAGCAGTGGCTTCTTCTCGGCTTCATCGAGTCGGCTGGCGGTGATTTGCTTCATGGTCTCGACGGCGACTTTCTCCCCATCTGCGTACCCCTTCTGCGAATTCGGATTCGCCAAGTGCAAGCCCGCCAGTAGGGTGCGGAGCGAAAAGTAGCCGTTCAGCCCCGCGACCGTGGCGGGCGGCGGCACCGCCTCGCAATCGGCGACGGCCTTTCGGAAGATCGCCGCCTTCTGCGCCGGAGTCAGCGTAGAATCCCTGGCGGTGACGAGGTAATAGGCGGCGCGACCCTCGACGGCCCGCGCCCGGGCCACGTCGGCGAAGCTCACGCTGATCCGCCCGAGGATGTCGAAAGCCGCCTGGTAATGTTCGTCTCGGAAGTAGAGATCGCCGATCCGCAGCCGAGCGGCATCGGCGTAAACATCATTGGCGAAGGTCTTGTCGAGATAGAGACCGAGCGTCACGGCTTTGTCGCGATCGGCATTTTCGGCGTTCTCGCTATGTTCGTGAGCTTTGAGATAACTCTCGACGGCATAATACCCCGCCTGGGCGGCCAGACTGCCGCGACTCGTTCGCGCAACTCCTCGCCCTGAGCCGCCGATTGGGGGTACTGCTCGGCCGCGTAGAGGGCAAGAAGGTTGTAAAGTTTCGTTTCCGCCACGTCGCGGGGCGGAGTCGCGGGCGAAATCAATTGTTTGGCCCGCTCCATCAGCGCGATCGCCTTGGCGAACTCGGCTTTTTCCTTCGTCAACGACGCGTCGTATTTGGCCTTCGCCGCGGCATCCTCTTCCGCGTCTTGCACAAGCTCGGCGGCCGCGGCCTTCGCTTCGCGTGCCTTGCCGAGTTGCAGCAGGCCCGCCATCAGGCACTCTTCCAGATCGGTGTAATGCTTCGGTTCGCGCGGCGTGTCCCCGACGATGAAGCGGACGCAGACGTTGCGGTTTTCGTCCGCCCGCTCGCTGTATTCGTTGTCGAACTCGAGCAGGCGCTTGTACTCGCGTGCAGCTTCCTTGAAGCGGGCGATACCCGACGCGGTGACGGATTTCACCTTGAGCGGCTTGTTCGCGTCCTGCTCGGCCTTGGTCTGCTTCTCCCAGGCGACATCAAAGAAGCCGAGCAGCTCCGGTGAGCCGGGCGTAGTAGAACGTCATGCTGAGCCGCTGCGGGGTCATGCGCGGGCGGTAACGGTCTTTGTCCAACCAATTGCGGGCCGCGATCCGTGCCCGCTGCAATTTCGAACGATCCTTCTCGGCGACGTTGGCGGCTTCGTCGTAGAGGATGAATGCTTCGAAGAAGTCGACCATACGGATGCCGTCGAGTCCCACCGACGTTTTCGTGCCTTCGGTCTTGACCCTCTTAAAGATTTTTTCCGCGGCGGCGCGGTCGGATTTGTCGTACTCGCAAATGCCAGCCCAGGCGCGGGCCTGCCAGCAGATGGGGCTGGTTTCGTCGCGCCGGCCGAGGGCGAGGAAAATGTTCCGGGCCTTGTCGAGTTCCGCCGCCCGATCCTGAACCTCCTGCCCCTGCGCGTTCAGGGGATAGGTGTCCACGAGGCGATACTGATTGATGCCGCGATCGAGTTCGGCTTGCAGGATCGTCTTTTGCAATTCTTTCTTTCGCACCGACGGAATGGAGGCATCGTTGAGTTGGCTTTCGATTCCCTTGGAGGCCTTGCCGAAGAGTGCGGCCGCGTTGTGGAAGAGCGGCCGCGCGGCGGCGGCGGCGGCCCGGCGTTTCTTCGCCTGCTCGGCGGGGTTTGCGTCGCGGATCTTACGCCGACTATTGAGTTGACCGACTGCCTGCATCGCCGTCACCTGCGCCAGTGCCAGTTGCGCTTCCACGGCCCGCGGATGCTTGGGATTGGCTTTCACGAACGCTTCGAATTCCGCCTGAGCCTGGGCGACGCCAGCTTCGCGGGCCCCCTCGTCGCTTTCCATTTGCGCTAAAGCCAGCAGCGACTTGGCCCGTTCCAGCGGCAGTACAGTCTTCACCTCTGCTGACGGATTCTTGCCGGCGAGGTCCGTGAGATATTCCAGGCTGAGGTCCGGCTGGCCGATTTCGCGCAAGCCGCGGGCGAGATCGAGAGGATCGGTTTGGGCAAAGAGCGGGGACGCGAACAGAATGCAAGCAAGCGAACAGACGGCGCGACACAACATGAAGCGAACTCCGAATTGAAACGACATCGCAGCCCAACAGTTAAGACGAAAACGTGCCGCGAGCGGTTCCGCTACCCGCATTCTGACGCAGTGCCAACAGAAATCAAGGTATTCTGGCCACTGCGGAAGTGCATTTCAATACCGGAAGATGAAATCAATGGTGAAGCGATACTGGAACAGGTCGCGGTTGCCGAGCAGGGGCAACTCGAATGTGGCGCCGATCTGAGAGGCTTCCGTGATTTTGAATCGTGCGCCCAATGCGCCGGTGACCAAACTGGCGCTGGCGGCGTTCTGGCGCCTGTGTTGATGATGTCTTCGCCCTGGCCGGAGAAGTAGCGGTCGCCGCCTTTGCCGTACTGGAACCAGTTCAGTTCCGCGACGGGGTAGAAGCGGTGGTAGTTGCCGACGTCGAAATCCAGGTGTCCGGTCATGTAGAAGTAATCGCTGCGGCTGCCGTTGGTGGCAAAGGTGTAGCCGGCGATGGCGATGCCGTTGAAGGACCCGGCGTTGAACTCTTGCAGCGTCTTGCCGACGCTGACGTACGGCGTGAGCGAGAGATTGCCGGTGTCCTGAAGCGTTTTGGACGAGCCGGAGGGAATCTGAAAAATCAAGCCGCCGGCGGCGACGGTGCCGCTCTGCGTGTCGCGCCAGAAGGTGTACTTGGGGCCGAGCCAGACTTCCGCGAAGCCGAAGTCGCTGGGCATGTTGGCACTGTTGGGGTTGACGTCGATTCCGCCAAGCTTGTTCAGCGTGATCGAGAATCGGTCGGTGAGAGCGATGCTGCCGCGGGCGCCGAAGAACCAGATGTTGCCCCCCTGGAAGTTCGGCTGCGAACCGGGGACGTTCTGATAAATGAAGATCGGGCGAATCTCCGTGAGCGCCCGCGGGTCTTCGGCGAGGAAGGGATTCGAGATCGGCGTCGTAATGCAATCGAAACCGTGGTCGCTGAAGAGCCATTCCTTCGGCTTCTCGGGATCGAGGAGATCGGCGAGGCCGTCGCCGAACTTGCCGGCGTCGTGGCGCGGTTCTTGGCGGGCGGTCGTCGGTCGCGATCGCGCTTGGAGAAAGTCATCGACGGGATGCTGGTTGTAGCTGGGCGGTGCGACCGGCGCGGCGGCGCTTTCCGCGACCTTGTCCGGCACGATGCGGACGCCGTCGTCCGGCACGTTGAACGATGCGGGCCGAACGGCTTCATCCGCGGGGTGGGCCGCGCCGAGACGGGCCGGGGCTTCGAGCAACGGAGTCTCCGCGCGGCCCGACCGCGCCAGCCCCGCGACCGCCAGCAGTGTCGCGATGGCCCGCATCCGCACATCCTCGATAATGCAGCGCATCATCATCCTTACAGATCGGCTTTCCCGAGCAATCGGCGTGATTCATCCATCCGAAATTGGCGGTACAATTTCCCCAGCCCGATAAATTGACCTCGTCACACTCCTCCAGGTTTCCTGGCTTCCGTCAACCCCCGACTTCGAGGGCTCATTATGCGTCGAAAATGGTTCTTCATTTTGCCCGTCTTACTAGCCTTGCTTGCCGCTGGGATCGCGCCGGGCTGGTGGGTGAAAGGGCACGAAAGCATCACCGAGGCGGCCGCGATGAACCTGCCCGAAGAGATGCCGGCCTTCTTCCGCGCCGGCGGCAAGCACCTCGCCCACTTCGCCGGCGACCCGGACCGCTGGAAGAACCCCAAGTGCAAAGCACTCCGAGCGAGCATCGAAGCGGACCACTTCATCGACCTCGAAGATCTGGGCGAGAAATCGCTGCCGCCGGAAAGCCGCTACAAGGGGATGGTACTGATGCGGGAATTGAAGAAAGACCCGGTGCATGTCGGCATGTTGCCTTATGCCATCGAGGAAGGCTACGAACGGCTTGCCTGCGCCTTCTACGATTATCGCCACGATCCCGACAACGAGTCGATCAAAATGAAGTGCCTCGTCTACGCCGGCAACCTCGCCCATTTCACGACCGATGCTTCCATGCCATTGCACACCACGATTCATTACGATGGCCGCATTCAACCCGACAACACAAAGAAACAAAAGGGCATCCACGTGAAGATTGACGCTTTTCCGGAGACTTTCAAGATCACTCCGGAGGAGATTTGCCGCGGGCTGACGGCCCACCCACGGGAGGATGTCTGGGCGTACACGAAAAAGTTCATCGAGGAATCGCACGCACACATTGACCGCTGCTACGAACTGGACGCCACTGGGGCGATGACCACTCCCACGGAGGAGAGCCGGGCCTTCGTACTGAAATGCTGCGCCGCGGGGCGCAATTCACGATGGACATCTGGTATTCCGCCTGGAAGCGGAGCGAGAAACTGCCGCCCCATTATTGACGTAGTTCCGTCTGCGATGGGCGAGGCAGAGGGGACAAAAACAGCCAGGCGTTATTCCGATTGTTCCCTTGTCTGCTCTTGCCCTTGTCCACTGCGAACCCCGGTTGCGCGATACGTCTCGCGGGCCGCGGCGTATTCGGTGGGGCTCGGCAGGCTGTCCGCGTTTTGCTCGAAAAGCCGCTGGAGATAGGGCACGCACCAGCCGCAACCGGTGCCGGCGCCGCCGCATTCGGAAAGCTGGCTCGCCACCCGCGGTTGCTGCACACGCAGATATTGCAGCAGCTTTCGCTTGCTGACGCGGAAGCAGAGGCAGACATCGTCGTCCAAATCCATCGGTCGCGGCTCCGAATCACTTTCCGACGAGCCACGGGGTTCACCCCGTGGAAGGATGATGCAATATACTCCTCGATACTCCCTCGGGGGTAAACCCCGAGGCTCGTAAAGTCTGCGGGGGCCTCGTGGATCGTCCCGTTCTGCTCTGCGGCCTCGGCCGCGTCGGCTGGCGCATCCTGGACCACCTCCGCGCCGCTGGCGTGACCGTCACAGTCGTCGATCTGCACGCCGAGGCGAAAGACCCACGCCTAGCGGACGTTACGTTCCTGCCGGGCGATTGCCGTAAGACGGAAGTGCTCGAAAGCGCCGGCGTACGCGAAGCCGGCGGCATCATCATCGTCACCAGCGACGACCTCGTAAACGTCACGACGGCCTTGCTCGTGCGACGGCTCAATGCCGAGGCGCGGATCGTCGTGCGGATGTTCAATCAGAATCTGATCGCCCGGCTCGGCGGTGCCGTACGGAACACGGTTGCATTGTCGGTCTCCGCATTAACGGCTCCGCTTCTGGCCCTCACTGCGATCACCGGCAACGCGATGACGGCGATTCGCTTGCCAACCGGTCCGAGGCAAATCGCGGACATCCGCGTGGAACCGGGCAGCAGCCTGATCGGTCGATCCATTGCTGATGTCGCCGCCCAGAACAAACTCGCCATTCTCGCCTACACGAAGTCCGGCGGCGAGCCACAACTCTGGCACGGGCTTGATGCTGCTCAATTGCTCCAGGCCGGGGATTCGATGCTGGCGTGCGGCGAGCCGGAAGCAATGGCGGGACTCTTCGCTATCGGTCGCGATGAACTGCTCGGCAGTGTCCGCTGGGCCGGCTGGCTACGAAGGCAAATCCGCACGTTACGTCGCACGTTGGCGGCCGTTGATACCTCGGTGAAAATCGCGACGGCCGCGCTCGTGATCGCCCTGCTCGGAACCACAGCCGTCTTCCGCTTTGCCCTCGACGCCACCTGGGTCAACGGCTTCTACCAGGCCGTCGGACTCATCACGACGGGCGCGGACCTGCCCAAGGAAGCAAGCCCGTCTGCCAAGACGTTCCTCGGGGCGATGAAACTGGCGGGCACGGCTCTCATCGCCGCGTTCACCGCCATCTTCACGCAATATCTGATCCGAGCCCGCCTCGGCGGCGCACTCGAAGCTCGCCGCATTCCAGATGAAGGCCACATCGTCGTCTGCGGCCTCGGCAACATCGGCTTCCGCTGCGTCGAGGAACTGGTGAAACTGGAACGCCCCGTCGTGGCGATCGATGCGGTGAACGACAACCCGTTCGCCGCAACGGTTCGGCGCATGGGCGTGCCAGTAATCGTCGGCAACGCCACGGTCGCCGCGGTGCTGGCGCAGGCGCGGGTGGCTACCGCCGGCGCCGTGATTGCCGCCACTGATTCCGAGCTGTCCAATCTGGAAATCGCCCTCTTGGTGCGCGAGGCGAATGCGAAGCAGCGCGTGGTGGTGCGGCTCAACGAAGCCGATTTCGCGGAAGCCGTGCGGGAGGCCGCCCGCATTCGCCACGCCTTGGCGATTCCCAAATTGGCCGCCCCCGCGTTTGCCGCCGCCCTTTATGGTGACCGCGTGCAATCGCTCCTCACCGTCGGGACGAAAACGCTGGTCGTGCTGGAAATCGTGGTCCAGGAGAACGAAACGCACCTGATCGGGAAGACGGTTCGCCGGGTGATTGAGGAGAACAGCATGTTGCCGCTGTGTCTAAATCAGCAAGCGAACATCGACGGCGAAACGACGCTCAAAATCAATGATTCGTTAACTGTGATGATCGAGTTGAGCGCGATGGAGCAGATGATTCGGCGCAGAGTAATCTCAAAAACTCTCATCGCTGAAAACGCGGTCGTAATCCAGGACGCCGAGCTTCAGGCACATTTCCTGGAACTGATCTTCTTGCTCAAATGTGCTGTGGTGCAGGTGCTCCGCCTCGCTGATGAGCGGAAGCAGTTTGCGGCGGCGGATGCCGAGGCTTCGCAACGCACGACGGAAAGGCTTCAAATCGGGGGCGTAAACGACACAGCAGCTTGTGCTCGTCGAACTGCACTTCCATCGGCGCCGGCGGTCGACAGACCGCGACGCCGGTGCAGCCGTCGTGCAGGAGCAGGTCTTCGTAATCGCAGAAATAGCTTTGCAGGACTGGGGCGTCGATGCGGTCGCGGCGGTAATCCACATGGCACTCGCGGCCGGCGTCGTGGCTGCTTTCCAGCACCACATGGACCTCGTCGCCGAGCGGCTCCATTAATGCGAAAAAGGCGTCGAAGAGGCGTTCGGCGCTGACCGCGGCGGTGAGCATGGGCAGCCGCAATCGCAGCGAACGGTCACGGTAGATTTTCACGCGGTAGCCTTCGCGCGGCCGCACCGGCACCCCAGGGGCGGGGCGGATGGCGTCCGTCAGTGTGAATTCGCCGTACCGCTTGACGCGGAGATGGTGGGCCAAATCAGAAGTCACCGAGATCTCCCCCCGAGCCTCGAAACCGAGCAACTCTACCCGCCGAAACCGCGGCGCGGCGAGCTGCGCGACGCATTCTACTCCACGCCCAAGTGCGACTTGTGCGGTCGCGACGAAGATTCGGGGAAAATTGGTCGTGACAATCACGACGGCTCGGCTCGTAGAATAGAACTTTGACGGCGACGACGGGCCGAGCCGCCCGAGCCTGGCCGCAACGCCTCGCTCACGGCTGATGCCGCCGGCCCGTTCTACCGATGCGCGAAGAACCCCGAGGAGATTGACCGTGCGTACCCTGGCTCTTTCGATGCTCCTCCTCGGCGGCACGCTGGCGATCGCCGATCCGCCGGGCAAAATCATCATCCGGCCCAACGGCGCTCCCAGTTTCGTACCTGCCGATCCGGCTCCACCGCCCCTGCCGGACCAGCCCGGCAAGATCATCATTCGCCCGCACGCCCCCGGCTCGCGTGTGCTGGAAACCGGCACGATTCCGCCGACGGCGCCCACTGCTCCGCCGACGAATCCGCTGCCCGTGCCGACTCCGAAGCCGGTGGCGGACCCCACGCCGGCGACACCGCCGAAAACCGACGCCGACCCCGACAAGGGGAAAATCCTCAACGAAGCCTGGGAAATCGCTTACATCAAGGGTTTGAAAGTCGGTCACAGCCACGTCGTCGTCCGGGAATACCAGCGCGATGGCAAAACCTATCACCATGCCACCAAGGCCATGGAGATCACCATCGCCCGCTTCAAGCAGCGCGTCACCACCACCGCAGAGGATTCCACGCTCGAAACGCCCGAGGGCGCGGTCGTGGCTGTGCGCATGTCGCAGGAGATCAGTAGCGGTCAGAAGCTAACGGTTGTCGGCCAAGTCGAGGGATCGGTCCTCCGCACCAAAGTCGAAGGCATGGGGATCAACGCGACGAACACCCTGCCATGGCCCGAAGGCGTGATCGGCATCTCAAAGGAACTCTCGATCTACAAGGACAAGAAGCCCAAGCCCGGCGACACCTTCGATTACAATTTCTACGAAGGCCGCACCAATCGGGCCGTCAAGATCACCGTGACCTGCAAAGCGCTGGAAACAGTCGCGCTCGTCGAAGGGCAGAAGCCAAAGCCATTTTTGAGACTGGAAGTGCAGTCCGAGCCGCTCGGCAACTTCCGCTTCCCGCCGGCGAAGGTCTGGGTCGATGCCGCGACCTTCGAACTTGTCCGCACCGATTACGAAATGCCCAGCCTCGGCGGCCGCGTAACCATGCTGCGGACGACCAAGGAAGTCGCCCTGCGGCCCGTCGGCGACGTGCCGGACCTCTTCGACGTGCAGTCCATCCATCTGGATAAATCGATCCCGAACGTGCACGACCAATCGTCCGTCACCTATAGGATCGACCTCCACAACGATTTCGAGCCGCTCTCCTGCTTCGCCAAGGATGATCGCCAAACTCCGAAACTGCTCGATCCGGAAAAGAAAATCATTGAGTTGAAAGTGCTGAGCAATCGCAGCGTGGACACCGCCGTTCCGGCGGTCCTGCCCAAGCCGCCCGACGCCAAAATCTACCTCGGCAAGAGCTACTTCATCGACTGGGACAACGCCATCACGAAAAAGCAGGCCGACACCATCGCGGCCACGTTGCCGCTCAATGCGAGTGTGGCGGATAAGGCCAAGGCGGTGGAATCGTGGGTCTACCGGAACATGAAATCCGTCGAGTTTTCACAGGCGATGGCCACGACGAGCGAAGTTTCGAAAACGCTCAGCGGCGATTGCAGCGAATTCTCGATGCTCGCCGTCGGCCTCTGCCGTGCCCTGGGCGTGCCGGCCCGCACAACCCTTGGTGTCGTCTACGCCAATGGCCCCGGCGGCAAACCGGTGCTGGCGTATCACATGTGGTTCGAAGTCTGGCAGGATTACCGCTGGGTGGCCTACGACGGCACGCTCGGCCGCGGCGGCATCGGCCCCGGCCACATCAAAATCACCGACGCCCACTGGCACGACGAGCATTCCTTCGCCCCGTTGCTGCCCGTGCTCCGCGTCCTGAACGCCGAGCCGAAGGTGACGATCAGCGCAGTCGAAGCGATGAAATAATCAGCGGGCGCCGATGATCCGCACGCCGAGATAAGCTCCCGTCACTGCGGCGACCACGGACCCGAGGATATACCCCGCGGCCGCGGCCCAGCGGTTCTGGTCCATCAAGTCCGCCGATTCGAGGCCGAACGTCGAGAAGGTGGTGAATCCGCCACAGACGCCCGTGCCGAGGAAATAGAACAAGGCCACGCGATCGCGGAACAATCCAAAGAAGATGCCGAGTGCGAACGAGCCGACCACGTTGATGGCGAAGGTGTGCCAGGGAAAACTCTCATGAGACCGGCGAAATGCCTCGTTGATCGCGTAGCGCAGCACGCAACCGATGCCGCCGCCGACGAAGACGAGCAGAACCGGGTGCGTCAGAATGCGGCCGAGCATTTCCATGCGTTTTGATGTAGAAATCGCTGCATTGCGAACCAATGAATTCGGTAAACCTGAAGCCTGTTCCATACGTATAGACGCAACAAGACCATGTTTCACGGCAGCATCCGCAATAAAAAATGAAAATCAAGGCTTTCTATTCGTTTCAGCATTTCCAGAAACGCGGCGGAGGGGGTGGGGCAGTAAGCGTGAAACGTGTAACGAATCCGCGTCATACGATACTGCCATGACCTTCACTCCGCTCGGCGATCAGGCGGTGCTGGCGTATGCCGCCAACGAGGCGGCGGCAGTGCGCATCGCCGAGGCGGTGCGGGCGGCCAAACCGGATTGGCTTGACGATGTGGTGCCGGCCTACACCAGCGTCGGCATCTTCTTCGACGCGGAGAAGATCAACACAAGTCAAGCCATCACCTGGCTGCGGACCATTCGCATCGGCACGGCCAAAACGATCACTCCGCAGCGGCAGCACGTGATCCCCGTCTGCTATGAAATGGGCCCGGACCTGGGCCGCGTCGCGGAACTGACGCAAGTGGATAGCGACGCCGTGATCGCGCTGCATCTGGGCGCGACCTATACGGTGTACGCCATCGGCTTCGTGCCGGGGTTTCCGTATCTGGGCTACCTGCCGGCGGAGTTGAGCGGGGTGCCGCGGCTCGATTCGCCGCGGCTGCGCGTCGAGCCGGGCAGCGTCGGGCTGACGGGGCGGCAGACGGGCATCTATCCGCTGCCGCGGCCGGGCGGCTGGAACCTCATCGGCCGCACGCCGCTGATGATCGTGGACGTGGCCGCGGGGTTTTTCCCACTGTGCGTCGGCGACGCAGTGACGTTCACGCGGATCGACGAAGCGGAGTATCGCCGTCTGGACGGAGAGCGGCTCAGTTCTGGTTGAACCTACGATTGGCGCTGCATGCCGCGTCTGCGAAGGTGTTTCGGAACGGTTGGCAGGAAGAGCTGCCCGCCGAGCCAGCCGGCGACGGCCATCAGAGCGACCAAACCCAGGATGACATTAATGGCGATCCGCGGCGAGGTGAGCGGATCGTGCTCGATGTCAATGAGATTCAGGTAGCCTTCGATGGAGGGATAGAGGCCATTCTCGCGGCTGCGGGAGCCGATAAGGAGGCCGGCGCTGGCGAGGATGCCGGCCAGCAGGCCGTGCTTGAAGCCGGCCCCGGTGCCGAAGGATGCGAAGATGCCGCCGAGCAGTGCCATGCAGGTGCCGATTTCCAGGCCGATCCACGCGGCGCGATTGACGCCGCCGGTGTTCAGCCAGCCGCCGGAGATTTTCACCATGCCGAAGCGGATCGGGTCTGAGGCGATGAAGCCGATCATGGCAAGGGTCGCCCCGATGGCGATTTGCAGCCAGGCGGTGGGGCGGCGGTGTCGGCGGATAGCGTCGTCCACGGCAAGTTGGCACATCGAGTCTGCCGTGGCTGGAGAGCCGCTTCGGCTCCGGCAGAATCACGTCCATCGGCCAGAGGTAGGCCCCGGCGATGCCGGCGATGCCGCCAATCAGTGGGAAAGCCCCGGCGAGGAATACGCCGAGTGAGTTTTCGATTTTCCCCGCTGCATACAGATCGATGCCGGTGAAGAATGTGCCCGCGAGCAAGCCGGTGGCGGCCCCGACTTGTAATCCTTGCCCGCGGCCCGCTCCGGCGACCAGCGCCCCGGCGAGCACGGCGAAAAGCCGAATGGCGAACGTCTTCGGATCGCTGTTCGAATCCTTCCACGATTCGCTGATGGACTCATTGCTGAGTAGCGCCACAGCCCCCTCGATTTCGCGCAATCCGAACGCCAGGCCAAGCGCGATCAACGAGCCGACAACAAGGCGATTCGCGAATGTGGGCTGGATGGAATCAGGCGGCGGGGCTTTCGATTTGCCCGAGTGGATGAAGCTTTCCTGCGGCGAGAGTAACCGGCTGCCGCACCGCGGACAGTGCGTCGCCGAGGCAAACGCCGCTTGACAAGTATGACAGAATAGCTGCATTGGACTTCCGAACCCAATTGGCCCGCTGAAAAGTAGAACGAAATCGCAGCGTGAGCAAACGGCAACTGCCGGCTGCTACAATCGCTCCAACCGAATCTTCCGTACCCACGAGAATGCCACCGACTGCCGCCGGCCGTGTTTGAATTGCTTCAGAAACACTGGGGCTTCACCTCGCTGCGCCCCTTGCAAGCCGAAGCAGTGGCTGACGGGCTTAGTGGCCGGGATTCGCTGGTCGTGCTCCCCACCGGCGGCGGCAAGTCGCTCTGCTATCAGTTGCCGGCCATCGTTCGCGACGGGCTCACCGTCGTCGTCTCGCCGCTTATCGCTTTGATGAAGGATCAGGTCGATTCGCTCAACCGCATGGGGATCGCGGCCGTGCGGCTCGACAGTTCACTGGATGATCGCGAACGATTTCTTGCCGAGACCGCCATTCGCGAGGGCGAAGTGCGGCTCGCCTTCACCTCGCCCGAGCGGCTCATCAACAGCGACGTCGCCAGCCTCTTCCGCGCCGCGAACGTGCACACCGTGGCAGTCGATGAGGCGCACTGCGTCAGCCACTGGGGGCACGACTTCCGCCCGGAGTATCGGCAACTGGCCCGGCTGCGCGAGTTCTTCCCCGAGCGCGGCCGTCCACGCCTACACCGCCACGGCCACGGAGAAAGTGCAGGCGGACATCCTCTCGCAGCTTGTCGCTGAAGGACCCGCACGTGCTGGTCGGCAACTTCGACCGGCCGAATCTAACGTTCCGCGTGCTGCCGCAGATTGACGTCGTGAAACAGGTGCGCGAAGTGCTCGACCGCCACAAGGGCGACGGCGGCATCGTCTACTGCCTGCGCCGCAAGGACGTCGATGAGCCTGGCCGCGGTTCTCAAGAAGTCTGGCTACAAAGCCGTGCCGTACCACGCGGGGATGACGCCGCTGGAACGCAAACAGGCTCAGGATGCGTTCGTCGAACGAAACCGCGGACGTGGTCGTGGCCACGATCGCGTTCGGCATGGGGATCGACCGCTCGAACGTACGTTTCGTCCTGCACGCGGCGATGCCGAAGTCGATCGAGCATTATCAGCAGGAGACGGGCCGGGCCGGCCGCGATGGGCTCGCCGCCGAATGCGTGCTGCTCTTCTCCGGCGGCGACGTGGCCAGCCTCGTTGCGATCGTGAAGAAATCGAACGCCGGAGAACGACGTCGATCCCGCCATCACCGCAGGCCACGCTGCGGCAGATCGACGAGATGGCTCGGTTCTGCCGCGGCGCCATCTGCCGGCACCGGGCGATAGTCAATTACTTCGGCCAGGATTTGCGAGAAGGAGAATTGCAGTGCCTGCGATGTTTGCCTCGGCGACACCGACGCCGTGCCGGACGCGACCGTGATTGCTCAGAAGATTCTTTCCTGTGTGGCCCGCGTCAAGGAAAGCTTCGGCGTCAATCATGTGGTGGAAGTCTTGCGCGGCAGCTTGGCGAAAGCCGTTGTCGATCGCGGCCACGATAAACTTTCCACGCATGGTCTCCTGCGCGACCTCGCCCCAAGCGAACTCAAGGACTACATCCACCAACTTATTGGCCAGAATTTGCTTGCGCAGAGCGAAGGCGAGTATCCGCTCCTGAAGCTGACGCCGGGTTCCTGGGAAGTGATGCGCGGCCAACGGCCTGCGAAACTGATGCGACTCGAAAGCGCCGGAGGCCCGGAAAACCAAAACCGAAACCGCGAGACCGGTTGGCGTCGATGATGGCCTCTTCGAAAAGCTTCGCGCTCTGCGCCGCGAACTGGCTCAAAAAATGAATGTGCCACCATACCTGGTCTTCACCGATAATGTGCTGGTCGAGTTCGCCCGCGGCCGGCCTTCGACGGCGAATGCCATGCGGCGCGTCAGCGGCGTCGGCGACAAAAAGCTCAACGAGTTCGGTGCCGATTTCCTTGCCGCGATCATCAACTATTCCCGCGAGCACGATCTGCCGCTTGACGTGCCGGCACCGCGCGGCGAAGCGAAGCCAGTGAAGATATCGCTGAACCCGTCGCCGCGGAAGCAGTTGGCGTTCCAGCTATTCGCCGAGCAGGCGAGCTTCGAAGACGTGATGCACCAAACCGGTGTCGGCCGCAGATCCGTCGCGGATTATCTGGTCGAGTTCATCGCGATCGAGAGACCGAAGTCGATCCGTGCCTGGGTGAGTGAGCAAGACGAGCAACGCATCCGCGTCGCCGCGGACGAGCATGGCACCGAGCGGTTAAAGCCGATTTTTGAAGCGTTGAATTCGGAGGTCGGCTACGATGTGATTCGCATTGCCGTGGCGTTCATGACATCACGTTGACTCGGTGCAATCGCTCTCTTGCCAGACAGGAAATGTCGCATTCAGACATCCACAAGATTGCATCGTGTCATCGTTTCACGACTTTTCACCCACCTCCCGTGACAGGGTCTGACAGGGCCTGACAGGGGTTGACATCACTTGCGTCTATTTCAGATATTGAATAAATGTATACTATCACGACTTTCACTGCGGCTGAATTATCTGCTGACATCGCGATTAGCCATTTAACTCGTTGGCCTCTTCCCAATGTTCATAAAGCTTGGGTAGTGACGCGTTCAGTGTTTCCAAATCGCTCATCGTCTGTTTGACGGCAACAGGGTCCTTGTAGAGTTCCACGTCCTGCAGGGCGATTTCCAATTCCGTGATGCGGGCCTCCGTGGCGTGAATGTCCGCTTCGATCTCCTCGGCTTTGCGATAGGGGTATTTACGCTTGCGGCGGACTGCTCCCCGCGCCGTGTCCGTGCGCTTTTCCTCGCGATTCTGCTGCTCGATGATTGCTTCGGCTTTCATCTCCAAGGCGCGGCTGGCCGATAATGATACATACAACTCATAATTGCCATACACGACTTCCGCATGGCCGGGCTCAATGACGATCAACATATCGACGACGCGGTTGAGGAAATAGCGGTCGTGGCTGACCACCAGCACCGTGCCGTCGAACTTCTTCAGGGCTTCTTCGAGCGAATCGCAGGCCCAGAAATCGAGGTGGTTCGTCGGTTCGTCGAGCACGAGGACGTTCGCGCCTTCGACGGTCAGTCGCGCCAGTGCCGCCCGGCTCCGTTCGCCGCCGGAGAGGTATTTCACTTCCTGCTCGACGATCTCGCCCTGCAGGCCGAAACTGCCGAGCAGGTCGCGCATTCTTCTGCTCGGTGAGGCTGGCGTCGTCCTCGGGCCAGATGGCGCGGATGAGCGTCTTCTCCTCATCGAGCAGGTTCAGGTGCTGGTCGAGATAGCCGAACTGCGTCAGGTGGCCGCGGCGGATGATGCCGGCGCTCGGCTCCTCGTCGCCGAGAAGGA
Source organism: uncultured Alphaproteobacteria bacterium (assembly GCA_963799415.1). Classification (GTDB taxonomy): domain Bacteria; phylum Pseudomonadota; class Alphaproteobacteria; order Acetobacterales; family Acetobacteraceae; genus JAMXLO01. The sequence goes on along the minus strand of CAWCXI010000017.1, from coordinate 256,313 downwards.
TCTTCAGCAGCGTGGTCTTGCCGGCTCCGTTCGGGCCGAGGATGCCGACGCGCTTGCCGCGCGGGATGTCGAAGCTCAGGTTCTCGAAGAGCAGCTTGTCGCCGAAGCGCTTGGACAAATCCTCGGCGTGGAAGACGATGTCGCCGGAGCGGCGCACCTCGCCGAAGTGGATGTTCGGGCCGCTCGACTTTCGTCGGCTTCTCGAGGCGTTCGAGCCGATCCAGCGCCTTCACGCGCGACTGTGCCTGCTTGGCGAGTTGGCCGTAGTGGGCCCGGCGGATGTACTCCTCCTGCTTCTCGACGTACTCGCGCTGGGCCTCCCACTCCTTGAGTTCGCGCTCGTAGCGTTCGTCGCGCAGCCGGACGTACTGGTGTAATTGCCCGGATACGAGGTGATCTTGCTGGCGTGCAATTCGAACGTGCGTGGTGCCGACTTTGTCGAGGAAATAGCGGTCGTGGCTGACGACGATCATCCCTTGCGGCTGCGGGCGAGGTAGTCTTCGAGCCATTGCGTCGTGGCGATGTCGAGGTGGTTGCTCGGCTCGTCGAGCAGCATCACGTCCGGGGCGGCAAGTAGCAATTTCGCGAGCAGCAATCGCCGCTGCTGGCCGCCGCTGAAGGTGGAGAGATCGCGGTGATAATCCTCGTCCTTGAAGCCGAGGCCGCCAAGCACCTCGTCGACTTTGTGATCGAGTTGATAGGCGTCCTGCGTGCGGAGCAGTTCGCTGAGGCGGTCGAAGCGAGCTTCGAGCGGTTTGCGCGAAGCATCGTCTTTGGCTTCGGCCATGCGGTGGGCGACATCCTCAAACTCGTGCACGGCCGCGAGCAGTTCGTCGAACGCGGACTTGGCTTCCTCGAAGAGCGTCCGCCCGGCGGGGAACTCCGCGACCTGTCGCAGCACGCCGAGCCGCGCCCCGGCGTGCAATTTCACCGAACCACGCTCCGGTTCGTCGTCCCCGGCAAGGACCTTGAGCAGCGTGGTCTTGCCGGCCCCGTTCGGCCCGACGAGGCCGACGCGGTCGCCGGCGTGCAATTCGAACGACACGCCCTCGAAGAGCGGCGTGGCATCGTAACCGCGGGCCAGATCGGTGGCGGAAAGCAGGAGCATTTCATTGATTTACGAACGTGGCAACTCCGCGGAATGTGAACTAAGCTCGATTCATGGCCGTTCACACTTGCCTCCGTTGCGGGGCGAACATTCCGAAGGCCACGGCCCTGTCTGGCAGTGCGGCACGCTGCCCGAATTGTTATGCGCCCTATCGGCCGCTGACGGGACCGGTTATCGGTTCGCTTGGGGCGGCGTTTGCGCTCATTCTCTGCGCCTCGGTGTTGGGCGGGCTCGTTTTCGTTGCCGGATACATGCTCATGTCGAGCGCGAGCCCGCCGCCGGCGACGCCACAGACAGTGATGGCCGAGGAATTCGAGGCGCAGAACGCGCCGCCGTTTGAAGTCAAACCGCAGTTCAAACAGCAGGGCGAATTGAAGGCGGACCCGAAACCATTGATTACCGAGCAGCCCGTGGCGGCGATGCCGTTGCCGCCGATTCCGACGCAAGTGGCCAGCATCATCGAACTCAGCAATCCGCGCCAGGTGTTCGCGGAGAAACGGCAAAGTCACATCCGCGTTCGCTATAAGTCCGTTGAGCGAGCCCCGCTGTTGCTGCTGCAACAACCGACGATGATCGTGCGCGTACGGGGGCACCGAGAAGAAATTTCTGATGACGCAACTGCCGGGCGGCGATTACACCTGCGAGAACGCCATTCCCGCCGGGTTCACTGGCCGCGTAGAGGTCTATTTTGGAGCAACGTGGGGCAAGACGCCTGGCTTGAGCCGCATTTCCAACATCGTCTCTTTGAACGTCTTTGGGTAACGCCGAACCTCGCGCCTCTTGTCGGCGTAAAGTCCAGTGCTATCTCTTGCGGTGTTCCTTCCGCTGAGGCGGCGCGATGATTGTCGTGCAGGATCTGACGAAATACTACGGCGAATACCCGGCGGTTCGCGGCATTTCCTTCGAGGTGCCAAAGGGCCAGGTCGTCGGCTTCCTCGGGCCGAACGGGGCCGGCAAGTCCACCACCATGCGAATTCTCGCCGGCTACCTCACCGCCACCAGCGGCCGGGCCAGCATCGACGGCCGTGACGTGTTCTGGGACCCGATCGAAGCCCGCCGCCGCATCGGTTACATGCCGGAGAACTGCCCGCTCTACGGCGACATGCGCGTGGATGAATACCTCAAGTTCCGCAGCGGTTTGAAAGGCCTCAATGGCAGTGACCGCCGCAAACGCATTGATTATGTGCTGAATCGCTGCTGGCTGTCGGACGTTCGCCGGCAACTGGTCGGCACGCTCTCGAAAGGTTTCCGCCAGCGCGTGGGGCTGGCCGATGCACTGCTCGCCGATCCGCCGGTGCTGATTCTGGACGAACCGACGGCCGGCCTCGATCCGACGCAGATCCGCGAGTCCCGCAAGCTGATCCGCGAGCTCGGCAGTCAACACACGATGCTGCTCTCCACGCACATTCTGCACGAAGTGGAGATGGCCTGCGACACGGTCATCATCATCGACCAGGGCCTCGTGAAGGAGCAGGGCACACTTGCCGGCGTCCGGGCCCGCCACGACAACCGCAGCCTGGAAGATATTTTCGTCCATCTCACCGGCCGCGAGGGGATCTGATCCATGCGACCGATGTGCAGCCTGATTAAACGCGAGTTCACGGCGTACTTCCTGTCGCCGATTGCCTATGTGACTATGGCCGTGTTTCTGCTCGTGACCGGCCATCTGTTTTATTTGACGCTGACGCTGCTGACGAAGCCCGGCACGGCGGGGGTCGAATATCCGATGCAGGCGATGCTGGGCGACGAGAAATTCTGGCTCGTTTTCCTGTTCATTCCGCCGCTCTTGACGATGCGGCTCTTCGCCGAGGAGCGCGGCACCGGCACGCTCGAAACGCTGATGACGGCACCCATCCGCGACTGGCAGGTGGTGGCTGGCAAATATATTGCGTGTCTTCTCTTTTACGTTGTGCTCTGGCTGCCGACCCTCATTTACGTGCCGATTCTGATCAGCCTCAATTGGGACAACTGGCACGCCGGGATCGATCCGTGGCCCGTCGTGACTTCCTATCTTGCGCCTTCTTCGCCGGAGCCATGTTCCTATCCATCGGGCTCTTCATTTCCAGTCTCGTGAAGAGCCAACTCGTCGCCGCGATGATCTCGCTGGTCATCAGTCTGATTTTCGTCGTCGCGGCGTTCTGGCGGCCGGACCTCGATCCGTCGTCCATGCTTTCGCGAGTCATCCAATACATCAGCGTGCCGGAGCATTTCCGGCGCGACTTCACCCGCGGCATCGTCGATACGCGCAACCTCGCCCTTTATTTGACTGTGACTGCTTTCTGTCTCTTTCTCACGGTGCGGTCGCTGGAAGCCCGGCGTCTGCGGGCCTGAACACGGGAAATGAATCATGTCGGATGCTCGACAACGCACGACGGCCGGGAACTGGTTCCGTTACGGGCTGCGCTTCCTCGGGCTCATCAGCACCTTCGCCGCCGCGTTCGGCCTCATTTTCTACTTTTCGAGCAACGAGTTTCCCCAGACCCATGCGTATGCCACAATCCGCTCCACCATCGAACACGAACTCTCCAGCCCCACCATCGACGGCGTGATGTTAATCGTTGGCGTGGCCGGCGCGGCGATCACGGTGCTCTGGCTTGTGCTCGAACTGCTGATGGGCCTGGTGCTCGTCACAGGCCGCCGGGCGGCGGTCGGTGGGAATGCTTACATCCAAGTCTGCCTCGCGGCAGCACTCCTGATCGTGGTAAACGCCGTCGCATTCAGTCACTATGCCCGCTACGATTGCACGCGCAACCAGCAGTTCACACTGCCGGATAATCTCGTGCAGGAGCTTCATACGCTCGCCAACGACAGCCCGACCGATGTTGTCGTACTGCGGTTGCACAAGTCCTCAATCGGCCGCGGCAGCGACCCTGACAATATCGACAAAGCCGCCGAACTGAAGATCGTTGAAAAAGTGAACGACCTGGTCGATCAACTCCGCGAACTTGGCCCACGGCTCCGCGTGCTGGTGCTCGACCGGCAGGACGAATACTACGCGGACAAAATTGACAAGCTGCCGGAGGCGCTTCGCAATGCGTTAAAAGACGCCCCCGAGGACAGCATATTCTTCCACGCCAACAATCGCGTCCGCCGCATGAGTTTCAGCGATTTCTACCGCGTGGATAAGAAAGCGTCGCACACGCGGGAAGTCGTGACGACGCCGGATGGGAAGAAGGAAACCCGCGTCCGCTCGACGAATCTGGTGCTGCTGCCGCAGGGTCGCGACGAATTCGTCAAACGGTTGCTCAGCCTCGAACAGCGCAAGCCGAAGATCGGTCTGATCGTCATCCACCCGCTACTCTCCAGCCGCAAGGACGACGATTCCTACTCCGCGGCCGGCCTGCGGAAATCGCTCGAAGCGAACGGGTTTGAAGTTGAGGACATCGTAGTCAAGCGCTGGGACGGCGACGCCCCAGCCGCGACGGCGCAGACGTACGAAGAATCGGAACTCGATGACAAGGAATCGGATTTCGAATTCGTATTCACTGCTGGTGCAGGACCGCGAGATGGCGGTGAAGATGATGACCGAAATGGACCAGCAGATCAAAACGCTGAGCTTGGCCGAACTCAACCGCCGCTTCCGCGGGGCGCTCAATCGTTCGGTGGAAAGCGAAGCCGATCGTGCCGCGTTGGCCGATTCGCTCCAGAAGCAACTTGACTTGCGGAACCGGGAACTGGTTGAATTCAAAGCCCGTTTGGCGGAAGTGGAGCCGAAGTACTACGAACTGCTGCAAAACGAGAAGGCTAACGAGGGCCGCCGCGTGACCGACGCGGCCGCGAAGCTTCGGCAGGCGATCAGCGGCTGCGACCTCCTCATCATCCCGCGGCTCACGACGATGGATCTGGCCGAACGCCGCTTCATTCCGGGCGAGTACTACACGATGCCGAAGGATCAGGCGGAAGTCATCAAGGACTTCCTCAAGGAAGGTAAGCCGGTGCTGGCCTGTTTCGGGCCAACCAAGTTGGGCACTGGAGGCGGCGACGCCGAGCCGGACGATCTGGAAAAGATATTTCACTCAATGCGGCCTCCAGTTCGGCAGCCAGACGATCATCACGGACGACGAAGCCCGCGCCTCGTCGCGGCGTCAAAGCGAAGGCATGGTGACGACCGCCAAGCACCCGCCGCTGGTTTTCGATTTCGAGCAAAAAGGGCAGGCGAACCCGATCCGTGCGACGTATCTGGTGGCGGCCCGCTCCGTGGACGGCGAACTGGAACTGCGAGAGAGCGGCCCGCGGGCGATCACCGTCAAGCCGCGGGCGAAGGCTCCGAAGTTTGCCGCGACGATTTTCGAATCGATTCCGAAAAGCTGGAACGAAGAACGCCCCATCGCCAGCCGCGGTTACACGCCGAAATACGAAGCCGCGAAGTTCGACGATCCGAAGAAGGGCACGCCGGACGAAAAGCGCCGCGGCCCGTTCTCGCTCGGCGTCGCCATCGAAACGAAAGCGCCGGCCGAGTGGTACGACGATTCGCTCACGGCGGCGCAAACCGCTTCGAGCATCGGTGCTGCCGCGGGTGGGCTTGGCATGGCGGCGACCAGCCTGCTGATGGACCCCGAGAACTTCGCCAAGCCCGGCGAGCTTCCCGAGCGCCCAACGTTGCGGCTCGTCGCCTTCGGCCACGGTGGCATTTTCGTCGGCAAGGACCTCAGCCCTGCCCAGGAAGAATTGCTGCTCACCACCGTAAATTGGCAGCTTCACCGCGACGACTTGCTGCCGAAGGATCCGCCGCCCGAAGATCGCTGGCAGTTTCCGCGCGAGGTCATGAGCGAGCAACAGAAGAAGCTCTGGCGCTGGGCACGTTCCTCGGCCTGCCCATGCTCTGTTCGTTCGTCGGGCTGACAGTGTTGATGACGCGAAAGATTCGTTAATTTGAGCGACCGCTGGGGGGCGAAGTCCATGCGTTGGTTCACGACTTTTCTTCTGATCGTCCTCGTGGCCGGTGGAGCACTTTGGCTGCTCTTCGGCGACACCGTCCGCCGTTCGCTTGGGATCGCCGCTGCGACGGAGGCGAACTCGAAGACGAACGAATCGCTCAAAGATCAGATTAAACCGGACACGCTGAAGCGCATCGAACGCACCATTCCAGAAAAAGAAAGCGTCGTGCTGCTACGAAACGCGGATAAGGAATGGACGGAGCCCGGCAACTGGCCCGTTCGCCAGGCCGAAGCCAATGAACTCGCCGCCGCGCTGGCGGACATCAGGACGCGATTCCTGCCTATCGCCATCGCATCTGGCGCGGATCTGAAACCTTATGGCCTCGATCCGTCGCAGAAACCCGTCGCCATACGCCTCGATGCCGCGGCGAAAACTCTGACGCTGACGTTCGGTCAGGCTCCCGCGGTTGCAGGGGATTCCGCGTTTGGCCGAGCAACGTATCTGCGTCTGGACGATCAGCCCGAGGTGCTTCGGCTCGGGCCGGATGTTTACGCGGCCGTCACCAAGCCCGCGGATGCTTATCGTCGCCGACAGCTTTTCCCAGATGTCAATCGCCTCAAGCTGGTCGGCGGCGAACCGCCGCCGAATCCGATGAATCCGACACCGCCGGCGATTGGGCGTGCGGCGCTGCCGAGCGACAAGGCTGTTGCGATCAAAGTCGAAGGGCCCGCTGGCGGATTCGCGATCAAGCGCGACAGGGCCACGCCGGCTGCGACCGTCGATCCCGAACGGCCGGCCTCGGAGCCGACATTGAACGCGAACCATCTCGCCTCTGTGTGGGAACTCACCGAGATTTCGGATGCGGGCAAGCCAGCAAAGCCGTTTCGCGACCGCGTCGATCCGGCCAAACTTCGTAGCTTGTTGACCGCCATCCCGGAGATTTGGGCCGAGCAGTTCGTGACCGGGAAAACCAACGCCGAGACCGGCCTCGACAAGCCGGAACGGAGTGTCAGCATCTCCTTCGCCAGCGGCGGCACGGCCTCGCTCCGCATCGGCAAGGTCTCACGGCGAACGATCAAAGATGTCGCTCCGCCGCCGGCCCAGCCGTTCGCGCCCCAACCTCCGCCGCAGCCGAAGATCGAGGAATACTACTACGCGAAACTGGACAACAACCCGCTCGTCTTTGAAATCCGCGGCGACAAGTTCAACGACCTTTTTGCCGCCGCGGACGAAGTGCGAGACGCCTCGCTGGCTCGCTTCGAGAGTAGCGATGTGACCGAACTCACCATCGCCCGCAAAGACCAGCCGCCGATCAAGATCACCAAGAAGAAAGGTAACAAGGACGCCGAGAAAGAGGACGACAAACAGGATCGCTGGTATCTGGATGGCCGCCTGGCTGAGGCTTCCAAAATCACGGAACTGCTCGACTCGCTTGGTCGCCTGGAAGCGAAAGGAAAAGAAGATCGCATCGACGATGCCGACGCCAAGAAGCTCGGCGAACTGGGCTTGGACGCGATTGCCACGAAAGTGACAGTCGTTACCTCGGAGAAATCGGGTGCGACGAGCACGACGACGTTCGTGTTCGGCAAGCATGACGCGGAGAAGAAGAAGCTGGACGTGCAAGTCGCCGGCTGGCCGCGCGTCAACGTCGTCGCCGACGATGTAGTGAAATTGATCGACCGTCCGGCCCTGGCCTATCGCGGTCGCCGTCTCTTCGACACGGCGGAAGCGAAACTCACTGGGGTCAGCGTCGCCGGCGCGGAAGCGTTTTCAATCAAGCAGAACGGCGAGAAGAAATGGCAGATCGTGCAGCCCGTCAGTGCTGCGGCGGATGAAGCGAAAGCCTCTGAACTCGCCGGCAATCTCTCGCGACTCGAAGCGATCGACTATGTGGACGACGCCCCGAAGCCCGAAGACTTGGACAAAAAATATGGACTCGCGAAACCGGCCCTGAGCCTGAAGCTTGCCTTCGAAGGCGGCAAGGAACAAACGCTCGACATCGGCAAAAGCCCGGAATTTCAAGACAGAATACTACGCACGCCTCGGCGGCGCTGGCGGCGTCTTCACGTTGCCGAAGGACAAGATCGACGGTGTGAAATCGGGCGCCGCCAGCCTCCTGCCGCTGCAGCTCTGGAGCGTCGGCAGCGATAAAGTCAGCGCCATCGACATCCAGCGTGCCGACGGCGAGAAGTACAAACTCACCAGCGAAGGCGGAAACTGGAAGCTCACCGGACCCTTCGATGCACCCGTGCCGTACCTCGTCGCGCAGCCGTTGCTCACCGCGGCTTCCGTGGTGCAAGCGCAGAAATACGAAACGCTCGCCGCTGCGGACTTGGCCAAGTTCGGCCTCGATAAGCCCGTCGTGAAAATCGGCGTCACTTACAAGGAACAAAAAGGCGAGAAAGAAGAGACAGTTTCAAAAACGATTGCCATCGGCGCTGCCGCGCCAGGCAGTCCGGCCGTACGGTATGCGAAACTCGAAGGCAGTGCGTCGGTCTTCACGCTGGCTGATCCACTGATGAAAGAAGCGGACAAACCCGCTCTCGCCCGCCTCGACAAAACGCTATACACAGTTGATCCGAGCACGATCACGAAAGTCGTCATCGCCGGCCTGACACCGGAGGCGAGCACCACACTCGTGAAGGATAAGCAGACCTGGAAGGCTGAGGGCAAACCCTATGTGATTGATATGCTCTCCGCGCTCGGCGTGCAGAACAGCGTCTCGCGGCCGGTGGCCAAGAGCTTGGCCGCCTACGGTGCGAACCTCAACTTCGCGCAGTATGGGCTCGACAAACCCGATTACACGGTGACTGCCACGCTGGCCGACGGCAAAACGCACACCATCAAGCTCGGTAAAGTCGCTCCCAGCGGCGGCCGGTATGCCCGCGTCGATGACGGCCCCGCCGTCGCCATTTTCTCGGAAACCACCACGAAGGCACTCACACGCGGGCCGCTCGATTTTGTTGATCGAGCCATCTTCAGTTTCGATCCGGCACAACTGGCCGGGATCGTCCGCAAGGAAGGCAACAATGTATTGGAGATAATTCCCGCCGCCACGGTTGGCTGGGACATCGTTCAGCCAGCCAAGCAGAAAGCCGATCAACCGCTGATGGACGAATTGGCCGATCAGCTTTCGCGCCTCCGATCCGAGAAGGTGGCCGCGTATTCGCCGCCCGATCTCGAAGCGTTCGGCCTGGCGAAGCCGCCGATTGTGCTGACGCTCAAGGTCGGGCTCGAGAAGCCGCAGGAAAAGGTCCTCAAGATCGGCCGCGAAGTGGAGAAGGGGAAGAACGACGATCGCTATGTCACGGTTGATGGCAAGACCATCGGCATCCTTCCCGCGGCGCTCGTCGGCAAGCTCTCGGCCGCGCCGCTGAAGTTCCGCGACCGGACACTCGCCAAATTCGTCGATGCCGACCGGGCCACGCTCGTCCGCGGCGACCGCACCGTGACCTTCGCGAAAGTGAACGGCACCTGGAAGCTGGTGAAGCCGCTGACTGCTGAGGCCGAGCAGGCCGAACTCGACGAACTCATCAACGCCGCCGCGAAGCTTCGCGCGACGAACTCGTCGCCGAAAAACCGACATCGCTGGCGGAATATGGCTTGGAGAAACCCGAAGCGACCTGGACCTTCGCGGCCGGCGATAAAGACGTGCTCAAGCTCGTGCTCGGCAAAAAGGATAAAGACAATCAACGTGCTTACGCCAAAGTGGACGGCAGCGACATCGTGGCGCTGCTCGATCCGGCCCTCACGAACCGCTTGCTCGCGGAGTACCGCAAGCGCGGCGTCTGGAGCGGCGTGGATGCGGCACAAATTGAGACCATCGGCATCAGCAGTGGCACGGTCAACTTCTCGTTGAAAAAGGCCGGCGCGAACTGGATCGATCCTGATCGCCCCGGCGAGCCGATCAACACCGCGGCGGTCACCGAATTGCTGGACGCCCTCGCCGGCCTGAAAGCGGCCCGTTATGTGGCCGATGAAAAGGCGGACTTCAAACTGTATGGCCTCGAACCGCCGCAGCGAGTAATCGTGCTCACCCAGAAGGGTGGGACCACGAAAACGGTGCACCTCGGCCGCGAGGAGGGCGGCAGTGGCGGCCGCGTCTATGCCCGCGTGCCCGACAAGGACCACACGGAAGTCTTCGTAATCGCCGAGGCGGACGCGGCCAAACTCCTGAAAGACCGCGCCGCCTTCACCGCGAAGAAGTGAACGCCGCGTGAAATCGTGGCAGAATCGCAAATTCCGCTTGACGTTTCCCACAAGATGCCTAATGATAGGGGGCAGAAGCACGTTCCTGGCGTCGGTGAGTTGTTGGAGCCTTCACTCGCCGGCTCATCCTGATCTTCCTCCCGAGTTTCGCCGCTGAAGATGGTAAGAAGTTGTGGGAGAGCCTGTAGTTCTCTAACAGCGAACGTGTTGGTGATCGCGTTTTACGGGGCGACGGACCGCCCGCCTGCGCTGGCAGTTGGCCGGCGTTCGCCATCCCCGTATTGATCCGGTTTCCCGCGCGGACGTGAGTTCCGCTATTCGGAGTATCTCCGTTTTCCATTTCTCGCTTTGAGGATTCTGTTATGCCCGACGCCAAGAGCGTCGAAGGCGGCCCGCCCGACCATTCGCAAGCGCGTGATCCGCAAAGCCGCCGCGTGCCGAACTGGAAGCTGAGGCCGGCCGCCGGGGAAGTCGAAAAACCAAAGCCAAAGCCTGACCGCCCCGCCGCCGGTTGCCGAAGCCCGCCCGCCGGCCCGTGCCGGGGACCAGCCGCCGAGGCCTCCGGCCCGCGGCAACTGCCCCCATCATGGATCGCCCGCACGGACCGGCCCGAGATCGACCGTGGACCGCATGATGGACCGCGGACCGATGATGGACCGCCGCGGCCCACCCGGCCCGATGGAATATCGTGGCCCGATGAACCGCGGGCCGATGAACCGCGGCCCGATGGAATACCGCGCCCCGGCCTACGACCCCGATCCCGAAGCCCACCGGCGTGATCCACCGCCTCGACGACCTCTACCGCCTGCCGATGCCCAAGCTCTTCGCCCTCGCCGAGGCGAAGGGCATGCGCGAACACACCGGCATGAACCGGGCCCAGCTCATCGTCGGCGTCGTCCGCCGGCAGATCGAGCGCGGCGAGAGTCGTCCGCGGCTCCGGCACGCTCGAAGTGCTGCCCGACGGCTACGGCTTCCTCCGCAGCGCCGCCCACAACTACCTCGCCTCCCCGGAAGACATCTACGTCTCGCCGAGCCAGATTCGCCGCCTCGGCCTGCGCACCGGCCTGGTCGTCGAAGGGCCGATCCGCCTGCCGATCGAGGGCCAGGACAACTTCGCCCTGATGCAGGTCGAGCTGGTCAACGGCCAGCCGCCGCGACGAGAAGACCGCGCGTCACCATCTTCGAGGACCTGACGCCGCTGCACCCGAACAAGCGGCTCGTGCTGGAAACCGCGGCCGAGGAACTGGCGATGCGGGTCGTCGACCTGGTCACGCCGATCGGCAAGGGCCAGCGCGGCCTGATCGTCTCGCCGCCGCGCGCCGGCAAGACGGTCCTGCTGCAAAGATCGCCCTCGCCATCAAGAAGAACCACCCCGAATCGCTACCTCATCGTGCTGCTCATCGACGAGCGGCCCGAGGAAGTGACCGACATGGTGCGGCTCGTCGCCGGCCCGAACGCCGAGGTCGTCGCCAGCACCTTCGACGAGCCGCCGGAGGAGCACGTCCACGTCAGCGACATCGCGCTGGAAAAGGCCAAGCGCATGGTCGAGACGGCAGAAGGACGTGGTCATCCTGCTCGACTCGATCACGCGCCTGGCCCGCGCCCACAACACCGAAGCCGCCCGGCGGCGGCAAGCTGCTCTCCGGCGGTCTCGACTCCAACGCCATGCAGAAGCCGAAGCGCTTCTTCGGCGCCGCCCGCAACGTCGAGGAAGGCGGCTCGCTGACCATCCTGGCGACGGCCCTGATCGACACCGGCAGCCGCATGGACGAAGTGATCTTCGAGGAGTTCAAGGGCACCGGCAACATGGAGCTGCACCTCGACCGCCGGCTGGTCGACAAGCGCGTCTGGCCGGCCATCGACATCAACCGCTCGCGGCACCCGCAAGGAAGAACTGCTGCTGCACCCCGACGAGGTGCGAACGGATCCGCATGCTGCGCCGCGTGCTGGCCGACATGCACCCGGTCGAGGCGATGGAACTGCTGGTCAACCGCGCCGAAGAAGACCAAGACCAACGCCGAGTTCTTGATGAGCATGAATTTGAGCTAACCGAGGCGCGAAGGCGTTGTTGTGCATGCGAGCCTTCTGGGATTACTTCCAAAAAGAGAGAGCCAAAACGGCGGGCTCACCAACTTCAATTTTTCGCCAGTTTACAAACGAACTGCATTCGATCACAGCGTTGTACTGCTCGGGACAACGCTGTGCAAAATCTTTGACATTTTCGAGATGAAGAACCACAACGCTATTTGGAGGCGAGTGTAGTTTTGTCATTCCATCTCGCGGTTCATTCAGCGAAGTCATGCAATCAATCCAGGCATTCATATTGCGGCCATAGAAGTCAGGAAAGCCGAACACCTCTGCGAAGACGGTATGAAAGGAATCCCAATCGGTGATTCTTGAACAGTCGAGTCGGACGGATGTCATATTCACTCCAGGCAATTCGCATTGCCAATAATCATACGGCCTATCCTCACCGCCCGCTGCGATCGTGACACACTGCCGCGACCCGCACGCTACCCACGTCCGTTGTTGCCGGGTCGTCGATCTGGTGCTGGGGAAGAAGTGACGCTAGAATGAGAGTCGGGAGGATATCCATGACAGCCGTTGCAGAGCCAAAGCAATTTGAACGGAAAGTTGCGAAGCGTAAGAATCTGCGGGATTACCGCTGGACGCGGCACGAGGTTTATGCGCTCTGTGACAGCGGATGGTTCTCGGACAAACGGGTGAACCTCATCAATGGAAGGATCATTGTCACACCGCTGTCCAGCTCCGAACATAATTACACGGTTGACACTTTGGTGGAGTATCTTCGCACAATCGTCCCAGCCGCCTATTATGTCCGCTCGGAAAAAGCCCTCGGTGTAAGTCTTCACAATGATCCCGGGCCGGATGCAGCCATCGTGAAGGGGACTCGTCATGACTACCTGAAGGATCACCCGACCACGGCAATTTTTGTCTCGGAAGTTTCCAAAACGACTCTACATGCCGACCTGAACGTCAAGCCCTTTCTCTACGCCTTGGCCGGCGTGCCGGAGTATTGGGTGATCGATCTCGTGCATCGGCGACTCATCGTTCACCGCGATCCCATTCTCGACGAAGAGTCGCCGATGAAGCATCGTTATGCTTTGGTCCGGACGCTGGAAGCGGCCGACAGCCTCGCTCCGCATTTTGCTCCGAACTCCGTGATCGAAGTGGCGGTCCTACTGCCGCCGAACGCCTGAAAGCCGATTCAGGCCCGATCAAAGGGTGTGTATGAGCCGATGAGCCGTTCGCCAGCATTCTCAAGCCGGACTTGAAGTTGCATCGGGTCACTGGGTTGAGCCGCTCGCGTGGCGCAGTGAGCCAGTGATAGTGAAGCCTTGTTGTGTTCGCATTCCCCTCAGCCGTCCTAGAATGCTACAAAGAGGCTCGGCTTTTGCCCGAGTGCTTTTCGGAGCATCGTCTGATGTCGCAAGCGAGTGCCTTCACAGGCCCGTATAACCGTGCAATTCTCGAAGATGCCTACCAGCGCTGGCAACAGGATCCCGCCAGCGTCGATGCTACCTGGCAGGCCTTCTTCGCCGGGATCGAATTCGCAGGGCAGGGGTTGCCCTCCGACGCGGAGCAGAACATTGACGTGCGACGGCAGTCCGGTGCCGTGCGCGACATCACCGCTTACCGCGATCTCGGCCACCTCGCCGCCCACATTGATCCGCTTTCCGAAAAAGGGCCAGATGCACCCTGGCTCATCAGCCTCGAACGCTTCCACCTGCGGACGGAGGATCTGGATGAATACGTCGATGGCAGCATGGTTTTCGGCGTTCATGGGGCGATCAAGCTCCGCGATCTGCTCGACATTTTGAAAACAACTTACAGCGGCACCGTCGGCGTCGAGTACATGCACATGCAGGACCTGGAAGCCCGCAAGTGGCTGGCCCAGCGCATGGAGCCGACGCGGAACCGGCCGCAACTCTCGCGGCGTCAGCGGCTGCGGACGCTGATGACTCTGCACTATGCCGAGCTCTTCGAGAAATTTTTGCACCGCAAGTACGTCGGCCAGAAGCGGTTCTCGCTCGAAGGAGGCGAGACAATGATGCCGATGCTGGACGCCATCGTGCAAAAGTCGCCGTCACTGGGCGTGCAGGAGATCGTCATCGGCATGGCCCACCGCGGTCGGTTGAACCTGCTCGCCAATATTCTGCAAATGCCCTTCGCGGAAATCTTCAACGAATTCGAGGACCGATTCCTGCCGGATCAATGGGACGGCGACGGCGACGTGAAATACCACATTGGCGCCTCGGCGGACATTACGACCGGCGACGGCGGCACCGTCCACGTCAGCCTCACACCGAATCCGAGCCACCTCGAGATCGTGAACCCGGTGGTTGAGGGGCGCGTGCGGGCCAAACAGCGGCTGCACAACGATGTGGAGCGCAGCCGCGGCATGGCGCTTCTGTTTCACGGCGACGCAGCATTCTCGGGGCAGGGTTGCGTGCCGGAAACGCTGAACATGGTCAATCTCGCCGGCTACCGCACCGGCGGCACGCTGCACATCGTCATCAACAACCAGATTGGCTTCACCACCAAACCGCGCGACGGCCGCAGCACGCAATACTGCACGGACATTGCCAAGTTCATCCAGGCGCCGATCTTCCACGTGAATGGCGACGATCCAGAATCGGCGGTCATGGTCGCGGAACTGGCGCTGGAATTCCGCCAGCAATTCAAGCGGGATGTGGTGATCGACATGGTCTGCTACCGCAAGTGGGGTCACAACGAGGCGGACGAGCCGAGCTTCACGCAGCCCGTCGAGTACGCACAAATCCGCAAGAAGGAAAGCGTCACGGCGATTTATTCGAAGAAGCTTGTGGCCGATGGCGCCATCAGCACTGCGGAAGCGGAGGCGATTGTCTCGGATTTCAGCCACAAGCTTGAGGAAGCGCTGACGGAAGTGAAAGCCGCGCCTCCGAAATCCAAAGGTATGAAAGGCTATGCCGGGATTTGGAAGGGGCTTTCGAAGGCTTACAGCCATACACCGGCAAACACAGCAGTGGCGATTCCCGTGCTCGAACGCATTGCCGACCGCCTGGCGACCGTGCCCGATGGCTTCAAACTGCACGAGAAGCTGGTGGGCATTTTGAAAGCCCGGCAGGAGTCGGTTCGCGAGCGCAAGTCGATCGACTGGGGCACTGCCGAGGCGCTCGCCTTCGGCTCGCTGGTGCTCGAAGGCCACGGCGTGCGGCTCTCGGGCCAGGATGTCCGTCGCGGCACTTTCAGCCACCGCCACGCCGTTGCCTTCGATTACAACACCGGCGAGCCGTTCTGCTTCCTCGCCAACCTCGATCCGAAACAGGCTCCGTTTGATGTCTACGACAGCCACTTGAGTGAAGCCGCCGTGCTTGGCTTTGAGTACGGCTACTCGATCGACGATCCGAACACGCTCGTCATCTGGGAAGCCCAGTTCGGCGATTTCAACAATGGGGCTCAGGTCATCATCGATCAGTTCGTCGTCAGCGGCGAAACAAAATGGAAGCGTTCGAGCGGTCTCGTGATGCTTCTACCACACGGCCTGGAAGGGGCCGGCCCCGAGCACTCTTCGGCACGTCCCGAGCGGTTCCTGCAAATGTGCGCCGAGGACAACATCCAGGTGGCGAACTTCACGACCTCCGCGAATTACTTCCACGCTTTGCGCCAGCAAGTGATGCGCCCCTTCCGCAAACCGCTGATCCTGATGAGCCCGAAGAGCCTGCTGCGGCACCCGATGGCGGCGTCAAGCGTCGAGGATTTCTCCAGCGGCCAATTCCACGAAGTGCTCGACGACGCGTCGGCTAATCCCGAGACCGTCCGCCGCGTGCTGCTGTGCAGCGGCAAAGTCGCCTACGATTTGCTTGCGGAAAAGGCGAACCGCAAGACCGATCAGGTGGCGGTCGTGCGGCTCGAACAGATTTATCCTTGGCCCGAGGAGCAACTGCAAGCGGCGCTGGCGCGGTATCGCCATGCGGTCGAGTGGAAGTGGGTGCAGGAGGAATCGCAGAACAACGGCGCATGGTTCTTCGTCGAGCCGCGGCTGCGGGCGATGCGGATCCCCGTCGAATACGTCGGCCGCGACGCCAGCGCTAGCCCGGCCACGGGTTCAGCTTACATCCATCAGTTCGAACAGAAGCTCCTCGTGGAACAGGCGTTCACGGTGCAGGGCTCCTATGCCGTCACGACCGGTCGCAACGGCGCGGTCGATCGCTCGTCGCTGAAATCGGCCGTGGGCGTCTAAGGAAATCGAAGTTCGCCGCCGATCAGTATGGATAAGCCGCAATCTGGAATCGCATCATGGCAATCGACGTGAAGGTTCCTTCGGTGGGCGAAAGCGTGACGGAAGGCCGCATAGCGCGCTGGCTGAAGAAGGACGGCGAAGCGGTGAAGCCCGATGAGCCGATTTTCGAATTGGAGTCGGATAAGGCGGCGCAGGAGATCGCTGCCCCCGCTGCCGGCGTGCTGAAGACGCTGGTGCCGGAGGGGGAGATTGTGAAGATCGGCCAGGTGGTGGCGACAGTGGATGCTTCGGCCGCGCCGACCGAAGCGAAAAAGGCACCGCCTCCGACTGAACCACAAAAAGAACCGCAACCGCCTTCCGAAACGAGTGACGGCAAGCCGGATGTGATTCTTTCACCGGCTGCACGGGTGCTGGTCGCTGAGAAGAATCTCGATCCGAAAACCATCACTGCCACCGGCCCCGGCGGCCGTGTGACCAAGAGCGACGTGTTGGCTCATCCTGAATCGTCGGCGACTAAAAATGGAGCCATTACTCTTCCCCAAACCCCGTTCCCCAAACCCCAGACACCTTCGCCTCGCGAAACCCGACAGCCGATGAGCATGATCCGTCGGCGGATCGCGGAGCGACTGCTCGAATCGCAGAACAGCACCGCCACGCTGACGACTTTCAACGAAGTCGACATGTCCGCCGTCATGGACCTGCGCAGCAGCTACAACGAGCGGTTCGAAAAGAAGTACGGCGTCAAGCTCGGCTTCATGTCGATGTTCGTCAAGGCCGCCGTCGAAGCGCTTGAAAGCGTTCCCAATCGTGAACGCCCGCATCGACGGCAACGACATCGTGTTGCCAGCACTTCTACGACATCGGCGTCGCCGTCAGTACCGAAAAAGGGCTTGATGGTGCCGGTCCTTCGCGACGCGGACAAGCTGAGTTTCGCCGAGATCGAGAAGAAGATCGCCGACGTGGCCGAAGCGTGCTCGCGACGGCAAGATCAGCCGTCGAAGACCTGAAGGGCGGCACGTTCACCGATCACCAACGGCGGCATCTTCGGCTCGCATGATGAGCACGCCGATCCTGAACCCGCCGCAGACCGCGATCCTCGGCATGCACGCGATCCAGAAGCGGCCCGTCGTGGTGAACGACCAGATCGTGATCCGCCCGATGATGTATCTCGCGCTGAGCTACGACCACCGCCTGCATCGACGGCCGCGAAGCGGTGCAGTTCCTGGTGCGAATCAAGGAGTGCGTCGAAAACCCCGAGCGGATGCTGTTGGACGTATAAGAAATTGAAACGCTAGATTCCGCGGATGGCCACAGAAGAACACAACAGTTCTTCTCTGTGGCCATCCGCTGGAATCTGCGTTTCAATCGTTTTGGGACTCGATCATGCCTGAGCTCTTTCGATCTGATTGTCATCGGTGCCGGGCCCGGCGGGTATGTCGCGGCGATCCGCGAGCCCAACTCGGGATGAAGGTCGCCGTCGTCGAGAAGCGCAGAACAAAGCCCTCGGCGGCACGTGCCTGAACGTCGGCTGCATTCCAGCAAGGCCCTGCTCGATTCCAGCGAACTCTACGACGTGGCCGTCCACAAGCTCGCCCGCCATGGCATCCGCGTCGGCACGTCGCACTCGATCTCGCCGACAATGCTGAAACGCAAGGATGGCGTCGTGAAATCGCTGACCGACGGCGTCGCGTTCCTGTTCAAGAAAAACAAGATCACGTTCTTACTTTGGCGCCGGGACGCTCCCACGGCGGCACGAACGTCGAAGTGACAGCGGCCGACGGCACGAAAACAGCTCTCACGGCGAAGACGATCCTCCTCGCCACCGGCAGCGAGAGCGCCGAATCTGCCGTTCCTGAAGTTCGACGGCCAGCTCATCGTTTCCTCGACCGAGGCGCTTGACCTTCGACCCCGTGCCGAAGCATCTCATCGTCGTCGGCGCGGGCTACATCGGCCTCGAACTCGGCAGCGTCTGGAAACGGCTCGGCTCGAAGGTCACGTTCCTGGAATTCCTGCCGAAAATCCTGCCGATCTGTGACGGCGAAGTGGCGGCGAGCGTCGAACGCATTCTGAAAAAACAGGGAATGGAGTTCCACCTCGACACAAAAGTGACCGGCGCGAGCATTCGTGAAGACACGGTGACGGTGACAGCCGAGTCGAAAGATGGGAAACAATTATCGTTCGAGGGGGACCGGGTGCTTGTCGCCGTCGGCCGCCGGCCGTTTACGCAGGGTTCGGGCTCGAAGCGGCTGGCGTGAAATACGACGCGAAAAGTGGCAAGGTTCCCACCGACAAACAATATCGCACTAGTGTCCCGACAATTTACGCGATTGGCGATCTCATCGATGGGCCAATGCTGGCCCACAAAGCGATGGAAGAAGGCGTTGTGATTGCCGAGATGCTCGCGGGCAAGAAGACGCACCTCAATTACGATGCGATCCCGAGCGCGATTTACATTTGGCCGGAAGTGGCAAGCGTCGGCCTGACCGAAGAGCAGGTGAAAGAGAAGGGGACGAAGTATAAAGTTGGCAAGTTCCCGTTCATGGCGAGCGGTCGGGCCAAGGCGATGGACGAAAGCGATGGCTTCGTGAAGATCATCACCGACGAGAAAACGGATCGCGTGCTTGGCGTTCACATCCTCGGGCCGCGAGCGTCAGACTTGATCGCGGAAGCCGTGACGATCCTGGAATATCACGGCAGTGCCGAGGACATTGCCCGCATGGTGCACGCGCACCCGACGTTGACGGAGAGCGTCGCGGAAGCGGCGCGGCTGGCGTGGCTCGGCCAAGCGCTGCACGCTTAAGAGGCGGCCTTCTTTTCTTTGGGCGGGCCTTTCGGCGCCGGCTTCTTCTTCGGTTCGCGCGGTTCCTTCGCCACCGCGGTGGGGGCCGTGGTCTTGTTCTGTGTCAGCGAGGCTTCCGTCCAGGACGGACTGAGCCGCTTGATCTTGTAGAGAATTTTCTCGCGGGCTTCGCCGCTCGCCGTGGCCAGCTTTTTCTTGAGCTTTCGCATTTTGTCTTTGCGAGTGTACCGCCGCCGCAGTTCCATTTGCCGTTCGATCATCGAACAACTCCGATGGGGAAATATCATTGATACGCGAAAACCCAACCGTGGCTATGGACGGGATTTCAGACTCGCAAGTCGCGGGCTGCCTGACGGGCCGCGGTCTCAATTTTTGTTTCCCAATCGGCGTCGTCGGGCTGAAAGGGGAAGGTGATACCGCGGGAACTGTTGACAATGGCTTGAGGAAAAGCGGCCCGCACGTCGGCGGCCGCTCCACCTGTGCCATAGCCGGGGACGAGGAACCAGACGCCCGGCATCGCGGCTCGCAGTTCTTTCAACTCGTCGTGTTGCGTCGCGCCGATCACGGCTCCGACATCGCCGCGGCCGGCGTTCCAGGCAGTCACCGCTTCGGCGACGTGGCGGTAGAGTGGCTTGCCATCGCAGACCAGATTTTGAAAGAAGCCGCCGCCGGGGTTGCTGGTGCGAACGAGCACAAAGACGCCGCCGCCGACCGCTCGGGCTCGCACAATGAACGGCTCGACGGCGTCAGCACCTAGATACGGATTCACAGTGATAGCATCGGCGTGCCAGATCTCCGAGGAGAACGCGGCTTCGGCATAAGCCGCCGCCGTGCTGGCAATGTCGCCGCGCTTGGCGTCGAGAATGGTGATGAAGCCAAGTTCGCGGGCTTTGTGTTGAATCGTTTGTAGTGCGCGAAACCGTCCGCTCCTAGCTGTTCAAAGAATGCGGCTTGCGGCTTGACGATGCCGGCGAACGGCCACACCAATTCGAGCACGCGCGAGCAAAACCTCTCATAGGCGTCGGCTGGCGGCAGGGAACGCAACGCGTTCGGCAAACTGTCAATACGCGGATCGAGGCCGACGCAGAGCGGGCCGTACGCTTTCACGGCTGCTGTCAGACGGTCGGCAAACGCAGTCAATCGTCCAAGAAACCGTTGCAGGAAGGGTCTCAACACGCATTCAGGATAGAGAATCCAGGCGTAATCGCGGGATTGCAGAATCGCATTGTCGATAAGATCGCATTCGGCGGCATCCTGCCGCTTTTTCAATTCGTCGATTTGAGCTTGGATTCGTGGCCGCAGGGACACGCTGAGCCTCCGGAATTCCCGATAGCGTTCGACACGATCTTCGTGATTGACCGTGGATTGGTCGATGATTCGGCGGTGGTGTTGCCGCAACGTGTCGGCATCGCCCCCCGTGACGCCTTCGTGAGGATTCCACTGCAAATGGTGAGCGCGCGTCCTTAACCAGCCAAGCTCATTTCGATTGGCGGGTGGCACTGGCAGCGGCAGACGCAGAGTACCGGTGACGGATTGGACATGCCGGCGGTTCGATGCCGAAAAAATCGCGGATGACGGCATCGTTCACGGTCTCGTACTTTCCGCCGCCCAGGCCGTGGATGAAAAAATCGCCGAGAATCAGCCGTGCGAACAGCGTCAGCGTCAGTGCTTTGGGTCGAAGAGAATCGAAATGCAGAGGTCGAAAACTGCGCTGTCGCAAGCCCGATTGCGTCCAGAAAGGGAGTTCGTTTGCATCCAGTTCCGCGGCGGGGTGGTTTCGGCTCCTGACCCGATTGGCGGCTCGATAATCGCGAATGGCTCGGTTGTAGGTATCGCGAAATCGATCGGCATCGCGATCAATCCGCTTGCGAATTTCCGAAAGGATTCAAACTGGCTCACGGCCGAGATCGTCTGTTCGGCATTCTTGCAGCCCAGAATCTTCCTGAGCCATCCGCATTTGCGCGAGGCGATGTCCCAGCAAAACCGATGGGGCATCGCGCGATCGCTGTGGCTTGCCACGCTTCGAATCCTGTGAGGCGGAAGGGCCAGTCCTTTGTCGCTTCAGCCAATCGAGTGGGAAACGAATCGAACAGATTCGAATTGACGATGTGATAGTTTTCGTAGGTCTCGCCGTGGCTTGCTTCATCGAAAGCCAGCTTTTCGGACGTCACTGGAGAGCCGAGTTTCGGCAAGAGAATCGCTGTTGACTTTACGATATCGGTGTCAACGATCAGATTGAGGCCATGCCCGTGGACGCCACGTGCCAAGCCGCAAGTTGCGAAATTTTTCACCCACACACCGGGGTGGAAAATCTCCGGCTGATGACCGGTGACGATCAGCGGCGAATCCCCTCTGATTTTCAACTCGGAGCGAGCCTGCCGCCGAAGCTCGCGCCAATAACTGTCAAGATGCTGTCGATTGGCATCAATGAGAGTGGGGATGCGGTCGAACGGCGGCTCCGCCAGGAAATTGCCGCTTTCACTGGGAGCGGCGAGCCGCTTCACGGGCAGGTCGCTCCGCAACAGGCATGTCGGGCGTCCCAGGCATATTCCGCGTCGTCGATCACGCGGCGGTAGTAAGCGAGCCGCTCCGTGGGATCGTTGAGCACGCCGCCAAAAGCACGGCTCGGATCGAGATAGACGCGTGGTACGCCCACTTCCCGGATTCGCAGGCCGAGCTTCGCCGCTTGCACCCAGACCTCCAGCGGCATGCCCCAGCCGCGTTCTCGGATGTTCAACTGTTGAAGCGCTTCGCGGCGATAGGCCTTGAAGCCGCAAAAGGCATCCGTGATCGCGAGGCCGAAACGCTCGTTGATTTCCGCGGTAATGGTGGCGTTGATGAAACGTCGGTCGTTCGGCGGCGGCGTGTCGTGGCGGAATTCGCGGAGGTAGCGGCTGCCGCTGACAATGTCCGCGCCATCGATCTGTTCGAGAAGTAGCGGGATGCGGTCGGGCTGGTGCTGGCCATCGCAATCCATGGTCACGAGCCCGTCATAGTGATGGGCGATTGCGTACTGGAAGGCGGTTTGCAGGGCGGCCCCGTAGCCGGAGTTGGTGGCGTGGCGGATGACGCGCAGATCCCGTTCGCCGTCGAGAATCTTTTCGGTGTCGTCGGTTGAGCCGTCATCCACGACGAGAATGCGCGGGCTGACCCGGCGGACGGCCGCGAGCACGTTCCGCACGTGGGCGGCTTCGTTGTAAACCGGGATCGCCGTGAGCCAACGCATGCTGCTCTCTCCCTCGGCTGGTGAATGATACCCCATTCTAGGGGAAGTCCTTTCATGGGGAGGCCAATTCACCTCGACGCCTTCGACGACAGCAAGTTAGACTCCACTTGGAGGGATGGACCCATGAAAACGATGCGGAAACTTGCACTGGTTGGACTTATGGCGGCGATCGCGGCTGGTGCCTATTTCGCGGGAGCGAGGTCGAATCCCGCAGCCGCCACGCCGGCACCGACTGCGTCGCCTGTGTTGTCGAATGCACCATCGCTCGACGTGACCATCGAGAACCCAACCGCCGTACTGCTCGGTGAGTCGAAGGTACCGAACGAACTGCTCAAAGGCCCAGTCCAGTCCGCGCCGATCTCATCGTGCCGGAGCTTCCGAGTAAATGAATCTCGCGGTCATCGATCTCCTGCTGAGGCTGGCCACGGTCCTCGTGATCGCGGGCGGGCTCGTCGGCACGTTCGCACTGCTCACCTCGCTCCGTGCCGCCGCGTACAGCCAACTCTACGGCCGATTTCAGACCATGCTTCTCAAGCTGGCGGAACATCCCGAACTGTTCGACCGACTGAAAAAAGAGGAATATACGGACGCGGAGAACGATCCCACTCACCCGCAGGCCGTCACGCTGCCGCACCGCTTCATCGCCAACGCCATGGTGAACTTGTACGAGGAAGCCTATCTCCTGAACCGCTCGCGGGTGCTGTCGTTCATTCCGACCGTACCGGCGGAGTACTGGCAGTCGATGCTCGGCTCCATGCGGGCGGCATTTCA
This sequence comes from uncultured Alphaproteobacteria bacterium, assembly GCA_963799415.1. GTDB lineage: Bacteria > Pseudomonadota > Alphaproteobacteria > Acetobacterales > Acetobacteraceae > JAMXLO01. The sequence goes on along the minus strand of CAWCXI010000017.1, from coordinate 233,074 downwards.
ATTGCGCTACGTCCGCACGCACTGGGAAAAGCGGCAGGCGGTTTTCTCCGCGAGCTTCAATCGTTTCGTCCGCGACGAGATCATCGGCTACACCGGCGTCAACCCGGCCCCGGACGTGGCCTGAAAAACGCGATGGTGGCAAGGTGGCACACAACGCGAATTCCGCCTGACGCCTCTACGCCACTTTTGAACGTTGGAATGTTGTGATGCCAGCAATTCCATCGAAGCGCAACGTCCTACAGTACTTGTATCGGTAGTGAAATTCGTGGATCGGGTGGCAGAGACGGCCATCGCACCGCGAGGGCCATCGGGGTGGCAAGCGATGTGCCACCCGGAATGCTCCGTTAACGAAGGTCGATGTCGTGGGCGTTCGCGCCGGCTTCCAGGGTGAATTCAAGATCGGTCAAATCCTGGTCCGAGTACTTTTCGGGAATGGCAAACCAGCCTGGCGGTAGTGGCATGTTGCGACCCGTCGGCTTGTCCCCTGGCGCGGCGACGCTGGGAATCAGATTGTAAACCACGATTTTCACGGGGCCGGGATGGAGGCCCGTCACCTGGTATTTACCATCGGGTTTAATCACGCCGAACCGAGAATCTCCATTTTGGTCAATGACGATCACCTTGCCATACGTCAGCGTTTTACCCTCGTACATGACAGTGCCATTCATTTCTGAATCGGCACCCCCCCCGCCGCAGCCAGCGAGAAACGCGATTGACAAAGAAAAGCAGGCAACGCGGAGCATGGATCGCCGCCGTCAGGGGATGATGACATCGAACTGGAGGGACGATGAATCGAGAGTAACTTTGATGTCACTTGTAAATGGGTCCTGATACTTCGGAGGCACTAGCGGCGGCGGAGCGTTCTCGCCCGGCGTGCCGTTGACGGCGTCCTGCAATTCTGGAGGGACCGGTTGGCCGGCGTTTTCAAGCCGGCCCATTTCCCCTTTGGCCTTGGCAGCGCGACTTTCGCTGGCTCCTCCCCCGTTGGCGTCGCTGGCTTTGGCGACGACGGAGACCATCAACTCGCCTTGGGGAATGTCCGTGGCCGTATAGGTGCCGTCTTCATTGATGAGGAATGTCATGGGGACGGCATCGGCATTGACGGACAGAAACGAAACCGTGCCGCCGTTGAGAGGATGGCCAGCCACAATGACTTTGCCGGTGATCGTTCCCGTGCTCGAACCCTCACCGCAGCCCACTGCGGAGCATGCAAGGAGGGTGATGAGAAAGATGCGCGGAATCATGGCAATCTCTTTCGAAGGCGAACGGTTCGCGAACCAGATTCGGCCCGCGAACCGCGCAAAAAGAGTTCAATCCTGGCCTGTTTGTTCGCCACCCGCGCGGGTGATGAGCGCTTCGATCAGCGTAACAGTCGTGGGAAGGGTTTGAACGATCTGGGTCATGGCGGGGTAGCGGTGGAATTTGACGCTGCCATCGCAATACACGGCTTGAAAACCGCCAGGGTGCGCACTGCTGGCGGAATTGTAATAGCAACCGTTATCGTAGTCCCAACGCTGCGGAACCGACGGGGCAGGACAAGCCGGGCCGCCGGGATTGGGGTTCGTGAAGCCGCGCCACTGAGTATAGAAGGGCGAGAACTCGCGCCCGGCGGCACGGGTATCGTAGGCCGTGGGGTAATCCCACCAGCCCCAATACGGGTCTGGTTCGTTGGACGGTGGCCGTTCGGCAAAGAGCCACGTGCTACTCAGGCCGTCACTAATGCTTGCCCAAATCAATGGCCCTAATTCTTTTGTCGGTTGATAGAATGTTGACAGTGGAGCCCCCGGCGGAGCAAGATTCGCAGTCTCACATTCCAGCCTTTGTCATCCCAGACATCATTCTGGCCGAACACAAAATACCATTCCAAACCATAAGCTTGACCGAAATTGACGCCATCATAATTCTTGTGATTGCGCGGATCAGACTGGCATGTGAGAATTTGAATATCTGACCCACTATAAGCCGTCCAAGTGCCATTATTCTGCATTTGGTATTTGTCGCTTCGCTGCTCGAAATACTGAAAAATCTTATAAATCCAGGGGAATTCGCCATTAGGAGCGTTTAGCGTTTTGCTGTAGTAATTCGGTAGATAGCCATTGGCATCATGATAGTCGTGAACGGCCAAGCCAAGTTGTTTCAGGTTGTTCGTGCATTGCGTGCGGCTGGCGGCTTCGCGCACCTTCTGTACCGCGGGTAGCAATAACCCAATGAGGATCGCAATGATGGCGATGACCACCAGCAGTTCGATCAGCGTGAAACCGCGTCGGGGTTTCGGAACAAGTGGTTCACTTCGCATGAATGCGGACTCCTTCGGGAATGAAAAATGAGCCGCCGCACGGTGGGATAAGAGGACGCCGTGTCGTCGTGCCCGGAATGCCTGAATCGCAAAAAACTCTGCCGAAAATCGTAACGAATGAGTTACCAACGCGTGGGAGACTCGTCGGTATCGTTGGAGGACGATATTGTCTCGGGGCGTTCGCCACGGCGAAACGTCACCGGGACTTCATCGACCTCTCATATTCTGCAAGTTTACCTTAGCTTGGCCATCCTACAAGCAGATTTTAGAAGGAATGCCGAAATTTTCGGGAAAGCAAGTCTTTTTTCAGCTCTCACTGCCGAAAACGAGCGGCGTTCCAGGGGGTTATGAAGCCGGCGAGCAGAGCCGCGTGACGTGCCTGAGGAGGTCCCGCACGGAGAACACCCCGACCGGGGAGCCGTTTTCCACGACGGGCATGTGCCGGTAGTTGCCGACGCTCATTTTCCGCACCGCGAAGGCCAGGCTGTCCCCCGGGGATACCGACTCGGGGTCGCGTGTCATCACGCTCTCCACGGGCAATCGCTCGAACTCGGCGACCCCGGCGGCTTTCTCGAGAAAGTCCCGTTCGGTAAGGATGCCCTGAAGCAGCTGATGCTCGTCGATGACGAGCAGGGCACCGACGCCGCGGTCCAGCATCCGCGTCAGGGCGTCACCCAAAGTGGCGGTGCCGGCGATGGTGACGGGTGGCCGCGGTCCAAGCGCCTGAACGGAATCGGCCATCAGGCTGGCGTCGATCTTGTCCTGCGGCACCGGCAGATCGACGCTGGCGAGATCGAAGAGGCACTTGGCGCACTGATCGGTGCCGGGCAGGTTCAGATGCGAGCAGTGGGGGCAGTACATGAGGACTCGCCGTCATTCCATTTCGATGTCATATTCGGTGGACCCGGAGACTTCCACAAGTAGGCCAGAGGTGTCTGGGTCGTTGTACATCTCGGGAATGGCGAACCATTTGCTGGGATCACCCGCGGGCGGAGGTGGAGGGGGAGGCGGTTGTCCGCCGGAACGGCGGCGGCGGGCGGGATCGTCGGCGGCTTTCATGGCGTCGGCCAGAGCCTGCGGGTCGGGCGACGTCACGCGGATCTTCACTTTCCCGCTGGGGCAGTTGTCGATGCGGTAGGTGCCATCCTCATTGATCGTGCCACTTGCAACCTCTCCCGATTCGCCGAAGGCGGTGACTTCACCCTGCGTCAGTGGGATTTTCTTCAAAGTGACTTTGCCGCTGAGCGTGCTGGAACCGCCGCCGCAGCCGACGACGGCAGCGACCAAACACGCCAGAACGACTGCGGAGATTCGTTTCATCAATAGTCCGGAATCGAATCGCCTTTGTTTCGCGTGGCCATTGGGACCATGACCGGGCGGGCGGTGTAGGGCAAGAAATGAACGGAGCCGTCGGCGTAGATGAAATTGGCGCCGCCACTGTGGTAGCTCCAAAACCAGTCGTAGTTGCAAACCGTCTTTTGGTTGAGCGGGGCGCGGTAGAAGTAGGGCGGGTTCGGGCAACTGCCGTAAGTTGGGGAGAAACCATAGTGGGACGAGAAGGCGGTCACGCCGTAGAGAACGTCGTCCGGCCAGAGGGCTCCCTCATAGTTCTCGGTGGTACTGGTGTACCACCAACCCCAATCGCCGGCCGGCAAGTAGCCATCGGCCTGCGAAGCGGGGTGTTCGCCGACCAGCAGCGTATTCGAGAGGCCGTCCGAGACTTCTTCAATTTTGGTTTGGGACCGCCAGTACAGAATGCCTTCGGGGTGACCGGTATCCGTGAGAGTGGTGTAATCGATATTGGGATTGCCGCGGTCGAGGCCGCGAATGCCCTTGTAACTGCAGGTGGGCCGCCTTCCACCGACGCCGCCGGAATCGGCCACGCCAATCGCGGGATCCACCGGGCAACCGAACATCAATACGCTGTCGCCGTTGTTATCGAGCCACGTGAGTTCGATGCTTTCGTTGAAGCCCGGCATGTTATTCCAAACGGCATCTTGTTCAATGTACGGTAGCAAGTGATAGAGCCAGGCTGTGGAAGCGGAGCGTGGGCGAGGAGATCGGCCCCGTTTTGCTCCGATCCCCTGGCGCACCAAGTCCTGGCGGGAAGGCCCCATTGATGTTCTGGAAATTGTGAAACCCCAGCGAGAGCTGTTTCAAATTGTTCGCGCACTTGGTCTTGGCCGCGGCTGCGCGGACTTTCTGCACGGCCGGCAGCAGCAGGCCGATCAGGATGGCGATGATGGCGATCACCACGAGAAGCTCGATGAGCGTGAACGCCTTTCGACGATGAACTGGAAAACGATTCATGAACGACCTCTCAGTATGAAAAAATCGCAGCCCAGGCCGCGGAATTCAAGCCGGGAGAGGAAACGAATGGTTGCTCAATCGGGAGAACGTTCAGTAACAATAGCCGCTGAAAGGGACGATGTAAACGGAAAAATGAGCAAGTTGTTAAGAATGGCGATGTGCGAGCTGGGCATTTAGGGCAGCAATTCGGCTGCCGGGATTGTGTTGACGCTTTAGCCGTCGAGCATAATCGGCACGTCCTGCCCGGCGACAAAGACGGCGCGGTTGGCATACTTCGCCGGCGTGAGAAACGGCTGCGGCTCGCTGTAGACTTCGACGCACTTGTCAATGAGGTTGAGAATCCAATACACGGAGATGTTGGCGTCGGCGTACAGCCAGCCTTTTTCGCGGCGGTCGAATGCCAGCGTGGTGTCAGCCACTTCGATGACCAAACCGAGGTCCTGAAGGCCGGGATGGCGATCGCGATAATCTTCGCACGGGTCGCCGCGGATAATCGTCGCGTCCGGTTCGGGTTCCGAATTGTCGAAACCCAGGACTCCCGGGCAATCGACGAACCATCCTTTCGGAACCAGAGGACCAATGCTCTCGCGAATATAGCGCCTCGCGGCGCAGTGTTCTGGTGTCTGGCGGGCCTTTCGTATCAGCACGCCGTCGAGCAATTCGATGCGTTCATCTCCCGGAAAGACCTGCTTCTCATCGAGGCGGTGATATTCTTCCCGCGTCAAGCGACGAAGGAACGTCAGCGTCGGCAGCACCGGCGGATTGACGATGTTCACGGTCGCTGTCATGCGAAGCCCTCTTTGGCCGACGAATCACGTCACCGTCCAAATATCCTCGGCCTTGAAGAGATCCTCGATCTTCGCCCGGCCCCTTCTTGGCGATCAGCCTCGTTGATCTGGCCGTCGAGCAGTTCCTCGTAGGTCGGCTTGCGGACGTTCCGCAACACGCCGACCGGCTCCGGGAACGGCTTGACCGCGTCCGTGCGTGTCGTGGCGAAGCGGCTCAGCAGATACGCCAGCGTCGGCTCCTCGGCGGCCTCGTCGTGCGTCAGCAGGTCATCGATCTGGCAATCCTTGCCGATCTCGACCACCTCGGGCTTCAGGCCGTTCAGGCGAATGCCCTTGTTGCGTGTCCTTGCCGAAGATCATCGGCTTGCCGTGCTCGAGATAGAGCACGTTGTCCGCCTTCACGCTCTTGTCGGTGGCGTACTCGAAGACGCCGTCGTTGAAGATCTTGCAGTTCTGGTAGATCTCGACGAACGCGCGTGCCCTTGTGCGCCGCGGCCTTCTGAAGAATGCCGACCAGGTGCTGCACGTCGATGTCGATGGTGCGGGCGACGAACGTGGCTTCGGCCGCGAGAGCCAGCGGCAGCGGCCGGACCGGCGTCTCGAACGATGCCTCCGCGGGCTGGTCTTGGTCTTGCGTGCCGAGCCGGCTGGCGGGCGAGTACTGGCCCTTCGTGAGGCCGTAGATCTCGTTGTTGAAGAGCAGAATCTTGATGTCGACGTTGCGGCGCAGGGCGTGGATGAGGTGGTTGCCGCCGATCGAGAGGCCGTCGCCGTCGCCGGTGACGACCCAGACTTGCAGGTCCGGGTTCGCGAGCCGCAGGCCGGTCGCGAAGGTCGGGGCCCGGCCGTGGATGGTGTGGAAGCCGTAGGTGTTCATGTAGTACGGGAAGCGGCTGGAGCAGCCGATGCCGGAGACGAACGCCATCTTCTCGCGTGGCACGCCGACGCGTGGCGAGCGCCTTCTTCATCTGAGCGAGGATGGAGTAGTCCCCGCAGCCGGGGCACCAGCGGACCTCCTGGTCGGTCGTGAAGTCGTCCGGTGTCAGAGTCGGGAGAGTGGTTGTGCGGCCATTTATTCCTCAGCTAGATCGGGTAGTTGGTTCAATGTGTGATTCGTGATCGCCCGCCAGGGGTTTCGTTCGCTGCGCGGCGCTTCACCCCTGGCGAGCGTAGCATAATCGGTCACTTCAGCATCTTCTCAATCGCCGCCTCGATCTCGCAGACGAGGAACGGCTTGCCCTGGACCTTGCTCAGGCCTCCGCGGGGGCCAGGTACTTCGCCCGCAGGAGCCAGGACGAGCTGGCCGGCGTTCAGCTCCGGCACCAGGATCTTCTTGAACTTCTTCAGCACCGCTTCCGTGTTCTTCGGCATCGGGTTCAGATAGCGGAAGATGCGCCTGGGCCACCTTCAGGCCGCGCTTCTGGGCAGCGTTCCACGGCCGTCGTGATCGCTGCCGTAGGTGCCGCCCCAGCCGATCACGAGCAGCTTCGGCGTCCGGCGGGCCGTACACTTCCAGATCCGGGATCGTCAGTGGCGATGTTCTCGATCTTCTTCGCCCGCGTGTTCGACCATGTGCTCGTGGTTGGCGGGCTCGTAGTTGACGTTGCCGGTCACGTCCTGCTTCTCGATGCCGCCGATGCGGTGCTCGAGGCCCGGCGTGCCGGGGACGGCCCAGGGTCGGGCGAGCAATTCGTCGCGGCGGTACGGCAGAAACTTGCCCGCTGTCGCCTCGCCGTTCTCGTGGACGGCTCCGTTCCAGCCTTCGCTGTTCGGCTCGGTCGCGTTCTCGACCTTGATCTTCGGCAGCTTGACGCGACATCGGGAATCTTCCACGGCTCCGAGCCGTTGGCGAGGTAGCCGTCCGATGAGAAGAAGACCGGGCACATGAACCGCGTGGCGATGCGCACGGCTTCGAAGGCCATGTCGAAGCAATCGACGGGCGACTGCGGGGCGACGATCGCAGGCCGGGCTTTCGCCGTTGCGGCCGAACATCGCCTGCAGCAAGTCGGCTTGCTCGGTCTTCGTCGGCAGTCCGGTGCTGGGGCCGCCGCGCTGCACGTCCACGATAATCAGCGGCAGTTCGGTCATCACGGCGAGGCCGATCGGCTTCGCTCTTGAGGCAGATGCCGGGGCCGCTGGTGCCGGTGCAGCCGACGGCGCCGCCGTAGCTCGCGCCGATGGCCACGCCGACCGCGGCGATCTCGTCCTCGGCCTGGAAGGTCTTGACGCCGCAGCGCCGCATGTCCGCGAGTCGTTCGAGTATCGCCGCTGGCCGGCGTGATCGGGTAGCTGGCGTAGACGAGTTGCTTGTTCGCCAGTTGTGTCGCGGCGACGAGGCCGAGGACGGCGGCTTCGTTGCCGGTGATCTTGCGATAGGTGCCCGGCTCGATCTTCGCCTTCGCCACCTTGTACTGAACCGGCAGCAATCTCGACCGTTTCGCCGTAGTTGTAGCCGGCCTTCAGAGCCCGCGTGTTCGCATCACGTACTGCGGGTTCTTGGCGAACTTGTCGCGAATCCACTTCAGCGTGACATCCAGGCTGCCGCTCGTACATCCAGTACACGAGGCCGAGGGCGAAGAAGTTCTTGCAGCGATCGGCTTCCTCGCGGGCGTGAGCTTGCACTCGGCCACGGCTTCGCGCGTGAGCTTCGTCACCGGCACGCGGACGACGCGATAGCCCTTCAGGCTGCCGTCTTCGAGCGGGCTGACCTTGTACGCGGCCTTCTCGAGGTCCGAGACGCCGAAGGCGTCGGTGTTGACGATCGAGGATGCCGCCGGGCTGGAGGTCTTTCAGGTTGGTCTTGAGCGCGGCCGGATTCATCACCACGAGGGCGTCGAGCATCGTCGCCGGGCGTGTGAATATCGCGTGCTGCTGAAGTGGACCTGGAAGCCCGGAGACGCCGGCGAGCGTGCCGGCCGGGGCGCGAATCTCGGCCGGGAAGTCCGGGAACGTGGCGATGTCGTTGCCGGCGAGGGCCGAGGTGTTGGTGAACTGCGTGCCGGCCAACTGCATGCCGTCGCCGGAGTCGCCGGCGAAACGGATGGTCACATCGGCGAGTTCTTCAATCGGTTTATGCTTCGAAACCGGCGGCGTGGCGACGGCAGTACTCATCGAGTCAACCTCGGAGGCGAAAGGAAGAGGAGCAGCCAGCAGCCGGGACGGTGGACGCGGAGGGCTCCTTGCCTTCTTTATTGTTCGACGAAAACCCCCGATCGGGTAGAGCAGTTTTCGTTGCAACGCCGGAACGGGGCGGTAGAATCGAGGTTGCGCCGCTTTCTTATCTTCTCTGGAAGCCCCTCCCATGGCCATCGCCATTCAGTGCCCCGGTTGCCACAGCCGCCTCGGCGTCGCAGACACCGCGGCCGGGACGAAGATCAAATGCCCGAAATGCGCCCGAATGGTGTCCGTGCCCGGCGGCGATGATTTTGAAGTCGTGGAGGACGACTTCGAGGTGGTCGAGGACGATTTCGAGGTCGTGGAAGAAAAGCCGAAACCCCGCTTAGCCGCGACGCGGAGTCCCCGGAGCGGAGCGCGAGATGACGATGACGATGATCGCCCGCGCAAAAAGCGAAAGGTCGTCGCCGAGTACGACGACGATGAGGATGACGACGAAGACGAGGATGACCGTCCGCGGAAGAGGAAGGGGAAGAAGAGGACCGCGAGTTCGTCGAAGCTGCCGCTGCTGATCGGCGGTGGGGTATTGCTTGTTCTACTGCTGGCTGCCGGTGGCTATTTCCTCTTCGGCAAAAAAAGCTGGACCAAATTCGATGCACCTGACGGCTCGTTCACCGCTTACTTTCCCACGGGCGTCCCGGTGAATAAAGGGCTGGATGCGCTCTCGGAAGGAGGAGGAGGGGACCCCAAGCAAATGGAGCAGGCCAAGGCCATGATGGCCATGTTTCAAATCAAGGTTGACGCGTGGGTGCGGGATGAGCCAGATCGCCAATATGTAATCGTGCTGGTCGAATTTCCTGCGTCGATGGCGAGTCAGTTCAAGCCAGAGGATTTGACCAAACCGACCCCGAAAGGCGGCAGGGGAGGCGGCATGCCTGGAATGCCGGGCATGGACGGCGGCGAAATCCTGAATGATGAAACGTCATCGATTTCCGGCCAGACGGCCAAGCAGATTCTGATGAAGGATAAGACCGGAAAGATGATGTTTATCCGCATGTTTTTTGCGAGCAACCGACTCGTGATGGTCGGCGTCCGAACCGCCGGCGAACTCAAAGTCGACGACAAGGACGCGCTCGAATACTTCAAGAAGTTCGAATGGAAAGCGCCGGCTACGCCTCTGCCCGCACCAGATACCAAAGCTACAACTGATGGCAAAACACCCTCCGGCGGCGAGCGCAAGACCAGCCCGCACCGCGGCCGCTGATGATGGCGCACAAGTGGCACCGGCGTCCCGCCGGTGAAATCATAGGCTGTGCCGCACCGGCGGGACGCCGGTGCCACTACCGGCGCCGCTAACGGAAGAAATAAATTGCGACGATTCACGCCCCCTCCGCCGTCGCCGGCACGCTTTTCGGGTCGGGCGGCAGATTGTAGACGGTCGCGGGGAAGTGCTCAGCCAGGTAGGTGACGATTCGCTTCGCACTCAGAATGCCGACGGGGCGGCCCTCTTCGTCCACCACGGGCAGGTGGCGGTAGCCGCCGGATTGCATCCGCTTGATCGCGGTGCGCACCGGGTCTTTCGGATTGACCGTCACCGGGTCGGGCGTCATGCAGTCACCCACCGTGACGGTCAGCGGCTTCCGCACGGCCAGCACGCGGGTGAGCAGATCGCGCTCGGTGAAGATGCCGGCGAGCGCGCCGCCCTGGACTACGAGCAGACAACTGACTTTGTCCCGCCTCATGGCCGCGAGGGCTTCGGCCACCGTGGCGTCGGCGGCGATGACGCTCGGCACCGCGGGTTGCAGCCGCGAGACGCTATCCACTTTCAGGTTGCGCGACAGTTCCATTGCGGGTAGTGTCGGCATTCGCCGCGGGCAGGCAAGGGGCTTTTCCGGTAGCCGCAGGCTTCAGCCTGCGGAGTGCATTCCGCAGGCTGAAGCCTGCGGCTACCGAACGGTTGCTATCCTCATCTTATGTCCCGCATCGCACTCATCGGCGGCCGCGGCAGCGGCAAGAGCACCGTGGGGCCTCTCGTCGCCGAATGGCTCGGCTGGCGGTTCATCGATGCAGATGTGGTGCTCGAAGAAAAGGCCGGCAAATCGATTGCAGAGATTTTCAAAGATGACGGCGAAGCGGCCTTTCGCGTTCTCGAACACGACAACATTGTCTGGCTCTTGGAAGAATCAGAAATCGTGCTCGCCACGGGCGGCGGGGCGATTCTTCGCGAGACGACGCGGAACAATTTGAAAAGCGAGTGTTTCGTCATCTGGCTCGACGCCTCCGCCGAGACTTGCTGGCAGCGGATTCAGGCCGATCCGCTCACCGCGGCGCGGCGGCCCAATCTCACGGCGAGCGGGGGTTTCGAGGAAGTCGCCCGCACTCTGGCCGAACGCCGTGGCTTCTACGAGGCGACGGCCCACCTCCGCGTCGATGCGAACGAGTCGCCGGAAACGGTCGCGAATACTATCTTGCAAGCGTGGCAGGCGAAGGGCCGTTAACCCGACGCGCCAGCGAGGCAGGAATAAAATCCCTTCCCTCGCTGGCGCGTCGGGTTAACACGAAGGGCAAACCATGTGGATGATGTACCTGCCGCACGCCCTGTTCATCCTCTTCATCTTCCTCTACGGCCTCGTCGTCGGCAGCTTTCTGAACGTGCTGATCGCCCGGCTGCCATTTGAAAAAAGCATCGTCTGGCCCGGCTCGCGCTGCTTCACCTGCCTTCAACCGATCCGCTTCGCGGACAATCTGCCGATCATCGGCTACCTGCGGCTTCGCGGCAAGTGCCGCAACTGCGGCGCAGAAGTTCAGCAGCCGCTATCTTTGGGTCGAACTCTTCACCGGGCTTGCGTTCGTGGGTCTCTATGTGGCCGAGGTGCTGCTGAACGTGCATCAGTCGCCGGGAATGCGGCGAGCGGTCTTCGGCGGCGCACCGGGGTTCGACGCGCTTTTGACTTTTTTCGTGCATGCGTTTCTGCTGGCATTGCTGATCGCGGCGTCGGCGATTGACTTGCAATACAAGATCATCCCGCCGCAGATCACGGTCGTCGGCACATTCGTCGGCATCATCGCGTCCACGCTCCTGCCGTGGCCCTGGCCAAATGTTGACTCTGATTTGCCGCTTCCGTTGAGGCTATTTCCCTGGTCGCATCCGGCCTGTGCGGGAATCATTCCGATCGGTCTGAGCCTCTGGCCCGCGTGGGGCCCGCCGCCGGCGTGGGCACCGATCGGCAGTTGGCAACTTGGACTTCTCACCGGCGTCGTTGGGGCTGCGGCGGGGCAGACTCATCGGCCGCTCCGTGAAATACCTCTTCGAACACGGCTTTGGCCGCGAGGCCCTCGGCATCGGCGATGCCGATCTCTTGATGATGGCCGGTGCCTTCCTCGGCTGGCAGCCGATCGCGCTGGCCTTCTTTGTCGGCGCGATCGTGCTGCTGCCGATCGTGCTGGTGCAACGGGTCATCGAAGCGTTCCTGAAGCTTCCGCCCAACGCGGATCGGGCCATCCCCTTCGGCCCCGGCATCGCGGCGGGCATTCTCATCTGCTGGCTGGACTGGCAGCTCGTTCGGCCAACTCGTGCAGACAGTCTTCTTCGACCGAATGCTGCTGGCGATCATGGTTGGCCTTCTGGTCGGCGGCCTGTTCGTTGCCGGATTTCTGATTTCAATAGTCCGTGGCACACCGAAGGAGCCTTGACGATGGAGGCGATCGTCATCGTCGATTACGGCATGGCCAACCTCCGCAGCGTGCAGAAGGCGTTCGAGGCGGTCGGCCACGCCGCGGAGATCACCGCCGACCCGAAGCGGGCCGCGACGGCCGAGCGGCTGGTGCTGCCCGGCGTCGGGGCCTTCCGCGACGCCATCGCCAAGCTCCGCGAGACCGGCCTGGCGGACGCGGTTTTGAAGCACGCCGAAAGCGAAAAACCGTTCCTCGGCATCTGCCTCGGCTTGCAGATGCTCTTCACGCGAAGTTACGAGGACGGCCTCTATGACGGCCTGAACGTGCTTCCCGGCGACGTGGTGCGCTTCGCGGACTCGCCCGGCTTGAAGATGCCGCACATGGGCTGGAACAGCGTCCGCACCAATCCCGAATGCCCGCTGTTCCACGGGTTGCCGGAGAATCCGCAGGTGTACTTCGTGCACAGCTATTTCGCCGAGCCGAAGGAGAAGGCGATCATTGCCGGGTGGACGAAGTATCCCGAGGAGTTCGCCTCCGTGATCTGGAAAGGGAACCTGTTCGCGACGCAGTTTCACCCGGAAAAGAGCCAATCCATCGGCCTGGCGATGCTGAAAAACTTCGCGGAACGGGCGTGAAATCGAGTTCGGAACTTTTTTCAAAAAATCCTCATCATTGCCTAAATCCCCGGCATCGCTCGGCGAAACACTCTCATATCGGCTCCGGCGAAGCGACATGGTGTTGTTCAACCGGAGCTTACCACGCCGCCGACCACCGTCGGGACGAGGAGTGCACATCATGGTGAAAAAGCTGTTGATCGTGGCAGCGATCGGCGTCGCGGCCTGTTTCGCCCTCAAAGGCACCCGCATGTTCGGGTACGCCCGCGAAGAAGTCTCCGCCCTCGGCGACTGGGTCGATTCTAAAGTCCCCGCCGACAAGAAGATCAAGCAACTCCGCCGTGAGATCGGCGGCCTCGACAAGGAAATCGAGAAGTCCAGCAACGAACTCGCCAAGGAAATCGTCGAGGTCGATTACCTGACCAACGACATCAGCCACGAGCAAGTGGCCATCGCGCATGGAAGAGAAGAAAGTCGTCGCCGCCGGCGAAGCGATCCGCAACGCGACGGAACGGGTCCACTATGGCAGCTTCACGGTGCCGGTCGATGAAGCCAAGCAATATCTCTCCGACGACGTGAAGCGGCTCGTCAACCGCAAGGAAACGCTCTCCACGATGCAGCAAACGCTGGTGGCCCGCGAACGCATCAAGGATGTCGCTGCAAAAATCCGTCGAGAGCATCAAGCGGCAGAAGCGGGAACTCACCGTGGCCGTCGATCGCCTGGAAGCCGAATACAAGCGGCTGCAACTCCAGCAGATCGAAAGCAAATACCAGTTCGACGACACGCAGCTTGCGTCCGTGAAGCAGGCCCTCAAGGACCTTCAAAAGGACATCGACATCAAGCGCACGAAGCTGAAGCTGGCCCCGACCGTGGCGAGCGAAGCCGGCGCCCCGGCCAACAACCTGAGCGTCGATGACATCCTCTCGCCGCTCTCGGGTGGGGCGAAGAAGAAGGAATCGAACTGACTCGACTTCCGAAGTCGGCTTTGAGACTTCGGAAGTCTAATTGGGGAGGCGACGCCGGAACGGCGTCGCCTTTTTCTTTGAATGATGAACGATGAACGGTCAACGATGAAGTAAAAACAACCCTGCATTCATCGTTCGTCGTTCATACTTCATCGTTGTTCATCATGCGTTTTTCCCCGTGGCTGACACTGCGACAGGCGAAAGAGGCGCTCAAGCAAGGGCGGCCCGAGGACGCGCACCGCCTGCTGGAGCCGTTGCTCGCCGAGGGGCATCGCCGGGCCTGGAAACTGTCGCGTGAAGTGGCGCTCGCTTACGTCGCGGCCGGCGAAAAGGCGATCCGGGCGGACGATCCCGAAACCGGCTGGCAGCGACTCCTCGCCGCGGAAGCCCTGAACACCGGCGAATCGCGAACCACCGCCCTGCGGCAAGCCCTCACGCGCTTGGCCCTGGCCGAGTGCCGGGCCGCGATGGAAGCGGGGCATCCGCTGCACGTCGTCGAAGCGGTCACGCGGCTCCGCGGCCGCAACGCCCGCCACCCCGATTTCGATTCGCTCGAATACGCCGCCCAGGATTGGGTGCTCGCCAGCGAAATGGCCGACCGCGGCGACTTCCTCCTCGCCAACACCACCGCCGAGAAGGTGCGACCGCGATTGGGCGACATTCCCGCCACCGGCTTGAATCGCTTCCTGGAATCGCTGCACGCTCGCCACGAAACCTTCCGCGGGGCCGTGGCGAGCCTCACCGAAGCCGCCGAGAGCCGGAATTGGAAGCTCGCCTCCGAGTGGGCCGCGAAAGTGATCGCCGTGGCCCCGGCCCACCGCGAAGCCCGGAACATGCAGGTGCGGGCCTGGGACCAGGTGCAGCCGCAGACGATCGACTACAAGCCGCAAACCGATGTCGTCGATCTGCTTCCCCGTGGCGAGCGGCGTCACGCCAGCGAGCGTCCACGACCGCCGGCAACACCGGTCTGCCGAAGCGTTCCTGCTCTGGATCGACGGCGTCGGCGGCTATCTCGTCTGCCTCGCCCCGCGCGTCACCTTCGGCCAGGCCACCGCCGAAGCCCCGATCGACATTCCGCTGCTGGCCGACGTGTCGCGACTGCACGCCGAGATCAGCCGCGACGGCGAAGGCTACGTGCTCGAATCGAGCCGCGGCATGTTGATTAACGGCACCGCCGCGACGCGGTCGCTGTTGAAATCGGCCGACCGCGTCACGCTCGGGGCCACCTGCCAGTTCGTCTTCCATCGCCCGGTGGAGATCAGCCCGACCGCCCGGCTCGAACTCGTGAGCGGCCATCGCCTGCAAGTGGCCGTGGACGGCGTGCTGCTCATGGCCGACACGCTCATCCTCGGCCCCGCCGGCCAATCGCACGTGACCATCCCCTGGCTGACGGAACCGGTGGTGCTCTACCGCTC
Source organism: uncultured Alphaproteobacteria bacterium (assembly GCA_963799415.1). Lineage (GTDB taxonomy): Bacteria > Pseudomonadota > Alphaproteobacteria > Acetobacterales > Acetobacteraceae > JAMXLO01. Next base: position 217,896 of record CAWCXI010000017.1, on the reverse strand, counting down.
GAAGGAAGGCCTCGGCGTACGCCTCCACGGCGACTTCCGCGTGGACGCCAAAGCCGAGCTGAATCGGGCGTTGCTGCCGCTGCCGTCGGTGGTGAGTTCGGACGTGCTGCACTTCGCCGTGGAGCCGGTGGGGCGGATGTGACCGGCGTGCCAAATGCTCAGTCAAGATTATCTGTTGGAGTTGAAGCAATGGAATCGCGAAAACGCGAATCATGGGCACGGGAGTGATTGGAACTGCCTCGAGTCTTTTGTAGGATCGGTCGCCCATCTTCAGTGTGCCGGTGACTTCGAAGGGCATGTTGAGGTCGATAAATGCATTTGCTTCATGGCCAGCGGTTGCTATGCCGCTGATGATGACGTGCGTTTCCGTTGCGTCGCCCTTGTTTTTGGGTTTCAGGGGCAGTGCGACGATGGCGCTGGATGGGCCGATGATTTTTACGATTCGATTTTTGGGCTTTGGAAAATAGCCGAATGTGCCTTGCTGCGGCTCGCTGTCGAAATTATTGGCTTGATCGGCGATGCGTTCAAAACGGCTGGCTCGATCGGTTCCCAACAGCGGCCCATGCGGCTGGAACTGATTGCCACGGAGCGCTTGCAGCCGAAGAAGGAGCCTATCAATTTCAGCTTGCGAAAGGCCGCTCTCACGGAGACGTTTTTCCAGTTCCTGATCCGGGTTCGGCGGCAGTTGGGGCGTAGATTGTTGAGCACTGGCAGTTGCGCAATAATCCAAGGCGATCATCAGGGCGGCAATCATGATGAATCGCGAGTGAACAGCGGTCTTCATGGACTTACCTCCCGCGACGACTTCGTTGCTATTCTGAACTATGCGATTCCGAAATGCGAGGTCAATTCTCCACTGATCCGCCAACTCCCATGATTGATTCATTTTCTCACGGACTCTCATGCCCGCAACATTCCGCATCTACCGTGCCGACACCAGTCACACTGAATACAATGGTGTCTAGGTCTATTTCAGAACCCCTAAATATGCTTGAAATACAGGGATTTGCATGGTTCTGAAATAGGCTCCATCCTCGCATAGCTTGCCGTGTGTTTTCCTCCGATAATTCGTTGCGGAAGAGGCCTAGCATTTTGCCCAGCACTCGACTGGTCTGGCCCACCGCTCGGACGATCGCACTCCCCGCAGAGCCGAGACGGCCCATCCATGACGCCTCCCGCTCGTGGAGTTTCCGTCGGGTCGCAGGACCCCCGGCGGAAATGGAAGTGTTCTCTTCCAGTTTGGCAGCCTCCAGCAATTCTTCGCGCGTCATCATGGCGAATTCCCCTTTTCGAGCGTGTCGCCTTCTACTGGATTGTACTCGAAATACGGCAAACCTTCATAGTCGGCATCGTCGAAAAGATACGTCAGTCCGAGCCGATGGTAAAACTCGATCGATTGCGGCAGCGAGTGCAGACCAATGCGGCCGCCATAGCCTTGTTCCCGACTGATCGCGACCGCCTCCAATATCATTGTCTTGCCCGTCGCACCGTAGCGGGTGAAAAAGGGAAGTTTCTGCTGGTTCCACGGGGCGGCTTCGAGGTAGGCAATGTAAATCAAGTTCTTCGGGGAGCGTCGGGACCGCTGCGGCATATTCCGCAACAACATGAGCGCCTGAATCCGGCCTTCACAAGTCAGCGCGAGCAGCCTCCAGTCTCCATCCAATGCGGACGGCTTCAATCTCCGATCCCAGTGGCCGCTTTCCAGCGGTGTTCGCCGAAGCCGCGAAACCAACTTGAGGAGCCTGCGAGGCCATGACCATTGTCGTTCAGCGCGATAGACGAAATCGTTATTCGCGTAAAGATGCAACGAGGCAGCGACCGGCTCGCGCTTGTTCTTGAGAATTGCCACTTGGCGAATATGCGGCAAGTCGAACACGCTGCATATCCTAACAAAAACTCTTCGGACCAGTATCGGTTGCCAAACATGACCGAGCCAACGCCATCCATTGAACGACTGACTTCGCCGGCGAGCGACGCCGATCTCGGCGCTCGCTGAGCTTCTGGTGGACGCGGTCGAGTCCGGGGCGGCGGTGAGCTTTATCGCGCCGTTGACACCTGAGCGTGCCGAAGAGTGGTGGCGAAAGACCATTTCCACAGCCGACGCGAAAGCCGTCTTTCTCGTCGCTCGCGATGCGGAAGTGAGTCGCGGGCAGTGTCCAACTTCATCCGGCGTGGGCACCGAATCAGCCGCATCGTGCGGAGAGTTGCCAAGCTGCTGGTGCATCGCCGTTGTCGCCGCGCGGGGCTGGGCACGCGGCTGATGCAAGCCATTGAAGACGCGGCCCGCCAGGCTGGGTTCCGTCTACTGACGTTGGACGCCAAGCGCGGAACCGCAGCGGATCGCTTGTATCGGCAGCTGGCTGGACGCCGGTGGGGACGATTCCTGACTTCGCCCTCGATACGGATGGAAGAACCCCGCATGACGCGGTGGTTTTTTACAAAGCGCGTAAATATTGCCGACGAATCGCGAACGGCGAGTCTCATCGGCGATGAGACCCCAAACGCGAGCTGATACGCCCGAGTCCAATTGTGGCCATATCCGAAATCGTACAAGCACTTCTCCGAAACAATTTGCAACAGTTGATGGCATAAATCCGTTCGTCGGATGTCAGGGTATCAGGGTGTCAACAAATCGGCGCGGCGGTGTGTGATACCCTGATACCCGCACATGTAAAATCCCGCGGGGCGGGCGGCGAATAGACTGTCAATACCGACGCTGGAGCGTCCCATCATGCGATTCACCTACCGCACCGGCGAGCGGCCGCTGCCGTGCTTCACCATCAAACGCGGCGTCGGCCAGGGCGGGTTCGGCGAGGTCTACTTCGCCGTCAGCGACGCCGGCAAGGAAGTCGCGCTCAAGCTGCTCCGCGGCCACCCGGACGTCGAGCTCCGCGGCATCGCCCACTGCCTCAACCTCAAGCACCCCAACCTCGTCCACCTCTACGATCTGCGCACCGATGACCGCGGCGACCAGCTGGGTCGTCATGGAGTACGTCCTCGGCGAATCGCTCGCCCAGGTGCTCAATCGCCATCCGAACGGCCTGCCGGTGGAACTGGCGGCGAATGGTTCCGCGGCCTGGCGAGCGGTGAGCTACCTGCACGATCACGGCGTCGTCCACCGCGACCTCAAGCCGGCGAACATCTTCATCGAAAACGGCAACCTCAAGGTCGGCGACTACGGCCTCTGCAAGGCGATGAGCAACAGCAGGCGGCCGCAGACGCGGGGCGTCGGCACCGTGCACTACATGGCCCCGGAAATCACGAACGGCAACTACACGAAGTCGATCGACATTTACGCGTGCGGCGTGATCCTGTTTGAAATGCTCACGGGCCGTCCGCCGTTTGACGGGCGAGACGGACGCCGAGATTCTGATGAAGCACCTGACGGCCGATCCGGATTTATCGCGGCTGTCGGAGTCGTTCCGAGGCGTGGTTGGAAAGGCGCTCGAGAAGACACCGGCGCGGCGGTTCGATTCCATGAACGAAATGCTGCGGGCAGTCGAGGCAGCGGCCTCCCTTTCGCCCGCTTCAGGGGAGAAGGGCAGGGGTGAGGGGGTGGAAGCATCGTTGCCAAAGTATGTCGTCAACGAGACGCGAACTACTCCCGCACCTTACACACAGCCACCGCAAAACCGGGGCGAGAGGGAACAGCATGTAATACCGGTCGCCGCGAGGCTGCCGTTGGCAAAACCAGTTGCCAGGGAGCAGAGTCTACCGGCAAGGGATCGCCTCAGCGATCTCACCGGGGCGATGACGAAAGCCCCGCTCGTAGCCGCCATTGTGATCATCCCTTGGGCCGCAATCGCGGGACATCTCGACGATTTGATGTTGCTTGGGAAAAGCTTCCTCGTCACGCTGGCCATCGCCTGGGCGGCTATTTTGACCGTTGGAGGTTCCAGCGCTGGGACGCCGTTCGTTTGGAATAAGCGACTCCGAATGGCCGTATGCGGAATAATGATCGGCATCTTGGCGTTCTGGCTCGACGGATGGCCCGGACCAGAGTTCGGCTCAGACGACGCGGAGGCGTCGCTGACGGAAACGTATCTATTCCACACCTTGAGGATGTCTCCTTCGTCGGTGAACGTTCTCGGCCATTACGTTCTCTATTACGGAGTTGCCGTTGGCCTCATCGGCTGGTGGAAGATGGCGAGCCGAGATCGGAAAGAGTCATTCAGCCTTTGGTATGTATGGACGGCCGTGTTTCGGGCATGGTGTTGATCTTCCTCTCGGCCGGACCGTCATTTCGGCCACGGCCCTCGTCAGGAGCATCCGCAGTTTGGAATTGTGCCGCTAGCTCTAGCGGCCGTGGTCGTGCAATGGGCGAGTCCGTGGTCGCCTCCGCCTCCTCGGCCGCCCAAGCGCCTTCGATGGAAAGGTTGAGAACGCCATGACACGCATCCTGCCACTCATCGTTGTTTCCGGATTCGCGCTCGGTTGCGGCGAACCGCTGTCCACGCCCCCGACCGTTGCGGCCGTGAAACGCCGAGCTTCATCGAGCGCGGCTGCCACAGCCAGCGTCAGTTCAGCCATTGGTCATCAGTCGGAGTATCGCGGTCGTGAAAGAACCGGCGAAACCCGCGCCGCTGATTCACATTGAAGGCATTCGCAGCGACAAGCCGCACGCCACGCGAGAGAAAGCACTCTATGACGCGTTGAAGATGGCCCAGTACGCGATCATGCGACAATTGCGGGAACTGGATCCACCGGTGATGGCGGAACCGAGCCTAACCCGCATCCGCAGCGACTACGTGAAACGCGAAGAGGAAAAGAAGCCGTCGGATTCCGAGAAAGCCGCCTTGAAGGCGAGCAACCTCGATCCGAATCTCGTTTGGATGCAAATCGACGTGGAGCTAACGGACGCGCAGGTTCAACAACTGCGGGCCTACGACCGCGTTAGCGACGGCGTCCGCGGCGCAGGGGATCATTCTCGCTCTTGCCGCCGCCGCTTATGGTTTCCTGCGTCTCGACGTCTGGAGCAAAGGCCATCTCACACTCTGGCTCGGCATCGGCGCCGCAGTGATTGTCATCTCGGCGGGCGGCTTGCTGGCCGCTGGGCAGGGTGGGGCTACACGTGCTGTCGGCATCGTCTTGGCAACGATTGTTGCCGCGGCAGTGCTGTTTTTCGCGAGGAGTTACTAATATCGCCTTATGACCAGCGATTCCGACCGCCTGCTCGTGCAACAGATCAACGAGGGTGGCCGCACGGCCGAGGCGGCCTGGAGCGAACTCGTCCAGCGCTATGAAGGCCGCCTCCGTGCGTACGTGCGCCGCCGGCTCCGCGACCACGCTACTACCGACGACGTGGTGCAGGAAACCTTCATCGGCTTCCTCAACAGCCTCGCCAACTTCGACGACACGCGCGATTTGCAGACGTGGCTTTTCACGATCGCGTCGCACAAGGTGACGGACCAGCTTCGCAAGATTGGACGACGGCCGCACGCCACCGGCAGCGAGGCGGATGACGAGCAGATGGGCAAGCACACGGACGGCCGCCAGCGGGTGGCGTCGAGCCTGGCGCGGAGCCGCGAGCGGATGGACCTCGAAGCCGAGGCGATCACCCGCGGCCTGCGTGACATGATCGTGTCTTTTCGCCAGAAGAACGAGTTTGTGCGGATTCAAGTGTTGGAACTGCTCTTCGTCAAAGGCTGGGCGAACAAGGATGTGGCGGTCTTCGTCGGCGTGAACGAACAACAGGTGGCGAATTACCGTTTCGCCGCGGTGAAGAAGTTGAGCGAAACGATGCGAGCCGCGGGATTGCCAACGGATGTGTTTCCCGAATTATCAGAGCCGGAAGCGTAAGCGACGGATTCATCTGAACACCGTCGCTTACGCTACTAACTCCGAACGAATCACTTCACCAACTTCTCGACCTCATCGCCGACCATCGGCAGGTTGGCATTGTTGTCCGCGACATTGCCTTTCTTGTCCACGATGAAGATGTGCTGGCCCATGACGCCCCAGGCGGTGGCCATCTGGCTGTTCGGCGAAGTGAGGTGCGTGCCGGGCAGGCTCGCGGCCGTGATGGCTTTCTGCGCCTGCGGCGGAGCGAGGTCGAGACAGACTGTGATGATCTCCAGCTTGCCGGCGTGCTTCTTGGCGAGGTCCGCCAGCATCACCGCGTCGGCGTTCAGGCTGCCGTTTTGGGCGGAGAAGCTGCCCCAGAAATAAACGACCACCACCTTTCCGGCGATATTGGCATTGCCGAACAGCATGTTGCTGTTCATGTCCACGCAGCCGACGAAGGAGAAAGGCTTGCCGTCGCTGGTGAGCCGGTTGACGGCTCCGGCGGCCTGGGACGCGAGCGGATGCTGCGAGAAAGTTTTTGGCGACTTTCGTGTACCATTCGATGGCCGCCTGCTCGCCGGCTTTGCCGTTGAACTCCGTGGCCATGCCGAGGCGGAAGAGCAGCTTCCGGCGTTTCGTCGATGTTCGGATACGCCGTCACGAACTTCTCGAGTTCCTCGCGCCACCACTTCTGCACCTCGCCCGCTTTCTGCGGTGTCGAAGCCTCCTTGAGCCTGACAAAGTACTCGACGCTCAAGTGCCGGAAGGTCGCGAAGCCGGCCAATGGCGTCTTCGGCGCGTACTTTTCGACCTGGTTTTTCCAGGCGGTCAGTTGCTCGAACGATGTCTTGTCGCCGAGTTCGGTGGCGCTGCCGTAGGCGTCAATCAACTGCCGCATCCAGGTTTCCTGATTCGGATTGCCTGTGAGCACCTTGCAGATCTTCTCCAGAATCGCGGCTCGATCCATGTGGTATTTCGATGTGCCATCGTCTTTCAGTTTGACCAACTCGTCGAGTAGCTTTTTTATCTCGGGCGGGATCTCGCCTCCCTGTTGGCCGCGACCCATTTGTGGCGTGCCGGGCGAGGGGCCGTCAGATGACCCGCCAGGCGTTGCCGATCTTGATGAGTTCGCCGGTCTGGAAGAACTCGGCGTTCTTGCCGTCGCCTTTGTCATAGAGCACGCCGCCGCCGCTGCGATGGCGGACGATGTCCTGCGTGCCGCCGAAGGCGTCGGCCGGCGTCGTTTCCGGCAGGAAGAACTCGACGTGTATCCACTTCGACTTGTTCGTCAGCCCCGTGGCCTGGGCGGTGGCGAGGAGTCGTTGGTCGGCGCGGGCCATGCGGGCTTGCAGCTTGCCAATCTCCGCCGGCGGCAGGCCGAGTGATTTCACCTCGGCTTCCGTTGGCAGCAAGGCTTTCAGCTTGTTCGAGTCTTTCGTCACCACGGCGTCGAAGAGTTCTTTGCTCACTTCCTCGGGCGTGATCGTATCCCAAACATCGATGGTGCCGTTGCCATCGAGGTCGCGGCCGATCTTGCTGCCATCGACCCCGAGCCAACGGAACTGATCGAATTTGCCCGCCCCCTTCGTGTCGGTCTCGCGGTAGACTTCCTCGCCGTCGAGATAGAAGGAGAGGATGTTGAAGCCCGGCGTGCCGGCGGCGACGAAGCGGCGCAGTGGACGGTTGGCGTTATCGAGCAGCACGTAACCGACTGGATTCTGCGCGTTCGGAAAGGGTTCGACGTGGCATTTGGCGATATCCGCCGCCGCGAGGACAGTGATTTCGACGCCGCTCTGTTTCGGCTGGATCGCGGCCATTTCTTCGACTTTCGGCGCGGGCGGCAGAGCCCGCGCGGTTTCGATTCCGAACCCCGCATAGAGCGCGGCCACAGCCAGGGCCCGCGCGCAGTATCGCTTCGTGCTCATTCTGGAAACTCCTGGGATGGCTGACCGCCGAGGCGGTCCGCCTGACTGTTATCGTCCCGAGAACCGCTACAAGTTGACGCGAATGTGGAATCTGGAAAAGTTGAAATTCACTCCATCCTATGGCGGAAGAGCCAACTCGATGCTGAAAGTGTCACCGTTGCGATGAGCACGAGTGGAAACAGGTTCTTCGCAACCTCGGCAGCCGGCATGTTCTTCAGAAAAATGCCTTTCGAGATCACCATGAAATGGCGGATCGGGTTTGCCAAGGTCACCGTCTGTAGCCAGTCCGGCATGTTTTCGATCGGGCTGGCGAACCCCGACAGCAACATCGCCGGGACCATGAACACGAACGCTCCAAGGATCGCCTGCTGTTGCGTCTTGGCCAGGGAAGATACGAAAAGTCCGACGCCGATCACGGCGCCGAGATAGACCACCATGCTCAAATAGAGTAAGCCGATGGAACCTGTGAGCGGCACGCGAAACACCTGTACGCCGACGAACACCATGCCGGACGCTTCCATCACGCCGATCAAAAGTGCGGGTAGCGTTTTCCCAATGATAATTTCCGTCGGAGAGAGCGGCGAAACGAGTAATTGCTCGAACGTTCCCAATTCCCGTTCTCGGGCCACCGAGAGAGCCGTGACCATGACGCCCATCAGCGTGGTCAGGATCGCCACGAGGCGGGAACGGTGCTCCAGGTCGGCTCCAGATTCGGATTAAACCATACGCGCGAAACCACCTCGCTTGGTGGCTTTGGGCTGCGTCGATCGGCGGCAATCTCGGAATCATAACGGGCCACGATCTCTTCCGCGTAGCCGGCGGTAATCTGGGCCGCGTTCGACCGCCGCCCATCGAGCAGCAGTTGCACGGTGGTCGTGCGTCCCGCGGCAATCTCGCGAGAAAAATCGGCGCGGATATGCACCACCATCAGCACGCTGCGGGAATCGATGGCCGGGGCCACATCGGCGTCCCCGTGAAGGAACAGCACGCGGGAAAAGTTCGGCGACCCCTCGAAACGTGCGATCAAATCCCGAGCATACGTGCCAATATCGTCATTCAAGATCGCGATCGGGACGTCTTTCACTTCTTGCGTGGCGGCGAAACTGAAAATCATCATCTGAATCAGCGGCGGAACGATCAGGATGATGCGGCCACGCGGATCGCCCCAGAGGGCGAGCAGTTCCTTCACGACCAGCGAGCGAATCCGGTTGAACATGCTCATTCCAATCGGGATCGCGTCGCCCGCAGCAACAAGGCGGTAAAGATCGCGGCGAAGACTAGGAGCACGAGCGTGTTCGGCACCAGCACCTCTGGCACATCGCCGGCCAGGAAGATCGTTTGCAAGCTGGAGACGAAGTACCGCGGCGGCAACACGCACGTCAGATATTGAATCACCCTGGGCATGCTACCGATCTCGAAAATAAACCCGCTCAACTCGAACGCCGGCAGGAAGCCGACGATCAGCGCGATCTGGCTGGCGGCGAATTGATTGCGCGTCACCGTGGAAATCAGCAATCCAAGAGAGAGCATGACAGCCAAGTATGCTGCCGACACGCCGGCCAGAGTCAGCACCGAGCCGCGGAAAGGGACATGGAACAGAAACACCGCCGCCGCTGTCGAAAGGGCCATGGCCCCCATGCCGAGCACGAAATAAGGAATCACCTTGCCGATCAGCATCTCCCGCGGTGATGCTGGCGTGGCCAGTACTGCCTCCATCGTGCCGCGCTCCCACTCCCGTGCGATCACGAGTGCGGTTAGCAATGTGCCAATCAATGTCAGGATGATGGCGATGGCGCCCGGGATCAGAAAATCGGGACTGTTGACATCGGGGTTGAACCAATATCGCGGCTCGATGGTGATCGCAGGTTCCGCATTGGGCCGATTGACCAGCACGGCTTTCGATGCCGCCTCCTGGACCAACCAGTTCTGCCAGACGCCTTGTGCGTATTCCTGGACGAGGCCTGCCGTGTTCGGATCGCTGCCGTCCACAATGACCTGCACGGGTGCGGTTTCCATGCGCCCTAACCGTTCAACGAAGTCAGCGGGGAGGACAATCACGCCTTTAAGCCTTCCCGAAACGAGATCATCCTCGACTTCCGCGCGGTGCCGAACGACCTGCACGGCAAAATAACGCGAATTGCGGTACGATTCGAGGAGACTGACGGTTTCCGGGCTCGACAACTCGACCACGACGCCGACGGGAATCTTTCGCAAGTCCAGCGAGACGCCCGTGCCGAAGATGAATAGCAACAGCAACGGCAACAGGCCGGCGATGAGGAAGCTGCTCGGGTCGCGGAGAATCTGCAGTGACTCTTTGCGCGTCAGCCCCACGATTCGCCGCAATGAATCGCTTCTGATCGTCATGACTTCTCCTCCGCACGGTCGAACTCTTCCACCAGCGCGATGAACGCGTCTTCCAGAGTCGGCTCGCGGCGTTCGTCGCTTCGCGATTTCGCCTTGAGTTCATCCGGCGATCCTTCGGCGATGATATGCCCCTGATAGACGAGGCCGATCCGGTCGCAATACTCGGCTTCGTCGAGGAAGTGCGTGGTGACGAGCACCGTGACGCCGCGCTCGACCATGGCATGAATGTGCGCCCAGAACTCCCTCCGCGTGAGGGGATCGACGCCGCTCGTCGGCTCATCGAGAAAGAGCACCTGTGGCTCGTGGGCTACGGCGCAGGCGAGGGCGAGTCGTTGCTTGAAACCGAGCGGCAGGATGCCGGAGGCGGTGTCGAGATAGGGTTCGAGGCCGAGCGCCGCGGACAACCGCGCGATGGCCTCGGCGCGGGCCGCTCGGGACAGGCCGTACACGCCGGCGAAGAAATCGAGGTTCTGACGGGCGGTCAAGTCGCCGTAGAGGGAAAACTTCTGGGCCATGTACCCGAGATTGTCCCGTGCCTTGCCGCCGGACCAGTAAAGGTCGTGCCCGCCACACGCGCCGCGCCTTCGCTCGGTCGAAGAAGTCCGCAGAGCATTTTGAAAGTTGTGCTCTTGCCGGCGCCGTTCGGCCCGAGCAGCCCGAAGATTTCACCGCGGCCGATGCTGAAGCTGATGCGATCGACGGCGGTGAACTCGCCGAATCGCTTGGTCAGACCATCGGCCTCGACGACGGCGCCGTTTCCGCTGGACGAGGAACGTTCTTCCCGGGCGAGCGTGAGATTCCTCCTTCGGGTCCGCCACCGAGCAGATCCATGAAGGCATCCTCGAATCGCGGCGGCGTTGCAACAATATGGGCGCCGTCAGCGCCGAGTGATTGGAGGTCTGGCGGTTTGGCCCCTTCTTTCATGACGATTCGCACACTACTTCCTTGAACCACGCCATCAACCACGTCCGGTTGGCGGCGAGCCCGTGCCAATACCTGCCGCCGGTTGTCCGAACCTTGTATCAGGAACGTGCGGCCGCGCAGGCGATCGGTCAATTCTTGCGGCGGCCCGGCATGCAGCACCCTGCCTTCGCTGAGTGTGATCGACTTTCGCGCAGCGTTCGGCCTCGTCCAAATAGGCGGTGCTCCAGACGACGCCAATGCCGCGGTCGGCGAGGTCGTAGACCATTCGCCAAAGCTCGCGCCGCGAGATCGGATCAACGCCGACGGACGGCTCGTCCAGCAGAAGCAATTTCGGCGTGTGGATCAGCGCACAGGCGAGGCCGAGTTTCTGCTTCATGCCGCCGGAGAGCTTGCCGGCGAGCCGCTCGGTAAAGGGGGCCAGCGCCGGTGAAGTCGAGGAGTCGCTCGAAGGATTCCTCGCGTTCCTGACCGACGACGCCGCGCAGATCGGCGTAAAGGTTGAGGTTCTCGTGGACGGTCAGGTCTTCGTACAGACCGAACCGCTGCGGCATGTAGCTTGCAATTTCGTGGATTTGCGGCAGTTCCGTCCGAGTGTCGAAACCGCAGACGCAGACGCTTCCCTCACTGGGAAGCAGCAGGCCGTCGAAGAGTCGCAGCAGCGTCGTTTTGCCGGCACCATCCGCACCGACAAGCCCAGTCACGCAACCGGCTTCGATCCGCGCGGTGAGTCGATCCACAGCCGGGGCACTGGCGCCGGGGAAACGTTTCGTCAGGTTCTCGGCGAGAATCAGCGGCTCTGCCACGGCTCACTCCTCGCGGCCCGCCAGCCCGAGCCGGTCGAGGTAAAGAGCCTGCTGCACTCGCTTCCAAAACGGTTTCGGCCGTGAACTCGAAACCGCCAGTCGAACCGTGACCGGCATTCCCTGCCGCAGCCCGCCATCCGGGTTGTCCACGATGACGCGAAGGCGATAGACGAGATTTGTCCGTAATTCCCGAGTTTCGACCTGCTTCGGGGTAAATTCCGCCGTTGGCGAAATAAAACCGATACGCCCCTGATAGGGATGATTGGGTGCGGTGTCGGTCGTTACCGTGGCTGCCATTCCTGGTTGGATGGCCCCGAGGTCCGTCTCATTCACATAGGTGCGGACCCAAACGGGCGTGGCAAGTGTGAGCGTGAATATCGTGTCACCCGGCTGGACGATCGCTCCCTTCTCCCGTGCACGGTGTCAGGATGAAGCCATCGTTCGGGGCGATTAATCGGCTATCCGCGAGGTTCGTTTCCGAAACGATCACGCGAGCTTGTTCGGCCTGAAGCTGGGCATGCGCCTGGGTGATATCCTCCTGGCGCGGCCCAATCTCGGCGAGTCGCAGTGCTTCTTCGGAGGATTTCAATCGTGCCTGGGATTCCTCGCTTGTTGCCCGGGCTAAATCCAGTTCCTGTTTCGAGACGGAATGCGTCATGAACGCTTCTTCAGCGCGTGCCAAATCGCGTTTCGAGCGTTCCAGCGTGGCTTTCCGCTCGGCGACCAACGCTTTCGCCTCGGCGATTTCCTCGGGGCGGGAACCGTTTTGCAACCGCAGCAGCGTCGCTGCGGCGGCGTCCCGTTGGGCTTTCGCCAGGCGAAGATCGTCCTCGAAATACTTTCGCTCCAGCGTTGCCAGCACTTGCCCCGCCTTGACTGGATCCCCTTCATCGACCGCCAAGGTGTCGATGCGGCCCCCCACTTTGAATGACAAGTTCACCTGCCGCACGTCGATGTTCCCCAGCAGCGTTAACTCGGCCGGCTCGGTCGCGGGGACGGAGAAGAATCGCCAAACGGCGAATGCGATGAAGAGAACAAACGCAATCGGAATAGCCCGTCGCAGAATGCGGCGGCGCGGCGGTGGCTGGCGTCTGGGGTGGGGCAGGCCGAACATTCGGCTGGCCGTCCGGTGATGGCGCGGATGATCGCGTGGATTTGTCAGTGGTTTTCGTGGCCATGGATCTCCTATTGGGGCGCTCGGCGATCCGACAGTTCCATCTTAAATGAGGATCGGTTGGGAAGCGTACCCCAGATTACTTCCGGTCGCTCTGAACTGACGGGCCGCCATTGTTTCCGTGGATCGTAAACTGACTAAGTGGCATCAGGGAACCCGCCGTGAAACGACTGCGCGGATTATTGTATGTCGTTGGCCTGGTGGCCTTCCCGGCGACCGCATCCGCCCATGCCGTGGGAATCGAAGCGAAACTCAAAGGGGAAACTCTTCACGTCGAGGGCTTCTTCGATGACAACACTCCCGCGAGTGACGCGACGGTGACAGTGACGGCTGAGGACGGGCGAATCGTCTGCGAAGGAAAGACGGATGCCAAGGGGTTCTGGGACGTTCCGGTTCCTCCGGGTGGCAAATACACGATTTCCTTGAACGCTGGAGCCGGACACCTGACGAAGACCGTGCTCGATATTCCGCCTCGGGCCAATCATCCTTCTAAGGCATCATCGGAAGTCGTCGTTTCGGAAGGATTGAATCGCAATGAGTTTACCGGTCCACGTCGCTTGTTGATGACCGCAATTGGCCTGGGAATCATTGGCGGTTTAACCTGGCTCGGTTGGCGGCTCACAAGAAAGCGCGCCGCCACTTAAAACGAGAAGAACATGGCTCAATCGCGACTTTTGCTTCCGCTTTTCGCGGCAGCGCTCACTTGGACCGGCTCGGCGAACGGGCATTATCACATGCTGTTGCCCGATTCCCCGTCGGTGAAGCGGGATGCCGCGACGCACGTTCTCTTTCAATGGGGGCATCCGTTCGAGCATCAGTTGTTTGACGCGGCCCCGCCAGAGGCAGTGGCCATCGTGGCCCGGACGGCAAACGAATCGACCTCACCAAACGAATCGAAAAGACGACCGTCCCGGCCGCCGAGGGCAAGACCGTCGCAGCCTATCGCATTCCGTTCACGCCTGATCAGCGAGGCGATTACACGATCGTCGCTTCCGCTGCCCCGCTTTGGATGGAAGAGGAAAAGTTGTTTTTTCACGACCGCGTGAAGGTGGTGATCCACGTCGTCACGCAAAATGGCTGGGATGCGCCGACGGGCGATCCGTTCGAGTTAGTGCCGTTGACTCGCCCGTACGGGCTGGAACCGGGGATGGTGTTTCAGGTGCAAGCTCTCGTCGCGGGGAAGCCGTTAGCGGGGGGCAGTGTAGAGGTGGAGAAATACCACGCAACGCCGCCCAAAGATCTTCCCGAGGACGAGCAGATGACGCGGCGAGTAAAGGCCGACCAGAACGGCGTTGCCACTGGCACGCTAACCGAAGCGGGTTGGTGGTGCATCACAGAGCAGAGAAACGCCGGTGAACGCGAACATAGTGGGAAAATGTACCCGGTCCGCGAGCGGGCCACCTTCTGGGTTTTCGTGGATAAGAAGAAAGCAAAGTGACAGTTCTGCGCGATTGGAATCCGATTCTATTTGGTCCTGGTGAAGATCACTTGTGAATGGTCGCTAATGAACTGTGGCGGGAAGCTCATCGTATAGTTTTCGTAATTGGCGGTTCTCCGGATCGCACTTTATCCACTGTGATAGCGAGTCGCGGGCCAGTGCCGCATCTTGAAGTTGCTGGGCCAATTGGAATCGTTCGGAGTGGAGCAGCACCAGGAATCGCTGATGGTGGCTCTCCGGCCAATTGTCGGGGATGGGTCGCGACGCGGCTGCTGCGAAGTATTCGCGGGCGACCTCCAACTGTTTCTGGCGGCGGGCGAGTTGGCCCAGAATCAAGGGTGGCATCGGATGGTCCGGCGATTCTGCGCGGGCTTCCCGCAATAAACGTCACCCCGCGATCCTGTTCGCCATTGGCGCAACAGAAAACCGCCAGCAGAACCTTCGGCGGATGGGTATAAGGAGCCAATCGTCGCGCCAATTTGCAATACGTCAAGGCTCTCAGGATAGTTTTTTCGCTTGGCGCTGATTTCGGCCAGTTTCAAGTAGATATTGGCCATGTCGGGCGAATCACTCGAGAGCCGCGGAGCAAACGGCCGCGGCCTTTTCCAGTTGACCGCGCCGCATCAGGAGGTCCGCCAGATTCAAGCGCGGCCTCCAGCATAGCCGGCGCCAATTCCACAGCCCGCTGCATAGGCCTGTCTCGGCCTGCTCCGGCTTCTTCTGCGCGGCCAAAGCCTTGCCGAGGCCGAGCCAAGCCAGCGGGTATTGGTCATCCATTTCGATGGCATGGCGAAACTGAGTCCTCGGCCCGCGGATGATTTCCACTGGCGGAGAAGGCCATTCCCAGGCTGACCATGGGAAAGACCGCCTCTCGGCCCCGCTTTCACTCGCTGCTCCAAAATCGGGATCGCCTTTCTCGGCTCTCCCAAGCCAACGTAACTGGCCGCCAAGGCTTCCTGGCTCCAGGGATTGTCGGGATATTGCTCGAGCGTTTTGCGATGGCCGACGTTCTGGGAATGCAAGTCGTAAGCCCGGTAATGCTCCATCAGCACCGCCCGCTGATCGGCATGGACGGCCGTCACTTGCAAATACACGTCGGCCATCTCGTCGTTGGCGTTGGAGCCGTACACGACCCGACGCGGCGGATGATTGCGATTGCGAACATTGTCGTCGGAATTGTCGTAAACGAATGTCGAGACTCAGGCGCGTCCCTTGCGGCAAGCGGACCGGCTGCCGGTAGCGGTAACAATCGTGCCAGTTTTCGTCGAAATGATCGATCGAAATCAGCGGCTCACGCGTACCATCCGGCCGCTCGGCCACCACGTGCAATTCCCGGCACAGCGAATGGGCGTGCGGGAAAATCGTATGCACGTCCACGTCGATGGGCAAGATGTATATTGATCCGTCACAACGTGATGTTGTGCGCCGGCCGGAATGTCGATATCGCAGCTGCCGATCCGCAACATCGCGGGATGCTGCGCCGGCGGTTCCTTGGCGAAGTGGATGCCGATGCGAAACTTCACGACCTCGGGCTTGCCCGACGGTTGCATGTGCGTGTGCAGCACGAGACATGTCTTGGGATAGAGCCGCCAGGCGACTCCCGGCGTGCCAGGGCTGGCGACCATGCCGGGTGCCCAGATGACGAGTTGGCCGTCCGGATCCTGGCCCCAGGCCATGCCGGCGTAGCCGGGCTGATCGTCCTCGGCGTCGCGGCGGACCGACTCGTTGGAGCTATCGACGCCCAGCCGGGCGTGGTGCGTCACCCGCGGGTTGTCCGGCCGCAACTCGATCGACTGAACCCATCGCGGCGACATCCAGATGGACGGGCACGACGAAATTGCGAAACACGTCGCGATCCTGGCTCGAGAGCTTGTAGGCCGGGGCTTTCCAGCACCAAATCCGGCGGCCCCGTCTGCCAGCCGTCCGCGAATGACGGCGTCGCGGGCATTTCGGCGTCGTCGCCGCGCGGCGTTCCCGCGTCGACCCATTCTTGGAGCGTTCGCAGTTCCCGGTCGCTCAGCCGTCTCGCTCCGACGAAGTCGCCGTGCCCCTTCGGCGGGCAGCCAGGGCGGCATGAACCGCTTTCTGCGTCACGTCGACGATTTGCCGCGCCCGACGGCGGACATCATCGTAGGTCAGCAGGCTGAACGGCGCCGCCTCACCCGGATGATGGCAAGGGGAGCATTTCGCGAACACAATCGGCGCAACGTCGCGGGCGAATGTCACGGTGCTGCAATCGCTCGGGTGCTGTGTGATTGGCACAGCCTTATACCGCCATGCGCACAAGGCCACGGTCGTCGCGACGCTAATAAGAACAATCATCCAGCGCAAAGCGTCTTGCCGCTGTTGAGACATTGGTCAGAAACCTCTCAGATTCGCAATTTGTTCACGGGAGTTTATCCGGCATCAATTGCCAGGCGATTCCTCTTTCAAGTCAGCAATCGAACAGCCCACCGCTTTGGTTCGTGGTGTCGCAACGGGCTGCCCGCGCAGTGTCGATTCAATCGCATCCTCCAAATCGTGTATTGTTGGCTCGGCGCGAGTTTTGCCAAAATCCACATAGCGGTCATCAACGCGGCCAAGATAGGTCATGGCCCGATTTTTGTTGAATACCGCGGCTTCGGGTGTCGTCGTGGCTTGGCATTGTGCAACCAATACATGTTTCGGGTCACGCAATCCCTGGCATGGTCGGCAGCGTCGAGCAGAGTGTCCTTTCCTGCCCCGCTTGGTCCCACCACCAAAACCAGCATCTCAGCCTCACGGCCGTGGTGGACAGGCCTGGCCGCAAAGTCAACCTGCCACCACGATGACCTATCGCGCCTCGCTCAGGTGTGCGTCAGGAACGTGCCCGTCGCACCGTCGGACGCGAGGTGGAAGCCGGAGGCCGACCAGGCACCGCCCACCGTGAACACAGACTTGGTAGCGCCTGAGACAACTGTGACCTTCGTGTTGGCGCCGCTGGCCACTGCGGTCACCGTGGAGCCGGCGAAGGCCAGATTGGTCAAGTCGATCGTGTCGCTGACCACGAAGTTTTGGATCGTATCGTTGTTCAGATTTGCTGCAGTGTCGCGGAAGAGGTCGCTACCACCGGAGAAGCCTACCAGCGTGTCGGCTCCCGCACCGCCGGTGAGCGTCTGGTTGGTGGCGCCAGCCTGGATGGTGTCGGCACCGGTGCTGCCAGTTGCCGTGATGAATTTCATCCCGTTCAGCATCAGCGTGCTCTTCGCACTAAGCTTCACCGTGTTGACGTCGGTCGCCGCGTTGAGCGCGATGGTGCCGCCGTTGGTGATCTGCAGCGTGCTGTTGGCGCCGAGACCGCTGATCGACGCGCCAGCATTGGCTGCGGTGGCCTTTATCGTCTCGTTTGGACCGCCGGCGATGACGCTTTGCGTTGGCGCACCGAGGGTGATGGTATCGCCACCAGTGATGCTGCCGCTGATCAGCAGCCCGGCAGTGGTGTTTGCGGTGAAGTTCGTCGTTGCCGCCAGCTGCACCGCGTTGATGCCGGTGATCGTGGTGCCCATCGTTGCATTGCCGCCGCCGTTCACCACCAGCGTGTTGCTCCCGGTGCCGCCTTTGATGGTGACGTTGCCGATGGTTGCCTTGGTTACGTTATAGATGTCAGTGCCGGCGCCGCCGTTGACGGTTTCGTTGGAGCCCAGCGTTACCGTGTCGTTGCCCGCTCCCAGGTTGATCACACCGGTGTTGTTGGCGCCGATGATGGTGATGCCTCCCCCCGAGGCCGAGGCTACGTTCACCGTCGCGTTCAGCCTGGCTTTCAGCGTAACCATTTGCGCGGTCGATCCCTGTCCCTCCTGCGCGGCGATGACCTGGATGTTGGTCAGCTTCGTCACCGTTGCCAGGTCGAACGCCCCGGCGCCGGACAACTGCAACGTGTTGATCACTCCGGCGCCGGTGCCTCCGGTGATCTTGTCGGCGGGGAGCAGGGTTGCCGCTGTCGCGACTATGGTGGTGCTCACGGGCCCGGTCGTGATGTTCACCGGGGTTGTCGGCAGGGTGACGGTCGAGAGGCTGGCGTTGGGCACGAAGGTCAGATCGGTGCCCCCGGTGCTGTCGGCCGCGACGGCAAAGTTGCCCTGGAACAATCCGGACAGCGTGATCTTGCTGCTGGTGCGCGCCGCTGGTGAGCGTCAGCACGGTGCTCGCACCACTGATCGTGACCTTGCTGATCGTCGTGGTCGCCGGCGCGAGGTCGGTGAAATCGATGACATCGCTGGCGAGAAAGTTGGCGATGGTATCGCCGTTCAGGTCGGCGGCAGTGTCACGGAAGATGTCACTTCCGGCGGTGGAGCCGGTCAGCGTGTTGGTCCCTGCGCCACCTGTCAGCACCTGACCCGTACCACCGGCGGTGATATTGTCGGCGCCAGCGCTGCCGACAATCTTCAGCCCAGTCGTGGCATTGGCGGTGAAGGTTGTCGCGGACGCCAGTTGCACCGTGGAGATGCCGGTGATGCCGGCGCCCATAATCGCCGGGCCGCCGCCGGTTACGCTCAGCGTATTGGTCCCCTTCGTGCCACCGTTGATGGTCACATTGCCGACGTTGGCCGAGGCGACTTTGAAGGTGTTGTTGCCGCCGCCGCTGTTCACCGTCTCGCCGGCGCCCAGCGTTACCGTGTCATTGCCGGAGCCGAGGTTGATGACGTCGCTGTTGGCGGCGCCGATGATAGTAATGGTGGGCGCGGCATCTACCGTGTCAGAAGCCACGTTCACGGTCGCGTTCAGCCCGGCGCGCAGCGTCACCGTCTGTGCGGTCGCTGCCCGCGCCTTCCTGCGCTGTGATGAATGCGATGTTCGTGAGCGTCGTCGGCGTCGCGAGGTTGAAGGTGCCGCCTCCCTGGAGAGCGAGCGTGTTCGTCGCGGTACCGCCGCTGATAGTATCGCCGGCGGTCAGCGTGGCGGTCTTGGCGATGATCGTGTTGTTGGCAGCGCCGCCGGCGACGGTATCCTTGCCAGTGGTCAGCGTGTACACGAGACCCGGCGTCACCGTCACGGCGATGCTCTGGGATGCCGCTGCGACGCCGAAGCTGTCGACGGCGTTGAGCGTGATGGTGTCGGACGGCGTCGTGGCGTCGGTATCGGACAGCGTCGCCAGATCGCCGTTGACCGTCGCCAGCGACCCGGTGATCGTCAGGCTGTTCGTGCCCGAGCCGGTCACGCCGGTTCCGGTTGCCGAGAGCAGGCCATTTGTATCGGCCAGCGTGACGGTGAACGTCTCTGCCGCGACGCTGGCGACCTCCGCCAGGCTGAGCACCGGTGATGAGAATCGGCGCGCCCTGATTGACTGTTGCCGCTGAGGGGCGCGGTCAGCGTCGGGGCACCGACGTCGGTGGCGACGACAGTCGTCGTGCTGTCTGTGGCGGTGGCGAGCGCCGTATCAGTGTCCGCGATGGTGAAGCTGGTGGTGACGGACTGGCCTGGCGTGACCTGATTTATGGTTGGCGTGAACACCAGGGCGTCCAGCGCCGCGGTGACCACGGCGGCGGTGCCGGTGTCGGTATAGACGCCTGTTGTGGCGTCGTAACTGCCGCCGACCAGGTCCGACAGCGTGCCGTTCGCCGGCTGCGGAAAGCGTGACTGTCACTGTCTCGGTCTGGCCGAGGTTCAGATCCGCGATCGTGACCTTGGAGAACGGCGCGATGGTCTGACGATCACTCGTCAACTGGCCCGCGATGGTGCCGGTGATCGTCGGGGGGACGGCCACGTCGGTGGCGACGACGGTTGTCGTGCTGTCTGTGACGGTTGCGAGCGCCGTGTCGGTGTCTGAGATAGCAAAGGTGGTCGTGACGGTCTGGCCTGGCGCGACCTGATTGGCGGTCGGTGTGAACACCAGGCCATCCAGCGCCGCGGTAACCACCGCGGCGGTGCCGGTGTCGGTATAGACGCCCGTCGTGGCATTGTAACTGCCGCCACCCAGGTTCGACAGCGTGCCGTTCGCTGCCGCGGACAGCGTGACCGTCAGGGTCTCGGTCTGAGCGAGGTTTACATCCGCGATGATGACTTTCGAGAACGGTGCGATGGTTGCCGGATCGATCACCGCCTGGCCCGCGGCGGTGCCGGTGATCGTCGGGGGAACGGCCACGTCGGTGGCGACGACGGTTGTCGTGCTGTTGGTAGCGGTGACCCCCAGTGTATCCTTGTCCGAGATGGTGAAGGTGGTGGTGACGGTCTGGCCTGGCGCGACCTGATTGGCGGTCGGCGTGAACACCAAGCCATCCAGCGCCGCGGTGACCGCGGTCGCGGTGCCGGTGTCGGTATAGACGCCTGTTGTGGCGTTGTAGCTGCCGCCGCCAAGGTTTGACAGCGTGCCGTTTGCCGCGGCTGACAGCGTGACCGTCACGCTCTCGGTCTGGCCGGCATTCGTATCCGCGATCGTGACTCCGGAGAACGGTGCGATGGTCGCCAGATCTGTCGTCGCCTGGCCCGCGACGGTGCCGCTGATCGTTGGGGGAGGAAACAGGGTGATTGAAACATCATTCTCGCCCGCATTCGTAAGCGAAAGTGTCAGCTGATTTCCGACGAGGCTGACGATCGTGGCGCCGGTGACGATGGGTGTGGCCGAATGTTGGCGAGGTCGACGACGACATCGCCCGGCGCCGAACATGGAGAAGCTGAGGTTGAGACCGTCGCCGGTGACCGAGAGCAGATCCCCCCGCATCGGCAGCGAGGCGATGTGCGTGACGTTGTCCTGCGTGGCGCCAAGATTGATCGCGAACGTGCCGCCGTGGGTCGGCAGGAACAGCTCCTGCGCGTTATAGGCGTACCAGTCGGTGACATTCTGGATCACGTTCGTGCCGCCATTGACGACGTCGAGTGCCATCCCGCCGACGTCGGGCGCTGTGGGATCCGGGGTAACCGTCGCGGTGATCGTGTTGCCGACGGTGGTGTAGTTGATAGCCGCCTTCTGCTGCGCCACAGTGCGCGCCGCAAGCTCCTCGAGCGTCAGGAACTCGTAGTTGTTGGCATAGGCATTCGCGATGAAGTCCGTGTACATCTGCGTGGTATAGGGCGAGCCTGTGCCCGTATCAGTGGTCGTGTTCCACGCCGCGACACCGTAATCGTGCACCGGCAGCACGACGACGGGCGTGCCGGCGGCATTGGACGTGAGCGCGCTGAACTGCGCCGCCCAGTCCGCCTCGGCTTGCGCCACGGTCTTGCCCTGGTACTGGATCTCCGTGAAGTCGAACGTCATGTTTGGCGCGATATAGAGTGCGCCAGTGTCGGTCGCACTTGGGCTCATGTAGCCGATCGCGCTCGGGTAGCCTGAACCGATACCGGTCCAACCGCCGGTGAGATAACCGGTGTATCCGGGTGTCGTCGCGGTTGCGGCGACCGATTGGAAATAGGGCAGGATGTTCTGATCGGTGGCGAACGTCTCATTGGCGCCCGGAATGGCGGCCCCGTAGATCGTGGTGCCGAGGTTCGTCTGCTCGAGCAGCTTCGACTGATTGAACTCGTAATCGTAGGTGAAGGGATTGCCGACGGAACCGGTGACCGCGCCACGGTCCCGGTCTGCAGGAAATTGGTGTTCTCTGCCGGGATTGAGAAGGTCAGCGTCGTACCAGCCGGTATCGCGCCAAGGGTACCATCATTTACGCCGCCGAACCCGTTTGGAACGTAACTGATGGTGATGGTGTTGCCTGACACCGCAGTGACCTGAGTGTTGGCGACAGAGCCACCTTCGCCGGCGGCGCCGGGCAGCGGCGTGTTCGTGCCAAGGTTCAGGCCGGTGACAAACATGCCGACCGTGACGCCGGCGAAGGATGGCAGAGCGGACAGGGTAATCTGGCTTGAGCCGGCCGGCGTATCGCCGACAGTGGTCTCCGTGATCGTCGTGGAGGGTGGATTGATGAGGTGGGTATAGGAGTGGGTGCCGATCTCACTGCCCATCGCCAGGAGCGCTTTGTAGTAGGGCAGGCTAACGGTCCAGTTCGTTGTCGACGGATCGGCGGCGGTCGGGTTGTCGCCGACGTTGATGTAATAGGATCCAACGAAATCGTATTGCTGGCTCCATTGCTGGAGGATCGGTATCAACGTGCCGTAGATGCCGGACCCGCCCGCGGCCGGCGACACGTCCGCCGGGAACTGCGACTGGTCCATGTCCATGCGCACTGCCACGACGCCCGCGTCGCGGGACATATGCAGTGTGACACCTGGCTGCGTGCCGAGCGCGACGACCTGGATGGCGTTCGACAACAGGTTGCTGTCGCCGAGCAAATCCGTGGTAGCAAAATGCACGTTGGTGCCGCCGGTCGTGGTCTGCACGACGCCGGGGAGTGTGCCCACGCCGGTGACGTTCTGGTTGACGAGTACATCTGTCGCAGTCCCGCCGACGGCCTGATAGGCCGTATAGCCTTCACTGGCGTAGGTCTGGATGACCTGGCCCGCGGTGTAGCCCTTCATGATCGAATTGGTGACGTCGTTTGCAGTGACCGTTACGGCCCCGCCATTTGCACCGGCGTAGCGGGTAAGCCCCAGCAGGGTCTCCATGTTGGCGTACGCGTTGCCGGGAAGTGCTGCACCCGTCTGATCGTTGGTCAGGAAGTCGCCGGCGGTTATGATGCCGATGTGGTAGTTGTAGACCGCGCTGGTGAGTGTCGACATGATTGCCGGCAGTTGCGCCGTGTTCACGTCGGCCATCGACGGGAATATTATTGCATCGTAACCAATAAGGTTGTTGATATCAGTCAGTTTGGATTTATCGATGACGTCATACGATACGCCGGCCATCCGGGCCTGGTTCTGCGCAGCCATGAACAGATCGGAATAGGCGGTCTGATTGAAATAGAGCGCGGCACTGGTGTCCGAGTAGACGATGGCGACTTTGTGGGTAGGCGCGTGCGCCGCCAGGGTCGCAGGGTCGGTGATCGTGTACTGCGGCTCGCTGGCGAGAATGGGAGGCAGTCCCTGTGCGCCATTCAGGGCGACGAAATTGATCGAGGTCGGTGCGGCACCGCCGGCCAGCGTCAGCAACGCCTGCGGGACCGCGAGTTCGATGCTTTCGGCATTGCTGGAGAGCCCGTAACCGAGCGGCGCCCCGCCGTTGAGCAGCGTGGTGCCGCCGGCGGCTGTTACCGAATACAGAAACGGCTCAAGCGCGGCATTGGAGCCGTAGGCGAACTGCACCTCATACTCGGCACCAACGTTGGCGAACGACAGGTTATAGCCGGTTGCGGTATTTTGATCCGTATTCAAATAGATGGTGGTGCCAGGGCCGATAACCGGGTCCGTCGCGGTGGTCGCATCGATGCCGACCACATAAGTATTGCCGAGGGTCGCATCGTTGAGAAAGGCGCCGTAGATCTGGTACCCTGCGGCGACGTTTGCCGGATTTGTTACGATGTCGGACGCCGGCCATTCCGAGAATGTCCCGTCCAGCTTGATCAGGTTGCCAATCGTTGTCGGGACCACCGCTGCGGGGTCGGTGATGGTGTATTCCGGATTGTTGGCAAAATCGCCAGGCAGACCCTGTGTGCCATTGACCAGGGTGGCAAAATTGATCGAGGTTGGCGCGGCGCCGCCGGCCGGCGTCAGCAACGCCTGCGGGATCGCGAGTTCGAGGCTGTTGCTTGAAATGCCGTAGTTGAGCGGCGTTCCACCGTTGAGTTGGGTGGCGACCCCGGAGGATGTGACGGAATACAGATAGGGCTGGAGTGTTCCAGTCGAATCCAACGAGAACTGCACCTCATACTCGGCGCCTATTTTGCCAAACGGGCTATAGCCGGTCGTGTTATTCTGATCCGTATTCAAATAGATGACGGTGCCCGCACCGATCACCGGGTTCGCCGTGGCGGTCGCGTCGATACCGATCACGTAAGTGTTGCCAAGCGTCGCGTCGTTAAGGAAGGTGCCGTAGACCTGATATCCTGCGACGGTATTTCCCGACGTCATGACTGCGTCGGTCACCGGCCAGTCCGCGAACAGTCCGTCGAGCGTGATCTGGTTGCCAATCTTAATTGCCATCGTAATTGTTTCCTAAACGATCAAGGCGGACGCTCATGGGAACGGCTCCTTGCGCAGGTTGAAGGTGATCGAGATGCGTTTGCCGCTCGCCCTGATGCGGGAACGCCGTGTGCGGCATACGGCTTGGGGATAGCACCATCATGCCCGGCCCGGTCGGACGGAGTACCGCGCCGGCATGAAGCAGGCGGTGGCGTCGACGGTGATCGTGGGTGTGTTGGAAAACGCCACTTGGCCTGGCTTCCTTGCTTGACGTCGCGAACTCGAGCGTCCGTTAGACCTTGATCGCGTCTCGGTGAATGGTTCCGTGCATCATCGTTTCAAATCGGATGCGTGTCCATCGAAATTTAACGACTATAGTGTAGTATTTAGATATTATCGATCGGACGTTCATCGGCCGACGGTTGCATGCAGGCACCTGGAGACGCCGACATGGCACGAAGCGGGACAAGCCCATTCGTACCCCTGGGCTGCCGCGCTCTATTGCCGCGCGGTAAAGTCGATTGCCCTTGGCCTATATTGCGCCAAATGAAACGCGGCGGCCGTTTTACGCGTCAAGGTAACCTTGGTACCCGGCCGTTCGGGGGGAATTAAGCCATTTTCGGGAATTACCGTGGCGCGCGATCCCGGAGGGCGGCGTGAAGGCCGCTGATCAGCCAATTGGCCAGCATCCCAAGGACAGATTGACGCGCGAGATCAGGGTCGTTTGACTCAAGAAAAGGCGTGGTAAGCCGATAGTGTGATGCCGGCGTGCTGTTGGTAAAGCCGCACACGGGCAATAAAGACTGTGAAGCACCCTGTCAGCAGGCCCAGATTATACTGCTGAGAACCAGCAAGGCGCTCAGACGCCCCGCATGAGCGTGCGGAGCCGATCGATGGCTGACCTGGGGCGGGCCTCTCCGGGAGCAAGCGCCCGGGTCGGCCTTGATCTCAATTTCTGGTATTGGTCGAAATACTCGGCACATTGGTTAGCTGTACGTTAGGATTTTGGTTGACGTTGTGTAAAAATTGCACTATATGATCAGGAATAACGGGGGTCGAGATCGATGCCAGGGCATACGGACGGTGCCGGATCTGCCGCATCTCCTACGTCCGACCAGCTCACTGATAAACCCACAGCGGGATGCCCCATCGTGTTCCATCGGCAACAGACATCGAATTCGTTCGCTGGCCCAGGCGCACTTCAGGCCGGCGGCACACTGAACCAATCGAGGGCACTCCGGCTGTCACTGGTCTTTTGCCTGCTGGTCTCACTCGCCTCCCTTTGCTACTACGTCGTAACGGCGCTGCCCTCGGCACGACTGCTCTCTGCGGCACCCTGGCGCTCACTGCCCCAGCAGCTCATTGGTGCCATCGCGCCGCGGGGAGATACAGTCGCGACAAAGGCGGATGCCGGAGTGACGAGAGGGGCCAACGCCCAGGTACCGTCGGCTCCGTTGGTCGTTGCCGACGGGGCGAAGGGCGCCGTCATCACCTACGGCGACCGGTTGAAGATAACGTTCTTCGAGAGCCTTGCCGTCCCGCTCGACAGCAGCGGCGGCGCTTCGGACAAGGTCGTCGCCACGGTCTTCCCGCGCATGGATCTGTCCGCGGAATATGCGGTCGATGAAGGCGGCAACGTAAACATTCCGAAGCTCGGGCAGTTCACGATAACCGGCCGGAGCATTCCAGACCTGCAGTCCGAGCTGGCCGCGGCCTTCAGGCACACGATGGGCAGAACAAGCGATGTGAATGTCGCAATCGTCGAGCGCCAGCCAATCTACGTCCTGGGCGGGGTGCGCAACGCCGGCACCTTCAAGCATACGCCGGGCATGATCGTCCTGCAGGCTCTGGCCGATGCGGGGGGCGCCGACTTTGGCACGGCCGACACGTCCAAGGCGATCGAGGGCATCCGCGAAGCCGAGCGTCTGCGGGAGACAGCGGACAAGCGCGATCGCCTGCTGGTCAAGCAGGCCAGGCTGAGCGCACAGCGCGACGATGCGGATACCATCGTGGTGCCGTCGAGCATCAAGTCGCGGCTGTCGGAGACGGCACCGCTGAACGCAGTTATCGCTGGCGCGGCGGCCACCTTGACCGCGGAACGCAAGAGCTACCAGCAACAACAGGCGCTTGCGCAGCGCCAGGTCGCGATTGCACGGGTTGAAATCGAGGCCCAGAACACGCGCGCCGATCAGCTCAAGGCGCTTTTGGCCAAGAAGATGACTCGGCTCCACGAACTGGAGGAAATCGCCGCCCGTGGGAGCGTGTCACAGCTCAAGCTGACGGACGTCTACGTGGACATCTCCGAGACTATCGCGCGGCAAGAGGACCTGCACGTCGCCGCGGCACAGGCCGGGCGTACCCTGGCAGAGGCCGAGATTGCGCAGTCGAAGTTGGAGCTTGAGCATACCGTCGGATTGCAGAAGGAAATTGCCACCACGGAACAGGACATCAACGACTGCACCCAGACAATGGCGTCCATGCAGGCGGTGATCCAGGTGCTGCGCGGTGGTCCTCCCGAGGCTGGTGCGGCGGCAAACCTGCCGAAGCTCAGGATCATGCGTCGCGTAGCGGAAGGTTTCGCGGTCATTCCCGCGACGGATACTACCCTGCTCGTGCCCGGCGACGTTATTCAGGTCAATTCTGCCAGCAGCCCCGACTCACCGACCACTGGCAACGCCCAGGATCTGCAGCGTTTGCTGAATTAGATGATGGATTGAAACAATGACATGTCACGTCAAGCAAGCGGTAATCATGGCGGGCGGCAAGGGGACGCGACTGCACCCATACTCTGCGCTTTTCCCCAAGCCGCTGATGCCGCTGGGGGACATGCCGGTTCTCGAGCTACTGCTGCGCCGGATGAAGAAGGCGGGGGTTACCGACGTTATTCTTGCGGTCAACCATCTGAGTCATCTCATCAAGGCCTTCTTCGGCAACGGCTCTGAGCTTGGGCTGCGCATCAGCTACAGCAAGGAGGACAGGCCGCTCGGCACGGCGGGCGCGCTAGGCAATATGCTTGACGATCTCGACGAGACGTTTCTGGTTGCCAACGGAGATCTTTTGACCACCATGGATCTGGCGGCGATGGCAAGGCAGCATTCTGAAACGCAGTGCGACGCCTCCATCGGTATCTTTGAGCGTGAGAACAAGATCGATTTTGGCCTCATCGAGTTCGAACTTCGAGAACCGTCTCTGCGCCTACCGCGAGAAGCCGACGAACATGTACTACGTGAGCATGGGGGTCTATATTCTCCAGCGAGAGGCGGTTCGTCAGAATATCGCCATGGGCGATTACCAGGATATGCCCTCGCTGCTGTTGAACATGAGAGCTGCCAAAGCGGACGTCCGCTGCTACCATGACGACTGCATGTGGCTCGACATTGGACGCCCTGACGACTTCGCCCTCGCACAGAGCATGTTTGAGAGCAATCGCGCGCTGTTCCTGGAAGAATGAATACGTGCAACGGGTTATCGTTACTGGCGCGCAGGGGTTCCTGGGGCGTCACATCGTGCATGGCCTGCGCCAGCGCGGCGTGCACGTCACGACGCTGGGACGCCAGCCCACGGCCGAAGCATCGCATGTTGCGATGGGAGACGCGCCCTGGTGCCCGGCTCACCTTGCCAGAATAATCGAGGCCGCCGAACCGGACGCAATCTTCCACCTGGTCGGCAGCCCGGTTGGGTCCCCGGCGGAGCTTGAGCGGTTAAATCTTGGGGTGGCTACTGCTGTCATGCAGGCACTCCGGGATGCCCAGGCGCACCCCCTCCTGGTTTGCTGTGGGAGCGCCACCGAGTATGGCGCGGCCATTGTCGACGGAGTTCCGGTCTGCGAGACGGCCAGATGCGCCCCAATCAGTCCTTATGGGGTTGCCAAACTCGCCCAGACGAATGCCGCCCTGGCGTTCGGCGAGGCCACGGGCACGCCAGTCTTGATTGCTCGGATCTTCAATCCGATCGGCCCGGAAATGCCGACGCATCTGGCCCTTGGCAACTTTGCCCGACAGCTTGCCGCGCTGCGCACGCCGCAGGGCACCCTGCAGTCGGGAAATATTAACGTTTTTCGTGACTTCATAGACATCGACCACGTTGTAACGATGTTGTGGGACCTGGCGCATAACTCTGCGGCCCGCGGCGCGGTGAACATCTGCAGTGGCGAAGCGACGGAACTCAGAAAGCTGGTTGAGATCTTGATCGACGTGTCTGGCAAGAAGATCACGATAGAGACGATCTCATCTCGCCTACGTCCGGGCGAGCTCGGTGTCGTGCTGGGAAGCACGGCGCTGCTCGGCAGGCTGGGCGCGGGGCCGCCGAAAACCGACTATGCAGATGTGGTTGCACGCGTATGGAAGGCAGCCGAGGCGCGTTTCGGCGGCGGGTCATGACAGCTAATGACCGGGCTCACCTGAAGCCTCCCCGAGAGGAGGCGGCGGTGCGTCCATCCGGTGGCGATCCTATCCTCGTTGACTGGGGAGCCCGGCGGCGTACTGGGAAGCTCAGCGCTGTTCGTGAGGTTCGGTTCGCGGGGACAGCGGACAAACCGGGCGAACCCGAGCACGCGCGCGTGGAAGACGGCGGAAGCACGCAGCTGCGACCGGTCATGGCGGATGCTGGCAGGCTCAGCCCCGAGTCTCTCGGAAAGGCGGCGGCGGGTTCTGAATCCCCCGGCGGTCGCATCAAGCGGCTCCAGAAGGCGCATGAGCGACCTCTGGCCGAGATGCTGTCCATCTCCGCCTGGCGCAGCTTTGTTCCCGAGACGATCGCGCTGCTCGTCGTGATATCGCTCGTTCGAGCCGCCGTCCTCAGCGGTCCCGCCGCGCCGGGCAACATGCCGCATCCCTACTGGATCCCGGTCCTGCTCATGTCGACCCAGTATGGGGTCATGGGCGGGCTTTTCGCGACCCTTGCGGCGATTGCCTCGTATTTCATCAGCGGGCTTCCGGTGCAATCCGCTACGCAAGACTTCTATGCCTACGCTGGCGTTGTCGCCGGACAACCGTGCGCCTGGTTCGGAACAGCACTCATACTGGGTGGCCTGCGCACCCTGCACATCCATCATCAGGCGGAGCTTCAAGGACGCTTTGATCAGACCCAGCGGGCGGCGGACGATCTGGCCGACGGATTGGAGGGCGCGGCCGGCGAAATAGAGCGGCTTGAGCGTCGCATCGCCTTGGACACCACCACACTGACGAGCTTCACGCACAGCCTCGCGAAGCTCGAATTGAGTGATCGCGCGTCCCTGCTCGCCAGCGTCACCGATGTTGTCCGCCACAGTGTGGGGGCGACGAACTTTGCAATCTACCTTAAAGGCGAACGCGGGCTGGAGCCTGTTCTCGGCGTCCAGAACGGCTCGCTCCTCCCGCCCACTGCGATCAGCCCGCTCGCGCCCGTGCTGCTCGATGAGATGGAAAAGGGAACCGGCACCGCCGGGGGGGCTGCACCGGCGCTGGCCGGGGATTGCGCGGCTCGCATGCCGCTGCGCTCACCAATCCGGCTGCCAGGATCCGCCGAACTGCTCGGCGTCGCGGTCTGCGACTGCCTGCAGCCATCGCAGGACCCCGCCGTCGCAGGGCGTCGACTCGACGACGTGTGCCGGTTGCTCGGCGTGCTCCTGTCCGCACATCCCGAGGCCGTCTCCGGCGCCCACCGAGATGGCTGAGCACAGCCCGACCTTGACGTTGGATCCGGAGAGCATCGGACACGCCGCGCCAGTGCCAACGAACGCCGCCCGCATCTCGCGGCCCATGCTGCTGGTCTTTTGCCTGCTCTGTCTGGAGTCGATACTTTTTCTGGGCTTTGTCGCCGGGCGCCTGGAGACGCGTGCATTCGTAAACCTCCATCTCGCGCTCTGTGCAGCGACGGCGACGTTTGGGCTCTGGTGGGTCGGTGCTGCTTCCACCGCTGCCGATGCCGACGACAAGATCGCCACGGTGCTTCAATCGGTTGCCTGGACAGTTCTGGCGGGACCGTTCGGCACGGTCGTCGCCGCTGCGCTGCTCGTGCCGCGGAAAGCCGGGGCGAGCGATGCCGAAGTCGCCGCCAGCCGCCCCGGCCTGACGCGCCTGGAGCTGCTGCACGGTTCTCTGCTGGACAGCCGCATGCGGCTCGAGCGCGCGCACGCCATCCGCCCCTTGCTGGACGTCATCATCGAGGGAACTCAGCTCGAGAAATTCGATGCGCTCAGTCTCATATCCAAGCGCTACGATCCGGCGCTGGCGCCGGCCCTGAGGCGGGCTCTGGAGGACAAGGACGCCTCTGTCCGGGTGCTGGCGGCCACCGTGCTCGCCCAACAGAACAACGCCCACACCAAGCGGATCGGTGCGCTACAGGCCGTCGCCAAAGCCGACGCCGGAACCTCGAGCGATTGGAGCGAACTCGGGCAGGCGCATTTCGACTACGCGGTCAGCGGGCTGCTCGAAACATCGCGGGCCGAAATCGAGGTAAGTCACGCCCTGGACTACCTGGCTCGCGCAACTGAGCTCGATCCAGGCAACGCTGTGGCAGCGGCTCGGCTCGTTACCGTCCGCCGGTTCACTGACAGTGGCAGATAGCCGATCCATGCCGCGCACGACCTCGACAAGCGTGAATACCGAATCAGACGGAATGGCCCCTGAAGCCGATGTATGCCTCATCGTCGAGGGGGGCTATCCGTACCTTCTTGGAGGCGTCTCGTCTTGGACGGACGCATTCATGCGCGCCTCGCCCGGGCTCAGGTTCTACATCATCGCCATCAGCATCTCGGC
This sequence comes from uncultured Alphaproteobacteria bacterium, assembly GCA_963799415.1. Taxonomy (GTDB): domain Bacteria; phylum Pseudomonadota; class Alphaproteobacteria; order Acetobacterales; family Acetobacteraceae; genus JAMXLO01. The sequence goes on along the minus strand of CAWCXI010000017.1, from coordinate 186,787 downwards.
CCAGCCGCGCATCAGGAAATTCGTCATGCCCGACAACGTCGTCGGGCTGACCGACGTTATCCTGGACGTCAGCCCGGCAGGCCGTGCGCCGGCAGCCCGCGACGGGCCACGCATCGACCACGCCGTGCAACTGATGCAGTCCACGCTCACGGGCGACGCCGGGACGAGCTTCGATGAATTCATCGACCTGGTCCGGCAGACCGGCTTCGGGCAATCCGCGCTGCTCAATTCCAAGCCGGCATGGACCGCGATGGAGCGTGTCTACCAGGAGCTTCTGAACGACGGACCGCTCATCGACTTCTTCTGGACATGGCGGTTTCTGGCGCGAAGCCTGCTGGCCATCGTCACAGCGCCGCTGCCCAATGCCCGCATATTCCATGCTGTGTCGACCGGATATGCCGGCGTTGTCGGAGCCTACGCCCAGCATGTCACCGGGCGCCCTTACGTCGTCACCGAGCACGGCATCTATACCAACGAACGGCGGATCGAGCTCAGCATTGCCGACTGGATCTTCGATTCGGGCGCCAGCGGCTTCACAGTGGGAAAGAAGCCGACCCAACTGCGCGACATCTGGCTCACCGCATTCACCAACTTCTCGCGGATCTCCTACGCGCATTCGGACGTCATCATCACCCAATACCGCGCAAACCAGGACTACCAGCGCTTCGACGGAGCTCCGCAAAGCAAGCTCCGCATCATCCCGAACGGGATCGACATTGATCAGTATGCAGGCGTGCACCACAGCACCGAACCGCGACCGCCCACCGTCGTGATGATCGGTCGCATCGTGCCCATCAAGGACACGCGCACGTTCATCATGGCAGCCTCCCTGTTGAAGGACATGGTGCCGAATGTCGTGGCGATCCTGATCGGCCCGGAGGAGGAGGACCCGGCCTATGCCGCTGGTTGTCGCGAGCTCGTGGCTCAATTGGGTCTCGAGTCGACGGTGCAGTTCCTGGGGCGGGTTCCCGACGTGATGGAATATCTCGGCAAGGTCGACGTGATTGCCTTGACCAGCATCAGCGAAGCACAGCCCATTGCGCTGTTGGAGGCCGCAGCGACCGGACTGCCCGCTGTCACCACAGATGTGGGGTCATGCCGCGAGATCATCGAAGGATTCGACGGCGACTCGGTCATCGGTCGAGGTGGAATCGTGGTCGAGGCGTGCAATCCCAGGGCGACGGCGCAGGCGCTCGCCGCAATCCTGCTCGATGACGAAATGCGCGCGGACATGGGCCGGGTCATGAGCGAGCGCATCCCGAATCTCTATAACAAGAATTGCATCAGACGGCTTTACGAGGAGTTATATGCCGGCCTGGCCCCAGAACTGTCGCCCGCCACGGGTTGAAGCGGCTCGGCGAGACAAGGAAATCTGACGTGAGCAGCCAACCGCAGGTGAAGGACATCATCTCGACACGGGCACGCCCCGACGAGCATGTCATGTCCGGCATCAACACCACGATTGAGTGGATGACGCGTCAACGGGCGCTGACCAGCATCGCTGTGGGGTATGTATACGCCGCTCTGCTGGTCGCCGGTCCCTGGATCTTCACCGTCATCGGCCTCGTCGGCCTCAGCGCCGGGAGCTGCGCGGCGGGCTGCGATCAGTTGCCGGTGTTCCGCTCGATCGTCATCTACAATTCGCTGTTTGCGCTGGTCGTCACCAGCCCCCTCGCCTTCCTGTCCGGGCGCTACGTCTCTAATCAGCTCCACGTCGGCCGAACACAATGCGTCTTCTTTGCGCTCGTCGCCTCGCTCGGCATGTTCTGCCTGATCACTCTGGCGATTGTCGTTCCGTTCTACCTGTTTGTGACCACGCTCAGTGGCCCGGAACAATTCGCCGCCATCCAGAACGCCTTCCTGATCGGCGTTTCCTGGCTCCTGATCCCGTTTCTTGGCGTGATCAAGGCTCACAATGCCATGCTGGTTGCCTTTGGCGCCAACGCGCTGTCGATGATCCTGCTCGGCTGTCTGTTATCGGACCCGCCAGCTACGGCGCTGCTCATTGCATTCAACGCGAGCTTTGCAGTCACTGATGTGATTCTGATCGGCACTCTTGTCCGCAGGTTCGGCAATCACATAGAGCTGGATGCGGCAGTGCTGAAATACGCGCCCTGGAAATGGGAGCTGCCAATGGCCGGGCTCGCCTATGCCCTGGGACTTTGGACCGACAAGGTGATCATGTGGTTCGGAGCACCCTCCGGCGGCCTCAAGGTGGCGGGGGCATTGCAGACCATGCCAAGCTACGACACTGCGATGTTCTGGGCGCAACTGGCCTCGATCCCAGTGATCGCGGTCGCCTTCGTCCACGTCGAAACGCGGTTTTCCAGCCTGTTTGGCCGGTTCTACGGGCGTCTGGACCACCAGGCGAGCCTGCGCGAACTGAGCCTGGCGATGGAAAAGCTGCGAATATTCGTGATCTCGAGCATCGTGAGCCTGTTCATCGCCCTCGCGATCGTCGCGGTCATGACCATGCTCATTTCGTTCGTCTTTATGACTGAGCTGGGCCTCAGGCCCACCTATATGAGCACTCTCCGCGCATCGCTGTGTGCGATGGTCTTTTATACATCATCGATGTTTTGTTTCCTCTTTCTGCTTTATTTTGATCTACGCCGCCCGGCACTGTTCATCGTCTCGACTTTTTTCGCCTTGAACACCATTCTGACCCTGGCACTTCTGCCCCTGGGCCAGACATTCTACGGTTATGGCAACATGATAGCGGCCGCGACGACGTTTCTCATGGCTTTCACGATTCTGTTGCGCGAGCTGCCGTGGCTGCATTATCATGCATTCATCACCAACAATACCTCGCTGTGAGATGCTTCCCCGCCGTCGGGCGCCGGAACGCGATCGTACGTTGCAAGATGCTTGAATATTCTGTGCCGGAATTATAACATATCGGCTGATATCTGCATCGGCGAATGGCCACAAACCGGATCGGAATGATATCTCATGTGGGTCGGTAAGAAAGTCGTAGTGACAGGGGCCGGTGGCTTCATCGGCAGCCACCTCGTCGAGGCCCTCGTGGCGGCAGGGGCCTCGGTCACGGCCGTGGTTCGATACAACTCGGGGTCTCTGATTGGCAATCTCGCCTTCCTCGACCGGAGGGCCCGCGACGCGGTTCGGATCGTCAGCGGAAATGTCGAAGACAGCGATTTCATGTACCGGACCATCGAGGGGCAGGAGATCGTTCTGCATCTCGCGGCGCTGATCGCCATTCCGTATTCCTATGAGGCCCCGCGCAGCTACGTGCGGGCGAATATCGAGGGCACGCTGAACGTCCTGGAAGCCGCGCGACGCTACGGTGTGGCCAGAGTGGTGCATACCAGCACATCGGAGGTCTACGGCACCGCGCTCAGAGTGCCGATTGACGAAACCCATCCGCTCCAGGGGCAATCCCCGTACTCAGCCTCCAAGATCGCGGCCGACAAGCTTGCCGAGAGCTACTATCGCTCGTTCGCGACCCCGGTGGTCACCTTGCGGCCATTCAACACATTCGGGCCGCGGCAGAGTGCGCGGGCCTTCATCCCCACGATCATCTCCCAGGCCCTCGAGCGAGACGAGATCCGACTCGGCTCCCTGACACCCGAGCGGGATATGACCTTCGTCAGCGACACGGTCGCAGGGTTCATGGCGGCCGCGCTCGCGCCGGACATTGTTGGAATGACTATAAACCTCGGAACCGGTGAGACCCACACGGTCGGCTGGTTTGCCAAGCAACTCCTGAGCCTCATGGGCGTGACCAAGCAGATCGTGCAAGAGGAGCAGCGCATGAGGCCCAACCTCAGCGAGGTTCTGAAGCTGGTATCGGACAATACACTGGCGCGCGAGAGGATGAACTGGTCTCCCAAAGTTGCCCTCGATGAGGGGCTGCGGCGCGCCATCGAGTTCGTCAGGGCCAATCCAGGCCTGTTCAGGAGCGATGGCTACGTAAGGTAACAGTCGGCGAAGACCCTCAAGTGCAGCACTCGTGCAAGGGCGCCTAGCCGGACAGACACCAAGCGAAGGTGAGCTTCGCAACTGGAAAGAATGACTGCACCTGCCCGTTTCATAATACTCGTGATCGGTATCGTCGTCGCTGCGGCGGTGCTCCTGGCCCCGCGCGGCAATGAACGGCTCGCAATGCTGCAGGACGAGGAGAAGCATGCGCAGATCATCGCCCTTCTCGAACCACGCATAGCCCGCGGCGAGAACGACCCCAATCTTCTGGCGACGCTGGGACGCGCCTATGGCGAGGTCGGCAGTTATCAGCGGGCCATCGAACTCATGGAGCGGTATACCTCGCTCCGCCCCGATGACGCCGAGGCGTATGCGCGGTTGGCCGATCTGTATGGCAAGGTCAACGACGGAACAAGACAGATCGCAATGCTGGAGCGCTCTATTGCGATCACGCCGACGCTGGCGCGCGCCACTGACCTGGCAAGCCTGTACCGTCAGGAGAACCAGGTCGACAAGGAGCTCGCTCTGCTGTCGCGATTTCAATCAGAGCTGACGGCCGGAAATGGACTCTTGTTGCGACTGGCCGAGCTCCACGCCGACACGGGAGACCGAGACGGTGCGATCGGCATCCTTATGCACAGCGAAGGCCTTCCGACCCCGACGCCGCTGACACAAACCGGGGATGCGCGAATTTACCTGGCCAGACTGCTCGTTGAGTTGGGGCGAAGCACCGAGGCTGTTCGTCTGAGCAAGGAGTGGATCCTGCAATGGCATGAGCCTTGGCTGGCCGATCGCCTGTTGCGAGGCATTGTCCTGGAGGCGCCGGTCGCCGATGCATCGGAACTCGCCGATGCCGTGGCAGTCCTGCACCCGGAGATCCGATTCTTCCTCGCGCGCGGCCTTGCGACGATGGGTGCCAAGCCGGTTGCGCGTCACCTGCTGTCCAGCTGGGTCAAGGAGAACCCTTCGCCCTCGACGAATGAGATTGCCGGCTTTCTGTCGGCCTGCCGCGAACAGGGCGAGCCGGAGATCGTGTGGCAGGCCTTCGGCGACGTGCTCAGGCGCCCAGCGTCAAATGACCTCATCGGGCGCTACGCCGAGGCGCTCGCAGCAGAGTTCGGCATTGAGGCGCTCGCCCCCTTCTGGGGCAGCCTGCCGCAAGCAGTCACCGAGCAACGGCCGTTGCTGGCCGCGCAGCTCGCGTTCCATGAGCACAACCCGGCCATGACGAAGTGGCTGCTCGGAAAGGTTGACCTTGCGACAGTGGGGCCTTCCTATCGACGGACGTGGATCGATCTGCTGATGGCGGTCACCTCGCCTTCCGACGCATTCGGCGTTCTGCGCGACCTGCGGCGCGGCGGCCGTCTCCCACCGGACCTTCTGCCCCAGTACGCCCGACTTGCCGGAGAGCTGGGGCAGGACATCGAATATCGAGCGGCACTCGTGGATTTGGGACGCAATGTCCATTAAGCCAGCCGACGGCCGCAACCATAGTGTCCGGAATCATAGAACGGCGAAGCATGTTGACGTCAGTCGCTCTCCAACAATAGTGGGAACAAGGCGACGCGCGATCCTGCAGGCGTGCGCCACCATGTGTGCGGCGAGTTTTGCCTGGGCAACAGCGTCGCGCGCTGCGAAGCCAGCCTCGGAACAGCTCGTGAAATGGATCGCCTTCTACGGGCAGATCGCCGATGAGCAGGCGCTCGCATCACTCGCGTCATACGATATTGTGGTTCTGGACCCGATGTTCGCAGGATCTATTGCGACGGTCGCCGAGGACGGCGCACGCCTGTGTGGGTACCTTAGCCTCGGTGAGATCAGGAAATCGGACAGCTTTTACAACAGGATCGATCCCGCGGCTCTGCTTGAGGAAAATCCCGCGTGGCCGGGCACACGCAGGATCGACGTCAGACATCCGTCCTGGAAAGCCCTGGTTCTCGCAGAGATCATCCCTTCGATCGCTGCCAAGGGGTTTACCGGGCTTCTGCTCGATACGCTCGATACGCCGCCCTATCTTGAGCAATTGGATCCCAAGGGAAATTCCGGCATGCGCCAGGCGGCTGTCGATCTGGTCAAGGCGATCCATAGCTCTCGGCCGAACATGATGGTGATCATGAATTGGGGATACGCACTGCTGCCAAGCGTTCTTGGCAGCATCGATGCGATCGTCGCTGAAAGCCTCCTGACCACCGTGGACCAGCACGGCGGCTACAAGTGGAACGAGCCCACGCAGGTTGCACAGCAGATGGCGGCGTTGGCCCCTGCCCTGCACAGTGAAACACGCCTGCCGATCCTGAGCCTCGACTATTGGGATCCCGCGGATACCAAAACGATCGCGGAAATTTACCGTCGCGAACGGAAGCTTGGCCACCACCCATACGTCGGCACCCGGATGCTTGACCGGATCGTTCCGGAGCCGCGTTCATAAGGCGGATCCGCCGGCGCATTTTCAGCGCGGCGGCGCCCACCCTGTGACTGAGCCAGCCACGCCGCTAGACTGCATCGCGAGAGAGAACAGGATCCGCATGCACGTCGCTACCTCGTCGGCCTTCAAGGAGAACGCCCATCGCGCCATCGCCGATGCGGGGCTGCAGAAGGCGTTGGCACGCAGTGGGCCAAGCTTCATCGCGCGCCGCGCCGCCGCGGTCGCCGCACTGCCGGAGTTCGAGCAGCTGCGTGACATCGCGTGCGACATCAAGAACCACACGCTGGCCAATCTCGATTTCTACCTGGAGGAGTGGGAAGCAAAAGTGCTCGCTGCCGGCGGCAAGGTGCACTGGTGCGCCACCGCGGATGAAGCGCGCGAAGCGGTGCTCGCGATCTGCCGCTCGGTCAATGCCCGCAACGTCACCAAGGGCAAGTCGATGATCAGCGAGGAGCTGGGCATCAACGACCACCTCGAACGCCACGACATCACCCCAATCGAGACCGATCTCGGCGAATACATCATTCAGCTTCGGCATGAGCTGCCCAGTCACATCATCGCGCCTGCGTTCCACCTCAACAAGGAGGACTGGGAGCAAACCTTCCGCAAATCCCACACCGACCTGCCGCCGGACCGCGTGTTTCGCGAACGCCGCGACATCCTGACGGAGGCACGCGCCAGGTTGCGGGAGAAATTCCTCGCCGCCGATGTCGGCATCACCGGCGCCAACTTCCTGATCGCCGAGACCGGCAGCAGCGTCATCGTCACCAACGAGGGCAACGGCGATCTCACGCAGACCCTGCCGCGCGTGCATATCGTCCTGGCCAGCATCGAAAAGATCGTGCCGACGATCGAAGACTGCACCTCGCTGCTGCGCGTCCTGGCGCGATCCGCGACCGGGCAGGATTTTTCCGTCTACACCACTTTCTCGACCGGCGCCCGGCGACCCGGCGACCTCGATGGACCGGATGAATACCATGTCGTGCTGGTGGACAATGGCCGCTCGGCGATGCTCGGCACAGACTTCCAGGAGATGCTGCGCTGCATTCGCTGTGCCGCGTGCATGAACCACTGCCCCGTATACGGCGCGGTGGGCGGGCATGCGTATGGCTGGGTGTATCCGGGCCCGATGGGCAGCGTGCTGACACCATCGCTGATCGGCGTGAACGAGGCCGGCCATCTGCCCAACGCCTCTACCTTCTGCGGCAAGTGCGAGAGCGTCTGCCCGGTGAAGATCCCGTTGCCCAAGCTGATGCGGCATTGGCGCGAGCGCGAGTTCGAACGTCACCTGACACCGCACGCGGTGCGCACCAACCTGGCGCTGTGGGCCTTCTTCGCCCGCCGCCCATCGCTGTATCGCCTGGCGACCCGCGCCGCCGCCTGGACGCTGGGGCTGTTCGGCCGCAAGCACGGACGCTTCCGCAAGCTGCCGCTCGTCAGCGGCTGGACCGACGGGCGCGACCTGCCCGCCCCGGAAGGCGATACGTTCTTCGCCCGCTACGCCCGCGAGCAGCGCGCCGGGCGCGTGCGGTGAGCAAGGACGCGATGCTTGCGGCGATCCGTCGCGGGCTCCGCCGCGGCGTACTGCCCGCGGACCAGGCGACGATGCTGCGCGGCCGTCTCACGTCGCATCCGCGGCATCTGATTCCGGCGCGCTCGCGGCTGCCGCGTGCCGAGCAGGTCGCGCTGTTCGTCGGCAACGTGGAGAAGGAATTCGGTACCGTCGCGCGTGTCGCGGACCTCGACGCGGTGCCCGAGGCGATCGCCGCGTACCTCGCAGCGCAGAATTTGCCGACCGACATCGTGATGGCGCCACATCCGGAGCTGCACGCGATCCCCTGGGCGACGCGCCCGCTGCTGCGCCTGCGCGAAGGCCGCGCCGAAGCATCCGATATGGTCAGCCTGCAGCATGCCTTCGCCGGGATTGCGGAGACCGGCACGCTTATGCTGCCGTCGGCGCCGCAGCGTCCCACCACGCTGAACCTGCTGGCGGATACCGAGATCGTGCTGCTGCGCGCCTCGCGGCTGGTCGGCGCCTACGAGGAAGCCTGGGACCTGTTGCGCGCTGAAATCGGTGGCATGCCGCGCAACGTCATGCTGGTGACCGGCCCGTCGCGCTCCGCCGACATCGAGCAGACTCTGGAACTCGGCGCACACGGCCCGCGCCGGCTGCACGTCGTGCTGGTCGAGGACGAACCCTGAGCTTTACTGCGGCGCCAAGTTCTCACGCCGTTCCGCGCTGACAGCGGCGACAATGCGGCGCATCAAGGGATTCGCTGCCAGATCTGCAACGGACGAATGAGACCGGTGGCGCCAATTCGGACATTCCGCCACCGTCCCAGGCACATTGATCTGCGCCGCCTCTGACAACAGGTCGGTCAGGTTGGCGAACATCAAAGCTGACGGAGTCCGCGCGACAAACCGCTGGACTGCCATCACCAGTTCGTCGAGGTCCTCGAGCTTCTCCTGGTCCGGCCCGAGAAGTTGTTGATCGCGAAGCGCCGCAAGCAGCAACCGGCGATCAGCTTGTCGCTCCTCCGCTTCTCGTCCAGCCTCGACTTCCGTGGTCAGGCCAAGCGTGCGGCGCACTTCGATGTCGTGTCCCTCCCACCAGCTTCGTATCGTCGGCAGATCATGAGTGCCGAATGTCGCAACCGCCAGCTGTGGATAAGTCACCGGTCGGCGAAACAAGCCGTCGGGATAGCGCTCGAACATCGAGAGGCGATACGAGAGCACCTTCGCTGCAGCCATTCGCTCGCGGAAGCCATTCGGCAGCGTTCCGAGATCTTCACCGACGACCATGCAGCGGTTGCGATGGCTTTCCAATGCGAGAATTCCGAGCATATCGTCGAGCGGATAGCGAACATAGGCGCCTGATTGAGCCGACTGCCCAGATGGCACCCAATACAATCGCTGCAAGCCCATCACGTGGTCAATTCGCAAGACCTGCGCATGCTGCATATTGGCTCGCAGAGCAGCTATGAACGGCGCATAGGCATTTGCCCGCAGTGTCAGCGGATTCGGCGGCGGCGTTCCCCAGTTTTGTCCCGCGAGGTTGAATGCGTCCGGCGGAGCGCCAATGCTGGCGCCGGTTACGTAGGTGTCGGAGTCGGCCCAGGCATCGGCGCCATTGGCACTGACGCCGACGGCGAGGTCCAAGTACAGACCACTCGCACCGTTGCCCGCACCCGAAGCCGCGGCCGCGGTTGCCAACTGTCGGTCCGCGATCCACTGCGTCCAGGCATGGTAGTCGATGCGATACGCGTGTTCCTCGACGAACCGCGCAATTCCGGCTGATTCCGGCGTCCGCAAGTCCTCGGGCCACTGATGCCAGGGAATGACGCCAAACTGCTCCTGGAGCGCGCTGAAAACTGCGAAGTGGTCCAGCAGCCGCCCGTGATGCTGTCGAAATGCCTGCAGACCGGCAGATGTTCGATCGAAGGCACCTCGTGGCGCGGCACTTGTGCAGTCCTGTCCGGACGACCGGTACGCCGCTTCCAAAGCTTCCTGTTTGAGCTGATAGACCAGCGGATAATCCACCAGCGCGGCGCTCTGGGCCTGCGCAATTCGTGCAGCGAACTCCGGACCGACGTCAGAACCGGCACCATGCTGGCGATCGTCAGCGGTCAGAACCTTGCCAGCGTCAATATAAGCCGGGTTCAGGAAGAGCCGACTGGATGGCAGATAGGGGCTCGGATCGGACATTTCTCGGGGCAACAGCGCATGCAATGGATTGAGGCCGACCAAGGACGCGCCCAACTCTTGCGCAATCCGGCTGAACGAGGTGAGGTCGGAGAAATCGCCGATGCCCCAGCTTGCATCTGACCACAGCGAAAAGAGCGGACAGGCGATCCCCCATCGCCGCTCGCCGCGTTCGACCCAATCCGGAACGAACGCGACCGGTGGGGTGATTATGAGTGTCGTCGCACTTTCAGCGCCGGCAATCGCAAGGGCTACCCGGTGGTAACCTTCGTCCAGATCCATAGGCAATGGAAGGCGCATGCGCGCGAACGATCCGCACCGCAGGGTACGATGTTCAAGATGATCCAGCGATCCCGGTACCACAGCTCCGGCGAGCATCATGCCGCCCTCCGGCTCCACGCACCAATCCATGGACCGGGACAGCAGCGCCTCGGGCAATGTCACCGTAATTGACGGGACGGCGCCCGGCGAACGTCGCAGCACGGTTACCGGAGCAACAAGGCGATGCCAGTGAGCTTCCTCCTGTTGATGCAGCGCAGCGCGCAGGGCATTGACCGAACTCAAATCGAAGCCCATCGACTGAAGAACACCGCGCTTCGACTCAATTGAAGTATGCCGGATATACCCTTCAGTATCGCGGTAGCTGGGCTCGATCCCAACAGCATCCGCAAGCGTATCCGTAGCAGCCTGTTCAGCAGTACCCACTGACCGATCCGTTACCAACTTCACGGCGACTTGATAGCTTGAGGCGATCGCGGATGCCAGCAATTAAGCGCGCAGCACCTCGGGGCGAGATTGCCTGCGGCACGCAGCGTCCAGAATCACGCTACTAAGCGATTTGTTTATTGACATATTCCTGTAGCGTATTGGTAATGCGGCGAGGTGACAGGCGCCCGCTTAATCGTGAAAATGGCTGACAGATTGTCCGTGTTGAACGTTGCAGACGTGGCGCTTCTCAGCCACCAGGGTCCGTTGATCACTTCCCGGTGCCCCCACGGGGCATATACTGACAAAACCGTGTATCGGGCTAAATGTCGGGAGCAAGAGGATCGGAACTGGTGACGACACGCAAGGGCTTGCCACTATCCGTGGTCGAACCTGACAGTGGAATGACCCTACGCTTCTGGGGCGTCCGGGGAAGCCTGCCCGCGCCCGGTGCCGCGACGGCACGCTATGGCGGGAATACTCTCTGTGTGGAGCTCCTCTGCGGCCCGCATTTGCTGATACTCGATGCCGGCAGCGGGTTGCGCGAACTGGGCGCTGCGCTGACAGCACGCGGCGCGCCCGTGGATGTCGATATTCTGCTGAGCCACACGCATCTCGACCATATCTGTGGACTTCCGTTTTTCGCGGTGATGTACGACCCGCAGGCACGCATTCGCTTCTGGGGAGGCCATCTGGCCCCGCCGGCTTGCATCGCGGAGGCGCTGCGGATCAGTTGGCGCGCGCCTTTCATGCCCGATATGGACGCCGAATTTCGTGCCGACACGGCATTCCATGATTTCGTCGCGGGGGATCATCTGCAATTGCATCCAGGGTTGCGTATCGGAACGACGGCTCTGCGACACCCGGGCAACTCGGTTGGGTATCGGATCGAGTGGGCTGGTTCGAGCGTCTGCTACATCACCGATACCGAGCATCCGGCCGATGGGCTGGATGACAACCTGCGCCAATTCGCGCAAGGCGCCGATATCATGATCTACGACGCCACGTATACCGCTTCGGAGTATCAGTCCCGGGTCGGCTGGGGGCATTCGACCTGGCAGGCTGGGACGAGCCTCGCAGATGCGGCGGCGGTCAAGCGGCTGGTATTGTTCCACCATGATCCCAGTCACGACGATGCGGCGATGGATGCGATTGGCCGCGCTGCCGCCAAACGACGGCCCGGCACATTGGTCGCCAGGGAAGGGATGCAGATCTCCGTTGACGTGGCGGCCACGCCGCCGGGCGCTCGATCGCCGCGTTCGCGCGCTGCGGACTGAGGCCCACGCCAAGATTGTCGCGGCCTGGCCTCGGCGGCCTCACAACAGCGATCCGTCTGGCTTTCCCGACCCGGCACACGCGCACCGAAGACGCGACCAATGGCAAGGATCGGAGTGCGCGGCCGTCTCGGATGCTGCAACGGTGCGCCTGGCATGATGGAGTCCAAGCGCATGCATCGGATCATACTCGCGTTACTGCTCGCCAGCCTGACGCCATGCTCGGCGACTGTGGTGTCTGACCACAACCAGGGGGAAACCGCGGCTCCTGTCAGAACGGGGAAGGAACGCCTGAGCGACAAGGCATCCGATGAGCAGCGAACGAATGATTGCAAGGTCCCACCGATAAAGCGAACCCGCTCGAGGCCGACGAGCTGTCGCTGAGACTGGCGTGTCGCCTCGCCTCAGGTTTGGTCACCGCCCGTCGGCACGATATGCTGCGGACATGATGGACGCGAAAAAGCGGGACCCCTTCGCGGCATTTGTGCGCGGATTCCTCGACCGGCATGCACTCGACCATCGCGTCATCGTGCCAAACACGATCCTGCCGTATGTACTTTCCGCTCACGACTACATGGCGCGCCCGGGATAGGTCGGTGAAAGCATTGCGGATACGGCACGCAAGGCTCGGTCGCCATGTTATCGGACTGTTGCTGACCGGAATGGCTGCCGTGCAGTTGTGCAGGCCAGAGGCGTTCGCTGCCGAGGTCTGTCGCTACACTGGAACTACCGATTACGATGGTCATGTCGCTGTGATCGCCGAAGTGGCCGCGACAGGCGGCGTCACGACCGTGGATGTCGTCGTAAATTTCGAATCGACGACGACGTTGTGGCTACACCTGCATTACATGCTTGAAGAGGTCAGCACCTGGCGCGGGGGTGAGCTTGAGAATGTGGCGGTGAACAGCCGCTACCTGATCGGAGATCACATAGTCCGCCAGCAATGGGATGACTTTGAGCGCGGTCATGACGGAATGCTGGGGCACCGCGTGCAGGCAAAGAACCTTGGCGATTTCCGCCATAGACATCCCGGCTTCGTTCAGCACTGGGATCCTGCGACATTCGGTCAGCCATGGCTGCATGACTATCCAGCCGCGTCACCGGAGCGTCGCGCCGATCTCGACCTTAAGGACGCGTCGCTTCCATCAGGGCTGCGTTCGCCACTCGCCATGGCCTTCTACTGGGTGCGATGGCTCCCGCACGATGGCCAGGAGGTTCCGGTGTTCCTTCCCGGCTTCAAGGCCGATCGGCTGGTGGATCTGCCGATCACGGCCGCTCCTGCACCCGACGGCACGCTGTGGAAAGCACCCCTGCGGTACCCGGCACTGAGCAAGACGCCGGCTTCCGTGGCCACAGCCCACACCTCTTCGGACGGACACCTGCTGCAACTCTCATTCGAGTTGCACGAGGCCCGCGGATCTGCGCGAGGCGTGATCAATCAGGCCGGCTGCGAAGGTGCCCCTGTGGCGCCGCTGGACCGGCCGCGATAAACCCCGAACCACCTGTGTGAGTTAATACGAGAGGAGAGTGCCGTGCGGAAATTCCAGGGGCCCGCGGGATCGGTGAGCCGAATTGAGATCGAAAGTCAGTCGCTCAAGGGAAATCTGCTTGGGGATCCGACCAGGCGACCGGTGGACGTCTACATCCCTGCGGGACACAGCGGTCGGGACCTGCCGTTGCTCGTGGACCTGGTCGGGTTCACGGCCAGCGGACTTGCGCACACGAACTGGGCGGGCTTCCAGGAGAATGTGCCTGAGCGTCTCGATCGGTTGATCGGAGAGCAACGCATGCCGCCGGTTGTCGTCGCATTTCCGGACTGCTTCACCCGCCTCGGTGGCAACCAGTATGTCAACTCGACAGCGATGGGCGCATGGGAGGACTTCCTGCTGCGTGAAATGCTGCCAGCCGTCGAAATGCGCGTCGAGTGCGGTGGCGAAGGCCGCCGCGGCGTGTTCGGCAAGAGCTCGGGTGGATATGGTGCGATCATCCACGCATTGCGCCACTCCGACATCTGGGCGGCTGCGGCGTGCCACTCAGGTGATATGGCGTTCGAACTCTGTTACCTGCCGGACATGACCGCGGTTCTGCGGGCGCTCGCCGGCTTGGACAATTCGATCGAGCGTTGGTGGACGGAATTTGAGGCAGCAAAGAAACGGCCTGAGAACTCCTTCAAGGTGATGAACGCCCTGGCGATGGCCGCCAGCTATGACCCTGACCCGACCCAGTTCCTCGGCATGCGGCTGCCGGTTACGTTTGATACCTGTGAGGTCATCGAGGATCGTTGGGCCAACTGGCTGGCGCACGATCCCGCTGTCGCGATTGAACGCCAGGCCGACAATCTGCGCCGGCTGAAGGCGCTATACATCGACTGCGGTGTGAACGACCAGTTCAATCTGCTATATGGAGCGCGGCGTTTCGCCAAGCGGGCGACGGAACTAGGCATCGACCATCGCTATGAGGAATTTCCGGACAACCATACGGGCGTTGACTACCGCATGGATGAGAGCCTGCCCTTCCTGGTGAAGGCACTGGCCGCCTGATCAGGGCGCAACACCGCCATGCTTCCGGAGCAGAGCGAAAGCGGTTAACGCTTTGTTAGCGTCCGCTCCAAGCAATAGTCGGTGGAGGACGGCAAAATGGCGCACGCGACAGTTCCACGCCGCGTCAGACGAATACAGATTTCAGCACTTGTGCTTCTCGTGACTGCGGGAACGCTCAACTATGTTGACCGTGCCACGCTCTCGATCGCCAACCCGCTGATCCGCCAGGACCTCGGTCTCTCGATTGCCGACATGGGTCTTCTGCTGTCCGCCTTCCTCTGGGCGTACGCATTCAGCCAGCTCCCTGGGGGCGCCCTGACCGACAGGATCGGCCCTCGCCGGCTGCTTGGGATCGGGCTACTGGTGTGGTCGCTGGCCCAAGGTCTCGCGGGTGTGGTCGGGAGTTTCTGGCAATTTGTCATTGCCCGCGTGTTCCTGGGCGCCGGTGAGGCGCCGATGTTCTCGGGTGCCGCGCGTGTCGTGCGCGACTGGTGGAACGTGCGTGATCGGGCATTGCCGACCGGCATCTGGAACTGTTCCTCATCGCTTGGTCCCACCATCGCTCCGCCATTGTTGACGGTCCTTATGCTGACGCTCGGCTGGCGGTGGATGTTCATCCTGATGGGTGTCTTCGGAGTCCTTATTGCCGTCGCATGGTTCGGCATCTATCGCGAGGTCGAGGAGGTAGGGCTTTCAGCCGAAGAGGCCCATCACCTCACAGAAGGCGAAGAGGAGCGACCGCCGGATCAGCATGTCACGTTTGCCGAGTGGGGCCGGCTGTTCCGATTCCGGATCACGTGGGGCCTGATCCTGGGCTTCTTCGGAATCGTCTACATGGTCTGGTTATTCCAGGCTTGGCTTCCGGGCTACCTTGAAATGCAGCGTCACATGTCGATTCGCGCGACCGGCTTTGTCGCGGCGATTCCTTATGCCTGTGGCGTCGTTGGCAGCATCGGTGCAGGCTGGATCACCGACAGGCTCATGTCAGGTGGGTTCTCGCCGATCAACTCGCGCAAGCTGCCGATCATCGTTGGACTGGTGGGCATGGCCGTGTCCACGTTTATCGCGGCCGAGACGCCAAGCAATGTGATGGCAGTCGCGGCCATCTCAGCGGCGGTGTTCTTCGCCGGGGGAGCCAGCGGAATGTCATGGGCGCTGGCGTCAGTCGCTGCTCCTGCGCACTGCACGGCGTCGCTCGGTTCGATCCAGAATTTCGGTGGCTATCTGGGGGGAGCGCTCGCGCCTATGGTGACCGGATTTATTGTCCAGACGACCGGCACATTCGTCCCTGCCCTGCTGGTCGGCGCCGCGATCGCACTTGCTTCGGCGGCCGCTTACCTGATCGTGATCCCTAATCGGCCCATCAGCTCAGCCGCGCTTGGCGTCATCGCCGCTGATGTTCCAGACATCAGAGCAGCCGGTGCGCCTCCGAGGATGCGGTGACGCAACGCCGCCGTATGCTGCGATTCGCTCTTGCACCGAGGGATGATTGTGGGCATTGGCAATTCATTGCCGCTTATACTGGTAGGACAGAAGCATGGATTGCTCCCACATGTTCTGAATATGAAGTTCCGTCCAGTCCGATAGATACATGGCAAGTGGCGTCGCATGCACGACTTGTTGTATGGTGCATTTTACCCATCTGAGGTGGACGGGAGTGCTTTTGGCCAGATTCGGCACCGCGGGTTCTCGTTGGTCAGTGGCGTACGATCATATGTTACCTCGTCTGTCCCTAAAGCGGCCTTGACTTAGCCCTTGAAAGCAGGATGTAACCACTATCGACAAAGAATCAGCGGATCGCTTTCAGGCGTCGCTGTCCAGGTAAAAGAAGATAATGACAGAATCGACTCCAGATGAGGACCGGCTGCGAGCTGCCGAAGGACAGATGCGGCGCGCACTCGGGCTCCAACACGAGGTAGCGCAATCGCCAGCCCCGAAGAACATATCGGCCGGTGCAAACCCACAGCGGCGGCACTTCGTGCGTGATGGCGACGTGCCGGTCACCATTGTGCACGGCGAGCACGGGAACTCTCTCGTTCAGCAACTGGATGCTGCCAGACAAGCGCTGCGCATGCAGACCACCGCATTTGAGGAAGCGGATCGGGCGCTAGTGGAAGCGCGGAATACGATTCGCGATCTTCGAACCAAACTGGCCCATGAGAGTCTCGCGAAGGATGAGGCCGGCAGTCATGCTGATGCCGAGTATCAGCGAATTGGGAGAGCGCTTGCGACGGCGCAGCAGGAACTGGCAGCCGAGCGCGCTTGGCGCGAGCAGGCGGAGGCGGAACGCGATCGGGCAATTGCCCGCCTCCGTATGGAGGAACGCCCGCACCAGACGGCGGAAACTGCGCAGCATCCGAATGGACCGGAAGCAAGCAGGCCGCCGCGCCGGCGCGGACGGCCTCCCAAGGACGCATCATCAGAGATCGTCGAGTGGTGGACGCCAGGCTGGCAGGAAAAGTATCGCTAGTAACCGGATTCCTGGAACGGCGAGACTGTGGGCTGTCATTGCGAGTTTCACACCCGCTTGACGGCGGACCCGCGCTGGATGAAACCATCACTCGTCATGGCCGGCGAAGGCCAGCCATCCACGTCTTCCCTTGATTCGCGCGGCACAGTTCGCTCGTGGTTTCTTGTTAGTCGCGCAGCGGTCAATCTTGTTCGATGGAGCGCACTGCGTGACCGAGATTGCCGCGTCGCTTCGCTCCTCGCAATGACAATGGCGGCGTGTCTCGCACTCCAACGATAGCGGAAATCAGCGAACTTACGGCCGCGGCTTTCTTCTCACCAGAAATGGCGGAATTGCGTCGCGACGATCTGATCGTAGGGCACCTCGCCGGCGAGTACACCCATCTCGCGGGCGAAGGAGTTGATTGCGGTGATTGAAGCCGCGGCGATCGAAGCGTCGTAGAAAGGCAGATCGCGGCGCACGATGCCGGCGATCAACCCCGCCTCGCGCGGCGGGAAGCGTCTGTGTCCAACTTCGGTGGCGCGCGACACATCGTGTTTCAGGGCATTCTGCGCTGCGACCAGCGCGCGGACCACTGCCGCGGCCGATTCAGGCGAGCGCTCAATCAACGCGTCGGTCGTGGCCAAGACAGGCATCGTGTAGTCGAAGCAGCCCGGGGGGCCGTCGCCGCGCCGAACATCGAGGACGATCGCGCCGACCCCTGTGGTCACTGCCAGTTCGGTCGCCATTCCGTTGGCCCAGAAGCCATCGATTCTGCCGGCAGCCAACGCCTCCGCGGCGGTCAGTCCGAAATTGACGCTGGAACCGGTCGTCCCAGGCACCGGGCCGATTTCGATGTGCTCATGCTTGGGATCGATGCCGGCGGCAGCCAGCAGCCGGCGCAGACCCATCTCGACCCAAGGTGCCGCACCTATTCGCAGGCCCTTGAGTGCGTGCAAATCGCCTCGGCCTATCCCGAGGTCGGCACGCATCACCAGGAACCAATACATACCCTGCGCCAATGCACCGAGAAGCTTGACGCCGCGCCATGCGGGAAAAGCGGCGAGCGCGCCATGCGCAGCACCGCCGACAAAATCGATTTTTCCGGCGCGCAATGCCTTGTAGGCGCGATCGACCGGGAAGATCAGTTCGGCGGAAACCGCAATCCCCTCGCGCTCAAAGAATCCAAGCTCGGCCGCTGCCAGGCCAGGGAAATACGAATTTGAGATCAGATCCGGGATTGCGAGCCTCATGCCTGCTGATTTCCTCCTGTGGCAAAACTTCCTGACGTCCGCAGCAAAGCCTACAGTTGGCATCGGCAGAAAGATATCGCAGCCCGGGGAAGTACGCTGATGGTTCCGTTCGAACTGGCAGAGCCTGAATTGCTCGCTCAGGCTGTGGCGATGCTCGACCCTGAAGACAGCACAGTACGCCCTATCGCTGGCGGCACTGCGCTGATGCTGATGATGAAGTCGGGACTGTATCGGCCACGGCGGCTGGTCAGCTTGTGGAAGATTGGCTCGGGCCTGGCTGATATACGGGTCGGCGCCGACGGCTCGCTCCAGATCGGCGCGATGGCACGGCTCGCCGATCTGCGATTCTCCGCGGAGGTGCACGACGCCGCGCCGGTGATCGCGGAGACACTACTGACCCATTCGAATGTCCGCGTGAGGAATGTCGCGACGATTGGCGGCAACCTTGCACACGCCGATCCGCATATGGACCTGCCGCCGGTGCTGATCGTACTTGGCGCCCGGATCGGCGTCGTCGGGCCCGCGGGCGAAAGGGAGATCGCGGTTGAGGATCTGGTCACCGGCTATCTCGAGACAGCGCTGAACAACAGCGAGTTGATCACCTCTGTGACTGTACCGCCGCAGACTGGCTGGCGCACGACTTATCTCAAATGCACCGCACGCTCAGCCGATGATTGGCCCGCGCTCGGCATTGCTGTGTCGATCCACATCGAGGACCGCATTGTTCGCGATGTGCGTATCGCCGTCGGCGCAGCGACCGAGACAGCGAGGCGTCTTCTCGTACCGAAGTATTGCTCGCCGGCCGCATCCTTGATGATGCGCTGCTGCGCGAGGCTGGCCGGGCCGCGGCAGCCGAAGCGCCGGTTGTCGCAGACCAGCACGGCTCGGTTGCGTACAAACGCGTTTTGGTTGAGGTTCATTTGCGGCGAGCCCTAGCCGGGATCGGACAGAAAGCCATTGCATGAGCGACGCGGCGCGCATTTCCTCCGGCCAGATCGGTCGCTCGGTGCCGCGGGTAGAGGCGCGCGCTAAAGTCACCGGCACTGCGGAGTATATCCATAACCTTCGCGTCCCCGGCATGCTGCACGCCAAGATTTTCCGCAGCACTGTACCGCACGCCCGCATTCGTCGCATCGATACGCGTGCAGCCGCGGCGATTCCCGGTGTGCAGCGCATCGTCACCGCCGCCGACATCCGCACAGTCATCGCGGAGCCCTACTACGGGCCGGCCTTCCACGACCAGCCGATCCTCGCCGAGGGAAAGGTGCGTCACGTCGGCGAGCCTGTTGCGGCGGTGCTTGCTGCCGATCCTCATGTCGCGGAACAAGCCGCACAGTTGATCGAAGTCGATTACGAACCGCTGGCCGCGGTATTCGATGAGGTCGAAGCGGTCAGTTCGTCAGCGATCGTGCACGACTTGCTGAAGCCGGCCGGCACATTCGCGGACCTGAAGCATCTGAGCAATCGACGAAACACCAACGTCGCGCTCGATTTTCATCTTCGTCGGGGCGATACGGAGGGCGCCTTTGCCGAGGCCGACCATGTCTTCGAGCACAGCTTCCACACGCAGCAGGTCATGCACACGCCGCTTGAGCCGCATGTCGCGATCGCTGATGCATGCAATGGCTCGCTGACGATCCACACCTCGACACAGACCCCATCCTTTGTGCGGACCGAGATCGCGCGGCTGTTGGGCTGGCCGGAGAACCGCGTGCGTGTCAGGACAGCATTTCTCGGCGGCGGCTTCGGCGCGAAGGTCTACGTGAAGGTTGAAGCGCTCGCCGTCGCGCTCTCCCTGCTCGTCCGCCGCCCGGTCAGGCTGGCGCTGACCATGGAGGAGCAGTTCTTCACGATCAGCAAGCATGCCAGCACGTTTCGCATCAAGAGCGCGGTGACCAATGACGGGCGGATCACTGCGCGGCACTGCGAGGTCTTCTACAACGGCGGTGCCTATGCCGATATCGGGCCGCGCGTCGCGCAGAAGTCGGGATTCAGCGCCGCTGGTCCCTATGACATTCCGAATGTGTCGATCGATTCCTTTGAGATATACACCAACCGTCCGCCGGCCGGCGCGTTGCGCGGTTTCGGTGTGCCACAACTAGTCTGGGCCTATGAGAGCCATACGGACCTGATCGCGCGATCACTCGGACTGGATGCGGTTGAATTCCGTCGCAAGAATCTGCTGCGCGACGGCACCGAGCAGGCGACCGGAACGGTTATGCGCGACGCCGCCGCGGGTGCGGTTCTCGAGCGGCTGTCGACGCGGATCGGCTGGGACCAGCCCTTCGACCGCGGCGCGGGTACAGTGAAGCGCGGCCACGGCATTGCGATTGGTTTCAAGGCCAGCATCTCGCCGACCACTTCAGCGGCAAGCATCGCCATCTCTGCCGATGGCAGTTGCACGCTGTATTGCGGCACTGTCGATATGGGACAAGGCTCCAGCACGGCGATGGCGCAGATTGTCGCGGAAACCTTGGGCCTTGAGGCTGAGGCCGTGCGGGTCGTGGCGCCTGACACTGATGTGACGCCGTACGACATGGGCACCCTGGGGTCACGCTCGTTGTTCCATATGGGTCATGCCGTGCGGCTCGCGGCCGAGGAGGCACGCACGAACCTCGATGCGCTTGCAGCCGAGACTGGCGTGACGCCGGGCGCCAATTTGCCCATCGCTGAACTGTTCCGCCGCAGGTATGGAATGCAGGCTGGCACGATCGTCGGGACCGGCAGCTATATTCCCGCGTATGTTTCGCCAAATCCCGCAACGGGGCTCACGCCAAATGCGACGCCTTACTGGATGATCGGTGGTGCCGCCGCTGAGGTTGAGGTGGATACCGAGACCGGACGTGTCCGCGTCTTGCGCCTGGTCAATGTCGCCGACGCCGGCGCATCGGTGAACCCACGCATCGTCGAGACGCAGTTGACCGGCGCCGCAATCATGCAACTCGGCTTCACGCTGCTGGAAAGCATGGACTTCACCGAGGGGCAACTGCGCAATCCCTCGTTTGCCGAGTACAAGATACCGGGCATCCGCGACCTGCCGGATCGGATTGAGGCAGAGACTGTCGATGCAAGGCAAGAGAGCGGTCCGTACGGTGCAAAGGGAGTTGGCGAGACCGGGACTTTTGCGGTGTCGCCAGCAATTGCCAGCGCGATCGAGGATGCGGTTGGCGTGCGCATCACCGAATTGCCGATCACATCCGAGGCAGTATACCAGGCGCTCGCAGGAGTGACCCGATGAGCACGGTGTCCCGCACGATCCGGTTCATCCTGAACGGCGCTGCCGTAGAGACCACGGTAGCGTCCCATTTGACCCTGGTGGAAGTGCTGCGCGACCACTTCGACCTGTTCGGTGCGCGCGAAAGCTGCGGCCAGGGAATGTGCGGCTGCTGCACAGTGCTGGTCGATGGCCGCGCGGTTTCGTCCTGTCTCTACCTCGCCGCCTTCGCCGACGGCGCTGATGTTGTCACGGTCGAACATCTCGCTGCCGACGGACGACTCGACCCGGTGCAGGAGGCCTTTATCGCGGCAGGTGCCTTCCAATGCGGATTCTGCACACCGGGGTTCGTCCTGATGGCGAAGCAATTGCTCGACGAGATTTCCGATCCGAGCGACGATGAGATCCGCCACTACCTGTCCGGCAATCTCTGTCGATGCGGCGCGTATCCCGAGATTATTTCAGCCGTTAAGCTTGCGGCAAGATGGCGCCGGGACAACCCGTCGCCCGCGCTGCCATTGGGAGGGACGTAGCGACGAAGCAACTTCGGTCAACGTGCGCGCGAGGAATACCGGTTTCGTCCGGCGCCCGACGCTAGAGCTCAGGCAGCCTGCGCCACCGTCATCGCATCTCCGGTGACCGTGGTGCGTCGCATGTCACGCACCTGGGTTTCATCGAACCGTGTTACGCGGTGCATGGTCTGGCGGTTGTCCCACATCACCAGGTCCCGCTGCCGCCACTTGTGCGAATACACGAACTGAGGCTGCGTCGCGTGCTCCACAAGGTCGCGCAGGAAGGCGCGCGCCTCCGGCCCTGGCCAATCGACGATGGCGCCGGCATGAGCCGACAGGAACAGCGATTTGCGCCCGCTCACCGGATGCGTGCGCACCAAGCGCTGGCGCACCGGGCGGAACATCACCCGTTCCGCGTCGCTCAACTCGGTGAATCCGAGTGTGCCCCGCGAGAACATCAGCGAATGTTCGCAGATCAGGTCTTCAATCTCGGCCTTCGTCGCGGCGTCCAGCGCATCGAAGGCGGCGCGCATGTCGGCGAATTCCGTGTGCCCTCCCCGCTCGACGGCGATACGGCTGGACAGCAGCGAGTACTTCGCCGGTATCGCGCGGTATGAGCTGTCGGAATGCCACAGCCTGTTGCCAAGATTGAACATCCGCCGCCGATCGTCGCGCGCGAGCGGCTTCTGATCCTTGTCGAGGTTGGACGCATCCTGCATGTCGAGCGGCAGCCGGCGCTCGGCTGCGGTCGCGATATGGCCGCCGGGCGATGACTTCCAGCGACCCGAAGTTGCGGGTGAATGCGCGTTGCGCATCGTCGCTCAGGCGCTGATCGTGGAACACCAACACGGCGTAGCGGTCCATGCCTGCCTCAATCGCCGCAACTTCATCGCTCGACAGAGGCCGCGTGATGTCCACGCCGGACACCTCGCCGGCGAACCCGGGATTGAGCGGGCGGATGCTGAGTGTCATCATGCAGATCCCTGTTCGATGGACATGACCATAATACGATGTGCCGCTTTACGATAATGCTGCTTGTCGCCCTCGCCTCGATGCCCTGTTCCGTGGCCAGGGGGCAGACCGCCGCCCCGGACGGCACCTGGCTGGTCAGCCAGCGCATCGCGTTCGACATCTTTCCTTGCAAGGATGGTCTGTGCGGCCGGATCGTGTGGTTGCGCAACCCGGCGCTGCGTACCTCCGAGATGTGCGGTCGAACCATCATCTGGGGCCTCAACCAGGATGGTCCGTCGCAATGGGGCGGTGGCTGGTTCTTCGATCCCGAGAATGGCAGCACCTACAACGTCACGGCTCACGTGGAGAACCACGATCGCATTTCGGCGCGCATCTACAGGGGCGTCTCACTGTTCGGCCGCACCGAAATCCTGACACGGATCACAGCGCGCAGCCTGTCGGGCTGGTGCGGAACATAGCGCCCAAAGTCATTTCGATGCAGATTGCTTCTTCGCTACGCTCCTGACAAGAAACCATGAGCAGACTGTGCCGCGCGCATAAAGGGAAGGCGTGGATGGCTGGCCTTCGCCGGCCATGACGAATACTCATCCAGCGCGGGTCTGCGCCAGGCGCTCCGCATCGACTGCCCGCCAGCCGTGCGCCATCTCGTCCAGGCGGCTGGCTATACCCCCGCTGACCACAGCCAACGTTCAGTTTCCGACCACTTGTGTGCAGAGCGTTTTCCTACGCGATCATGTCACACTCATCGCAATAGCCAAGTCCGAAAACCTTCACAAACCACCGGCAAGACGGAGATTCCAATGAGCCAACGGCGCACCATCACACAACGGGCAACAATCGGTCGACGAGAATGATGGAGGTTATGCTCCTCCGCAGGCACGTCCTGACCGCGTTGGTATCGCTCACGGTCGGGGCGTCGAGGGCTGGTGAACCCGTGACGATATTCGCCGCCGCGACACTGAAGGCTGCCCTCGATGCAGTGGTGGAGGCGGCCAAGGCTTCGCTGCATGTGCCGGTGACGATTGTCTACGGACCGAGTCCCGCACTGGTGAAGCAACTGGACAACGGTGCGCCGGGGGACATCTTCTTTTCTGCCGACGCGGATTGGATGGACGATGCGATCGCGCGCAGGCTCGTCGAGCCGTCCTCGCGCGTGGACCTGCCGTCGAGCAAGCTGGTGCTGATCGCGCCGGCTGGCCATGCCGAGGCGGTGACAATAGCGCCCGGGTTTCCATTGGTGGACTTGCTCGGGAGTGGTCGGCTCGCGATGTGCGATCCCATGATGATGCCAGCAGGACGCTATGGCCGGACCGCTCTACTGAGCCTTGGCGTGTGGGACAGTGTGAGGGAACGCGTTGCCACAGCGGCGGACGTGCTTGCCGCGCTCGCTTATGTCTCCCGGCATGAAGCTACACTCGGGATAGTCTTCGATACCGATGCGCGACTTGATCAGGGTGTCACGGTAATCGGGGCATTCCCGGATGACAGTCATCAACGCATCGTCTATCCGCTCGCCAAGGTTGCGCGCAGCCACAATCCAGACGCGTCCGGCGTTCTCAAGTTTCTCACATCTCCCGAGGTGGAGCCGGTCTTTGAGGCGCATGGCTATGGTGTGCTGCCCCGAAATGGCTAGGAAAAGCGCATTGAGCTGTTTAGTTGCACATACGCGTGACACGCAATGCCGGCCAACCCCGGGGCCTCTCCGATCTGCTGGCGGCGCCAACCTACATTCTGTGATCCGTATCTTGCGTGGATCACGAGAATTCGTCCAGACGGCGGCCTATGAAACATGATCTAGATCAAGGACGGGTCAGTCACCCGGTAGGATAAAGGTAGTCACCCGGAGCCATGGTTTACCGCCATGGCGCCGTGGCCTCGGAGGAGGCGGCGATGGTAACGCTCCGATGGAGATGCTCAGCCGAACTGCCAACCGGTGGGGCAGTGCAGATGGCCAGGGACGCATTGCGTCGCGGTTTCGTCTTGCCGGAGACCGTCTGCCACCCGGCGATCGACAGTCAGGTCATGTCCTTGGCTTACCTGCTGATGGCCTACGAAATCGTTCCGGAACCACGCAAGCCCGACACGATCACTGGCAAACGCCGGAGCGCCGCTGTTACAGTTGCTGATCGACCCGGTGAACTGACCCACGCAAAGGATTATAGCGCCGACACCAGCCTGTCCGATACAATCGCGGTAATGGCGGCAGAGCCGGCAATGGTGGAGACATGAGAGACCGCAGCGTCGTAATTACGGACGAAACGCCGTCCCGACGGATGCATATTCCATGTGGCGCCACGCCCTCGCAATCTATCTGCTGATCGCTCTCGCGACCGAAGCCGTTGTGGTGCGGCTGAACGTCGCCCTGATGCGCTCAAGCGATGGCCGGCCCGGGCGATGGGACGCGGCGGACGTCGCCGGCACAGTCGTTCTGGCGATGCTGTGGCCCATCGGCCTTGTGCTCCTGCTGACATGAGGCCGTGCCCATGACTCTGGAGATCCGAAGCCGCCATGGCGATCGTCAGCGACCGCTCGCAGCGCCATCGCAATTACGCCGTCAGGCAAGCCTCCAAACCACCTCTGCGACAACAGCCCAAAATGGCGCAGACATCGCAATGGCGTTCGCAATACCAAGCACGGGTCGTAGCGGTGCGTCAGCTTTCAATCCCGATCCCTACTTCATTGGCCGAAACGATGTCCCACCGGACACCATCTTGCTGTGGCTAGGTTGCAACCACAACACCCCGAAGCGTGGCGCATCCCGTAAAAACCATGTGCTCCTACCCGCAGGTTGCTGGTGCTTCACGCGTCAATCGATGACAAAGCGGAGCAAGCATGTGGTGACCACGCGATGCTATGGTGGCTGATTGGCGCTTGGGTTGTGAGCGGGCTCCTGATCCCGGTCCTGTGGCTGTTCAGCATGGTCGGTCGCAGGGTCGTGACCGATTCGTTGAATGACGTGCAGGCGCCCAGAGCCTCCGCGCCCTCTCTCGATCGCAAGCTAACAACGTTGCGCCGTGGTCACATGGGGCGGTTCTTGCTGGCTGGACTGGCCGGCACTGGCGCAGTGATCCTGCTGTTCATCGGTTCGCTCAGCGATCCGATCACGACAATGGGAGACCTGTATTCGGCCGTCGCCGATGCCCACGCTCCGGTGTCGCAGCCAACAGTGACACCCGCGCTCGTCGAGGTAGCGCTGGCCGTTGATCGCGACGAAGCAAACGGCAACCACGATCTTGCCCGCCACGCGGATGTAGCGACGCCACAAAGCCCGCCCGCGTGGACGCTTGCGGCCATGTCAGCCGTTACGCCCCCAGCCACTCCGGAGCGATCAGCTAAGCGCGGCGGGCATCACGGTCGGCGTGGTCCGGTCGGTGCCTATGTTACCCAGTCGCACCGTGGCACATGGTTGTTTCCACCTAACCCGAACGCTGGCGGCAACAATTAGTCTCGCTCAGCCGGCTGCACACTGTGGCGGCCGTCAGGGCGGACCCTGTGCCGAGCCCTACATGCCGCCACCTCCACTGCCACCACCGCCACCGCCATCCGACCCTACCGGCGGAACGAACGTCCCAGCATGCATTGCCGGCTGGCTCGGCAATGTGCATCCGGCCAGTGCGAGCAAAGCGGCGAGCATCATGGCGTAGGTCATGTGTCAGTATCCCCCGCCGCCGCCGTCTGACGAATGCGCCCCTTGGATCAGCCTGGCATTCGGTGCAGAGCCGTTGCTACTGCTAGCGGGTGAGCAAGCGGCAATGCCCACGGCACAGGCCAATGTCAGGATCACGGCGCATATCGCCTTGGTCATGCAAAGGCTCCGCTGCAGCGTGCTTAACCTGACAGACGTTTTGTGGTGGCTCACATTCCGCCGATCACGACGTCGTTGAAGGCGGCGCTCAACTTCGCTGCAACGTACTCCGCCGGCAGGCAAGCTAGGCCGATACTGCAAGCGGCCTGCCCACGCCTTCCTGACCGTCAGCACCGCGTCGCACTCCTCGTGCAGACGATTGTGATTCCGCCCCCATCGTCACGCTGCTCGCGCGATGAGGTGTGAGCGTCGGCTCATTCCGTCTGCCGACGCAGATCGGCATGACGCGTTGTGGGTCCGATCGTGCGCTGCCTGGCACTCACCCGGGCGCCCGTGGCGGCAGGATTCACCGCCTGAAGTCTATTCACGACCAACCGTGCGCCAAAAAAGCGTCATTTGCGGTCTGTTATTAACACTTCCTCGCGACCTGCTCGCCGCTGGACGGCTTAGTGCTTGATTTTAAGTCAATTGCTAACGATTAGTTCGGCGCGCGCACCGACCCCCGACCGAAAATTCGCCGGCCGTGTCCGCACACGACGAGCCCGACAATGGTGCAACCCCGGCGGACGAGAAGGAGAGCGTCACGATGAGTGGTTTTATTGGCCAGATACTCGGCAACATGATGGGAGGCCAGCAGGCAGGCCAACCGACAGCCATCGCCGGCATTCTGCAGCAGTTGCTGGCAGGAAACGGAGGCGGCGTCGCCTCTGTCGTCTCCCGCTTCGAGGCCGCCGGCCTGGGCGGCAATGCGCAGTCGTGGGTCTCCACCGGCGCAAACCAGCCCGTCTCCGCGGACCAGATCGGCAAGGTGTTCTCGCCCGAACAGATCAACGCGTGGTCAACCCAGGCGGGCACGACACCGGAAAAGATGTGTGCAGTCTTGGCTGAGGCGCTGCCGCACGCGGTGGATCACGTCACACCTGGTGGCCAGGTCCCGGCGCCTGACGCCATTCCTGATCTGTCCTCCCTCGTCTCCCGGTTCTTCAACAGCGGCGCGCGGTAGCCGGGCCGCACCCGCGATCGCAACAGAGCGCGGCGGCCGAAAAACCGTGCCGCCAAATTCGTAGCAGAGGCCACCGGCCTGCAATGCGCACGCCACGAGCGAGCGTCCGGGCGACGACTGCGACACTCAACCAAAGGGATATTACGCATGAATACTTGTGCCAGATCAGTTCTTGTCGCTGTCGGCGTGCTATTCGCGCTTGGCTTTCAGGCTCAAAGTCAGACGCCCTCGCCCGGCACCGCCGCAACCGTCACAGCAGCCTGCAAGGACGGAACTGCATTCTCCGGCAGTTCAAAGAGGGGTGCCTGCTCTGGTCATGGCGGGGTGAAGACCTGGGATACCAATGCGGCCGCAGCCACAGCCGCGCCAGCGACCACTGCGAACACCGCACCCTCACCCGCGAAGAACAGCACGGTGGCGACCGCGAAGCCAGCCGGCGGTGTCGGGCAGGTCTGGGTGAATACCGACAGCAAAGTGTATCACTGCTCCGGCAGCCGTTGGTATGGAAAGACCAAACAAGGCGAATACATGTCGGAGCAGGCCGCGAAGACGGGTGGCTTCCGTCCGGCGGACAACAAGACCTGCGCGGGATAAGCGCACTGCGGTGGGTTGGGATGCGGCGCCGATGGGAAGCTGCGGCTTCTCAACGGCCTGTCGCGCCAACACCTGTGTCTGTTGCTTCGGCGTGCCGGTATCCAAACAGCTTCGCGTAGCAAATGGATATGAGCACGTTCACCAGTAAATAGAGCAGTATCGCGGACAGTACGAGCTTCTGTTGCGGAAAATTGGCGCTGGCAATGGCGGCTGCAACACCGGGATGGCGCGATGAAGTCGTCAGCGCCAGAACGGCTCGGTTCGCCGGCTCGGACCCGCCAAGCAGGTGACCGGCCGCAAGTCCAACGAGAACGAATGCGACGATAGCGATCAGGGTACCGTTGCCTATCAACGACAGTACCGCCGGCATCGCCGTGAACAATATGGGAGGGATGCAGGCCACCAGGAGGATCGACGCAAGCAGAGAAAGCGGCCTTGCAATCCGTTCGGCGAACTGGCGCGCGAGATAATGGACCAGAAGTCCCGCCCCCATCGGCGCGAGCACGTTGGCCGCCAGGATCAACGCGACTTCCGTGGCCGAGATCTCCACGTGTTTGCCAAAGGCCCAGCCCATCAAACGGGCCGACAACGGCACGAACGCGATAGCAAGCAGCGCCACTACCACGAGCAGGCCAATCGCGTAGGACGCATCGCCAGCCGCTTTCCGCGCCTTCTTCGGGAGCATCGGCGGAATGGGTGAAACCGACAACGCGATCAACGCAATCTGCACGACAGGATCCAGGTGGGTGACGGCAACCACGGACGCCGCGAACAGTGGCATCACCACGTTAATCGACAACAGCGACTTGAGCAGCAGTCCCGGCCTGCGGATGATATAAGCCACGTCCTGTGGTCTCGTGCTCAGTCCAAGAGCGAACACGGTCAGCAAAATGCTCGCCTTCAGCATGAGATGAATCACTGCCGCCATTCGGTCCCGACCCCATGATGTGATCGACGAGTGTGCTGCCGAGCGGCACCTCCAGCAGCTTGCTTCGACAGCGAGGTGAGGCCGCCTTCAGGACAGATCCATCCCACACGACGGTTCAAGGGCTTGAGGATCCTCGCAGCGTGCCATACGGATTTCATCGATGATAATCGAAGCTCGCCCGTGCGTGCTATTCATCACGAACAACCTGCGGAAGCTGATATGTTCCGTTCAGCACCTCCGATCGAGGCTGATACAGGCGCAGGACCAGGTAGAATGGCCCGGCAGGTGTTGGTAGCCAGTTCTTGGCGGCATCTCCTGCCGGAGCGGAGTGTCGCAGCAGTACTGTGACCGACCCATCTGCCGCGGTTGCCAGTCCGCGTGTATCGCTTCCAACCTTGTAGCGTTCTAGCGGGTTCGCCACGAGCAGCTTGTCCGCGGCATCGTAGACTGTTACCGACCAGAAGGCGTCCACTGGAGGCGACCGATCGAATTTGAGCGTATAGGTGTGCTCGCCACTTAGTACTTGATCTTTCGAATCAGTGTAGCGCAGTGGATACATCGCTTCTTTTTCACCATTGCCCCCCAAATACGGGCCAGCAACCAGCGCGCGCAGCGGATAGTTGAAACCGAAGTTGTCCAGGCCGATTGCCCAGCTCCAGCCGTCTCGCACAATTGCTGCTGTGGTGAATGCGGAGATCACGATCAGCGGACCGTCCTTCACCGCGCGAACCAGGCCTCTGCGGCGTTCCGCACTGAGTTTGGACGGATCGAAGCCATCGCGGCTCAGACCGATGCGCGCGAACTGCGCGAACAGTGCCTCGTCTGTCGGCTTGACTGCATTGTCCCTCAGCACCGCGCCGAGCTGCACGAAGAAGCCCAGATCGTCGCCTTCGATCGACGGCAGCGGTGCCAGGGGCGCAACCGGCGGAGCCTCGTTCACCTTGCCGAGCTGGCTCAGCGGCACCAGCTTGAACTGCTGCTCCAGCGCGAGCACCGGGTCCTTGTCCTCGCCCTCGGCAATCCGCAAGCGGCCCCACAGCCAGACCTTGTTGGTACTCACGTCGAGACGGGAAATTCCCGCCGGCAGCTCGCCCTGCCATCCAGGCGGCACAATCGCGTAGCGAGCCGCCGACGTGCCGGTAGTACGACGCCCAATATAGTGCTGCAGCTCCTGCCACATGTTGAAGACATTCACGACGTAGTAGCGGTCGTGCGTGTCCGGGACGGACAGGATGAAGGGTTCGTCAAGCCGGACGACCGCACTCATGTAGAAGGTGTCGTTGTTCGCTGTCGGCATATCCTTTGCCGCTGAAGTCGCGAGATCCCGCGCCCAACCGATCCGATCAAGAGGCGCACGGTAGCTCGTGTCCGGGTTGTCCGTCGAAACAATGGTGTACTGCCTCACGACCCGCTCCATGCGCACCAACGGATAGCCCCAGACATAGGCCTGGACGCCAAGTGTATAGGCGTCGAGTTCATTGCCTGTCGCCAGAATTTGCGGCGTTATCGGCGTGGTGAGAAGCGCATCGGGAGCCTCCTGCGCGGCGGCGCCAACGGTCAGCGCAACCGCAACGCCGACCGTCGCCAGCGCTTTGCGGCACCAACCCGGACCCAAGGGGCGCATCAGTCTGCGGGTCCCTGCTCGGACATGCTCGCGGCAGCCGCGGCACCGATGCCGGTGCCCTTTTGTCGTGGGGGGAAGTCTTTCAGGCTCTGCATGAACTCGCGTACCGACGGCATGAGCAGAGGAAGGATCCAGCTCTTTTCCGTCATCCACGCGAAATGTCCCGGCAAATCCGGTGTGCGCTCGAAGGGATCCAGCTTGATGTCGATCAGCAGGCCGCCCGGCACCTTTTCAGGAGCCTTCAGCCAGACGTCCTTGATCGCAATATGGACCTTCCACTGATCGACACGCACCGCGTTGAGATCGGTGTCGCCATAGAAAAAGAACGCGTGGCGGTTCGACGGCCCTTTGCCTTCGAGCATGGCGAGTTGATTGTACCCGTCGAGATGGTTCTTGAATGTCTCGCCACCCACAGTCTCTCCGGCTAGCAGCTTTGCCTTGACGTCCGGATCGCCGGCGGCCGCCAACAGCGTGGGTAGCCAGTCTTCCGCGGTCATGAACTCGCCTGTCCAGCGGCCGGCCGGAATATGGCCTGGCCACCGCACGAGCATCGGCACGCGGAAACCGCCGTCCCACGTCAAACCCTTCTCGCCATGGAATGCAGGAGTTCCGGCGTCCGGCCAGTGCGCGAGGTTGACGCCGTTATCTGATGTGAAAAGCACGATCGTGTTGCCGCTTATGCCCAAGCCGTCGATCGAATTCAGCAGTTGGCCGACAAGCCAATCCATGTGGAGCAAACCGTCGGCATAGGTGCTGTGACCACTCTTGCCTTCCCACTCCTTGCTGACATGGGTCTGCTGATGCATTCGCGACGGATTGAACCACAGGAAGAACGGCTTCTTCGCAGCTACCTCACCTTTCATCCAAGTGATCGATCGATCCAGCACTTCGTTGTCAAAGGTCTTCATCCGCTCGGAGCCAAGAACGCCGCCATCCTCGATGGTCTGTCGGCCGACGCGTCCCCAGCGCGGTTCCACCGTAGGATCGTCCTTGGTGGTTGCCAGCGAATGAATGACATTGCGCGGCCGGCCGGCAAAATTAGGATCTTTGGGAAACTCCGGCTGCTCCGGCATTTCCATCATGTTGAGATGGTAGAGAAACCCGTAGAACTCATCGAAGCCGTGAACGGTGGGCAGGAATTCGTTGCGGTCGCCCACGTGGCTCTTGCCGAACTGAGCCGCGGCATAGCCCTGATCCTTCAGAAGCTGGGCGATCGTCACGTCCTCCTTTTGCAGACCGACCGTGGAACCCGGCTGGCCGACCGAGGTAAGCCCCGTGCGGATTGGATACTGGCCGGTGATGAAAGCGGCCCGCCCCGCCGTGCAACTCGGCTGAGCATAGTAGTCGCTCACCATGGTGCCCTCGGTGGCGATGCGATCGATATTCGACGTGGTGACCGCGCCAAGGCCACGATGGTACGCGGATATATCAAACGGTGCGACGTCGTCGGTCATGATGACGACGATATTGGGCTTGGCTTGCGTCTGGTCCTGAGCGGATGCGCCGATTGGGGTCGCAATTGCCATCCCGGCGAGTACAAGAGACCGAAATGTCGTCATCATCCTGACCACCTTGCCAATACACGCTTGCGTCAGTGAGTCCGGAGGACGGGGGGCGGATCCCATCCACCTTGCACGAGATTATCGTCTGGCCCGTAGGCGCGAATTGTCATCGCGAAATCGCCCTTGGGGCCGGGCAACCAATTGTCTTCCTTGTCCGCGCCTGGGGACTCAGCCTGGATGTAAATGGTGATCGAACCGTCCGCCGCGGCTTTGAGCGACTTGTTCTTGGTACCCAGCGAATACCGCTGGAGCGGGTTGGGCTCAAAAAAATATTGCGCGTTGTACATCGTCAGCGACCAGAAACCGCTGACCGGTGGCAATTGACCCTTGGGGAAGCTCAGCGTGTAGGCGTAAGACCCGTTCAGTCGGGCGCCGGACGAAGTCCTTGTATTGGTAGAGGTAGACCGTCTCATTGACCGCATTCGTGAACATGTTGGATTTTGCGACGGCCAACCTGGTGAGATAATCGGTGCCGAATTCGGCATTGTTGAATGGGCGGGTCCAGTGATGTTTTACCTCGACCCCTACGTTCTCCAGTCGGAACAGCGGAGCCACGACATCCCGCTCCGTCTGGGCGGCCGTTTCGTCGATCGCAGCGCGAAGCGCGGGATCGCGGCGCGCCGCGTCTAGCAGGGCGAGAAACTGACCGTACATGGCTTCTTCACCGGGCAGCGGCGGAACCTCGTTCAGCACGGATTGAAGGTCATCGAAAAAGGTCGACGGCTTGACCCAGCCCTTCTCTCCACCACCAGATCCCGCATTCGCATCGGGAAAATCTGGCAGCGTATGCCAGTCGATGGATTTGACGGAGCCGTCATAGTCCGCCGCCGGATACATCAGAATCTGTTTCAACGGAGGCTGCACCGCCGCCCGATCCTCGGCCGTGTCATTCATGAACACGCGTGGAACTACCACACCCATGTTGGTCGGCGAACGCAGGATTGCCGTGATGCCGGTTGGCATGACACCGTGCCAATCCGGCCCGACGATCATGTAGAACCCGGGTTTCGTTCCGTAGATCTTGCCGATCCGGGCGAAACTGTCTGTGCGCTGGTCGGCGAGTTCGTAGGTCCAGAACCGGTCGCCGAAATCGGGCACCTGGAGCACGACGGGGCTTTTGTCCAGCGACAGGATCCCGAACCCGTACACGACATCCTGGTTCGGATGCGCGACGTCGCGCTGCTCAGGCGAAACGTAGTCGGTGATCATCATCAGTTTGTTCGGCGGAGCGATGCCCATGACGCCACCGAGATAGCCCATTCCTGGCGCTGCACTGAACGCCACCCGGCGATTGTGCATGTTCACCAGCGGCCAACCCCAGACGTAGGCCATTGCAGCAATCGTCTTCGCATAGCCCGGGGTCATGACCGTGCCCGTGACGGGTCCGGGGACGTCTGTCTGCACGCGTGGCAAGTCGATCTGCGCTGCGGGTTGGGCGATTGCAATTGCTGAGAGAAGCATTGCTCCGGCCAACGCAGCGACGCCGACGAGACAAGGGGTCAAGCAACGGACACGTCGCATCTCTGCTGGCTCCTGCTTGGTTCACATGGCGCACACTGAGAAAAAGCGCGGCCGGGTTCGTTCAGTCGTCGTCCGTCTCCCCGGTGATCGGCGCCGGCGCGCCGACCTTCTGCCACGTTGGGTCAGGATCGAACCGGGTCATTCCCTTGGCGATCGTCGCTGTCGCCGACCCAAGATCCTTTTCATAGATGTCACCGTCCTGGTTGACGACGAACGTCATCACCCCGGTGTTGCCCCAGTGCGCCGGCCATGCAACGAGCCCAAAACCGCCGAGCATCAGTCCGTTCGCCACGTAGTCGTAGGCACCACCCGGCGCATGCGGACCCTGGCCCGCCAGAATGTGGAAGTAATAGCCATGGAAAGGCTGCGGCTCGACGTTCTCGCCGGGGTGGTAACCTGCGGCGCGTGCCCCCGCGATCAGCGCTCCGAGCGGACTTTGCGGCTGCCCCTCCTCGGTTGGCCAATAGAGGCCATCCTGCTTACCAGGGCTGCTAAACAGGTGCTGCGAGTAGACGTGCACCTTGCTGCCGTCGTGCAGGCTCTGAAAATACTCGTTCTGCGCATCGACATAGGCGAGCACCACCTGCTGTGTATACAACTCGTTTGCGCCGATACGGCGATCGAGGATCTCCTCACGGCCGGCCGCCACGTCGAAGGACCAGCCCTGTGCTGTGTGCTCCAGTGGGATCGGAAACGGCCAGTCGTCCGCGCCGATCGAGAGCGTCGCCGTGTCGCCCTTCACATCGATCGCGTGCTTGGCATCATACGCCGTGATGAATTTTTCCCGCTGCGCCTGGTTGGCGACCGGATCGCCGGCGCTGACATCCCGCAGGCCTGCTTCGCCGAACAGACTGCGCAGTTGCGCAACGTCGTGGGCGCGCACCGCCGCGACCAATGAGTTTATCGCCGCATCCGGCGAGGCGTAGTGCTGCGGTGCCTCTCCCGGCGGGGCTGCTGCGAGCAACGGCAGCGCGAGCAGGACGGCGCCGAACCAGGATTTCATGAAACGTGGTTGCATCAGCGACGTCCTCCTCTGGCTCCGCCACCCGCACGAGCGCCGCCCCCGCGGGCCATTCCACCGTCACCGCCACGAGCAGCGCCGGCGCGGCTGGCATGACCCTGCGCGGACTGAGCGCGTGTCGCCGTTCCATGGCCCACGCCGTTGAACGCAGGGGCGCCTCGTCCGCTGCTCGGCCGCTGGACGTTCTGTAGCCTGGCTTGCGCATTGCCCGCGCCACCCGCATTGGGCCGTGGCGTGTTCGCCTGTCTGCCCTGGAAATTCGCGCCAGCACCGCCGGCGTTGGGCCTCGATGCGTTTGCCAGATTTCCTTGCAGGTTGCGCGAGCCTGCCGCGTTAGGCCGCGAGGCGTTTGCCAAATTCCCGCCGCCAGCGGAACGCTGCCCGGCCTGCCCCAATCCTGTCGCCGCCGGAGTGCGACCGCGGAACGCATCCCGCGTCGCCGCATTGCCAGCTGTGTTCGGCCGATACTGTTGCCTGACCTGAGAATTCGTATAGCCGACGCCCCGCCTGTGGTCCGCGTTATGCTGCCATGTGTTGGAACTGACGGCACGGTTGCTGAACCGGTTGGCATTGATGCTGTTGGCATTGATGCTGTTGAACCGGTTCACGTTGACATTGACGTTGCCCGCCCCCCAGTTCGGTCTCCCCCAGCCCCACAGCGCGCCAGTGACCGCAACGCCGGCCCCGAAGGCAAGCCCCGTCGCCAACGCCGATCCGAGGTAGTAGCCAGCCGGTGGCGGATAGTAGGCGGGCGGATATGACGGATAGGGCCACGCGCCATAGGCGACCGTCGGATTGTAGGCAGGCACGTACACCGTTTCGGCCTGCGTCGGCTAAATCACGATCGCCGAGGCGTCGTGCGTGACGGTCTGCTGCGTGTTGCTCTGCAAGGTTCCTGCCGCCTGTGCTCTGCCTCGCAGCGCCTGCACCGCGGCAAACACATCGGCCTGCTGCGCCAGGAAGGCGTCACCCAGCTTCTGTGTCCAGTCTAGCTGATCGCTCATCATCTTCAGCACGGTCGGAAATGGCACCAGCGACTTCACGCTCGCGTCCCAGTCCTGCCCGTCGAGCGCCTTGAGCAGTGCGTCACCCTTGAGGTCCTTGTTGCCCGGCTGCGCGATCCAGCGGTTCGCCATCACCACTTCCAGGGGATAGGTCGAGGCAACCAGGATCTGCGTCAGCAGATCATCCGGGTACAGCGCGATCGGCGCGAGAATCTGCTCGAGCTGAGCCTGCGTATAGGCCGGTGCTGCGGGCTGCGTCTGCGCGGGCGGGGCCTGCTGAGCGAACACACCCGGCGCGACAGGTCCCAACGCCAGTGGTATGGCAAGCAGGCAACTCCATCTGGTCAAGCGGTCTCTCCCATTTCGACGGCGCAGCCACTTGCTGAACCGCGCGTCCCTATCGTACGCCAGCATGGAGCGCGTTGATCTGGATCAAGCGGATAGCGAGCCTGTTATTCGTGCCGGGACGATCACAGGAGCGTGATTCGCGTCCGCCGAAAGCAGCTATCGGGACGGACAGAAAGCCGAGGCGCAGCCGCTTTCGAACGAGGTCTCCTCGCTCCCATTCGTGCCGCCAAAAACCCGCAGAAGCATCGAGGAGGTTTACTATGGCCACCGAACAGAAAGTCGCAGTGATCACCGGCGCGTCGCAGGGTATCGGCGCCGCGCTCGTCAACGCGTACCGCCACCGCAACTACCGGGTGGTCGCGACCGCGCGCTCGATCAAGCCGTCGAACGATGATGACGTCCTCTCGATTGCCGGCGACATTGCCGATCGGACGACGGCCGAGCGCGCGATTTCCGCGGCCATGGATCGGTTCGGACGCATCGACACGCTGGTCAACAACGCCGGCATCTTCATATCCAAGCCGTTCACCCAGTACACCGAGGCCGACTACGCGGCGATCATGGGCGTCAACACGGCCGGGTTCTTTCACGCCACGCAACTCGCCATAGCCGAGATGGAAAAGCAGGGCAGCGGCCATGTCGTGCAGATCACGACGAGCCTCGTCGATCACGCGAGCATCGCCGTACCCTCCGTGCTGGCGTCACTGACAAAGGGTGGTCTAAACGCCGCGACCAAATCGCTGGCAATCGAGTATGCGAAACGTGGTATCCGAGTGAACGCGGTCGCGCTCGGTGTCATCAGGTCGCCGATGCATCCCGCCGAGACCCACGCAGACCTCGATACCCTCCACCCGGTCGGCCATATGGGCGAGGTCTCCGACGTTGTCGACGCGATCCTCTACCTGGAGTCAGCCAGCTTCGTTACTGGCGAAATCCTGCACGTTGACGGCGGCCAGAGCGCAGGCCACTGAATGCGAAGAAGCGTCATATCCCGAACGCTCATCTCGCTACGACACGGTTCTAAGACAAGTCGCGTCGTACGACCATGTCATTGCGGGTTCCACACCCGTCTCACGGCGGACCCGCACTGACCGGTATTCGTCATGGCCGGCGAAGGCCAGCCATCCACGTCTTCCCTTGGTGTGCGCGGCACAGTCTGCCCATGGCTTCTTGTTAGACAAGTCGCGTCGTACGACCATGTCATTGCGGGTTCCACACCCGTCTCACGGCGGACCCGCACTGACCGGTATTCGTCATGGCCGGCGAAGGCCAGCCATCCACGTCTTCCCTTGATGCGCGCGGCACAATCTGCTCATGGTTTCTTGTTAGGACCGCTGCGCTCCTCGCAATGACGGCATTACTAGCCATCATGGCCACTGGCTCGCGTGCGCAACGTGAACTTCTGAATCTTTCCGGTGGCCGTCTTCGGCAACTCTCCGAAAACCACGCGCTTTGGTACCTTGAACCGAGCCATTGACTGACGACAGAACTGGACGATCTCAGCCTCGCTGACGTCAGCGCTTCCCGGCTTCAATTCCAGGAACGCACAGGGCGTCTCGCCCCAGGTGGGGTCGGGCTGGGCCACGACGGCCGCCGATAGCACTGCGGGGTGCCGCGAAAGCACCTCCTCCACTTCCAGCGTTGAAATGTTCTCGCCGCCCGAGATGATGATGTCCTTCAACCGGTCCTTGATCTCGACGTAACCGTCCGCGTGCCACACCGCCAGGTCACCCGAAAGACACCAATCGCCAACCAGCGTCCTGCCTGTCGATTGAGGATTGGCGAGATAGCCCTTCATCACCGTATTGCCGCGCAGCATCAGTTCGCCCATCGTCGTGCCATCCATCGGCACAGGCGTCATCGTTGCCGGGTCAGCGACCATCAGATCAGCAACCGTCGGATATGCGACGCCCTGACGCGCCATGTTGGCGTAGCGCTGTTCGACCGCCAGACTGTCCCACTCCGGCTGGGAAACACACGATAAGGAAGGGCCATAAGTCTCGGTGGCACCATAAAGATGGGTTACGCGAAAGCCGAGCTCCTCCATGGCGCGCAGCACGGACGATGGAGGTGCCGCTCCCCCGGTGGCACAGTTGACCGTGTGCGTAAATGCAATCCGCTGCGCGGCCGGCGCCTGCGCGATCATGTTGAGCACGATGGGCGCACCGCATAGATGAGTGACGCGGTGCTGTGCGATGAGCCGGAAGATCATGGCAGTATCGACCTTCCGAAGGCAGACCTGGGTTCCTCCGACCGCGACCACCGCCCAAGGGTAGGACCAGCCGCTGCAATGGAACATCGGCAACGTCCACAGATACACGCTGTCGAACGTCAGCCCGAACATCAGCGCGTTGCTGAGCGCCTGTAGATACGCGCCGCGGTGGCTGTAGACCGCGCCTTTAGGATCCCCCGTCGTGCCGGACGTGTAGAGCAGGCAGATCGACTGCCACTCGTCGTCAGGCTCCCGGCATTCGAATGTCGGATCACCGCCGGCCACCAGCGCCTCGTAGGAGATATCGCCGATGCCCGGCGCATCCGGCAGTCCGGGGTTCTCGATCTCGACCACCAGCACATCATGGTCGAGCTGCCTGCGCACATCGTCCATCAACGCGGCGAACTCTTGGTCCACAATCAGCACCTTGGCGCGCCCGTGATTGAGCGAGAAGGCGATCGTCGCCGCGTCGAGGCGGGTGTTCAGCGGATTGAGCACACCGCCCAGCATGGGCACCGCGAAATGTGCCTCGATCATCTCCGGGACGTTCGAGGCGAGAATGGCCACCGTATCCAGCCGCCGCACGTTGCGCTCCGCAAGTGCACCGGCAAGGCGCGTGCATCGCTCTTGCAGCGCGCCGTATGTGATGCGGCGTTCGCCGTCGATGACCGCAACCTTGTCACGAAACGAGGCCGCGCTACGCTGCAGAAAGCTGATCGGCGAAAGCGCGACGAAGTTGGCGGGAGTACGATCCAGCCCAGTCTCGAAAAGGTGCTGCGCGGCCTGCTGGTTCATCAGTTCCTCCCTTTCACCGATGCCGATCGAGACGGTTGGTCACAGGCCGCTGACGAGGTGCCCACCATCAACGGCAACGATGCTCCCGGTCATGTAGGAGCCTGCGTCCGAGGCAAGCAGAAGAAGTGGGCCGTCGAGTTCTTTCGCCTCACCCAGCCGACGCTGCGGGATGCGCCGGATCAGCGCCTTGCCGGCATCACTCGCAAAGAAAGCTTCATTCAGCTCAGTCTCGATATAGCCTGGCGCAAGTGCATTCACCCGGATCCGGTGCCGTGCCCATTCAAGTGCAAGCACTTTGGTCATTTGCACGATGCCGGCCTTGGAAATTGCGTAAGGAGCAACGCCGCCAGCGACACGCATGCCCAGGATGGACGCAACGTTGACAATACTGCCACCAATCCCGTGATGGATCATCCGGCGCGCCGCGTGCTGCGCCACCAGCCAGGCACCCCTCAGGTTGGTGTCAATGATGGCCGCCCAGTCGCTCTCAGCGACATCCAGTGCAGCGCGTGTCATGGTCGTGCCGGCGTTGTTGATCAGGATGGTGACTGGACCAAAGCGGGCTTCGGCCGCTGCGAAAGCCTGCTCCACGCTGCCCGCAGCCGTGACGTCCATACGCACGCCGTGTGCCTCCCCACCTGAGGCGGAGATCGACACCACGGTCTGCGCAAGCTGTGCCTCGCGGCGTGCGGCGACGGTGACCTGTGCTCCGGCATCGGCAAGCACGCCGGCGAAGCGTCGGCCCAGCCCGCTGGAGGCGCCGGTCACCAGCGCATGCCGCCCGCTCAGCCCAAAGAGATCAGCCATCTGCGCGCTCTGCTGCATGTCAATATTTGATGGTCGCCACGCGCCGCAGTTCCTCAGGCGTGCTTGTGCCAAACCCGAAGAATTCGAGGTAGGCAGGAATCATCTCGAACAGCATGTCGGTCCCGACCTGAACAGTACAGCCTTTCTCCATCGTGGCTCGAAGCAGCGGCGTGAATTCCTCCTTCATGACGACTTCGCCGACGAACGTGGTGGGCGCGATCCTCGCAACATCGAACGGCAGCGGATCGCCTTGCTTCATGCCGAGTGGCGTCGCATTCACGACGATGTCGTAGCCATCCGGTTCATTCGAGCCGGTCGCAACTGACAACGCAGGATAATGCTGCCGCAATCGATCGGCCAACGCCGCCGCGGAGGTCGTGATCGGATCGAACAGCCCGATCGCCGACACTCCCGCCGCCGCCAGCGAAGCAGCGATGGCAGAGCCAACCCCGCCGCAGCCGACGACCAGGCAGCGCGCGCCCTCAATTCGCTTTCCCTTGTGCGCCACGCCGCGGACAAAGCCTGCGCCATCGAACATGTCGCCGAGGAGCGATCCATCGGGACGGCGCAGGATCGCATTGCAGGCACCGGCGATCTTGGCCGTCGTCGTCAACTCATCCACCAGATGCGTGGTCGTGACCTTGTGCGGCATCGTGACAAGCGCGCCATGCACGTTGGTGGTCTTGAACAATGCCCTCAGCAGCTCAGGATAATGCGGTGGCTCGACGCCCACCGGCACGACCACCGCATTTACGCCTTTCATCTCGAACCAGGGATTGTAGATCATCGGCGCTTTGAACGATTCCGTCGGATAGCCGAGATGGACGATCAATCTGGTGCTGCCGGTGATCATGCCTGCACTCCATTCGCGGACTTGCCGCCCGCACCTTCATTGGGTCTCCCGGTCATAGCATGTATGTTGCACCGGGACTTTGTCGCGCTTGCGCAGCGGTCCGGACGGAGGCGTTGGCGGCGCCGAACCCGGCATAACCGGCCTGTCGCTGCACAGCCTCGAAGAAGAACCGGTCGTGGAAGGTATCGGTATAGAGATGGCGGAACTCGCCTGCTTCATCGCGGTCGTACAGTAAGGCGTGCTTTCGCAGCTCGCTCAGCGTCGCGTCATCCAGCGCCCATCGCGCCGACAGGTCGTCGTAGTAGTTGACCGGCATAGGCAGCAGCGGCGCGTGCAGAACCTCCAGTTCCCGCGCGGTGCGCAAAATGTCCGGCGTGGCAAGGGCGACATGGTGCACGCCAGCCCCTGCAAAAGCTGAAACAAAGCGACCCGTCAGCGTCCCGCGGCCTTCTGACGCATTCAGCACCATGCGTAGCTTGCCGTCAGGACTGACCAAGGCACGGCTATGCACCAGGCCATATGGATCGGCCGTATCCAACTGTGGTTGCGGCACCAGGCCGAACAGGGCGCGCCAGAACAACACATGCGACGCCATGCGTCCGACCGGCAAGGCCAGCACCACATGATCGATGCCAAGCAGAGGCGTCGCTTCGCCGGAGACGGGAATCAAATCGAAATCATCCTCCCAGAAGCTGCGTCCGCTGGCCTCCGGCTGCACCAGATAGACCAACGTCCCGTCTGGCGCACGCACAGCGGGGATGCGCCGCTCTCCGGCCCCGAGCGGCTCCTGCCAGTCGGGACACAGCAGCGCATTTGAACGGGCCAGCGTGCGAGCGGCGTCATCGACGCGTATTGCCATGGCGCAGACTGATGGGCCGTGCAGGTGAAAGTGTTCGGACGCGGCACTGTCCTGCTCTGCGTTCAGCACAAGATTGACACCACCGTTGCGATACAGATCGACGGCTTTCGACCGATGCCTTCCAGCATGGTGAAAGCCCAGCGTCTGCAGGAAGCTCACCAGCTCCGGCCCAGTATCTTCATCCACGGCGAATTCCAGGAACTCTACACCGTCCAGAGCCGGACCATCTGGTAGGCCCGCACCATCGGAAGCTTCGGCCTCTGTCAGGATGAGCGAACGAAGCCCGTCTCGTGCGACAAACCGACCGGGCGCGGCACGGAAATCGTCATTGAATACCTCGAGCGATAGTGGCCCGGTGTAGCCGGAGGCCAGCACGGCCCGCATGAACCCGACCACATCCAGATCGCCCTGCCCGGGGAAATTGCGGAAATGGCGGCTCCAGCTCAACACGTCCATGGACAGCTTCGGTGCATCCGCCATCTGGACGAGGAACAGTTTCTCTGCCGGCACCTGAGCGATACCGGACGGGTCGTCGCCCAAGGACAGCGTATGGAAGGAATCCACGATGAGGCCCAGCGCCGGATGAGCGGCCTGCTGCACGATGCGCCATGCATGACCCCAGCGATTGACGTGCCGGCCCCAACTCAGCGCCTCGAAGCCCACTCGTAGCCCGCGTCGTCCCGCACGCTCGGCCATCTCCGCCAGATCAGCCGCGGCACGGGAGTCATCATCGATCGCGGCCGACTGCGTGTTGCTGCACACCAACACAAGATCGGTGCCCAAAGCCTGCATGACGTCGAATTTGCGTTCTGCGCGATCCAGGTTCCGAGCGCGTTGCGGATCCGGCATTGCCTCGAAATCGCGGAAGGGCTGATAGACCTCGATCGTCAGGCCAAGGTCGGCACAAATCTGCCGCACGTCCGCAGGTGAGCCATCGAACGTCAGCAGATCCGCTTCCATGATCTCGACACCGTCGAAGCCAACCGCGGCACAAGCCTCCAGCTTGTCACGCAAGGTACCGCTGAGCGCCACGGTCGCAATGCATTTTCGCAGCGGGCTGCCTGATCTGCTCATATGACCCTCGGCTTCCTGAGTTCTCCCTGGTGCTGACACGCAGGCTCGGCGGCACTGTCAACCATGCCGTCTGCAATCATGCGGATGCGCCAGCCGACCTGCCCGCTGCGAACAACTCACTCCGCATTCTGTCGTAGTCCGTTTTGTCGACGCCAAGCGCATTGGCATCACCGAGATCGTTCAGATGGACGCGATAGGTCTCCCGTGCGCTCCATGCCGCCAGTGCCGAGATGATCGTCACGGCAAAGGTGATCGCGCCAATGGTCAGCGGGATGTTGCCCGAGCCTGGCGGTGCCACCGTGGCGAACAGTGCCGGAAGCAGCGCGGTGATCGTCGTCCCGATGTTCTGGGCAATGGCCATCGCGGTAACCCTGGTACGCGTCGGGAAGAGTTCCGGATAGAAACTTGGGAAAATGGCATTGTAGCCCTGATAGATCATGCCCCACATGAGCAGCGACATCACGATGGCCAGCGGGACGTTCGCGATGCTGATGGCGTAGAGATAGGCAAATGAGAGAAGTCCAGAACCGAGCGCGCCGAGAATGATCAGAGGTCGCCGACCGATCATGTCCGACAGATTGCCGACGAAGGGAATGACGAGTACGGCCAAGATGTTGCCGAGTACCTGGAATCCAAAGATAGACGGCCCTGGGGAACCCGATGCCATAGGCCGCCTGCACCGCGTATGCGCCACCGAATATCGTGGCCACCACCGGGATGACATTCATCAGCGACATGCAAATGACCCGGAGCATGTCCGGCCAGTGATACTTGAAAGCCTGGATGATCGGCGTCCGCGGAACCGCGTCGTGCTCTCCCTCCTCGGCAAAG
This sequence comes from uncultured Alphaproteobacteria bacterium, assembly GCA_963799415.1. Lineage (GTDB taxonomy): Bacteria > Pseudomonadota > Alphaproteobacteria > Acetobacterales > Acetobacteraceae > JAMXLO01. The sequence continues at coordinate 142,961 of CAWCXI010000017.1, read as the reverse complement.
GCAGGTGTTTCAGCAACCTCGCGGCGGATGATGTAGCCCGCGATGATCACAATGACGCTGAGCAGGAACGGTATCCGCCATCCCCACGAGTTGAACGCGGCGGCGGGCAGATAGTAAGCGAGTGGCAAAAACACCGCCGCGGCGAATATCTGCCCGGCCTGCACGCCCTGGAGGGAGAAGCTGGCGTAATAGCCCCGCCGGCCGAAGGGTGCGTGCTCAAGAATCATCGAGCTCGCGCCTGAGATTTCTCCTGCAACAGCGAATCCCTGAATGAGGCGCAGAAGGACGAGGAGCATTGGCGCCAGAATGCCAACCTGCTCGTACGTCGGCAGCAGGCCGACGGCCATTGTCGAGAATCCCATGAGGAACATGCAGACAAGCAGGACCGTCTTGCGGCCGTGGGTGTCGCCCCAGTGTCCGAGGAAAAATGCACCGATCGGCCGCGCGACGTAGCCGACGCCGTAGGTCGCCAAGGATGCGACGATGGCGACTTTGGGATTGCCTGATGGAAAGAAGATCTGCGGAAAAATCAGCGCCGCCGCCGAGGCATATATGAAGAAGTCGTAGTATTCGAGAGCCGATCCGATCCAGCCACTGGCCGCCGCCTTCTTCGTCTGGTGCGCGCCATGCGGCTCGCGTTCGGTGAGGTCAGCCATTTCCTTCCCCCTTATCAGCCTTTTTGCGGACTGTTCCACGAGCATGCCGGACCCGCACTGAGTAAGACCGGTATTCGTCATGGCCGGCGAAGGCCGGCCATCCACGTCTTCCCTTGAGGCGCGCGGTACAGTCTGTTCGTGGTTTCTTGTTAGAAGCGCGGCAACGAAGCAATCCCCAACAAAGTGCGCCGGTCAAAGCGAAGCAGAACCGTGGCCCCATGACCAAGGTGCTCTGCTCCCGAAGCCTTGCTGCTGAGTTCGTGGCGGCGGGCAGGCCGGTCAGATTACATCAGACCTAAGCTGCGGATCAGAACGGGATTTCATCGTCCAGATCGCCGCCCTTCGGCGCCTCCCACGATGGGCCGCCGCCACGCGAGGCAGCAGCGGGGGCACGCTGCGCCGGCGCGCGTTCCCGATAGCCACCGCCCTCGCCCGCACCGCTTTCCCCACCACTCGAGCTGTCCAGCAGCGTCAGTTCGCCGCGGAAATTCCGCAGCACCACTTCCGTCGTATATTTTTCCTGACCCGACTGGTCGGTGTACTTGCGGGTCTCCAGCGCGCCTTCCAGATAGACCTTGCGGCCCTTGCGCAGAAAGCGCTCCGCGATATCAGCCAGGCGTTCGTTGAAGATCACCACCCGATGCCACTCGGTGCGCTCCTTCCGTTCGCCGCTCTGACGATCGTTCCACGTCTCGCTGGTCGCGACAGAGAGGTTGGCGACCTTCGTGCCCGACTGCAGGGTCCGGATCTCAGGATCCTTGCCCAGGTTGCCGACCAGAATCACCTTGTTGACGCTACCCGCCATCGCTTCAATCCCCTATCAAAGGAGGCACTCTAGCCCCCGCTCCCACACGCTGCCATCCTATGGGCCATCCTGGGCGGAGTTGCTTAACAGACCTTTCCAAGACCCCTGAAAATTGCCATATAGGACGAGAACATCTCAAGAACAAGTATAGGATCACGCGGCATGGCCGGCTCCATCCACGTGCGCGGCGCGCGCGAGCACAATCTGAAGAACGTGGATGTGGTGATCCCGCGCGATCGGCTGACCGTGATCACCGGCCTGTCCGGCTCCGGCAAGTCGTCATTGGCGTTCGACACAATCTACGCTGAGGGCCAGCGCCGCTACGTCGAGTTGCTGTCGGCCTATGCGCGGCAGTTCCTCGAGCTGATGGGCAAGCCCGACGTCGATTCGATCGAGGGCCTGTCGCCGGCGATCTCGATCGAGCAGAAGACCACCAGCCGCAACCCGCGCTCCACCGTCGGCACGGTGACCGAGATCCACGACTACATGCGCCTGCTGTGGGCGCGCACCGGCGTGCCCTACTCGCCGGCCACCGGCCTGCCAATCGAGGCGCAGACCGTGTCGCAGATGGTGGATCGCGTGATGGCGATGCCGGAGGGCACGCGCCTGCTGCTGCTCGCGCCCGTGGTGCGCGATCGCAAGGGCGAATACCGCAAGGAATTATCCGAACTTCAGCGCCGCGGCTTCACCCGCGTGAAGGTGGACGGCAAGCTGTATGAAATCGGCGAGGTCCCGTCGCTGAACCGCAAGATCAAGCACGAGATCGAGGCGGTGGTGGACCGCATCGTGGTGCGCGACGGCATCGCCCCGCGGCTGGCCGACAGTTTCGAGACCGCACTCGCGCTATCCGACGGCATCGTCTATGCCGAGAATGCCGATACCAAAGGGGACAGCCCCGAACGCACGGTTTTCTCGTCGCGCTTCGCCTGTCCGGTATCGGGCTTCTCGATCGAGGAAATCGAGCCGCGCCTGTTCAGCTTCAACTCGCCGCACGGCGCGTGCCCTGCGTGTGACGGCCTCGGTGTGGAAAGCTTCTTTGACCCTGAACTGGTGGTACCGGACGAGAGGCTGTCACTGGCCGGCGGCGCGGTCATGCCATGGACCGGCGCGCAGAGCCCCTATTACGACCAGACACTGCAAAGCCTCGCGCGCCACTTCAAGGTGAGGACGAGTGACGCATGGCAGGACCTGCCGGTGAAGGTCCGCGACGCGATCCTGAACGGCACTGGCGAAGAACCTGTGGCCTTCACCTACAAGGATGGCGTGCGCGCCTACACGGTGACCAAGCCGTTCGAAGGCGTGGTGCGCAACCTGCAGCGTCGCTACCAGGAGAGCGACAGCGTTTGGGTGCGCGAGGAGCTGTCGCGCTACCAGGCAGAGAAGCCCTGCGCTGTATGCAATGGTGCGCGCCTCAAGCCGGAGGCGCTGGCAGTCCGCGTCGGCGGCAAGAACATCGCCGAGGCATCGGAGCTATCGATCCGCGTGGCGGCGGCGTGGTTCGAAACCGTAATCGACACGATGACGCCGCAGCGGCAGGAGATCGCGCGGCGCATTCTCCGCGAGATCTGCGAACGCCTGCAATTCCTCGTTGATGTCGGGCTCGATTATCTCACGTTGTCACGCAGTTCCGCCACGCTATCGGGTGGTGAGAGCCAACGCATTCGCTTGGCCAGCCAGATCGGCTCGGGTCTAACCGGCGTTCTGTACGTGCTCGACGAACCATCGATCGGCCTGCATCAGCGCGACAACGAACGCCTGCTCGTCACACTGCGCCGGCTTCGCGACCTCGGCAATACCGTTCTGGTAGTGGAACATGACGAGGAGGCGATCCGTGCGGCGGATCATCTGATCGACATGGGTCCGGCCGCAGGTATCGACGGCGGGCGCGTGGTCGCGGAAGTACCCGGCGGAGGTATCGGCAAATCCGAAGTCGTTGACTGGCGATTATCTCGCCGGGCGCAGGCGCATTGACGTACCGATCATGCGCCGTCCGATGCAAAAGGATCGCATCCTCCGGGTGGTGAAGGCCCGCGGCAACAACCTGAAATCGATCAGCGCGGGCTTTCCACTCGGCACCTTCACCTGCGTCACCGGCGTGTCAGGCGGCGGCAAGTCCACGCTCGTCGTGGACACCCTGTACAAGGCGACCGCGCGGCGCCTGATGGGCGCGGGCGAAGTGCCGGCGCCGCATGATCATATCGAAGGCCTCGAACTGCTCGACAAGATTATCGACATCGACCAGTCGCCGATCGGTCGCACACCGCGTTCCAATCCCGCGACCTACACCGACCTGTTCGCGCCAATCCGCGACTGGTTCGCCGAGCTGCCCGAGTTACGCGCGCGCGGCTACAAACCGGGACGCTTCAGCTTCAACGTGAAGGGCGGACGCTGCGAGGCGTGCCAGGGCGACGGCGTACTCAAGATCGAAATGCACTTCCTGCCCGACGTCTACGTCCGCTGCGACGTGTGCAAGGGCCAGCGCTACAATCGCGAGACGCTGGAAATCAAGTTCCGCGACAAGTCGATCGCCGAGGTCCTCGCGATGACAGTCGATGAGGCGGTGCCGTATTTCAGTGCTCAGACGCGCATCCACGACAGGCTGCGCATCCTCCAGCAGGTAGGGCTCGGCTACATCGCCCTCGGGCAGCAGGCCACCACGCTGTCGGGCGGCGAGGCGCAGCGTATCAAGCTGTCCAAGGAACTGGCACGCCGCGCCACGGGCCGCACGTTGTACATTTTGGATGAACCCACCACCGGCCTCCACTTCGAGGATGTGCGCAAGCTGTTGGAGGTGCTCCACGCGCTCGTCGACCAGGGCAATACAGTCGTGGTGATCGAGCACAATCTGGAAGTGATCAAGACCGCCGACTGGATTCTCGATCTGGGTCCCGAGGGTGGCGACGGCGGCGGCCGTATCGTGGCTGAGGGGACGCCGGAGGATATTGCCGCACACCCCAACAGCTACACCGGCCGCTTTCTGTCGCCGCTGCTGATGCGCGCGACAACGCGGCAGAAAGCACGCCGCCGCGCTTGAACAATGTGCATTGAGGCAGCAACGATACCTTGGTAGGATGTTACCATGAACCAACAGGGGAAACCGACATGAAGGACTTCGCTTGCAGGCGCTGGAACCTGCTCAGTGCGGCATTGGCAATGTTGGTATTGTCAGGCTCGGTGATCACGCTCGGTGGCTGCAACACCACTGCCGGGCTTGGTCAGGATGTCAGCGCGACCGGCAAAGCCGTGACCAACAGCGCCGACAAGGTCAAGCAAGGACTATAAGCTGCCCGACGCCGTGCGAGGCGGCCCAATATCCGTCAGACGCGGGCGGCAATACCGGCGAGCGTGACGGCCAGCCGGTCGGTGATGCCACGCTGTGGTGGCAAGGCCGAAGCTCGCCGGAGGTCACGCCTCGCCAGCACGGCCGGCAGGCCTGCCGCAATGGCCCGCCGCGGCAGTCGCGTTCGCTCCATCAGCAGCATCAATCCTTCGTGGGCAAGACGCTGCGTTACGGCCCGCACCGCCATGGCCGACGGCTCAGAAATGAGGCCCTCCGGCGTCAGACCATGCTCTGCCAGTATGTCCGCCGGCAGCAGGCAACGACCCTGGCGACTGTGCGCGGGAATGCTGCGTAGCAGACCGGCAATGCCATAGGCGGCCCCCAGTTGTCGCAGCGTCTCCGGATCGGGCGCACCGAGCAGACGCCCGGCGGCCACCGCCACACCGCCGGCACTCCCGAACAGATAGTTGCGCCAGTCGGTCACAGTCAGGAATGCCGGCTCCACCTCAGCCTCGCGCGCATCGATCAGCCGCAGCAGATCGCCGCGATCGAGTTCGCCGGCATCGATCGCGGCGGACAGCGGATCGGCCACCTCATGGCGACGGTACATGCCCTCGACCACCTCGCGCCACCATTGCAGTCGGATCAGCGCAAGCGGCGGCTCCGACACCACCTCACGCGCGCGTGCCAGTTCGTGATTGAACGCATAGAGCGTCAGCAGTGCATCGCGCTTGTCGGGCGGCGCGAACAGAGCCGTCAGGAACCGATCCGGATCATGCCGGCGAACCAGTGCGGCGATCGCCTCATTCATCCGCCCAAGGTGGCGTCTGTCCTCAACCCGTGCCAGCTTGACGCGTTCCAGCCCCGGTCATAGCTAAAGGCCACTCCCGGCGAACGGCATCGCTTCACTGCAACCAGCGGAGGACACTCCATGGCTTTCGAACTTCCCTCGCTTCCCTATTCCACGTCCGCACTCGCGGCAAAACGGATGTGCCAGGAAACCCTGGAGCTGCATCACGGCAAGCACCACCAAGCCTATGTGACGGCGCTGAACGGCTTCGTCGAGAAGGACCCCAACCTGCAGGGCAAGTCGCTCGAAGACATCGTCAAGCTGTCACACAACAAGCCGGACATGGCGCCGGTGTTCAACAATGCCGGCCAGCATTGGAACCATATCCTGTTCTGGCAGAACATGAGCCCAACCGGTGGCAAGATCCCGGGCGCGCTGGAGAAGAAGATCACCGAGGACTTCGGCGGTGTGGCGAAGTTCAAGGACGCATTCAAGACCGGTGGGGTCGGTCAGTTCGGCTCCGGCTGGGTTTGGTTGGTGCTCGCCTCCGACGGCAAGCTGAAGGTGACGCGTTCGCCGAACGGCGCCAACCCGCTCGCCACCGGCGAAGGTAAGGCGCTGCTCGGCTGCGACGTGTGGGAGCACAGCTACTACCTCGACTTCCGCAACGTCCGCCCGGACTATCTCCAGAACTGGATCGATAATCTCGCGAACTACGAATACGCCGAAGCGCAGCTGAAGGCGGCGTAGTCAGCGTGTGTCAGGGGGGCGCGAGTGCGCTCCCCTATTCGTCCTGTCATTGCGAGAAGCGCAGCGACGAAGCAATCCCCATCATAGGTTCGCTCGACCGAACGCGGCGAATGACAATGGCGGAGACTAACCCACCTTCTCCTTCGCGGGTCTGGGGTCGTTCGCCGCGGTTGGCCGGACCACGCTGGAGATCGTATCGCGCAGCACCGTGACGCGGATGTTGGGTGCGATCTCCACCTCGATCTCGCTGGACGCGACCTGCTTGCCATCCTTATCCGAGACCATCGGCACGCGCTGCACCGTGCCGATGATGCCGCCGCCGGTCACTACCCGGTCGCCGCGCTTCAGTGCAGCAATCATCTGGCGGTTCTCCTTCGCCTTCTGCTGCTGCGGCCGGATCAGCAGGAAGTAGAACACCACAAAGATCAGCACCAGCGGCAGGAACTGCGTGGCACTCCCGAACATGCCGGTCACGTCCTGCGCGTAGGCGGGGGAGATGAGCATCACCTGAGTTCCTGAGTTGCCTTGATTGTGACGGGACCATACTTTCCGCCCCCTTCCCGTCAAGCCACCGGCACCCGATCAGCGTGTAGCGCGCCACAACCGGCGCCATCGAAATGCGATTGTCGTTGCAACCCCAACCGATTCATCCGACGCTGCCGGCAATACCCGCGTCGGCGGGAAACGCCAGGGAGGGCTCGCATGAAGATGAACTTCAGCCGCGTCATGTCGACCATGGCGCTGCGCTTCCGGGACAACCCCGCCATCGTGAACGTGGAGCGCGACCGACGCTATACCTATGCCGAGTATCACCGCCTCACCAACCGGATCGCACACATGATGCGCCATGCGCTCGGTCTCGGCGCAGGAGACAAGGTGCTGCTGATTCTGGAGAACGACAATCTCAGCCTGCTGCACTTCCCGGCGATCTACAAACAGGCAGCGACCGTCGTGTTCAGCAACCTCCGCGACAGTCCCGAGGAGCAGGCGCGGCAGATCGACCACGTCAGACCGAAGCTCGTGTTCATCGAGACGCGCCTCGTCGCGCAGTATCGCGACCTGCTCGCGGGCCGCGACTGCCTGCTGGTGGCGATGGACCGCTCGCCCGATCTGCCGCGCGACGTGCCCTGTTTCTGGGATTTGATGGAAGCGGCGTCCGACGCGGACAACGACGTCGAGCTCGACGTGCACGAGCATATCGCCATCCTGCGCTTTACCGGCGGAACGACGGCTTTGGGCAAGTGCGCGATGTATTCGATCGATCATTTCCTGGGGATGCGTGACAGTTTCTATCTCACAACTGATCTCGCCTATGACGAGGACACGAAATACCTGGCACTCACGCCGATGTCGCACGCCAGCCTCATGCCGTTCGTCGCGACTTTCTTCGGCGGCGGCGCAACCTACACGCTCAACACGCCGGATCTCACCCAGTGGTGCGAGATCGTGCAGCGCGAGCGCATTACGCAATCGCTGATGGTGCCGACGTTGCTCTACCGGCTGCTCGACATGAACAGCAGCAAGACCTTCGACCTCTCGTCCCTGCGCACGATGGTCTACGGCGCGGCGCCGATCGCGCCCGCCGCGGTCGAACGCCTCGTCGCGGAGTTCGGCCAGATCTTCGTGCAGCTCTATGGCGCGAGCGAAACGATCATGTTCGTCTCCGCGCTCCGCAAGCACGAGCACCGCTCCGACACCGAGGCGGCACGGGCCCGCCTCGCCTCCGCCGGTCGCGTCTCCGCAGGCGTGGAGCTAGTCATCGCCGACCTCGACGGCAAGGTGCTGCCTCCCGGCCAGACCGGCGAGATCTGGCTGCGCACGCGCGCGACGATCGGCGGCTATTACGGCAACCCCGAGGCCACAGCGGCGGAGTTCGAGAACGGCTTTTGGAAGTCGGGCGATGTCGGCTATGTCGACGAGGACGGCTATCTGTTCATCGTCGATCGCAAGAAGGACATGATCATCACCGGCGGCTTCAACGTCTACGCGATCGAGGTCGAGGGCGCGCTGGTCGAACATCCTGCGGTGCTGATGTCTGCCGTGGTTGGCGTTCCGCATCCGGATTGGGGCGAGGCGGTGCACGCCGAGGTCATCCTGCGCGACGGCGCAACCGTGACGGAGGAAGAACTGATCGCCCACGCGAAGCAGCTTCTCGGCAGCTACAAGGCGCCGAAGACGGTCAGCTTCGTCGCCGAGCTGCCGTTGTCACCGGTCGGCAAGGTGCTGCGTCGCCAGGTTCGCCAGCGCTACTGGGTGGGGCGCGACCGGCTGGTCTAGTCGCGAAGTTGCCCTTAAGACGGGGCCGATGGACCAGCGCGTGATCGAACTTGCCAGCCGCATCGCCGATGCGCTGGAACGACTGGCACCGGCACCACCGCCGCCCGTCGATCTCGCGGCCGCGGAGGCCTTCGTCTGGCATCCATCGCCGCCACACCTCGCGCCTGTGACCAAGATTTCGCGCGTCGACATCGCGCTGCTCCAGGGCGTTGAACGCCAGAAGCAGATCCTCCTCGACAACACGCTGCGCTTCGCCCGAGGCCTGCCGGCGAACAACACCATGCTGTGGGGCGCGCGCGGCATGGGCAAGTCGTCGCTGGTGAAGGCCGTGCACGCGGTCACCAACGCCCAACTGCCCGGCAGCCTGGTACTGGTGGAGATCCATCGCGAGGACGTCCGTTCGCTGCCCGAGCTGCTCAATGTCCTGCGCGGCAAGCCGCGGCGCTGCCTGATCCTGTGCGACGACCTGTCCTTCGAACGCGAGGATTCCGACTACAAGGCGCTGAAGTCGATCCTCGAAGGCGGCATCGAGGGACGGCCCGACAACGTGCTGTTCTACGCCACCTCCAACCGCCGCCACCTGATGCCGCGCGACATGATCGAGAACGAGCGCGCCACCGCGATCAACCCATCCGAAGCAACCGAGGAGAAGGTGTCCCTGTCCGACCGCTTCGGCCTGTGGCTCGGTTTCCACAACTGCGACCAGGACACGTTCTTCGCCATGGTCGACGGCTACGCCGCCAGCATGCAGTTGCCGATCAAAACCGAAGCGCTGCACGCCGAGGCAATCGAATGGTCAATGACCCGCGGCGCGCGCTCGGGCCGCGTCGCCTGGCAGTTCATCCAGGACCTTGCCGGCCGACTGGGAGTGAAGCCGGCCTGAGTAACACTTCTCGAATTGTATCGGCTGCGCCTAGGCTGTTCGTCGGGCAATCAGGGAGGAGCCCGCCATGTGGGATTTCCTGTCGTTCGATACCTTCATCACGCCGAAGATCATCCGTATCGTGTTCGCCCTGGGCCTGCTGCTGATCGCAATCGCCACGCTGGTCCGGGTGGTCTTGGGCCTCTGGCAACTCAGCCTGCTCACCGGCGTCATTCTGCCGTTGATCGGCGCCTGCATCGTCGTCCTGCTGTGGCGGATCTATTGCGAGCTGATCCTGGTGTTCTTCGACATGCGCGACAAGCTCGCCGACCTCGCCTCGCGACCGCACACCTGATCGTCAGTCCGACGCGATGCGCTCCATCCCGCCCATATAAGGCCACAGCACGGCAGGGATCAGGATAGAGCCGTCCGCCTGCTGGTGATTTTCCATCACCGCGATCAGCGCACGCCCCACCGCAACGCCGGAGCCGTTCAGCGTGTGCAGATGCGCGATGGTCTTGCTATCAATTGAACGGAACCGCGCGTTCATCCGCCGTGCCTGGAAGTCACGGCAGTTGGAACAGGAGCTGATCTCGCGCCACGCCTGCTGACCAGGCAGCCAGGCCTCCAGATCGTAAGTCTTCACCGCCCCGAACCCGGTATCGCCGGACGACAGAACAACGCGGCGAAACGGAACCTCAAGCAGGGTCAGCACCTTCTCGGCGCACTGCGTCATGCGCTCGTGCTCGTCTTCGCTGCGGTCGGGATGCACGATCGACACCATCTCCACCTTGCGGAACTGGTGCTGACGCAACATGCCGCGCGTGTCGCGACCCGCCGCTCCCGCCTCCGAGCGGAAGCAGTCGGTCAACGCGGTGACGCGCATCGGCAGAGCCTTTTCCGCAAGGATGTCGCCCATCACCAGCGCGGTCAGCGGCACCTCGGCCGTTGGGATAAGCCACCTTCCGTCCGTCGTTTGGAACAGCGTATCGGCAAACTTCGGCAGCTTGTCGGTACCGTAGGCCGTGGCGTCGTTCACCAGCGACGGCACCACGTATTCTGTATAGCCGTGTTCGCGTGTGTGCAGGTCGATCATGAACTGGCCAAGCGCCCGTTCCAGCCGCGCCATCGGCCCCCGCAGCACGACGAATCGCGCGCCCGCAAGCTTCGCCGCCGTCGCAAAGTCCATCATGCCGAGCGCCTCGCCCAGCTCGAAATGCTGCTTCGGCTGAAATCCGAGATCGCGCGGCTCGCCATGCTGCTTCAGCACGATGTTGGAGGTCTCATCGGGGCCATCCGGTACATCCGGATCAAGCACGTTGGGCAAGCCCTCGAGCACCCGCCTGATCGCCTCATCCAGCGAGGCCGCACGCTTCTCCAGATCCTCCATCTCGCCGCGCAACGCCACCGCCTCGGCTTCGAGCACCGATGTATCAGCACCGGCCCGCTTGCCCTGCCCCACTTCGCGGGAAATCGCGTTGCGCCGCGCCTGCTTCTCCTGCAACGCGGTCAGGGCAGCGCGTCTCTCCGTATCCTGCGCAAGGACCTCCGCCGACACCGACGCCAACCCACGCCGTGCCAGAGCGGCATCGAATCCCACCGGGTCGCTACGGATCGCACGGATGTCATGCATGGCTGTACCGCTCTACACATTCTCGAGATTCTCACCCTCCCCTTGCGGGATGGGGTTGGGGGAGGGGGCACTAAACTTCCACCGGTTTCGGCTCCACCATCCTCGCCGCAATGATGGAGATTTCGTAAAGCGCGATCAGCGGCACTGCGAGGCCGGTCTGCGTGATGACATCGGGCGGTGCCAGGATCGCCGCGATCACGAACATCCCGACATAGGCATAGCGGCGGAAGCGCCTCAGTCCCTTCGACGAGATGATCCCCACCTTGGCAAGTAGCGTCAACAGCACCGGCAGCTCGAACGTCAGGCCGAACGCGAAGATCAGCTTCATCACCAGGTCGAGATACTCGGACACGCGCGGCAGCAGTTCGATCGGCACACCGCCGCCGCCCGTCGGATCCTGGAAGCTGGCGAAAAACTTCCAGGCGAACGGAAACACGAAGTAGTACGCCAGCGCCGCGCCGAGGAAGAACAGCACGGGCGTGGCCGCCAGAAACGGCAGCAGCGCGCGCTTCTCGCTGCGATACAGGCCAGGCGCGACGAACAGCCATATCTGGTTCGCGATGATCGGGAACGCGATGAACGCGCCCGCAAAGAACGCGACCTTGATGCGCGTGAAGAACGCCTCGTAGAGCTGCGTGTAGATCAGGTGCGGATCGGGATTGCCCTGCGAGCGCAACACGCCCGCCAACGGCTCAGCCAGGAAGAAGTAGATCCGGCTCGAGAAGTAGTACGACACCATAAAGCAGATCAGAAAGGCGCCGATCGACCACATCAGCCGGCGCCGGAGCTCGACCAGGTGCTCGAGCAGCGGCATCGGCTTGTCGTTGATCGGATCGTCTTCTTCGATATCGGCCATGGTCGCTGATCAGGCTGACAGCCGCGCGCGGCGCTGCTGCACGACATTCGGTGGAATGAACGCCGGCGGTTCGGGTCCGTCAGCGTCGTGCGTCGCCTCTGGATGCACCAGGTTCGGCGGCACAAAGGCTGGCGCCCGCGGCACGCATGGCGCAGCTGAAACCGCAGGTTCCTCCGAGAGCGCTGGCGCTTCTATGACCTGGCTCTCGATCACCGGCTCGCTGACGGCAATCTCCTCAACCGACGTGACCGCCGGCGTGCTTGGTTCAAGCGGATTGGAAGCGAATGTGGCACGGATCGAGCCGTCCGCATCGATCGTCTTCTCCAACTGGCCCCGGATGTCGAAGTTGCGGATCTCGTTGATCGAGGCGCGCACCTCGCTCAGGTCCGCTTCACGTACCATCTCGTCGACGTGGGTCTGGAATTCGGCCGCCATGCGACGCGCCTTCTTGACCCAGCCGGTCACGGCGCGGATGGCCGCCGGCATGTCCTTGGGCCCGATCGCGATCATCGCGACCACGGCGATCAAAGCAAACTCGGACCAGGCGAAATCAAACATGGTGACAGTTAGCAGTTAGCGACGGTCAGTGACCAGTGGTCGGCGCCTCCGCGGACGCCGTTTCATCCTGTTCACTGACCACCTGCTCACTGGCCACCGGTTCACTGACCACAACGGACAACGGCTCAAGCAGCAGATCCTCGCGACGTGGCAGCTCACGCAGGTCCTTCAGGCCGAACTGCGCGAGAAACTGCGGCGTCGTCCCCCACAGTGTCGGCCGGCCAGGGCTTTCCCGGCGACCTTTGGGCGCAATCAAATCGGCCTCCAGCAGCGAGTTCCAGCGTCTGTTGCGACAGGCTGGTGCCGCGGATCTCCTCGACCTCCGGCCGCGTCACCGGCTGATGGTAGGCAATGATCGCCAGCGTCTCCATCGCGACGCGCGGCAGGCGGCGCGGTATCTCAACCACCTTGCGCAGCAGTGGCGCGAGGTCCGGTGCGGTACGGAACTGCACGCCGCCGCCGATCTCGGCCAATTCCACGCCACGCCCGGCATAGCGCTCGCGCAACGCGGCAATCACCGCATCTGCGTCCATGTTCTCCGGCAGAAGCTGCGACAGCGCGCGCGCTCCGACCGGTCCGGCGCTGGCGAACACCAATGCCTCGGCCAGACGCAGGGCTTCATCCTCGGTCATGCGCCCTCCTCTACCCCGCTTGGCACGCGCCGCACCAGGATCGGGCCGAACGCATGCTCCTGCCGCAGGCGCACGTCGCCGCTGCGCGCCAGTTCAAGGCCGGCCAGCAACGTACTGGCGAATGCCGCCCGGCGCTCCAGCACGCTGCCGATCGTATCAGGCAGGAACAGGTCGAGGTTGGCCCAATCCGGCATGCTGCCCAGCAACGCGCCGAGGCGCTGCAGCGCATCCTTGACGCTCCACAGCGTGAGCGGACGCGCCTGATAGCGCCGCCCGCTCGCCCGCCGCCGCATTGATTGAAGATACGACCGCACCAGCGATCCAAGCTCCAGCGACAGACGCGAGCGGTCGATCTCCGTGTGATCCTCCGGGGCGCCCCTAGCGAACACTTCGTGGCCAAGCTGCGGCCGGCCGGACAGCCAGACCGCCGCGGCCCGGATCGCAGAGAGATCGCGCAACCGCGCAGCCAGCACGTCCGCCGCCTGCTCACCGTCCTCGGCGTCGGCACCGTCAGGCAGCAGCAGACGCGACTTCAGCCACGCCAGCCACGCCGCCATCACCAGCCAATCGGCGGCGAGTTCCAGCCGAATGCGCCGCGCCCCCTCGATCACCGCCAGGTACTGTTCCACCAGCGCCAGGATCGAGATCTTTGCCAGATCCACCTTCTGCGCCCGAGCAAGGTCGAGCAGGAGATCGAGCGGGCCCTCGAACCCCTCCAACCGCAGGACGAGGTGATCAGCCTCAGATGTGGACATCGGCCCCGCCGATATCGTGCCCACTGAGTTGCAATAGCAGGTTGATCGCCCACGGCACCACCGTGCCAAGGGCCTGACGGAACGGATCAAACCCCGGACTCAGATACGGCAGCACGAACACCACCAGGATCACCACGAGGATCCCGATCCGCTCCAGCTTCGCCCAGCTCCGCGCAAGTCCAAGCGGCAACACACCGACCGCGATGCGACCGCCATCGAGTGGCGGGATAGGCAGCAGGTTGAACAGGCCAAGCACGAGATTGGTCAGTATGAAATAGAACAGGAAGGTTCCGACGATCGGGTGCTGAGCGATCGAGGCATCAAGATAGTCCAAGCCGCCACTGACCGGCGCATCCGGTGCCGGCAGCAGAAGCGCTCCCACCCATGCCAGGAAAAAGTTCATCGCCGGTCCGGCCACTGCCACGGCGGCCATACCGCGTCTCGGGTCACGAAATTTCCAGGCCGACACCGGCACCGGCTTCGCCCAACCGAACATGAACAGCACCTGGTGGATCGTCAGGAGCTGGAAGACCAGCAGGAAGCCGGGCAGCAGTATAGTGCCCACGCGGTCCACGTGGCGCAACGGATTGAGTGACAGCCGCCCAGCCAGTCGCGCCGTGTCGTCGCCCAGCGCCAACGCCGCATAGCCATGCGCCGCCTCATGCAGGGTGATTGCCAGGATCGCCGGGATCACCGCCAGAGCGAGCTGAAGAATGATGTCGGTCACGCCAGGAGCCGATCCCGTTCGGCTGCCAGTGCCGCCTCGTCCAGCGGCAGACGTCGCCGCGCCGCGAGCGCTCGGGCTGATGCAAGGCGCGCGATTGCCGCGTCGGTGAGCGGCGGACACCGCGCCAGCAACTCGGCCGTGGGCGCGAAATCGCCGCTGCAGTACAAGGCCACATCGCAACCGGCAGCCAGCGACTGCCGCGCCAGATCGGCCGGCACGCCAGCCAGCGCCTTCATGGCAAGGTCGTCAGTCACCAGAACTCCTTCAAAGCCTATCCTGCCGCGAATGATCGTCTCGATCACGGTCGGGGACAACGTCGCTGGCAGCGCGCCGTCCCAGGCTGGATAGACGATGTGCGCCGACATGGCCCAGGGCAGGTCGGCGTTCAAGGCAAACGGCAGAAGATCGACACCAAGGTCGTTGGCCTCGACGCGTGGCAAAGCGAAATGGCTGTCCACCCGGGCGCGACCATGGCCAGGGGCGTGCTTGCCAACCGGCTGCACGCCCGCCGCCAGCAGGCCCGCGGCGAATGCACGCCCTAGCCGCGCCACAGCGACCGCCTCCTCAGCCAACGCCCGATCGCCGATGACCGCGTGGGCGCCGGGGACCGCCAGGTCCAGCACAGGAGCCGCGACCACGTCGAAGCCCGCAGCGGTGCAATCGAGGCCGATCAGTGCCCCGGTGAGCCACGCCGCGCGCACGCCGCCCAGCCTTGCGGCCGGAGGATGCGCACGCCAATGCGGCGGTCGCAGACGCGCGACACGGCCGCCCTCCTGATCCACCATCAGCAATGCGCCAGCCGGCAGGACCCGGCGCAGGTCGGCGATCAGCGCGGCAAGCTGCGACGGGGCCTGGACGTTGCGTGCGAACAGAATGACGCCGCACGGCGGGTTGGCGCGAAACACCGCAGCCTCGTCGGCTGTCAGCGTCAGTCCGCCGATCCCAACGATGGCGGCTTTCAGAAGTCAGCCACCGAGCAGTTCAGTCCCTTGCCGCGCAGCCGTTCACAGAACGTCGTCGCCTGCGCCGCGTCGGAAAAGCCACCGGTCCGTACCCGCCACAACGAGTGGCCGTCATGGTCGACCTTGCTGAAAGTGGGCTTATGCTGGCCGAGCAGGTCAGGCACGCGCTTGGACAGACGATCCCACTCCGACCGCGCAGCCTCCTCGGAATGCACGGCTGCGAGCTGAACCAAAGCGCCACTCGCCGCTGGCGCCGTTATTGGATGCTTGTCAGGTGCGACGGCGGGCTTTGCGGAGACCGGCTTAGGCGGTGCTGTGGTCACAGCCGCCATAGGCGCAGGAGCCGGGCTTGATGCTGCAATCGACGCCGGCGTCGCTGCGACTGGCGGCTGGGCCGGTTGGGTAAGCATTTCCTGTGGTGCCGGCGCCTCCGGCGGAGGCGCAAGCTTGCCAACCTTCGCTTCGGTGCCGCCGGACAGAATGTCCTCGTTCGCGCCAGCCACCTGCATGCCGCCAGGGTTCTCAGGCTTAACGCGCAGCGGCCGGCTGTCCGCCTGCACCACCGGCACAGGTGCATTGCGCTGGCCGATCAGCGACGACCCGCCGACCACCAGCACCAGCGTGGCGCCCAATCCACCAGCGATCAGCGCCAATCGCTTGGTGACCGGGTCCATCCCCTGCCGATGCCGAGGAACGCGATAGGTTGGGCTGGGAATGCTTAGATCGTCTGACACGTGGTTACTTCCTTTGGGGCGCCCTCCACGGGCTCGCCCCGCGGGTCAGCGCATTTCTTCGACGGGCACCACACCCATCACTGTAAGACCGGAGCGAATCACCACCGCCGTCGCCGCCACCAAGGCCAACCGCGCCAGCGTCTCGGCCGGCCGGTCCGCCTGTAGGAATCGCAGCGTCGAGTCGTCCTTGCCCCGGTTCCACAGCATATGAAAGTCGGCCGCCAAGTCATAGAGAAAAAACGCGATTCGGTGCGGCTCACGGGCCTGTGCGGCACCCTCCACGAGGCGCGGCCATTGCGCCAACCGGCGAATCACCGCCATTTCCGCCTCAGCGGCCAGGCTGTCCAGTAAGGCCTCGGCCAGAGCCGCGTCAGCCACCTGAGCGTCGCCGAACATCTCGGCGGCGGCCCGCAGCACCGAGCGGCAGCGGGCATGGGCGTACTGCACGTAGAATACCGGGTTGTCGCGCGTCTGCGCCACCGCCTGGTCGAGGTCGAACTCCATCTGCGCATCGGCCTTGCGCGTCAGCATCGTGAAACGCACCGCGTCCCGGCCCACCTCGTCCAGCAGGTCGCGCATCGTCACGTAGGTGCCGGCGCGCTTCGACATACGCACCGGCTCCCCGCCGCGCACAACGCGCACCATCTGGCAGAGCACCGCCTCGAACGATGTATCCTTGTTGCCCGACAGTGCCTTCACCGCCGCACTCATCCGCTTGACGTAGCCGCCATGGTCGGCGCCGAGGACGTCGATCAGTACATCGTAGCCGCGCTTCACCTTGTCCGCGTGATACGCGATGTCGTTGGCAAAATACGTGTTGGAACCGTCTGATTTGCGCAGCGGTCGATCGACATCGTCGCCGAATTGCGTGGCTCGGAACAAGGTCTGCGGCCGCGGTTCCCAATCGTCTGGTGTCTTTCCCTTTGGCGGATCGAGCACGCCTTCGTAGATCAGCTCTCGCTGTTGCAACCATTCGATCGAGGCATCCACCGCGCCGCTTTCGATCATCGCGCGTTCCGAGCTGAACACGTCCTGATCAACGCCAAGCAGACGCAGATCCTCGCGGATCTCCAGCATCATCTCAGCGACAGTGAAATCGCGCACAGTCTCGAGCCAGACTTCCGGCGCCGCGATGTCGCCGTCCGGTTGCGCAAGTGATGCACCGTATCGCTCGGCAAGACGCTCACCGATCGAAATCAAATACTCGCCACGATATTGCAGACCGCCGGGCACTTCGTCGGAAAAATCCGCTTCGCTGAGCGGCGTGCCGATCGCTTGCAGGTAGCGCCAGTACGCCGCCCACGCGAGCGCGGTGACCTGCGCGCCAGCATCGTTGATGTAGTACTCCTTGGTGACGTCGTAGCCAGCCTTGATGAGCAGATTAGCGAGCGCATCACCCACAACGGCGCCGCGACAGTGGCCGATATGCATCGGGCCGGTGGGATTGGCGGAGACATATTCGACATTGATGCGTGTGCCGTTGCCGATGACACTGTCGCCGTACCCTTCACCAACGCGCAGAATGTCGGGCAGCAATGCGTGAAACGTCGTTGCGCGAAGCCGCATGTTGATGAACCCTGGACCGGCGACTTCGACATCGGTCAGCCGTAAATCCTTTCGGAGTGCCTCGATGATGAGCGATGCAAGTTCGCGCGGACTCTTGCGGGCATAGGTCGCCATGACCATCGCGGCGTTCGTTGTCATGTCGCCGTGGGATGGATCACGCGGTGGTCCGACGTTTATGCGGTTCTTGATGTCTTCACTCAATGCAATTGCTGGCGGCAGCGCGCTCAGCACCACATCGCGCATTTGCATATATACGTCGGCAGTCATGCTGTACCCCAATCGTCATGGCCGGCCTCGTGCCGGCCATCCACGTCTTTGGTGCCCGCGGCTGCCAAAGGCGTGGACGGCAAAGATATCACCCCGACACCGATAGGTCAGTCAGCCGCCGGTGCTCGTCCATCGCGTAGCGATCGGTCATCCCCGCAATGTAATCGCCAACCAGCCCCGCCGCGCGCTGCGTCCCCGACTCCCCTGCCCGCGCACGCCAGTCATCGGGCAGCAGCGACGTATCCGCATGCAGCAATCGGAACAGCTCGCTCGTCAGCACCCGCGCCTTCGTCGTCATCCGGTTCACCCGCCAGTGGCGATACATCCGTGCACTCAGAAAATCCTTGATCACCTGATTGGCCTCTGCGATCGGCGTACTGAACGCCACCACCTTTTGCTTCGCCTTCCTCACCGCATCGACATCGCGCGGTGCCAGCTTGTCCAGTCGCCGCCGCGTCTCGGTTATGACATCGGTGACCATCACATCGATCACCCGCCGTATCGTCTCGTGCCGCAATCGCGGTGGCGGAACATCCAGGCTCGACATGCGCGCCGCCGACAGCGCCTCGCCGACCACCGGCAGATGGGCAATCTCCTCCGGCCCGAACAGCCCCGCCCGCAATCCATCATCCAGATCATGACTGTGATACGCGACATCGTCGGCCAGCGAGGCAACCTGCGCCTCCGCGCCCGCATGGCTCGAAAGCTCCAACCGGTGCCGCTCGTTGTACTCGGCGATATAAGCCGGCGGATTGCGCAGCGGACCATTGTGCTTGGCCAGGCCTTCCAGCGTCTCCCAGGTCAGGTTCAGCCCATCCCAGCCTGCATAGCGGCTCTCCAGCATCGTCACCACGCGAAGGCTCTGCGCGTTGTGGTCAAAGCCGCCGAACGGCTTCATCGACAGATTGAGCGCGTCCTCCCCGGCATGGCCGAATGGCGGGTGCCCAAGGTCATGGGCCAGCGCCAGCGCCTCGGTCAGGTCCTCATCCAGCGCCAGTTCGCGCGCGATCGAGCGGGCGATCTGCGCCACCTCGATGGAATGCGTCAGCCGCGTGCGGAAGAAGTCGCCCTCGTGATTGACGAACACCTGGGTCTTGTATTGCAGCTTGCGGAAGGCCGACGAGTGGATGATGCGGTCGCGATCGCGCTGAAACGGTGACCGCGTCGGCGCGTCCGGTTCAGGATGCAGCCGCCCTCGCGACAAGCCGGCATTCACGGCATACGCCGCCAGGGTGGCACCACGCGTCATGGGCGGCGGGATTACACCCGGCTTCAATTCGGCGCCATCCCGCCCTATGTTACCAGTCATGGAACAGTTCGGACTGACCGAGCGGGCCGCTGCCCGCATAGCCGAGATCGTCGCCGCCGAAGGCCACGCCGCCGCCCTGCGCGTCGCCGTGCTGGCAGGCGGGTGCAGCGGCTTCCAGTACCGCTTCGAGCTGGACGCGACGCCGCAGGACGACGACCTGGTGATCGAACGCGCCGGCGCGACAGGTACTTGTGGATCCGGCCAGCCTCGACCTGCTGGCGGGCTCCGAGCTCGACTACACCGACGAGCTGATGGGCAGCCACTTCGCTGTGCGCAACCCGAACGCCAAGTCGGCCTGCGGCTGCGGCACGAGTTTCTCAGTCGAGTGAAGGTCGCCACCTGGAACGTCAACTCGATCCGCCAGCGCGAGAAGCACGTCGCGCGCTGGCTGGAACAATGCCAGCCTGACGTCCTGCTGCTGCAGGAGATCAAGTGTGAGGCCGCGGCGTTTCCGGCGCTGGCCTATCACGGCCTTGGCTACAAGACCGAGGCAGTGGGGCAGAAGGCCTACAACGGCGTCGCAGTGCTCTCCCGTATTCCGTTCACCGTGACGCATCGCTCCCTACCCGGTCTGCCGGCGGACGACGCCCAGTCGCGCTACATCGAGATCGAGGCGGACGGCATCACCATCATCGGCATCTACCTGCCCAACGGAAACTCGGGTGGCGAGGCCGGCTTCGCCTACAAGCTGGCCTGGCTCGACCGGCTCGCCGAACGCGCCGAGGAACTCCTGGAGGCCGACACCCCCTACCTGATCGCCGGCGACTTCAATGTTTGCCCGACCGATGACGACCGGGCGCCCGGTGCCCTGTCACCCGTCGATGCGCTGGTCCGGCCGGAAACGCGCGCCCGCTTCCGCCGCCTTCTCTGGGACGGCCTGACCGACGCCGTCCGAGCGGTTCATCCGCACGGCGCTGTCTATACGTTCTGGGACTACCAGGCGGGCGCCTGGCAGCGCGACAGCGGCCTGCGTATCGACCACGCGCTGCTCTCGCCCACGCTCGCCGAACGCCTGGTCGCCGCCGCGCCCGACCGCGAAGAACGCGCCCAGCCGCAGCCATCAGACCACGTCCCGGTCATGGTCGAACTCCACTGACCTGGGCCAATCGAGCGGCCGCTTCATCGCGTCATGCCGACAAACGTATCGCGTCATGCCGACGCAGGTCGGCATCCATGTCTTCCTTGAAGTTACGCCCCGCTGCGCTCATCCCCAGTGAGCGGGAATCCATATGTAGCGGACGCCATTCCACTGCCAATGACCTGGAATATATGCGCCGGGGCGAGGCGGACCGCCCACATAGTGGCCGTTAAACCAAACGTAGCGATAGCCGTTCCAATGCCAGTGGCCCGGTTCCCAGTAGTAGCCGCGACGTGGCGCCGGCACCGGCTCGTAGCGCGGCGGCGGCACCGGCCCATACGGAACCGGCGGCTGCGCAACAGCGCTCCCTATGCCGATCGCCGTCAGCAAAATGATTGCACCCGCTAAAATCATTCGCTTCATCAGGCAAACTCCCGCAACGGCCGTCGCCATAACTACCCCACCTCGCGGTAACGCGCGGTTCCGAACCGTTACAACGCCAGCACGCAGCTCCGATCAGATGTCCGCGTAGCAGTGCGTCTCCGCCGAGGCACCCGGATGCGTCACCGCGCCGAGATGCGCCGGACCCACCAGTTGCGCGTACTTCCAAATCGCGCCCGCATTGTAGTCGGTCTTGCGTGGCTGCCACGCGGCGCGCCGTGCCGCGAGCTCCGCATCCGACAGCATCACGTCGATGCTGCCCTTCGCGGCGTCGATGACGATTTTGTCGCCGTTGCGCAGCAGAGCGATCGGTCCGCCGACCGCCGCCTCCGGCCCGACATGACCGACGCAGAAACCGCGCGTCGCTCCCGAGAAGCGCCCGTCGGTGATCAGCGCCACGTCCTTGCCCTTGGTCTCGCTCTGCCCATAGATCGCCGCCGTCGTCGACAGCATCTCGCGCATCCCGGGGCCGCCCTTGGGGCCTTCATAGCGGACGACGATGACATCGCCTGGCTTGTAGGCACGCAATCGTACCGCCTCGAAAGCCTCCTCCTCAGAGTCGAAGCACAAAGCGGTACCCTCGAAGCGCAACTGATCCCGCTCCATCCCGGCGACCTTCACGATCGCACCGTCCGGCGCCAGGTTACCGCGCAGTCCGACCACGCCGCCGGTCGGCGAGATCGCCTTCGACACCGGGTACACCACGTCCTGGTCAACCGGGAACACCACGTCCTTGAGGTTCTCCGCCATGGTCTTGCCGGTGACCGTCACGCAGTCGCCGTGCAGTAGCCCGCCATCCAGCAGCGCCTTCAGCACCACCGGAATGCCACCGATCCGATGCACGTCGAACGCGACGTATTTTCCGCCGGGCTTCAGATCGGCGATGTACGGCGTGCGCCGCATGATCTCCACCACGTCATCCATGGTGAAGCGGATGCCCGCCTCATGCGCCATCGCCGGCAGATGCAGCCCCGCATTGGTGGACCCGCCGGTGGCACCCACCACCACGGCGGCATTCTCCAGCGCCTCACGCGTGACGATGTCGCGCGGACGCAACCGGCTATCGAGCAATGCCATCACAGCGCGGCCCGACTCCACCGCCCAGCGGTCGCGATCCTCATAGGGCGCCGGTGCGCCGGCGGAGCCCGGCAATGCGAGGCCGATCGCCTCGCTCACCATCGCCATGGTGTTGGCGGTGAACTGTCCGCCGCACGCGCCGGCCGACGGACACGCGACGCATTCCAGCTCATGCAGCTCCTCGTCTGACATCTTGCCAGCCGAGTGCTGACCCACCGCCTCGAACACGTCCACCACGGTCACGTCGCGATCATGGAACCTGCCAGGTAGGATCGATCCGCCATACATGAACACACTCGGCACATTGAGCCGCAGCATCGCCATCATCATGCCGGGCAGCGACTTGTCGCAGCCCGCCAGCCCGACCAGCGCATCGTAGCAATGCCCGCGCATCGTCAGTTCCACGCTGTCGGCGATCAGATCGCGCGACACCAG
Organism: uncultured Alphaproteobacteria bacterium; assembly: GCA_963799415.1. GTDB lineage: Bacteria > Pseudomonadota > Alphaproteobacteria > Acetobacterales > Acetobacteraceae > JAMXLO01. The sequence goes on along the minus strand of CAWCXI010000017.1, from coordinate 120,511 downwards.
CGAGGACTTCATCCCCTGATGCCCCATGGCGATGCCGTCGGTCACCGTGATGGTGGTGAATTCGCGCGGCGTGCCGCCAGCCTCGTTCACACCCTTCTTTACCGATTGCGCCTGGCGCGACAGCGCGATGTTGCACGGCGCGGCCTCGTTCCAGCAGGTGGCGACGCCGACGAAGGGCTGGTCGATCTCCTCCTCGGTCAGCCCCATCGCGTAGTAGTAGCTGCGATGCGGCGCGCGGCCGGGTCCCACCGTCACGTGGCGCGACGGCATGCGCGACTTGTCCCAGCGCCTGGTCAGCATCGTTCGGTCCTTTCGTGGTCGAGGCCGGGTGGTTATAGCGGAGGTGCGGCGGAGGCCAAATCAGCGCGGCAGCGGCGGCAAAGGCGCATCCGTCGCGAAGCGGTATACCGTCGTCGAATGGAAATCCTGCCCCGGCTTCAACTCCGTCGACGGAAAATTCGGCTTGTTCGGACTGTCGGGAAAATGCTGCGTCTCCAGCGTGAACGCCTCAGTCTGGCGATACGTCGTGCCCGATGAGCCAACCACGGAACCATTCAGGCCGTTGCTCGTATAGACCTGCACCGCCGGCTCGGTCGTGAAACAGTCGATCACCCGGCCACTGCGCGGATCATAGCCGCGCGCGGCAAAAATCATGCTCTCCCCGGGACGCTGGTTCAGCACAAAGTTGTGGTCGTAGCCATGCGCGTAAACCAGCTGCTGGAACGCGCTGTGCAGCCTGGCGCCGATCGGCATCATCTGCCGGAAATCCAGCGGCGTGCCTTCGACAGGCGCCAGTTCTCCAGTCGGGATCTGATCAGGCCCGGCCGGCGTGTAGCGGTCGGCGTTCACCAGCAGCATCTGCTCTGCAACCGAACCCGAGCCGTTGCCCGCCAAATTGAAATAGGAGTGGTTGGTGAAGTTGATCACCGTGTCCTTGTCGGTGCTGGCCAGATAGTCGATCCGCAGCGCATTGTCGTTGGTCAGCGTGTAGGTCACGTGCGTCGTCAGCGTACCGGAAAGTTCTGATCACCGTCCTTGCTGACATAGCTGAGCGTCGCGGCGACGCCGTCCGCCACCCGCGCGGACGACACCGTCCAGACCTGCTTGTCGAGCGCATTGGGACCGCCATGCAGTGTGTTGGCGCCATTATTGGCAATCAGATGGTAGGTCTGACCATTGAGCGTGAACTGCGCGCCGCCGATGCGATTGGCGTAGCGCCCGGTGATCGCGCCGTAATGTGCGCTGAGCGTCTCGTATTCGTGCAACGTCCTCAGGCCGAGTACGATGTTGTCGACCCGTCCCGCCCGGTCAGGCACAGCAATCTCGGTGATCACGCCGCCATAGCTGAGCAAGCGCACGCGCAGGCCGTGATCATTGGTCAGGGTGAAGATCTCCACCGCCTGTCCGCCTTGTGTGGTGCCGTACGGCGCCTGATCGACCGCCGCGGCGGCGTTGGCCGTCTCACCTGTCATCGCAGCCCCCCATGCCGCGGCGATCGCGATGGCGAACACCGCATGTGCGCCGAGTTTGCCAGCGTGGCGAAAATGCCCCCGGCTCTTGAGCCCTCCCATGGTGCCTCCGTTTCGTTAGTATGTATGACCATTGACATCAGATATTCTAATCTCCATCTCCCTCCCCCCTTCGTCATTCCAACGGATCGTCATTGCCATGCACACTTTGCCCGATCTCCCAGCCTCCGTCGCCCGCGACGTGTTCGCCACACTGTGCGCGGGTCTCCCGCCTCCCCCCACCAACACCCCCGAGGCTCGCGCCGCCCGCGACGAATCAGCCATGGCAGCGGTCGCCGCGCTACGTCCAGCCGATGCGTTCGAGGCCAGGCTCGCGGCCGAAATTGTCGCCGCCGATGCCCAGGCCATGGACTCCTTCCGGCTTGCCTCGCAGTACTGCAACGATCTTCCGGCCACAATGCGCTGCCGCGCCCAGGCCGCGGCCATGATGCGGCAGGTGCAGAGCGCGCTGCGCACGCTCACCAACATGCAGTCGATGCGGCAAAAGACCGCAGCGCCGAAGCAACCGGTCGCACCTCCCAAAGACGCGATGCCGCAGCCCGAACCGCAGCCTGACCTCGCCGCCGCCGCTGAGAGCTACGCCACGATGCATCCCGACCACTTGCCGGCCCGGCTCGATGTCGCCCCGCTTGAGCCCGCAGTCAGCCAGGTCCGCGTCGACGGCACCGCTCCCCTTCTGTGCGCGCTCGATCAACTCGAACGCCAAACCGAGCCGGTATCACACCAAGGGATGCCGTCTCATGCCCTGACGCAATGAGACGAACCCGCGACCATCGCCTCGTCAGCATGCTTCGACCCGCGAGCGCCGTCCCCGCCCCGTCGTCATGCCGACGAAGGTCGGTATCCACGTCTTCGCTGCGATGCAGTCGAGACCCGCGATGACGAAAGAGCACGACCCGTGACCACACTTATTCTCAGCAAGCCTTGACGCTTCACCATCACAATGGCCGCGCGAAGCTGAGTTCGTGCCCGTCCGGATCGGCTATATGAAAATAGCGCTCGCCCCATGCCGCGTCGCGTGGTGGGAATGCGGGCGACAGGTCTGCCGCCACGCAACGCGCATGCAATGCATCCACGTCATCGACATAAAGGATTACCCGACCCCATCCCAACCACCGCTGTGCATGCCCCACCGCCGCCAGATTCAGATATCCGTTGCCCGCATGAAAGCTGGTGAAGCCAGCCTCCGGTCCACCCGACTTCAACACGAAGCCGAGCGCGGCATAGAACGCCACTGAACGCGCCATGTCGTGTGTCGCCAGCGTGACAGCGCTGAGCGCTTCGATCATGCGGCGTCCTCACCGACGGCCACCGACAGGCTATTCGCGCATCGCCAGAGCGCGCTTGGCAGCAGGACGATCCCAGCACTTGTGCAGCCACGCGTGCACCTTCGGCCACTTGCCGATGTCGAAGCCCAGCGCGCGCACCATCGCGGCGGCAACGTTCAGATCAGCCACACTGAACTCGCCGCCGGCGAGCCACTGTGTCTTGCCCAGCGCGATCTCCAGCACATCGAACGCCGCCGTGATCTCCTCCCACGCACCCTTGGCAGCTGCGGCATTGCGTTGCGCCTCGGGCAGCACGAACGCGTTGTTGGCATACGTGGTCAACTGCCGATCCAGGCGATCGACCTCCCAGAAGCACCACTGCCAGGTCAGCGCCTCGTTCTTCGCGTCGGTCGGATACAGCTTGCCGTGCTTCTTCGCCAAATAGAGGTTGATCGCCATCGATTCCGACAGCACGAACCCATCGTCGTCGATCGTCGGGACGCGGGCGTTGGGGTTCAGCGCCAGGTATTCCGGCGTGCGTGTTTGCGGGGACCGCGGCGCATAGTCGAGATGCTCGTACTGCAGGCCGAGTTCCCCGACCATCCAGAGCGTGCGGACGCCGCGCGAGCGGGCCGAACCATAGATGCGGAGCATGCGTTTCCTCCTGGGGCGGTGTTTGTCCCGACAGTGTGCTATGAAGCCCCCGATTGCGAAAGCCACCCGAGGAGAGCTCCGACATGACCGAGACACGACCGGTTCTGGCCGTCACGATGGGCGATCCCGCCGGCATCGGCCCCGAGATCGCGGTGCGCGCGCTGCTGGACGCGGAGGTTCGCGATTGCTCGCGCAGCTTCCTGATCGGGGACGTCAGGGTGTTCGAGCGAGCGCTGTCCGTGTGCGGCCTGTCCGCGACGCTCAACCGCATCGCCGGCCCCGAGGCGATCGCCGACCGAGACGGTGTGATCGACGTGGTGCACCAGGACACCGCCGACCCGGCCGTGCTGGAGATGGGCAAGGTGCAGGCGCTCGGCGGCGAGGCCGCCTACGCCGCGATCCGCACCTCGATCGAGCTCGCGATGGCCGGTCGCATCGCCGGCGTGGCCACCACGCCGATCAACAAGGAGTCGCTGAAGGCGGCCAAGATCCCGTTCATCGGCCACACCGAGATGTTCGCCGAACACACCGGCGCCCGCGAAGAGATGACGATGTTCACCATCTCCGGCCTGAAGATCTTCTTCCTCACCCGCCATCTGTCATTGATTGATGCGTGCCGTCAGATCACCCGCGACCGCACGCTGTCGGGCATCGAAAAGGCCATGAAGGCGCTGCTCCAGCTCGGCATCGAGGCGCCGCATCTGGCAGTGGCCGCGCTCAACCCGCATGGCGGCGAGGACGGGCTGTTCGGCCGCGAGGAGATGGACGCGATCAAGCCGGCGATCGAGGCGGCGCGCGCGCACGGCATGCACGTGAGCGGCCCGGTCCCGGCTGACAGCGTGTTCCATATGGCGCGGATCGGCCGCTACGACGCGGTGCTGTCGCTGTATCATGACCAGGGCCACATCGCGGCGAAGATGATGGACTTCGAGAAGACCGTGAGCGTCACACTTGGTTTGCCGATCCTGCGTACCAGTGTCGATCACGGCACCGCCTTCGACATCGCCGGCACCGGTCGGGCCAGCGCCGTCAGCATGATCGAGGCGATCAAGGTTGCTGCCGAATACGTGGTGCGAGGCGTCCGGCTGGGCGACGACGTGGCGCAGGCGGCAGAATAGGCGGCGCTATGTCCGACGGCGCCGTCCGGTCGGCGCTGTGGTGGGTCTGCCTGTTGCTGGCGCCGCTCGGGCTGATTGCGGTCGAGCTGTTTCATCCCGCCGGTTTCACCGCGCATCCCGGGATGTATCAGTTCCTCTCGAAGTCCGAAGCGTATCAGCCGCAATTCCAGGCGCTGGGTTATTTCGGACCCATGTGGTGGTTCACGCTGCACATGATCCAGACGCCGCTGGTGGCTCTGGTCGTCGTCGGCCTGTGGCTGATACTCGCAGATGTGATGGATACCGACAGCGGCTACGCCCGGGCCGCGGCATGGCTCGCCCGCGCCGCCATCCTCGTGTTCGCGATCTACTACACGGTGCTCGATGCGATCGGCGGCATCGGGCTCGGCCGCACCATCATCACCACCGAGGCAATGGCAGCATCTGGCCGGCTCAATCCGCAGCAGCTGGATGGCGTGATCCTGTTGCTCAACACCATGTGGACCGATCCGCTGGTCGGCGGCGTCGGTTCAGTCGTCAGCCTGACCGGCTCGTGGGCGATCTTCATCGCGATGCTCGCCACCGCACTTGCGTTGCTGCTGACACGTCGCGTGCCGTGGCCGCCGCTGATCGTGCTGATCGCGTTCGGCTGGGAATTGCAGACCAGCCACGCCGCCATGCATGGGCCGATCGCTTTCGCCCTGCTCATCGTCGCGTCAGCCTGGCTGTGGTGGGTCAGGCGCCGGCGCGCACCAGCGGCGCTGGGATAGCCTCTATCATCACGTTGATGCACGCCGGCTTGCCGCTCTCCAGCGATCGTTCGATCGCTCCCGGGAGCTCATCGGAGCTCTGCACCAGTTCGCCGTGCCCACCGAGCGCCTCCACCACCAGGTCATACCGCGTCGGTAGAAGCTCGCAGCCAAACGTGCGGTTGGGCCCGTAGTCGCGCACCTGGAGGTTGTACTCGGCGTTCCAGCGCGCATCGGTGCCGACCACCGCGACGAACGGCAGATTGCAGCGCACAGCGGTTTCGAATTCCGCCATGTGGAAGCCGAACGTGCCGTCGCCCAGCACGACGAACACCGGGGCCTCAGGCTCCACCACGCGCGCCGCACCGGCCATCGGCAGTGACGATCCGATTGAACCACCAACGCCGTTGATCATGCGCCGCGGCACTACCGGCAGCACGCTCTGCCCCCATTGCGCGAACTCGCCGCCGTCGCAGATCAGCACAGTGTCGGAGTGCCTGACGACATGCGGCTTCAGCGCACGGAACACTTCGATCGGATGCAGCTTGCCCGGCGTCTTCGAGGCAAGCGCGTCCCACGACCCCGGCCGGTTCGTCAGCAGCGCCCGCACCTCGGCGAACCACGTCTCACTCGACACGCGCTTCCCGACCGCTCGGCGGATCAGCGCCTCGCCGGCCGGTCGCGTATCGGCAACGCAGGCGAAGGCTACGCGATCACCCCTTTCGCGAATTGCCCGATCGACCAGTGCCGCCTCGGGATCAACCACGACCCAACGGCACGCCGCATCAACCGCAGGCGCCTCGCCAAACCGCAGCGTGAAGTCGAGCGCCTTGCCGAGCAGGATGATGAGATCGGCGCGGCGGATCGCATCGGCAAAGGCACCGAGTGTGGCGTCGTTGAAGCCGCGCGGGCTTTCCATGATCGCTGTGGGAATCTGCGTCGCCAGCCTCGATGCGTACCAGCAGATCGCGCCCGGACTTGTTCGCCATCGCCGGCCCCGCGAGCAGAAACGGCCGCTGCGCCGTCGCGATGATGCCGAGGATCGCATCTGCCGCGGCATCGCTCAGCGCAACCGGTGATGCGGTGAACGCATCAGGCTCTGGCCACGCAACTTCGCCCGCAGCAACCGTCGCATCGAGCAGATCAGACGGCAGGCTGAGATGTACCGGCCCTGGCCGCCCCGACCGCGCAATCCGGATCGCCTTCGCCACTTCGGCGCCAAGTGTCGCCACTGACGTTGCCGTCCACGACGCCTTCGCCATCGGCGCCGCCACATCGGCCTGACGCAGCTCCTGAAACCCGCCGCGCCCAAGCTGGTTCGTCTCGGTGTGGCCCGACAGCAGCACCAGCGGCGATTCCTGCCCCAGCGCCGTCATCAGCGCGGCGGCGGCGTTGGCGTGGCCCGGACCACCGGTGACCATCGCGATGCCGGGCTCGCCGGTCAGCCGCCCCCAGGCGTCGGCCATGTGCACCGCCGCCGCCTCATGCCGCGTGTGCATCAGGCGATGCCGCGTATCGATCGCCGCATCGAACAGCGACATGATGTGATTGCCGGACAGCGTGAAGATCGTGTTGCACGCTGCACTTTCCAGCGTGCGCATCACGATGTCGGCGCCGCGGATTAATGTCTTGGTCATGGATTCCGGCTTTCCTTGCGGCTCGTGCCTGGCACGGCGGCATTGTGCGCGACGGTACCGCCGGCCTCAAGTCGTGCCATCCCGCATCGGAGGCCGCCATGCGAAGACGATCATTCATTGCGGGATTGTCGGCGGTGCCTTTGGCATTCAACGTCAATCCGCTGCATGCCTGCTCACTGGTGTTCGTCAACGATCGTAAGATCGCGAAGATCGTGGTCCGCTCGATGGACCTTCCGGTGAGCTTTCCCGAACGGCCGAAGCTCTTCGTGTTTCCCCGCGGCATGGCACGCAGCTCGACGAGCAGCGTGGTCCCCGGCATTCGGGCAAGAATCGAGGGCATCGGCAGCAACACCGTGCGTTGGACAAACCGGTTCGGCAGCGTGGTGATGGTGGGATTCGATGGCGCTGCCACCGATGGCCTCAATGAAAAGGGCCTCGCAGCCCACGCGCTCGTGCTCACTGAATCGCAGCAGGAACCGAACGACACACGCGCAGAGCTGCCCGATACGCATTGGGTGCAATACGTCCTGGACAACTTCGCGACCGTCAACGATGTCGTCGACGCCCACAAAGCCGGCATGTTCCGCGTGGTCGCAGCTTGGTCGAACGACCTTGGCTATACCAAACCACTCGGCATTCACCTCGCGGTCGAGGACACGTCAGGTGACTCCGCTATCTTCGAATACGTCAAGGGCAACCTCGTGATTCACCACGGGCCCGAATACCGAGTGATGACGAACGATCCCACACTCAACGAAATGCTTGTGCGCATGATGAAGTTCAAGGAACTCGGGGGAAGCGAGGCGCTGCCAGGCTCGGTTGACGCAGACTCCCGGTACGCGCGCCTCATGGCCTATCACAAGTACTTGCCGGATCCCAAGAACTACACTGAGGCGGTCGCCGGTGCGATGTCGCTCCTGCGCATTGCACAGATCCCATTCCGCGATCCGGCGCGTGAGCCGAGCGCCGAGGAACAAGGCTGGGGCGGAACCCAGACCAATTGGGTCAGCGCTGCCGACGTGACGAACCGTATCTATTACGTGAACAGCGCGACCGTTCCGAGCCTCGTCTGGCTTGAATTGACCGAGATGAACTTCGGTCCGCGCGCGGTGGTCATGTTCCTTGATCCGCACGACTCCAAAGTCGGCGGCGATGGCCGGCGCTTTCTCCGGCGCTGGCAGGCACCTGCGTGACTCATAACAGCCGGGCCACCGTGCGGAGCAGCATGGCGAGACCGGCAAGCGCCACGACCGAACCCAGCAGACGACGCAGAAGACGCTGTGGCAACGCATGCGCGATCGGCGTGCCGATCGCAATCCCGAGCGTCAGCGTCACCGCGAGGCCGGTCGCGAGCCATAGATCTATAATGCCCGCGGCGATGTTGGCGACGCTGGCGAGGCCCGCGATCGGCAGTGCGATCGCCTGACCGAGACCGATCGCCGCCAGCACCGGCACATCGAGCAGAAGCAGAACGGGCAGCAGCACAAACGCGCCGCCGGCGCCGGTTAACGCGGAGACGAAACCGGTGCCAGCACCAACCCCGAGCAGCGTCGCCGGTACCAGCCTGCGTTGCCCGATCGTCGTGTCCCGCCGCGGCACCAAGGCGTAGGCTCCGCCGCCAAGCAGCAGTACGCCGATTGCTGCTTCCAGCAAGCCAGCCGGCGCGACCTGCGTCGCACGCGCCCCGAGATAGGCGGTCGGCAACGCGGCAAGACATAGCAATCCCGCCTCACGCCAAGGGATCGATCCGCGCCGGGCATAGAGCGTCACCGCCACTGCACAACTGGGCACGTAGCTCAGCAGCGCTGCGGCGATCGCGTGCTTCACGTCGATGCCAAGGGTCAGCGTCAGGAACGGCACCAGCAGCACCCCGCCGATGCCAACGGCACCGATGGCGATGCCAAGGGCAACACCCGCAACCGCAATGCCGACGACGACACCCAACGACTGCTCCCCCTCCCCTCGCGGGAGGGGGGCGGGGGGAGGGGACCGCGCGGAATGGCGCCTCCCCTCCCCCCACCCCCTTCTAGCCGATCATTTGCAGCGCCGCCTCCAGCCGCGCGATCTCGGCCTGCGCGCCGGTGAGGCGTTCACGGTTCTCCTCCACCACTTCCTCAGGCGCCCGGCTCACGAAGTCGGCGTTGTCCAGCTTCTGTGCAATTTTGCGCGCTTCGCCGGCTGCCTTGTCACGCTCGCGCGTCAGACGTGCGCGCTCCTTGCCGACATCGACGGCATCGGCGAGCGGCAGCACCACCGTCACCTCGTCGAGCACAAGCTGCGCCGAGCCCTTCGGCATCTCGCCATCCAACGGCCGCAGTTCGGAAGCGCGCGCCATACGTCGGATCGCCTCCATCCAGCGTTGACCACGCGCGAGCATCTCCGGCGCGGCGCCGCGCAGCAGGATCGGTGTCAGCGCGCCAGGCGGCACGTTCATCTCGGTTCGCACCGAGCGCACCCCGGAAATCAGCCGAACCACCCAATCGAGCTCCTCGCGCGCAATCGCGGCATCCGGCACAATCACAGGCTCCGGCCACGGTGTGCGAATCAAACTCGATGGTTCGCCATATCCAAACCGATCCCACAACTCCTCGGTAACGAACGGCATGACCGGATGCAGCAGGCGCAGCAGCACGCCCAACACGTGGGCCGCCGTCTGGCGCACTTCGGTTTCCGCCAGTGCAGGCTTGGCGAATTCCACGAACCAGTCGCAGAACGTGTCCCAGGTGAAGCGATAGCACGCGGCAGCGTATTCATCGAAGCGATACGCCTCGAGCGCCGCGCTCGCCTCGGCGATCGCACGGTTCGTCGCATCGAGTATCCATCGCGTCAGCGGCAGCGTGGCGCGCGATGGATCGAACGATGCATCCGGCCGGATGTCGTTCATCTCGCAGAACCGCGCGGCGTTCCACAGTTTGGTGACGAAGCGCCGATAGCTCTCGACGCGCGCCGCGCCCAGCTTCACGTCGCGCCCAGGTCCGGTCAGCGCACAGATGGTGAAGCGCAGCGCATCGGCGCCGTAGCGATCGATCAGCTCCAGCGGATCGATGCTGTTGCCCTTCGACTTCGACATCTTCTGGCCGCGCTCGTCGCGCACCAGGCCATGGATGTAGACCGCGCGGAACGGCACCTCGCCCATGAAGTGGATGCCCTGCATCATCATGCGCGCGACCCAGAAGAAGATGATGTCGAAGCCGGTCACCAGCACATCACCTGGATAATACCGGGCGAGCTCCTTGGTCTGCTCCGGCCAGCCCAGCGTCGAGAACGGCCAAAGCGCGGAGCTGAACCAGGTGTCCAGCACGTCCTCGTCCTGGGTCAGGGCGATATCGCTGCCGTACTGCGCGCGCGCGGTCGCCTCGACCTCCGCCTCTGTCTCGGCCACGAACTCGCGGCCGTCGGGTCCGTACCAGCAGGGTATCTGATGCCCCCACCAGAGCTGACGCGAGATGCACCAGGGCTGGATGTCGCGCATCCAGGCGAAGAACGTGTTTTCCCACTGCTTCGGTACGAACACCGTCTTGCCGGTCTCCACCGCCTCGATCGCCGGCTTCGCGAGCACCTCGGCATTGCAGTACCATTGGATCGTCAGCAGCGGCTCGATCGGCACGCCGCCGCGATCGCCGTGCGGCACCTGGTGCGTGTATGGCTCGACCTTTTCCAACAGACCGAGCCGCTCCAACTCCGCCACGATCGCCTTGCGCGCCACGTTTCGGTCCATGCCTTCGAGCGATCGCACGAACGCCGGATCGGCCACGCCCTCCACCGCGCGCAGCACATCGGCAATCTCCGCCAGCGCAACATGTGCCTGGCGATCGAGGATCGATGGCATGGGCAGCGCATGCCGCTGTCCGACAGCGAAGTCGTTGAAGTCGTGCGCAGGCGTGATCTTCACCGCGCCGGTGCCCTTCTCCGGGTCCGAATAGTCGTCCGCGACTATCCGCAGGCGGCGCCCGACCAGTGGCAGGATGGCGTAACGCCCGACCAGATCGCGATACCGCGCATCCTCCGGGTGCACCGCCACCGCAGTATCGCCCAGCATCGTCTCGGGCCGCGTCGTCGCCACCCCGATGAAGCGGCCGGGCTCACCCTCGATCGGATAGCGGATGTACCAGAGCGATCCCTTGACCTCGAGGTTCTCCACTTCGAGGTCAGAGATCGCCGTTTGCAACTTCGGATCCCAGTTCACCAGCCTTTTGTCGCGATAGATCAGGCCTTCCCGGTAGAGCGCGACGAACACCTTCCGCACCGCCGCGGACAGACCATCGTCCATGGTGAACCGTTCGCGCGGCCAGTCGAGCGACGCGCCCAACCGCCGCAACTGTTGCGTGATCGTGCCGCCGGATTCCGACTTCCACTGCCACACACGCTCGATGAACTTCTCCCGCCCCAGATCGCGCCGATCGGTCCCCTGCTCCGCAAGCAGCCGTTCCACAACCATCTGCGTGGCGATCCCCGCGTGGTCGGTGCCAGGCTGCCACAGCACGTCGCATCCCTGCATGCGACGCCAGCGGACCAGCGTGTCCTGCACGGTGAACGTCAGCGCGTGGCCGATGTGCAGGTTGCCGGTGACGTTCGGCGGCGGGATCATGATGGTGTAGGGCTGGGCGTTCGAATTCGGATCGCAGGCGAATGCCCCCGCCTTCTCCCAGCCGTCATACAGGCGCGGTTCGATCTCTGACGGGTTGTAGGTCTTATCCAGCATTTCGCTCTCCTGCGGCCCCACGCGGATGCCGCAAGAGGCCAGCAATGACAATACGGCTTAGGGTACGACGCGGCCTACGACGCGCTCGATCTCCGTGCGAACCAGGCGCTCGACGATTGGCGGCAGGTTGGCGTCCAGCCACGACTTCAGCAGTGGCCGTATCTCCTCGCGCACGATGTCCTCAATTGTCGGACCGCCACTGTGAACCTGCGTCGAGCGCTCGGCGAGGGTGCGCACGAGGCTGCCCACCGACGATGCCGCCGCCGCTGCGGCCTCCGGCGCCACCAGGTTCGCTGACACTGCTGCCCGCGGCGGCGGTTCGGCAGCGGCAGGCGTCTCGGGCAGGACGGGCTCAGGCGAGGCGGGTTCGGACGGGGCTGCTTCGGGCACCATCATGGCGGGATCCAGTACAAGCACGCCCTCGCCAGCCGGAGCCGGAGCTGGCGGGCTGCCGTCAGCGGCCGGAGCTTCGTCCTCGCTCAGGATGCGGCGGATCGAGGCAAGGATGTCCTCCATCGAGGGATCCCCACCGGTCGCTCCTGGAGGTGTCTGCGATGCGCTCATCGTAACCGTCTTCTCAGCGACCCGGCTGGTTGGTCGCGTAGTCACCAAGACCAGCCCACTTGTCCTTCACGGCATTGTAGTAGGCGGTCTCGTCATACAACGGCACCGGCAGATGCAGGTCGCGCGCGGTCAGTCGCCCGATCGCCGACGCCACCTGATAGGATGCGGTGACCAACTGCGCCAGGTTCTGGACCAGCGTGACCTGTGAATTCAGCAGCGCCTGTTGTGCGTTCAGCACGTCGAGTGTGGTGCGGCTGCCGACGATCGCCTCGCGCTCCACTCCCTCCAGGGCGATCTGATTGGCGCGGATCGCCTCGCGATTGCTGTCAGCCGATGCCTTTTGCGCGGCCAGCGTCTCCCAGGACTGCACCGTGTTCTGGACCGCGGTGCGACGAGCGTCATCCACCTGCCTCGATGTCTGCTGTTCGCTCTGCTTCGCCTGGCGCACTGCGGAGTATTCGGCGCCGCCCTGGTAGACCGGTACGGAGAGCTGCACCACGGCCTGGTAACCATTGCTCTGCGAACTCCGCGCCGCCGCGTTGTTCGATTGGAAAATCTGGCCCTGAAAGCTGACCTGCGGGAGCAACTGGGAAAACGCCACGTCCACCGCGTCCTTTGCAGCAGCATCGTTGAACAGCGCGGCAACCACCCCCGGGTTGTTGTTCGCCGCGATCACCGTCGCAGCCTGCTCGGTCTTGGCCGGCAGAGCCAGCGGCTGCGGCTCGACCAGATCGCCCGGCGGCAGGTAGCCGACTACCTGCTGATACGTCCCACGTGCCGTCTGGAGGTTGCCCTCCGCGACCTGCCGTTGCGACGTCGCACCGGCCAATGCCGCCTGCGCCTGCGCCACGTCGGTCCGGGTAATCTCGCCGACGCGGAACCGGTCATTGGTCGCCTGGAGCTGCTTGGCCAGCACCTGCTCATTGTTGACGTTCAGCGCGAGCAGCTGCTGCGCCTGGATGACGCCAACATAGGCGTTCACCACGTTGACAAAGCTGGTCTGCTCCTGCGCGATCAGGTTCGCGCGCTCGGCGATTACCTGGTTCTTCGCACGGTTGACGTTGGCCTGCGTCTTGCCCCCGTTATAGATGGGCTGGCTGAGCGTCGCCTGGGCGGTGCCGATGAGCCGATCGGTCTGCGCGTTGAGGAACCCGTCACGGGAGAAGATCCGGCTGAACCCATCGCCGTAGCCGGCCGTCCCTGCCATCACGACCGTCGGTCGCCATCCGGCCAGGGCCTGGGGCACGTTCTCGTCGGTCGACCGCAGCTTGGCACGTTCAGCCTGCAGCGCCGGCTGGTTCGCGTAGGTGGCGGCCAGCGCTTCGGCCAGGGTGCGCGGGACGCCTGGCTGCGAGGGTTGCGCGCTCGCCGTCTGCGGCGCCGGCGCGCGTGTCGCGCGCTGCGTCGCGGCTGTCGGCTTGACCGGAGCGGGTTTGCTCGTCGGCGCCTGACCGAACGCGGGCGCGGCCGCCAACGCGACCCCGAGACCCAGTACCCAGCCGCGGCGAAGGATCATGTCCGCTCCTCTGCTTCACGGCCGGTATTCTCTGCCACAGCGCGCAGCCAGACACAAAGAATCTGTGGCATGTCGATCAGAAAACGAAGCTGGGGGATGGCATGAGGGAGGGGATTAGTGGCGTGGCGCAGTCGAACATCGGCTGAGTGCGCAGGCCGGCCGCAGTGGCCTCGGCGAGTACCGCCTGGCCGAGGCCGGCGGTCCCGGAACAGATCGTGACCAGCCTGCCGGCCTGGCGATGCAACTGCTCGCCGACCAGCGGAGGTATGTAGCGCACCGCCCCCTCGATCAATATGACGTCGTAAGGGGCACCCTGCGGCCAGCCGGTGCCGAGTGGGCCGGCGACCAGGCGCACCGATGGCGCCAGCTCCGCCAGCACACTGTGCGCGGCGTCCCGCAGAGACGCGGACTCCTCGAGCGCGGTGACCCTGGCCCCGCAGGCGGCCAGCAACGCCGCGCCGTAGCCGGTGCCGGCCGCGACTACCAGCGCGCGCTCGCCCGCGGCAATCGAGGTGAGCTGCACGAGGCGAGCGATGACGGCCGGTTCCAGGAGAACGCGTCCCTCGCCCAGCGGTACGTCCTCATCCGCGTAGGCGAGCGCCGCCAGTCGCGGCGGAACGAAGCGTTCGCGGGGCAAATGGCGCATAGCGGCGACAATGCGAGGATCGCTCACCCTGTTGGGGCGGACCTGGCTGTCCACCATGTTGTTGCGGGCTTGTGCGAATGCCTGGGCGGCGCGGTCCATGGATGGCGGCTCATTTGGACGGGAGGGACATGCCTTATAGAGGCGGCGCCGCGAAGCCGCCAAGCGGGCGGGTGGCGGGACTTGACCGGCTAGCATGGCGACGCCGATATACGCGTCCTTCCCTCAGGCCGGTCCGGTGGCAGAGTGGTGATGCAGCGGACTGCAAATCCGCGAATGTGGGTTCGATTCCCGCCCGGACCTCCAGCGCTTTGGGTGTTAGACCTCCGGCGCCAGCGCCACCAAGAAAAATCCCCCGGACGCGCGGACATCCGGGGGGGAATTATCTTCCGAGGCGCCGCTGCGCCTCAGGTGGCCGCTGCGTTTTTTGCGATGACCGATATTCAGGCCGGCTGAGACGCCGGGACTGCGATCATGCCCTGAGGGTCGCCGCTGTGCCACGTACCGAAGGTGAGCATTGTGCCCCCTGTCGCGTCAGGCGCCGCCTGTGGCAATCCCTGAAGAGAGGGGTCGATCGGGAGGCTACTGCCACTCGATTGCTGCAGATCTCCAGGCGTGAGGGCTTCGCTCGTGGTTGGGGAGCTGCTCGTGCTGCTGGGGCTCGCCGCTGCCATGTCGGGGCTGCCGCCGCCAACAAAGGCCATGGCGGCCTGGTCACTGCCAAGAACTGCCGTCGTCGTGTCGCTGGAAGACAGCACGAAGTTTCCGCCCGAAATCCGTCGGAGCTGACACAGGCTGCCATTCCCAAAGCCCGGGTGTCCCCTTCGAGGCAAGCAGATACCACTGACCGGTGTTCTGGTCCTGTCCGTACACGCTGCCGTTGTTCAGTTGCAAGGCGCCGGTTTTACTGCTTTCTCCGTTCGGCGTTATCGCTTGCCCGTTTATGTCGGCTGTATTGTTGTCGCCGGCGTCGATCGTAAAGACGTTGCCGAATGTGTCCGTGAACGACCCGGCACCCGGCTGGATGGTGATTACGTCAGACATTCTTTGTTCAATCTCCTCACACAAAGAAACAGGCCGATGACGTGACCGCCGTCGGCCTTATTGCTCCTTCCCCGCCGAGCATTGGCGGGGCTTCGCCAAAAATGAAAACGCCGGCCAGGTGGATGGTCTGACCGGCCCTTCGATGGAGGAACCAAGCACGGTTGCATGGCTCCCGCGCGAATAGTCATGGCCTTGGCCGCGAGGGTCAAGGTCCTCAGGCGCCCGTTACGCCCGCGTGATGCTCATCTGCCGCTGTTGCCTCCAATAGCGCGAGCCAGAGCGGGCAAGCCTGAACTTGGCCGCGCCGGTACCCGACGGAGGAACAGCACAACCTTTTGCCTCAACCTAGCCGTCACGCGGTCGCTTGATACCCAAGACGTAGAGCCAACAGCCGACCACCAGCACCGCCAGCAGTAGAAGCGGCGTCGCTAGGCACGCCGCCAAGCCGCGAAAAAATTGCCGTAACGGTGCCGACGCCGTTGCGCCCTCGCCAATCGGCTCGCTGGGTCTATGCTCCATATCGACGATCGACTCCCAGACCAAACCTGCGACCGCCGAACGGATGATTCAGCGCCCTTTCTCGCGAATCAGAGGCTCGCAGCGATATGCTCCATAGTGCTTTTCAGCAAGGCTGTCGGAGACGGAATCGAGCGACAGTCGCTCGCGATATACCCCCGGTGAACCGGTTTGCGCACTCAATTGTGAGTAGGCGATTCGGTGTGGGTTCCCGACCATGAGGGAATGCAAACGACCGCTCAGGTCTACGGCCGTGCCCTCACAGTGTGGGGCCAATGGCTCCGCCAGTATCGTCACACGCGTGCGCCGCGCGCACTGCAGACCGCCCTCGCCTGCCGCGAGATCGCCGCGGAAAAACTGATCGTCTGGCACGCAGACCTGAAGTTGATCCAATCAGCCATGCAGACCGAACGAGCAGAGCGTGTCGCGCTGACCGAGCTGTCCCTGGACAAGATCAGGTGCGAGATCGAGGGTGACGAGCTGGCGCTGTGCGCGACCGGGCTGGCGCTTGACGCGGCGATGATCGCGTGGCCGGACGATCGTGCTGACGATGGCGCCGAGGACGATCCGGGCGCGGCCCAAACGGAAGTGGCCCACTCACCATAACGCCTCAATCCGCCTGCCCTGGACTGAGGCCGCTTCCGGGGACCTTCGGCCGGCTGGAACCTATCGCACCACCCGGAGCGCAGGCCGAACCCGGGCGGCCAGACGGCGATACAAAGCCAGATAGTCCTCGGCCATGCGCTCGGCGCTGAACCGGCGCTCGAAACGACGGCGCACCTCGGCGCGGGACAGATCCGCAACCTGACGGATTGCCGCGACCGCCTCCGCCTCGTCTTCCACGATCCACCCGGTAACGCCGTGCTCGATGATCTCCGGCACCGAGCCGCGATTGAACGCGATCACCGGCGTGCCACAGGCCATCGCCTCGATCATTACCAGACCGAACGGCTCCGGCCAGTCGATCGGCACCAGCAGCGCGATGGCACCGCTGAGGAAGTCCGGCTTTTCCGAATCGCTGATCTCGCCAATCAGTTCGACGTTGCGACCATCGATCATCGGCCGGATCGTGTCGCGAAAATAGGCTTCATCCACGCGATCTACCTTGGCGGCGATCTTCAGCGGAATGCCGGCCGCACGCGCGATTCGAATCGCGCGATCCGGCCGCTTTTCCGGGCAGATGCGACCGAGGAACGCCAGGTAGCTCGGCTTGACATTGCGCGGACGCAACAGGTCCACGGGCAGCCCGTGTTGCACGGTGGCGATGAAGTTGGAATCCGGCAAGGGAAGGCGCTGGGCGTCAGAGATCGATACCAGCGGAACGTTAGGGAAACACTCATAAACCGGCCGCAGCTCGGGCAGATCGAGCCGGCCGTGCAGCGTGGTCAGGAAAGGCGTGTCCTGCCGGCTGAACACCGAAAATGGCCAGTAGTCGAGGTGGCAATGCAGCACGTCGAACTCATCGGCGCGCTGACAGACCTGCTCCATCATCAGCATGTGGGGGGCGATCGCATCCCGGATCGTGGCATCGAAGCGCAGCGCACAGGGCCACATCGGCGCAAGCTCCGCGCTCGTGCGCGAGTCACCGCTGGCAAACAGGGTCACGTCATGGCCCATGGCAACCAACTGCTCGGTCAGGAACGAGACGACGCGCTCGGTCCCTCCGTAAAGCCGGGGGGGCACTGACTCGGTCAGCGGAGCGATCTGGGCAATTCGCATGATCGTGAAGCCTCTTTCGATGTAATGTCACGCAACAGCGATCTCGCCGGAAGTTCGGGCTTTTCTGCGGCAGGACTTGGCGCTGGCCGCGGCTCACGGCGAAGTTACCAGGTGCCAAGCATCGGCACGGTATCGTTGTGCGTTGTCCCTGCGGTAAGGCACGCCAGCGGCCGGGAGGGATTTTGGGGCGTCTCGTTATAGTGTCCAACCGAGTTCCGTTGCCTTCTGAGCGGGGGCCGCGGGCTGGTGGACTAGCCGTTGCACTTGCGGACGCATTAACCCCAGGATCGGTGTGGTTCGGTTGGAGCGGCAGGCGCTCCGGCTCGGCCGATGGTGAAGTGCGGCTGCAGCGCGGCGCCGAGGGCACGACCTACGCCACGATCGACCTGACCGAGGCAGAATACCGCTCGTTCTACGTCAATTTCTCCAACGGCGCGCTATGGCCGCTGCTGCATTTCCGGCTCGGGCTCGTGCAGTTTCGGCGCGAGGACTACGAGGGTTATCGCGCCGTGAACCGTCGTTATGCCCAGGCGCTGGCCAAGCTGTTGCGTGAGGATGATCTGGTCTGGGTACACGACTACCATCTGTTCCTGCTGGCCGAGGAACTCCGCCTGCTGGGCGTGCGCAATCGCATAGGGTTTTTCCTGCATACCCCGTTTGTTCCGCCGGCACTGTTGCACGTGCTGCCGCGTGCCGCGGAATTGCTGCGGGCCATGTGCGCGTTCGATGTCGTGGGCTTTCATACCCAGACCTATCAGCGTGCCTTCCTCGACTGCGTGCAGGAAATCCTGCATGGCACGCGCGTCAGAGAGGACGGGTTCATGTTCGCGGGCCGCCACGTGCGCGCGATCGTCGATCCGATCGGTATCGACGCCGCCGCCTTTTCGGACACCGCCGCACGCGCCGACCGAAGCGCCGAGACGGCACGGTTGCGCGATAGCCTGGGCGGACGTGCGTTGGCCATCGGTGTCGATCGGCTCGACTACTCGAAGGGCCTGGTCAACCGTTTCGAGGCATTCGGCCGTTTGCTGGGGAAATACCCCGAACACTGCCGTCAGGTCAGCTTCCTCCAGATCGCCGCACGGTCGCGCGAGGAGTCCGGCAGCTACCAGCGCCTGCGACGCGAGCTCGATCGGATCGTCGGCGACACCAACGGCCGCTTCTCCGAATTCGACTGGGTGCCGTTGCGCTATATGACGACCACTGTGCGCCGGAACATCCTGGCAGGTTTCTTTCGGATTGCCCGCGTCGGTGTGGTGACGCCACTGCGCGACGGCATGAACCTGGTGGCGAAGGAGTACATCGCGGCGCAGGATCCCGCCGATCCCGGCGTGCTGATCCTGTCGCGTTTCGCCGGCGCGGCCGAGGAGCTGACCGAGGCGTTGATCGTCAATCCGTTTGATGCCGACGAGATAGCCGATGCGATGCACGAGGCCTTGAAGATGCCGCTGGCCGAGCGGCTGCAGCGCTATGGCGCCTTGCGGGAGCGCGTATGGGACACGACGGCACACAAATATTGCGCGCGCTTCCTCGCCTATCTCGAACACGAGGAACGGCCGCTGCCGCGACTGAGGCTGCAGGTCGCGTCATGAGCCGGCCGTAGCGGTCGGCGCCGGATCAGCGGCGCTCCGACAACTTATCTCCTTATTCCTGCCGTACTCCGGTCATTGCGATTGGCCTTGCTTGCGGCGTGTCGGGCAATGGCGGACCACCAAAGGGAGACCCGAATATCATGCAGCGTTCGATCGCACCCGTCGCAGCGGCTCTGGGGATGGTGCTGGCATTGTCCGCATGCACCAACCCGTACGACCCGGGCCAGCGCGCAGTAGGTGGCGGACTGCTCGGCGCCGGTACCGGCGCCGCCATCGGCGGCCTCGCGGGTGGCGGACGTGGCGCCGCTGCCGGAGCACTGATAGGTGGCGCGGTGGGCGCCGTTGGCGGGGCCGCTACCACGCCGCGGCCGCCGCCGCCCGCGTATTATTCGCCGCCGCCTCCGCCACCAGGCTACTACCCCCCTCCGCCGCCCAGCTATTAGGGCTAGGCGTCGGCGAACATCGCGACCGGGGCACCCCGTACAGGTGCTTCGGCGCGGAACAGTCCACCCAGCGTCGGGTGCTGCGCCAATGCTTCAGGCGAGCGGCCCTCGCGCAGCGACGTCACGTAGAGATCGCCTTCCGCGAAGCACGGCATGGTCGGGCCGGGAACCGGGAACGGCAGCTTGCTCAACAGCGCACCCGACGGCGAGATGCGGTTGATGCAGCCCGCGGACGGTCCAGCCGACCAGTAAACACCTGCGATGTCGACGGCAGCGCCGTCGGGGCGCCCCTCCTCGTTGGCCAATGTCGCCAGCACGCGGTGGTTCGTAAGCGCCCCGTTCCGCACGTCGAAGTCCCATGCCTCGATGATGCCGGCGGTCGAATCCGAATGGTACATGACGTTGCCGTCGGGCGACCAGGCGAGGCCGTTCGACACCGCGTAACCATCGGCCTTGCGCTCGATGCGGCCCTGCGGCGTGACGCGGTACAGCGCCGCGGTCTTCTGGCGCGGCGAGTTCTCATCCATGCTGCCCACCCAAAAGCAGCCGTCCGGGCCGACCTTCCCGTCGTTGAGGCGGTTGGTCGGTGGTTCGTTCACCGGGTCGGTCAGTTGCTCGATTGCCTTGGTGCGCGGGTCGAACAGCACGACCCGATGTCGCAGCGCGACGACGATGCGGCCCGACCGGCAAAGCCCAAAGCTGCCGACGACTTCAGGGAAATCCCACGACGTGTGGGCGCCGTCGTCCACCGATAATGCATTGATGCGTTTGCCGGGAATGTCGCAGAACAGCAGGCGCCTGGTGGAGGCATCCCAAACCGGGGACTCGGCGACGCCGCAGCGGGAATCCCAGACGAGTTCGAATTCGGTCATGCTCAACTCCGCCGGATGTTCCAGAACACGGGACTGCCTTGCAGCATTCCGGTCAAGTTCGCCTGATATGCGGTCGGGATGAAGGACTGGCCAAGTGGGATGTAGGGGACATCCTCGAAGGCCTGGAGCTGAAGCTTGTCAGCCAGTGTCTTCTGCGCTGCGAGATCTGGCGCCTTGAACCACGCATCGCGGAGTTCCTCGATCCTGGGACTGGTGGGCCAGCCCACGGTGGCGGCCTTGCCGTTGCCACGCAGGAACACGTGGCCGGCGGGGTTGAGCATGTCGAGCCCGCTCCAGCCGGTGTGGAATATGCTCCAGCCGCCCTGCTCCACCGGTTCGGTCTTGGCACGACGCTGCACGAGCGTCGCCCAATCCATCGCCGGCGCCTCGACATTGGCGCCGAGACGGTGGAGCAAGTCGGCGGTGATGTCGGCCAGCGCCTTGGCCCAGGGTATGTCGGTCGGTGTCAGCACGACGATCTTCTCGCCCTTGTAGCCGGCTGCCTCGATGTCGCGCTTGACCTTGGACATGTCGCGTTTGCTGGTGAGCACCTCCATGCCGACCTGCGTTGCCAGCGGCGTGTCGGGACAGAAGACACCGACCCGATCGCGCCATAACGTCTCGTCGGTACCCACGGCAGTGGTCATGTATTCCGACTGATCGACCGCCCCCAGAATCGCGCGCCGCAACGCCGGATTGTTGAACGGCGCGTTGAGGTGGTTGAACCGCATCGTGGCAATCGTGCCGGTGGGATTGACGTTCTCGACCTTCAGCCCCTTGTGCCCACGCAGCAGGGGCAGCAGGTCAGCGTTCGGCGTCAGCCACCAGTCGATCTCACCATTCTGCATCGCCGCTGCGACCGTGCCGGCGTCGGGGATGATCTGCCACTCGATGCGGTCGAAATGCGCGACCTTCGGACCGGCAGTCCCGTCCGGCGTGTCATCGGAACGCGGCACATATCTCGTGTTGCGCTCATAGACCACACGCGAACCGGGAACGCGCTCGTCCGCCTTGTAGCGGTAGGGACCGCTGCCGACCATTTCGGTGACCTGCTTGTAAGGGTCGGTGCTGGCGAGCCGCTCTGGCATGATCGGGCACATGCTCGGAGGCGTCTTCGCCAGCGCGTCCGGCAGCAGCGGAAACGGATATTTCAGCCGGAACCGGATGGTTCTGTCATCAATGGCGCTGAGCTCGTCGGTGGCGGCGAGCAGTGCCTGGCCAAATCCGTCGCGCACGCCCCAGCGCCTGATGCTGGCAACGCAGTCACGCGCCAGCACCTTGGTGTCGTCGTGAAACATCAGGTCGGGACGCAGCGTGACGCGCCAGACCGTGCCATCCGCCTCACTGACCGCGGCTTCGGCCATTTGCGGCCGTGCCTTGTACTGGCTGTCAAGGCCGAACAGTGTGTCGAACACCAGGAAGCCGTGGTCGCGCGTCTGGTAGGTGGTGGTCCAGATTGGGTCCAGCACGGCGAGGTCCGCCTGGGGGACGAACTTCAGGACCTGCGAGGCCTCGCCACGGGCGATGGCGGGCATAGTGAGGGCGGCGGTGGAGGCGAGGAAGGTGCGGCGGCGCATGGTAGCCTCCGGGCGACTGCGAAGGGGAGTATGATACACTACATGCGAGGTGAGGACTGGCCATGAGCGAGACCAGCATTTCGTCCGCGCCACGCCGGCACCAGCACGTGTTCCTCGGCGCGGAGCACGAGGCGAGCGAACGCAGGACATGGGCCGTGATCTGGCTCTGCGGCGCAATGATGATCGCCGAAATTGTCGGCGGTCTGCTGTTCGGCTCGATAGCGCTGGTGGCCGATGGCATGCACATGAGCACGCATGCCGGCGCGCTGTTGCTCGCCGCACTCGCTTACAGTTACGCGCGCAAGCATGCCGATGATCCGCGCTTCACCTTCGGGACCGGCAAGCTGGGCGACCTCGCCGGGTTTACCAGCGCAATCATTCTGGCGATCATTGCCGTGCTCATTGGCTATAAGTCGGTAAGCCGCATTTTCGCGCCGGTGCCGATCCGCTTCGCCGAGGCAATTCCAATTGCCTGCCTGGGGCTCGCCGTCAATGTCGCCAGTGCGCTGCTGCTTCGCGGCGCCGGACACCATCACCATGACGACCACCATCACCATGGTCATGATCATGTTCACGATCATGACCATGGGGCAGCGCAGCGGGACAATAACATGCGGGCCGCCGTGGTGCATGTAATTGCCGATGCGACCGTCTCTGTGATGGTCATTGTCGGTCTGCTGTTGGCTCGCGCCTTCGGGTGGCTGTGGATGGACCCGCTCGCGGGGATCATTGGTGCCTGCGTCATTGCCAGTTGGTCGTTCGGCCTGATTCGCGACACCGGAGCCATCCTGCTCGACATAAATCCGGACCGGCACATGGCGGACAATCTGAAGCGAGCGATCGAGAGCGACGGCGACACGCTCGCTGATCTGCATCTGTGGCGTTTGGGCCCCGGCCATCTTGGTGCGATTGTCTCGGTGGGCACTCACGCGGAGCGCGGGCTCGATTACTACCGCGCGAAGCTGGCGAGATTTCACTCGCTGTCGCACCTCACCATCGAGGTGCAAAATTACTAAATCAAACCTGATCGTAGTCGATCACCACCCTATCAGTGAGCGGATGTGACTGGCAGGTCAGCACGTACCCCGCCTCGGTCTCCCACGGTTCCAGCGAATAGTTCACTGCCATCTCCACCCTGCCCTCCAGCAGTTTCGCGCGGCAGGTGCAGCACATGCCGCCGCGGCACGAATAGGGCAGACTGCGGCCGGCTCGGATCGCGGCGTCGATGATCGCCTCGCCTTCGGCCACCGGAATTTCAAAATGCGCACCCTCGCTGATCACCGTGGCGATCGACTTCGGCGCGGCCAGTGGCGGCACGATCACTGGACGTGGCCGCCCCCCGACACCGGGGGTGAACCGCTCGACATGCACCCGCTCGCGCGGCATGCCGACAATGGTCAGCGCCTTCTCCATACCTTCGATCATCGGCTGCGGCCCGCAGACGAACGCCTGATCCACCATCGCAGCCGGCACGACGGACCGCATCAGCACCGCAACCTTCGCCGCATCAAGATGGCCATTCAGCATTTCGATGTCCTGCTGCTCCCGCGACAGGACGTGGAACACCGACAACCGCGCAAGATAGCGGTCCTTCAAGTCTTCCAGTTGCTCGCGGAAGATGATGTCGGCAGCGGTGCGATTGCCGTAGAACAGGAAGAAGCGTCCCGCCTCACGCCGCAGCGCAGTCTTCAGGATCGCCATCACCGGCGTGATGCCGGACCCCGCGGCGAACGCCACGAAGGTGCGCGGCGACCCGGGCTCGATCGCCACGCCGAAGCGACCGTCCGGCGTCATCACCGACAAAGTGTCGCCCGCATGCAGTTGTTCGTTCACCCAGGTCGAAAAGGCTCCGCCCGCCATGCGCTTGACCACGACACGCAGTTCGCCGTCGTCAAGGCCGGAGCAGATCGAGTAGGACCGCCGCACATCCTCGCCTTCGATCGTGGCACGCAAGGTAAGATACTGGCCTGGCGCGTAGCGATACGCCGACCGCAGCCGCTCCGGGACAGTAAAGGCGAGCGACACCGCGTCCGGCGTCTCGCGACGGACATCGGCAATCGTCAAGGTGTGAAAGCGCGGCGCGGCCATGGGGGCGTCTTGCGCGTTCAGCGGGTCAGGCACAAGTCTTTGCCATGCGCCAGGCAATGCATCGGCTGACGGTGGGGACCAATGGTCAGGGCCTCGTCGATATCACTGAACCCGTGTGCCACTGGATTGCAACGCAGCCGATTGCCGTCGGGCTGCTGACAATCTGGTGCCGTCACACGTCGGCCTCCCTGCTTGTGCAGGAGAACGCCGATCCCGATGTGCGCGCTGACCTCGAGGCATTCTTCAACCGCCTTGTGCCGGAGAAGGCAGGCTACCGTCATGAGGACGAGGGGCCGGACGATATGCCGGCGCACATCAAGGCAGCGCTGACGCAGACACAGCTTGCCGTTCCGGTGGACGGCGGACGTCCCGGTACTCGGCACCTGGCAAGGCATCTACCTGTTCGAGCACCGCGCGGCGCCGCATCGGCGAGAGATCGTTCTGCATCTGATCGGCGAGTGATGCAATCGCACTAACCCTCATTGGGCCTGACGATACGCTCTATGCATCGCGGACAGATGCCGTGGCTGACGATGACCTCGCTCAACCCGCCGCGGCGATAGTAGTCTTCGATTGCGATCCAGATTTGATGCTCCTGTCGAGCACCGATCGGCCATGCGATATCATGACAGAACGAGCAAAGCACCACCGGTTCGTCAGAGGAGTCCGCCTCGGTCGGGACCGCGCGATCTTTCATCGACATCAGCCCCAATGGCAGTCGCGGTGCCTCAGCCACGAGTTGGGACTGGTATAGTGCCATGACCACATTGCCCCGACCCGCGACAGGGCTGATCGACATGCGCATTCGACGCTCCACATCGGGGGCGTCGCAGCGATATTCATAGGCGATGACCGGTCGCTGCCTCTGGCATACAGAATCGTGCAGTCGCTCGCAGGCTTCACGGACATCTGTTCCGTCGATGCCAGCGAAGACGGACGTCCCGATGACGGAATCGGCCGTCAGTTCCGACGCATCGTTCTGCGTTGCGAAGCGCTTCCAGGAGATCGAACCGATCGCGCGAATGATGCCGCTCGCATCGACCAGGTAGGTAACCCCGTCGATCGCATCGAGCAACTCTTGTGTGTCGATGTCAGGCGACACGGGGCGCCCGCCGCGCCAACCCGTCGAACAGGTCCAGCAACCGCTCCCGCCAAACCGAGATCGGATCATCGCGCTCGAGCAGCTCGAACCGACTGACGCACCGCGGCCAGTGCAGGCTGCCGAACACGATGTAGTCGGCGTAACTCGGCGCCTCTCCACCCAGCCAGTTCTGCTTGCCGAGAACCAGTCGCACCGGCAGCAGCGAAGCGCGAAACTCCGCCACCCGCGTCTCGCGTCCTGACTGCACCGCCTCCAAGGTCATGCCGAACCGGGCCTCGCGGCTTTGCCGGAAGTATGTCTGATCCTGCGGCGCGACCACGTCCAGCAGATCACGCAGGATCAACCGCGCGATGCCGCCCATCATCACGCTGTCCGCCCAGGCATTGACGAACCTCGCATGAGCCGGGCCCTTGGCCCCACCGAACAGGCTTGGCCGATCCGGATACTTGGCATCGAGGTATTCCGCGATCGCCCAACTGTCCGACACCACCTCGTCGCCGTCACGGATGACCGGCACGCGACCCTGACCGGAGAACGCCAGCGCCGCCTTATCGGTGAACCGCCAGGGGATTGTCTCCACGGCCAGCCCTTTGTGGGCGAGCGCCATGCGTGTCCGCCAGCAATACGGGCTGAACCGCAGCGCCGGATCTGCTCCAGCCAGATCATGCATCACGATGGCCATCGCCGGTTCCCCTTGCTTCGCCGGTCGTGATACACAGAATCCCGCCGGGGAGAGAAGCGGTTGGACGATCAGACTGTCCTGAGCGATGGCGACCAGTTCGGCGAGGCCGCCTATATTCGCGAGCCGTTGGGCCGGCAATGATTGCACCATGAACATCCTCGCACCACCCAAGGCGCGTCTCGGCATCGAGATCGTCCACGACTTGGTCTGTCCATGGTGCTTCCTCGGCGTGCGTCGGCTGATGCGCACAATGCGTCGCCGACCCGACCTGCTGTTCGACCTGACCTGGCGGCCCTTCCTGCTCAACCCCGACATGCCGCGAGGCGGCATGGCGCGGCCGGACTACGTGATCCGCAAGTTCGGTGGCGAGGACCGTGCGCGGCGGCTTTATGCGTCGATCTCGGAGATTGGCCGAGGCGAGGGCATTCTGTTCCGCTTCGATCGCATCCGCCGCACGCCGTCAAGCGTCGACGCCCATCGCCTGGTACGTTACGCGGCGCGCTTCGGCCAGGCCGACGCGATGGTCGAGGCGCTGTTCTCGGCACATTTTACCGACGGTCTGGATATCGGCAATCACGCCGTGCTGGTGGCGATCGCCGCGGCGTGCGGCCTGGACGGTGCAGCCGCACGACGCTTCCTCGTCGGCAACGACGAAGTGGATGCGGTGCACGCCGATAACCTGCGGGCGCATCGTCTCGGCATCAACGGCGTCCCATGTTTCGTCATCTCCGGCCGCCATGCCATCGCCGGCGCGCAGGAGCCAGAGGTGATCGAGCGTCTGTTCGACGTGGCGGCCGTCGAGGCGGCCGAAACCGGCTAAGGACCGACGGGGAAACAACGGCACCAGGCAGCGCGAGATCCGCGCCGCAACGTCATGCCAACGCAGGTCGGCATGACGTTTGTAGGCCGAGAAATGATTTCGGCTGTTTCTCGCTACGCCGCCTTCGCCTGGCCGGCGATGCGCTCGAGATTGCCCAGAGCGTCGCGCGCGAAGCGTAGGCGCGTCGCCACATCCATTTCGCGCGAGATCGCCAGCTTGTGGTCGGGGCGCAGGCGCACCAGACCGCCCTTGCTGGCAAGCCAAGCCACCAGCCCCGCCGGATTGGAAAATGCATTGCCGCGGAAGCTCAGCAGCATGCCCTTCGGCCCGGCCTCCAGCTTCTCCACACCCGCCTCGCGGCACGCGCGCTTCAGCGCCACCACCTGAAGCAGGTTCTCCACTTCCTGCGGCAGCGGTCCGAAGCGATCCACCAGTTCCGCCGCCATCGCCTCAGTCTCGGCGTCCGACGCCAGCGCGCCGATCCGGCGATACAAGCCGAGCCGGACCGGCAGGTCGCGTACGTAGGCTTCGGGGATCAGCACCGGCAGACCGAGAGAAATGTTGGGCGTCCAATCGCGCTCCTGCCCGCCGCGCCTCCCCTCGCCCGCGCGCAGTTCGGCAACCGCGTCCTCCAGCATCTGCTGGTACAGCTCGATGCCGACTTCGCGGATATGTCCCGACTGCTCGTCGCCCAGCAGATTGCCGGCGCCACGGATGTCCAGGTCGTGGCTCGCCAGAGTGAAGCCGGCGCCCAGCGCGTCCAGCGTCTGCATCACAGTCAGCCGCTTCTCCGCCGCCGCAGACAGCCGCATGTTCGGCGGCCACGTGAGGTACGCGTAGCCGCGCTGCTTGCCGCGCCCGACGCGGCCGCGCAACTGATAGAGCTGCCCCAGTCCGAACATGTCGGCGCGATGGATCACCAGCGTATTGACCGCGGGCATATCCAGGCCGCTCTCCACGATGTTGGTGGACAGCAGGATATCGAACCGCCCGTCGCCAAACTCTGTCATCACCCGTTCGAGCTCGGTGGGTGCCAGCCTGCCATGCGCCTGCGCCATGCGCGCCTCCGGCACGATCTCGGCGAGGCGTTCGGCGATGCGCGGCAGGTCCTCGATGCGTGGCACGACGCAGAACACCTGGCCGCCGCGGAAGCGTTCGCGCTGGAGCGCCTCGCGGATCACCACCGCGTCGAACGGCATGATGAAGGTGCGCACCGCCAGTCGATCCACCGGGGGTGTGCTGATCAAACTCATCTCCCGCACGCCCGTCAGCGCGAGCTGCAAGGTGCGTGGGATCGGGGTCGCGGTGAGTGTCAGGACGTGCACGTCCGCCTTGAGCTGCTTCAGCCGTTCCTTGTGCGCGACACCGAAATGCTGCTCCTCGTCCACCACCAGCAGCGCGAGATCGGCAAACTCCACCGACTTCGCCAACAGCGCGTGCGTGCCGATCACGATGTTGATCGTCCCGTCGGTGATGCCGCGCCGTACTTCGGCTGCCTCCTTCGCCACCACCATGCGCGAGAGCTGCGCGACCTTCACCGGCAGTCCGGCGAAGCGCTCGGAGAAAGTGCGGAAATGCTGCCGCGCCAGCAGCGTCGTCGGCACCACCACTGCAACCTGCCCGCCTGACATCGCGGCGATGAACGCCGCACGCAACGCCACCTCGGTCTTGCCGAAGCCGACATCGCCGCAGATCAGCCGGTCCATCGGCCGCCCCGAGGCCAGATCCTCCAGCACGTCGGCAATGGCGCGCGCCTGATCGTCCGTCTCGGCAAACGGAAAGCGGGCGCAGAACTCGTCCCACGCGCCCTCGCTCGGCGCCATGATCGCTGCATCGCGGATCTTGCGCGCCGCGGCGATGCGAATGAGCTGGTCCGCCATGTCGCGGATGCGCTGCTTCATCCGCGCCTTGCGCGACTGCCAGGCGACGCCACCCAGTTTGTCGAGTGCGACGCCCTGCGATTCGCTGCCGAAGCGCGACAACATCTCGATGTTCTCGACCGGCAGGAACAGTTTCTCCCCGCCGTCGTAGATCAGTCGCAGACAGTCATGCGGCGCGCTGGTGACCGTCAACGTTTCCAGCCCGTCATACCGACCAATGCCGTATTCCTGGTGCACCACCAGGTCGCCCTCGGCGATCTCGGTCGCTTCCGCGATGAACTGGTCGGCGCGCTTGCGGCGGCGCGGCGGTCGGCTGATGCGCTCGCCGAGCAGGTCCTGCTCGCCCACCAGTGCCAATGCATCGGCGACAAAGCCACGCTCCACACCCAGCGTGACCAGTGACACCGAGCCCACCGGCTTGCGACGGATCGTCGCCCAGCCGTCCTCCTGCGCGGCGTCCTTGAAGCCGTGCTCACGCAGCAGATTGGCGAGCCGCTCGCGTGAGCCGCGGGTCCAGGCGGCGACGACAATCCGACGGCCCTCGCCGCTCCAGCGCTCAGCCTGACCGCGCAACTGTTCGAACACATTGGTGCCGGGACCGCTGCCGCCTTGGAAGAAAACCGGTCCTGGCCTGCCGCCGCCATCGACACCGACCGCACCATCCGGCCTGGCGAACGGCGAGAACGCGAACAGGGGTCCGTCTGCCAGCATCGCATTCCAGTCGGCCTGGTCGAGATACAGCCGGTCGGGTGGCAGCGGCCGGTACGGAACCTCGCCGTCGCGTGGCACCAGGCGGCGAGCGGCGTAGTGGTCCTCGATCATCTCCAGCCGAGCGGCGAGCACCTCGTCTGCCTGGTGGTCCAGGCTGACCGAGGCGCCCGGCAGATAGTCGAGCAGCGTCTCCATCCGCTCATGGAACAGCGGCACCCAGTGCTCCATGCCAGGATGGCGCCGGCCCTCCGAGATGGACAGATAGATCGGGTCCTCTGCCGCAGGCTGGCCGAAGATGTCCCGCCAGCCCGAACGGAAGCGAGAGATCGCATCGGGGTCGAGCGGCACTTCTGACACCGGGCGGAGGGTCAGGCGCTGCCGGCGATCGGCGCTGCGCTGGGTGGCGGGATCAAAAATCCGGATCGACTCGATGGTGTCACCGAACAGGTCGAGCCGCACCGGATCGCTCTCACCGGCGGGAAAGACATCAATGATGCCGCCGCGCATGGCGTATTCGCCCGGCTCCATGACCGTGCCGGCACGGCCATAGCCGCTGGCCTCCAGGAAGCGCGCGAGCTTCTCGGGCTGCACGGTGCCATTGGTGCGCAACTCGAGGCTGGCACCGGCGAACGCGGCGCGAGGAGGCACGCGCTGCACCAGCGCATTCACGGTGGTCAGCACGATGCGCGGACCGGTCGGCTTCTCGATCAGGCGCGCCAGCGTGGCGATGCGCTCCGACACCAGCGCAGCATTCGGCGACACGCGGTCGTACGGGAGGCAGTCCCAGGCGGGGAAGCGCAGCACCTCAGCTTCCGGCGCCACGAAGCCCAGCGCCTCCGCCAAGCGCGCCATTCGCGCGTCGTCGCGCGTCACATGGACGACGGGACCGGCGAATTCACCGCGGCGGCGGGCGAGCAGGAAGGCGTCCCACCCTTCTGGGGCGCCGAAGACCGGTGTGGCGGTCATCGCTTGCCCCCTTCCCCCGTCCCCCTCCCGCAAGGGGAGGGGGACGACTGTGCATGCCCGGCCTCGCTCTGCACGCGCCGCAGCATCGGGCTGTCGGTGTCCGCCGGAATGGGTAGGCGCCCGGTGAGCCAGTCCGCCAGGTCGTTTTCCGGCAACTCGAGCAGCACCTCCAATGCCGCAAGCTCCGACTCGCACATTGCGTTTATGTGCCGTCGCACGAAGCCCCCGAGCAGGATGTCGTTCTCGTACGTCCCGCGATGGGTGGCGCGATACAGCAGACGGCGGCGCCTCGTATCGATGGAGGCTGATTTTGGTTCAGTCATCGGCGCGATGTCATATAGCCGTGCAATAACCCCATGTCAGCCCGTGGACCATGATCCGCTCACGCCGCTGTTTTCGCCGCTGACCACCCTTAAGGGCGTCGGTCCGACGGTCGGTGCGCTGATCGCCAAGGCGGCCGGCGGCGAGCGCGTGATCGACCTGCTGTTCCATCTGCCCGAATCCTACCTGGATCGCCGCCAGCGCCCGACGATTGCCCAGGCGCGGCCCGGCCAGGTCGCGACCTTGGCAGTGGAGGTGGTGCGAATTGAGCCGCCCGCCAATGCGCGTCAGCCATGGCGGGTGGTGGTGACCGATGGGACCGGGTCCGCCGATCTGGTCTTCTTCAAGTTCAATCGGGAACGCCAGATGCCGGTCGGCGCGAAGCTGCTGGTGTCCGGCAAGATCGAGCTGTTCAGCGGCCGCCGCACGATGTCGCATCCCGAACATGTGGTTCCCGCCGACCGGCCCGAACTGCTGCCGGCAATCGAGCCGGTGTGGCCGCTGACCGGAGGCCTCTGGCCGCGTCAGGTCGCCACCGCGATGGCGCAGGCGCTGACGCGGCTGCCTTCGTTTCCCGAGTGGCACGACGCGGCGCTGTTGCGGCGCGAGAGATGGCCGGGCTTCGCCGAAGGCCTGCGCGCGGTCCAGGCGCCGCCGGAGATGCCGGCAGCGGTTAACCGGTCTCGGCTCGCCTACGACGAATTGCTGGCCGATCAGGTGGCGCTCGCGATCATTCGTGGCCGGCTGCGCCTGCGCCCTGGCCACGGCCTGACCGGCGACGGCACGCTGCGCGCCAAGGCGCTTTCTCGCTTCGGCCATGCGCTGACCGCCTCGCAGCGCCAGTCGCTGGCTGAGATCGATGGCGATCTGGTGTCCGATCGCCGCATGCTGCGACTGCTGCAAGGTGACGTAGGTTCCGGCAAGACAGTGGTGGCGCTGCTGGCGATGCTGCGCGCGGTCGAAGCCGGGAAGCAAGCCGCAATGATGGCGCCCACCGAGGTACTGGCGAAGCAGCACCATCGCACGCTGTCGCGCCTGTCGCCGGCTCCGGTGGCGCTGCTGACCGGTGGCGTGAAGGGGCGTGCCCGGGCGCAGTTGCTGCGCGGACTGAAGGATGGCTCGGTGCCGCTTGTCGTCGGCACACATGCGCTGTTCCAGGAGAGCGTGGAGTACCATGACCTGGCGCTGGCGGTAATCGACGAGCAGCATCGGTTCGGCGTGGATCAGCGGCTGCTGCTGGGCGGCAAGGGCGAACTCACCGACGTGCTGGTGATGACCGCGACGCCGATCCCGCGCACGCTGCTGCTGACACAGTGGGGCGAGATGGAGGTCAGCCGTCTCACCGAGAAGCCGCCCGGGCGGCAGCCGGTGCGGACGTCGCTGCACTCGCTGGGCACCTTGCCCGATCTGTGGGATGCGGTGGCGCGCAAGCTCGACGAAGGCGCGCAGGTCTATTGGGTGTGCCCGCTGGTTGCGGAGAGCGAGGCGGTCGATCTGGCTGCTGCAGAGGCGCGCTTCGCGGTGTTGCGGGAACGGTTCGGTGACTTGGTGGGGCTGGCGCATGGCCAGCAGGACGCTGCGGTGCGTGATGCGACACTGGCGGCATTCGCAGCAGGTGGCTGCCGGTTGCTGGTGGCGACGACGGTGGTCGAGGTCGGCGTCGATGTGCCGGCGGCGACCGTGATGGTGATCGAGCACGCCGAACGCTTCGGGCTGGCGCAGTTGCACCAGTTGCGCGGGCGGGTCGGACGCGGGGTCGCGGCGAGTTTCTGCCTGCTGCTGCACGAGGAGTGGGTGAATGACGTGGCCAAGCGCCGGCTGACCTTGCTGCGGGATACCGACGACGGGTTCCTGATCGCCGACGAGGATTTCCGGCTGCGCGGCGGGGGTGATTTGCTTGGCACGAAGCAGTCGGGAATGCCGGGGTTCCGGTTGGCTGATCCGATCGAGCACGAAGGGCTGCTGCACATGGCAAACCGCGATGCCGCTGTGCTGTTGCAGAGGGATCCCAAGCTCACGTCGGAACGCGGGCGCGCCGTGCGCGTGCTGCTGCGACTGTTCGAGAAGGCCGCGGCTATGCGCACGCTGGCGGCAGGGTGACAAAGGAAGAATTCAACGCAGATAAGAAGCCGATTCACGCAAAACACGCAGATGGTCCTGTGTGGTTCATAGACCGCGGACGACGCGTTTAAGCCACGAGTGCGCAGTCGATTACACGCCCCGACAGATCATTCAGTCTGTCGCTATCTGCGTGTTCCGCGTGCATCTGCTTCTTATCTGCGTTGAATACTTACTTCCTTGCGGTTGCGGGAGTGTTGGTGGATTCCGCTATTGCCTCGCGCTCCGTGCCGGTTCTAGCGTCACCGCTCTCGTCTCGGAAGCAAGGAGTTCCACACCATGCGTTCCTGGATCCACCACACCAAGGGCCGCCACGTGCGTCAGGCTCGCGTCGGTCTCGGCGACCTGCGCGAAGAGCACATCAGCCGTCAGGGCTTCGCGGGCCCGGTCGCGATGCTCTATCGCGAACACGGTCCCAATGAGATCGTGCGCGTCGAAGGCACGCTGTATCCCCGCCGTGTCGCAGACACTGCCCGGGTGGAGCCCTCCGACATGACCGATCCACGCGGCATGCCGGAGGTGATGCTGTCCAACGCCGATGTCAGCGTTGCCGTCAGCCGACGCACCACGGCGATGCCGTACGCCTACCGCAACACCGACGGCGACCTGCTGCACTTCGTGCACCGGGGCACCGGGCAGTTCATCACCGAGTTCGGGCCGCTGGCCTATGAACCGGGTGATTACGTGTTGATCCCCAAGGGCATCACGTTCAGCGTCGCTCCCGATGCTGGCGACAGCCACATGCTGGTGGTCGAATCCCCTGCCCCGCTGTCGCTCACCGAGCATCAGCAGGTCGGCCGCCACATGCCGGTCGATCCCACCGTCCTGGTCCTGCCAGAGTTGCACGACCAGCGTTGGCCGCAACGTGACGAATGGGAGCTGCGGGTCAAGCACGGCGGCGCGCACAGCTCCATCTTCTACCGCAACGACCCGCTAGCATCGGTTGGCTGGAAGGGCGACCTGTTCCCCTACAAGCTGAACATCCGCGACATCATTCCGATCAGCTCGGATCGCATCCATATCGCGCCGTCGGCCTGGTGCACGTTCCAGGCGACGGGGTTCGTGGTGATCAGCTTCGTGCCGCAGATCGCGGTGGCAGATCTGAACGCCGAGGAGCTGCCGTCGTATCATCGCAACGTCGACAACGACGAGAGCGTGTTCGTGCATCACGACGAATCGAGCAGTCGCAGGCCGGGCATGCTGTCGCACACGCCGCAGGGCATACTGCATGGCGCAAACGAAGCAACGCGCGCCGCCTTCCAGAAGCGGCGCACGCCGGGAATGCGGCGAACACTCTGCGCGGTCAGCGTCGATACCGACCGGCCGCTGATGGTGTCAGCGGTGTATGAGCGCCTGACGCAATAGCTCCGTCAGTCCTTGTAGTCCGGCTCCCGTTTGTCGAGCATCCGCTTCAGCGCATCGAAGTGCCACTGGTACGGCGGCCGGCCGCCGTACCCTTCGCCCTTGCGATAGGCTGCGAACGTCGCCTCGATCACATCGTCCGGCAGGAACCTCAACGGTCGCCCGCTCGACATGGCGAGAATCTGCACCTGCGCCACGCGCTCGGTGTAGTAGAGCAGGTCATACGCCTCGGCGACCGACTTGCCGACGGTGGCAACGCCGTGGTTCGCCATCATCAGCACCTTCTTGTCGCCGATCACGCCGGCCAACCGTTCGCCCTCTTCCGGATCGAACGCCGGTCCGGCGTAGGTGTTGTCGTAGCCGGTCACCATCATGATGCCGAGTTCGGTCTGGCCGATCGGCAGGATGCGCTGGTCCTCCAGCCGCGTCAGCGCACTCGCGTACGGCATGTGCGTGTGGAACACGGCGGCACCGTCGGGCAGCAGCCGGTGCATCGGTGCGTGGATGCAGTAGGCCGAGCGCTCGATCTCGCCCTCGCCGGCCAGCAGCGTTCCGTCGTAGCCAACCTCCATGAAGCAGCTTGCGGTCACCTCTGACCAGTGCAGCCCGAACGGGATCTGATAGTAGCGATCGCTGCGGCCGGGCACGCGCAGCGTCAGGTGATTGAAGATGCCCTCGTGGAAGTCGTGCATCACCGCCAGGCGATGCGCCGCCGCCAGATCCACCCGCGCCTGCCACTGCGTCGCGGCCACGTCGGTGTCCACATTCCGTTCGATAGATTCCAAAGGCATCGATCTTTTCTCCTGCTGGCGGTGCTGCAACGCAGCATAAGGGCGCGTTAAGCCTTTGTCATCCTTGCCACCGCAGCTTGCATTACCGCAGAATTCCGTTATGCCGCCGCCCGACAGTAGTACGATGGGGAGGTGCGCGGTGAGCGGCGATGGCCAACCCGTGCTTATCGAGATCGCCGGACTGACCAAACGTTTCGGCAGCTTCACTGCGGTTGACAACGTCACGTTCAACGTGTCGCGCGGCGAGGTGCTGGGGTTCCTCGGGCCGAACGGCGCGGGCAAGTCCACCACGATGCGCATGCTGGCGGGGTTCATGATCCCAACCGCCGGAACCGCGCGCATCTGCGGCCACGACGTGCAGAGCGACGGCGTGGCGGCACGGCGCGTTCTGGGCTTCCTGCCGGAAGGCGCGCCGACGTATCCCGAGATGACGGTCGCCGGATTTCTGACGTTCTGCGCCAAGGTGCGCGGCTTCGTCGGCAAGGACCTGACGCAACGGTTGGAGCATGCCGTGGAGCTGACCCGGCTTGGCAGCGTGCTGCTGCAGCCGGTGGAGACGCTGTCGAAAGGCTTCAAGCGCCGCGTCGGTCTGGCGCAGGCGCTGCTGCACGATCCGCCGGTATTGGTGCTTGACGAACCGACCGATGGCCTGGATCCGAACCAGAAGCACGAGGCGCGCGCCCTGATCGCGCGGATGGCACCGCAGAAGGCGATCGTGATTTCGACGCATATACTCGAGGAGGTCGACGCGGTGTGCACGCGCGCGATCATTATTGCGGCGGGCCGTGTGGTGGCGGATGCAACGCCCGCGGAGCTGCAGCGCAAGCATCCATCGGGGAAGCTGGATGACGTGTTCCGGCAATTGACGATGGAGGCGGCGTGACGCGCCCCCTCCCCCCAAGCCCCTCCCGCAAGGGGAGAGGGAGTTCGGATTTTTCTCCCCCTCCCCTTGCGGGAGGGGGTTGGGGGAGGGGGTAGAGCGTGCGCAACGTCTTCATCATCGCGGGACGCGAACTCGGCGGCTACTTCGCCACGCCTGTCGCATCGGTGTTCATCGTGATCTTCCTCGTCCTCCAGGGCGCGCTGACATTCAACCTCGGTGGCTTTTTCGATCGCGGCCAGGCTGACCTGAACCCATTTTTCACCTTCATCCCATGGGTGTTCCTGCTGCTGGTCCCAGCAATTACCATGCGCCTCTGGGCCGAGGAGCGCCGGCTCGGCACGATCGAGTTGCTGCTGACCTTGCCGATCACGCAGACCGAGGCCGTGCTCGGGAAATTTCTTGCCGCCTGGGCGTTCTGCGCCATTGCACTGATCCTGACCTTTCCGTTTGTCATCACCGTCAACATCCTCGGCCAACCCGACAACGGGGTGATCGCATCGGGTTATGTCGGCGCATTGCTGGTCGCCGGCGCATTCCTCTCGGTTGGCGCTGCACTCTCGGCGCTTACCAAGAACCAGGTGATCGCCTTCGTCCTCGGCGTCGCGGTCTGCTTCGTGTTCGCCGTCGCATCCTACCCGGTGGTCACCGACTTCCTGTCCCGCAACACGCCGGCGCTTGCCGAAATCGCACGGCGCATCGCGGTGATCGACCGCTTTCAGGACTTCACCCGCGGGGTGGTCAGCCTGCGCGACCTGATCTTCTTCGCCACCTTCATCGCCTTCTGGCTGTTCCTCAATGCCGTGATCGTCGAACAACGGAAGGCGGACTGACGTCATGCGCCGCCGCATCTGGTTCTCCATCATCGGTGTGATAGCCGTCGCAGCGATCGCAATCGGCATCAACATGTTCGCTGACGCACGCTTGGCGAACCTGCATGTCGATCTGACTCGCGGCCACATTTACACGCTGTCCGACGGCACGCGGAAGATTCTGGGGATCTCAAGGAACCGATCACGCTGCGCCTGTTCTACTCGCGCCGTCTTGGCAGCACCGTGCCGGTGTACGGCGCGTACGCCGACCATGTGCGTGAGATGCTGAGCGAATACGCCGCGGTCTCCGGAGGCAAGCTGCGGCTGGAATTCTACGATCCCGAACCGTTCAGCGATACCGAGGACCGCGCGCTGGCATACGGCCTTCAGGGCGTGCCGCTCGATCAAGGCGGCGTGCAGGTCTATTTCGGCTTGGCTGGCAGCAACCTCGAGGACGATGAGCGCACCATCGCCTTCTTCCAGCCGGAGCGTGAGCGCTTCCTGGAATATGACCTGACGAAGCTGATCTACGACCTGTCGAATCCGAAGCGGCCGGTGATCGGGGTGATGTCGTCGCTGCCGCTGGACGGAGATCCGCGCGCGATGATGATGGCAATGCGCGGCCAGCCCGCTGCCGGCGGTCAGCCCTATGCATCGACCACGCTGCTACGGCAGACCAATCAGGTGAAGACCGTCGCCACCGACGCGCAGGTGATCGATCCCGACATCCAGGTGCTGCTGGTAGCAGAGGCACAGAACCTGTCGGACGCCACGCTGTATGCGATCGACCAGTTCGTCATGCGCGGCGGCCGATTGATGGTGATGGTCGATCCGTGGAGCGAGGCGATGGCCGCCACTCCCTCGCCCAATGGCATGCCGCCGTCCGATACCAGCTCGAATCTGAAGAAGCTGTTCGACACCTGGGGCATCGAGTTCGATCCCACCAAGGTGGTCGGCGATCTCACCGGGGCGTGGCGCGTGCGCTCCAACGCCAATGACGAAGTGCAGGCGGTGAACTATGTCGCCTGGTTCAACATCCGCGACGGCATCAATCACAATGACCCCGCGACCGCTGACCTCCAGCAGGTCACGGTGGCGTCTGCCGGTTCAATCGGCAAGGCGCCGAACGCGTCGATCGACTTCACGCCGTTGCTGACGTCCAGCGCGCGCTCGGGTGAGATATCGGTGGATCAGGTCAAGATGCCGGACCCCGCGAAGGTGCTGGCGGAATTCAAGCCGTCGGGCGGCCCGCGCGTGATCGCGGCCCGCATCCACGGCGTCTTGAAATCCGCGTTCACCGGACCACCGGAACTGGCGAAAGACCAGAAGCGGCCCGAGAACTTCCCTGCCCACAAGGCGCAGACCGATGGTCCCGCCAATCTCGTCGTGGTTTCCGACAGCGACATCCTGGCCGACCGGTTCTGGGTGCGGGTCTCCGACTTCTTCGGCCAGCAGACAGCGATGCCGTTCAGCGACAACGGACCGTTCGTGGCCAACCTGATCGGCACGCTCGCCGGTGGCGACGCCCTGATCGGATTGCGCTCGCGTGGCGACAGCAACCATCCATTCATCCTGATCAACCAGATGCAGGGCGAGGCGGAAGCCAGGTTCCGCCAGACCGAGCAGACGCTCCAGAAGCATCTTGACGACACAGAGAAGCAGTTGCGCACGCTGCGCCAGGGACCCACGGGCACTGATCAGGCAAACGCACAGGCGGTGATCACGCCGGAGCAGCGCACCGCCATCGACGCCGCGCGCAAGGACATCGTCGATACGCGACAGCAGTTGCGCGCAGTCCAGTACGATCTGAACCGTGACATCTCGCGGGTCGAGTCCGCGCTTCGCGTGTTCAACATCGTGCTGGTGCCGGCGGTACTGGTGATCGTGGCAATCGTGCTCGGTGTCATGCGCAGCCGCCGCCGCGCGAGGGCAAGGGCATGAGACCCCGCACCCTCGTCGCTCTCGTCGTCATCGGCATCATTGCCATTGCCGGCGGCTGGTATTTCGGCACTGCCCAACAGCCCAGCGAGCAACAGGGCTACAGCGAAGGCCGGCTCATGTTTCCCGGTCTCGCGCCGAAGCTGCAGGATGCCGCGCGGGTCGAGGTCACCCATCAGGACAAGATCACCGCCATCGTGAAGCACGGCGACATCTGGGGTCTCGAGGACCGCGGCGGTTACGCAGTCCAGGCGAGCAAACTACGTGGCATGCTGACAGCGCTGACCGAACTGCGGCTGGTCGAGCAGCGCACCGCCGATCCCGAGCAGTTCAGTCGCCTCGGTCTGGAAGACCCGAACGGCAAGACCGCCAATTCGAATCTGCTGCGCGTGCTCGACGCGTCAGGCAAGCCTCTCGTCGCGCTGATCGTCGGCCATCGTCGCGTTCGGACGCAGGGAAATGTGCCGGAGCAGGTCTATGTGCGCCGGCCCGACGATAATCAGACGTGGCTCGCGGAGGGCAGCCTGCAGGTCGATGCCGACCCGCAGCTATGGCTTGAGCGCGACATCATGAATATCGACCACGGGCGCATCGCCGGTGTGGCAGTGACCCACGGCGATGAGAAGATCGACCTAGCGCTCGACGGCCAGAAGCTGGTGTTGAAATCGCCGGCGGACCATCCACCGATCGATGACTACAAGCTCGATGATGTCGATCGTGGGCTGGAGCTGCTGACGTTTCAGGACGTGCAGACCGACAAACAGCCGGTCGGCGACAAGATCGGCCAGTCGGTGTACACCACGGGCGACGGGCTGGCGGTGACGGCGACGGTGTTCAAGGACGACAAGGACATCTGGGCGCGCTTCGCCGCCACTGGAAGCGACAAGACCAAGGACGAGGCAGACAAATTGAACGCACGGCTCGCTGGGTGGACCTATCAGCTTGGCGCCTGGAAGCAGAAGGCGCTGGTGCCGTCGCTCGATGATCTGAAGGCACCCCCGCCGGAAAAGCCCGCCGCCAACCCGCCGGCCGAAGCACCCAAGCAGTGAGCGATCGCGAATATCCCGCCCGGCCGATCGTCGGGATCGGGATCGTGGTCATCAAGGATGACACCGTTCTGTTGGTTCGCCGCGGCAAGCCGCCCAACGTCGGCGCATGGACACTGCCTGGCGGTGCGCAGGAGCTTGGCGAGACAGCCGAGGAGGCAGCGCGCCGCGAGCTGCTGGAGGAGACGGGCCTCGAAGTGGATTCGCTGCACTTCGCCGCGACGGTGGACAACATCCGCCGTGACTCGTCGGGGCGCGTGCGCTTCCACTACACGATCATCGACTTCGCCACCCGTTGGGTTGCTGGCGAGCCGGTAGCCGCGACCGATGTCACCGAGGCAGCGTGGGCGAAGCTCGATGCGCTCGACGAGTTCAGCCTGTGGAGCGAGGCGCACCGGGTGATCGCGATCGCGCGACGATTGGTGGGATGAAGCGTAGGAGCGACTGACCTACCCGTTGGCCGACGGACGGAGGCTTGGGGCAATCGCTGCGACCGCGTCACCACTCCTCGACATCACCGACCGCGCGTGATTCACTCGCCCGCAAATCGGATCGGGGAAGCACGAGCTGCCTCCGTCGGTCAGTCAAGCAGCCATGCGCGCTGGCTTTCGAGTTGCCGCACCAACAGGCATTCAGGAACGTCACACAGAATGTCATCCGCCGAGGGCTTCCAAACGATGCGCGATCCCATCAAGCGAGCACGCCGGATAGGCGATGGCGCACTCCGCGCGATGGTTGGCATTGGCGCTGCAATACTCGTGATGGCCGCGTTGGGGATTGCCGAGGCCGTCTTCGCGCCGCTGACTTTCGCGCTGTTCATCATCGCGATCGTCTGGCCGTTGCAGGCCCGGCTGCAGGCGCTGCTTCCGAAGCTCGTTGCTCTCGCGATCAGCGTACTCGCGACCATCGTGGTCATCGGCGCATTCGCCTGGACGATCACCTGGGCCTTCAGCAGGGTCGGTCGCTACATCGTCACCGACGCTGCCCGGTTCCAGCTTCTCTACAACCAGATGACCGATTGGCTCGCAGGGCATGGCATCGTGGTTGAGAGCCTTTGGGCCGAGCACTTCAACGTCGGCTGGGTGCTCCGGGCCTTCCAGGAGATCACCACAAGGATAAACGGCACGCTGAGCTTCTCGCTCATTGTACTGATCTACGTCATTCTTGGCCTCATGGAAGTGGACGACGCGGCCCGCAGGCTCCGCGGCATGAAGAACCAGGAGGCCGGGCAGGTGATGCTGACCGCCGGCTCCCTGACCGCCGCGAAATTCCGGCGCTACCTCCTGGTCCGCTCCCTGATGAGCGTCGTGACGGGTTTCCTGGTATGGGGTTTTATCTCGCTCTGCGGGCTTCCGCTCGCGCAGGAGTGGGGCGTGATCGCCTTCGCGCTCAACTACATTCCGTTCATCGGCCCTTTGGTCGCAACGGTTCTGCCGACACTCTTTGCCATCGCACAATTCGAAGCCTGGCAGAATGCGATCCTGGTCTTCGGATGTCTGAACCTGATTCAGTTCCTGGTCGGCAGCTACCTCGAGCCACGGATCGCCGGCAGCGTTCTTTCGATGTCGCCGTTCATGGTGCTGTTCGCCGTGTTCTTCTGGACCTTCCTGTGGGGCATCGCCGGCGCGTTCATCGGCGTTCCCATTGTTATCGCAGTCCTGACCATCTGCGAACAGAATGCGTCGAGTCGTTGGGTTGCGGAGGTGTTCGGAGCGCCCGCTGCCGCGCGGGACTGACGAGCGCCTTGCAGGAGACACCGATGACACCGATCCTCGATCCGCGAAACGGCGACATCGAGGACGATGCTTCCAGCACCAAGAAGCGATCGATGCTCTCGCTGGCGGGCAGCCTGCTCGCGGAGATCAGCCTTCCGAAGCTCGCAATCGCCTGGATGCTGCTGATCGGCTTTCCCGGCCTGCTGCTCGGCGCTGCGCCACTTCTGGTTTCGATCTGGATCGCCGCGGTCTGGTCCCATGCCGCAAACATCTTTTACGAAATTCTGCCGGTTCTGTTGCTTCCGCCGCTCATGGCAATTGGCTGGTTCGCGGGCCGACCGCTGCTGCGGCTCGCCGAAAGCAGCTTCTGGTCATTGAATGCACTGGCTGTGCAGCCCGCCTATATCGTGTTTCGCGAGGGCATTCGGCATATAGCCGAGGGGCTGCTTGCATCGCGGATGAGCGATGCCCGGCGTGGCTCCATTCGCGCCGGCGCTGCGGCGGCGTCGGGCCTGCTGATATGCGGGCTCGGCTTCGGCATCATCATCCTGGTGTGGCCCGCTACCCAATGGGTCGGCAGCCTGGCGGAGCTTACGCCGCTGATCCGGCTGGTGCCCGCCGTGCTGGCGAACAGTGTCGTGCTCATCTGCGGATATTTTGCGACGGCTGCGCTGATCTGGGGCGTTGCTGATGCGACCATGGCCCAGCCGAGGGATTTTCGCGACTTTGCCGCGCCGACGGTCGGCGACCGAACCTGGCGCGTCGCGCACCTATCGGACATCCACACGGTCGGCGAGCGCTACGGGTTTCGCATCGAGAGCGGAAGATCGGGCGCACGCGGCAACGAGCGGCTGAGAGAGACATTGGCGCGTTTGGATGAGGTCCATGCAGCGCACCCGCTGGACATTATCCTGATAACAGGTGACCTGACCGATGCCGGGCGCTCGGCGGAGTGGGCTGAGTTCTTCGCTGCGTTGGCCGCATACCCGCGGCTGGCCGACCTGGTGATCGCACTGCCGGGCAACCACGACGTCAACGTGGTTGACCGGGCAAGCCCTGCGCGGATGGACCTGCCGACGAGTCCGATGAAGCGCTTGCGTCAGGTCCGGACGATCTCGGCACTCGGAATGCTGCAAGGTTCGCGACTCCATGTCGTGGAGAGCAGCGCGGGCAGGCTGGGAGACACATTGGCCGATGCACTGAAATGGCACGGCGGCGACATGGCGACCTTCGCCGACAACGGATCGCTGCGCCTGTCGCGATCATTGGCCGGACTGTGGGCGACGATGTTTCCCATGGTCATGCCACCTGTCGCGGACGATGGGCTCGGGGTCATCGTGCTGAACTCCAACGCCGAGACACATTTCTCGTTCACCAACGCGTTGGGCCTGGTATCGGCCGAACAGGCGCGTGCCCTTGCAGTTGCGGTCAGACAATACCCACGCGCCTGCTGGATCGTCGCGCTGCATCATCACGTCATCGAATATCCCAAGCCGGCAAAGGCATTGTCGGAGCGCATCGGGACGGCACTCATCAACGGCAGCTGGTTCATCCGTCGATTGCAGCATCTGGGCAACCACGCCGTGATCATGCACGGTCATCGGCATATCGATTGGATCGGGGAGTGCGGGGGCCTGCTGATTGTTTCCGCCCCTTCCCCCGTCATGGAGCCGATCGATCGTCTGGAAACCTACTTCTACGTCCACACCGTTGCCGTTGGCGCGGATGATCGACTGAAGCTGCTGGCTCCTGAGCGGATCAACGTGCGGGCTCAGCCGGTAGCCGACGAAGCATGGATGTGATGCCGCTCGGCATGTGATTGGAATGCCAATGAGCGGGCGGCGCTAGTATCCGGAAGCATAGAACAGCGAGACTATGTGTACTGTCGTGAGGTCTCGGGCGTGATTCGGGAAGCAATCCCCATCATAAGTGTGACTCATTGAACGAGAGGAACCATGAGCAGACTGTGCCGCGCGCATCAAGGGAAGACGTGGATGGCCGGCCTTCGCCGGCCATGACGAGTACCGGCGGGTCCGCCGCCAGGCAATGACAATGTCGGCGTGACTCACGGCTACTAGCGGAGCACGTCGCTTGTCCGATCAAGGCTCAGGACCTGGCGACTGATCAGGTAGTTCGGTGCGTGGTCCCAATTCCGGTAAACGCGATCGTCCGCCGCCCCGGCGAACTGCATGTA
Source organism: uncultured Alphaproteobacteria bacterium (assembly GCA_963799415.1). Taxonomy (GTDB): domain Bacteria; phylum Pseudomonadota; class Alphaproteobacteria; order Acetobacterales; family Acetobacteraceae; genus JAMXLO01. The sequence continues at coordinate 76,963 of CAWCXI010000017.1, read as the reverse complement.
TGGCTTGAACAGCCTCGCGACATCGGAACCATCGCTCGTCTGACAGTTCACGACGCCCACGAATTCGACCAGGGTCGCGGTCGCGCCGTTCTTCAGGGTTGCGGTTCCCACCGACACGAGCTGCACCTTGGGAACGAATATTCCCAAATCCTCGGCGGCCTGGTTACCCGCAAGAGCCTGGCTGCTCCAGAAGCCAATGCCCGTCGCATTGCGCAATCCATCATCTTTCGCCGCGGCGGTGACTTCAAGCAGCGAACATGCCGCGACATTCTGGTTCGCCGAAAGGATGACCCGCGACAGGCTCGGGCGGCCAACCCTCTGGGTCAGCGCATCGGTGCAATCGATTGAAGATGCGTCCACCGGCTTGCAGGCACTGGTGTCGAGGGCCAGCGGCACGGTTGTCGCACGCACCACGGCGACGTCATCGCTGTCCTTGTCGACAACCTGCTGAGGTCGCGGCGGTGCCGCCATCATGCCATAGACGGCAACCTGGTAATTGGCTGGAAATTGAGTCGGCCGGCTATTGGCGTATGTCTGCAAAGTTTCGCCGTCGCCGTAGGTTGCGACGAACAGCTTGCCGTCGGCGACCGTCGGTGGGGTGAACTTGGCGAACAGGCCAGGACGGTCCCGCCCAGCCACCTGCTCGCTCGACCACAGAGTCTGACTGACGTCCTCCGCGTCGAGCGCTAGAATGATACCCTTCACACCGCGTTGCCGATTGGCATCGCCGTCAAGCGGTACGACCGCCCACAGAATGCCGCTGCCCGCCTTGCTGCCGTTTGCGGTGAGCGACAACATGCCGCCCGGCATTCCGATCGGCGGCTGGAACGCGCTCGCCTTCGGCGCATCGATGTCCTGTAGCCGACCGTCTTTGATCTGGTATGCCTTCAATGGGCTGTTCTCGCCCCAGGCATAGATGCGTTCGACGTCCGGCCCCTGCCAAACAACCGGCGAACCGTGGATGTTGCCGTAATGGGTCTGCCCATCGTGCACCATCGGCTGGAACGCCGTGACCTGCTGCAACGCGTTGGTATTCTGGCAATCCGGAGCCGTCGGGCTGCGAACGAACTTGCCCATGTCGGACCGCGACAGGACGTAGAGCACGCCCTCCTTGCCGCCGCCTATGATCAGCGGCGGCGTGCCCGGGACCAAGGCCGGCCCGGAGGAGCCTAGATCGAGGTCGATGTCATTCAGATGGCTTTGGTTGCAAGGCGTGAAGTAGTCCTGGACGGTCAGATTCTGCCCTTCCAGCCGCAACTTGACGAAGCTGTCGCCATAGTTCCGGCCGTTGGTATCGGCGTCGAACGTGCCATTCCCCGTCATCAGATAGACGTTGCCGTCCACATCGGCGGCAGGCCCTTGGCCGGACTGCCAGATGCCGCCGTTGGTGCCGTTCGGCGTCGTACTCCAAAAGGCTCTCTGCGTGAGCGGCGCCGCATCGAAGGCAAACAACGCACCACGGTTCCCGTCACCGCCAAGGCCGATGTACAGAACACCGTTGCTCAACAGCAGCGCCGCGCGCTGTTTCTGCGTGCACGGATTGAAGGGGCTCTGCGGTTTGCACGGCTGCGACGCGTCGGTCGACGAGATCCCTATCATCGCTGCCGGTTGACGTTCCGCACCACTCGCGAGGTTGAGGGCGTGCAGCTTGTAGCGAATACCTTCGGGGCCATCGTCGTGCCAGGCGACGACATACAGCGTCTTTCGGTCATCGCTCACGACCGGAGTGCTCAGAATCCCCCATTCGGGATCATTCGTGCTCCACATGTCGATGTCCTTGCCGCCCTGGCGGGGCTGACCGAGCCATCTCGCCCACAGTGGAATGGTGCGCCCGTCGGGACCACGCCGTTCGTTGTCGGCGTCGTAGGCATAGACCGTGTTATGCATCGTCGCGACGATGACGGTGTTGAACATTCCCTGGACAAGAGGGACGGCTGGGTCAGTGGCGGTATCTATCGCCAAGCCGGAGACATAGAGCGGCTGGGCGACAACCTGCCCATCGGCGTAGAGCGTCCAGCGCTTGCCGAACAAGCCCGAGCGCAGCGCATTTCTGTCCAAGGTCGTTTCGGCCAGATTGGCGCCGGTGCGGGCATTGTCATAGTGCTGCGTGAGGACGTCCGCCGCGTCCGCGGCACCAACTCCCAGGCGAGCGATGGTCGCCAGGAGCAACATGATAGCCACGCCCCGCAACAGGATCGCGCGATGGTACATCCTCGCTTCCCTCCGTTGTCGGCAATATATCGGCGGTCGCGATGGCAGTCGAAGCTTCTATGGCACGCGGTAGAAGGGATCCGGCAGCAGGAACTTCTTCTCGGCGTGCCCGCCAAGCAGATCGGACGGCTGATCGCCCATGTTCTCGATGATGGTATAGCCCTGCTGCTCGATTTCGGCCCGCACCGGCGCCTTGAAGTCGGCCGCCGAGGCGAAGTGTGCACCATTGGGCACCATGTAGAGCTTCTCATATCCGGTGTAGCCGACGGCCGCGAGATTGCGTTCGGTCGCACGGCGCTGGTTCTCTGGGCGCCCGGTTATGAAGAACACGGCGACGTTCAGCGCGCGTGCCCGCTGGTACAACTGCAATGTCGGTTCAATGGCCGTGTCACGTGCAAGCTGATCCCACGCGGCCCACCCGCAGGGGGCATCAAGCGCGGGATTGCATGGACCGCCGATAGGGCGGCCGAAATCGTCCCGCTTGATGACTTCCCAGTTCGACAGCGCGGTCTCATCGATATCGAGCACCAGGGCCGGCCGGCTGGCCGATGCCGCCCTGGTCCCCAGCCAATCGTTCGCCTGCCCGGCAACCTGTGCGAGCCCTTGGGCGTATTCGCCGGAATCGTGCGTACTTCAGGGCGACGATCTTGGCATCGCCGACATTCGCGGGCTGCGATGCTGCAGTGACGAATGATGCCGCCTCGTCGGGCATCGCGACCTTGTCCGGGGTGGCGACCTTGTCCGCGCAACCCGCGACTGCGAGCAGTAACAGACCGGCAACGAACCCCCGCATGCTGCCCACGTGGCGCGCCGTCAGCGACACTCTCATGACGTTGCCCCCTCCCCTACCCGGCCCGGCTTCGCTACACGGGCGCGGCGGCGGGGGCAACTCGACATCCTGCCGTTAGCTGCGTCGGTGCGACCGGTGCGTGGTCTTTCGCGTGGACAGCGACAGTGACACGCCGCCGCAGATCAGCCCGAGCCCGGCTGGCACCAGCCAGGCCGGACGCAACATCAGCGGCACGACCAGGTAGTCCCAGAGCCAGGCCGCGATGTGCGCGCCGATGAAATTGTGCGTCGCATCCATGAGGTCGTGATCGATCATGAACAGCAACTGCCCGAGCGGCACCTCGGGCGGCCCGAGCATCGCCACGGCGACGGCGCCTACCAGAAACATGGCGGCCACTACGGCCAGGATTCGTTGGGCAATCACATGAACAGTTTCTCGTTTTTCCGGTCGCTGTAAAGCGATGCGACGAACTCACCATAGCCGTTGTAGATCTGCGTTGGCACCATTTCGTTGCTGCCCAGCAGACGCTCCTGCGCCTGGCTCCACCGCGGATGCGCGACCGCCGGGTTCACGTTCGCCCAGAAACCATACTCCGCCGGCTGGATCGCCTGCCAGAAATTCACCGGCCGCTTCTCGCTGAAACTGATCTTCATCAAGGCCTTGCAGGACTTGAAGCCGTATTTCCACGGCAGCGTCAGCCGGATCGGACCGCCGTTCTGCGGCGGCAGCGGCTTGCCATACAGCCCGGTCGAGACGAACGCCAGATCGTTCGCCGCCTCGTCGATCGCCAGCCCCTCGATGTACGGCCAGGGATAGAATGGCGAGTTCAGCCCCGGCATCGTCTTGTCCTGGGCCGTTTCGAACACGATGTATTTCGCCGACGCCAACGGCTCGGCGATCTTCAGCAGCTGACTGAGCGGGAAGCCGGTCCAGGGCACCGTCATCGCCCAGGCCTCCACGCAACGGTGGCGGTAAACCCGCTCCTCGAGCTGAACCTGCTTCAGCAGGTCGTCGATCGCGATGGTGCGTGGCTGCTTGACCTCGCCCTCCAGACTGATCGTCCACGGGCGCTGCTTGAGGACCTGCGCCGCCTCCCACAGGTCCTTGCCATCGCTGAACTCGTAATAGTTGTTGTAGGTGGTCGCGTACTTCTCCGGCGTGATGTCGCGGCCAGCGACATATTTGGGATTGCGCTCCGGTGCGGCGGCCGCCAGCACCACCGAGCCGGCTCCGGCCAGCGCGGCGCGACGGCCCAGCACCAGGGCCTCCGGCGTCACCAGGCGCTCCGACAACTCCCAACCGCGGCGTCGCACGATGTGCATAGGTCTCTCCACCAAGCCAGATAACTCCAAACTGGGGTCTCGATGCAGTTTGTCACCTGGGCGTGACAGCACCTCCCAGCCGCATTGTCCGACACGTCAGGATGGGGAACATTACAGTCGGTCCGCGCATTTGGCAGGAGATTTCATGCACCTCGCCCGTTTCCCCCGTGTACGCCTGTTTCCCACCCCCACACCGCTGGAGAAGCTGGCCAATCTCAGCCGCCACCTCGGCGGCCCGGAGATCTGGATCAAGCGCGATGACTGCACCGTGGTGGCGACCGGCGGCAACAAGGTGCGCAAGCTGGAGTGGCTGGTCGGCGAGGCTCAGGCGCTGGGCGCCAACCATCTGGTGACCCAGGGCGCCGTCCAGTCCAATCATGTGCGCCAGACCGCCGCTGTGGCGAGGCGGTTCGGCATGAAGTGCTCGGCGCTCCTGGAGCACCGCATCGACACCAACGACCGCGACTATCTGAACAGCGGCAACGTGTTGCTCGACCGGCTGTTCGACACCGCTATCGAGTACTGCCCGGGGGGCACCGACATGAACGCCGCAGCGGAGGCGAGGGGCGAAGCCTTGCGGGCCGCCGGTGAGAAGCCGTACGTAATCCCGGGTGGCGGCTCCAATCGGGTCGGCGCGCTGGGCTACGTCTCCTGCGCGCAGGAACTAATGCATCAGGCCGATGAAACGGGGCTGCGCATCGACCGCGTGGTAACCGCGACGGGCAGCGCGGGAACCCAGGCAGGGCTGCTGGTCGGGCTTGAGGGCAGCAACGCCGGCATTCCGGTACTCGGCATCGGCGTGCGCGCGCCGAAAGACCGGCAGGAGGCCAACGTGCACCTGCTGGCGGAGGCAACCGCGGACTATGTCGGCATGCGTGGCGGCATTGCGCGCTCGGCGGTGATGGCCAACTGCGACTATGTCGGTCCCGGCTACGGTCAGCCGACGCCTGGCATGACCGAGGCGGTGCTTATGTTGGCCCGGCTCGAGGGCGTGCTGCTCGACCCGGTGTATTCCGGCAAGGCGATGGCCGGCTTGGTCGACCTGATCCGCAAGGGCGAGATCGGCAAGCGCGAGACGGTGGTGTTCCTGCACACCGGCGGCGCTGTCGGCCTGTTCGGCTATACTGGCGTGTTCGAACAGGCGATGGCCGTATAGGGGAAACCGCGATGCTGGGAAGCGAACATCGTATCCTGACCACCCACACTGGCAGTCTGCCGCGTCCGGCAGCGCTGACATCGCTGTATGTGCGCCGCTCGCGTGGCGAGGCGATCGATGCCGCTGAGCTTGACCGAGAGGGCAAGGCAGCGGTGCGGGAGGTCGTGGCCAAGCAGATCGCCGCCGGCGTCGACATTCCCAACAACGGCGAGCAGCAGCGTGAGGCGTTCTTCCTCTATGTGCGACATCGCATGAGCGGGTTCGGCGGCGGCTGGACGCGCAAGGTGTTCGCCGACGTGACGCATTATCCGGCCTTCATGGCGTGGAAAGCCGCGCATGATGCGGTCAACGAGTTGATCAGCAACGTCGGCGGCATACCCGAGGCAGTCGGCGAGGTACGCTACCTGGATCGCGCGCCGGTCGAGACCGAATGCGCGGATTTCCGCGCTGCGCTCGACGCCGTGCAGGGTCGCTACGCCGAGCCGTTCATGACAGCGCCCTCACCCGGCATCATCGCCGCGGCCATGCGCAACGCATGGTACGACACCGAGGACGAGTATCTTGCGGCCCTCGGTCGCGCGCTGCAGGTGGAATACGAAACCATCGTCTCAAACGGCTTCGTGCTGCAGATCGATGCGCCCGATCTCGCCATGGAGCGACACATCTCGTACCAGGACCGGCCGCTCGGCGAATTCGTCGGCTTTGTCGAGCGCGTGGTGGCGGCAATAAACGTGGCACTCGCCAATGTGCCGCGCGACCGGGTTCGACTACACGCCTGCTGGGGCAATTACGAAGGCCCGCACGATTGCGACGTCGCTCTGCCGGAGGTGCTGCCGACGATACGCCAGGCGAAAGTGGGTGGCTTCGTGCTGCCGTTCGCCAACCCCCGCCACGCGCACGAATATCGCTGCCTGAAGGACCTGCCGCTCGACGACGGCCAGGTCATCGTCGCCGGCGTGGTCGATCCGCTGACGAATTTCGTCGAGCACCCCGAGGTCATTGCCGACCGCATCGAACTGGTGGCGCGCGCTGTGGGCGATCCACGCCGCGTCCTCGCCGGCACCGATTGCGGCTTCGATACCTCGGCCGGACGCGGACGCGTCGCCGATGATGTTGTATGGGCAAAACTGGCGTCGATGGCGGAAGGCGCGCGCATCGCCACCAAGCGATTGTTCTGACCCCTACCCTCCCCTTGCGGGACGGGGGGAGAGGGCCGCGCAAACGCCGGGCCGCGCAACTTCCCGCAGCACGCGCGCCATGTTCTTGCCGACCTTGCCGAGCGCCTCATCCCACCCGAACGCCCCGAAGCGATCGAACTCCGGCACGACCGCGCCGTCGGGCAGCGTGAACGTCGATCGGCATATCAGCGAGCCAATTGGCGGCATCTCCGTTCGCATCCAGACAAACAGGGCAACATCCTTGTCACGCAGATACGCGTGCACACCAAGCGGGCGCAGCTCGGCCTCGGTCACCGCAAGACCGGTCTCCTCCGCCAGTTCGCGCACCGCCGCGCCCACCAGCGACTCACCTGGCTCCGCCTGCCCTTTCGGAATGTCCCACCGCGGCGAGCGCGAGGCATGGCCGAGCAACAAGCGGTCGCCGTCGGTGACGATGACGCCGCACGAGATGCGCTTCGCCATCAGCAGGGATGCGCGACGAAGCGCGTGGCAGGCGAGACGAACTCGTCCTGCGCCGCCACAGTCAGGATCTCGCGCGAACCGGCTTCGGCCGTCCGGCGCAGCAGGCCATGCACCGCGGACCCCGCCTCCTCCATCGCCCTCACCGCGTTCCCGGTGCTGAGGCGATGGAACAGGAACAGCGCGGCGATCGCGTCGCCGGCGCCGTTCACCGATACCGGCAGGCGCGGCGTCCGCAACAGGTGGAAGCGTCCCCCCTCCCCCACCAGCAGATCGAGATGATCGCCCGGCGTGTGCTCGGTCTCCAGGCTGGTCAACAGCACGCAGTGCATCCCGTCGGGACGCATCGTCGCAGCCAGGCGCTCGACAGCCTCCTTCGCCACCGCCAGCGTGCCGCAGTCGAGACCCGTCAGCCGCTCCAGTTCGAACCGGTTGGGCGTGGCGATATCCGCCTGCGCCAGTGCATGATCGCGCAGGAATTCCTCGATGCCTTCCCGCACATACACGCCTTCCTCGACATCGCCGATCACCGGATCGCAGCAATAGATCGCGTTGGGGTTCGCTTCGCGCACACGAGCTACGGCGTGCAGGATCGCCTCGCCGATGCCGGCGTCGCCCATGTAGCCGGACAGCACGGCGTCGCAATGCCGCAGCACATCGCGCGCCGCGATGCCGTCCACCAGCTCGCGCACCGCATCGCCGGAGTAGACCTGCCCGGTCCAGTGCCCATACCCGGTGTGGTTCGAGAACTGCACCGTGTTGATCGACCATACCTCGGCACCGAGCCGCTGCAATGGGAACACCGCGCTGGCGTTCCCGACATGGCCGTAGGCGACCCAGGACTGGATGGAGAGGATGTTCATGCCGTTTGTTGTAATTCCGGTCGGGCGGCGGCGCGAGGCCGCTGTCACAGACCGATACAACAGGGCAACCGACCAGCAAAACGGCGGTAGCAGCGTAAGTGCGAAGCTTTCAAGGAGCTCCTCGCGATGATCCGACGGATCGGCAGCCTGCTAATGCTGGTGCTCTGCCTGGCGTCCTTGTCCGGCTGCGTGATCGCGCCGGCGCCGGTCTACGGACGTCCTGGCGGGGCATGGGTGCCGGCCCACTACAATGGCTGGCGCTGGGAGCCGGGCCACTGGGCCTGATCTGAACCTGCCGCTATAACCCCCGACCGAACCGGCCGGGGGATGGACCATGCGACGTTACGGGCGGATTGCGCTTTGCGCGGGGTCGTTGGCGCTGTCATTGCCGGCGGCCGCTCAGACGCTGCGGGTCGCGGTGAGCTCGCCGGTGACCAGCATCGATCCGCACTACCACAATCTCGCGCCCAACATCTCGCTCTCGACCCAGATCTTCAACCGGCTGGTCGAGCAGGACGAACACGCCCGCCTGATCCCGGGCCTCGCGGAAACCTGGAAGCTGGTGGCGCCCGACACATGGGAGCTCAAGCTGCGCGATGCGAAGTTCCAGAACGGCAACGCATTCGTCGCGGACGATGTGGTGTTCACCATGGAGCGCATTCCCAAGGTGCCCAACAGCCCGAGCAATTTCGCCGCCTATACCAAACCGGTGACGAGCACCGAGGTGGTGGACGACCACACCATCCGCCTGCACACCAAGGGCGCATTCCCGCTGCTGCCGACCTATCTTTCGCTGTTCTTCATCACCAATCGCAAGACCGACGAGGGCATGACGACTGAGGACTTCAACAGCGGCAAGGCGGCGATCGGCACCGGGCCATTCCGCTTCGTGTCGTTCAGGCCGGGCGACCGCGTCGAGCTGGAGCGCAACGACAGCTACTGGGGACCGAATCCGGTCTGGCAGAAGGTCAGCTACCGCTTCATGCCAAATGATGCCTCACGCACGGCGGCACTGCTTGCGGGCGATGTCGATTTCATCGACTTCGTACCCACCGAGGATCTCGAGAAACTGCGCAAGGATCCGAAGGTGAAGCTGTGGGAGACTCTTGGCCTGCGGCTCATCTTTCTCGGCCTCGATCAGTCGCGCGACGGGCCGAGCCCGTATGTGTTCGGACCCAATGGCGAGAAGCTGGACAAGAATCCGCTGAAGGACCGGCGGGTGCGCCTTGCATTGTCGATCGCGATCAATCGCAAGGCGATCGTCGATCGCGTGATGGAGGACGCAGCGGTGCCCACCGGGCAGTACCTGCCGCCTGGAGTGTACAGCTACGACCCCGACATCAAGCCGCCGCCGTATGATCCGGAGCAGGCGAAGAAGCTGCTGGCGGAGGCGGGCTACCCCAAGGGTCTCCGCATCGCGCTGCACGGACCGAACGACCGCTACGTGAATGATGCGAAGATTATCCAGGCGGTCGGCCAGATGTGGACCCGCATCGGCGTGCAGACCGAGGTCGATCCGTTGCCGTGGTCGAGCTATGTCGGGCAGGCCAACAAGCAGGCGTTCTCGGCGTTCCTGTTCGGCTGGGGCACCGGCACGGCTGAGGCGTCGGATGCGCTGATCGCGCAGAATGCGACGTTCGATCCTGCCAAGGGCTGGGGCGCCGCAAATCGCGGGCGCTATTCCAATCCGGCACTCGACAAGCTGATCGGCGAGGCGCTGGGCACCGCGGACGATGCGGCGCGGGAGAAGATCCTCCGGCAGGCGCAGCAGATGGCGTTCGGCGATGTCGCGATCATTCCGCTGCACATCCAGAAGAACATCTGGGCGACGCGCGCGGGCTTCACCTATGTGCCGACGGTCGGCGAGGACCTGCGCCTGGTCGACGTGAAGCCCGCCAAGTGAGCACGAAGCAGTCTCTCCCCCTCCCCCCAACCCCCTCCCGCAAGGGGAGGGGGAGGGTGATGCCGTGACGATTTCTCGCTGTTCGTGGGCCGAAGGCGGCGGCGACGCGATGCTCGCCTATCACGACGGCGAGTGGGGCGTGCCGCATCATGACGACAGCGCGCTGTTCGAGCTGCTGACGTTGGAAGGCGCTCAGGCTGGCCTGTCCTGGCGGACAATCCTGGCGCGCCGCGACGAATATCGGCGTGCGTACCACGGGTTCGATATCAAGCGCGTGGCCGGCATGCGCGACCCTGCGTTAGAAAAGCTGCTGACATCGTCAGGCGTCGTTCGCAACCGGCTGAAGGTCTATTCGGTGCGCGACAACGCCCGCGTGGCGCTCGATGTGATCGCCGAACACGGCAGCCTCGACGCTTACCTGTGGTCTTTCGTCGCCGGCAAACCGCTGGTTAACCGCTGGCAGGAAAGCAAACAGGTGCCGGCGACGACGGCGCTTTCGGATCAGATGAGCAAGGCGCTGGCCAAACGCGGCTTTCGCTTCGTCGGCTCGACCATATGCTATGCCTTCATGCAGGCGACCGGGATGGTGAACGACCATCTGGTTTCCTGCTTCAGACACGAGGAGTCCGGTCATGCAGAACACTGAAGAGATCTGGCGTCTGGTCGATGCCAGGAAGGCTGACTTCGAGGCACTCAGCGATCGCGTCTGGGGCATGCCGGAACTCTGCTACGGCGAATTCCGCTCCTGCGCCGAGCACACTGCGATGCTGGAGCAGCATGGTTTTCGCGTGACGAAGGACGTTGCCGGCATTCCTACGGCAGTGATGGGCGAATTCAGGCGAAGGCGGTCCGGTGATCGCCATCCTCGGCGAATACGACGCTCTCCCCGGCCTCAGCCAGGAAGCCGGCGTGGCCGAACCGAAGCCGCTGCCGGGTGATGGCTACGGCCACGGCTGCGGTCACAACCTGCTGGGGTCTGCGTCGATGCTGGCGGCTGCGGCGGTGAAGGACTATCTGGCGGCGCACGGCATCAAGGGCCGCGTGCGCTACTATGGCTGTCCGGCGGAAGAAGGCGGTGCGGCAAAGGGCTTCATGGCGCGCGCTGGTGCGTTCAGCGATGTGGATGTCGCGATCTCCTGGCATCCGGCGGCGTTCGCCGGCGTGACCGAGGCGGTGTCGCTCGCCAACACGCGCATCGACTTCACCTTCCATGGCCGCGCGTCGCACGCCGCGGCGGCGCCGCATCTCGGGCGCAGCGCGCTGGACGCGGTGGAGCTGATGAATGTCGGCGTGAACTACATGCGTGAACACATGCCGTCGGATGCGCGCGTCCACTACGCATTGCTGGACGCCGGCGGCATCGCGCCCAACGTCGTGCAGGCGCGCGCCAAGGTGCGCTACCTGATCCGCGCTCGCGAACTGCCCGAGCTGACGCGGCTGATCGAGCGCGTGCGCAAAATCGCCGATGGCGCCGCGCTGATGACCGAGACGCGCGTGGAGTTGCAGGTGGTCAGCGCGGTGTCCAACCTGCTGGCCAACACGCCGCTGGAGCGCGCGATGCACGACAATCTCCAGCGCCTCGGCCCGCCGCCGTTCGATGATGCCGACCGGGCGTTCGCCGCGAAGATCCAGGCGACGCTGACCGATGAGGATATCGACGCAGCGTATCGACGCGTCGGGTTGCCGATGCAGAACGGTGTGCCGCTGTGCGACCAGATCGTCCCGCTGGATGCAAAGAGCGCGCCGATGATGGGTTCGACGGATGTCGGTGACGTAAGCTGGGTGGTGCCGACGGTGCAGGCGCGCGGCGCCACCTACGCGATCGGCACCCCGGGCCATTCATGGCAGCTCACCGCACAGGGCAAGATGCCTGCCGCGCACAAGGGCTTGGTGCATGTGGCGAAGGTGATGGCCGGGACCGCGGTCGATGTGATCCAGGACGAGGTGCTGCTGGCGCGCGCGAAGGCGGATCACGAGGGGCGCATTGGCCGCAATCCGTACGTGTGCCCGCTGCCCGACGACCTTGAGCCGCCGATCAAGATGTCGGCCTGACCCGCCCTGTCATTTGCAGGCGTTGCGAGCGAAGCGAAGCAAACTCGGCCACGCAGCGTTCTGGATGTAGCGTTGCGCGTTCGATAGGATACCCCACGTTTACGGTTGGGGGACTGTCATGAATTTGTCTCGGCGCGGCGTGCTGGCCGCAACGGCGGCCGGTGGAGCTGCCATGACCGCAACGCTGGCGCGCGCCGCCACATTCGGCAATCCGGACCAGCCGCCAGAGGGCGCGGTCAATGTCACCAACCCGGGGGCACTGACCATTCCGGGGCCGCATGATACCGGTCTGGCCGGCACTATGCCTACATTCCTCGACCCACCGGCGACCGATGTAGGCAGCCTGCCGCAGTTCTGGGCCTCATTTAACCTCGCACCACGGCGCATCCAGGACGGCGGCTGGGGACGCCAGGTCACGGTGGCAGACTTCGCTATCTCGACCGAGATCGCCGGCGTCAATATGCGCCTCTCCGCCGGCGGCATCCGCGAACTTCACTGGCACCAGCAGGCCGAATGGGCGATCATGACCTACGGTCACTGCCGCATCACCATTCTCGACGCCGTTGGGCGTCCTTACGTGGCGGACGTGAAGGAGGGCGACCTTTGGTATTTCCCGGCAGGTCTGCCGCACTCATTGCAGGGCCTCGGTCCCGACGGCGCCGAGTTCGTGCTTGCCTTCGACAACGGCGTCTCGTCGGAGTTCAACACGCTGCTTGCGACCGACTGGATGGCGCACACGCCGCCTGAGGTTCTGGCGAAGAATTTCGGCGTGCCAGCCGAGGCTTTCAAGAACATTCCGCTACAGGACCGTTGGATCTTCCAGGGCAAGGTGCCGGGGCCGTTGGCCGAGATCCAGGCGGCGGTGGCGAGCAAGGCCGGCGCGCCCGAATTCCCGTTCACCTTCTCACTCGCCGATGCGCCGAAGGTCAGCGATAACCGGGGCGGCTTCGTGCAGATCGCCGACAGCTCCAACTTCCATGTCTCCAAGACCATCGCCGCCGGCCTTGTGACGATAAGACCCGGCGCCATGCGAACGATGCACTGGCATCCGAACGCCGATGAGTGGCAATACTACCTTAAAGGGACCGGCCGGATGACCGTGTTCAATGCCGGTCCCTCAGCGAACACCGCGAATTTCCATCCCGGCGACATCGGCTATGTGCAGAAGGGGCTTGGCCACTACATCGAGAACACCGACAACACCGACCTGGTACTCGTCGCGGTGTTCCGCTCGCCGCGCTACGAGGAGATTTCGTTCTCCGACTGGCTGGCGCACTCCCCGCCGGAGATGGTCGCCGCCACCTTCAACCTGGATCCTGAGACGGTCGCTCGCTTTCCGAGGAACCGTCCGGATCTAATGCCCGAGTAACGCCCATCCGTCATGTATGGACGGCACCGGTTAGGCAAGAAGCAAAAGCGATGACGGCGGAGCAGTCTGGAGCGTCGTGCGGATCGCCGCCGATGAAATGCTCGTGCCGCCGCGCCTCACGCGTGGCGTAGCGAATGCGAAGACCTCGTATTCCGGCACCATCACGCATCCTCCCGCGCCGGCGTGATCGCCGGTCTCACATGACGATCGAACAGCTCCACCGATTGCAGCGCCTCGTCGCACGTGATGTCGCCGAACGCGAAGCGGCATAACAGGTAATTCAGCCCGCCGTCATCGATCGACGTCTGCACGAACTCGCGCACATGCTCCGGAGTGCCGGCGACCGTGCGGCCCTGTGCCTCCGCCTCCTCGAACTGTTCGGGAAACAGCGCATTCGGATTCGGGAGCTGCATGTTGTGCTTGCGCCACAGCACCAGGAAGCTTTCGCGCCACTTGCGGTAGCCGCGCTGCGCAATCTCCAGCGCCTCGTTGCGAGTCTCGGCAATCACGATGTGGCGGCTGACGCCCATAAGCGGCAGATCGTCCGCGGGATGGCCCAGTGCGGTCCATTCGGCGCGGTAGCGATCGGTGATTGCGCGCATCCCCTTGGCGCCAAGGTTGGCGACGACGTTCACCCGCCGCTGTGCCGCCCACGGCACGCCGTCCGGTCTGCCGATACCATACCAAAGCGGAGGATGCGGTTGCTGCAGCGGCGTAAGCTCCATCGGCACATTGGCGTAGCGGTAGTATTTCCCCTCGAAGCTCAGTTCCTTGCTGGTCATGCCGCGCAGAATCACCTCCAGCGCTTCGGCGTACATCGCCGGCGCGGCGTCCGGATCGATCCCGAAGTAGCGCAGCTCAATCGGCGAAATTCCGCGGCCTACCCCAAGCAGGAAGCGTCCACCGCTCATTTGATCGAGCATGCAGATCTCTTCAAGCAGCTTCAGCGGATGGTAGAGCGGCAGCAGGTATACCAGCGGCCCGAAGCGCAACTGCTTCGTGCGCTCCGCCACAGCGGCCAACCAGACACCAGGCGACGGCGCCACGCCGAGCGGCGTCGCATGGTGTTCGGCGACGTGATAGCCGTAGAAGCCGGCACGATCATATGCTTCCACCAGCCGCAGACGATCAGCATAGAATCGGTCGAGTGAAACCGGTCCGCGATCCATGTGATCGAACACGCCGAACTGCATCGAACGGGCCTCCCTCGGTTCGCCGCGGAGCCTGCCGCATGCGGTTGGTACGGTCGAGTCTGGGGAGTTTGGTCTGGCAGCAGCACCACGCGATCACCATTCCTGCCTTCGTCAGCAAATGGAGGCCGACATGCAGCCACGGATTGATACCGCCCGCGTCAGCCAGGATGCCTACAAGGCCATGCTGGACTTGCAATCCTATGTAAATTCGACAGCGCTGGAGCCAGTGCTGCATGAACTCGTGAAGATCCGCGCCTCGCAGATCAACGGCTGCGCGTTCTGCCTGCATATGCACACGCGCGACGCCCGCAAGGCTGGCGAGTCGCAGGAACGCCTCGATCTGATCGGCGCATGGCGTGAGGCGCCGGTATATTCATCTCGTGAGCGCGCGGCCCTGGCATGGACCGAGGCAGTAACCCGCGTTGCCGATACCCACGTGCCGGACGACGTCTACGACATGGCACGGGCCGAGTTCAGCGAGCGAGAGCTGGTCGACCTCACCATGGCAGTGGTGGCGATCAATGGCTGGAACCGGTTGATGGTCGCGTTCCGAATTCCGCCTGCCGTCTCGCGCAACGCCTGACCCGGCTCAGTGCCGCGGCTCTGACGCCATCTGCCGCAAGGCGGCGCCGTCGCGGATCGTGATGCGACCGGGCTCGACCGTGACGGTGCCTTCGCGGCGAAGATGCGCCAGCACCCGGCACACCGTCTCGATCGTCAGCCCGAGATGATCCGCGATGTCGGTGCGGCTCATCGGCAGGTCCAGAACCTGTGGGCGCGTATCCGGCAGCCGCTCCGCCATCTCCAGCAGGAATGTCGCCATCCGCTCCGACGCGGTCTTGCGGCCGAGCAGCACCAGGCGTGTATGGGCCATGCGCAGGCTGATCGAGGTCAGATCGCGTAGCCGGCGCGTCAGCGCCACATTGCTCTCGGCGAGCACATCCACCATCCGGCGCGGATAGCGCCGCAACACCGCATCCGACACCACCTCGGCTGCAAAGTCGTGGGTCCCCAGCGCATCGAAGCCGATCAGGTCGCCTGCCATCAGGAACTCGCCGACCTGGCGCCGGCCGTCCTCCATCAGCTTCACCATCCGCACGCAGCCGCTCAGGATGCGGTAGCAGCAATCCGCCAGAACGCCCTGGCCATGAACCTCCCGGTCACGCGCCACCGAGATGGTGGTGCCGAATTGATCGAGGAGATCGAGCGCATCGCGTGGCGCCGGCTGTAGCCGCGGCCGAATGACGTCATTCCGGGCACCCGCGTCGCCAAAGCGCTGTTCCGTCCGCTGCATTGTTGCCTGCATCCGTCTCTCCATCAGCCGCTATGTGTTTCGCTGGCTCCGGGTGTATTGGCCGCCCACGAAGCGCGAAATTCGGAAACGGACGTACGGAATGCTACGTATTGGCTCCGGAATGCGTTGGCAGGAGTCGCCTGATGGCTGAGGCACCTCTGGTCCATATCGTTGATGACGATGCGTCCGTGCGGGATTCACTGACCGTCCTGCTCGAATCGGCGGGATTCACCGTGCGCGCCTACGATTCCGCCGTGGCCTTCCTGCAGTCGGCTTCCGATCGCACGGCCGGCTGCGTGCTGACCGACGTGCAGATGCCGGAACTCAATGGCCTGGAACTGCAGCGCCGCATGAGTGAGCAGGGCATCCGCCTGCCGGTGATCGTGATGACCGGCCATGGCGACGTGCCGATCGCGGTGGAGGCCATGAAGGCCGGTGCGGCGGAATTCCTGGAGAAGCCGTTCGGCGATGAGCAGTTGCTGACGGCGGTCACCAGCGCCATCGCGGTCGGCGAACGGGCACGCGACGAGGCGGCCATTGTGGCTGAAACCATGAGGCGCCTCGCCACGCTGACCCCGCGCGAGCACGAGGTGCTGGACCGGTTGGTGACCGGTCAGCCGAACAAGACGATCGCCTACGATCTCGGCTCGAGCCCGCGCACTGTCGAAGTGCACCGGGCGCGCGTAATGGAGAAGATGGGCGCTCGCAGCCTGCCGGAGCTGGTGCGCATGACGATTGCGGCGGAACAGGCAAAAGCTCCGGTCCGTTGACCTAGGTCAAGGCGCGCTATTCGAGATTCGACGACATTGCATCCATGCTGACCCACAACATCTGCGCGACGGGCGCGGGAGCAGACAGGATGCAAAGCGCTTCCCGCCGACTGGTGGCCGTGGTCGACGATGACGACGCGGTGCGCGATTCGCTCCGATTCCTGTTGGAGATCGCCGGCCACTCTGTCGCCAGCTACGCTTCAGCCGCCCAGTTTCTCCTCGACGCGCCGCTCGACCAGCTCTCGTGCCTGGTGGTGGACCAGCACATGCCCGACCAGACAGGCCTGCAACTGGTCGCCCGTCTGCGCAGCCAGGGCATAACCCTGCCGGTAGCCTTGATTACCGGTTCTCCGTCCCCCGACATGATCCGGTTGGCACGTGACCTCGACGTCGCGGAGGTGCTGGAAAAGCCGCTGGACGATGAGGTGCTGCTGGACTTCATCGAGCGCGCCAGCGACTGATTGTAACAGAGTTCGCAGCAGAACCACTTGCCCGCTGGCGCGGCGCCGCTACAGTTCACCGTTCCATGAAGGAATTGGACGTCCCGCCCCAGTCCGACCCGGTCGCCAGCGAGTTGGCACTGCTGCGCTCGATCCTGGAAACCGTTCCGGACGCGATGATCGTGATCGACGAGTTCGGGACCATGCAGTTCTTCAGCTCCGCCGCGGAGCATCTGTTCGGCTACACCCCGAGTGAGGTGCGGGGCCAGAACGTCAGGATGCTGATGCCGTCGCCATACCGCGGGCAGCACGACGGCTACCTCACCCGCTACCGCCGCACCGGCGAGCGGCGCATCATCGGCATTGGTCGCGTGGTCGTCGGGCAGCGCAAGGATGGCAGCACCTTTCCGATGGAGCTGTCGGTTGGCGAGGCGAGCCAGACGGGTCAGCGGCTGTTCACCGGTTTCATCCGCGATCTCACCGAGCGACAGCAGACCGAGCGGCGGCTGCATGAATTGCAGGACGGGTTGCTGCACGTTTCACGGGTGCGGTCGATGGGACAGATGGCGTCTGCGCTCGCGCATGAGCTGAACCAGCCGCTGACCGCCACCGCGAACTATGTCCGCGCCGCGGTGCGGCTGCTCGCGTCGCCCGAGCCCGATCTCGAGCGTATCGGCGAGGCGATGAACCATGCGGTGGAGCAGACGCTGCGCAGCGGCGAGATCATCCGTCGGCTGCGCACCTTCGTCACGCGCGGCGAGGTGGCGCGCCAGCCGGAGAGCATTGCACAGCTGATCGAGGAGGCGAGCGCCCTGGCGCTGATCGGTGCCAAGGAGCGCGGGGTCAAGGTGTTGATCAGCATGGACCCGAGCCTCCCCGCCGTGTCAGTGGACCGCGTGCAGGTGCAACAGGTGCTGCTCAACCTGATCCGCAACGCCCTGGAGGCGATGGAGAACTGCCGGGTGCGTGAACTCGCAATAACCGCATCGGTGCGCGACGTACAAGTTCTGGTGAGCGTGACCGATACCGGCAGTGGAATCTCCCCCGAAATCGCCGCCAGGCTGTTTCAGCCTTTCGTCACGACAAAGGCTGAGGGCATGGGTATCGGCCTCTCGGTCTGCCGTACCATTGTCGAAGCGCACGGTGGAGTGCTGTGGATGCAGCCGAATTCCGGTGGCGGCTGCGCGTTTCGATTCACCCTGCCGATGGGTTGATTCGGCGGCGCCCCACGCTGGGTCACCCGCCCGCGTGAACCCTTTGTTATCAAGTTTTCGGCTTATGTGCGGCGGGATCAATCACACTGCACAAGGAGTCCCCTCATGTCGCACATGCCACGTGCTGTCCCCAGGACTGCCGCGGCGGACTGCCAGTCCTCTGGCAACCACTCCGTCCCAACGACCACGCATCTCATGACGTCGTTTCCTGTCACGCGTGCGGGCTATGTTCCTTTGTCGCAACGCACGGCCAATGAGTTGCAGGCCAACGCGAACGAACTGTGCCGCATGGCCGCGACTGCCACCACCACCGATGTCACGAAGGCGCTGCTGACTCTCGCCGACCGTTACGCCGCGCTTGCCGCGAACCGGCGGATGGCGAAGGCCTCGTAGGCGTTTCCTATAACGCACCGCCGCGCAGTTCCCGGAACCGCGCCTCCACGTCGACGCGTCGCAGCCTCGCTGTACCGGCACAAGCGACGGTAGCGGCTCCCGCGGCGGTGCCCCATGCCAAGGCTTCTGTCGGCGTCGCCCCGCGCGCCAGGGCGAGGCTCGTCGCTGCCAGAAACGCGTCGCCCGCACCGACCGAGCTGTGCATCGGAACATCCATGGCCGGCATCCGGATCACACCGTCCGGTGTGGCCAGCAAGGCGCCTTCCACCCCGAGCGTGAGCGCCACCATGCGAGTGGCACCGCGCCGCACCAGAGCCATGGCGTGCCAATCCTGCTCCACTGGGCCCTTCAGTGGCCGTCCCACCAGGTGCTCCAGCTCGCCGAGACTTGGCTTGACCAGTTCGCATCCACCCTGCTCCAGCGCCGCCACCAGTGCAGCACCCGAGGTGTCCAGCACGAAGCGCTGTCCTTTGCCGGCGGCGATCCGTGCCACCTGCGCGTAGGTGTCATCGGGGACGCCACTCGGCAGGCTGCCGCTGACTATCAGCCACTCCCCGGGCTCCTGCTGGATGGTCGCCAGGCAGGCCTGGAACTCGGCCGTCGTCAGCGTCGGGCCTTCCGGGACAAAGCGGTATTCCAGGCCAGTGCTGGCGTCCTGCACGTTCAGGCTGACCCGGGTTCGCCCCCTGATCAGCACGCTGCGCCGTTTCACGCCTGCCTCATCCAGCAACTCCTCGAGCACGCGTCCAGGCGCGCCGCCGGCCGCCAGGATGGCGAGCGTGTCGCCGCCCAGCTCGTGCAGCACCCGTGCCACGTTCACGCCACCACCGCCGGGATCGGCGTGCTCATGGTGCATGCGGATCTTGTGCGTCGGCACAACCGCGTCCGCATCGGCCGCGAGATCGAGTGCGGGATTGAGTGTCAGGGTGATCAGGCGTGGCTGCATGGCGACCGAAGCTAGCAATTGGCACCTGACAGTGGGTTGATCCACGTCAATGATTTGCTAACGGACAGAGAGCCAGATGCGCCGCATGGACGAAAACCAGCGAACCGCGTCGCGAACCGCGCACGATCTGACCCCGGCGGTCGATCTGACGCTTCATCACGGCTCCGGGCCGTTCCGCACCCGGTTGCCACACTACGTCTCGCTGAAGCCGCCCTGCAATCACGCCTGCCCCGCCGGGGAGGACATCCAGGCCTGGCTGGCGCTTGCGCAGGCAGGTGAGTATCGCCGCGCGTGGGAGACCCTGATAGCCGACAACCCGCTGCCGGCGACGCACGGGAGGGTCTGCTATCACCCCTGCGAAACCGCCTGCAATCGCGGTGAACTCGACGCCGCGGTGTCGATCCACGCGGTCGAGCGCTTCCTCGGTGACATGGCGTTGGATGAAGGCTGGACGGTGCCCGTGGCGCGAGCCACCGGCAAGCGCATCCTGGTCATCGGCGCCGGCCCGAGCGGACTGTCGGCCGCCTATCACCTGACCAGACGCGGCCACCAGGTCGAGATCCACGAAGCTGGGCCGCTGCCCGGCGGCATGCTGCATTTCGGCATTCCCGCCTACCGCCTGCCCCGCACCGGTCTCCTGGCCGAGATCGCCCGCATCAGGTGCATGGGCGTGCATATCGAACTGAACCACAAAGTCACCGACCTGCTCGCCGAACGCGACGCCGGAAAGTTCGATGCGGTGTTCGTCGCCATCGGCGCGCATGTCGGCAAGCACGTCGATATCCCTGCGCGCGACGCGGTGCGGGTGCTGGATGCGGTGGCGCTGCTGCGCGAGACCAGCACCGGCAGCAAGCCGCTGCTCGGACGGCGGGTCGTGGTTTATGGCGGCGGCAACACGGCTATGGATGCGGCCCGCAGCCTCCGTCGGCTGGGCGCCGAGGAAACGCTGATCGTGTACCGCCGCGACCGCGCGCACATGCCCGCGCATGAGTTCGAGGCCGACGAGGCGTTGGCCGAGGGCGTGAAGATCAAGTGGCTGACGACGATCAAGGAGATTGTCGGTCCGACGCTGACGATCGAGCGGATGGCACTCGACGACAAGGGCTGGCCGCAGCCGACCGGCGAGTTGGAAACTCTGGAGGCCGACGCCGTGGTGCTGGCACTCGGCCAGGACAGCGACAGCGATTTCCTTCGCACGGTGCCGGGGGTCGAGTTCAAGTGGGACACGGTGGTGGTGGATCGGCAGATGATGACCGGTCATCCGGGCGTGTTCGCCGGCGGCGACATGGTCCCGGCAGAGCGTACCGTCACGGTCGCCGTTGGGCACGGCAAGAAGGCAGCGCAATGCATCGACGCCTGGCTGCGTGGCACGATCTACGACAAGCCCGCTTCCGCGCCACTGGTGACGTTCGATATGCTGAACCTGCCGGTGTTCAGCGACGTCGATCCGGCGGTGCAGCACCATCTGACCAAGGCGCAAAGCGTCTCCGGCTTTGACGAAGTGATGGCCGGCCTGACCCAAGCTGAGGCGCGGCACGAGGCACAACGTTGTCTGTCCTGCGGCAACTGCTTCGAGTGCGACAACTGTTTCGCGGCGTGCCCCGAGCAGGCGATCGCCAAACTGGGCATCGGTCTCGGCTACAGTGTCGATGCCATGAAATGCACCGGCTGCGCCACGTGCTTCGAGCAGTGTCCCTGCCACGCGATCGATATGGTCGCGGAGGATAGCTGACCATGACCTCCCCCGCCCCTGCCGAATCCCGCGCCGTGATGGACGGCAATACCGCGGTGGCCCACGTCGCCTATCGGGTGAACGAGGTGTGTGCGATCTTCCCGATCACACCGTCCTCCACCATGGCGGAACTGGCTGACGAGTGGTCCGCCAAGGGCATTCCCAACATTTGGGGCAATATCCCCGTGGTGCAGGAGATGCAGAGCGAAGGCGGTGCCGCGGGTGCGGTGCACGGTGCGCTGCAATCCGGTGCGTTGACCACGACGTTCACGGCCTCGCAAGGGCTGCTTCTGATGCTGCCCAACATGTTCAAGATCGCCGGCGAACTGACGCCGACGGTGTTCCACATCGCCGCCCGCGCCATTGCCACCCAGGCGCTGTCGATCTTCGGCGACCATTCCGACGTGATGGCGGTGCGCGCCGCCGGATTCGCCATGCTGTCCTCGGCCTCGGTGCAGGAGGCGCACGATTCCGCGCTGATCGCCCAGGCGGCGACACTCGAATCGCGCATACCGTTCCTGCACTTCTTCGACGGCTTCCGCACGTCGCATGAAATCGCCACCATCACGCTGCTGAGCGATGCACAGATCCGCGCCATGATCGACGATGATCTGGTGCGTGCACATCGCGCACGGGCGCTGTCGCCGGAGCGTCCGGTCGTGCGCGGCACGGCGCACAATGCTGATACGTTCTTCCAGGCGCGCGAGACGGCAAATCCATTCTACGCGCGCGCGCCGGAGATCGTGCAGCAGCAGATGGACCGGTTCGCAGCCACGACGGGCCGGCGGTATCATCTGTTCGACTACCACGGAGCCAAAGACGCCGATCGCGTGGTGGTCATGATGGGGTCAGGAACGGAAACGGCAAGCGCCACCGCGACCGCATTGAACGAGCTGGGGGAGCGGGTCGGCGTGTTGCAGGTGCGGCTGTATCGGCCATTCGCCGCGGAGGCGTTCCTGGCAGCGCTGCCACGCAGCGTTCGTGTCGTCGCCGTGCTGGAGCAGACCAAGGAGCCTGGCGCGCCAGGCGAGCCACTGTATCTCGATGTTATCAGCGCGCTGGCGCAGGCCGTGTCACGCGGCCGACGGCGCAGCATGCCGCTGGTGGTCGGTGGCCGCTACGGGCTGTCGTCGAAGGATTTCAATCCGTCGATGGCGAAGGCGGTGTTCGACGAACTGCGCAATCCGGAACCGCACAATGGCTTCACGGTAGGCATCGACGATGATGTCTCGCACACGAGTCTGACACCAGATGCGTCGTTCCGTATCGAGCCAAATGATATTGTGCAGGCAGTATTTTACGGTCTTGGTGCCGACGGCACAGTGGGCGCCAACAAGAACAGCGTGAAGATCATCGCGGAGGATGCCGGTCTGCACGCGCAGGGTTACTTTGTCTACGATTCGCACAAGTCAGGCGCGCAGACGATTTCGCATCTGCGCTTCGGTCCGCGATCGATCCACGCGCCTTACCTGATACAGCGGGCCGGATTCATTGGCTGTCACCAGTTCCAGTTCGTCACGCGCCATGATGTGTTACGGCTGGCGGCACCTGGCGCGACCGTGCTGCTGAACGCTCCGTACGGCGCCAATGAAATCTGGGATCACCTGCCGCGCTCGATGCAGGTGAAGATCATCGGGCTCGGGCTGCGACTGTTCGTCATCGATGCCTCCCGCGTGGCGCAGGACGTCGGGTTGCGTGGTCGCACCAACACGGTGCTGCAGACCTGCTTCTTCGCAATCTCGGGCGTGCTGCCGCGCGAGCGGGCGATCGGCCACATCAAGGAGGCGATCCGCAAAAGCTACGGCAACAAGGGTGAGGCGGTGGTGAAGGCGAATTTCCGCGCGGTCGATGACACGCTCGAACGGCTGTTCGAGGTCACCGTGCCAGAGGCGGCGACCGGCCGCTTCGACCTGGCACCGCTTGTGCCGGAGCACGCTCCGGCTTTCGTGCGCGAGGTGACCGCCACGATGTTGGGCGGTCGCGGCGACGAGATTCCGGTGAGCCGTTTGCCGGTGGATGGCACATGGCCATCCGGCACTGCCATCTGGGAGAAGCGCAACATCGCAGACGCCGTCCCGATATGGGACGCCGATACCTGCGTGCAATGCGGACAGTGCAGCTTCGTCTGCCCGCATGGCGTGATCCAGGCAAAGTACTTCGATGCGGCGAAGCTCGACAGCGCTCCGACAGGTTTTCGCTCAGCGCCGATCAACGTGCGCGGCTTTCCCGACGTCCGCTTCGCACTCGACTTCGCGTTTGAGGACTGCACCGGTTGCGGCCTTTGCGTCGAGGCGTGTCCCGTTGTGCCCTCCAAGTCACTCGCGATGCAGGACAAGGACCGGCTGGTCGCAG
This sequence comes from uncultured Alphaproteobacteria bacterium, assembly GCA_963799415.1. Taxonomy (GTDB): domain Bacteria; phylum Pseudomonadota; class Alphaproteobacteria; order Acetobacterales; family Acetobacteraceae; genus JAMXLO01. Next base: position 53,326 of record CAWCXI010000017.1, on the reverse strand, counting down.
ATGGCCGGGTGCACAACGCCTTCTTCGCTGCACTCCCGATGAACGATCGGGCGCGCGTGGACTTCGCCAACGTTCGCGGCGTGCAGTTCCTCGAGCCGCTGTTCGCCTACTCCGGCGCGTGTGCCGGCTGCGGCGAGACACCGTACCTGAAACTGCTGTCGCAGTTGTTCGGCGACCGCCTGCAGATCGCCAACGCCACCGGTTGCTCGTCCATCTACGGCGGCAACCTGCCGGTGACGCCGTGGTCCACCAATAGCGAAGGCCGCGGACCCGCCTGGTCTAACTCGCTGTTCGAGGACAATGCCGAATTCGGTCTTGGCTTTCGTCTGGCCGCGGACAAGCACCTGGAAATGGCACAGAGCCTGACCCGCGAGATAGCGCCGGCACTGGGAGAGGATCTCGTGAATGCCGCGCTGAGAGCCCCGCAGGTCAACGAGTCGGACATCCGCGCCCAGCACGAGCGCGTCGGCGAACTGAAGCGGCGTCTGCACGCGCTGAATGATCCGCGCGCGAAGGATCTGCTTTCCGTGATCGAACAACTGGTCCGCCGCAGCATTTGGATCATCGGCGGCGACGGCTGGGCGTACGACATCGGCTACGGCGGGCTGGACCACGTGCTCGCCAGCGCACGCGACGTCAATGTGCTGGTGCTCGACACCGAGGTGTACTCCAACACCGGCGGCCAGGCTTCAAAGGCGACACCGCTTGGCGCGATCGCCAAGTTTGCCTCCGCCGGCAAGCGGGTGGCGCGCAAGGACCTGGCCTTGCAGTCGATTGCCTATGGGAATGTCTATGTCGCGCAGGTGGCGATGGGAGCCAATCCACAGCAGACGCTTCAGGCGTTCCGCGAGGCAGAGGCGTATTCGGGGCCTTCGCTGATTCTCGCCTACTGCCATTGCATCGCGCACGGCATCGATATGCAGCGCGGCATGAAGCAGCAGGACCTGGCGGTCGCCTGCGGTTACTGGCCGCTGTTCCGCTACAATCCCGCTCTCCGGGATGTCGGCGAGAACCCATTCGTGCTGGACAGCCCACGGCCCACGCTGAAGTTCCGCGACTACGCCTACAACGAGGCGCGGTATCGCGCTCTGGCGCAGAGCCGGCCCGAGGAAGCCGCTATATTATTGGCGCAGGCGCAAGCGGCGCTGGAGGAAAAGTACCGCAGCTACGAGGAGATAGCCGGCTGGTCTGCCACACGTTTCCATCCGGCCGGGCTGCGCAACAGCGGCATCGCCGCCCGCGCCGGCGAGCGCGTCGACGAAGATGCGCAATGATGCTAATCTTGCTGGTGTGAACGACTACGATCTCGACATCTACGCGTGGAGCCAGCGGCAGGGTGAACTACTGCGCCGGATGGCGGCTGGCGAGCATGTCAACGACGCGGACCTCGACTGGCCGAACATCGCCGAGGAGATCGAGACCGTGGGCCGATCTGAACGCGCCGCGCTGCGCGGCCACATCCTCAGCGTGATCGAGCATTTGATGAAGTTGCAGGCCTCTCCGGCGGTTGAGCCGCGCGCCGGTTGGCAGGGAACCATCGATCGCGCGCGTTCGGAAATCGAGGACTTGCTGAGCGACAGCCCCAGCTTGCGCCCTAAGGTCAGCGGACTCGTCGAGCAAATGCTGCCGAAGGCACGGCGCCTCATCGACAAAGCGCTGAGTCGGCACGGCGAGGCAGCGCGGGTACCATTGGCGACGATCACCTACAACGAGGATCAGGTGCTGAGCGACTGGTTCCCCGACCAGACCTGATTGTCATTGCCTGGCTCAGGTTGGCAACTATTGCCACGTCTCCGTGGTGCCCTTGCGGCGCATCGACCTGATCGGCTTCGGCAACCCCTGCACCGGCTTGCCGAACAGCCAGCCCTGGCCGTAGCCGACCCCCAGCTTTGCAGCGAGTGATGCCGCCGCCTCGTCCTCGATCATCTCGCCAATGACCTTGCAACCGATCTCCTGGCAGAGCACGCAGACCGAGCGGATCAGTCCACGGTCGCGCCCGCGGTTGCCGGCTGCCTTGAGGAAAGGGCCATCGATCTTGAGGAAATCGACATCGAAGCGGCGCAGGTAGTTGTACGCTGCGGCGCCGGCTCCGAAGTCATCCAGGCATACGGCATGACCCTTGCTGCGAAGTCCGCTGAGGAAGGCCGCAGTCCCCATCATGTTGTCGATCTCGGCCAACTCGGTGAGCTCGAACAGCAGGCGAGGACGCTGATCGCCGAGGGTATCGAGCAGCTCGCTCAAGGCGTGCCGAAACGCCTCATTCTGTACCGATCGGCCGGAGAGATTGACCGCCACGCTGGCGTTGTCGCTTTGCTCCATGGCCTTGATCGCCCGCTTGCAGACGATCAGATCGAGCTCCATGACGAGGCCAACGTCTTCACTGAAGACGACTGTCTCGAAGGTGTCGGCGCCGCCGCCGAACCGGCTCAGGACCTCGTAGTGATGGATCGCTCGAGTGGAAAGGTCCACGACCGGCTGATAAACCAATGAGAAGCGCTCATCCGTCAGCATCTGGCGGGTGCCCGCGACCCGGCTGACGGCTTCCTTCATCGCCGCCGCCAGTCCGTTCCGCAGCGAGACGACGTCGAGGCTTTCGCCCAGCGACTTGACAAGCCCGTTGATGGCATAGGCGATGGCCCGCCCGGCATCCTTGTCGCTCAGCCCGGCCGGCGAAAGTTCGATCCGCGCGATTTGCGAGCCCACCTTCCCGTCGGGTATGCCTGCCCCGCGGATCGCCTCGGCGAGATCGGCGTCCAAGGCGGCATCGCGGACAGCATCGTTGCCCGCCTTGGTCACGACGCCGAAGGTGTCATCGGCAAGGCGGCCGGCAGCGTCACCACCGATCGAGCCCGTCCGCAAGGCGGCACCGATCTCCTGCATGAGCAGGCGCGCACGATCCTCGGGCAGTTGCCGCGCGGCGCCCGAGAGGCCATTCAACTTCACGAGCTGAAGCTGTCGCGCACCGTTGCCATCGTCGATCGACAGACGCTGTGCGGCGTCGCTCAGCGCGTCCGGTGCGAGCAGACTGGTTGCCAGATCGCGCTCCCTGTCGCCTTGGACGAGCGAGTCGGGAACCAGCGTGACACTCAGGAAGACGCTGTCGTCGCGGTCCGGCAGCTGGCACGCGCCGAACAGCGTGCTGGTGACGCTGCCATCGTCGCGCTTCAGTTTCAGCACGACAGGATCGATACGGAATGCCGTATGGGCCAGTTTGAGCAGCCGCCGGGCAAGCGGACGGTCGGAGGCTGCCACGAAGTCGAGGACCTTCGTACCGACGAGACGAGCCAGACTGACGCCCAGAATCGCCTGGGCTGCGCCGGCGGCGGCAAGGATCGCGCCATCCTCGCGCACCTCGATGAGCAGGTCCGCCGCGGCAAAGGCAAACGCGACGTGGCGATCGCGTTCAAGGCGGAGCTGGCGAAGCTGCTGGCGATCGTCGCATCGAGCGGTCATGCCATCGGTCTCATGCGCGTTCATTCCCGGATGGAAATCTGCGCTGGCCATGGTTACGATTTCATTGTCGGCGCGGCATGCTCCTGCGACGCCGCAGCATCGCTCAGTGCCCGAGTGCCTGCACGATCTCCTCGGTCATCTTCTTCGCATCGCCGAACAGCATCATCGTGTTCGGCCGGAAGAACAGCACGTTGTCGACGCCCGCATAGCCTGACGCCATCGAGCGCTTGACGAACAGCACCGTCCCCGCCTTCTCCACGTCCAGGATCGGCATGCCGTAGATCGCCGACTGCGGGTCCGTTTTTGCCGCCGGATTGGTCACGTCATTCGCGCCGATCACATACGCCACATCGGCGGTGGAGAATTCGTTGTTGATCTCCTCCAGCTCGAACACCTCATCGTACGGCACATTCGCCTCGGCCAGCAGCACGTTCATGTGCCCGGGCATGCGGCCGGCGACGGGGTGAATGGCGTACTTTACCTCCACCCCTTCCTTCTTCAGCGTGTCAGCCATCTCGCGCAGTGCGTGCTGCGCCTGCGCCACCGCCATGCCGTAACCCGGCACCACGATCACCTTCGATGCGTTCTTCATGATGAACGCCGCATCCTCGGCATTGCCACTTTTCACCGTGCGGTCCACTGACGCGCCACCGGCCGCCGCCGCACCGCTCTCGGTACCGAAGCCGCCCAACAGCACGTTGATGATGCTGCGGTTCATCCCCTTGCACATGATGTAAGACAGGATCGCACCCGAGGCGCCGACCAGCGATCCGGTGATAATCAGCGCCAGGTTCTGGATGGTGAAGCCGATGCCCGCCGCCGCCCAGCCCGAGTAGCTGTTGAGCATCGACACGACCACGGGCATGTCAGCGCCGCCGATCGGGATGATGATCAGGAACCCCAGCCCGAATGCCAGCAGCGCGATCAGCCAGAATACGACCTGGCTGCCGGTCGCGACGAACAGCACGATCAGCACCACCAGAAGCACGGCGAGCCCGAGGTTCAGCTTGTGCTGACCAGGGAACGAGATCGGCGCTCCGCTCATCAGCGCCTGAAGCTTGGCGAATGCGATCAGCGAGCCCGAGAACGTGATGGCGCCGATCGCCAGCCCGAGCGACATCTCGATCAGGCTCTGCCTGTGGACGTTGCCGAGTGTGCCGATGCCGAATGCCTCGGGCGCGTTCAGCGCGGCCGCTGCGACAAAGACCGCAGCGAGGCCCACCAGCGAGTGGAAGGCGGCGACAAGCTGCGGCAGCGCAGTCATCTGGATGCGCAGTGCGACGAAGGTGCCGACCGTCCCGCCGATGATGATGCCGAGGAAGATCAGCCCGTAACCCAGACCGCCCATGCCATGATGGGCGAGCGTGGCGATCACCGCGACGCCCATCCCGATCATGCCGAACAGGTTGCCCTGACGCGACGTGACGGGCGACGACAGCCCGCGCAACGCAAGGATGAACAGGACGGCGGAAATCAGATAGGCGAGCGCGGTGAGGTTGGCGGACATCGGCGCGCCCTCTACTGCCGTCGCTTGAACATCGACAGCATGCGATGCGTCACCACGAAGCCGCCGAAGATGTTCACGCTCGCCAGCATGACAGCGACGAAGCCGAAGCCCATGGCCCAGCCGCTGGTGCCAAGGCCTGTCGCCAGCATGGCGCCCACCACGATGACGGAGGAAATCGCGTTGGTCACCGACATCAGCGGCGAATGCAGCGCCGGCGTGACGTTCCACACCACGTAGTAGCCGACGAAGCAGGCCATCAGGAATATCGCGAGCAGGAATACGAACGGCTCCACCTCGGTGACAACGCCGGTGGTGCCCTCCAGCAGTGCGTGCGCGTGGACCGCAAGCTCATTGGCCCGCTGCGCCAGCCGATCAGCTTCGTCCGCCAATTGGTTCGGGTTCATCAGCGCACTCCGCTTCTATGCAGCTTGCGAGGGCAGAAAGTTCGGATGCACAACAGTGCCGGCGCGGGTCAGCATGACGCCTTTCACGATGTCGTCGCTCTCCGGCAGCTTCGGCGCCATCGCTTCCTTGTCCCAGAACGTGCTCAGGAAGGTGAGCAGGTTCCGCGCATAGAGCGAGGACGCGGCAACCGGTATGCGGCTGGGCCAATTCTGGTAACCGAGAACGGTAACCCCATTCGACGTTACGATACGCTCGCCTGGCACGGTGGCAGCACAGTTGCCGCCGGCATCCGCGGCAATATCGACGATCACGCTGCCGGGCCGCATAGACCCGACCATCGGCTCGGTCACGATGACAGGTGCGCGGCGCCCCATGACCAAGGCGGTGCAGATCACCAGATCATTCTTGGCGATCGTGGTGGCCATCAGCTCCGCCTGCTTCTGACGAAACGCCTCGCTCATCTCGCGTGCGTAGGCGCCGGTCTGGCCGGCAGTCTCCTGGTCCTCGACGCCGACGAACGTCCCGCCCAGCGATTTGATCTCCTCCTTCGCAGCGGGTCTCACGTCGGTGGCGGAAACGATGGCGCCAAGCCGCCGTGCGGTGGCGATCGCCTGAAGGCCGGCCACACCGGCGCCGATCACGAACAGGCGCGCGGGGGGCACCGTCCCGGCGGCAGTCATCATCATCGGAAAGCCCCGCTGGAATGCGCCCGCCGCCTCGATCACCGATCGGTAGCCGGCCAGGTTCGACTGGCTCGACAACACGTCCATCGCCTGCGCGCGAGTTATGCGCGGCAGCAGTTCCATCGCCGCGCAGTCGATGCCGGCTGCTGCGAGGCTCGGCACCAGTTCGGGTTCGCTGAAGGCGTTGGCGATGCAGACCAGCAGGGTGTCACGCAGGATCAGCGCCCGCTGTTCAGGCAGCGGCATCTGCACCGCGAACACGATTCCGGCACCGGCCAGGGCAGCCCCCGCATCAGGCGCGATCGTGGCCCCGGCGGCGACGAACTCATGATCGGGGATCGCCGCCTCTGCACCGGCGCCCGACTCGATCGCGACCGTCAGGCCGAGGCCGATCAGACGCTTCACCGTGTCAGGCGTCGCCGCAACACGCGTCTCGGACGCGCGGCGTTCCTTCAGCACCGCAAGGCGCATCCGTTCACTCCTTCACAGACACGACCAAAGGGAGAACCGGGCACGCGAGCACATGCGCGAACCGCCCCAGACCGACGGCGAGGCACCATGCGCGAAGGGGGTGGGTGGTGCAAGGGGCGATCGGTGCTTCGTTCGGTCCCTCCTCTTCCGCGTCGCGCGAGGGGATGATCAAGTGCGGGCAAAGGCGAGGAGGGAACGATGGGTCAACTCGACGGCAGAATCGGCATCATCACCGGTGCGGCATCCGGCATCGGCGCTGCCTGCGCTCGCGTCCTGTCGCGCGAGGGAGCGAAGCTGGTGCTGACGGACCTCGACGATGCGGCCGGCCAACGCCTGGCGGAGCAGATCGGCGGCGTCTACCTGCATCATGACGTGACTGACGAGGCTGGTTGGCCCCCGGTGATCGCGGCCGCTGAGCGGCTTGGCGGCTTGCATATCCTGGTCGCCAATGCCGGCATCGGCATCATGGGATCAGCGATCGACATGTCCCTTGCCGACTGGCGGCGGCAGATGGCGGTGAATGTCGACGGCGTGTTCCTGACGGTGAAATACGGCATCCCACTGATGCGCCGTTCCGGCGGTGGCTCCGTCGTGATGATGTCCTCGGTCGCGGGGATACGCGGTTCGGCGACCCTTGCCGGCTACAGTGCGACGAAAGGCGCGGTGCGGCTGTTCGCCAAGTCCATCGCGCTGGAGTGCGCCGGCGCGCGCGACAACATCAGGGTGAACTCGGTGCATCCCGGCGTCATCGACACGCCGATCTGGACCAAGCTGCCGCCGGGGGCCAACGCGCCGCTCGATCCGCATCGGATCGCCGAAGCAACGGTGCCGATGGGCACGGCCGGGCAGGCCGAGGACATTGCCAACGGTGTGCTGTTTCTGTGCTCCGATGCATCGAGCCACATGACCGGATCGGAACTGGTGATCGACGGCGGTATGACGGCGGGGCGCGCGGGACGAATGGGTTAACGCTCGTCCGTCCATTTGGTCGCCGCGGCGAGAGCCTGACACCTATTGCGCCGGTGGCACGCCTGCATCGGTCAATGCCGCGGCCTGACGCTCCGCCAGCACTGACTTGTCAAAATCCGCGATCAGGTCGCCAAACAACCTGCTCCAGTTCAGCTCCGCTTTGAGGCGCAGAAAAACGCCTCCGAGGCCAATGGCCGAGCGATCCATCAGCACGAACTCGCGCGGCGGCCTTACGCCACCGGTGCGTTTCAGTCCGGCATGCACACGCTCGGCGACCTCGCGGCCGAACTGCGGATCGTCAGTCTCCTGAATGCGCCGGACCCTATCCTCGCAAAGCGGCTCGTACAGAAAGCGCGCCCACAGGTTCAGCGCTGCCATCTTCTCGTTCGACAGATCGCTGAAGCCCCAAGTCGTGTAGGCGTGGTGCGCCTTCGCGTCGTCGTTGTCGCGCACCGCTTCATACAGGTCGATCACGCCACGCACGAACTTCGCGCCGAACACACGAATGGCGCCGAAGTCCAGCAGATTGACCGAGGCATCGGGCCGCATCTGGTAATTTCCCAGATGCGGATCACCATGGATCACCCCGTAGCGATAGAACGGCACGTACCAGGCACGGAACAGCGCCGCAGCGATTTGGTTGCGCTCCTCCTGCGGCGGATCCTCAGCCAGGCGCTGCATCAGTGGCCGCCCGTCGAGCCACGTCATGGTCAACAGGCGGCGTGTGCAGTAGCCCGCGACCGGCGCCGGCACATGCACCGTTGGGTCATTCGCCAGCATCCGTCCATACAACCGCATCTGCGCCGCTTCGCGTTCATAGTCGAGTTCCTCGCGCAGGCGTTCGCAGAGTTCCTTGTAGACCTCCTCGTGCTGGATGGCGTTATCCATGCGGTGATAGATCGCCATCGCCATACGCAATTGGCGAAGGTCGGCTTCGACCGTACTCGGCATGTCCGGGTATTGCAGCTTGCAGGCGACATCGGTGCCGTCGTGCAGTGTGGCGCGATGCACCTGGCCCAGGCTGGCGGCAGCGGCGGCGTCATGGCCGAACTGCGCGAATTTCGCTTGCCAGTCGGTTCCAAGCTCGCTCACCATGCGGCGGCGCACAAAGTTCCAGCCCATCGGTGGTGCGTTGGCCTGCAATTGCGCGAGTTCCGCGGCGTATTCGGCGGGTAGTGCATCAGGCACCGTGGACAGGAACTGCGCGACTTTCATCAGCGGACCTTTCAGGCCGCCCAGAATAGTGCGCAGGTCTTCGGCATGTGCGGCTCGGTCGGTCTTGATGCCAAACACACGTTCGCCCGCCACGCGCGCCGCGATACCGCCAACCGCCCCCGAGGTACGCGCCATGCGGCGGATCTCACCGAACAGGTTGCTGCGGTCAGACATCGAGGAAGATGGTCGACGTGGTGAAAGCCTCCCCCTCCCCTTGCGGGAGGGGGTTGGGGGGAGGGGGCGGGCGGGCAAGTTCGCCGATCGCTATCAGCATGCCCTCAAGATTGCGCAGCACACCGCGATTGGAGATCTGCGCGACGCGAATGTTGTGTTTCACCATCCATGCATCTCGCACAGCATCGAGTGGCGCGTCGATATGCGACACCCGATCGACCTCGATAACCAGCCGGGCAGATGGGCAGTAAAGATCAGCGATGTAATGCCCCAGAGGTACCTGACGGCGGAATTTCAGTCCGCCGATCTGATGCTTGCAAAGCCCTTGCCAAAGCCTGCGTTCGGCTGGCGTCGAGGCACTGCGCATGGCGCGGGCGTGGGCCAGCAGCGATGTATTCGGGTCGGCCCCCTCCCCCCAACCCCCTCCCGCAAGGGGAGGGGGAGTTGTTTTTGCTGCCTGGCTCTTCCTCACTCCGTTCGCTCCAGTTCGTCGATGAACCCGGCGATCACATCCAGACCCTTCTTCCAGAACGTCGGATCCGATGCATCCAGCCCGAACGGCGCCAGCAGCTCCTTGTGCCGCTTTGTCCCGCCCGCACGCAGCATCTGGAGATACTTCATCTGGAATCCCGGATGTCCCGACTGGAACACCGAGTACAGCGCATTCACCAGACAATCGCCGAACGCATACGCATAGACATAGAACGGCGTATGAATGAAATGCGGCACATACGCCCAGAACACGCTGTATTCCGGCGTGAACTCGAACGCCGGCCCGAGGCTCTCCCGCTGCACCTGCAGCCAAAGCTCGCCGATGCGATCCGGCACCAGCTCGCCCGACCGCCGCTCATCGTGCAGCAGCGATTCGAAGTAGTAGAACGCCACCTGCCGAACCACAGTGTTCAGCATGTCCTCAACCTTCGCCGCCAGCATGATGCGCCGCCGCTTCGGGTCGGCCGCATCGAGCAGCGCGCGGAACGTCAGCATCTCGCCGAACACGCTCGCAGTCTCCGCCAGTGTCAGTGGCGTGCTTGCCAACAGATAGCCCTGCTCTGCCGCCAGCACCTGATGCACGCCGTGGCCCAGTTCATGCGCAAGCGTCATCACGTCGCGCGTACGGCCATGATAGTTCAGCAGCAGGTAGGGATGCGCCGACGGCACCGTTGGATGCGCGAACGCGCCGCCCGCCTTGCCCGGCTTCAGCGTTGCATCGATCCACGGCCGGTCGAAGAATCGCCGGCCAACCTCGGCGAGATCCGGGCTGAATGCGCCATACGCCGTCAGCACCCGCTCGCGCGCATCATTCCAGCCGATCGTCTGGTCATCATCGTCCGGCAACGGCGCATTGCGGTCCCAATGCATCAGCTTCGGCAGGCCGAGCCACTTCGCCTTCATCAGGTAATAGCGATGCGCGAGCCGCGGGAAATCGGCCCGCACCGCCGATACCAGCGCGTCAACCACCCCGTCCTCCACCATGTTGGAGCGGTTGCGATAGCTGCCGGGGCGCGGATAGTGCCGCCACGTGTCAACGATCTCCTTGTCCTTCGCCAACGTGTTGGTGACCAGCGAGAACAGGCGAATATTCCCGGCGAACGCCGCGCCGATCGCATGCCCCGCGGCCTCGCGCACCGGTCGGCTGCCATCGGACAACTTGTTCAGGGCGGCGCTGACAGTGAGCTCCTTGCCGTCCATCGGCACCCGCATCCCTGCAACCGTCTCGTCGAACAGCCGGCTCCACGCGCTGTGCCCGGTCACCTCCTTCTCATGCAGCAGCCTCTCCAGCTCGTCCGAAAGCTGGTGCGGCCGGAACACGCGCAGGTCGCGCAGCCAGGGCCGCCACTTCGCCAGCGCCGGAACCGCCAGCTTCTGCTCCAGCACCGTGTCATCCAGCCGGTTCAGCTCCAGGCTGAAGAACAGCAGGTGGCTGCTGATCATGGTCACCCGCTCGCTCACGGTCTGGTAGAAGCGGCCAATCTCCGCGTTGTTGGAGTCGCCCGCGAACAGCAATTGTGCGTAGGACGCCAACCGCCCCAGCAGTTCGTCGATCCGTTCGTATTCCGCGATCGCCGCGGCGAGTGCGCCGCCCGGCATGGCGCCGAGCTTTCCCTGATTCGCTGCCGCGAACGCGCGCGCCGCGTCGTCGGCCTTGGTAAAGTCCGCCTCGACGGCCGGGCTGTCCGGTGCTGGATACAGGTCGCCAAGGTCCCAGGTCGGTAGATCCTCGACTGTCTGCTGGCTGGCGGCTGCGTCGGCCGGGGCGGTATGGCGCATCATCACGTCCTCACGAGGCTGCGGTTGTCATCCATGTAAGGTAGTAGGGGCGTAGGTCAAAGGGTTGTGCCCGGCGCAGAACGGGCGACGGGAGGTGGTGTGCAGCAAGATCCGAATTGGCCAAACCTGCCCGCCATGATGTTCGCACTCGCCCGCACGTGGCCGGACAAGCCCCTGCATCGCCGCTTCCGCGACGGCGCCTGGCACGCCACCACATGGGGCGAATTCGGCCGCATGGCGGCATCCTGTGCCCGCCATCTGCGCGCGGCCGGAGTGGCGGCAGGCGACCGCGTGCTGATCGTGTCGGAGAACCGGCCGGAATATCCGATAGCGGAAACCGCCCTGATGGCGCTGCGGGCGGTGCCGGTGCCGACCTACACAACCAATACTGTGGCCGATCACGCGCATATCCTGCGCGACTCAGGGGCGCGAACGGCGATTGTTTCCTCCGCTGTCCTCGCCGGCACCCTGCGTGAGGCAGGACGGCTGGCGGGCGGGCTCGATCTGCTGGTGGTGATCGAGGGGCTGGTGGTGATCGAGGGGCCGCCTGACGATGCCGGCGGATCGCCGCGGCTGATGCATTGGCACGCGCTGGTGGCTGACACGTCACCGGCCGATGACATCGCGCTGGAAACCGTATCCATCCCAGCCGATGCGCTCGCATGCCTGATCTACACCTCCGGCACTGGCGGCGCGCCCAAGGGCGTGATGCTGCCGCATCGATCGATCCTGTCCAACTGCCGCGGTGCGTCAGAGCTGATGCGGCCGCTGCGACTACAGGATGAGGTGTACCTGTCGTATCTGCCGATTTCGCACAGCTACGAACACACGGTCGGGCTGTTCTTTCTGCCGAGTATCGGCACCGAAATCGTCTACTGCCGCGGCGTTGAGCATCTGGCCGCCGATCTGCTGACGGTGCGCCCGACCATCCTTGCCACCGTGCCACGCGTGCTCGAGGTAATCCGCAGCCGCGTGCTGACACAGGTGGCACGGCAGGCACCGTGGCGGCAGGCGCTGTTCCGCTGGGCGCTGGAACTCGGACTGAAGCGGATCGATGGCCATCGGCTGACGCTGGTCGAGCACCTGCTGGATCGACTGCTCGACCGTTTCGTGCGTGCCAAGGTGCGGGCGCGGTTCGGTGGCCGACTGAAAGCGGCGATGTCCGGTGGCGCGCGGCTCGACCCCGAGGTGGGACGGTTCTTCCTGGCGCTCGGGCTGATGATCATGCAGGGCTACGGACAGACCGAGGCCGGTCCGGTCATCAGCGCCAATCCGCCCGACGGCATTCGCATCGACACGGTCGGGCGCGTGCTGCAAGGAGTTGATGTGCGCCTCGCCGCGGACGGCGAGATCCTGGTGCGCGGCGATCTCGTGATGGAGGGTTACTGGGGCATGCCGGACGTCACGGCAGCGGCAATCCGTGATGGTTGGCTGCACACCGGCGACATCGGCACGTTGGATCACGACGGCTATCTTCGCATCACCGATCGCAAGAAGGACATGATCGTGCTGTCGGGCGGCGAGAATGTCTCGCCGGCGAAGATCGAGGGAATGCTGATGACGGAATCCGAGATTTCGCAGGCGGTGGTCGCCGGTGACGGCCGCTCATCGCTGACCGCACTGGTCGTGCCGGCGGATGGCCACGACGACGTATCGGCGGCGCTGGCCGTGAGCCGCGTGAACCTGCGCCTGTCGGTGACCGAGCGGATTCGCAGACACGCCGTGGTGCCAGCCTTCACGGTCGAGAACGGTCTGCTCACCCCAACGCACAAGATCAGGCGGATGCTGGTGATCCGCGCCAACGCCACCGCCCTGTCCCACTCTTCCCCTCCCCCTGCGTGAGGGGGCTAGGGGGAGAGGCGGCGCAAGGCGAAATTTCCCTGCCATTTCTCCCACATCACCGCCGCCGATGTCTCCCGTATCCGGCGCCAATCCGCCGCGCGTAGCGTTCGTCAACGACAAGACGCATGGGAGACAGCAATGCTCGCCGCAGCGGTTCGCAAGATCACCACAATCGGCACCATCCTCTGCCTCGCCGCCATCGGCACCGCGGCGGCTCCCAAGCCGGCCAACGCCTGGTGGAACCACTACGGCTGGGGCTGGGGTGTCGGCGTCTATGTCCCGCCCGTCGTCGTGGCACCGCCGCCCGCCTACTACCCGTCACCGGCCTACTACCCGGCACCAGCCTATTACGCCCCGCCTGCCCGCGTTTGGATCCCCGCGCACTGGCAAGGAAACTACTGGGTTCCCGGTCATTGGTCGTGAACCTGTGAAGCGGTTCATATCGGACAGCCGGATGTAACCGCAAAATGGCGATAACGGCCGAGGTACCGCGTAACACCTCGCCCGAACTGGGGACCAACCTGTCATGCGTCAGTTCATCGTCGCCGCTGCCATCGCACTGGGACTGATCGCGGTCTGGGCGGTGATCCTGCCACTGACCGCCCAGCCCGCGCCGACCCAGACCAACGCCACCTCAGCCGCCATGTCGAAGGCCCTGTTCCTTTGCCGCGGTGCGAACGGCATCGATCGCGCCTGTGCCGCGATGCTCGCCAAGGCCCTCGTGCTCGACGCCACCGAAACAACGGCGACACACGTCAACGGTCGCTTCTGCCCCGTGGATCGGCAGATGCTGGTCAGCCTGGAACGTCGCGACCAGGCACCATAACGGTCCGCTGCCGCATTGAGAATTGGTCCACCCCACTCGACCAGTTTCCCACACACGCACTGACCATCTCGCCGCTCTCCGTCCGACGAAGTCCTGATCCCGACAACCGAGGAGGCCTGTACATGCTGCCAGCATGCATCCGGCGGCTGCGTCCCGACGTGTTCGTCATGGCTCTGGCGGGTACCGTCGCCCTCGCGACCCTGCTGCCCTGCCAGGGCATCAGCGCGCAGATCTTCCATGCTGCCGGCGTCGGCGCGATCGCCGCACTGTTCTTCCTCCAAGGCGCACGGTTGTCGCGCGAGGCGATCCTCGCCGGCATGACCAACTGGAAGCTGCACGCCATGATCGCCGGCACAACGTTCGTGCTGTTTCCCCTGGTGGGGTCCGCACTCGTCGAGCTGATCCCGCATGCGCTGGACCATACGTTGATACTCGGGGTGCTGTTCCTCTGCGCGCTGCCGTCCACCGTGCAGTCGTCGATCGCGCTGACCTCGATCGCACAGGGCAATGTGGCCGGCGCCGTGTGCGCTGCCACGGGATCCAGCCTGATCGGCCTGGTGCTGACGCCGCTGCTGTTCGGGTTCATGTCGCATGTGCGCGGCGGCGGCGTCGACATATCGGGTATGTGGCAGGTGTTCGCCGAGCTGTTGCTGCCGTTCATCGTCGGCCATCTGCTGCGGCCGTGGATCGGTCCCTGGGCCGCCCGCAACAAGTCGCTGTTGGCGGTCACCGACCGCGGCTCGATCCTACTGGTCGTCTACTCGGCATTCAGCGCGGCGGTGGTGCACGGCATCTGGCACCAGTTGCCGCCGGCGATGCTCTTGGTGCTGACAATCATCGTCGCAGGATTGCTGGCCGCGGCGCTGCTGATCACCCGCACCGGTGCCCGTGCATGCGGCTTCGTGCATGCCGACGAAGTCGCGGCGGTGTTCTGCGGTTCGCAGAAGTCGCTGGTCGCCGGCATTCCGATCGCCAGCGTGCTGTTCGCTGGACCGACGCTCGGCGTGGTGGTGCTGCCGATCATGCTCTATCACCCGATGCAGCTCGTGGTGTGCGCTTGGCTGGCGCGTCGCTATGCAAATTGCCCCGCGGCAGCGTTTGTTCTGGGTGGCGGCCCGTTGCTGCCGGTCGGCGTTGCGGCTCGTCAGGAGACCCCAGCGTAACCTCTGGTCCATCGGCGCATTTCAGGTCACATTGCCTGCGTGGGCTCTCGCGGGCGCGACCCGCACTCGCCGCTGTTCGATCGGCGCGGTATTCTGTTGTTCACCGTGCAGAGAGCCAACATGGTCGGCGGCCCCGGGTGAATCGCATCGCCCTGGCGCTGTTTGAATGAACTGGTGCCTTCATCGCACCAGGGCGTGGCCGACGAGAACACCACAGACGAGAAGATAGAGCGCCAGCAGCACGCCCCTTATTGCGGCGGCGTGTTGCCGCAGACCGGGGGTGAGGCCAACGCCGATGAACGCCGCCATGGTCACGCCCGTCACAATCTGCGCCATCCGCACGTCATAGTCAGAGACAGCATTGAACAATGCAAACCCCTACCCCAAACGCCCCAGCCCGCTATTGTCGCCAATGCGACCGCTAAGGCAACAGACCGGAGGAATGCGATGTACCGCCTGATCCTGGCGCTCCTCCTCCTCGACGCGGCGCCGGCCGCCGCTGCCGATCTGGTGCTGAAGGGGGCGATGCTGTCGTCGGCCGGCGTCGCCTACTTCGAGTACGAGACCGAGGTGGACGGTCCGGCGACACTCGGCCTCGACGTGCCGCTCGATCAGGTGGACGACGTGCTCACCTCGCTGGTGGTGTTCGACAGCACCGGCGCGGTCGGCACGGTAGAGCTGCCGGGACGCGACAATACGCGCGCGAACTTCGGCAATGTGCCGTTCGGCCCGGATGCCCTGCGATCCTCGGTCGATTACCTGAACAGCCTGCAGGGCGTGGAAATCAGCGTCCAGGGACCGCGTCCCATGACCGGCCGCATCGTGCACGCCGACCGCGTCGTCGAGACGTTGCCGGTGCCCCCCGGCCAGCCGCAGGCGACGGTGCAGCGTACCCGGGTCACCATCCTCAGCCCCGAGGGCCTGCGCCAGTTCGTGCTGGAGGAAGCCGACAGCATCCAGGTCGCCGATCCCGAACTGCGTGCCCGCATCGGCCAGGCACTTGAGTCGCTGCGCCGCGAGGCCAACCAGAGCCTGCGCCATCTCACCCTGCACAGCACCGGCGATGGCCACCGCACGGTGCGCGTCGGCTATGTCACCGCGGCGCCGCTATGGAAGACGTCGTATCGGCTGGTGCTGCCGGCAAAGGACGGCGATCCCGCGCGGCTGCAAGGCTGGGCGGTGCTCGAGAACCAGTCGGGTGCCAACTGGGATGGCGTCGCGCTGACGCTGCAGTATGGCAATCCGGTTACCTTCCGTCAGGCGATCTATCAGAACTACTACGTGCAGCGGCCCGAAGTGCCGGTTGAGGTCCTCGGCCGCATCTTGCCCAGCGTGGATACGCGCGCGCGACCGGCGGAACTGGCGATGCAGAAGTCAGCACCCGCGCCGGCGGGCGCCCCCCGGACGCTGGCTGCTCCGGCTGACGTCATGGCTGGGGCGGCTGATCAGGTGCAGGCCGCCGAAGGCGCGGAAGAAACCATCTTTCAGCTTCCCACACCGGTGATGCTCGCCGCCGGCCACACCGCCAGCGTGCCAATCATCGATCGCAGCATCCCGGCCGCGCGGGTGGACCTTGCCGCCGGTAACGATCCGCATCCGCTGTCGGCGATCCGCATCACCAACGACACGGGTGCATCGATGCCCGCGGGCGTGCTGACCCTGTACGATACGTCGGGCGCCGCGACCTTCGCGGGCGACGCCAGGCTCGGGGGCCTACCGGCAGGCGAACATCGGCTGCTGTCCTTTGCCCAGGACCTGCGGACCACGGTGGAACGCAGCAGCACCGGTGAGACAACGCTCGCGTCGCTGACCGCCGCCGACGGTGTGCTTCGTATCACCACGCGGCAGCGCGAGGTACTGCGCGTGACGCTCACCGGTCCCGCCAACGCGCCGCGCCGGGTGCTGGTGGAGATTTCCAAAGAGGGCGACCGCACGTTGACACTGGAAGGCGGGCCCATCGCAGGCACCGAGGAAACCGCCGCAGCATGGCGCGTGCCGGTGGCGCTGAACCCCGGCGAGGTGCGCAAGCTGACAGCCTACATCGACCGGCTGGAAAGCGAGCAGACCGCGCTGTTGGCAGATGACGCGCAGGTGGTGGTGCGGCTGTTGAACGAACAGACATTGACACCGGAGGCACGCACGGCGTTGCTGCGGCTCGCCGCGCTGCGCCAGGAAGAGGCGTCGAAGCGGGCGACGCTCAGCCAGCTCAAGGCGCAGCAGGCGTTGATGCTGCAGGATGAGGATCGCATTCGTCGCAACCTGGCGGCAGTTGCGGCGAATGACGCGCTGCACGCCAGGCTGACGCGCGCGCTCGATGCAGATGAGACAGAGCTGGAAAAGCTGAGACAGGTGATCGATCAGGCGACGGTCGCTGCCGACAAGGCACACCAGGCACTCGCCGATGCGGCAGGCTCGCTGAAACTAACTTGAAGCAGTTATTTTTCCGGCAAACCCGAGGGTCCCGCGCCTCCTGATTAACCCACCCCTAAGAGTTTCGCGCCATCGTGTCGCGTCATGGCGTCATCCCTTACGCAGGCCGACGTTGCGCGTCTGCTGACGGAGCCGTCCGCTTCGGTGCGCGCCGAGGTGGCGGACAAGCTGGCGCGCGAGATCGACAGCTCCCTGCTGACCGAGGCGGAGCTACAGATCGCGCATGACATCATCCGAGCCATGGCGAAGGATGTTGAGCTGGCGGTGCGGCGTGCACTATCGCAAAGTCTGCGCGGCGCCAGGCATCTGCCGCACGACGTGGCACTGCGGCTCGCCAACGATGTCGAGGCGGTGGCGTTGCCGATCCTCGCCAACTCGCCGGTGGTCACCGATATTGATCTGATGGAGCTCATTCGCCACGGCTCCGCACAAAAGCAGGAGACGATTGCCGGTCGTGCCGGGGTCTCCGAGCAGGTCGCCGATGCTTTGGCTGCCCAGGGCAGCGAGACCGCCGTTGCGGTGCTGATGGGCAACGCCCAGGCCCGGATCGCCGCAGCGAGCCTGGCAACAGCGCTCGACCGCTTCGCCGACAGCGACCGCGTCAAGGCGAACATCGTGCATCGTGCCGACCTGCCGGTGACGATCGCCGAACGGCTGGTGGTCATGGTGTCAGCCCAGCTGCAGTCCTATCTGATCAGCCACCACGAGCTGCCGGTCTCGCTCGCCACCGACATGGTGTTGCAAAGCCGCGAGCGGGCGACGTTGCACCTCAGCCTTGGCTCCAGCGAGCAGGAGCTGGAACGGCTGGTGCGCCAGATGCACCGCAATCAGCGTCTCACACCGCTGCTTGTGCTCCGCGCGCTGTGCCTTGGAGATCTCGCCTTCTTCGAGGTGGCGCTGGCGGTGATGTCCGGGATTCCACCAATCAATGCACGCATCCTGATCCATGACGCCGGGCCGAACGGCCTCGCCTCGCTGTACGGGAAAGCCGGCATGCCGCCGTGGCTGCTGGCCGCCGTGCGGGTTGCACTCGACGTGGTGCGTGGCACCGAATTCGATGGCGGCGAGCGCGACCGAGAGCGCTACCGGTCACGCGTGATCACCCGCATCCTGACCCAATTCGAGGACCTGCCACAGGAGGATCTCGATTACCTGCTGGACAAGTTGAGTGATATGCTGATTGTCTCGGCGTAATGGCTCACATGAAATCCACCGACTTCGTTGTGCTCAACCGGCCTCGCCTCGCTGCGATCAGGCACTTCCCAACCGTTGAGTTCGCCGACTATGAACGCCGCCTCGCCACCATGCAGGAAACGCTGCAACTGGTGCAGCAGGCCTTTCTCGGCACCGCGCATCGCGCCGTCATCGTGCTGGAAGGCTGGGACACCGCCGGCAAGGGAGGCGTGGTGCGCCGGCTCGGCTGGGCGCTCGATCCCCGCAGCTTCAAGGTGCACGCCACCGCCGCACCCAGTGGGCGGGAAAAGTCTCTGCATTACCTTCAGCGCTTCTGGGAGCATTTGCCGCAGCATGGCCAGATCGTCGTGTTCGACCGCTCCTGGTACGGCCGCGTGCTGGTCGAACGTGTCGAAGCCTTCGCCAGCACGACCGAGTGGCACCGTGCCTATGATGAGATCAACAACTTCGAGCGCATGCTGCTGGCCGACGGCGCGTGCCTGGTCAAGCTGTTCCTGCACATCACGCCCGAGGAGCAGCTTCGCCGCTTCCGCGCGCGTCTGACCGATCCGCTGAAGCGCTGGAAGCTCTCATATGAGGACTTCCGCAATCGCGGGCACTGGCAGGACTATCAGGACGCGATCGAGGACATGGTGGAGAAGACCTCTACCCGCCGCGCGCCCTGGCATGTGATCCCGGCGAACAACAAGCCGTTCGCCAGGCTGGCAGCGTTCCGCATTATCGTCGATCGTCTGTCCAAGGGTGTGGAACTGCAGCCGCGTCCGCTCGAACCGGCGGTCGCCGATGCCGCGGAGAAACTGCTCGGCCTGCCGGCCGCCAAGCGCGTTCACGCCTGAGCCACCAGCGCGGCTTCACCTGGCCTTAATCCGCCGCGGGTACGACCGCGCGACCAAGAAGCTTCGCCAGGCACTGCCATGCACCTACTCAGCCATCTCCGGCTCCGCACCAAGCTCGCCGTTCTGATGGGGCTGTCGGCTCTTGCAGTCATCGCCACGGTCGCTGTCGCCTCCTCGCTCTTGCACCAGCGCATGATTGACGACCGGGTCGATAAGTTGCGTGCCGTCGTGCAAACGGCACAAGGCCTTGCCCAGTCGTTGGAGAACCAGGTCGCCGCCCATCGTCATTGCGCACGAGCAGGCGATCGGCCAGTTCCGCAGTGCTTGCATACAATTCGCTTCGATGACGGCGCCGGCTATCTTCCGCCTGGACCACCGACGGCATCGTCCTAGCGCACGGCACCGCGTCGACGATCGAAGGCAGGCCAACCCCGGTCGCGGACACAGGCGGAAGGACTGTTCTGCAACTGGGCGAGGTGGCGCTGAATGGCGGCGACCACGGTGTCGTCGTCTATGCTTTTCCTCGCCCTGGTCAGACGACTGCGCAGCCGAAGATCGCTTTTGCGGCACAATTTGCGCCTTGGCAGATGGTCTTCATGTCGGGCGCCTATACAGACGACCTCGATGCGGCATTCCGAGCCACACTGCTCGATCTGGCGACGATAGGCGGCCTCATCCTGCTGGTGTCCCTGATGGCCGCCTGGTTGGTCAATCGAGACATCGCTGGCTCGCTGAGCCGGCTGAAGACGGCAATGGAGCATCTGGCGCACGGTCAGCTCGCGACCGAGGTGCCCGGCACCGAGCGGCACGACGAGGTCGGTGGAATGGCCGGCGCCGTGCTGGTGTTCAAGGACAGCATGGTGACGGCCGAGCGTCTAACCCGAGCTTCCCTCTTGCCACGATTGCGAAGCTGTTGAAAAAATTCGCGACTGGCCTTGGGATTCGCCCATAACGTAGCCATGTAATCTCAAATTTGGTTCTTGTACTCCCCGCTCGCATGTGCTGATGTCACGCCATGTATATCGAGTCCGTTCCGAACCGGAACTCACCGCCCGCCATTCTGTTGCGCGAGAGCTACCGTGAGAGCGGCAAGGTGCGTAAGCGCACGCTGTGCAACCTCTCAGACTGGCCGGTCGCTCACATCGAAGGCCTGCGTGGCGTGCTCCGGGGCGGCACCGTCATCCCTGCCGAGCGCGACGCCTTCACCGTGATACGAACCCTGCCACATGGTCACGTCGCCGCGGCTCTTGGCACCGCCCGCAAGATCGGCCTCGATCGTATCCTCGGCCCGGATGGCAACCGCTGCCGCGACCTCGTGCTTGCGCTTGTGGTTGGCCGGATCCTCGATCCCACATCCAAGCTTGCGGCCGCGCGCGCATTGTCGCCTGCCACAGCTGCCTCGAGCCTCGGCGAGATGCTCGGTCTCGGTGCGGTCGATGAAGACGAACTCTACACCGCACTGGACTGGCTGCTGGACCGTCAGTCCGCCATAGAGACCGCCTTGGCCAGGCGTCATCTCAGCAGCGGCACCCTGGTGCTGTACGACATCTCGTCGAGTTCACATGGAAGGGCGCTGCTGTCCGCTTGCCAAGCGCGGCTATAGCAGAGATGGCAGGAAAGGCACGCTGCAGATCACTTATGGTCTGCTCTGCGCGCCTGATGGCTGCCCCGTCGCTATCGAAGTGTTCGACGGCGACACTGCCGATCCGATGACACTGGCTGTGCAGATTGACAAGCTGAAGCAGCGCTTCCGGCTCGATCACGTGGTGCTGGTCGGCGATCGCGGTTTGATCACGCAGGCACGCATCAGCGAGGAGATCAAATCGGCCGGTCTCGACTGGATCACCGCGTTGCGTGCTCCTGCGATCAAAGCTTTGCTGCAGAACGGTGCATTGCAGCTCTCATTGTTCGACCAGCGCGACATGGCCTCGATCACGGCCCCCGATTTCCCAGGCGAGCGCCTGGTGGTCTGCCGCAATCCCGATCTTGCCGCCGAGCGTAGCCGCAAGCGCGCAGAACTCCTGGCTGCCCCCGAACGCGATCTCGCACGCATCCAGGCAGCCGTCGCCCGTAGACGGGTTCCGCTGCGCGGCGCCGCGGAGATCGCGCTCGCAGTCGGCGGCGTGAGCAATCGACACAAGATGGCCAAGCATTTCAATCTTGACATCACGGACACGAGCTTCAGCTTCACCCGCAAGGCCTCCGAGATCGCTGCCGAGGCGGCGATCGACGGTATCTATGTCGTGCGCACCAGCCTGCCCGTCGAGACCTGCGACGATCTGACAACCGTGCGCAGCTACAAATCTCTCGCCATGGTGGAGCGGGCGTTCCGCTGTATCAAAACCGTCGATCTCCAGGTCAGGCCGGTCTATCACTGGCTGGCAGATCGGGTGCGGGCGCACGTGCTGCTTTGCATGCTGGCCTATTACCTCGAATGGCACATGCGTCAGAGCCTCGCTCCGATGCTGTTCGAGGACACCAACAAGCAGGCCGCCGAACTACTGCGCACCAGCGTGGTGGCACAGGCGCAGCGCTCCCCCGCGGCCGTGCAGAAGCAGACCACCAAACTGACCCCTGATGGGTTGCCGGTGCACAGCTTCCAGACGCTGCTCGCCGATCTGGCAACCTGCGCTCGAAACACCATCACCACAGCGATTACGCCAAACCATCCGCTTACCATCGTCACAAGGCCGACCACCACCCAACACAAAGCCTGCCAACTGCTCGGCATCAGTTTGTAGCCAGTAGCGCAGCCATCCAACGGTCGATCAGGAAACCATTTCAACAGCTTGCGTGATTTCAATCCAGGAAGCTGGGTCTAACCGCCGAACGCGCGCAGGAACACGAACGTGGGGAGGCGGCGAAACAGGCGGCATTGCTCGAGATGGCCGAAACGATCGAACACGAGGCGAAGCAGGCATTGTCGGAAGTCGATCGCCGCACCACCGCGATGGTCGAGGCGGCCAACGGCATGAGCGCATCGGCGGTGCGGACCGGCGCCTCCGATGAGAGTGCCGCGGAAGCTGCGGCTCAGGCACTCGCCAATGTGCAGACGGTGGCGAGTGCGGCGGAGCAGCTCACCGCTTCGATCCGCGAAATCGGCGGCCAGGTGGGCCAGTCCAGCACTGTGGTCGGGCGGGCCGTCGAGGCCGGACGCATCACGCGCGAGACAATCGGCGCGCTGAACGAGCAGGTGGGGCGCATCGGCGGTTGCCGACATGATCAGCGAAATCGCTGCCCGCACCAATCTGCTCGCCCTGAACGCCACCATCGAGGCGGCAAGGGCCGGCGATGCGGGCAAGGGATTCGCAGTGGTCGCCAGCGAGGTGAAGCAGCTTGCCACCCAGACCGCGAAGTCGACCGAGGAAATCAGCCGCCACATCGGCGAGGTTCGCGCCGCGACGGGTGCGTCGGTCGCCGCGGTCGGACATATCGAGGAGACCATAGGCGAGATCAACGCGATCGCCGGTTCGATCGCCGCGGCAGTGGAGCAGCAAGGCGCGGCGACCGCCGAAATCGCCCGCAATGTCACCGAGACCGCAACCGCGGCAAACGAGATGACCAGCCGGACGCACGAGGTGTCCGCCGAAGCCGAGCGCACCGGGCAGCAGGCTGTGGAGATACGTGAGATACCGCCGCGCTCGAGAGTGCGATGCACGACCTGCAAAGAACGGTGGTTCACCTGGTGCGCACCGCAACCACCGAAGCGGACCGCCGCCGCCACCGCAGGCGCCCCTGCTTCGTCGAGGCGACCGTCAGCCTGCAAGGACGATCTGTTACCGCTTCCCTGCAGGACATCTCCGAGCGTGGCTGCTACGCAGTCACTGATCTCCACGCTCAGCCCGGTCAACGCGTCGACATCGCGTTGTCACGCTTCGATATCCGCCTCGCAGGCGCGACCATGGAACAATCCGAGGACGGGTTGCATATTGGTTTCGTTGGCGATGGGCTGGCGGCAACCGAAGCCGACCGGATCAGCCTGGCAAGTGTCACTGCACTGGTGGAAATGGCGAAGGGCGACCATACGGCCTTCGTCAAGCGGGTCGTCGATATCGTGGCGGCCGGCGAGAAATTGCCGCCCGACACCTTGGCGTCGCCGCATCATTGCCGCTTCGGGCGGTGGTACGACAATGTCAGCGATAGTGCCACGATAGCGCTGCCATCGTTCAAGGCAATCAAGCAACCGCATGAAGCGGTTCACGAGCTTGGCCGCAGGGCGCTGATCGCGCTGGGTGCCAATGATGTCGCGGGCACACAGCGGTACGACTCTGATATGCGCAGCCAATCGGAAGCGGTGCTGCGCTGTCTCGATGCCTTCGCCCGCGATTATCCCACGACGCTCGCCAGGAAAGCGGCCTGATGACGGCCCGGCGGAAGCGGTACCAAGGCAACAGGGACCCGGCAACGCGAGGCCACGGCCGCAATCGAGGCTTTTCTGTGGCAACTCGCCGCAAATCATGATATTAACCCTGATAATGCAACAGTATTGAAGTCGACTTGATATGACGCAGGCAATTGGCCCCTACACAGTCGAAGAACGCGTGGTCGATGGCGACACCACCTGGGTGGCCATTCGCGCACGCGGTGCAGAATGGTCGTGGCTGACGCCGTCTGAGGCAGCACGGCTTGGCCAGCTGTGGCTCAGCCGCTACGGCCACGTCCTGCACGACGAAGCACCCAAACCCGGCTAAGCCGTGCGCTACTGATCGTGGCGGACCGTGGCCGGACTATGCCCGGCCACGACCTTGGCCAATCAGGCCGTCGGGAATTTGCACGTGTCGGCAAGCGGATGCAGTACCTCCGACGGCGGTGAGGTGTGCTGTAGCGCGTAGAGGTCCCACGGCCCCTTGCTCTCAGCCTTGGTCTTCACTTGGAACAGGTAGGCCGGGAACTCGCCGCGCCCGTCGGCCCGCACCCGACCCTTGCCGAACGCGTCATCGTCGGTCGGGATCGACTTCATCTTCGCCACCGTCGCCCGCCCGCTCTTCTTTGCCTCGGCTGCGCCCAGCGCTTGCGCAGTCTTCAGGTAGTGCAGCGTGATGGCGTAAGAGCTCGCATGCGCCTGGTTCGGATAGTTGTTCGGTGCCTTCTGGAGCATCCGCTTGGTGAACGCGCGCGTCCGGTCGCTCAGATCCCAGTAGAACGTCTCGGTCGTGGTCAACCCGCCACAGACATCGAGCCCCAGCGAATGCACGTCAGTGATGAACAGCAGCAGCGGCGCGATCTTCATCGTCTTGTTCAGGCCGAACTCGGCGGCCTGCTTGATGCAGTTCTGGGTGTCCAGACCGGCGTTCGCCAGGCCCAGCACCTTGGCACCACTCGCTGCCGCCTGCGTGATGTACGACGAGAAGTCGGTGGTGTCGGGGAACGGATAACGCAAGTCGCCCTTCACCTCGCCGCCGCCCGCCGTCACCACTTCCTTGGTCAGGTCCGCCAGCGACTGCCCGAACGCATAGTTGGCGGTGATGAAGAACCACGACTTGTTGCCGGACGCCATCAACGCGCCGCCCGTGTTGTGCGCGTTCTCATAGGTGTCGAAGCTCCACACGATGGAGTTCGGGCTGCACTGCTGCCAGGTCAACGCCGCGACCGTGGCCGATGCGTTGAGCATGATCTTGTCTTTTTCCTTGGCCACCTGCGCGACCGCGAGAGCCACCGATGAGGTCGGCACATCGATCGTGGCATCGATGCCCTGGTCGTACCACTGGCGCGCGATCGTCGCGGCGACGTCGGGCTTGTTCTGATGGTCGGCGCTGATCAGGTCCACGTCAAAGTCGAGATGCGGCTTCATCTCCTCGATCGCGAGCTGCGCCGCGGCGACCGATGTGGGGCCGGTATTGTCGCGATAGGTGCCTGAGAGGTCGGTCAGTACGCCAAGCTTGATGACCGGCCTCGATTGCGCGCGGGCGCGCAGGATCGGCGCCGCGCCAAGGGCGGCGGCGCTGGCGAGCAGGGTGCGACGTGCGAGCGGCATGGACGATTACTCCTCGAAACATTATGGGTGGCCGTATACACGGCCTGCCGCCGTCGCAGTCAAGTCAGCCAAAGCGTCCGGATCGGGGAAATCCATTGGGTGGCAGCCGGCCGGCCTGCGCGCGCTCGCCGATCCAGTCGCGCAGGTTGGTCTCGGTGCGTGTCCTGTCGCCCAGTTGCCAGCTCAGTCCGTCGGCAAGGCGGAACACCTTGGCGTCAGCCAGCCCACCCTCGTTATAGCGCTGCAGGATCACGCCGCCGCCTCGCGTCATCTCCGGCACCTGGTCCAGTGGGAAGATCAGCAGCTTGCGATTGGTGCCGACGATCGCGACGTGGTCGCCGTCGGCGGGCGCACACACCGCCGCCTCCTCGCCGGGCCGCAGGTTCAGCACCTGCTTGCCGGTGCGCTTCTCCGCGGCAAGTTCCACCGCCGGCACCACAAAGCCGCGGCCGGTCGATGAAGCGACCAGATAGCGCCCGCCTTCGGTCGCGATGAACATGGTGGCGACATCGTCCTCGTTGGTCAGCTCGGCGAGCACGCGCACCGGCTGGCCGTCCCCGCGCCCACGAGGCAGATCGGCCGCCCGCAGCGTGTAGGCGCGCCCGTTTGTACCGAACAGCGTCAGCCGGTCGGTGGTCTGGCAGTTGACCAGCCGCTTCAGCCGGTCGCCTTCCTTGAAGCGCAATTCGGCATCCTCGCCGACGTGCCCCCTTACCGCGCGGATCCAGCCCTTGTCTGACAGGATGACGGTGATCGGCTCGCGCTCGACGAATGCGTCGCTGGCAACCTCCACCATCGCCGGTGCCGCGCCGAGCTCCGTGCGCCGCGCGCCCAACGCGCCGGAGCCGAACTTCTTCCGGGTCTCCTCAAGCTCCTCCGCGATACGGTCCCAGCGCAGTTTGTCGTCCTTCAACAGCGTCTGCATGTCTTTGCGCTCTTTCGCCAGCGCCTTGTGCTCCTTGCCGATCTCCATCTCCTCGAGCCTGCGCAGCGAGCGCAGCCGCATATTCAATATCGCCTCGGCCTGCGTGTCGCTCAGCTTGAAGCGCTCGATCAGCCGCGGCTTCGGTTCATCCTCGTTGCGGATGATCCGGATCACCTCGTCGACGTTGAGATAGACCAGCAGGTAACCGTCGAGGATCTCGATGCGCCGCTCTATCGCCGCCAGCCGATGACGCGTGCGGCGAACCAGCACCTCATGCCGGTGATCGAGCCAGGCGCGCAGCACGCCGGGCAGCGACATCACCAATGGTGTGCGCGTGGCGTCCAGCACGTTCATGTTCAGGGGAAACCGCGCTTCCAGCGCCGAGGCGCGGAACATGGTCTCCATCAGCACCTCAGGCTCGACGCCGCGTGTCTTCGGTTCCAGCACCAGGCGCACCAGTTCGGCGCTTTCGTCGCGGACATCGCCGAGCAGCGGCAGCTTACGCTCTTCCATCAGCAAGGCGATCTGCTCGACCAGCTTCGCCTTCTGCACCTGATAGGGGATCTCCGTGACGACGATCTGCCAGGTGCCGTGTTTGCCCTTCTCCACCGCCCACCTGGCGCGCACGCGGAAGCCGCCGCGCCCAGTCTCGTAGGCCGCCTGGATCGCCGCCGGGTCCTCCACCAGCACGCCGCCGGTCGGGAAATCCGGCCCCGGCATGTGGCGCAGAAGATCGGCTGTGGTCGCCTGAGGATGGCGGATCAGGTGGATCGCAGCGGCACAAACCTCGCCCGCGTTATGCGGCGGAATCGACGTTGCCATGCCGACGGCGATCCCCGCCGCGCCATTGGCGAGCAGGTTGGGGAACGCGCCGGGCAGGACGACCGGCTCACTTTCCTCGCCGTCATATGTCGGACGGAAATCGACGGCATCTTCGTCGATGCCGGACAGCAGGGCGCGCGCGACCTCGGTGAGGCGCGCCTCGGTGTAGCGCATCGCCGCAGCGTTATCGCCATCGATATTGCCGAAATTGCCCTGGCCTTCGACCAGCGGGAAACGCGCCGCGAATTCCTGCGCAAGCCGGACCAGCGCATCGTACACGGCTACGTCGCCATGCGGATGGAACTTGCCGATCACGTCACCCACCACGCGAGCGCACTTCTTGAACCCTGCGGTGGGATCGAGCCGCAGCAGATGCATGGCGTAGATCAGCCGGCGATGCACCGGCTTCAGCCCGTCACGCACATCCGGCAGCGAGCGCGACATGATGGTGGACAGCGCGTAGGCGAGATAGCGCTCCGACAGCGCGTCCGTCAGCCGCGTGTCTTCGACGTGGCCGATCAGGTCATCCGGCATTCTGCTGCTCCGTTGAGGCGGCCAGCGCCGCCACGCGGTCGTATAGCATCTGCCGCGCGGCCGGCAGTGGACGATGGTGATGGCCGAACGCGTCGCGCGCGAGGAAGTGCCCGGTCAGCCGCAGTCCGTCGCGGCAGTCTACCGGCGTGGCCTCGTTGCCGCCCACCAGGAAGGACGGCAGACGCAGCAGCCGTGAGGTCCAGATGCCGGCACCCCCCGCGGTGACGGCACGGCCGGTCTTCGGCGACACGAAGGCCAGACCCGCCGTCTCACCCGTGACGGCACAGCTCGCGAGATCGAGGCCGTAGCCGAGATCGGCGAGCAGGACAGTCTCCCAGCGAACCAGATCACCGAGCATCGCCTCTGCCTGCGACAAATGCGCGATCAGATGTACCAGGCCCTCGAACACGCGCGGATGCGGCTCCCGTTCCGGCAATGATCCTTCCGCCACCGCGCAGACCGCCGAGAGCATCGCCAAAGGGAGCGCATCGTCCATGGCGAGTGCCGCCGCCGGGTGGACCAGTTCCGCGCTGAAGCTGCCGAGTTGCTCGGCCAGCCGCGCCACCCAGCGCACCTGCACCAGATTGCCGGGTTGCCAGATCGCGGTGTGAGCGCGCGCCGCACCGCCGCGCGCCAGGCCGCGACGCGCGCCATGCTCCGCCGTCATCACCGTGGCGATGGCGTCACCTTCGCCGTACGGTCGAGCATCGAGCACGATTGCGGGTGCGTCCCAGTCCATAATGAAGGTCGACCAGCAGGTTTCAGCTCAAGGGATGACTACAACCAGTGAAAGCCGTGCGCCATTACGCCGAACAATGCCCCGAGCCCACCAGCATTGCCGTGAAGCCACCCAGCACGATGCCCAGCAGCCAACGGAAATCGGCCCCTTGCTCGGCGGCCGAGGCATCCATCCGCCGCTCGATCCGCTCCAGGCTAGCCGTCGTCGTGCGAGCAATCTGTTCCAGTACGGCAACGCGGCGTTCCATGTCGGAAGGATACCGGCCACCACCGGCCGGCTCAAGCGTGTCGGGCATCAGGGGCACGCCTTCCGCCAGACACCCATCGACGACCCATGATCGAACCGCTACTTCGTACCGTCGAGCCCGATCGCCCGCAGCCGCGCCGTCTCCTCGTCCCAACCCGCGCGCTGCTTCACGTTGAGGAACAGGTGCACCTTGCGCTCCAGCAGTCCCGTCAGTTCCTGACGCGCCCTCGCGCCGATCGTCTTGATCCGGCTGCCGCCCTCGCCGATCAGGATCGCCTTGTGGCCGGGACGCGCGACATACACCGTCGCCTCGATGCGCACCGAACCGTCCTTGCGCTCCTGCCAGTCCTCGGTTTCGACAGTCGTGCCGTAAGGCACCTCCTCGTGCGTCTGCAGGAAGATCTGTTCGCGCACGATCTCCGCTGCCAGCAGCCGATCCGGCAGATCGGTCAGGTCATCGTCCGGATAAAGATGCGGCCCCTCGGGCATCGCGCCTGCCAATGCATCGGCCAACTGATCGACGCCATCGCCGGTCGTGGCGCTGACCATGAACGTCGCTTCGAACGGCGCCAAACCTGTCAGCGACGCAGTCAGCGGCAGCAACTTGGGCGCCGGCATCAGATCGACCTTGTTCAGCACAAGCCAGCTTCGCCGCTGCTGCTCGGCCAGTGTGGTGGCAATCCGGCGCACCGCATCGGTCGCCCCGTCCTTTGCATCGATCAGCAGCAAAGTCAGGTCCGCATCGCGCACGCCGGTCCATGCCGCGGCCACCATTGCGCGATCCAGCCGCCGGCGCGGCGTGAAGATGCCCGGCGTGTCGACCAGCAGCACCTGGGCAGCGCCGCGCAGCATGATCCCCAGCACACGGAACCGCGTCGTCTGCGCCTTCGGCGTCACGATGGAAAGCTTCGCTCCGGCAAGCCGATTGACCAACGTGGACTTGCCCGCGTTCGGTGCACCCGCCACCGCGACAAAACCGCACCGCGAGCCTGCCACCGGGCTTGACCCGCTGGTCACGCGCCGAGCGCCCGCAGCAGATCCTGCGCAGCGATCTGTTCGGCCACGCGCTTGCTGCCGCCGGCGCCAGAGCCGACGAAGCCGCTGGCGCTCACCGTCACGACAAATTCCGGGGCATGCGGCGGGCCCACGCGCGAGGCGACGATGTAGGTCGGCAAACCAAGGCCACGCGCCTGCACCCACTCCTGCAACATCGTCTTGGCATCCCTAGGCGGGGTCTCGAGCCGGCTCATCGCAGTCTCCCACGCGCGCCGCACAAACGCACGCGCCGGCTCCAGGCCGCCGTCCAGATAAACCGCGCCGAGCGCCGCCTCCAGTGCATCCGCCAGAACGGTCGAGCGCCGCCGCACGCCGGCCTTCGCCTCACCGGGCGCCACGGCCAGCGCCTCACCGAGGCCGATCGTTTCTGCCACCTCGGCAAGCACCGGCTGCGACACCAGAACGGCCAGCCTGCGACCCAGATCGCCCTCCTGTTCCCGCGGAAATCGTTCCGCAAGCCACTCGGCAATCAGCAGACCCAGAACGCGATCGCCGACGAACTCCATCCGCTCGTTGGATCCCTTGCCCCGGCGACGGTCGCGACCGTGCACCGCCGACCGATGCGTCATGGCTTCACGCAGCAGCTCGGGGCGGGCGAACTCGTGACCGAGGATGGTCTCGATCGGCGTACTCAACACAGGCCCACTCAGTGAATGATCATCGCCAGGCGGTTCCAGCGGATCTCGAACGGCCACCACCAGAATTCCCACCACGGGTCCTCGGCGTCCACCGAGAAGAAGATGATCTCTGCCCGCCCTACCAGGTTCTCCACCGGCACAAAGCCGACTCCGTTCATGAAACGACTGTCGGCGGAGTTGTCGCGGTTATCGCCCATTGCGAACACGTGATCGGGCGGCACCACGTATTCCGGCGTGTTGTTCACGTCGCCTTCGTCGGTCGCCTTGATGATGTCGTGCTTCACGCCGTTCGGCAGCGCTTCCTGATACAGCCGCAGCACCATGTGGATGCCGTTGTCGTCGGCGACATAGTCGCCTTCCGGCTGGCGCGGGCAGATTTGGCCGTTGATGTAGAGCTGGCCCTGGCGCACCTGAATGTGGTCGCCTGGCAGACCCACTATGCGCTTGATATAGTCGGTCGAGTTGTCGCGCGGATACTTGAACACCGCAACGTCGCCACGATTCGGCAGGCGGCCGAAGATGCGCCCGGAGAACGGCGGCCAGCCGAACGGCAGTGAATAGCGCGAATATCCGTAGCTATATTTTGAGACGAACAGGTAGTCGCCCACCAGCAACGTGGGGATCATACTGCCCGATGGAATGTTGAATGGCTCAAAGAGGACAGTACGCACCACAACGGCAATCAAGCCGGCATAGATGATCGTCTTTGCGTTTTCGACCCAAGCGTTTGATTGGCGCTTGGCCTTGACCTTGGTCGCCATGTGGCCGTGGGCTTCCGTGCAAAATTCGGGCGGATCAAGCCCAGGGGGGGATGGCGTGTCAAGCGAGCCGCTGGTCCTCATTCTCAGCGCTACTGAATACTCTGCTGACCCGCCTCACTAGGTTCCGCGCGCTGTTGCGCGAAGGCGCTCACCTCCGGCAGCGTGTGATCGAGGTCGATCGCAGCGAAGTTCTGCACCACCATCGGCATGCCAGGCAGTGGATAATTCGTGGCACCAGGCCCGGGCGGCGGCTGCGCAGGCTGATTTGGATATGCGCCCGGCTGACCTTGCGGTGGTGCCATGTAAGGCCCAGGCGTATAGCCGTACGGATAATTCGGCGGTGGATACCGATAATACGGATTGCCGTAGTAGTTGCAGCACGGCGCCCAGGTCCCTGTGTACGGATCGTACACACAGCCGCCGAGCAGCGACGCGCCCACAGTCAGCGCCAACAGCGCGGCAATCCGTCGCATGGCTCGCTCCTCTTAACTCGCTGGCACGGCCGAGATGATCACCTGCGCGAACGCGTATGGGTACTCGTCCGTCATCGTCAATGCGACCGCTGCAAGCATTCCCGCAGGCGTGATCGCCGCCAGCCGCGCCGCCGCGCCGCCGGTCATGCGCAAGGTAGGCTGCCCCGAGGGCAGGTTCACCACGCCGAGGTCCGAGAAGAACACACCGCGTCGAAAGCCGGTGCCAAGCGCCTTCGCTGCCGCCTCTTTGGCGGCAAATCGCTTGGCGTAGGTCGCTGCCTGGATCCGCTCCGTTCGGCGCTCCGCTCTGGCTCGTTCCGTCTCGGTGAAGATGCGCGCGATAAAGCGATCACCGTGGCGCGCGATCGCCGCTTCGATGCGGCGGATGTCGCAGATGTCGGAGCCGAGGCCGAGAATCATGCACCCCTGCCCTAGCCTCTTTCCACGCCCTTGACGCCGACCGCGCCGCGCAGGCCTGCGATGACCTTCGACAGGTGAGCCACATCGCGCACATCGACGTCCACCAACGCTTCGATGAAGTCAGGCTGCCGGTTGACAATCTTGAGGCTGGCGACTGCACCTTCCTGCTTGGCGATCGCATTCGTCAGGTTGGCGAGGGCCGTCGGTTCGTTGGCGCCGATCACACTGATCCGCGCTGTGTGGTGCTGTGACTTGCCGTCGCCGCGGCCGCCGCTGAGCGCCGTGTAGTTCCAATCCACCTCGATGAAGCGCTCCGGCGTCGCCGCAAAGCCGGTGAGCGTCGGGCAGTCGCGCCCATGGATCGTCACCCCCTTGCCGGTGGTGACAATGCCGACGATGTCGTCGCCAGGCACCGGATGGCAGCAGCCCGCGAAGTGGTACGCCATGCCTGGCACCAGTCCGGTGATCGGCATATCGAAGTCAGACCGATGCGGATGGCGGCCGGCCGCGCGCGGCGGCGGTGCCGGGATGACACGCGGCGCACGCGGTGACTGGCGCAGTTCCGGGTAGGCGGCATGCACCACGTCCTTCGGGCCGACATTGCCGTTGCCGACCGCGATATAGAGATCGTCCACCCCGCTGTATTTCAGCGTCTTCAGCGCCGGCTCGAGCGCCTTCTCCGACCCGTCGACCCCGGCCTGGCGGAACGCCTTCGCCAACTCCGCGCGCCCCGCATCGAGATGCTGCTGGCGCTGCTGCTGATGGATGAACCGGCGGATTCGGGCGCGCGCCTTGCCGGTGACGACGAAGCGTTCCCACTGCGGCGACGGCGTGCCGCCCCGCGCGGTCATGATCTCGACCTGATCACCGTTCTGCAACTGATGGCGCAGCGGGAGCAGCCGGCCGTTGATCTTCGCGCCGACGCAAGCGTCACCGACCTGACTGTGCACCGCATAGGCGAAGTCCACCGGCGTCGCCCCACGCGGCAACTGGATCAACTGGCCCTTCGGCGTGAAGCAGAACACCTGGTCCTCGTAGAGTTCGAGCTTGGTGTTCTCCAGGAAATCGTCGGGGGCCGCGGAATTCTCCAGGATCTCCAGCAGGTCCTGCACCCAGCGGAACTGCTGTAGATCGCGCTTGTCGGTCTTCTTGTCCGGCACCTTGTAGACCCAGTGCGCCGCCACGCCGTTTTCCGCCACATTGTTCATGTCGGCGGTACGGATCTGGATTTCGATCTTCTGGTTGCGCGGCTCGCGCAGCGTCACGCCGGTGTGCAGGCTCTGGTAGCCGTTCGACTTTGGCGTCGAGATGTAATCCTTGAATCGGCCAGCGATCACCGGATACGCCGAGTGTACCGCGCCCAGTACGCCGTAGCAGGCCTCCTTGGTTGGTACGACAATGCGGAACGCCATGATGTCGGAAAGCTGCTCAAAGGCGACGTTGCGCCGATGCATCTTCTCCCAGATCGAATAGGGCGACTTTTCGCGTCCCGCGACCTCGGTCACCTTCACACCGCCATCCTCGCAGACGCGGGTGAGTTCGGCACGCACCTCTTCGATAACATCGGCGCCCTGACCGCGCAGGAAATTCAGCCGCGCCTGGATGGTCGCATAGGCCTCCGGATCGAGCTGCGCGAAGGCCAGCGTCTGCAGCTCCGTCTTCACTGCGTCCATGCCGATGCGTTCCGCGAGCGGCGCATAGATCTCCATCGTCTCGCGCGCGGTCCGGCGGCGGCGCTCGGCGTCCTGCACGAAATGCAGCGTGCGCATGTTGTGCAGCCGGTCGGCCAGCTTCACCAGCAGCACGCGGATGTCGCGGCTGATCGCCAGCACCAGCTTGCGGAAGTTCTCAGCCTGCTTGGTGCGATCGGACTGCAGCTCCAGCCGGGTCAGTTTGGTGACGCCGTCGACCAGCCCGGCGATCTCGCCGCCGAAACGAGTCTGGATCTCCGGTAGCTTGACGGGCGTATCCTCGATCACATCGTGCAGCAGCCCGGTCGCGATCGAGGCAGTGTCCAGCCGATACCCTGCCAGGATATCAGCCACCGCAAGCGGGTGCGTGATGTAGGGATCGCCATTGTCGCGGCGCTGCGTGCCGTGCGCGCGCTCGGCCAGCGCATAGGCGGCGTCGATCAGCCCGGTATCCGCCTTCGGATCATACGCCCGCAGCTTTGCCGCCAGCCCAACCGCGAATGGCGGGGGTGCCGCACGGGGCGCCGCCTCCACCGCGACACCGTCGGGCGCGTAAACGGGAGCGAGGGTTTGTCTCGTGCCAGCGCTTCCTGCGCCCCCCGTCGTCATGCGCGGTTACCGGGCGTTACGGCCGCCCAGCTCTGCCTCGATCGCCGCCTCGAGATCCTCGGGTGACATATCTTCGCCTTCGACGGGCAGGCTGGCCGACTCTTCCTCGGCCGTCACGTCCTGCAGGCCGAAGATGTTCTGGTCGGTCGGGATGAGGTCGAGCACCTCTTCGTCCGCGGGCTCCGGCTCTGGGGCGCGCGACAGGGACTTGATCAGGTCCTGCTCGATCCGACCGAGGTCAATCGTCTCGTCGGCGATCTCGCGCAGCGCGACCACCGGGTTCTTGTCATTGTCGCGGTCGATGGACAGCTCCTCGCCGCGGCTCAGGTTTCGCGCACGCTGGGCGGCGAGCAAAACCAGCTCGAAGCGGTTGGGAACCTTTTGGACGCAATCTTCTACGGTGACGCGCGCCATGCGCTCAGCCTCCGGGCATTGGACTTGGGCGAGCTGTTGATCTAGGCGCGGCGCCTCGGCAAAGCAAGCCTGCCCCGCTTGACGCCGTGGCTCAACAGGCCATTTCGGCAGCATGAACCGCTATTTTGCCATGCTGGTCGGGGGCTGCCTTGGGGGCTGCGCGCCCTTCGCGGGTGCGCCCACGGTGCCGGCCGCCGGTACACAGTTCG
Organism: uncultured Alphaproteobacteria bacterium; assembly: GCA_963799415.1. Taxonomy (GTDB): domain Bacteria; phylum Pseudomonadota; class Alphaproteobacteria; order Acetobacterales; family Acetobacteraceae; genus JAMXLO01. Next base: position 18,376 of record CAWCXI010000017.1, on the reverse strand, counting down.
ATGGCAGCTATGTCGGCCAGGATACACTGCTGAGCGGTGTGGCGTTCCAGTGTGGCGAGACGACACTTCCGGTGCGGATCGAGGTGCGCAACGGCCGGTTCGCTTACCCCTTCCAGGTTAGCCCTCCCCGGGTCGCGCCGCTGCCCGTCCAGATCGCCGCCGACGGCACGCTCGGCGGCCAGATGCAGTACGGCACCGGCGAGGACCGGCCGAGGCTCTCGAGCTTCGTCGCGGATTGGGTAAGATTGCGAGGACGTATTCTTGGACCCACGCTCGATGCCACGATCACCACGCTGCGCTGCGTCAGGCGGCTGACAGCCCAGCGGAACTAAGGTTTTTGCTGGGAAAACTGCTTTTCGGCACAGCGGTATCAAGCCGTCATGCCGGAGAGAGGCAAGCGCATCAATCCAGATGATTCGGTTATTTCCCTGCGTAATCAGATCGGCCGAACCACCTGAGCCTGCAATTCGGCCAGAATGTCCGCGGCACTCCGGCCCAGCACTGGGTGCACCCAACAAGGGGCCACATCGAGCAGCGGCGCCAGCACGAACGCCCGCAGATGCGCACGGGGGTGCGGCAGCACCGGATCAGGCGCGGCCCGCACCATCCTCCCTGCCTCGCCCATCGCGATGATGTCCAGATCCAGCGTGCGAGCCGCATTGCGCTCGCCCCGCGTCCGGCCAGCCTGCGCCTCGATCGACTGGAGCCGCGCGAGCAGATCGGCGGCGTCGGGTTCCACGGCGGCTGGCTCGGTTCCCAGAAGCGCGATAGCATTGATGTAGGAGGGTTGGCCGGAAGGCGGGACCGGTTCAGTGCGAAACCAGCGCGACAAGGCGCGCAGGCGCAGTCCAGGCAGTGTGTCCAGGCGCTCGGCAGCTCGGCGAGCTGCTTCGAGCGGGGGTGCACCGTCCGGCGCCGGCAGATTAGCGCCGATACCGATGACAATCATCCGCAACGAATCCGTCCCAGCCGTTTGCAATTCAATGAGAAACTGCGATGATTTGCTACGCGATCGCCCCGGTTGCCTGCCTTTTCCCGGTCAGCGCGCATTGCGACTGGTTCCTGATGCTGCCTCGAGAGGTCAAGTTCCATGCATTTTCTGCCAAGTGAACGGATTGCCCTGTTCATTGACGGTGCCAATCTCTACTCCGCCTCCCGCAATCTTGGCTTCGACGTGGATTACCGCAATCTACTCGAATTCTTCCGCAAGAAGGCCCACGTTGTTCGCGCCTACTACTACTCCGCGGTACTGGAGACCGACGAATACTCACCATTGAAGCCGTTGACCGATTGGCTAGCTTACAATGGCTACACGTTGGTCACGAAGCCGGCCAAGGAATTTACCGATTCGGCCGGCCGGCGGCGGGTGAAGGGCAACATGGACATCGAGGTCGCGGTGGACATGCTGGAGCTCGCGCCTCGGATTGATCACGCCGTATTGTTCAGCGGTGACTCCGACTTTCGACGCTTGGTGGAGGCGATGCAGCGCAAGGGCGTGCGGGTGTCGGTCGTGTCCTCGATTCGCACCAGTCCGCCGATGGTCGCGGACGAATTGCGCCGCCAGGCCGATCAGTTCCTCGAACTGGCCGAGATCGCACCCGAGTTCACGCGCCGGCAGACCGAGCCGCGCGTCCGCTCCGTGCCACTGCGGCAGACCCCCGCCGAGCCGTTCACAGATTCGCACGACGCCGCGTGACGGAGGCGCAGGACGGGCATCCACCAACCGACTGTCCGCTCTGCCCACGGCTAGCCGAGTACCGGCAGGCAAATCGGTCTGCACATCCTGACTGGTTCAACGCGCCGGTGGCCAGCTTCGGCAGCCTCGATGCTCGCCTGCTGATCGTCGGGCTGGCACCTGGGGTGCGCGGCGCCAACCGCACAGGACGGCCGTTCACCGGCGATTACGCGGGCGAACTGCTCTACCGGACGCTGCTACGCTTCGGTCTCGCGCAAGGTCATTACCTTGCCACGCCCGACGATGGGCTGACGTTGATGGATTGTCGGGTCACCAACGCGGTGCGCTGCGTGCCGCCCGCGAACCTGCCGACGCCGGCCGAGATCGGCACCTGCAACCGCTATCTCGCCGCCGAGATCGCCGCAATGCCGCGACTGGGTGCGGTGCTCGCGCTCGGAGGCACCGCCCACAATGCCGTGCTGCGGGTCCATGGCGTACGGCTCGCGCACGCACCGTTCAGGCATGGCGCGATCCATGACCTGCCCGAGGGCAGAGTGCTCGCGGACAGCTACCATGTGTCGCGACTGAACACGAACACCGGCCGACTGACCGAAGCCATGTTCCACGGCGTGGTCGAGACGCTGTTTCACCGGCTCAACCCATCGCCTTGAGCATCAATATCGTTGGCTGGCCGCGTGAGCGCCGTGAACAGCGATGCGCGTGCGCGGGGTGGGGAAGATTGTCCACCGGCCTGACATTACCGCAGAAACGGATTGCTGTGGCGTTCCGTACCGATCGTAGACCCAGGGCCATGGCCGCACAGGAATGAAACATCGTCCCCGAGCGGCAGCAGTTTCTCGGTGATGGCGCGGATCAGGGCTGCGTGGTCGCCGTATGGGAAATCGGTGCGGCCGATCGATCCCTGGAACAGAACATCCCCGACCAAGGCGAACCGCGCTGCATGGTTGACGAACGCCACGTGCCCCGGCGTGTGGCCGGGGCAGTGCAGCACGTCGAAACGATGCTCGCCGAGTGTCACGGCGTCGCCTTCGCGCAGCCACCGATCCGGCGCGACATTGCGCATGGCAAAGCCGAAGTTGCGGCCCTGCTCCTCCAGGCCCTGAAGCAGAAATTCATCGCGCTGATCGGGTCCCTCGACCGGCACACCGTGCAACGCCTCCTGCAGGTCTGCCGCACCGCCGGCGTGATCCAGGTGACCATGCGTCAGCCAGATGCGCTCGACCTCCGCGCCAGCCTCGCCGATCGCTGCGAGGATGCGATCCACGTCGCCACCCGGATCCACGACCACACCCTGTTTGCTGCCATCGTCCCACAGAACCGCACAATTCTGCTGAAACGGCGTGACGGGAATGATCGTGCCGCGTAGCTGGCCCATTGCTCTGCTCCCTGCGCGAATGGCCGACCCAAAGGCCGGCCATAAGGATCAAGCGGGCTTTGCCCGGCCAGATCAAGCGCTCATGCAGTGTTGCTACGACGCCTTTCGGCTACGTCGGCGCGTCGGCTGGGCTGACCGCGCGGACTTTCGCTGGTGTCCATTGACTTTGGAATTCGGCGCGTCGTCGCCAATCGCCATCTGTTCGCACGCGCGCTGCCAGAATTCCTCATCACGTCCGGACGGTCGGCCACTGGCTTCCCAAATGTGATAGGCGCACTCGCGAATGCGCCCCTCAATCATCTCAGCGGCAGGCTTCATACGTCACTCCTCTGCGACTAATATCGAGGTGTCGTAGCGCGACGGCGCGATGTCGCGTCAAGCCTCAACCAGATACCGTCAACATGCTCTTAATTCTTTACCGAAGCGCCCGACGCTGACGTTTTTGTTCCGTCACCACCGCGATCGGCTGACAGCTTACCGCGGCTCTGATCTGTCCTTCCATCAGTGCGCGCCGATGACCGTCAACCGTGCTCCGCCCATGGTAGTGCGGCTCTCCTGCGACAGGAGGCAACAGGAGAACGATCAGGTACGGACCAGGAGGCACGGCAAGTGATCGCCCGACGACCAGATCGTCCAATGCGTAGCGATGTGACATGCGTCGAGTTTCGTGATATTGCGTTTACGTTACAATATGGCTTTGGATGCGGAGTGCCTGTCTTTAGGGACTAACCGGCCCACCGCCTGACGTACTGTGGCCTGCCCGTGGCGGCTTCTTCATCACCACGAACCCCGCCAGCTCCAGGTAGCGCGCCAGGTGTTGCGCGGTGATGTGCGCTGCCAGTTCGTCGGCAATTCTGAACCGCTTGCGCCCGTCGAACGTCAGGGCAAAGGCGAGCGCGCGGCGGACATCATCGGGATCAGCTGGGGCGAGCGCAGAGGGTTCGTCGGGCATGTCCTGACCCTAGGCCATGTGAACGAACAGAGCAAGAACATGGAGGTCGCCCGGCTTGCCACTCCGGCACTGATTCCTTCATGCTGGCGACATGCCAGACCACCGCTTTCGAACCCTCGAACGGCTGATCCGCCAAGCCAACCAAGCGTCCTCCAGGAAGCCGGATTCCATCCAGATGCTGGCCGAGGTGATCAGATTGGTCACCCAGGACGGCGCCGATCCCTACCTGGTCATCGGCGTTCTGGTGGAGGGCGCAGTCCATACTGTCGCCAGGCATATTCCGGCGGAACGACAGGCGGAGACAACCGAACAACTCGGCAAGCTCCTGGTGGACCGATTGAAGGCGCGCGGCCTGGCGTAAGGGTGCCCGGCTGGAGTCAGTGCAGTTTTGGCGACTTCAGCGAACTCGACCGATCGCGGGACCGCACCGTCAGTGCGACCGGGTTCTTGTCGCGCATCAGCCGCAGCCTGACCTCCGCGCCGGCGCTGCCTGACGCCCAGACGCGTCGCCATAGGCCGGCCAGGTCGCTGATCTCATCGCCGCCCACCGCCAGGATGCGGTCGCCCCTGCGAACACCTGCCTGCTCGGCCGGTCCGTTGTCAGCCAGGCCGCCCACCACGATCGAGTCATCGGCTTCCGTGGCGTACATGCCCAGCCAGGGCCGCGCCGGCCGGTTCACGCGGCCGTAGCTCAGCAGGTCCTTCATGATCGGAGTCAGCAGCCCGATAGGCACGACCATGTTCATGTCGAGCCGTTGTCCCTTGCCATCACCCTGCTGGAGGATCAGCGAGCCGATCCCCATCAGCTTGCCGTCGCCACTCAGCAAACCGCCGCCGCCCCAGAACGGGTGCGCCGGCGCGGTGAAGATCGCATCGTCCAGCACGTACTCCCAATAACCGGCGAACTCCTGGCGTCCGACGACGCGGGTTTCGATCGCGTGATGCCGGCCGCCACCGGCGGCGAAGACCACTTGGTCGCCGACCTTCAGGCTATCAGAATCGCCCATCTCCAGCGCTGGCAGGTCGAGCCTACCCAGCGCCTGGACCAAGCCGAAGCCGCTCTCCTGGTCATACGCCAGAGCATGGCCCGGGATCGCCCGTCCGTCCGACGAGGTGATCCAGATCGTCTCCGCCTCGGTGATCAGGTAGCCGATTGTCGCCACCAGACCGCTCTCGCGGATCACCACGCCACTGCCCGCACGCTCCGTCCCGAGAGTCTCCGCGGTGAACGCGTCCGGCGGGACGTAGGTCTTCAGGCTGACGATCGCCCGGAGGGCACGCTCCAGATCGAACGAATAGTCGTCCGCAGCCGGCTGGAGCTTGGGCGGGATTTCCCAATCCTGATTCTTCATGCCTCGACGTCTTCCCTGGTTCGAAGGCGGGGCGCTCATAGCGACAATATCGGCGTTTTGGTCGCCCGTGGCCAGAGATCAAAAGCGTGTTTCACGCAGTGCTCAGAACAGCCGGTCCGACGGTCCGTATGGCACGATGATATCCGATGGATCGGCCAGGTTCAGCATCGCGCGTGCCCGTTCATCGAGCGCATCGGCGTCGATGTGGCGTGAGCGAAGTCCGGCGACTCGCCGCTCCCAGGCATCGCGTTCCGCGCGGGCTTTATCCTGGTCCGCTTGCGCCTGGGCGAGCAATTCCTGTCGCTGGGCATAGGCTACCAAGCCGTGATTGCCCTGCACTGCATTCCAGCCGAAGTAGCCGACCAGAGACAGAAAAATCACTGGCGCGACCACTGCCTTCAGCCTGTGCTTCACCTCACGTCCGAGTACCATCGACCGCTCCAATTTCGATTCGGCATGCTACAGGATTCGGGCTCAGGCGTGAACGAGCGGTTTTCGCCGCACAGTGCGCAAGACTATCAAATGTGAATGGCTCAAATCATCGCGACACAAGACCTGAGCGAAAGCCCATCTCCGCCTGCTCTGATCGTTGCCGGTCCCACCGCGAGCGGCAAGTCGGCGCTGGCGATGGAGCTGGCCGAGAAATGCCGCGGCACGGTCATCAATGCCGACGCCATGCAGGTGTACCGCGAGCTGCGCGTGCTCACGGCGCGACCCTCGATCGAGGAGGAATGTCGCATGCCTCACGCGCTCTATGGCATCAGGCCTGCCGCCGAACCAGGCAGCGTCGCGTGGTGGCGTGGAGCGGCGCTGGCGGAGATGGATCAGGCGCGGGAAGCGGGGCGACTGCCGATCCTGACGGGTGGCACCGGCCTCTACCTCGCCGCATTGACGCAGGGTCTGGCAGCCATTCCCGAACCGGGTCCAGCCGCGCGCGATGAGGCGCGGCGCCTGCTTAAGGAAATCGGACCCAGCGCTCTGCACAAACGCCTCGCAGAGACAGACCCCGAGGCCGCTGCCCGGCTGCGTCCCACCGACAGCCAGCGTATCGCCCGCGCCTGGGAGACATGGCGAGGCACCGGGCGAAGCCTCACGTCATGGCAGGCGCTTGCCGGTCAGCCGGCGCCCTGGCGCTTCGCCGCCGTTCTGATCGATCCGCCGCGCGCCGAACTGCGCGCGGCGATCGCCACTCGGCTCACGAGAATGCTGACCGAAGGTGCCATGGAAGAAGTGCGGGCACTGCTGGCCCTCGGCTTGGATCCGGCGCTGCCGGCAATGCGAGCGCATGGCGTACCGGAGCTGGCCAGCTACCTGCACGGCAGCCTCACGCTCTCCGAGGCCACGCGGCAGATCGAACTGGTGACCGGGCAATACACCAAGCGGCAGGCGACATGGTTTCGCCACCATCAACTTGCCGAGCCGCCGCGCCTGCATACGATCCATGCGCGGTTTGCGACTGGCGAGCAATTTTCGGAAAGAAATGTTCATGATATCTTAGCATTTATTGAGCACATGGGTTGACGCACCGCACCATCCAGCCTATCGGTGCGCCCCCGCCATCACCTGGAGCACGACAATGTCGGCAGACGAAGCCCAATCGGGAGCAGAAGTTCTCCTCCGCGCACTGAAAGATCAGGGCGTAGAGGTCATCTTCGGGTATCCCGGCGGCGCCGTACTGCCGATCTACGACGCGCTGTTCAAGCAGAATGCCATCCGCCACATCCTGGTCCGCCAGGAAGGCGGCGCGGTGCACGCGGCCGAGGGTTACGCCCGCTCCACCGGCAAGGTCGGCGTCGTGTTGGTGACCTCTGGGCCGGGCGCCACCAACGCGGTCACTGGCTTGGTGGATGCGCTCATGGACTCCATTCCGGTGGTCTGCCTGACCGGCCAGGTGCCCACTCACCTGATCGGCAACGACGCCTTCCAGGAGGCCGACACCACCGGCATCACCCGCCCGGCCACCAAGCACAACTACCTCGTCAAGCGTCCCGAAGATCTGGCGCGCGTCGTGCACGAGGCGTTCTACGTGGCCCGCTCGGGCAGGCCCGGCCCGGTGGTCATCGATCTGCCGAAGGACATCGTGATCGGCCCGGCGCCGTACACGCCGCCGGCCGATGGCCACCCGAGCTACCGTCCGCGCACCGAACCGGACCGCGGCCAGATCGACAAGGCGATCGCACTGCTCAAGGCGGCGAAGCGGCCGATGGTCTATACCGGCGGCGGCGTGATCAACGCCGGACCGGCCGCCGCGGCGGCACTGACGCAGTTCGTTCGCATGACCGGCTTCCCGATCACCAACACGCTGATGGGTCTGGGCGCCTATCCCGCCTCCGATCCACAGTTCCTCGGCATGCTGGGAATGCACGGCACCTACGAGGCCAATCTGGCCATGCATGGCTGCGACGTGCTGCTGAACATCGGCGCGCGGTTCGATGACCGGGTGACCGGACGGCTGAACGCCTTCAGCCAGGGATCCAAGAAGATCCATGCCGACATCGACAGCTCGTCGATCAACAAGAACGTGCCGGTCGATGTGCCGATCATCGGCGATGCGGGGCGTGTGCTGGACGCGCTGATCGCGGCATGGAAGGCCGATGCGATCGTGCCTGATACGCAGGCGATCGCGACCTGGTGGCGCCAGATCGATGCGTGGCGCGAGAAGGGCAGCCTCAAATTCACCCAGGACATGACGCCCGGCGCGATCATCAAGCCGCAATACGCGATCCAGCGACTCTATGAACTGACGCGGTCGGTCGGCAAGGAGATCTTCATCACCACCGAGGTCGGTCAGCATCAGATGTGGGCGGCGCAGCACTTCCACTTCGAGCAGCCGAACCATTGGATGACCAGCGGAGGTCTCGGGACCATGGGCTACGGCCTACCGGCCGCGATGGGCGTGCAGGTGGCACATCCCGATGCGCTGGTGATCGACATCGCCGGCGAGGCATCCGTGCTGATGAACATCCAGGAGATGGGCACGCTGGCGCAGTATCGGCTACCAGTAAAAGTATTCATCCTGAACAACCAGTACATGGGGATGGTACGCCAGTGGCAGGAACTGCTGCATGGCGGACGCTATTCGGAAAGCTACAGTGCGGCACTACCGGATTTCGTGAAGCTCGCGGACAGCTTCCACGCCGTCGGCCTGCGCGCCGATCGCGTGGAGCAGGTCGACGACGTGATCCGCGAGATGCTGGCGTGCGACCGTGCGGTGATTGCCGACATCGGGGTGGACCCGAAGGAGAACTGCTTCCCGATGATCCCGAGCGGTGCGGCGCACAACGAGATGATCCTCGGCCCCGAGCACGAGGACGAAGCCGCCGGCATCACCGACGAAGGTCTCGTACTGGTCTGACATCTCACCCAGGCGAGCGACCGCAATCCCGGGCCTTGGGTCCCCGCTTTCGCGGGGATGACAATAGGAAGCACATGCCCGACACCACACTCCGCAGTGCGACGATCTCGGTCCTGGTGGAAAACGAGCCGGGCATTCTTGCCCGCGTCGTCGGCCTGTTCTCGGGCCGCGGCTACAACATCGACAGCCTCACCGTGGCGGCCGTGGAAAGCGGTGGCGAGCGCTCGCGCATCAACATAGTAACTTCCGGCACGGAGATGGTGATCGAGCAGATCAAGGCGCAGCTCGACCGGCTGGTGCCAGTGCATCGCGTCGCCGATCTCACTCGCGAAGGTCCGCACATCGCGCGCGAGATGGCGCTGATCAAGGTGGTCGGCACGGGGGAAAAGCGCGTCGAGACGCTGCGCATCGCCGATGCCTTTCGCGCCCGCGTGATCGACGCGACGCACGAGAGCTTCGTGTTCGAGCTGACCGGCGGGACCGACAAGCTAGACGCCTTCATCGACCTGATGCGGCATCTCGGACTAGCCGAGGTGTCACGTACCGGCGTGGCCGCGATAGCGCGCGGCGTACGGACGATCTAGGGTGCGAACATATCAGAGCGTGAACATGACGCGGGAAAGGAGCGACTGAGATGCGCGTTTACTACGACCGCGATGCCGATGTGAACCTGATCAAGGGCAAGCGCGTCGCCATCATCGGCTATGGCAGCCAGGGCCACGCCCACGCCAACAATCTTAAGGAAAGCGGCGTGAAGGACGTCGTCGTCGGCCTGCGGCCAAAGTCCGGTGGCGTCGCCAAGGCCGAGGCTGCTGGCCTGAAGGTGATGGACCCCGCCGACTGCGCGAAATCCGCCGACGTGGTGATGGTGCTGACGCCAGACGAGGGCCAGGGTGATCTGTACCGGGAAAAACTCGGCCCGAACATGAAGAGCGGCGCCGCACTGGCATTCGCGCACGGGCTGAACGTGCACTTCAATCTGCTCGATCCGCGCCCCGACATCGATGTGTTCATGATCGCGCCGAAAGGCCCTGGCCACACGGTCCGCAGCGAATATCAGCGCGGTGGTGGCGTGCCGTGCCTGGTCGCGGTTGCGCAGAACCCGTCGGGCAATGCGATGGAGGTGGCACTGTCCTACGCCAGCGCCATCGGCGGCGGCCGCGCCGGCATCATCGAGACGACGTTCAAGGAGGAATGCGAGACCGACCTGTTCGGCGAACAGACCGTGCTCTGCGGCGGCCTCGTCGAGCTGATGAAGGCCGGCTACGACACTCTGGTTGAAGCTGGCTACGCGCCCGAGATGGCGTACTTCGAGTGCGTGCACGAAGTGAAGCTGATCGTCGATCTGGTGTATGAGGGCGGCATCGCCAACATGAACTACTCGGTCAGCAACACGGCGGAGTACGGCGAATACGTGTCGGGGCCGCGCATCGTCAACGACGCGACCAAGGCGGAGATGAAGCGCGTGCTGGACGACATCCAGTCAGGCAAATTCGCGCGCGACTGGATGCTGGAGAACAAGGTGAACCAGACCAGCTTCAAGGCGATGCGCCGCCGTCTGTCCGAGCATCCGATCGAGCAGGTGGGCGAGAAGCTGCGTGCCATGATGCCGTGGATCGCCAAGAACGCGCTGGTCGACCGGTCGCGCAACTGACGGATGTGCTGACTGCATTCACCTGCCAGGGCGGAGCGCTCCGACGCAGTTCGGAGTCGCTCGCCAGCGCGCAGTGGATCGATCTGCTCGAACCGACGCAGGACGAGACTGAGCGTGTCTCGCGCGAAACCGGCCTCGCCATTCCCAGCGAGGCCGACATCAACGAGATCGAAAGCTCCAGCCGCCTCGCCACCCGTGATGGGGTGCTCTATCTCAGCATGCCGGTGGTCAGCCGGCCGGATACCGAGCCGCGATCGGTCTCGGTCGGCCTTGTCCTCTCGCCCGAGCGCCTGATCACCGTCCGCTTCGCGCCGAGCCGGCTGTTCGACCACTTCATGGCGCAGCTCGATTCAACGATGCGCAGCAGCACGCATGTGCTGGTCGCGCTGCTGGAGGTGATGGTCGACCGCCAGGCAGATGCGCTCGAACAGGTAAAGGCCGAGCTTGAATCGCTCTCGCACCGCATCTTCTGCGACGACATGGCGGCGGCCAGCGGACGCAAGCGCGAGGATGCCATGCTGCGTGCCTCGCTCGTCACGTTGGGCCGCGTCGGCGACCTGATCTCGCACATCCGCGAAAGCCAGGTAGGCGCGGGACGGATTGTCCCCTACGTGGAGACAACAGCCGAAGCGTGGCTGCCGAAGGACCTGAAGCCACGGTTGCACACGCTACGGCGCGACATCGCGTCGCTGAATGATTTCGACACGCATCTCAACGACAAGCTCCAGTTCCTACTGGACGCGACGCTCGGCTTCATCAACATCGCGCAGAACAACGTGATGAAGGTGCTGACGGTGGTCTCGGTTGTCGGCATTCCGCCGGTGCTGGTGGCTGGCATCTACGGCATGAACTTCAAGAACATGCCGGAATACGACTGGACGTGGGGCTATGCCTGGGGCCTCGGCTTGATCATCGTAACAGGCCTGATCCCGCTGGCCATCTTCAAGTGGCGCAACTGGATCTGAGGGAGGCGCATCGTGCAGCGCATCGAGGTTCGCGAAGCCGACATCACGAAGCTGGCGGTCGATGCAATCGTGAATGCGGCCAACCAGTCACTGCTGAGCGGCGGCGGCGTTGATGGTGCGATCCACCGTGCGGCGGGTCAGGATTTACTGGCCGAGTGCCGCGCGCTCGGCGGCTGTCCGACCGGTCAGGCAAAGATCACCAAGGGGTACGGGCTGTCGGCCAAGCACGTGATCCACGCAGTGGGGCCCCGGTACCGCGACGGCAGGCATGGCGAACCGGAGCTGCTGGCGAGCTGCTATGCGGAGAGTCTCAAGCTGGCGGTCGCGCATGGGGTGCGATCGATCGCATTCCCAGCGATCAGTTGCGGGATCTATGGGTATCCGATCGCCGAGGCGGCGCGGATCGCCGTGTCCACCGTGGCAGAGTTCCTGGCAGGCGATGCATCGGTTGAACGCGTTGTTCTGGCTTGCTTCGGCAGGGATGTGCTGGAGGCCTATGAGGCGGCGCTGGCGCGGATACGGTAGCACCCCCACCCCAACCCTCCCCCGCTTTCGCCGGAGAGGGGGTTTTCAGCTCCCTCTCCCGCGAAAGCGGGGGAGGGTTGGGGTGGGGTCCGACCAGCTCAGTAAATTGTGGCCTTCAGCCGCGCCGGATACGCCGCGTCGTACTCAGCACCGCCGACGCGCCCGCGCGTGATATCCGCCAGGATCGTTCCCGCACTCGGCAGACTACGCCGCTCGACATGTTTCGCCGGGTTCCAGAGGTCCGATCGCACCAGCGCCTTTGGACACTGGAAATACACCCGCTCGACATGCACCACGATCACCGACCGTGGCAGCTTGCCCTGCGCCGGAAATCGCTCCAGCAGCGCCGGCTCGACACAAATCTCCGCCTGCCCGTTCACCCGCAGCGTCTCGCCGACGCCCGGGATCATGAACAGCAGCGCGATCCGCGGATCGTCGATCAGGTTGGTCAGACTGTCGCAGCGATTGTTGCCGCGCCGGTCCGGAATCAACAGAGTCCGCTCATCCTCTACCACGACGAATCCTGCCGGATCGCCGCGCGGCGAGACATCGAGCCCGTCCGGGCCGCTGGTCGCCATCACCACGAATGGCGAAGCCTCGATCATCGCGCGATAATGCGGATGCACGTAGTCGATCTCTTTGGCAATCGCCCCGTCCGAGGGTTCGCCATAGAGTTCGCGCAGCGCCGCCGCGTCACTGAGCAGGGTGCCGTCATGCATGCCGTCCATTACCGCCTCGCGTCATGATCCCTGTCGCCATCGTCACCGGCTTTCTCGGTAGTGGCAAGACTACGCTGATCGGGCGCATCTTGTGCGATCCCGCCTTCGCGCGCACCGCGGTCATCGTCAACGAATTCGGCGAGATCGGCCTCGATCACGAGCTGATCGCCAGCAGCGACGAAACCCTGCTGGCGCTCACCACCGGCTGCCTGTGCTGCGCGGTACGCAGCGACCTTATCGCCACGCTGCTCGATCTGCACCGGCGGCGTGAGGCCGGCGAGATCAGCTATGACCGAGTGCTGATCGAGACCTCCGGTCTCGCTGATCCCGCCCCCATCCTGCAAGCGCTGATGACCGATCGCGACATCGCGCAGCATCACGCCATCGACGGCATCGTCACGCTCATCGATGCGCTGCACGGGGAGGCGACGCTCGATCGTCATCCCGAAGCCCGCCGTCAGGCTGCGCTGGCCGACACGCTGCTGCTGAGCAAGACCGACGTCGCCAAGCCAACCAATGCTCTGCAGGGGCGGCTTGCTACGCTCAATCCTGGTGCCGGCCTGCTCGCCGCGCGCGATGTCACGCCGGCTGCCCTGTTCACCGGCACCAGCGTCGCGACGCGCTTTGCCAACCTGCCCGATCCGCCGTCGCGCAATCCGTTCGCGCGCGCACAGCACACCGACGGCATCACAACCTTCGCATTGCAGCGCGAGCGTCCGGTTCCGGCCCTGGCGCTGACCCTTCTGCTGGAAGCACTGACCGAACACTGCGGCGCGCGCCTGCTGCGGTTGAAGGGGCTGGTGAACATCGAAGAAATGCCGGGTCAGCCCGCCGTCATTCACGGCGTCCAGCACGTCGTCTCGTCGCCGGAGTTCCTCGATCGATGGCCCTCGTCCGACCATTCCACGCGCATCGTGTTCATCGCAGAAGGCGTGCCGCGGTACTTTCCTTTACGCCTGTTGGATGCGATCGAGCGCGAGGTTCGCGAAGAGATGGAGCAGGCTGCGTCACTGGGCTGAGACTCCCGCCACATCGGGAGGAACCACAAGGAATGCACCGACGCAGCCTCTTGCTCGGGGCGGCTGCCGCCGCTCTGGCGCGCCCCGCCATCGCCGGCAAGACGCAGACCTTGTCCATTGTGCCGCAGGTCGCGCTGAACAGCATCGATCCGGTTTGGACCAGCTCGCAGATCGCCCGGAACATGGGCTTCATGGTGTTCGATCTGCTGTACGGGCGGGACGATGCGATGAACCCGCTGCCGCAGATGCTCGAAGGCGATCTGATGGAGGACGACGGTCGCCGCTGGACGCTGCGGCTGCGCGAGAACCTGTGGTTCCACGATGGCGAGCCGGTGAGGTCGCGCGACTGCATCGCGTCGCTAAAGCGCTGGATGGTGCGCGATCAGGGTGGCGTCACGCTGTCCCAGCGGCTCGATGCAATGGAGGCGCCGGATGACCGCACGATTGTACTACGTCTGAACAAGCCGTTCCCGCATCTACGCACACTGCTGTCGAAGTTCATCATCCCGGCGGTGATGATGCCGGAGCGCCTGGCGCAGACCGATCCGTTCAAGCAGATCCCGGAGGCCATCGGCAGCGGTCCGTTCCGCTGGCTGGCCGACGAGCATGTGCTGGGAAGCCACGCGGCGTTCGCGAAGTTCGATCGCTACGTGCCGCGCGACGAGCCGGCGAGCTACACGGCGGGCGGACATCGCGTGCTGGTCGATCGCGTCGAGTGGAAGATGATCCCCGACGCCCAGACCGCCGCCAATGCGCTGGTGACCGGCGAGGTGGACTGGGTCGAGATTCCGCTGCCCGACCTGCTGCCAACGTTGAAGAAGGCGTCCGGTGTCAAAGTCGGCGTGCTGGATACGTTCGGCCAGATCTGTTTCATGCGTCCCAACCAGATCGCTGCTCCGACCAGCAATCCTGGTGTGCGTCGCGCGATGCTGGCCGCGATCGACCAGCAGGAGGTGATGGCCGCGTCGATGGGCGGCGATCCGGAGAACATGTTCACCGGCGTGGGCTTCCTGCGGACCGCAAACCGGAGGTGGACGACGCCGGCATGGAGCTGGTCCGCACGAAACACACGCCGGATCAGGTGAAGGCGATGCTCGACCGCGCCGGCTACAACGGCGAGCGTATCGTCCTGCTGCACGCGACGGACCACTGGTTCTTCAACCCCACTGCGACGGTGATTGCGCATTCGCTGTCCGCCGCCGGCATGAACATCGACGGTCAGGCAATGGATTGGGCCACGGTGCAGACGCGCCGAACCAGCCATGAGCAGATCGACAAGGGTGGCTGGTCACTGTTTCCGTCCGTCGTCGCAGCACCCGATCATCGCGATCCGCTGCTCGCAAACTTCATCCGCGGCAATGGCAAGGAGGCGCGGTTCGGCTGGCCCACCGATCCGAAGATCGAGCAGATCTACACCGACTGGCTCGGCGCCACCGATCCCGCCGAGCAGACCAAGCTGGAACGCGCATACCAGTTGCAGGCGTTCGAGACGCTGCCGTTTATTCCCCTCGGCGGCTATCGGCAGAGTGCCGCCTGGCGCGACAATGTGCACGGCATTTTGAAGGGACCATCGGTGGTGTTCTGGAACGTGAGCAAGGATTGAACCATGGAGCGACGCAATTTTCTGCTGGGTGCGGCGGCGGCAACTCTGGCGCGACCGGCGATCGGCGGCGAGACGAAGACGCTGATCTTCATTCCGCAGTCGCCGCTGGCGAGCCTCGATCCGGTGTGGACCAGTGCGATGACCACGCGAAACGTCGGCTTCATGATCTATGACGTTCTGTTCGGTCGCGACGCGGAGATGAACCCGAAGCCGCAGATGCTGGCAGGCTATGTCATCGAGGATGATGGCAAGCGCTGGGTCATGACGCTGCGCGAGAACCTGTGGTTTCACGACGGCACAAAGGTGCTGGCCCGCGACTGCACCGCGTCGCTGAGGCGCTGGATGCAGCGCGATCCCGGCGGTGCCACACTCCAGGCGCGGCTCGATGCGCTCGAGGCGCCGGACGATCGCACCATCGTGGCGCGGCTGAGCAAGAAGTTCCCGGCTCTGCCCAAGCTGCTGTCGAAGTTCCAGACTGCCGCGGTGATGGTGCCGGAGCGCATCGCCAATGGCACCGATCCCTACAAGCAGATGACCGAGATCGTCGGTTCCGGTCCGTTCCGGTTCCTGAAGGACGAATACGTCATCGGCAGTCACGCCGCGCTGGTGCCGTTCGAGCGCTATGCGCCGCGCGACGAGCCCGCCAGCTTTACCTCGGGTGGGCATCGTGTGCTGGTTGATCGGGTGGAGTGGAAGATGATTCCCGATCCCGCGACCGCGGCAAATGCGCTGGTGACCGGCGAGGTGGACTGGCTCGAGATGCCGATGCCGGACCTGCTGCCAATGCTTCAGCGGGCGCCGAATGTGGTGACCGGGCGGCTCGACAAGTGGGGCTTCATCAGCCAGTTGCGCCCCAACCATGTTACTGCGCCGACCAGCAACGTGAAGCTGCGGCGCGCGATCATGGCAGCGATCGATCAGCGCGCGGTGATGGACGCGATCATGGGCGGCGATCCGGAGGGCACCATCGTGCCGATGGGGTTTCTGGCAACCGGCAAACCCGAAGTGGACATGGCGGGGATCGATGCGCTGACCAAGCACCGCAGCACAGCCGAGGTGAAGGCGATGCTGGAGGATGCGGGGTATCATGGCGAACAGCTGGTGCTGCTGCACACCACCGATCAGCCGTTCTACAACTCCGCGTCGCTCGTGGTGGCCGATGCATTGTCGCGCGTTGGCATAACGATCGACGACCAGGCGATGGACTGGGGCACGGTGCTGCAACGCCGCTCCAGCCGGCAGCCGTTGGACAAGGGCGGCTGGTCGTTGTTCGTCAGCGTGACACCGGTGCCGGAGTATCGCGATCCGCTGCTCGGATCGCTGCTGCGCGGCAACGGCAAGGATGCGTGGATCGGCTGGCCCGAGATTCCGCGCATCGAGACGGCGTACAATGCGTGGCTCGACAGCGACGATCCAGCGGAGCAGACGCGGCTGGAGCGCGAGATTCAACTGGCAGCGTTCGAATCAGTGCCGTTCATTCCACTCGGCCGCTACATGCCGCGCGCGGCTTGGACCAAGAGTATCAGCGATCCGCTCAAGGGTCCGGCGCCAGTGTTCTGGAACGTCAGCAAGGCGTAGCACATTGTCATTGCGAGGCGGCGAAGCCATCGTCATGTCATGTATGGACGGCCCCCGTTAGGCAAGCAGCAAAAGCGGTGACGGCGTAGCGGTCTGGAGCGTTCATGTATCCGGCCTGTTTGTGCGGTCTGGAAAGACCGCTGGCCCCGATGGGTAACGCGAACCAGGTTCCCAGCATTGCGACGTGCTGAGCGCGCGATGACAGAACGGAGTGTCCTGGTTCTGGTCCTGACCAAATTGCCGTCGGTGCGGTTTGCTCCTTGCGCGATAGGGTCGTGAGGTGCGGCCCGAGTGTTGCTGCCACAGAAGATTGTTGCCCTGGCCAAATCCGATCCCGAGCGAGGCTTCGCCGTGGCGTGCGGGGTCAAGCCTCGCGCAGCGACCGCCAGCGGCGGCTCGGGCTTGACGCCGCACGCCACGGCGCAAGCACAATCGGTGTCCGGATAGGTCAATCTCCGCGGCACCGGCATCAGGGATGCGCCGCCACGGCCCGATAGTTGTCGCCCGAGCGCAGCATCGCCCAGGCGATGCGTGCGATCCTCGCCGCCTGGGCGACGGTTGCGACCTTGAACGGCCTGCGCGCCATGATGCCCTGCACCCAGGCACTGGCCTGGCCCGGCTTCACTCTGGCCCGGCGCATCAGATTGGCGGCGCCGAGCACCAGCAATCGTCGCAGACTGTGATCGCCCTGTCGGCTGATGTGGCCGATGCGGGTCTTCTCGGCACTGTTGTTGGTGAGCGGCGTCAGGCCGATCCAGGCGGCACAGTCGCGCGCGGTGTCGAAGCGGCGCGCATCGCCGACCGCCATCACCAGCGCGTGGGCGATCAGCGGACCGACGCCGGGGATCTGTTGCAGGCGACGCATGCGCTCATCGCTCCTGGCGCATGCGACGATACGGGCTTCGAGTTCCTCGATGCTGGCGTCCAACGCGCGCCATTGCTCGACCAGCGGCCTGAGCGCGCTCAGCAGCAACGCCGGGATGGCGGGATCGCCGGCGTCGATGCGAGCGACCAAGGCCTTGAAGCCCCGCAGGCCAGTGCCGGCAACGATGCCCATCTCGGTCAGCATACCGCGCGTCGCATTGATGATCTGGGTCCGCTGCTTCACCAGCAGATCGCGCGACCGTTCCAACGCTCGTCCCACCTGCTGCTCGACGCTTTTCACCGGCACGAACCGCATGTTGGACCGCTGCACGGCCTCGCAGCAGGCCTCCGCGTCACGCAGATCGCTCTTGCCGCGTTTGACATAGGCCTTCACATACTTCGCGTGCATCAGCCGTACCTCGTGGCCTTGCCCGCTGAGCACGCGGCCCCAGTGATGCGCCGAGCCACATGCCTCCATGCCGATCAGCGACGGCGGCTGTTTGGCAAGGAACCGCGCCAGCTCCTCGCGGCGCAGCCGTTTGCGCCACAGCACATGCCCCGCCGCGTCTTCCGCATGCAGTTGGAACACGTTCTTCGCAAGGTCGATCCCAATGATGCTACGCTCCATCACGGACGGTCTCCTTCGCTGCCCTGTTCATCCATGGCCAGCTTGGCACAATGATGCCGTCAGGGGGCCGTCCACCCAGCATTGCGAGGAG
>CAWCXI010000016.1:0-98230 GCA_963799415.1 uncultured Alphaproteobacteria bacterium | reverse complement strand
CGTCGCGACCTGCCTCGCAGAGCAACACGCGGCTACCGGGATCTCACTGTCAGACGCGGGGCCGTCGCGCAGCCGGCCGAACCGCCGCCGATGATGAGAAAGTCAATCGGGTCCGAAGGCAGCTCCATTGCGGGACATTACCTGTCAGCTGCTCAACCGGTCCGGCTGGTCGTCCAGCGTAACACGTGTGCCACACACGAGACGAACCCCGGCCAGGGGCCAGATTTTAAAACCCTGTTAAGGTTCTCATGCCGACGATGCCGCCGCGCATTCCCACCATGGAATGCCGCGGAGTTGATCGGCGATGCACGGCGGCACAGAGAACCCAAGCCAACCCTTCTGGACCGGCAAGCGCGTGCTGGTCGTGGGCGATCCCGGGTTCAAGGGATCCTGGCTCAGCCTGTGGCTGCATCGCCTCAGCGCAAGCGTCGTCGGCCTGTCACTGCCGCCACCCACGGCGCCGAGCCTGTTTGCGCTGGCCGGTCTGTCGGATCTGGTGCCGACGACCTACGCAGACATCCGCGACCTCGGCGCGGTGACCCGCGCGGTCAAGGACGCGCAGCCGGAGATCGTGTTCCACCTGGCGGCACAGTCGCTGGTGCGGGAGTCCTACCGCCAGCCCGTCGAAACCTATGCGACCAATGTCATGGGAACGGTCCACGTGCTGGAGGCTGTCCGCACGTGCCCCACCGTCCGCTGCGTAGTCATCGTGACCAGCGACAAGTGCTACGAGAACCGCGAATGGCCCTGGGCGTATCGCGAGATCGAGCCGATGGGAGGCCATGACCCCTACAGCAGTTCCAAGGGCTGTGCCGAACTGGTGGCAGCGGCATACCGGCGCTCGTTCTTCTCCGATCCACGCAACGGAGTGGTCGGCGTGGCGACGGTTCGCGCCGGCAACGTGATCGGCGGCGGAGACTGGGCAGAGGACCGCCTGCTGCCCGACTGCATGAAGGCGCTGCGTGCCAATGAGGCCATCGCCATCCGCAACCCACACGCCATTCGCCCGTGGCAGCATGTGCTGGAACCGCTGAGCGGCTACCTGCTGTTGGCCGAGCGGCTGCATACGAACGCCGCCCAGTTCGGCGAGGCCTGGAATTTCGGTCCGCCGGACGAGGATGCGCAGCCGGTCGCATGGCTGGCGTCGCGTATCGTTCAGCAATGGGGTGACGGCGCGACATGGTTCGACGCGTCCGGCGATGCGCCGCATGAAAGCGCCTGCCTGAAGATTGATGCTTCGTGCGCCCGCATACGGCTCGGCTGGGCGCCACAGTTGCGGCTCGCGAATGCCCTCGCCTGGACTGTCGATTGGCACCAGCGCCTGGCCACGGGCGAGCCGGCACTGGCGCTGACGGATCGGCAGATTGCCCGCTACGGAATGCTGGAACCGGTCAGGTCATGACGCCATCGACCTGCCGCTTCTGCGGCGTCGGGCTACGACGCAGTTTCGTCGATCTCGGGAGTGCGCCGCTGTCGAATTCATTCCTGACGACAGAGCGGCTCCGGACCATGGAACCGCACTATCCGCTGCACGCCTACTAATTTACTTCATAGGAACTAACTCTCTTTAAACTGAAACATGTACCTTTATTTAATATTACTGTGGAGCCGGCCGCCAACGTCGCGGCGGCTGCCGAGACACTCGGCGTGCCGACCGAGGTCGCATTCTTCGGCAAGGCGACTGCGCGCCGGCTGGCTGACGCGGGGAAGCAGGCGGACCTGATCTGCGCCAACAACGTGCTGGCGCACGTGCCGGATCTGAACGACTTCGTCGCCGGACTGCCAATCCTGCTGAAGCCTGCCGGCACGATCGCAGTGGAATTCCCGCATTTGCTCCACCTGATGGCGAACCGGCAGTTCGACACGATCTATCACGAACACTTCTCGTATTTCTCGCTGCTTGTCGTGGACAAGGTGTTCGCCCGGCACGGACTGCGCGTGTTCGATGTCGATTGCCTGCAGACGCATGGCGGCTCGCTGCGCATCCATGCCTGCCATGCCGCTGCCGCAAGGCCGCGCACCAAGCGGTTCCACGCCGCGCTTGCCGAGGAGAAGGAAGCCGGCCTCAATGATTTGGCGACCTATGACCGGTTCGGCGCGACCGCGGTCAACGTCAAATGTCAGGTACTGGAGTTCCTGATCGAGGCACGACGCGAAGGCAAGCTGGTCGCCGGTTATGGCGCCCCGGCCAAGGGCAATACGCTGCTCAATTACTGCGGTGTCGGGCCCGAGCTGCTGGCGTTCACCGTCGATCGCAGCCCGCACAAACAGGGCCGCTTTCTGCCAGGCAGACAGATCCCGATCTTCGCTCCCGAACGGATCTTCGCGGCACAGCCCGACTACGTGTTCATCCTGCCGTGGAACCTGAAGGAGGAGATCATCGACCAGATGCGCGGAGTGCGCGACTGGGGCGGCAAATTCGTCGTGCCGATCCCGAAGCCTGCAAGTCATCTGATGCGGTTCGAGGAACTCCCGCTCGCCGGTGCCTTCGTCATTTCGCCGGAACGCCATTGCGATACACGTGGCTGGTTCGCGCGGACCTTCTGCCGCGACGAATTCGCGGCATACGGCTTGATCGGCGATTTTGTCCAATGCAGTACATCGTTCAATGCACACCGTGGCACCTTGCGCGGCATGCATCTCCAAAGTGCGCCGCATGCGGAGACCAAGTTGGTTCGCTGCACGAGGGGAGCGGTCTTCGATGTGCTGCTGGATCTGCGCCGCAATTCCGCGACATACCGTCACTGGCGTGCGGCCGAGCTGACCGAGGATAACGGGCTCGCCCTGTACGTCCCAGCCGGTTTCGCGCACGGCTTTCAGTCGCTGGCCGACGATACCGAGGTATTCTACCAGATCACCGAACGCCACGTGCCTGAATTGTCGGTCGGAGTACACTGGGATGATCCCGCGTTCGGCATAAGATGGCCCATCCGCCCACCGATACTGTCCGAACAGGATGCCAGCCACGAGGCCTTCGATCAGGTCCTACGCAGCCCGTGCTTAAGTGTTTGACCTCGCCGTGCCCCGAAGGTCAGCGCACCTATCGTGCGCTCCGCGCCAGCTCCTCCTGGCGTTGCCGCGCCTGCGCCATGCCCTGCATGATCGCGTCGGCATCCAGCACAGCCTGCCGTTGGCGCCAATCATTGTCGTAGCGCACTAGCGCATGCTCCGACTGCGTCTGCTCGGTACCGCAGGCAGCGAGACACGCGACGGTCAGCAACACCAGAAAAGGGCGCATCGCGAGCAATCCCTCGGCAAGTGCCAAGAGTTCTAGCGGCCTGCCGAACGGGACGCCAGAGCGAAAGTGCACTACGCCTCAGCATTCCGCCACTGGCGGCCGGCGCAGGGCCCAGAAGGCAACGCTCCCACAGACGTAGAAGAAGATCGAGAATCCAAATGCCACCTGGTAGCTGCCGGTGACATCGAAGGTCCAGCCAGCCAGCCAGGAACCGGACGCGGAGCCGATCCCCGTGCCGATCGTGATCACCCCGAGGATCGTGCCAAGTTGCGGACCCGGAAACAGATCGGCCGTCTTGGCGGTGATTGCCGGCCCTCGTGCACCCCAGGTCAGGCCGAAAAAGCAGGAATGCAGCCAAAGCAGCAGATGCTGGTCCGGCGACGTAATCAGCATGGCGCAGGCGACGCCGATGATCGACGTGCCGTAGGTGACCACCGCGGACAACTCGCGGCCCACGTAGTCGGACATCCATCCTGTTATGATCACGCCAGGCAGCGACAGGAATGCACCCAGCCCCAGCACCTCGGCCGCGTATAGTTTGTCGAAGCCGATGGTGACAGCGAAGGCGAGCTGGTGCAGCGCCACCAGGAAGCTGCCGAGACCGGTGAATACGTAGACCAGCATCAGCAGCCAGAAATGCGGCGTACGCATCGCGCGGCGCAGCGTCCAGCCGGGGGCGACGATGGAGCGCCCGCCCGCCGACGATATTCGCTCCGGTTCCGAGTGCCGGAACATGGCGGCAAGCGGCAGAAACGCCGCCGCCATGAAGCCGCCCTGCGCGAGATAGGCTCCGCGCCAGCCCAGGCCGGAGATCAACATCTGCGACAGCGGGGCTGAAAATGCCCGGGCAAAGCCGTTCGCCGACTGCACGACCGCGACCGCCACACCGCGGTTCCGCACGAAGCGGCGCGACAGGATCGGAACGAACACCACCAGCCCGAGGCAGTTGGCGCCTAGCGTCATAACCACGCCATACAGCAGGATCACCTGCCAGAGAGAGTTGGCAAACGAGCTGGCGACGAGCCCGGCTGCGAGCAGGACGCCGCCGATCAGAACCAGGCGCCGCGGCCCCAGGCGATCGACCAGAATACCGACCGCCGGGGACGTGGCACCGCTGATGAATTGCGACACCGAGTAGGCGATTGAACTCTCGGCACGGCTCCATCCGAACGCCTCGATGAAAGCGATCAGGAACACCGTGTAGGAGTGCATGCACGCCGCGCCCACGGCGAAGGTGACGAACGCGGCGGCCAAAAGCAGGCCGCCCTGTCGCGCGGATGGGCTGAGGGAAAGTGGGGCTCTCAAACGGTTCGCCTCGCTGCTTCGGGCCGGTGCCCCACGGTCCAGCGAGTGTGCTCGCCAAGGCGGTGTGCCTCAACCCCCTCGCCGCCATACGACAAGCACGAGCGCTGCCCCCGCGAGTTGCAGCGCCATGCAAAGGCCGAGCGCGGCGCTGTAGGAGCCTGTGGCATCCCGCGCCAGGCCCAGCATCGTCGGTCCGAACGCCAATGTCGCCTGGCCGACCATCGAGGCGAGGCCGACCACAAGGCCGAATGACTGCGGCGCGAACTCGCGCTGAATGATGAGCGCGGGCAGTGTGATCACGTTGCCGACGGAAAGCCCGAACACCACGCTGCCGATGTACAAGGCTGCGTTCTGGTCCGGCAGCGCCAGCATCAGGCCCAGGCCCAACGCCTGCGATGCGAAGCAGGCGGCCGCGGCGACACGCTGGTTCATCCAGTCGATCAGCGGCGCAAAGGCAAGCCGTCCCGCCGCCGCCGCGATCGCGGTTGCGCCGATGGCGATGCCGGCACCGTTGCTGCCGAGATGCGGCAGCAGGAACGCCACCTGGTGCACGATGAAGCCGACCTGTGCCGCAAGTGCCAGCGCGAACGGCAGCGCCACCGACCAGAAGTGCAGGCTGCGCAACGCCTGCGCCTGGCTCCGATACGCGGTGAGCTGACCGTGTGCCGCCAGCGATGCCCCGCGCGATGCAGCTGAGTGGCCGATCGATGCGACGCGCCCCACGCCGGCGAATACCATCGGCAGCAGAACCACCAGCCCGCCAAGCGCGATCAGCAGCACGGCCTGCTCCAGCCCCATGCTGGGGACCAGCCGCACCAGCAGCGGTGCGATGGTGAAGCCGCCGGCGCTTGCACCGGTGAGTGCCAGGCTGAGCGCAAGCCCGCGCCTTGCATCGAACCAATAGGCCAGTGTCGTGGCGATCGCGGTGGTGGTCGTGCCCGCCCAGCCGACCGCCATCACAATGCTGCACAAATAGAGCTGCCAAGGCGCCTGCACGCGGCTCAGTCCGATCGCGCTGACCGCCATGATCGCAACACCGCCGGCGAGTAGCAGGCGCGGACCCAGCACCTCGATCGCACGGTGGACGCGCGACAGCAGCAAGGCACCGGTCAGATAGTTCACCGTGGTTGCTGAGGCGATCAGTGAGGACGGCCAGCCACGTGTCGCGTGCAGGTCGGCGAGATAGACCGACTGGCCGTAGAAGCCGAAGCCCCAGGCGAAGGTCGCCACGCAGAAGCACACCAGCACGACTGACCAGCCCTGGCGGAATTCGCTCGCCGAGGCCTGGGTGGATCGGGAAATCACAAGTTCGCTCATACGCCCCTAGCTGTGATTTGGCGCGCCGCTGAACAAACAATTCTTCATGGTCGGTTCGGTTCAGAATAACTATCTTGACCCATGCCCGGCCTGCCGCCGCTCAACGCCCTGCGCGCCTTCGAGGCCGCCGCCCGTCACCTCAGCATGAAGGAGGCGGCGGCCGAACTGTCGGTGACGCCCGGCGCGGTGAGCCAGTTAGTGCGCGGCCTGGAGCAACGGCTCGGCACGCAGCTGTTCCGCCGCGGCAACCGCTCGCTCGTGCTGACCGAAGCGGGGCAGAGCTACTTCGTGCCGATCCGCCACGCATTTCGTCAGATCGGCGAGGCGACGCGACGGCTGCAGCGCGCTGCCCAACGCCGGCGTGCTCACCGTCAGTGCGCCGCCGGCCTTCGCCGCATCCTGGCTGGTGCCACGGCTCGGCGCCTTCCGCGCGCGGCACGCCGGACATCGAGCTGAACATCGCCACCACGCGCGGTCTGGCCAACTTCGTCGCCGATGGCGTGGACGTGGCGATCCGTCACGGCCTCGGGCAGCTATCCCGGCCTGCGCTGCGACCGCATCGCCACGCATCGCCATGATACCAGTGTGCAGTCCGCGTTTCCTCGCCGCACTTGGCGAACGCAGGCCGCGCACTCCGGCCGATCTGCTCGGCCTGCCCCTGCTGCACGACGCCGAACGACAGGAATGGGCGCTGTGGTTCCAGGCGCAGGGCGTGGCCGATGTCGGACACGGCGGCATCGAGCGGCATCAGCTTCGACGACCAGATGCTGCTGATCCGCGCCGCCGCATCGGATCAGGGCATCGCGCTGGTGACCGAGACGCTGGCGCGGGCGGAACTAGAGCCAGGGCGGTCTCGTGCGTGCGCTGGACGTCGCGTGGCCGCAGGAGTTTGCCTATTGGCTGGTATGTCCGCGCGCCACCGCCGACCAGCCGAAGATCGTCGCCTTCCGCGACTGGCTGATCAGCGAGCGCGCGCGTCCAGCCAGGCGAGCAACGCAGGGCCGTACGCCCTGAGGCTCTTGTAGTGCACCGTCGCCTCCGGCAGCGCACGCACCGCCTCGGCGAGCCGTGACGCGGCCTCGGGCGCCGTGATCGCGCGCGCCATCTCGTAGGAATGCACGCGGATACCGAACAGGATCGCACCTGACTGCGGCAGGCGGCGCAGCGTCTGGCGTTCGACGCGAAGATAAAGCGCTCGCCGGCATTGTCCGGCGTAACGGCGGTGTTCGTCTGCTCGCGCCACTTGCCCGCCCGGCTGAAACATCGCCGGATCGTCCAGCACCGACCAGTTGAGCCGCGACGCGATATGAGCCGGCTTCACCTTCGCCATGAACCGATCGACCGGGTTGGCAAGACGCTCAGCATAGAATGGCACCGGCCCATGCACCGAAACCAGCGGCTTGCCCAGTTTCTCATGCAGTCGCCAACGGCTGGGAAAGCACAGCACCGCGGCGGTGAAGAGCGGCCCCTCGTCGCTCTGCTGGATGATGCAGAGGTCCTCCTGCACCAGCCGCCCGGCGAGCTCCAGCGGATCGCATGGAGGCGCGGCAAGATCCCACGTCTCGCCGGTCAGCACGTTGTGCACGCGATCGCCGTCGCGCGCGAACCACTGAGGGACGCAAGTCGTCAGATTGACCACGATCTCACGCAATGTCTCGGCGCGAGCAGCGTCGGACATAGGTAGCGTGCCGAACACATCCGTCATGCCGCTCCGTCAGCAGGCGCTGCCGCTCCGCCATCTCGTCGCCGTAGCGCGCATCGATCTCGAACCACGCACGCTCCGGCACGGTCGTCAGTGCCATCGCCATCCGGTACGGGCCGCTCTCGAACGGCAGGTAGACAGTCTCCGGTGGCGGCGGTTGCATCACCCATTCTTGCCGAACCGCCCAGCAAACGTCGAGGTCGCCCGCAGCCACAAAATCCGACCCTCCCCTCACAGCCCGTTAATCGCCGTCTGCCAGTCTGGCGCTGTGGCCTGGCGCTGCGGCGCATCGATGTGCGGTGAGGAGTGATGGCCCGCGAGATCAGAAGTCTCACCGGACTGCGCGGCGTGGCGGCCCTCATCGTCGTCAACTACCATTTCATCCAGTACTTGGCTGTGGAGCCTTCGAGGGTGCACGCGCTGGCTCTTCGCGGCTACCTGGCGGTGGACGTATTCTTCGTGCTCAGCGGCTTCGTCCTGGCGCTCACCTGCGGCCAAATGTTCGCCTCCGGCTGCACCGCCGCCGCGTATCGGGCGTTCCTGCTGCGGCGGGTGGCGCGGATCGTACCGCTGTATGCCGTGGTAACAGCCGTGGTGCTGGCGGAGATCGCGGCGGCAGGCTTCCACTTGCCCGGCTGGGAGAACCCGGTCGGCGTGATCCTCGCCAATCTCCTGCTGATCCAGGCCTGGGGTCTTGCCCCATCGATCGTCGCGGCGTCGTGGTCGGTCAGCACCGAGGTGGCTGCCTATCTGGCGTTCCCCCTGCTGCTGCGATTGACGGTGTTCGCCCGCTGCGGCCGCGCCGTGGACAGCCTGCTGACGGCGTCCCTGCTGTTGATCCTCGCCGCGATCGCCGGCCGCATGCTCGGCCCGGCCACCAACGGCGCGCTCGACCTCAGCGACGGGACGACGCCATGGCCGCTGCTGCGCTGCCTGGGCGGCTTCATGCTGGGTCTGCTCACGTTCCGCCTGGCGCAGATCGAGCGGATCATGACCCTGGCGGCCAATGACTGGTGCGTCGTGGCGGTCACCGCCGCATTCGGGCTTGCGCTCTGGTCAGGGGTTCCCGATCTCGCGGTGTATCCCTGCCTGCCGCTGATCGTCCTGATCGCTGCCACGGACAGGCGCCTGCCGGCCTGCCTGCTGGCAAATCGCCTGGTACACTGGCTGGGCGAATGCTCGTACGCGATCTATCTGCTGCACGGCGAGGTAATCCGCCACGCAATGCCCCTGCTACGGCAGAACATGGCGATCGAACTTCGACCGCAATGGGACGCGTGATCGGCGGCCTGTTAATCATGTTCGTCCTGCTGAGCCTGGCAGCCGCGTCGCATCGTTGGATCGAGGTGCCCGCCCGCCAGTTCCTGCGCAACCCGCGCCGCGTCAGCCCGCCTCGGCGTAGGCGCGGCGCTCAGATCACACCCTTCGCCCGCAACGCTGCGAGTGCGCCGGCCTCCAGCCCAAGCCGTTCGCGCAGCACCGCGTCCGTGTGCTCGCCCAACAACGGCGGTGGAATGCGATAATCCGGCGGTGTCTCCGACAGACGCACCGGATTGGCGATCACCTTTACCGTCTCGCCCGAACCATGTGCCATCTCGCGCACCACACCACGCGCCATCACATGCGGATCGGCGAACACCTCCGACAGCTTGTTGATCGGTCCGCAGCCGATCTTCAGCGCCTCCAACTTCTCCACCCACCACGTGGTCTGCTGCTGCTGCATCACCGGCGTCAGCGTGTCGGTGACCAGCTGCCGGTTCTCCACCCGCGCCGCGTTGGTGGCGAAACGTGTGTCCTCCAGCAGATGCGTCAGCGCGAACGCCTCGCAGAACCGCTTGAACGTCGGGTCATTGCCGATCGACAGCACGATGTGCCCGTCCGCGGTCGGAAACACCTGATACGGCACGATGTTTGGGTGCTGGTTGCCGAGCCGCGCGCGGGTTCTCGCCGATCGCCAGATAGTTCATGCCCTGGTTCGCCAGCCACGCCACGTGCGTATCCAGCATGCCGATATCGATCTGCTGCCCCTGCCCGCTCGCATCGCGATGCCGCAGCGCGGCCAGTATGCCGATGCAGCCATACAGCCCGGCGAACAGATCGGCGACCGGCACGCCGACCTTCTGCGGCAGACCGTCGGGCTCTCCGGTCAGGCTCATCACACCGCCCATCGCCTGGATCAGCGAATCATAGCCCGGTCGCGGCGCATACGGCCCGGTCTGCCCGAAGCCGGTGATCGAGCAATAGATCAGCCGCGGGAACTTCGCGTGCAGCTCCTCATACCCAAGCCCGTATTTCGCCAGCGCTCCGACCTTGAAATTCTCCACCAGGATGTCGCACTGCGCGATCAGCTGGCGCGCGATCGCCTGGCCCTCCGGCTGTGCGATATCCAGCGTGACCGAGCGCTTGTTGCGGTTCACCCCGACGAAATACGCGCTCTCCTTGGTCCCCGGCATGTACGGTGGAGCAAACCCGCGCGTGTCGTCGCCTGCCCCCGGCCGCTCGATCTTGATCACATCGGCGCCGAGATCAGCCAGCATCTGCGCGCAGGTCGGCCCCGCCAGCACGCGCGTCAGGTCGAACACGCGCAGGCCCCTCAGCGGCCTGGAAGTGGTCCGCTCGGTTGCGCGCCAATGGGTTCAGTCATGCGTCTCTCCGCCTTGCCGGGGCGCCATCGTGGGTCCATATCGGCCCTGCCGCTTATACCCCGGGAGGAGACGCCGGCAATGCCGGACACAGGCGCCGCAGCGCGCGGCCAGCATCGAGAGCCGTGCCTCCTGGACCGCGGCGTGCCTCACGCTGGCCATCCTGTCGATCTCCTACGGCGCGCCGCTCCTGGTCGTTGTCGGCCTGAAGCCGATCCAGGAGGCACTGGGCACCGACCGCTCGGTGGTCGCGCTGGCCGGCGCGCTGGTGTGGGTCGGCACCGGTCTCGGCGGCATCATGATGGGCTGGCTCGCCGACCGTATCGGCATCCGCTTCACCGCGTCCATCGGCGCGGTCATGATGGCGGCGGGCCTGGCGCTTTCCTCCACCGGCAGCATCTGGGCGCTCTACGTCGGACACGGCGTGCTGATCGGCCTGGTCGGCAACGGCGCGATCTACGCACCGCTCGTGGTCTACGTCACCCGCTGGTTCGACCGCCGCCGAGGATCCGCGCTGGCGCTGATCTCATCCGGCCAGTACATCGCCGGTGTCGTCTGGCCGTCGGTGTTCGAGCGCGGCATCGCACTTTACGGCTGGGCAGACAACGATGCTGGCCTACTCGGCCGTGGTTGTCGCGGTGATCCTGCCGCTGACATTGCTGTGCCTGCGTCCCTCGCCTGCGTCGCACTTCGTCCACGCCCAGGCCGGCGACCCGCACAAGGGCGCGCCGGTACTCGGCATGCCGCCCAATCTGGTACTGGCGCTGATCTGCATCGCAGCATTCTTCTGCTGCATTCCGATGGCGGTGCCCAATGGTCACCTGGTGGCGTTCTGCACCGACCTCGGCATCGCACCGACACATGGCGCGGCGATGCTGTCGGTGCTGCTGGCCTGCGCGTTCTTCAGCCGGCAGTTCTGGGGCATGCTGGCCGATCGCATCGGCGGACTGCGCGCGGTAATGGCGGGATCGGCCTGTCAGGCCGTGGCGATCGGCGCCTTCCTGCTGACGCAGAACGAGGTAGGCCTGTTCGCCGTATCCGCTGCGTTCGGGCTCGGCTTCTCCGGCATCATCCCGTCCTACGTCGTTGCCATCCGCGAACTGTTCCCAGCATCCGAGGCGTCATGGCGCGTGCCGACTTTCTTCTTTCTCGGGATGGGAGGCATGGCATTTGGCAGCTGGCTCGCCGGCGAGCTGTATGACCATTACGGCTTCTACGCACCCGCGTTTGCCGTCGGCGTGTTCTTCAACATCGCGAACCTGGCTGTGATCGGGTTCCTGGTGTCGCGGCAGCGCGGCCTACAACGGCTGGCTTTCGCGTACCGCTAGCAGCAGATAATCAACCGCATACGGCAGTCAGCGGCGTCCGCGATCGGCTCGTGGGGCAAATCCCCTTGGTCGTTTGTCCGCATCGCGAACGCGATGGGGATCGCGCGATGGCTCAGGAGGCTTGACTTCCGTGCGTGCGCCCCGGTCTTCGGCGCCGACCGCAACCATCTGGTGCTCGCTGACCGTCCGCTCCTGACCGTCGCCCACACGCTTTACACGATATTGGCAGACATTGGCCTCGGCAGGCAGCTTACGGGAAATCGTGTGGATGTCCCACGGGCTGCTTTCGGCGTATCTGTCGAGGGTCAGCCGTACGCGGTTACCCACTCCGAATTTGTGTGAGACCATCGACGACTTGCTCCACCCGATGAACTCATCCCCGCAGGATGCGGGGATGGTCGCCATCCGCTCAGGTAGCTTGCAGGTTGACCGCGGAAGTCTTGCCCTGCTGACCACGCTCGATGTCGTAGCTGACCTTTTGGCCCTCGTTCAGTCCAGTGAGCCCAGCCCGCTCCACCGCCGAGATATGCACGAAGACATCCTTCGAGCCATCATCCGGCTGAATGAAACCGTAGCCCTTCTGTCCATTGAACCACTTGACCGTACCTGAAGACATTACGTCACTCCGGGTGATATCGGCGATCCGCACGCTGCGGACCGTAGTACTTTTCATCCGAGATGCCCGATGCGACAAGGTCGCGTATGCGGATCTGGCCAAGAGTGACCCTGGCGAAAAGTGCCGAACTCCCGATATGGGGAGGCCGGACCGGACTTGCGAGGGTCAAGGACACCGGTGTGTGAACAAATGTGCCGGCCTAGCCAAGGCATATCAGTCCTTGCCGAGCTGCGTTCCCACCAGCCGCTCGCACAGCTTCGCCATCTCCGTGTGATCGGCATCGGACCCGAACATCGCCTGTGCGGCGGCCACCATCTCCTTGGTGAGCGCCGACAGCGGCGCCGGCGTTTCGGTCTCGCGCCCGACCTGCAGCGCGATCGACAGATCCTTCGCCAGCAACCCCATCGTGAATCCAGCGTCGAACTTTCGTGATAGCACGAACTGCTTGAACTTCTTCTGCGTCGAGTTGTTCATCCCCGTCGCCGCGTTCAGCACATCGACCATCACCGCTGGATCGAGGCCGAAGCGCTGGCCGATCAGCAGTGCCTCGATACCGATCAGAAAGCCGCCGGCACTCACCAGGTTGTTCAGCGCCTTCATCGCCTGACCCGATCCGACGTCGCCGGTGCGCAGCACAGAGGTGCCCATCGCCCGCAGTACCGACATCACCGAATCGATGATCGCGGAATCGCCACCCGTCATGATCGCCAACTCGCCGGTCTTCGCACGCGGCACCCCGCCCGACACCGGAGCGTCGATCATGTGGCCGCCGAGCTCCATTACGCGTTCCGCCAGTTTCTGCGTTGCCGAAGGCACGCCGGAGCTCATCTCGATCACCACGGTACCTGGCTTCATGCCGGCCATCACGTTGTCATCGCCGCTCGCCAGCACATGCTCGACGATCGTGCTGGTCGGCAGCATGGTGATCACCACATCCGATGCAGCGGCAAGTTGGCGCAGGCTGTCAGGTGCGTCGCCGCCGATCTGCTGCACGAAGTTGTTGGCGACCTCCCGGCGCGAGTCATTCACGTGCACGTCGAAGCCCGCCTTCACCAGACAGGACGCCATCGGCCATCCCATGTTGCCGACGCCAACGAAACCGACGCTTGGCTTGGCAGCCATCAGTCGCTGCCCCCCTTGTTCCCTTGGGCGCCGTCCACTTCCTTGAAGACTTCAGTGGCGATGCGGAACGCCTCCAGACACGCCGGGATGCCGCAGTACGCACCGATCTGCAGCAGGATCTCCTTGATCTCGTCACGCGTCACGCCGTTGGTGAGCGCCGCGCGTAAATGCAGCCTAAATTCCGATCCGCGATTCAAAGCGGCCAACATTGTCAGGTTGATCATGCTGCGCGTCTTGCGGGTAAGACCAGGACGTGTCCAGATCATGCCCCACGCGACTTCCGTGGTGATCTGCTGGAACGCCGCGTTAAAGTCATCGGCGCGCGTCAGTGAACCATCGACGTAAGCAGCGCCCAGCACATCGCGGCGCACTTCCAGCCCCTTCTTGAACAGGTCGCTCTGATATTCGGGGCGATTGGGAATATCGGCCATCGCACATGTCCTCCGCTGCAAAGGTCGCGGACGGTAGAGACTGACGCATCCATCGGCAAGTTGGTGCACCTCGTCGTAATCGCATTTGCAACGTTGACGCCACCTCACAAACTTGACGCCAGTCGCGCCAAAGGTTCATCGTCCACCGGCAGCACTGCGGCCAGAAAACCAACGCTCGGCAACCAATCGAGGGACAGGAGGCTTGCTATGCCGACGCCGACCAGGGCTCCATTCTTGAAGACGCGGTACAGTGGTTACCATCATCGGCACGTTCCACAGGAGGATACCGAACTCACCCATGTTGGCCCGGATACGCCCGGCGGCGAATACCTGCGGCGTTTCTGGCAGCCGATCTGCTACACGGATGAGTTGAAAGACCTGCCGCTGCCGGTAAAAATTCTCGGGGAGGAGCTGGTCGTCTTTCGCGACGGCAGCGGCGCGATCGGCCTACTGGAGCGCCACTGTTCACATCGCGGCACCTCCCTCGAGTTCGGCCTGGTCGGCGCGAAGGGAATACGCTGCTGCTACCACGGCTGGCTGTTCGACGTCGACGGCACGATCCTTGAGACGCCGGGCGAGCCGGCGACCAGCACGCTCAAAGATCGCCTATGCCACGGCGCCTATCCCGTCCACGAAGCGCACGGCCTCGTCTTCGGCTATATGGGCCCGCCCGATCAGATGCCGGCGTTTCCCACGTACGACAGCTTCAATCGGTCCGGCTACCGGCTGATTCCCGGACAGAAATACATCTATCCGTGCAACTGGCTGCAGATCCTCGAAAACACGATGGATGCAATCCACACCGCATTCCTCCACACGATCGTCAGCGGCGCGGTGTTCACCGACGAGTTCGGCGTGTTGCCGGAATTGGAGTTTGCCGAAACGCCGGTCGGGATCATCTACATCGCCACCAGGCGTGTCGGCGACAACATTTGGGCGCGTATGGTCGAGAACGTGCTGCCCAATCTGCAGCAGGTCGCGCCGATCTGGGAAACCGGCCAGGAAGCGCATCCATTCAGCGGCCCAATGATGAGTCGCTGGATCGTGCCGCTCGACGACACCAACACGATGCTGATCGAACTGCGTCATGTCAGCGAGACAGAAGGTGTCACCACACCGGACTGGTGGGCCGACCGCAGCATCATGCTGCCCGGCCAGCTCGCCGCCGACACCTACGAGGAAAGCCAACGCCGGCCTGCCGACTTCGAGGCCCAGGTTTCGCAGCGCCCGGTTGCCGTGCACGGCCTCGAACATCTCGGCACGACCGATCGCGGAATTTCGATGTTTCGCAACCAGGTCCGCCGCGGCATCCGAGCGGTCAAGGCAGGCAGCGAGCCGGTCGGCCTGTTCCGCGATAGCGCAACAGTCATCCCGACCTATTGCAATGACACGGTCGTGCGCGTCCCACCCGCAAAAACGCCAGAGCTGGACAAGAAGCTGCTTCGTGACACTGGCCGCCAACTGGCCCAAAGCTACATCGAAGCGCCGCCCCTGATGGCAGCCGCCGAATAGGCGTGGCGCCCACGGTTCGCTGTCACTGCGAGGAGCACCGCGACGAAGCAATCCCCATGACGAGTACGCGCCGCGGCCTCGCACCCCAACGATCGAGGCCGCCAGCGCCCAACGATCACGCGTCAGCCAGGCGCGTCGATGTAGATACCATCGTCCGACACCCGCACCGGTATCGACCGCAGGCGCATCCGTGGGTCGCCAGGATGCCGCCCGGTGTCGAGATTGAACTCATAGCCATGCCACGGGCACACCACATGCCGATCCTGCGTGAACCGCAGTCCGCGGCTCGTCTGATCCGGCATGATGATCTCCTCGACCCCGTTGAACAGTTTGCCCTGACACACCGGGCCGCCATGGTGCGGACACCGGTTCTCATATGCGACGAACCGCTCACCCAGCCGGAACACTCCCACCTCAAGCTCGCCAACCGCGACGACGCGGTAGTCGCCATCGGCGAGATCGCTGCAGCGACCGACCAAAAACTCAGTCATCTCGCGCCTCCTTTCACAGGCGGTTCACCGGACGTCCGAACCACATCGCGATATCGAATAAATTCAACTCGGCAGCACGGATCATCGCACAGGCAGCTACCGCGGTTTCGGTCGCTGTCACCTGATCGCCCTCGAACGGCGCAAGTTCACCCTCCGCCATTTCAGCCTTCGCAGCATAGGCCTTGACTGCCGCAGTCAACACACGGCGAAGCGCCTCATCCGGAATTGCATCAAGGTCGCCGCACCGCAAAGCCGTTGCCACGACGTCGCAGAACGCAGTGGCGATTTCGTCAGCCCGTAACGGCGCACTCACTTGGCAAGCGCCGGCTCAGGCCCTGGCACCTGGGCAAGCTTGTTGGCCGGCACCTCGAAGCCGAACGCACGCGCGGCGTTCAGGCCCAGGATGTTGCGCTTCGCCTGCTCCGACAGGAACGGCAGGTCGGTGATCGTCGTCGGCAGATCGAAATCCCAGTGCGGCCAATCGGACGCGAACAACAACTGCGTATCGGCCTTGATCGCTTCCATCGTCGCCTGCGTAAGCTTGAGATTGCTGGTCTCCAGCGGCTGACTGGTGAAATACATGTCGCGGATATACTCGCTGGGCCGTCGCCGCAGCATCGGTGCCTCGGACGAGCGCATCATGGTACTCGGAATCCAGCCGCTGCATCATGAACGGCAGCCACGCGAGACCGCTCTCCACCCAGATCACCTTCAATTCGGGAAACCGTTCCGGGAGGCCGTTGATGATCCAGTTGGTCAGATGGATCATGTTGAAGTAGCAGAACGAGATCGCATGCATCGAGATGAAGCGGTTCATCTGCTTCATCGACTCGTCGCCCCAGTGGAAGCCCGAGTGAAACGCCAGCGGCTTGCCCGTCGCCTGCAGCGCGGCGTAGAGCCGCATGTAGCTGTTGTGATGCACCGGCTTGTAGCGCGTCGAGACCACGGTGAAGCCGATGACGCCCGGTGCGTCGGCGAACTCCTCCACCACCTCGACGCAGGCTTCGGGATCATTGAACGGCAGATACATCATCGCCTTGATGCGCGGTTCGCGCGGCAGCAGCTCCTCGACGAGCCAGCGATTGAACGCGCGCCCCAGCGCCACCTCCACCTCGGCCTGCGGATGCATACCAAGCAACAGCATTGGTGTCGGGAACGCCACCGTGTAGTCGATGCCCATGCTGTCCATCGCGCGTCTGACCAGCTCGACCTGACGATGCGTGCCCTCGCCGATCACCGCATCTGCCTGCTGGCCGTGCGGAATGCGGCCGAACATGTCCTGATACAGCATGCCGGGCTGCACGTTCAGCAGACCCGGCGGCGACCCGCCGCGCTCCCTGAACGACAGTGCCGCGTGACGCAGGTAGTCGTTGTCGATGCGGTCAGTGATTTCGGACCAGAACGCGGTCTCAGTCACGTGCGCGTCGATGTCCAC
Source organism: uncultured Alphaproteobacteria bacterium (assembly GCA_963799415.1). Taxonomy (GTDB): domain Bacteria; phylum Pseudomonadota; class Alphaproteobacteria; order Acetobacterales; family Acetobacteraceae; genus JAMXLO01. The sequence continues at coordinate 81,091 of CAWCXI010000016.1, read as the reverse complement.
GATGAAATAGTCGTTCAGCTTTCGCGCACTCTTCGACGCGTGCGCCAGCACGTCGCGCGTGTCGGTTCGGTTGCTGATCTTCTCCAGCTCGCGCACCGTCGGGTGCGCGGTAAAGCCGCTGTCGTCGCCGCGTGTTACTGTCATGGGCGTCCCCTGATTGCATCGGCTTGCGCTCGGCACGAAAACGCTATCATGACGCCACTCGCCGCGCCAACACACCGGCCTTTCCTTCCAACCGCCGTTTCGCCACCTTGGCGTCATGCGTGCAGTTATCCGCGGCACTCGCCGTCTGCTGTTCTGGCTCGGCTTCGTCGTGCTGCTTTTGGCGGCCGTCGTCACGGGCATGCTGTGGCTCACCCTTCCGCCGCGGTCACAACAGGCGCGTGTCCCCGGTCTCTCCGGGCCGGTCGATATCGGCTTCGACACCGACGGCATCCCGCGCGTCCGTGCCGCCAGCGCCACCGATGCCGCCGCCGCCCTGGGGTTCGTGCATGCGCGCGATCGGCTGTTCCAGATGGAGCTGATGCGTCGTGCCGCCTCCGGCCGGTTGTCGGAGATCGCCGGCCCGGCAACGCTTGCTACGGACCGCTTGATGCTGACGCTTGGTTTGCGAAGGCGCGCTGTGGCGGACTATCCGACCCTGCCCGCCGAGACCCGCGCCATGCTGGAAGCCTACGCAAGCGGGGTGAATGCCTGGATCGCCGAGCGCGGACGCTTCAGCGCGCCGGAGTTCCTTTACCTTGGCCGGCCCGACCCATGGCAGCCTGCCGACAGCCTGCTCTGGGGCGAGATCATGGGCCTGTCGCTATCGCTCAACTGGCGTACCGAGCTGTCGCGCCAATCGCTCGCCGGACACGTGCCGCAACAGCTGATCGACGAGCTGTGGCCGCCGGCGAGCAGCGAGGGACGGCCGGAGGCGGCGCTGGCACCCGCCTTGAGCCACCTCGCCAGCGATCTCGCGGCCGTGCTGCCGCGCTTCCCGGCCCCCTACACGCTGCCTGAAACCGCCTCGAACGAATGGGCGGTGGACGGCCGCCACACCGCGACCGGCGCGCCGCTGCTCGCCGGCGATCCGCATCTGGCGTTCGGCTTTCCCAGCATCTGGTACCTGGCGCGGATCGAGACACCTGACGGCGTGCTGGTCGGCGCCACCGCACCGGGCGTGCCCTTCCTGGTACTCGGCCACAACGGCCACATCGCCTGGACCTTCACCACAACCGGCGCCGATGTGCAGGACGTGTTCATCGAGACGCCGGCAGCCGACAACGAATACCAAACACCAGACGGCCCGCGTCCGTTCACTGTGCGCGAGGAGCGGATCAAGGTCCGCGGCGAGCCCGACCAGATGCTGACCGTACGCGAGACGCGCCATGGCCCGGTGATCAGCGACCTCTCCAACCGCAACGGCCCGATCCTTGCCGTGTCGATGGCCAACCTGGCGCCTGGCAACACTGCCGCCGCCGGCCTGCTCGCGCTCAACCAGGCGCATGATGTGGACGCCGCCGGCAAGGCAGCCCCGATGATCACTGCGCCAGTGCAGAACCTGCTGGTGGCCGACCGGCAGCGCATCGCGTTCTACGTTACCGGCCGCGTGCCGATCCGTCGCGCCGGCGACGGTTCCGTGCCAGTACCGGGCGATGGCTCGCATGACTGGATCGGCTGGGCCACTGGCGATCAGTTGCCTCACATCGTTGCCCCGGCGAGTGGGCGGCTGGTGAACGCCAATGACCGCGTCGCACCGCCTGATTTCCCGATCTTCCTCGGACGCGACTGGTTCGGCGACTGGCGCGCCACCCGCATCCGCGAGCTGCTCGATCGCTCGGATCGCCACACCCAAGCCGACTTCGCGCGCATGCAGGTCGACGTGCATTCCGACTTCGCGCGGCAGGTTCTGCCGAAGCTCCTTGCCGTCCCGATCAGCGAAGACATCCCCCGTCGCGCCCAAGGACTGCTGCGCGACTGGGACGGCGCCATGACAATCGCCTCCCCGCAGCCGCTGATCTTCAACGCGTGGCTGCACTACTTCTATGGCCGCGTGCTGCAGCAGGCCGGCATTGCAGTGAACGACGGCGGTCCGCTGCTGGAATTCGTCGGCAACGTGCTGTCTCCGGCCGGCGCGCACTGGTGCGGTGGCGATTGCTCCAGCATGCTGCAGGCGTCCCTGATCGATGCCATCAGCGACTTGAGCCACCGTTTCGGCAACGCCCCAGCGCAATGGCGCTGGGGCGAGGCGCATCCGGCGATCTTCGCTCACCCGGTGCTCCGCCCGTTGCCCATCCTGGGGAAGCTCTCCACGCTTTCGATCCCCAGCCCCGGTGACGATAGCACGGTCGATCGCGGCGGCCCCGCATACAAACAGTTTCAATCGGTGCACGGAGCGGAGTATCGAGGCGTCTATGACCTCGCTGATCTCGATCGCTCGCTGTTCATGATGGCCCCAGGGCAATCGGGCAACCTGCTCAGCCGCCACGCACGCGACTTCCTTATCCGCTGGCGCGACGGAGCCACGATCACACTCGGCCCGACACCCGACGCAACCACTGCAACCATCCGGCTGACCCCATGATCTACCGCGCAACACCTATCGACGATTACTGGCTGATCGAAGGCGTGCTGATCCGCCGTGTGTTCGCCTGGCTGATCGACGCGCTGCTGATCGGCCTGATCCTGACAGCGCTGTGGTTCGTCCTGCTGCTGTTCGGCCTGCTCACCCTCGGTCTCGGTCTGCCGCTGCTCGGCGCGCTGCCGTTCGTGCCGTTCTTCTATCATTGGCTGTTCGTCGCCGGCCGCGCCTCCGCCACGCCAGGGCAGCAGGCGCTTGGTCTCGTCGTCCGCCGCAACGACGACCTCGGCCGCCCGTCACCGCTTCAGGCCGTGGTCTTCACCTTGATATTCTATCTCACCCTTGCGACCACCGGCCTGCTGCTGCTGTTTGCGCTGTTCACCGTTCGCCACCGCACGCTGCACGACCTCGCCAGCGGCCTCGTCGTGGTCCGCGCCCATCGCCTGCAGACGGCAGCGTTGACCGGCGGCCCCGGCTCCTGGAACATGCAGGGCGGATCGCCATACGCATGACCTACAGACCGCCTCGCCGGCCGCAGTTCTTCTACACGACGGCCCCCCTGCCCTGCCCCTATCTGGCGGGAAGGACCGAACGCAAGGTCGTCACCGAGGTCACCGGCCCCGACGCTGACGCGCTGCACGACCGGCTGTCGCGCGCGGGCTTCCGTCGTAGTCACAACATCGCCTATGCGCCGGTGTGCCCGTCGTGCCAGGCCTGCATCCCGATCCGCATTCCGGTCGCCACCTTCCAGCCCAACCGCACGCTACGAAAAATCTGGCGCGCCAACGCACTGCTGGAGGGCTTCGAGGTGCCCGCGCGCGCCACTGCTGAGCAGTTCCAGTTGTTCCAGCGCTACCAGGCGGCACGCCACGGCGACGGCGACATGGCGACGATGAGCTTTTACGACTATCGCGCCATGGTCGAGGACACGCCGATCGAGACCTTCATCGTGGAATTCCGTGATCCCGACGATCGGATGGTGAGCGCGTGCCTGGCCGACAAACTCGGGGACGGCCTGTCCGCAGTCTATTCCTTTTTTGCCCCAATGCTGGAACGACGGTCGCTCGGGACGCACGCAATCCTGTGGCTGATCGAGCGGGCGCGGTCGCTGGGGCTGCCATATGTGTACCTCGGCTATTGGGTGCCGGAGAGCCACAAGATGGCCTACAAGTCCCGCTTCCGCCCGGCGGAAGTGCTGGCAGGCGGTGCGTGGCGAATGCTCACCGAGGCGGACATGGGCGAGGGCGTAGCGGCGGACGCGGCGCTTGTGCCGGAGTTGGCGGACTGAGGACCTACAGGCCTAACGTCATGCCGACGCAGGTCGGCACCCACATCCTCTCGCGCGGCCGCGCCGCATTCACGGTCCTACGCGTTCCAGGCTGAGTTGGTACGTGCACCCAGGGGCGCCAAAGCGACCTCGGAGGTCAAGCTGACCACGAAACGTCGCCCCTTCGAACTGGCCGAATATCCAATCCTGCCCAAACACCATCTGCACGCTGCCACCGGGAGCGATTGTCCCGCGGAACCCACCGTACCTCACGGAATTGCCGCGGACCCTGAAGCCGCCCACCGGCTGATTTTGGATGCACAGACCACCGCCTGTGTCCAGCGGCACCGCAGTGCCGGCATAGGTGCCGCTGAGATCCCCGGGGCGGACAGGAGGTGGCGCCTGGTTGTTCAGACCGGGCGGTGGACCAACGAGGCCTCCGGGCATGACTGGCGACGGCTGGTAAATCGGCGCCACGCCAGTTGGGGTATCCAACAGCACCGTCGGCGCCGTTCCCGAACAACCCGCGAGCAACGCACACAGCATACCTGCAACTGCTGTGCTCGCTTGTCCGCGTGTGCTGATACGGTTCCTAAGCATGCTTTTCGCTCCCTTCCCGCGTCGCCTCTTGGGGCAACATTGCTGTCGAAATCCATTGTCGGCACAAGACTGCAAACGTGCAACGCGCAATCTATGCAAATTCGGCAAGTCGCCGCACCAACTCCTGCCTCGTGGCTACTGAGATAAGGAGACGCTGCGAAATAACCGAATCATCGGGGTGACGCGCTTGTCTCTCCGTGTCATGCCGGGCGAAGGCCCGGTATCCACGTCTTGCAGTGCGGGGCCAACGGCGCTGAAGGGCATAGCAAAGGCTTATCGCCTGCGCCGGCCCGCCGATGCTCGAGTACGCCCAGCCAGGACAGGACCGGATGTCCTTCATCACCAACCTCAAGCGAGGTCAGCAGATCGTCGGCGCCGGCCCTTCGGCCTTCGCACCTGGATCGTGCTCACCCGATGCGATCTTCGAGCAGGATCGGTTGGCCAGCTCGAGCTTCTCAGGCAGTCTTGAGATGTGCAATCTTGTCTTCAGCCCATGCCTTGGCAGATGATACAGCCTCACCCCACCACAAAATTGCCAGCATGGAGACTGGCTGGGGCGACGCCGGTGAAATCGATGGACTGTCCGTTGCCGAGCGGCAACAGCGCTCCGCCGGCATTGTCACTCGTAATCGCGGATAACACCTGCGCGACGCTGGTGTAGCCGCCGAGACCTCCGAGCAGGTCGATCACCGCTGTCGTATCCGTGGCCAATCCGCTTATCTTGTCGACGCCACCGTTCAGAACATAGACGGTCAGTCCCTGCGACCTGTCGTTGATCGCCACGTTGACCGCATTGCCACTGCCACCCAAAAACGCAATGTTGTTACTGCCGTTGAACACCAATGTGGCGTTGCCGCCGCCCAAATTCACAACGTCGTTGCCCGTGCCGGCATTGACCGTCTGTCCTGTGCCATTGGCGATCGTCGTGCGAGTCCGCGATGTGTCCACCACCAAACGCCCGTTCAGGCCCGCTGTTGCACCGCTGAAGTCGGCAGCATTGCCTGCTGCACCCATCACCGAAGCGCCGGAAGGCAAAGTCACTCCGGTAACGGCGAGCTTCGTCGTGTTCTGCCCCGCCGCAACTTTGTACCTGAACGTCAAACTACTTGTGCCCGAGCCCGAGGAATACGTCGCGGTGCCGCCATCGTTCAACGACAGCTTGGGGGTGCCGGTCACCGTCACCGCCTCGTTCAGCGTCATCGTGATGGTCGCCACACGCCCCTTGCCTAGGTCGGCCCAGGCCGGGACGGCACTGATTGTCGTGACCACCGGCGGCGCCGAGGGCGGTGGAGGCGGGAGCGCGCCGAACCCTTCCGTGTCCACGCCGTCAAGATTGAGGTTCGGGTTCGCCACGTAATATCCGATGCCGGCAGCAGCAGCCTTCGCCTCGACGTCAGCCACTTTCGCCGCGCCGGTGATGTACTCGACCGCGACGACTGGCTTGCCCGCAGCCACCAGATTGTCCAGCAGGTTCAGATTGTAGCTTGTGTTCGCCTTCGACACCGGAGAGCCGTTATCCTTGTAGAACAGCTCCTCCTCGTAGGCCCCATCGATGGTGCTGACGAAAGTGCTGTTCGCCATCAGGTCTTCCGCGCCTGAGCTGTTCACCCAGATCTTGAAATTTGGGTCCTTCGCGTGCGCGTAGTCGGCCAGATACTGGATCAGGCTAATCATCGCACCCTTGGCGTCTCCACCTGGTGCGTGCGCCTTCGCCCATGAGGTCTCGCATTCATCAACGACATCGAAAAAGGCGCCGCCATAGCCTTGCGTGATCATCTGGTCGATGTAGTTGGTGGCGACAGTTTTCCAGGTATCCGTCCAATAGGCGACCTGATAGTTGCCAGGCCACGATGGATCGACAGGCCCGAGAACCGAGGATGACAGCGAGGCGAAGTAGCTGCGATAGTCTTCCGCCTCGCCTATGCTGAAGTACCCAAGCAGCAGGCCGTTGCCGGCTTCCATCTGAGCGACTTGCGCTGTGCTAAAGAGCTGGCCGTTGTCGTTGTAGAGATCGATAACCTTCACAGCGACTGGCGCGGCCGCGATCTGGGCCGGTACGACGCCCTGCAGTACGTAAATGCCGTTCTCTGGGGTTGTCATGGCAGATGCTCAAGGTTGGAATGCGTTGCTCGTGTAGAAACGAGTAGCTCTCGAAATCCTGCTACTTCCGCAACGATACATGTCTTGTTGCTGCCAGTCCAGCCACAAAATGTCCTTGGTCCGGACATTCATAATTGTTGCGTTTATCGGACGTTATCCCACTTATTGAGAGGGACCTTCCCCGCCAGCGCGAATTTGACGGCGCGACAGCATTGCCTACTAAGTATCGGGGATCATAGAACAGCGAGACATGAGTTATGTCATTGCGAGTTCCACACCCGCCTGGGGGCGGACCCGCGCTGGATGAAACCGGTATTCGTCATGGTCGGCGAAGGCCGGCCATCCACGTCTTCCCTTGATGCTCGGGACCGCTGCGCTTCTCGCAATGACAATGTCGGCGTGACTCGCGCTTCAACGACAGTAGATACTACCTTGCGTCAGCAGGACGGCTGCCGTCCGCATATCAGGGGGCTGGAAATGCAGATCGAAACCCGAAAGGTCTACGACACGCTGGTGGTCGAAATGAGCGGCCGGCTCGACAGTCGCACTGCGGGAGATGCCGGAGACCGCATGGTGGCCATCGCCCAGGGAACCGACCGTCGCGTCGTGCTGAACCTCGAGAAGCTCCAATACGTCAGCAGCGCAGGCCTGCGAGTTATCCTACAGGCCGCGAAGCTGCTTCAGGCCAAGCATGGGAAGCTGACCATCTGCAGTGCCGGCGGCAGCGTCACGACAGTGCTGGAAACAGCGGGCTTCGACTCCTTGCTCAACATATACGCCACCGAGAAGGAGGCCGTCGCCGCGCTCTCGACGTAAGCGCTTGCCGCCTACTCGTTCCGCGTCAGCCGCTGGATCGCGTAATCCGTGTCCATCACGTCACCGAAGATCGCATAGAATGCGACCAGCGATGCGTTGTGCTCCTCCATCGTCATCGCCGCATTCGCGTCGCTCACCATGACGGTCTTGAAGTTCGTCATCATCGCGTCGCGCGCCGATGACTCGCAGCAGACATTGGTCACGGTCCCGGTGATCAGCACGGTATCGAAGCCCCGCGAGCGCAGCCGATACGGCAGATCGCAAGTCCCCGGCATGAACGCACTGAACCGGTACTTGCGGACGATCTCGTCCTCCGGCCGCACATCGAGCTCCGGCCACAGCTCCTGGCCCTTGGTGCCCTCGCTCATCGCGGCGACCCGCCGCTCGCGCATGGCGGGCGTCAGCATCGCATGCGCATTGCTCCATTCGTACGCGCCGCGTTCGTCGAACGTGTTCTTGATCCAGAACACGCCACCGCCCGCACCACGCACCACCGAGGCGAGCCGGTTCACGTTGGGCACGATGTCGCGCGCCATCGGACAGACCGCGTGACCGACCTCATCGTCCATGAATGCGTTCTGCAGATCGACCACGATCAGCGCCGTCCGCCTCGGATCGAGATCGGCATGCGGATGCGGCCACGCCACTTCGCGCGATGACGCGCTGTGCGACGCCGAATCGGGAACGTCGAACCAGTTCATCCGCATCATGCCTCCGCATCCACACCGAGCGATGCCAGTTCGCGCGATGATGCTGCGACGCCGCGCATCGAGCTCCTCCACCGCAATGCTGCTGCAGCCGAAGCGAGAAACTCCGGCGAGGCGGAGAATCCCTGATAATGCGTCGAAGCCGAGCCCTCGCTCGACAGCCGCATCGAGGTATCGCCTGGCAGCTTGATGAACAGCTCGCAGTCGGCCGGATCGGCACGTTGCGCGTGCGCGATCAGCTCCTTCATGCTGGTCAGCTCGGCAATCAGGTGATTGACCCTGTCGATGTCCTGAATCTTCATGTCGCCCGCCTCGAAGCTCTGCGGCAGTTTCCACCGGCTCAGGCTGGTTTGGCTAGTAGCCCCGTGGGATCGCCCACGACCCCGACCCGGCTGCCGAGACGCATCGTCTGCCGGCGGGCAACATCATGCCGCGGCCAGGCCGGCAACGCCTCGTGCGCCGGGTCGCCGCTGCGAACGAATGCGATCCAGGCACGACGCATCGCCGCCGACAATGCCGCCATCTGCGCCGCATCGCCACCCGCCAGCATCGGCGCATCCGACCAGGCGGCGAACGTGCCGAACACAAACGGCAGGTCGATGCAATGGCACGACCCGAAAGCGCGATCCCGGTGGCGCCCAATCGAACACGTACGCATAAGCGCTGCCGCCACGTCGCGCGATCGCCTCGGCAAGCTGCATCGCCGGCAGCAAGAAGGTTTCGTCGGTACCCAGATCGGCCAGCAGGTCCATCGCGCTCCCGCCAGGCCGCCGTGCCGCGATACCGCGCCAGCGCATGCTCTCGCCCCCGAACCGCGCAACCACCGCATCGTTCGGCGGATCCTGCATCGCCGGATTGGCTGCGAAGAACGCGTGCACCTCGTCCGCGGTCGCGCCGATCAGCACCGCCTTGCCATCCGCGCCATCGGCGATCGCGCCAAACATCTCCGCGTCCGACATCGCCGACGGCAGCACCGGCATGAACATTGTCGTGGTCTGTGCGAAGCGCGCATTGATCCGCGCCAGTTCGCCCTGCGCCGCCAACACGCGCGGCACCTCAACCGCACGCAGCCTCGTCAGCGCATCGGCCGCTTGCGGATCGATGTCGAGCAGCCGCAGCAACTGATCCGCGCGCTCGCTCGCCATCGCTGATGTGTAGGCACCACGACCGAAGCCGCCGCTCTGCATGATGGCGCGATGGAACAATGCGCGCGCCTCCGGCAGCCTCAGCATCCGACCGATCGATGGTCGCGCCAGCCGACTGGCCCATCACCGTGACGCATCCCGGATCGCCGCCGAAAGCCGCGATGTGCTCGCGCACCCATGCCAGTGCCGCGACGATGTCGGACATGCCGGCCTCGGTGTCGACGATACCCGGCCGATGCAGCCAGCCAAGCGCGCCAAGCCGATAGTTCACGCCGACGAACACGATATCGCCCTCACGTGCGAGGCGCGCGCCGTCGTACCAGTCGAGCGAACCGGCACCGGTGATCCACGCGCCGCCGTGCAGCCAGACCACCACCGGTCGCGCGCCTCCGTCGGGCGCCGGCGTGCAGATCGTGAGCGTCAGGCAATCCTCGTCCTGCGGCCGCACATAGTCGCCCATCGCCACGCTCAGGCGCGATGGAAGCTGCGGCGCGATCGGTCCGTGCCGGATTGCATCGCGCGGTTCGTTCCAGGCCACGACCGGCGTCGCCGGTGCAAAGCGTAGCTCGCCGACAGGAGGCGCCGCGTAAGGAACACCACGGAACGCCGCGATGCCGTCATGCCAAATGCCACACAACGCGCCGAGCGACGTGTTGGCCATCGGTGCGTCCATGAGCGAGCTACAACTCCTCCACCTGCTCGACACCCGGGATTACCTTCAACGCCTGCGCCAAACGCGGCGTGACATTGAAACCGCCGGGCAGCGCGATCTCGACGCTTTGCGTTGTGCCAAGCCGAGGCACCAGGATCACCCGCCCCTTGCCGCGTCCCTCACGGCCGAGCAGGTCGCGGATGTGCGGCACCGACGCGGTCTCGCGCAGCCAGATGCGCATCGCTGCCCCCACGTCGGCAGTGGCCTTATCGAGCGAGGCGACATCCTGTGCGGTGACCCGCAATGCTTCGCCGTCCTGCCGCAGATCTGCTGTGACAAGCACGTTCGACCCATTGGTCAGCAACTCGCGCGAACGCGACAGCACCTCGGCGAACAGCGTCACCTCACACGAGCCCGACGCGTCGGTGATCCGCACCCAGGCCATCCGGTTACCTGTGCGCGTCACCCGCTCCTTCTGCGCCATTACCATGCCGGCCAAACGGATGCGCGTGACGCCGGCCATGGCGATGGCTTCCACCTGCGCGCATGGCGTGGTGCCAAGACGACGCAGCGCCTTGGCATAGCTGTCGAGCGGATGCGCCGTAAGATGGAACCCAATGGCCTCAGCCTCAAAGTTGAGCCGCTCCATAGGAGCCCAATCAAGCATCTCCGGCAAATGCAAGGTTTCGCGCGCGCCACCGGACGCGAGGCCGAACAGCGCGGCCTGCCCGCTCTCCTTCTCTTCCGCGGTCGCCTGCGCGCGCCGCAGGATCGCCTCGGCCGCTGCGAACAGGCGCGCGCGGTTCGCCTCCAAGGTGTCGAATGCGCCGGCGCGAACCAGGTTCTCCACCTGCATGCGATTGAGCTGACGCGGATCGACGCGCGTGGCGAAGTCAGCAAGATCCGCGAATGCCGCGTCACCGCGTGCATCGACAAGCGATTGCATGGCCGCGAAACCAACCTTCTTCACCGCCGCCAGTGCGTAGCGGATCGCCAGGCCGCCATCGTCCGCGCGTTCAACCGTGAAATCAGCGCCGGAGTGGTTGATGTCGGGCGGCATGATGCTGATGGCGGAACGCGTCGCCTCCTCGCGCAATGCAGCGAGCCGGTCGGTGTTGCCCAGTGCCAGGCTCATACAGGCCGCAATGAACACCTCGGCGTGGTTCGCCTTCATCCACGCGGTCTGGTAGGCGACCAATGCGTAGGCGGCGGCGTGTGACTTGTTGAAGCCATAGTCTGCGAACTTTGCCATCAGTTCGAAGACCTCGGTGGCCTTCGCCTGCGGGATGCCGCGCGCCGTAGCGCCTTGCACGAAAGTCTCGCGCTGCGCCTCCATCTCCGAGCGTATCTTCTTGCCCATCGCGCGACGCAGCAGATCGGCGTTGCCCAGGCTGTAGCCCGCCATCTTCTGGGCGATCTGCATCACCTGTTCCTGATAGACCATGATGCCGTAGGTCTCGCTCAGGATATCGGCGAGCTCGGGATGCGGCGCCTCCCATTTCTCGCCGTGCTTGCGCCGGCAATAGTCCGGAATGTTCGCCATCGGGCCAGGGCGGTACAGCGCCACGACCGCGATCAGGTCATCGAACCGGTCGGGCCGCATCTGGCGCAGCACGTCGCGCATGCCCTGGCCTTCCATCTGGAACACGCCGCCGGCATCACCGCGCTGGAGCATCTCGTAGGTCTTCGGATCATCGAGCGGCAGTCGATCCAGGTCGACCTCGATGCCAAGGCCATGCAGCATCGCCACGGCGCGCTTCAGAATCGTCAGCGTTGTCAGGCCAAGGAAGTCGAACTTCACCAGCCCGGCCTGCTCGACATGCTTCATCGAATATTGGGTGACAAGGAACTCCGATCGCGGATCGCGATACAGCGGCACCAGCTCGACCAACGGCCGATCGCCGATCACCACCCCGGCGGCATGGGTACTCGCGTGTCGATACAGCCCCTCGATCTGCAGCGCGATCTCCAGCAGTCGCGCAACACCTTCATCCTCATCGCGCATCATGCGCAGACGCGGCTCACCGGCGATCGCCTGCTGGAGGTTGACGGGATGCGCCGGATTGTTCGGGATCAGTTCGGCAACCTTGTTCACCTGCCCGAACGGCAGCCCGAGCACACGCCCCACGTCGCGCACCGCGGCCCGCGCCTGCAGCTTGCCGAAGGTGATGATCTGCGCCACGCGATCCTCACCATATTCGCGACGCACGTAATCGATCACCGCGTCGCGGCCTTCCTGGCAGAAGTCGATGTCGAAATCGGGCATCGACACGCGCTCGGGATTCAAAAAGCGCTCGAACAGCAGATTGAAGCGGATCGGATCGAGATCGGTAATGGTCAGCGCCCACGCGACCACCGATCCGGCGCCAGAACCACGCCCCGGCCCGACCGGGATATCCTGCGCCTTCGCCCACTGAATGAAATCGGCGACGATCAGGAAGTAGCCGGCGAACCCCATCGAACCAATGACCGACAGCTCGTAGTCAAGCCGTTCGCGATACCGCGTCCGCATCGCCACGTCGGCGTCCACCGCATCCATGCGGCGATCGAGACCTTCGATCGCCATCGCACGCATCGTCTCCTCTTCGTTGCTGCCCGCCCGCACCTTGGGCGAGACCGGCAGCATCGGCTTGCGCGTCTCCATCATCACCGCGCAGCGCCGCGCGATGGCGAGCGTGTTGTCGCAGGCCTCCGGCAGGTCAGCGAACAGGATGCGCATGTTGGGCGCCGGCTTGAACCAATGTTCCGGCGTGACGCGACGGCGATCCCGTTCCGACAGCAGCCGCCCCTCGGCGATCGCCAGCAGCGCGTCATGCGCCTCGTACATGTCGGGCGCCGGAAAGTAGCAGTCGTTGGTGGCGACCAGCGGGATGCCGGCAGCATCCGCGAGCGCTATCAGCCCAGGTTCCAGCGCATGTTGGGCGTCCAGGTTATGGCGGTGCAGTTCGACCGCCGCACGGTCAGGGAACGCCTCCGCAATTCGCGCAAGCAAACGCTCGGCCTCCGGCTTCTGCCCCTCCGCCAGCAGGCGCGCGAGCGGCCCCGTGCTGCCGCCGGTGAGCAGAATCAGCCCCGCGGCGTACTCGGCGATCGTGTCGAAGCCAAGCTGCGGCTTCAGGCCCGGATCGGTGTCCAGAAAGCCGCGCGACGACAGGCGACGCAGGTTGTCGAGGCCGGTGGCGTCCTGCGCCAGCAGAACGATCGGCTCCGGCGACAGGCGCGGATTATCGGCGCGGGCCAGCGCGATCTGGCAGCCGATGATCGGCTGGATACCCTTGGCGGCGCACGCCTGGCTGAACTCCAGCGCCCCGAACAGGTTGGCGGTGTCGGTGATCGCCACCGCCGGCATGCCGGCCTCGAGTGCCAGCGCGGGGATCTTCTCTGCTTTGATCGCGCCCTCGCTCAGCGAGTAGGCGGAATGAACGCGCAGATGGACGAAATCAGCGTGCGGCATGGGTCCAGTATGTAAGCCCGCCGCCGAGTTCGGCCAACCGTTGAGTTGCCGCCTTTCGCGGCTGATATTGGCTCAACCGATGGGAAGAGGCGCATGAACCGAGCATCCAGCAGAACCTGGTGGGTCACACTGATCGCCGTCGCGACTGCGATCCTCACATGGCAGATCCTGTCCCCTCCAGCAGCCCGCGCCGACGATGCAACAGCGGCCGCTGAAGCATCCAACATGCAGATCATCGGCCGCTCCGACCTCAACGGCTTCGGCAAGGGCGGCGAAGGCCTGGCGCTGAAGCAGTACGCCGGTAGCCAACGCGTGCTGTATCTCGCGCACGAATTGGGGCCGATGTGCATCAGCGTGATCGATGTGACCCACCCCGAACAGCCGACGATCATCGCGCAGATCAAGGTCGAGGCACCCTATATCCGCTGCAACTCGCTTGGCCTGGCGGGCAACACGCTGGTCGTGGCGCATCAGACCGAGAACATCGGACAGGCCGGCGCCGGGCTCGACGTGTACGACATCGCCGATCCGAAGACGCCCACGAAGCTGGCGCACTTCGACACCTCCGGTCCGCATTCGCGCGGTGTGCATTTCGTATGGTTCACCGACGGCCGCTACGCGTATCTGTCCACCGGCGCCCGCGACTTCACGCCGCGCAACAAGCTCGACGACCAGTTCCTGATGATCGTCGACGTCAGCGATCCTCGGCATCCGCACGAGGCCGGCCGCTGGTGGCTGCCAGGCACGCGCGAGGGCGACAGCACACCCCCGCCGCCACGCGTCTCGCCGTTCGACGCCGGCATCCGCATGCATTCGCTCGTCGTGCCCCCGGACAAGCCCGATCGTGCGTACGTCGGCTGGATCGACGGCGGCTGGATGATCCTCGACATCGCCGACAAGGCGCATCCCACCCTGATCGTGCACCGCTCCTGGCAGTCGCTCGGCAACGGCTTCGCCCACACCGTTCTGCCGATCATCAGTCGCGGACTGGCAATCCAGACCGAGGAGGCGACAGAAAACACCTGCAAGGACTGGCCGAAACGCAATTGGATATGGGACATCACCGACGAACGCCATCCGTTCCCGCTGGCCGTGCTGCCACCGGCCGCCGATCAGTCGGCGCTATGCAAGGCGGGCGGACGGTTCGGCGCGCACAACATCCAGATGAACCGGCCGATCGAGCAGTCACGCACGCTGACCCAGACGGTCGTGGGCAGCTATTTCAACGGCGGCGTTCGCGCCTATTCGATCAGCGATCCGAACCGGCCTGTCGAGATAGGATACCTGATCCCACAGGCGCCGCCGCAGAACGCGATGCACACCATCCAGATCAATGATGTGTACGTCGACGAGAACGGTCTGATCTATGCCAACGACAGGTTCGCGGGCGGGCTCTACATCATTCGCTACACCGGTTCGGTGCCGCTGAAGTGACCAGTTGGATGACCGCTCGCTACCCAGAGCGGCGGTCGTCGGGTTGCCTGAACGGAACGTCCGCATTCGACCCGAAGCGGCCATTCGACCCCTCGCCGGCGCGCCGCGCGCATGGAATTGCCGCAGGTCCGGTAGCGGCATCCTTACCCGGCTTGTCACCGCGATGGCAGGGGCTAAGATCGCCCGCAATCTTTCCTAATCCCAGAAGGAGAGCGTCCCATGGCAGTCACGATGTACAGCGGCTTTGTGCCGGTATGCCTGCAGTTGCTCGGTGGTCTCAAGACTGTTCTGCAGAAGGCCGAGGAGCACGCCACGGCCCAGAAATGGGATACCACCGTAGTGCTGAACCTGCGGCTCTTTCCCGACATGTTCCCGCTCGAGCGACAGGTGCGGCAGGTCTGCACTCATTCCTGCGGAGCCGGCCGGGTCGCCGGGATTAGCCTGCCGTCCTTCCCCGACCATGACAACAGCTTCGCCGAGATGCAGGCACGCATCGACAAGACCGTCGACTTCCTGAAGGGGCTACACGCGGATCAGCTCGACGGCAAGGAAGATACCGTCATCACGGTCCCGATGGGTGGCCAGCCGCGCGAGTTCAAATGTCAGAACTACCTGTACCATTTCGCGATGTTGCAGGTGCAGTTCCACGCTACGACGGCGTACGACATCATCCGCAGCACCGGCGTCAACCTCGGTAAGCTCAACTATCTCGGCCAAATGCCGTCGTAAATCGACGCACTTATCCAATCTGTAGGGTCGACGACAGGCGCGGTAACGTTAGTCGCTCGGTGGGTTGTTGGTGTCGCTTTCGCGCACTCCCTCAATGACGGCTGGCATGGCTCCGTTTCCTGCCGCCGCTCATCGAACCGGACGTGCGGAACTATCGTAACCGGGGCCGCAGCGTCACATTGCTCGGCGCGGACCGGTTAGGACCGGGTGCCAACGACGAGGCGAAACGATGGCGGCTACGCTTCACAGAGGAGACGGAAACATGCCACAAAAAGGTCGCGGGATTTTCATGGTGTACGTTGATATCGACGCCAAGGACGTGCAGGAATTCAACGAGTGGTATAACAAGGAACATCTACCGGAATTGCTGTCGGTGCCCGGCATTCTCTCAGCGGCCCGCTACGAGGCAGTCAAGGGTGGCCCGCAGTACCTGGCATGCTATGAACTGGAAAGCGTGTCGGTGATGCAGACGCCGGCATTTACCAACCGGCCGCGGACGCCATGGGGACAGAAAGTCTCGCCATCCGTGATTGGGAAGAATTTGACACGCATTGTCGGGGAACAAATTTACCCGGACGGCATAGAAATGCCGGAGCGTGGCATGGCACCGGTGTTGCAGATTGGCCGTATGTCCGTCCCCGCCGAGGTCGATGCGCAGTGGAACGCCTGGTACAGTGGTGAGTATGTGCCAGGCTACCGCAAGGTGCCGGGAGTGATCTACGCCCGCCGCTATCGGGTTATCGAGGGTACCAGCGGCTACAGCACGGTCTACGAATTTGCCAGCACGGCCGTGCCCGAAAGCCCGGAGTGGAAGGAGCAACAGCAGCATTCCTCGCCCAATTCGCCGCGCATGCGGCAAGCCATGACGCATGCACCGGGTTCGGCCGGGGTGTACGCACGGGTAAATCCCTAAAGTCCAGAGTGCGCTAGTGCTAGTGCTCTGACTCATTCAGACGCTACAGGCAATTTGCTGAGTTTGGCGAAGATAGAGGTGGCGGACACCGTGCAGACGAAGGGCCGCGGCTCTGCGTTGCGCTGACTTCCGATGGAGGAGCCGGACGTCGGCGTGAAGTGGTAGGTCCAGCGCCGATGCCGCGTGAGCCAGACTGGCAAATCCTGTGTTCGCGTCAGACCGCTTCGGCGTCCAGCCTTTCCTTCAGACTGCGATCCCCTGAGGCCTGGGTTTGCGGAAAATATTCCTTGACACCCGTCGCCGTCGCATGTTCTTGTTGCGTTCATGTCCGCCGCGGCCACCGTCCCTGATCCACTTACCCAGCCCAGCCGCTCGGCCAACCTGCTCGGCATCGTTCGCAAGCTCATCGACTACGGCCGCGAACTCGCCGCCACCATCCGGCGACGCGCCTTCACCGACCCCATCTCCGTCCGCTGCTGCTTCGGCACCGCCGATGCCGCGCTGATCCTCGCACGCATCTCCCGTGGCCTGCACCGCGCCAACGCGCTCGAAGCGAGGCTCCTCCGCAACGCCGACCGCCTCGACACGGCACCCCAAGGTGGTTCGTCCCCAGGGAGGCCGCGCGCACCCCGGCCAGCCGCCGTGCCCGCCGCCGGCGAAGACGACGCCCGCCTCGCTCTTCTGCCCACTCCGGAGCAGATCGCCGCAAAAATCCGCCGCCAGCCGATCGGCGCCGTCATCGCCGACATCTGCCGCGACCTCGGCATCCTGCCAAGCCACCCGTTGTGGCGGGAATTGCAAATCGTCATCATCAGAGAGGGCGGCAACCTCGCCGGCCTTCTGACGCATATCCTCGACCAGGCGTTTCCCATCTCAGCTACCGCGCCACGGGGCCTGTCCCGAGGTTCGCCGGTATTGTCCCCTGTCTGCACCGGCCCACCCTAAACGCTCCCCCTCCCCTTGCGGGAGGGGGTTGGGGGGAGGGGGCCTGGCCCACGCGATCGCGTGGGCCAATCAAACCAAAACCACCCTCCCATCACGCAGCGTCACCGTGCGGTCCATGCGCGCGGCAAGCTCCGGATTGTGCGTGGCAATGAGCGCGGCGAGGTTCTCGCGGCGCACCATCGCCAGCAGCTCCTCGAACACCACCGACGCCGTCCCAACATCGAGATTGCCAGTCGGTTCATCGGCCAGCAGCACCTTTGGCGCATTGGCCAACGCGCGCGCGATCGCCACCCGCTGCTGCTCGCCGCCGGACAGCTTTCCCGGCAGATGGCCCGCGCGCGGCTCAAGTCCGAACGACGCCAGCAACTCCATCGCCCTCTCGGCGGCCATCTTGCGAGACCTGCCCGCGATCATCTGCGGCAGCGCCACATTCTCCAGCGCGGAGAACTCGCCTAGCAGATGATGGAACTGATAGACGAAGCCGATCGTGTCCCGACGGATCGCTGTGCGAGCCGCATCAGGCAGCGCACCGGCGTCACGCCCCTCGACAAACACCGAGCCGCCATCCGGCATTTCCAACAGTCCCGCGAGATGCAGCAGAGTCGATTTGCCGGCACCCGACGGCGCCACCAGCGCGACGATCTCACCGGCGTGCAGGGTCAGGTCAGCGCCGCGCAGCACCGCGAGTTCACCGGCCTCGGTGCGAAATGTCCGGCGCACATCGCGCAGGACAAGCGGATCACTCATGCCGCAGCGCCTCGACCGGATCGGTGCGCGCGGCGCGCCAGCTCGGATACAAAGTCGCCAGCAGAGACAGCACGAGTGCCATCGCCGCCACCTGCGCGACCTCATGCCAGTCGAGGCGCGCCGGCAGGTGCGTAAGATAGTACACCTCGGGATTGAACACCGACGTGCCAGTTACAGCCTCTACCCAGTGCTGGATGGTCTCGATGTTCCAGCAGAACAGCACGCCAAGCACCAGGCCGAGCAGAGTCCCGGTGAAGCCGACCGATGCACCGCACATCAGGAAGATACGCATCACCGCCCCACGGCCCGCGCCCAGCGTGCGCAGCACGGCGATATCGCGCGTCTTGTCCTTCACCATCATGATCAGCGAGCTGATCACGTTGAACGCAGCGACCAGGATGATCAGAGTCAGGATCAGGAACATGACATTCTGTTCCACCTGCACCGCGGCAAAGAAGCTGTTGTTGCTCTGCTGCCAGTCGACGATCTGCACCTCTGTGCCACGCAATGCGTCGAAGATCGCGCGATGCACGGCGGTGACACGCTCGGGGTCGCTCACCATCACCTCGAGCTGCGTGGCGACGTCCGGCTTCTGGAAATACACCTGTGCCGCTTCCAGGGGCAGGAACACATAGCCGCTGTCGTATTCGTTCTCACCCACCTGAAAGATCGCGACCACCTTGTAGGCGCGCACTCGAGGCACCGTGCCGAACGCGGTCGCGGCCCCTTGTGGCGAGATCAGCGTAAGATCCGAACCGACATTGAGCGCGAAGCGTCGCGCCAGACCCACGCCAATCGCAATCGCATCGTCGCCCTTAAAGTTATCCAAAGTGCCCGCCAGAATATGATCGCTCACCGAGCGCAGCGACTTCAGATCCGACTGACGGACGCCGCGCACGAAGCCACCCGACGATTGACCCTGCCCTCCGCTCAGCAGAACCTGCCCATCGACGACCGGAACCACCGATACGACGTCCGGGATCTTACGAATCTTGCCGGCAATATCATCGAAGTTGGCAAGCTGGCCGCCGGAGCCATACACCCCGAGATGTCCGTTGAAACCGAGAATGCGCGAGAGCAGGTCCACCTTGAAACCGCCCATCACGCTCATCACGATGATCAGTGTAGCGACACCCAGAGCGATCCCGACCAGCGAAAAGATCGCGATGACCGACACAAAGCGCTCACCTCGGCGGGCGCGCAGATAGCGGCCGGCAACCGCGCGTTCGAAGGGTCCGAACATGCGCTACGTCGCGCTTCCCGTCATGGCCGGCCAAGAGTTCATGCGCTTTGGTGGAGCCTTCGCAGTGCTTCGTCCGGCGAAACCTCGGTGCGCTCTCCCGTCGCGCGCCGCTTCATTTCGACCTTGCCGGCAGCAGCGCCACGCGGACCGACAATGATCTGCCAAGGATGACCCATCAGATCGGCATCCGCGAACTTCGCTCCCGCGCGCTCCTCGCGATCGTCGTACAGCGCGGCGGATCCAAGTTGCACATACAGCGCCTCGCACATCGCGTCGCAAGCCGCATCGCCGCGTCGCAGGTTGAGGATCGCCGCCTTGAACGGCGCGATGCTGTCCGGCCAGATGATGCCCGCATCGTCGTGGCTCGCCTCGATCACCGCACCGACCAGGCGCGACACACCGACGCCATAACTGCCCATCTCGGGATGCACATGCTTCCCGTCGGCACCAGCCACGGTGGTGTTCATCGCCTTGGTGTACTTGGTCCCGAAGTAGAAAATGTGGCCGACCTCGATGCCCCGCCCTTCCCGCCGCCGAACGGGGTCGACCTGCGCCCACTTCGCCGGATCGTGCTTCTCATCGGTCGCCGCATACATCGACGTCATCTGCTTGAAGAACGCCTCCAGATCCTCCGCATTGTAGTCGAACCGCGCCTTTACCCAGTCGATGTTTTCAAAATCGGAGTCGTAATACACCTGACTTTCGCCGGTCGGCGCCAGAATGATGAACTCGTGGCTGAGGTCGCCACCGATCGGCCCGCTATCCGCCACCATCGGAATTGCCTTCAGCCCCATGCGCTGGAAGGTGCGCATATAAGCCAGCATCATCGTGCGATAACTTACCACCGCGCCGGCAAAATCGAAATCGAACGAGTAAGCGTCCTTCATCAGGAATTCGCGTCCGCGCATCACACCGAATCGTGGCCGCACCTCGTCGCGGAATTTCCATTGGATGTGATACAGGATCTGCGGCAGCTCGCGATACGAATGCACCGACTGGCGGAACAGATCGGCGATCATCTCCTCATTCGTCGGCCCGTACAGCATGTCGCGTTCATGGCGATCCCGAATGCGCAGCATCTCCTTGCCGTAGTCGTCGTAGCGCCCGCTCTCGCGCCAAAGCTCCGCCGGCTGGATCGTCGGCATGAGCACTTCCTGCGCACCGGCCGCGTTCTGCTCCTCGCGCACGATGCGCTCGATATTGCGCAGCACGCGGTAGCCGAGAGGCAGCCACGCGTAGATACCAGCCGATGTCTGCCGCACCAGGCCGGCGCGAAGCATCAGCCGATGCGAGGCGATCTGCGCTTCGGCAGGCGTCTCCTTCATGGTCGGAATGAAGCTACGGGACAGGCGCATCGTGGGCTCGATCCATCTGATTGCCGGGCGGCGACCGTAACCGGCGGCAGCGTCTACCGCCAGCCCAGCACCGTTGCATCTGTCGAAAATTTTTGTGCGCCGCACAACCGGAGTCGCGCAATAAAATCTCGGTCAAGGACCGATTTTCGTACTTAACGACGTGACTTCTTTGTTCACGAACGGTTAACAAGAGCGTGGGCCCGTGGCGCCTGGGGCGCAGGGCCAGGTTTGGGGAGGAAACGCCGTCACACGGCAGGTCGGAGGACCAGATGGCCTCTTCCCTGACCGTGGTGGCGGCGTCAATCGTTGGGAGCGGCAAACCAGCCGTGCCTGAAGCTCACGTAGTCGCTGGTGATCAGCAGCCAGGCAGCAAACCAGACGACGGCGGCGACCAGCGTCGTGAGGACCATTTTCATCAGCAGCCGCGGGTGCTCCGGTGCACCACGCCAGCCGCTCTGCGCGTCGGGGTCTTGGACCGGATGCGTGCCGATTGGCAGAACCGCGAACAGCACTATCCACCAGATCAGAATGTAGAGAACCGCACCTGTGAACCAGTTCATACGCGCAGCAGATGGACGTCCACCAGCGGCCGCTTCTGCAACCTCCGCCCCAGCGCCCGACGCAACGCCGCCCGCGCCGCATCTGTGAGCGCCATATCGTCCCGACGAAGCGATATCGGCAGATCTTCCAACGCCTCAGCAAACTCGTGGCTGACGCGATCGAGTTCCGCATCATCGCTTTCGAACAAGCCGGGCGCACTGACGCGTGGTTCGCCGCGCAGGCGACCGTTGGCATCCACCGCGATGCTCGCCAGCACGAGGCCATTGAACAGCATTCGCCGACGCGCGGTCATCACACCACCGCTGAACGGCGTCAGGCGGTTGCCGTCGAGCACAAGTCGGCCAACCGGTGCGCTGTCCACCACCTGTGCCACGTCAGGCGCGAGGCTCAGGACGTCGCCGTCTTCCAGCAGGAACGGCCTGGCTCCAGCCTCCTGGGCCAACGCGGCGTGTGCCGAAAGATGCCGCCACTCGCCATGCGTCGGCACCGAGTAGCGCGGCTTCACCAGGCGATACAGCCGCCGCAGTTCATCGCGCGCCGGATGGCCGGAAACGTGCACCAGGTGATCGACGTCTGTCATCAGATGGACGCCGCGGCGCACGAGATTGTCCTGCACGGTGCCGATCGCGCGCTCGTTGCCGGGGATCACGCGCGAGGAGAACACCACGGTATCGCCCTCCCCCAGCGCGACACGCGGATGCGTATCCAATGCGATCCGCGCGAGTGCGCTGCGCGGTTCTCCCTGGCTGCCGGTGACCAGCATCAGCAGGTTGTCGTCAGGCACATCGTCGACATCGTTTTCGGTCAGGAAAGGCGGCAGATCACGCAGATAACCGCACTCACGTGCGGCGGCATCGAGGTTGCGCAGCGAGCGGCCGACGAGTGCCACACTGCGACCGGCAGCGTGGGCCGCGTGTGTCACCGATTCGATGCGCACGATGTTGGACGCGAAGCAGGTCACCGCGATGCGCCCACGCAAGTCGCGCAACAACGCCGTGAGACTTTGCCGCACCTCGGCTTCACTGCCGGAATGGCCTTCCACCATGGCATTGGTGGAATCGCAGATCATCGCCAGCACGCCTCGCTCGCCGAGCGCTGCCAGTGCCGCCTCGTCGGTCCGCGGTCCGATCAGCGGCTCGGGATCCAGTTTCCAGTCGCCGGTATGCAGCAGCAAGCCGTGCGGCGTATCGATCACCAGCGCCTGCGCCTCGAGAATGGAATGCGTAACCCGCAGGAACTGCAGCCGGAACGGCGCGAGATCTATTGAGCCGCCGGGCGGCACAACATGGATCTTCACCTGATTGAGCAACTGCACCTCGGCCAGCTTGCGGCGCAGGACCGTGGCGGCGAATGGGGTGGCATAGACCGGACAGCGCAGTTGTGGCCAAAGCCAGGCGACCGCGCCGATATGGTCCTCATGCGCATGGGTGATGACCAGGCCCAGCAGTTGGTCGCGGCGATCCGCGATGAAGCCCGGATCGGCCATCATCACGTCCACCTCGGGATGCGCCGCGCCACCGAAGCCAATGCCACAGTCCACCGCCAGCCATTTGCCGTCGCAGCGGTAAAGGTTCAGATTCATTCCAATCTCGCCCGTCCCGCCAAGCGGCAGGAAGGCCAGATCACTGTTCTCAAAGTCCATTCGTTGCTTTCGTCAGTCCTGTTCGATCAGACGTGATTTGTCTGGACGCAATGTGGGGGCTGGGTTGCGTTCGGCCAACATTCGCAGGCCATCCAGGGTAAGATCGGGCTCGATCTGCTCTATCACCATGGTGCCCTCAGCCACCAGGGGTGCGAGGCCGCCCGTGGCGACCACCTTCATTGGACCGCCGTACTCCGCCTTGATGCGCGCAACAAGGCCCTCGACCATCGCGACATAGCCCCAGTAGATGCCGGACTGCATGGCCGGCACGGTCTGCCGTCCGATCACCGCCTGGGGCCGGGCGATGCCAATACGGGGTAGCTGCGCCGCAGCCTGATGCAGCGCTTCCAGCGATAGATTAATGCCCGGGCAGATGACACCACCCAGATAGGCGCCGTCCTTGTCGACCACGTCGAACGTCGTGGCTGTGCCGAAATCCACGATGATCAGCGGTCCACCGAACCTCCGATGGGCCGCGAGCGTGTTGAGCAGCCGGTCGGCGCCAACCTCGGCTGGATTGACGACACGGATGTCGAAGCCCCAATCGAGGCTGGAGCGAGCGACCAGCGGTTCGATGCTGAACCAGTCGCGGCACAGGCGGCGCAGATTATAGAGCGCTGCCGGAACGACGGTGCCGATCACCGCTGCGGCAATGTCATCACGCTTGAGGCCGACATGGTCGAACAGACTCATCAGCCAGACGCCGTATTCGTCCGATGTGCGTTGCGGGTCGGTACGGACACGCCATATGCCCCGCCAAGCCGCGCCGTCACGGACGGCGAAAACGACATTGGTGTTGCCGCAATCTACAACGAGGAGCATGGCGGGAGCTCGTTATGGTTCATGCGCCGGCCGACCACGTACGGTGCATCGAACACCATCGGTTCGAGCGGCGTCCCGTCATTCCGCATGGCGTGCTGCCCGAAGACATTGATGCCAGCCGGCACAATCGTGTCCGGGCGGGCGGCATCGAGGAAAATGTGCTTGGCGCTATCTGGGTTGATGACAAACCAGTCGGGCTCGTCGAATGTGCCAGCGTAGACGCCGCATGTCTCGGTGAACCGCTCGAACGTCAGGTAGAGTTTGGTGCCGCAGGTCTGGCAGAAATGCACGTGCACGATCTTGCCGCTGCCTGTCGAGCGAAGGTCGTAGACCGTCGGCGTACCGCTGATCAGGCGCAGGTCTTCCACACGAAAGATCGGCTCGACCATGTAGGCCGAGCCGGTCGCGCGCTGACAGAATCGGCAATGGCAGATCGTCACGCGGACAGGACCGGCCAAGGTCTCGTAGCGGACCGCGCCACAGAGACATCCACCGGGATGGATGGTCATGGCATCACCCGAACAGCGCCTTCGCCGCCGCCTGCGCCGCACCGACGAACGGCGCGGGGAAGATGAAGAAGAATGTGGTGAACAGACCGGTGGCCGCGGCGACAAATGACAGCGACGCGGGGCGCGGATCGAACGGCGCCTCCGGTGCATCGAAGTACATGACCTTGACGACGCGCAGATAGTAGTAGGCCCCTATCACGGAAGTCAGCACACCGATGATGGCGAGCGTCCACATGCCGGTCTGCACGGCGGCAAGGAACACGTAGAGCTTGCCGAAGAAGCCGGAAAGCGGCGGGATGCCGGCCATCGAGAACATGAAGACGGCCATCGCCAGCGCCAGCGCCGGATCAGTCCGGGCAAGGCCACTGAGGTCGGAAATCTGCTCCAGCGATCGACCTCGCCGGCTCATGGCGATGATGCAGGCAAACGTGCCGGCGCTCATGAACACATAGACGATGAGATAGATCAGCACGCCGCGGATGCCCTCGGGGGTGCCGACGGCCAGGCCGATGAGCGCGTAACCCATGTGGCCGATGGAGGAGTACGCCATCAGCCGTTTAATGCTGCGCTGACCGATCGCGGCCAGCGCGCCGAGGATCATCGATGCGATGGACATCAGCACGATGAGGTCCTGCCAGGCGATCAGCAGGTGCCCGAACGGGGTGGCCATGGTTCGTAGCAGAAGCGCGAATGCGGCGACCTTCGGCGCGGTGGAAAAGAACACAGTTACCGACGTGGGCGAGCCTTGGTAGACGTCGGGGGTCCACATGTGGAAAGGCACTGCTGCAATCTTGAAGGAAAGGCCAACCAGCACAAAAACGATGCCGACGATCAGGCCCGGTGAGGCGTTCTCGGGTCGCATCAGCGTCCTCGCCAATGCTGCGAAGTCCATGGTGCCGGAGAAGCCGTAGACCAGGGAAATGCCGTACAGCAGAAGGCCGGAGGCCAGCGCGCCAAGCACGAAATACTTCAGGCCAGCCTCAGACGAACGCACATCGTCTCGCGCGAACGCGGCCAGCACATACAGAGCGAGCGATTGAAGCTCCAGGCCGAGATACAGCGTCATCAGGTTCGCGGCCGATGCCATCACCATCATGCCGGTGACGGACAGCAGCATCAGCACGGGATACTCGAAGCGCGCTATGTTGTTCTTGCGATTGTAGTCGAGCGACAGAATCAGCGCGAGCGCCGCCCCCGCAAGCACCAGGATCTTTACGAAGCTGGAAAACGCATCGGCGACAAACTGGCCGTGATAACCGACGCCGCGGCTCGACGTGAGCACCAGCAGGGCGGCCAGCAGAAAGGCGCCGAGTGCGAACATGCTGGACAGGAAGAAGCTGTCGTCACGCCGCAGCACGCCGAAGATCAGGATCGCCATGGCGACAACGGACAGGGCAATCTCTGGCAGTGCGATCGCCCAGTTCATAGGGGCACCCCCTTGCCCTTCTCCTCATGGACGAACTTGGCCCGGCCATCCACGACTTTCTTGGAGTCGGGCAGCAAAGTCGTGGATAGCCGGGCCAAGCCCGTCGATGACGACGAGGTGGAAGCCGCAGCCAACTTGCTGTCGATCGTCAGCGCCGCGGTGTGGCGCTGCACCATTGCGGCAACCGAGGCATCCCAAAAGCTGCTGAAGGCCGATGGATATACACCCATCCACAGCGTGATCAGGATGAGCGGCACGAACAGAGCAATCTCGCGTGGCGACAGATCGAGGATCGCGCGCAGATCCTCCTTGGTCAGGCGGCCGAATATGATGCGACGATAGAGGTACAGCATATAGGCCGCGCCCAGGATCATGCCGGTAGCGCCAAGCAGCGCCAGCCAGAAGTTCACCTGGAGCGAGCCGACGATCACGAGAAACTCTCCAACGAAGCCCGATGTGCCAGGAAGCCCCATCGAGGCCAACGTGAAGATCATGAAGGTCGTCGCGTAAAGCGGCATCCGATCGGCCAGGCCGCCGAAGCGAGCGATCTCGTGTGTGTGCAAGCGGTCATAGATGACACCCACGACGAGGAACAGCGCGGCCGAGACGACGCCATGCGACAGCATTTGGAACAGCGCGCCCTGGATGCCCTGCACATTGAAGGTGAAGATGCCGATCGTCACCACGCCCATATGCGCGACGGACGAATAGGCGATCAGCTTCTTCATGTCCTCCTGCGCCAGCGCGACCAGCGAGGTGTAGATCACTGCAACAACCGACAGCGTGAACATCAGCGGCGCGAAGTAGGCGGACGCCTGCGGCAGCATCGGCACGGAGAAGCGCAGGAAGCCGTACGCTCCCATCTTCAGCAGCACACCCGCCAGGATGACCGAGCCCGCCGTGGGGGCCTCCACGTGCGCGTCGGGCAGCCAGGTATGCACCGGCCACATCGGCACCTTCACCGCAAATGACGCGAGAAAGGCGAGGAACAACCAGTTCTGCATGCCAACCGGCATCGGCTGCTGCAACAGCACAACGATATCGGTCGTTCCCGCCTGGAACCACATCGCCAACAGCGCCAGCAGCATCAGGACCGAGCCGGTCAGCGTGTACAGGAAGAACTTGAACGCCGAATAGACGCGCCGCGTGCCGCCCCACACGCCGATGATCAGGAACATCGGGATCAGCACGCCCTCGAAAAATATGTAGAACACCACGAAATCGAGGGCACAGAACAACCCCACCAGCATCGTCTCGAGGATGAGGAAGGTCAGCATGTACTCGCGCACCGAGCGCTTGATGACGTCCCAGCTCGACAGGATGCAGATCGGCGTCAGCAGCGTGGAGAGCAGCACGAACAGCACCGAGATGCCGTCCACGCCCATCTTGTAGCCGACACCATATTCCGGCAGCCACGGGATTTCTTCGACGAACTGGAACCCTGCTTCGCCCTGGTCGAATTTCACCCACAAGACGACAGACAAGACCAGCACGATCAGACTGGTCCATAGCGCGGTCCAGCGCGCGTTGGAGGCGACAGTCTCCTCGTCGCCGCGCACCGACATGATGATCAGCCCGCCGACGAGCGGCAGCCAGGTGATCAGCGACAGGATGGGAAAACCGGCGGCGTTCATCGCGACACCAGGAAGATGCCGACCAGCAGCACGACGCCGATAAGCATGACGAATGCATAGACGGCGAGCGAGCCGGTCTGGATCTTCACCGCCTGGCGCGAGCCATCGACCGCGAGTTCGGCGAGACCGTTGGGCACCCCGTCAATCAGCGTGGCATCGCCAGTCTGCCACAACGCCCGCGACAGCCGGATCATCGGCTGCACGAAGATCGCGTCATACAGTTCGTCGAAATACCACTTGTTCAGCAGGAACAGATAGATGCCGTGGAACGTGGTGGCCAGTTGCATCGGTAACAGCGGGAAGGCCATGTACATGATGTACGCCAGCGCAATGCCCGCCAGCCCCAGGACGAGAGGCGCCATCTCGGCCCACGCCGGGATGTGGTCGAGCGCGGCAAGCACATGATTGTCGGGGGCATTGTAAATGCTGCCGTTCCAGAATGCTTGCCAGCCTTCGCCGATGAACCACGGATCGAGCAGCTTGCCGGCGATCACGGCGCCGAGGGCCAGGACCAACAACGGCACGATCATCACGGGCGGACTTTCGTGCACATGCTCCAGCACGTGATGGTCGGCGCGTGACTTGCCGTAGAATGTCATGATCAGCAGCCGCCACGAGTAGAACGCCGTGAGAAACGCCGCCAGCACGGTGCAGATGAAGCCGTACATGCCAATGCCGGTACCAGATGCATAGGCTGCGGCGATGATCGCGTCCTTCGAATAGTAGCCGGCAAAGGGCGGGATCCCCGAGAGCGCCAGGCTGCCGATCCACATCACCGCGCATGTCCAGGGGATCAGTCGCCACAGACCTCCCATCTTGCGCATGTCCTGCTCGTCGGACATGGCGTGGATCACCGAACCCGCGCTCAGGAACAGCAGCGCCTTGAAGAAGGCGTGCGTCATCAGGTGGAAAATCGAAACCTGGAACGCGCCGACGCCGGCGGCAGTGAACATGTAGCCGAGCTGCGAGCAGGTGGAGTAGGCGATCACACGCTTGATGTCGGTCTGCACGCAGCCGATGGTCGCCGCAAACAGCGCCGTTGTGGCGCCGACGAGGGTGACCATGCCGAGCGCGAACGGCGCGAACTCATAGAGTGGTGACATGCGCGCGATCAGGAACACACCGGCGGTAACCATGGTCGCGGCGTGGATCAGCGCGGAGACCGGAGTGGGGCCTTCCATCGCATCGGGCAGCCAGACGTGCAGGCCGATCTGCGCCGACTTGCCCATCGCCCCGATGAACAGCAGCACACCAATAACCTCGAGGGCAGGGAATGTGCCGCCAAGTACCGAATAGGTGTCAGCCTGGTGCTGCGCAATGGCGGGGAAGATGGTGGAGAATTCGATCGAGCCGAATTTCAGGAACACCATCGCGACACCGACCGCGAAGGCAAGGTCGCCGATGCGGTTGACAATGAAGGCCTTGATCGCGGCGGCGTTGGCGGCGGGGCGGTCGTACCAGTAGCCGATCAGCAGGTACGAGCAGAGGCCGACGCCTTCCCAGCCAAAGAATAGCTGGAGCAGATTGTCCGCCGTGACCAGCATCAGCATGGAGAAGGTGAACAGCCCCAGGTAGGCGAAGAAGCGATAACGCGGGTACGCATCGTGCGCCAGGTAGCCGATCGAGTAGACGTGGATCAGCATGGCGACGAAGGTCACCATTGCGACCATCGCGGCTGACAGCGTGTCGTAGCGCAGCGCCCATGTGACGTGGAAACGTCCGGCCTCGACCCAGGTGCCGAGAGAGACGGTGCCCGGATCGGCGTTGCCACCGACCAGTTGGAAGCAGGCAAGCGGTCCAAGCGCCGCAGCGACCAACATGCACAGGATGGACACCGCTATGGCAGCGCGGTCTCCGATGGAGCGGCCGAGCAGGCCGGAGACCAAGGCGCCAAACAAAGGCGCGAAGACCGCGACGGCGTAGATCATGGCGTACTGCTCCGCCTCCCCTTGCGGGAGAGGATTGGGGAGAGGGGTTGGAGGGCGTGGCACAGCCCCCTCCCCCCGACCCCCTCCCGCAAGGGGAGGGGGAGGATTTGCGTCATGACCACGTTCAGCCCTTCATCAGGTTCACGTCCTCAACCTGGATCGAGCCGCGGTTGCGGAAGTAGATGACAACGATCGCCAAGCCGATCGCCGCTTCGGCGGCAGCGACGGTGAGCACGAACATCGCGAACACCTGCCCTACCAGATCGCCGAGCGCCGCCGAGAACGCCACCAGGTTCAGGTTGACCGCGAGCAGGATCAGCTCGATCGACATCAGGATGATGATGACGTTCTTGCGGTTGAGGAAGATACCGAAGATGCCCAGCACGAGCAGGATGGCGGACACCACCAGGAAGTGGCCGAGAGTGACTTCAGTGCCCATGAGGCGCTTCCTCGACAGGCTCCGGTTCGGCAACCTTCGGGCGATATATACCGGTCTCCTTCACACCTGCACCTAGCGACACGGTGACCATCTCCAGCGTCTCTGCCACCGTGCGTTCGGTCTGCGAACGGATACTCTGGTGGCGCGAGGTCTTGCGGTCGCGCAAGGTCAGCACGATTGCGCCGATCATCGCCACCAGCAGCAGCAGGCCGGCGGCCTGGAACAGGAACACATAGTCCGTGTACAGCACTCGCCCGAGTGCTGCTGTGTTGCTGACCTGCGCGGATGCCGGAGACAAACGCAGCGTGGCTGCATCGGGGGCAAATTTCCAACCGCTCAGCACCAGCACCAGTTCGATGAACAGCACCGCGCCAACCGTGGCGCCGACCGGCAGATAGCGCTGGAACCCGCCGCGCAGTTCGGCGAAGTCGATGTCCAGCATCATCACCACGAACAGGAACAGCACGGCGACTGCGCCGACATAGACGATGAGCAGGATCATCGCCAGGAACTCGGCACCTGCGATCAGGAACAGTGCCGCGGCGTTGAAGAACGACAGGATCAGAAACAGCACCGAATGCACGGGATTGCGCGAACTCACCACCATCGCGGCAGACGCAAGCAGGATAATCGAGAAGACATAGAAGGCGATGGTGGCGATCATCGATAGGGCGCGTCCAGTTCCAGCCGCCGCGCGAGCTCCGGCTCCCATCGGTCGCCGTTGTCCAGCAGCTTCTGTTTGTCGTAGAGCAGCTCCTCGCGCGTTTCGGCGGCGAACTCGAAGTTCGGGCCTTCGACGATGGCATCGACCGGGCAGGCTTCCTCGCACAGCCCGCAGTAGATGCATTTGGTCATGTCGATGTCATAGCGCGTGGTGCGGCGGGAGCCATCCTCGCGCGGCTCGGCCTCGATGGTGATCGCCTGGGCGGGACAAATCGCCTCGCACAGCTTGCAGGCGATGCAGCGTTCCTCGCCGTTGGGGTAACGGCGCAGCGCATGCTCCCCCTTGAAGCGCGGGCTGATGGGGCCCTTTTCGTACGGGTAGTTGATCGTTGCCTTGGGCTTGAAGAAGTAACGCAGTGTCAGCCCGAGCCCGGCGACGAGTTCGCCCAGCAGCATGCTGCGTGCGGTGCGGTCGAGGAACGCCATTCAGCAAAGTCCTTCATGCATTGGGCAGCCACCCAAACAGCATCAGCGCTCCGGCGGTCAGTGTCAGCCAGATCAGTGACAGCGGCAGAAACACCTTCCAACCGAGGCGCATGAGCTGATCGTAGCGATAGCGCGGGAAGGTCGCGCGCACCCATAGGAACACGAACAGGCAGAAGCAGACCTTGAGGATGAACCAGATCGGACCGGGTATCCAGGTGAATGGCACCACGCCGAACGGCGCCAGCCAGCCGCCGAGAAACAGGATGGTGGTCATTCCGCTCATCAGGATCATGTTGGCGTATTCGCCGAGGAAGAATAATGCGAAGGCCATGGCGCTGTATTCGACGAAGAAACCGGCGACGATTTCGCTCTCGCCTTCGGGCAGGTCGAATGGCGAGCGGTTGGTTTCCGCCAGGCACGAGATGAAGAACACGATGAACATCGGAAACAGCGGCAGGCAGAACCACACCTTGTGCTGTGCCAGCACGATGTCCGTCAGGTTCAGGCTGCCGACGCAGAGCAGCACCGAGACCATGACAAAGCCCATCGAGACTTCGTAGCTCACCATCTGCGCCGCGCTGCGCATCGCGCCCAGGAAGGCGTATTTCGAATTGGACGCCCAGCCGGCGATGATGATGCCGTAGACGCCAAGCGAGCTGATCGCGAACAAATAGAGGATGCCAACGTTGATGTCGGCGATCGCCCAGCCTTTATTCACCGGGATCACTGCCCAGGCTATCATCGCGAGGCTGAAGGTCAGCATCGGCGCCATGAGAAACAGTAACCGGTTGGAGCCGGCCGGGATGATCGTCTCCTTCATGATCATCTTCAGCGCGTCGGCAAACGGTTGCAGCAACCCGAACGGGCCGACCACGTTCGGTCCCTTGCGCAGCTGCATCGCGGCCAGGACCTTGCGTTCGGCGTAGGTCAGATACGCGACGCCGATCAGCAGCGGCACCAGCAGCGCGAGTGACTCGGCGAATGTCAGGATGACCAGGCCGATGTCGGTATCGTAGAAGAAGGATCGCATCGCGCTACTCCGCAGCCGCAACCAGCGGCGTGGCAGCGAAGGTGGCAGTGCAGGACGCCATCGTTGGGCTGGCGCGGCTGATCGGATCGGTCTGGTAGTAGTTGGCGATCGCCGGCACGAAGGGTGCATCGGACAGCGCGGCGGGATCGCCGGCAGGGCCGCCCTGATCGGAGCAGCCGAAGCGTGGCAGGAAGCCGATGCGGCCGAATACCGGGTTCAACTGTTCGAGCCGCGCACGCAGCGCGTCGAGCGTGTCGTATGGCAGCGTGCGGTCGACCATTTCACTGAACGCGCGCACGATCTTCCAGTCCTCGCGTGCCTCGCCTGGCGGATAGACGGCGAGCAAGCCGCGCTGAACGCGACCTTCGGTGTTGACGTAGGTGCCGGATTTTTCCGTGTAGGCGGCACCCGGCAGTATGACGTCGGCACGCGAAGCACCGGCGTCGCCGTGATGGCCCTGATACACAACGAACGTATTGGTGCCGATGCGGGCCGTGTCGAGTTCGTCGGCGCCGAGCAGCCACAGAACATCGACACCACCATCCAGCATCCGCGCCAGCGACTTACCGTTGGTACCGGGCACAAACCCCAGATCAAGTGCGCCGATACGCGCGGCGGCCGTGTGCAGCACGTTGAAGCCGTGCCAATCGGGCGTGAGTGCACCTACCGACGCCGCCAACCGCCACGACGCGGCGAGCACCGCCGATCCATCAGGGCGTGCCAATGCGGCCTGACCGACGATGATCATTGGCTTTTTCGCGTCACGCAGGGCTTTCGTGAAGTCGTGTGAACCATCATGGAGTGCGGTCAGCACGCTGGGCGCCGTGCCAAGTTCGTGCACCCGGTACGTCAGATCCGTCTCGCTGCCGATCAGGCCGATCGGAATATTGCCGGTCAGCCACCGCTTGCGGATACGCGCGTTCAGCACCGGCGCTTCGCGGCGCGGATTGGTGCCAATCATCAGGATAGCGTCTGCATCCTCGATGCCGGCGATCGAGGTGTTGAACGTGTAGAAGTCGCGGCGCGTCGCATCGAGGCGGGCACCATCCTGACGGCAATCGAGATTGGCCGAGCCGAGCGCCGTCATGAGGTCTTTCAGCGCCAACATGCTTTCGACGTCGCACAGGTCGCCTGCGACGGCACCGATGCGATCTCCGCTCACACCATGCAGCTTCTCCGCGATCGCAGCGAAGGCTTCAGACCAGCTTGCCTCGATCAGTTTGCCGTTGCGCCGCACCCATGGCCGATCCAGCCGACGCCGCCGCAGGCCATCGAGCGCGAAGCGCGATTTGTCACCGAGCCACTCCTCGTTCACGTCCTCATTCAGGCGTGGTAGGATACGCAGCACTTCAGGGCCGCGCGCATCGATGCGGATGTTGGTGCCGACCGCGTCCAGCACGTCGATGCTGTCGACCTTCGACAACTCCCAAGACCGCGCGACGAACGCATAGGGCTTGGAGGTCAGTGCACCGACCGGGCAGAGATCGATGATGTTGCCGGAGAGTTCGGAACCCAGTGCCTTCTCGACATAGGTCCCCACTTCCATGTGCTCACCGCGCGAGGTGGCACCGAGGTCAGGCACGCCGGCGACCTCGGTGATGAAGCGGATGCAGCGCGTGCAGTGGATGCAGCGCGTCATCACCGTCTTCACCAGCGGGCCAAGATTCTTGTCGTTCACCGCGCGCTTGTTCTCGGCGTAGCGCGAGTGATCCATGCCGTAGCCCATGGCCTGGTCCTGCAGATCACACTCGCCGCCCTGATCGCAGATCGGGCAGTCAAGCGGATGATTGATCAGCAGGAATTCCATCACCCCGCGGCGTCCGTTGCGAACCATCGGTGAATCGGTGTGCACCACCATGCCATCGGCTACCGGGTAGGTGCAGGACGAAATCGGCTTCGGTGGCGCCTTCTCGATTTCAACCAGGCACATGCGGCAGTTGCCCGCGATCGACAGGCGTTCGTGATAGCAGAAGCGCGGGATTTCTTTCCCCGCGGCCTCACAGGCTTGCAGGACAGAGGAGCCGTTGGGTACTTCGACCTCAATGCCGTCGACGGTGACTTTGGCCATTATGAGAAGTTCCAAACCATCGTCATTGCGAGCGTAGCGAAGCAATCTCCACCCCGATGGGGCTTGCTTCGTCGCTGCGCTCCTCGCAATGACATTGTCATTCGGCTGCCATCCGCATCGGCGTGCGCGCCTTGTAGGCCGCGATGCGCTGCTCCATCACCGGGCGGAAGTGGCGGATCAGTCCCTGGATCGGCCATGCCGCGGCGTCGCCGAGTGCGCAGATGGTGTGGCCTTCGATCTGGCGTGTGACCTGATCAAGCGTGTCGATCTCGGGGATCTCTGCCCTGCCCTCTACCATCCGTGTCATGACGCGCCACATCCACCCGGTACCCTCGCGGCATGGCGTGCACTGGCCGCAGCTTTCGTGCATGTAGAACTTCGACAGCCGCGCGATCGCCTTGATGATGTCGGTGGACTTGTCCATCACGATCACGGCCGCGGTGCCAAGTCCGCTCTTCGCATCGCGCAGCGAGTCGAAGTCCATCAGCACATCATCGCAAACGCTTTTCGGTATCACCGGCACAGAGGCACCGCCGGGGATCACCGCCAGCAGATTGTCCCACCCACCACGCACGCCGCCAGCATACCTGTCGATCAATTCGTGCAACGGGATGCCAAGCTCTTCCTCGACATTGCATGGCTTGTTCACGTGGCCGGAGATGCAGAACACTTTTTGACCCGAGTTCTTCGGCCGCCCCAGCGAATTGAACCAAGCCGCACCACGCCGCATGATCGTCGGCGCAACCGCGATGCTTTCGACGTTGTTCACTGTCGATGGGCAACCATACAGCCCGACCGCCGCTGGAAATGGCGGCTTCAGCCGAGGCAGACCCTTCTTGCCTTCCAGGCTTTCCAGCAGGCCGGTTTCCTCGCCGCAGATATAGGCGCCCGCGCCACGGTGCAGGAACACGTCGAACGCATAGCCGGAGCCGCACGCGTTCTTGCCGATCAGCCCCGCCGCGTAAGCTTCGTCGATCGCTGCCTGCAGCACCTTCGCTTCGTTGGCGAACTCACCGCGGATGTAGATGTACGCGGCGCACGCGCCCATCGCGAAGCCGGCGACCAGACAGCCTTCGACCAGTTTGTGCGGATCGTGGCGGATGATGTCTCGATCCTTGCAGGTACCTGGCTCGCTTTCGTCCGCGTTCACTATCAGATAGCAAGGTCGGTCGGACTGCTTCGGCATGAACGACCATTTGAGCCCGGTCGGGAATCCGGCGCCGCCGCGTCCACGCAAGCCCGAGGCCTTCACCTCCTCAACGATCGCGTCGCGACCTTTCTCGAGAATCGCCTTTGTATTGTCCCAGTCGCCGCGGATGCGCGCTCCCTTCAGAAGCGGATCGTGCAGACCGTAGAGGTTGGTGAAGATGCGGTCCTTGTCCTGCAACATCGGCTCAGCTCTCCGCACCGAAGTGCAATGTCGTCAATGTCGTCGGTCCACCTTCGGGCGCGGATGTCTGACGGCCCTTTACCGATCCCGGCTTCGGTGGTGTGCTGCGGCGCAACGCCTCCAGCAACTGCTTCGTGCTTTCGGCGTCCAAATCCTCGTAAAAGTCATCGTTGACCTGGATGATCGGCGCATTGACACAGCCGCCGACGCACTCGACCTCGGTCATGGTGAATTCACCGTCCGCGCTCGTCTCCCCCCACCCCTGGATGCCGGTCTCCGCGCGGCACGCCGCCACCACGTCGTCCGAACCGCGCAGCCAGCACGGCGTGGTGGTGCAGACCTGCAGATGCCATTTGCCGATCGGCCGCAGGTTGAACATGAAATAGAACGTTGCAACCTCATAGACGCGGATCGGCGCCATATCGAGCCGTCGCGCCACCTCATCCATGCCCGCAGTCGGCACCCAGGCGCTGTCGGTCTGCCGCTTCATCTGGTCCTGCACCAGATAGAGCATTGGCAGCACCGCGCTCGCCTGCTTTCCCGGCGGATACTTCGCCAGGATTGGTGGAATTGCCGCCTCGCTCTCCGCATCGAACAGAAAGTGCTCCGGCTGAACGAAGCCGGTGTCGTTTTTCTCAGCCATGTCTATCTGTCGATCTCGCCGAACACGATGTCGAGCGACCCGATGATCGCCACTGTGTCCGCCAGCATGTGCCGCTTCGCCATCACGTCAAGCGCCTGGAGGAAGGCGAAACCGGTCGAGCGGATCTTGCAGCGATAGGGACGATTGGTGCCGTCGGCGACAAGATAGACACCGAACTCCCCCTTGGGACTTTCCACCACAGTATAGGTGGCGCCGGGCGGCACGTGATACCCCTCGGTGTAAAGCTTGAAGTGATGGATCAGCGCCTCCATCGAGCGCTTCATCTCAGAGCGATGTGGCGGCGAGAATTTGTGGTCCTGCACCTTCACCGGGCCCGGCCTCAGTCTGCCCAGCGCCTGCTGAATGATCTTCACGCTCTCACGCATCTCGGCAAGCCGCACGAGATACCGATCATAGCAATCACCGTTGCGGCCGACCGGAATCTTGAAGTCCACCTCGGCGTATTTGTCATAGGGCTGCGACCGACGCAGATCCCACGGCACGCCGCTCGCGCGCAGACAGGGTCCGGTGAATCCCCAAGCCAGCGCCGCCTGCGCATCCATCACACCGATATCGACCGTTCGCTGCTTCCAGATGCGATTGCCGGTCAGCAACTCTTCCAGGTCGTCGACGAACTTCGGGAACGTCTCGGCCCACGCCGCAATCCGAGCGTCCAGACCCGCTGGGAGATCCTTCGACACGCCTCCCGGGCGGAAGTAGTTCGCATGGAGCCGCGCGCCCGACGCGGCCTCGTGGAACTCCATCAGCTTCTCGCGTTCCTCGAACCCCCACAGGCTCGGCGTGATCGCGCCGACATCCAGCGCATAGGTCGTCACGTTCAGCAGATGGTTCAGCACCCGGGTGATTTCGGCGAACAACACGCGGATCCATTGCCCGCGTTCCGGCACCTCGATATCCAACAGCTTCTCGGTCGCCAGCGCGAAAGCATGCTCCTCGCACATCGGCGAGACGTAATCGAGCCGATCGAAATACGGCACCGCCTGCATGTACGTCTTGTGCTCGATTAGCTTCTCGGTGCCGCGATGCAGCAGGCCGATATGTGGATCGGCACGCTCCACCACCTCGCCGTCCATCTCCAGGATCAGCCGCAGCACACCATGCGCAGCCGGATGCTGAGGTCCGAAATTGATCGAGTGGCTGTCGATCTCGACGACCTTTGTCGCGGTCGGGCTGGCCTCGATATCTGGCGTTTCGCTCATCGTCTCACGCCTTCGTCTCGGATGGCGGCTGCGCTTCCGCCGCCCGCGCCGTGTGCACCTTCTCGTCGCCGGGCAGCGTGGTGATCGCCTCCCACGGCGACAGGAAGTCGAACGATCTGAAATCCTGCGTCAGCCGCACCGGTTCGTACACCACCGCCTTGCGGTCTTCGTCGTAGCGAACCTCGACATAGCCGGTCAGCGGGAAGTCCTTGCGCAGCGGGTGCCCTTCGAATCCGTAATCGGTCAGGATGCGCCGCAGATCCGGTTGATCGGAGAACACAATGCCGAACAGGTCCCAGGCCTCGCGCTCCCACCACGTCGCAACCGGCCATACGGTGTGCACCGACGGCACCGGGATGTTCTCGGCGGTCGTGACGATCAGACGCAGGCGCTGATTCAATGACACCGACAGTAGATTGTAGACCACATCGAACCGCTCAGCGCGTTCCGGCCAATCAACGCCGCAAATGTCCATAACCTGCTCAAACGCGAACCGCGGATCATCGCGCAGCGTCATTACCAATTGCAGCAGCTGGTCGCGATCGGCATGCGCGATAATCTCACCTTTCTCCGTAGCCACGGCACGAACGCCAGGCAGAGCAGCAACGGCTTCAACGATATCAGCCACGAAGGATCGTCCCCGTGCGGCGGATCTTCTTCTGCAACTGCATGATGCCGTACACCAGTGCCTCGGCGGTGGGCGGACAGCCCGGCACGTATACATCCACCGGCACGACGCGATCGCAGCCGCGCACCACCGAATAGCTGTAGTGATAGTACCCGCCGCCGTTGGCACAGCTTCCCATGCTGATCACCCAGCGCGGCTCTGGCATCTGGTCGTACACCTTGCGCAACGCCGGCGCCATCTTGTTGGTCAGCGTGCCGGCGACAATCATCACGTCGCTTTGCCGCGGCGAGGCGCGCGGGATGGTGCCGAACCGATCGAGGTCGTAGCGCGGCATATAGGCATGAATCATCTCCACCGCGCAGCACGCCAGGCCAAACGTCATCGGCCACAGCGAGCCGGTGCGCGCCCAGTTCACCACCTTGTCGATGTTGGCGACGATGAAGCCCTTGTCGGCGATCTCACCGGTGATGCCCTTCACCACCGCATCCTGCTCCGGACCCGGCTGCAACGCGTCGCGGTTCCACTGAACCCCTTGGGCGATGGTAGTGCTTCCACTCATGCCGCTACTCCCATTTGACGACGCCGGGCGTCATCATCCCGGCGACGGCCGGGACCCACGTCTTTCACTCCCAATCAAGCGCCCCCTTGCACCACTCGTAGACGAAGCCGACGGTCAGTACGCCGAGGAAACCCAGCATCGACAGGAAACCGAACCAACCGATGTCCTTCAGCGAAACTGCCCAAGGAAACAGGAACGCAACCTCGAGATCGAAGATGATGAAAAGAATTGCCACCAGATAGAACCGCACATCGAAGCGCCGCCGCGCATCGTCGAACGGCTCGAAGCCGCATTCATAGGCGGAAACCTTCTCGGGATACGGCTTCTGCCGAGCGGCGATCAGCGAACCGCCCACTAGCGCCAGGGCGATTCCCCCGGCGATCACCATGAACACCAGAACGGGCAGATATCCGTAGAGCACTGGCTGCATGTCAGGTCCGATCGAACAGGCGTGCGTCACACGCCGGACGCGGCCCTCAGGACCGGGCCATGCCAGGACACCC
Organism: uncultured Alphaproteobacteria bacterium; assembly: GCA_963799415.1. Lineage (GTDB taxonomy): Bacteria > Pseudomonadota > Alphaproteobacteria > Acetobacterales > Acetobacteraceae > JAMXLO01. The sequence goes on along the minus strand of CAWCXI010000016.1, from coordinate 42,270 downwards.
CGACGCGAAACGCGCGGACATTAACCCTAACCGCGCGCCACCGCCATAGGCCCTGGCTTGCTGGCGCGAGCGACGGGACTTGAACCCGCGACCTCCGGCGTGACAGGCCGGCGCTCTAACCAACTGAGCTACGCCCGCGCAAACAGGGGGCACGACTTACGGCGCGCGCATTGCCGGGTCAAGCACTCACCCTTGGCACTTACCATTGGTGGGCGGTGACGGGTTCGAACCGCCGACCCTCTCGGTGTAAACGAGACGCTCTACCGCTGAGCTAACCGCCCGCAGTGGGTCACTGAACCGCGTCCTTCAACCCCTTTCCGGCTTTGAAGCGGACGGTGGTCGAAGCCGGGATTGGCATCTCCTCGCCAGTGCGCGGATTGCGGCCGGTGCCGGCCTTGCGCTCAGCCGTCGCGAACGTGCCAAACCCAAGCAGGCGCACCTCTTCCTTGTTCTTGAGCGCACCCTCGATCACACCGAACACCGCATCAACTACCTCGGTCGCCTTGTTACGCGGCAAATCGGTCTGGTCAGCGACAGCCGCGATGAGATCCATTTTGTTCACTGGCTCAATTCCTCTTGATGCGGTGATGCAAGGTGGCGCCGGCGCCGATGGCCGACCGGGGGCGCGACACTAATGGCGCAGTTTCTGCCACGTCAATGCAGCAGAAAGGCCCGCCGGACCATGCCGACGGGCCTTTTCCATGAGCGCGCGATCAGTGCGGCAGCGAGGCTGCGGGCTGCTGTGTCGGAGGCGGAGGCGGCGGTTCCGCCGGCTCCTCCCACTCGATCGCCTCAGGCCTGCTCGCCAGCGCCTGCGCGATCACCTCATCCACATCGGCAACCGGCACGATCTTCATGTGCCGTTTGACGTTGTCTGGAATCTCCGCAAGGTCCTTCTCGTTCTCCTTGGGGATGAACACCGTGGTGATCCCGGCACGCAGCGCTGCCAGCAGCTTCTCCTTCAACCCGCCGATCGGCAGAACCCGGCCACGCAGCGTGATCTCACCGGTCATCGCCACATCGCGCCGCACCGGGATGCCGGTGAGGATCGACACGATCGACGTGGCCATCGCAACGCCCGCCGATGGGCCGTCCTTCGGCGTGGCACCCTCGGGCACGTGCACGTGGATGTCGCGCTTCTCGAACAGCGTCGGCTTGATGCCGAACCGCGTCGAACGGCTGCGAACGTAGCTCAACGCGGCCGACACGCTCTCCTGCATCACGTCGCCCAGCTTGCCGGTGATCTTGATGTTGCCCTTGCCAGGCAACAGCACCAACTCGATGGTCAGGATCTCGCCGCCGACCTCGGTCCAGGCCAAGCCGGTAACCACACCGACCATGTCCTCGGCCTCGGTCTCGCCGAAGCGGAATTTGCGAACGCCCGAGTATTTCTCGAGGTTCTTCCGCGTGATCGCCACCTTCTTCGCCTTTTTGGTGACGATCTCCTTCACCGCCTTGCGGGCGAGGTTGGCGATCTCGCGCTCCATGTTCCGCACGCCAGCCTCGCGGGTGTAGTAGCGGATCAGGTCGCGCAGCGCGTCATCCGAGATGTGCCACTCATTCTCCTTCAGGCCGTGCGCCTCCGACTGCTTGGCGATCAGGTGGCGCTTGGCGATCTCCACCTTCTCATCCTCGGTGTAGCCGGGGATGCGGATGATCTCCATGCGGTCCATCAATGGCTGCGGCATGCGCAGCGAGTTCGCCGTGGTGACGAACATCACGTCGGACAGATCGTAGTCGACCTCGAGGTAGTGGTCGTTGAAGGTCGAGTTCTGCTCTGGGTCCAACACCTCCAGCAGTGCCGAAGACGGATCGCCACGCCAATCGGCGCCCAGCTTGTCCACCTCGTCCAGCAGGAACAGCGGGTTCGAGGTCTTCGCCTTCTTCATGCCCTGGATCACTTTGCCGGGCATCGAGCCAATATAGGTGCGCCGGTGGCCGCGGATCTCGGCCTCGTCGCGTACGCCGCCCAGCGACATGCGCACGAAGTTACGCCCCGTCGCCTTCGCCACGGATTTGCCGAGCGAGGTCTTGCCGACGCCGGGCGGTCCTACCAGGCACAGGATCGGCCCACGCACCTTCGGTGACCGCGCCTGCACGGCGAGGTACTCGATGATGCGCTCCTTCACCTTCTCCAGCCCGTAGTGATCGCCCTCCAGCACCTTTTCCGCCGCGGTCACGTCGTTGCGGATCTTGCTGCGCTTCTTCCAGGGGATCGACAGCATCCAGTCGAGATAGTTGCGCACCACCGTCGCCTCGGCGCTCATCGGGCTCATGGTCTTGAGCTTCTTCAGCTCCTGCATGGCCTTTTCGCGCGCCTCTTTCGAGAAACGCGTCTTCTTGATGCGCGCCTCGAGTTCGGCGTTCTCGTCCTTGCCGTCCTCGCCCTCGCCAAGCTCCTTCTGGATCGCTTTGAGCTGTTCGTTCAGGTAGTACTCGCGCTGCGTCTTCTCCATCTGCCGCTTCACACGGCTGCGGATGCGCTTCTCGACCTGCAGCACGCCGATCTCGGACTCCATGTGTCCGAACACCCGCTCCAGCCGCTCGCCGATCTTGGCGATCTCCAGCAGTTCCTGCTTCTCGGCGATCTTCAGGTTGAGATGGCTCGCCACCGTGTCGGCGAGCTTCGACGGCTCCTCAATCTGATTGAGCGAGACCAGGACCTCGGGCGCGATCTTCTTGTTCAGCTTGATGTACTGCTCAAACTGCGACACCACAGTGCGGCCCAGCGCTTCAAGCTCCTTGGCATCGGCGCCCTGATCAGGCATCGCCTCGACGAACGCCTCGAAGTAGCTGTCAGTGTCGCGGAAGCCCGTGATCTTGGCGCGCTTGCCTCCCTCCACCAGCACCTTCACCGTGCCGTCCGGAAGCTTCAGCAGCTGCAGAATCGTCGAGACAGTGCCGACACGATAGATATCGTCGGCTGACGGATCATCCTGCGACGCATTCTTCTGCGCCACCAGAAGGATCTGCTTGTCATCCTTCATCACCGCTTCCAGCGCACGGACGGATTTCTCGCGTCCGACGAACAGCGGCACGATCATGTGGGGAAATACGACGATGTCGCGCAATGGCAGCACGGCCAGCACGTCGCCGCTCGTGGCAACGGGAAGTGTCTCGTCCGGTATTTTCTCGTCCGGGCGTCCCTGAGGTTCCGGCGCAGGCCGATCCGAATCGTTCATGGTTGACCTCCTTTATGGACAGTCGACGCCCAATCCGCCCGACTTATGCAACCCTTGCGGCACGGTAGGCGCCCCAACGGGCCGGCAAGCCCACTGGACAAAATGGCATATCGGCTGCCGGGCTATGCAACGCAAGACCTTCGAATTTCACGGTCGCAATTTCGCGAGCGACTGCTACCGGCGGCTCAGGCGGAGCTTTCCGCCCTCTCCTTGCCATACAGGTAGAGCGGGTTGGATCGCGACTCGGCGACTTCGCGGTTGATCACCACCTCCTCTACACCATCGAGACCGGGAAGTTCGAACATGGTGGCCAACAGGATGAACTCCATGATCGAACGCAGGCCGCGGGCACCGGTGCGTCGGGCGATCGCCCGCGTCGCCACAGAATGCAAAGCGTCGTCGGTGAAGGAGAGTTTCACCCCCTCCATCTCGAACAGCCTGCCATACTGCTTGACCAGTGCGTTCTTCGGCTTGGTCAGGATCTCCATCAGCGCGCCCTCGTCCAGGTCCTCGAGGGTCGCCACAACCGGTAAACGGCCGATGAACTCGGGGATGAGGCCGAACTTCAGTAAATCCTCCGGCTCGACCTCACGCAGAATTGCGCCGGTTCGTCGCTCATCCTGCGACCGCACCTCCGCGCCATAGCCGATGCCGGAGCCCTTGCCACGGGCGGCGATGATCTTCTCCAGTCCGGAAAATGCACCGCCGCAGATGAACAATATATTGGTGGTGTCGACCTGCAGGAACTCCTGCTGCGGATGCTTACGCCCACCCTGCGGTGGCACCGATGCAACAGTGCCTTCCATAATCTTGAGCAAGGCCTGCTGGACGCCCTCGCCGCTCACATCGCGCGTGATCGACGGGTTGTCGGACTTGCGGGAGATCTTGTCGACCTCGTCGATATAGACGATGCCCCGCTGTGCCCGCTCGACGTTGTAGTCGGCCGACTGCAGCAGCTTCAGGATGATATTCTCGACGTCCTCGCCGACATAGCCCGCCTCGGTCAGCGTCGTCGCGTCCGCCATCGTGAAGGGAACATCCAGGATCCGGGCCAGCGTCTGGGCGAGCAGGGTCTTGCCGGACCCGGTCGGGCCAACGAGCATGATATTCGACTTCGCGATCTCGATGTCGTTGTTCTTCTGACTGTGCGCCAGCCGCTTGTAATGATTGTGGACGGCGACCGAGAGCACGCGCTTGGCGTGGTCCTGGCCGATCACGTAGTCGTCCAGCACCTTGCAGATCTCGCGCGGCGTCGGCACCCCGTCGCGAGACTTGACCAGATGCGTCTTGTGCTCCTCACGGATGATGTCCATGCAGAGTTCGACGCATTCGTCGCAGATGAACACCGTCGGGCCGGCGATGAGCTTGCGCACCTCATGCTGGGACTTGCCGCAGAATGAGCAGTAGAGGGTGTTCTTCGAATCGCCGGACTTGCTCATGCGTACTCCTGCCCCGGACTCGCGGGGAGCCACGGGGGTGACTTTACTCTCCGGGGGCCGGAGGGGACAAGAACCACGATCGGCCTAGGCTACTGCCGTCCCTTCGGCCAAGAAATGGCGCGCCAGGCTGAAGGCCCTAGGTCAGGACCGCCCGCCGAGTTCTTCCGGCGTGGGGCGGTTCTCCACCACTTCATCGACCAGGCCGAAATCGCGGCTTTCCTCCGCCGACATGTAGGTGTCGCGCTCCAGCCTGCGCTCGATCGCCTCGAGCGGCTGGCCAGTGTGGCGGACATAGATCTCGTTCAGCCGCTTGCGCAGGGTCAGGATCTCCCGCGCCTGGATTTCGATGTCGGTCGCCTGGCCCTGAGCGCCTCCCGACGGCTGGTGGACCATGATCCGTGAATTGGGCAGGGCGTAGCGCTTGCCCTTGGCACCCGCCGCCAGCAGCAGGCTACCCATCGAGGCCGCCTGTCCGATGCAGACGGTGGACACCGGGCTGCGGATATATTGCATCGTGTCATAGATCGCGAGGCCGGCCGACACGACGCCGCCGGGACTATTGATATAGAACGAGACATCCTTGCTGGGGTTCTCGGACTCCAGATACAGGAGCTGGGCGCAGATAAGCGAGCTGACCTGGTCAAAGACCGCACCTGTGAGAAATATGATCCGCTGCTTCAGCAGCAGCGAATAGATGTCGTAGGCGCGCTCCCCCCGGGCGGTCTGCTCCACCACCATTGGAACAAGATTATTGGAATAGATCTCAACGGGATCGCGATCCTTCATGGTGGACACCCTCAAGTCGGCAAGTATCCATAGATAGGTGAAACCGGTCCGGACTCCAACCGGCCAAACGGCCGATACTTCAATCCGTGGCCGCCGGCGGGTCGGTGGCCTCCGCGGGGTGGTCAGTGGCGGCAGGTTGGTCGGTCGTGACCACCGGTTGGTCGATTGCAGCCGCAGATTGGTCGGTGGTGGGCGCGGGCTGATCAGCGGCCGGCGGTTCCTCCACCAGTTCCGCCGGCGTGACGGTCCTCTCCTCGACCTTGGCCAGCTCCAGGATGAAGTCGATGACCTTTTCCTCGAACAATGGACTGCGCAACGCCTCGGCTGCCCGCGGGTTCTGCCGGAAGAACTCGAACAACTGCTGTTCCTGGCCCGGATAGCGCATCGCCTCGGCGCGCATCGCACGGGCCATCTCGTCCTGTCCCACGGTGATGCTGTTCACCCGGCCGATCTCCGCCAGCAACAGGCCCAGCCGAACGCGGCGCTCCGCGATGGCCCGATACTCGGCCTTCAGCGTCTCCTCGTCCTTCGCCTTGTCGTCTTCGTCCAGCCGTCCGGCCTGCCGATCTGCCTCCAGGCGTTGCCAGATCTGGCTGAATTCCTGCTCCACCATCCCCTCAGGAGAGGCGAACTTTGTCATATCCGCGAGCGCATCCAGCAACTGGCGCTTCAGCCGCAGCCGGGCCATCTGGTCGTACTCGGTCTGAAACCGCCGGTTAACGGTCTCCCGCATCTCCGCCAGATCCTCGAAGGCGAGCTTCTTCGCCAGCTCATCGTCGAGCGTCGGCACCAGCGGACGGCTCAGCGTGTGGGCGGTGACATCGAAGTTCGCGGGCTTTCCAGCCAAGGTCGGAACCCCGTATTCAGCCGGGAAGGTAACCTCGATCGTGCGGGTCTCACCCGGCTTCATCCCCTCGAGCTGCTCGCTGAAGCCCGGGATGAAGCCCGTGCCACCGATTTCCACCTCGATGCCCTTGCCGGTACCACCGGGAAACTCGGTCCCATCGATGCGCCCGACGTAGTCGACGTTGAGCACCTCGCCCTTCGCCGCACCGCGGTCACCGAGCTCTTCGGCTGCGATCGGTTCGAGAGCCCGGTTGCGTTGGGCGATGCCCGCGAGCGCCTCGTCCACAGCCTCCACAGGAGCCTCGGCCCGCAGTCGGGTGAGCTGGATCGTCCCGAAATCAGGCAGCGTTATCTCGGGCAGCAGCTCCAACTCGACCTTGAACTCCAGGTCCTTGGCCGAGGAGCCGCTCGGATCGAGGCTCAGGACGTCGACCTTGGGTTGCAGCGCCGGTCGCAGGCCGCGCTCGGTCAGCACCTGCTGGGTAGCCTCGGTGACAAACTCTTCCAGCACCTCGGCATTGACCGCCGTGCCGAAGCGCTGGCGCACCACGGTTGGGGGGATCTTGCCTGGCCGAAACCCGGGCAAGGTCAGTGTCTTGCCGAGATTGGCCAGTCTGGCGGAGCGCTTGCTCTCGATATCGGCGGCCGGAACCACCACGGTGTAGGCGCGCTTCAGCCCTTCGGAGAGCGTTTCTGTAACCTGCATTGTCCAACCCCGTCGATATCCGCCCGCAGCGTGGTGCGGGCGGAGGGATTTGAACCCCCACGGCTTGCGCCACCAGAACCTAAATCTGGCGTGTCTGCCAGTTCCACCACGCCCGCGCTCGTGTGCCGCCCCGCCGCGAAGGCGGGGCTTTAGCGCACGCTGCCCGGCGGGACAAGGAAGCGGACGGCGCTTTTCGGGGCATGCCCTTTGACCCGTGGCGTGCGCGGTGCGAGAACTCCCCCGTCTGTCCCGATCGCCCGTAGGGAACTTGCGCGTTACTTGCTCACATCTTCTCGCTTGCCCCCATGCCAATCCGGTCACTCTCGTGCTAACTTGGTTTCAACCGGTATCATTTCGTAGGTGTACGCATGGCGCAGGCTAGCCGTAGCAAGGGGAAGGCCCGACCGAAGTCCCGCGCCGGCAACGGATCGCACGAGCCCACTGCTACCGGGCGAGACTACAGCATCGCCGCGGTAGGTCGCGCGCTCGACCTGCTTGAGGCATTGTCGCGTATCGGTCCGGCTCCGTTGGCAGCCCTGGCCGACCAGGCACGCTGCACCCGTACGGCCGGCTTCCGCCTGTTGCGGACCCTGGAGGCTCGCGGTTTCGCGATCCAGGACGAAGCGCGCGGGATGTGGCGGCTCGGCGCCCGATGGGGCGTCCTTGGCCGTGCGGCAGCCGAGCAAGGCGCACTCGAGGCGACCGCCATGCCGTTCCTCGCCGCCCTCGGCAAGACCTGCGGCGAGAATGCCTATCTTAGGGTACGCGACGGGCTGGAGAGCGAGACCATCGCGATCTACCAAGCCGACCCGGGCCTGCGACTGTACAGTGAGGTCGGCAAGCGCCAACCGCTGCACGCCGGGTCGAGCCGGCTATTGCTGGCCCACGCGCCGGAGGCGGTGCAGACCCAGGTACTCGCCCAGCGCCTGCCACGCTTCACGCCGGCAACCAGAACAGACGCCGCCTGGATCGCCGCCGACCTCCAGCGCATTCGCACCCGCGGCTATCTGCTCACCACCGATGAGGTCGTTGCCGGCGCCGCCACGGTCGCCGGTCCGGTGCGCGACGCATCGGGCCAGGTGGTGGCTGTGCTCTCGGTCAGTGCTCCCACGATGCGGATGCGCCCGCCGCGGCCACGCGCCCTGCTGCCGATGGTCCTGGATGCCGCCGCGAAACTGTCCCAGACCCTGGGTGCCGCCGCCGGCCACGCTGCGACCAAGCCGGCTGAGGGGCGAAAAGGTCAGGGTCAGCCGCCCGCGTCGGGGCACGATAGCACTGACACGGCCCCGGCCCTCGCCGCATCGGGGCCGCACTCGATCTTCCGCTGATCGTCACGTCGCTTCCCTGACGCGCGGTCAACTCCTCACCAAGGCACGCTCGCGGGCCGAGGCTTCCCGGCGCACGCGGGCCACCGCCGCCTCGCCGCCACTGGTCGCGTGGTAGAGGTCCAGCGTGTCGAGTTCATCGTCGCGCGGTGGTGCAATGGCGAGGTCGGTATAGCTCCAGCGGTCTGGCGCCCCGAGCACCTGCCGCAGGGTGCGCTTCGCGTCGCGATAGACCGCGAGATAGCCCCAGGCCTTCACCACCGTTTCAGCGGCATAGCGCGGATAGAACACGAAGCGGCTCTCCAGCGGCATGCCGTGCCGCCTGTCGCGGCGGAACTTCATGCGGAACGCGCCGCCTTCCAGCGGATGCACCGCCTCATACAAAGTCATCAGCTTGAACCACAGCAGCGTCGAAAGCGCTGTCTTCGGCCGTCCGGACGGATGCGCCGCGGCCCGGCGCAGAATCTCGTGCGCATGTGTTCCGGCGTGTAGTAGTTGGCCCATGCAGCGCGATATGCCTCGTCCCACTCCGCGTCCGACATGCGCGAGTGGTGCGTCACGCGATGATGGAGATCGGTACTTGTTCAGATCGGGGTCCATCCAGATGCCCTGTTCCCAGAGGATCTTGTGATCCTCAGATCCAGGCAGCGGTGTCAGAATAAAGAATTCCAGTATGTCGAGCGGCAGTTCGCGCTTGATGATCTCGACGTCGCGCAGGATCGAGGCCTTGGTATCGGCGGGAAATCCTATGATGTAGCCGGCACAGGTGATGGCGCCGGCTTCGCGCCACGCCTGGAGCATCTCGCGATACTCGGTGACCCGGTTCTGTCGCTTCTTTGCGCCCAGCAGGTTCTCCGGGTTGATGTTTTCGAGGCCGATAAACACCCGACGTACACCGGCGCGACCAGCCTTCGCAATGAAGTTCGGTATGCGATGGCAAAGCGTGTCAACCTGTATGGTGAAGCCGAGGTTGAGCCCTTCCTCACGCAGCGCGATCATTCGGTCAAACAGCGATTCCCACTGACGGTTCCGGGCGAAATTGTCGTCTGTGATAAAGAAGCGTCTGATGCCCTGCGCAGCATTGTCGCGAATGATCCGCTCCAGGTCATCCGGCGAACGGAACCGGCTCTTGCGTCCCTGCACATTGATGATGGTACAGAACGAACACTGATACGGGCAGCCGCGGCCGAGATCGATGCTGGACAGCGAGCCGGACGTTCGGCGCACGTGCTTGCTCGGCAGAATTGGCGGTGGCTGGCCCTCGAGTGAGGGCAGGTCGTCCATGAAATTGTATAGCGGTTGCGGCCGTCCAGCCCAGGCGTCGCGGAGTACCGCGTCGAGGCGTCCTGCTTCGGCTTCGCCAGCGAAGAAGCTGATGCCCAGCGCCTGTGCGTCGAGCAACTCCTGCGGCATTTCCGGCAGCATCGCGAGACAGCCGGAGATGTGGAAGCCGCCCATCGCGACCGACCAGCCCTCGGCGAGGAACGGGCGCGCCAGATCGACAGCACGTGGAAACTGGTTGGTCTGGACGCCAACCAGAGCGATCAGCGCTTTGCCGCCCGCGCGTTTGATGTCCCGGATGATGCGGTCCGGACGCACCCGCCGATTGGTTTCATCGTAGGTGTGCAGGCGAATTTCAACGTTCGTACCAAGCACGGTGCGTTGCCGCGCGTCCTCCGCCAGTCCGTTCAGGCAGGCAAGCGTGTTCGAAGGTATGGCCGATCTGATCCATTGGATCGGATAGCCTTCGTTGTCGTAATGTGTCGGTTTGATCAGGACGACGTGGAGAACGCCCGCTGAACCGGTGTCGTGTTCGGCCATCAAAATGCCTTCCCGACATTATATAAGCAGGCGTCGCAGTTTGATTATCGCGGATTCGTCGGCGCGGCGCAACGGTTCAGGAAATGCCCGCCTTTTTCGCTTCTTCCAGCAGCGCGGGAACGCCCTCAGTGATCGTATGAATGCCGAGAACGCTGGTGAGTTGCAGCACCTCCATGATCTCCGCGACTGTCGCACCGTGGCTGAGTGCGTTGCGGATATGCGTGCGCAGGCCAGGCAGATAGAGATGCGTGGTCGCTGCGTCGATCGCGACATAGATCAGCTCGCGGATCTTTGGTCCCAGCGTCCCGTTCTGCCATGGCACCGACGACAAGCGCGAATAGGCGTCGAAGAACTCCGGCGAGTGCTGCAAGAGCTGTTCCCACACCGGGTTCCAATAGCCGCGATTTTGCACGAATTCCTGTTTCAGCTTCTCCTGCTCGGCAGTAAGCGGGCCTTCCTTCACCTCGCCACCGCGACCGGACTTGCGCAGCTCGTCGATCAGTATGGGCAGGCCGGTGGACATGGTGTGAATGCCGAGTACCGAGACGATCTCCAGCACCTCCATCACCTCGTCCCGAGTGGCGCCTTGCTTCAGCGCATTGGCGATGTGGATTCGCGTGCCAGGTTTGTAGAGATGCGTCGTGGAGGAATCGATCGCGACGTAGATCAGCTCCTTGATCTTCGGCGGCAGCGTGCCGTGCTTCCACGGCACCGAGGACAACACGCTGTAAGCCTCGAAGTATTCCGGCGAAAGCTGCAGCACGCCATCCCACAGCTCGCTCCAATAGCCGCGTGCCGCGATGAAGTCGTCCTTCAGCTTTTGTCGGCGAGCGTCCAGGTCAGCCATTGCATGTCCCCCGATTCCGCATTCAGTTTCTTCACTGATATCACATCAACCAGCTTCGCCGTGTTCGGGAGCCGCGCGATTGTCAGGTAACCGGTGAGCTACGGCCACCACACCAAGATCGCCGCAACCAAAGTGCCGATATTGACTGCCAGTGTCGCCGCCATGCCGGGCGCGCGCAGCAGGGGCCCGAGAATGTAGCCCGCCCAGAACACCAGTCGCGCCAGAGCAAATACCAGCCCCGCGGCAACGACAAAGCGCATCCGGTCCGATGCTGCGCCCGCCGCGAGCGCCAGCAGAGCCGGGACAAAGCCGGTCATCTGCTCGACGGTGTTGGTCAGCACTCGCTGGTTCACCCGCAACAATGCACCATCATGCCCGGCCAGCGGATCCACCGCGCCGGTTCGCATCCGCAGCAGCATCTGCGCCACGATCATCAGGTTCAGCACGCACACCGCCGGCAACAGTGCCGCGCACGCCAGTCCCAGCCGCTGCGGCAACCCAGCCGCGGCATCCACCGGAATCATCCGGGCAATGCCCTGCCAGAGGGCGAATGCGAGGCTGACCCCCACCGCCGATCCAAGCAAGGACCACAGGCGCGCGGATTGGGGCAAATCCGCTGCTACGCGCCACATCCCTCATCGCGCAGCAGTTCGGTCACAGCGTCCGCCGGCACATCGCCGGCGGTGAACGCCTGGCCGATCCCACGCGCGAGCACAAACTTCAGCGCCCCATCGCGCACCTTCTTGTCGCGCCGCATGTGCCCGATCAGCGTCTCGGCGGAGAAGCGCCGGTTCAGCATGCGCAGCTCTGCCGGCATGCCCAGCGCCGCGACATGCGACACCACGCGGTCCGCGTCGTCCGTGGCACAGTGGCCGAGGCGTGCCGACAGCCTGAACGCCAACCCGAGCCCCACCGCGACACCCTCGCCGTGCAGCAGGCCGCCCGTGTAGCCGTATTCTGCTTCCAGCGCATGACCGAACGTGTGGCCGAGATTTAGCAGTGCGCGCCCGTCGTTCGGCTTTTCCTCGCGCTCGTCGTCGCCCACCACCGCAGCCTTGAACGCGCAGGCGCGCATGATAGCCTCGGCCTGCGCCTCGCGGTTCCCACCGACCACGGCGGCGGCGTTCGCCTCGCACCAGGCGAAGAACGCCGCGTCGCCGATCAAGCCAGCCTTGGCAATTTCGGCATAGCCGGCGCGCAGCTCACGCGGCGGCAGCGTGGCGAGGGTCCCGGTGTCAGCGAGCACCATGCGCGGCTGATAGAACGCACCGACGAGGTTCTTGCCTTGCGACGTGTTCACCCCGGTCTTGCCGCCCACCGACGAATCCACCTGCGACAGCAGCGTGGTCGGCACCTGCACGAACGGCAGCCCGCGCAGTGTCGTGGCGGCTGCGAAGCCAGCGAGATCGCCAACGACGCCGCCACCGAGTGCGATCACCGTGGTCCGCCGCTCGACGCGGGCCTCCAGCAACTGATCGACCACGTTCTGCCAGCTTGCGAGGCTCTTTGATGCTTCGCCCTGGGGCACGACGATCTGGCTGACCGTGATCGCCGTTGCCTCCAGCCCGCGCAATAAAGCCGGCAGATGCAGGCGTGCCACCGTTTCGTCCGTCACCACCACCGCGCGCTTCTGTTCCATGCGCGGGGCAAGCAGCGCGCCGGCCCGCGTCAGGAGATCGTCGCCAATCACAAGGTCGTACGTGGTACTGGGCAGGGCGACTGACAGCCGTCGCGGCGCCTGCCAATCGAGCAGCGCATTCATCACACGGCCGGTGGTCGCGTCCGGACTCTCATCGACGCAATCGACAATCACGTTGGCCTCCGCATAGATGGGGTAACGTACATCCATCAGCCGCTGCATGACATCCGCCGGATTGCCATCGGCCAGCAAGGGTCGGTTGTCGCGCCCGGCGACGCGTCGGAGCAGTGCCGCCAGCGGGCAGCGGAGCCAGACTGAAACCGCCTCCTCGCGCGCGATCGCACGCGTTTCCGGGTCAATGAAGGCGCCACCACCGAATGCGAGCACCAGCGGATCACCCGACAACAGCCGGCGGATCACCTTGCGCTCGCCGGCACGGAAGTCAGGCTCGCCATAACGGGAGAACAACTCCGGGATCGTGCAGCCCGCTGCCAGCTCGATCTCGGCATCGGCGTCACGGAACGGCAGGCCGAGCCGCGCGGCCAGTCGCCGGCCGATCGAGGTCTTGCCGGCGCCCATCAACCCGACCAGGACGATGCTGCGTCCGGCGAACGCGTCCGGTAGTGGCACGGCTTCCTTGAGTACGGTGTTGCGTGTCATGACTACGGACGCTAGCACACCGCCCTCATAACGGGCCAAGATGGCGACAGCGAATCCATGGGCACGAGTCGGTGGAGCAGACGATGATCCGCATCTTCCTGATCGTCGTCGCGGCGGGGCTGGTGGTCCTCGGTGCCGCGGTGGTGTTCCTTGGCGGCTATCCGCCCAACCCGACGCCGCACCCGGTGGAAAGGGTGCTGCCGAACGACAAGTTCCAGAGCCACTGAGTGGATCGGCACGTCGAGGCGTTCCTCGAGATGCTGGCCGCTGAACGCGGCGCGGCACGCAACACGCTGATGGCGTATCAGGCCGATCTGGACGATTTCGCCGCCTTCGCCGCCGCACGCGGCCAGCCGCCGGCACAGTGTGATGCGGCGCTGCTGCAGAGTTATATGGCCGGCCTCCAGCGCGTGGGCCTCGCCGCCCGCACGGCCGCACGGCGCTTGTCGGCTCTGCGACAGTTCCACCGGTTTCTGCTGCGCGAAGGTGTGCGCGCAGACGACCCGACCACTTTGCTCGACGCGCCCCGTCTGCCGCGAACTTTGCCGAAATACCTGAGCGAGCAGGAGGTTGAGGCACTGCTGGATGCAGCGACGCGCATTCCCGGGCAGCGGGGCCCACTCGCTCGGGCGGCACTGGAGATTCTCTACGCCACCGGACTGCGTGTATCCGAGCTTCTGGCATTGCCACGCCGCGCACTGGCCAGCGATGCCGCCGTGCTGCTGATCCGCGGCAAAGGCGGCAAGGAGCGCATCGTGCCGCTGTCCGACAAGGCGAAGTTGGCGGCCGCCGAACTCGTGGCGCAGCAAGACGGTGGGGGGCGGCATCTGTTTCCCGGCCGCGACCCGCGTCGCACGCTGACGCGGCAGGCGTTCTTCCTGATGCTCAGGCAGGTGGCGCTGGAAGCCGGTCTCGACCCGGCGCGGGTGTCACCGCATGTGCTGCGACATTCTTTTGCCTCGCACCTGCTGGCGCACGGTGCCGACCTGCGCAGCCTGCAACTTCTGCTGGGACATGCGGACATCGCCACGACCCAGATCTACACGCACGTGCTGGCCGAGCGACTGCAACGCCTCGTGGAGGCACATCACCCTCTCGCGCGGCGGCCTGTATAGCTTATGGGTTTGATCGCGTGATTCAGACCTCCGGCGATTCCGCCTTCAGTCATCACGCTCTACCGCTCACTCCGCGATCGCGAGCACCGGGCGACGTGCGATTCGCAGCACCAGCAGCGACGCGATCAGGCACGCTGCGCCGCTGGCGATGAAGGCGCCGAGATAGCTGCCGGTCTCGTTGCGCATCACGCCGGCGCCGACCGCGGCGATGGCACCACCGATTTGATGGCCACAGACGATCCACGACACGATGACCGGAGCGTCGCGCTTACCGAACACCTCGTTGGTCAGCGCGACGGTCGGCGGCACGGTGGCCACCCAGTCCAACCCATAGAACACAGCGAAGATCGACAGGCTGACCAGATTGAAGTTGGTGAACGGCAGCACCAGCAGCGACAGTCCGCGCAGTCCGTAGTACCAGAACAGCAGGACCCGCGCGTTGTAGCGATCGGTGAGCCAACCCGATGCGGTGGTGCCGATCAGGTCGAACACCCCGATTGCGGCGAGCAGGCTGGCGGCCGTCACCGCGGGAATGCCGTGATCGATGCAATATGGAATGAGGTGGGTTGCCACCAGCCCGTTGGTGGAGAAACCGCACACGGCGAAGCTCGAGAACAACAACCAGAAGTCTGCCGAGCGCACACCGCGCCCCAGGCCGGACACCGCGACCACCACAGGGTTGGCAGTGCTCCGCACAATCGGTGGTTCGGCGGCGGCGCCGTACGGTCCGAGGCCGACGCTGCCGGGACTTTCCGCCAGCACCAGCGCCACGACGGGGATCAACGCCAGAATCACCACCGCCACCAGCCACGGAACGCTCTGCCACCCGAGATGCTCGGCAAGGCTCGCCAGCAGTGGCAGGAATACAAGCTGACCGCTGGCGTTGCTCGCGGTCAGCAGCCCGACCACCAAGCCGCGCCGCGCGACGAACCAACGATTTGCCACCGCGGTCGCCATGCCGACCATGCCGGCGCCCGAGCCGATGCCGACCAACACGCCCCAGGTGGCGTAGAGCTCCCACGGCCGGGTCGCGAACGCCGCCCCGCCGGCGCCCGCGGCCAGCAGGGTGAGCGAGCTCAGCACAGTGCCGCGCATGCCGATCCGCTGGATCAGTGCGGCGCCGAACGGTCCAACCAGGCCACCCAACAGGATGTTCAGCGAGATTGCGCCGGAGATCGTGGCGGCATTCCAGCCGAACGCCTGCTCCAACGGCACGATGAGCACGCCAGGAGCGGCGCGCACGCCCACAGTGGCCAGGATGACCGTGAACATCACGGCCACGACGACCCAGGCATAGTGGATGCGCCCAGCCAGCAGCCGAGCCACGCGGTGAGGCACCATTCCTTCTCCTCCGTTCTTGCCAACAACATGACGGTCGTCATAGCTTAGTCAAGAAAATACATGACGATCGTCATGCAATGCAGCGATGCGGAGCATCGGATGATCAGGGAGCAAATGGCGGAGGGCAGCGAATGACGGGGGAGCGAAAGGCAGGATCGCGCGAGCGGATACTGGCCGCGGCCGGCGAACTGTTCGGCGGCCATGGGATCGATGCTGTCGGGGTGGACGCGATCATGCACCACGCGGGCCTTACGCATGGCGGGTTCTATTCGCACTTCGCCTCGAAGGAGGCTCTGGTGGCTGAAGTGTCGGCTGCCGCACTGGCGCGCTCGGCCGCCCGATGGGAGCGAATCTGCCAGGAGGCCGACCCGGCGACAGCGCTGGAACGTATCGTCGGAAGCTACCTCGATTCCGCGCATATCGCCGCGGCCGAAAGCGGGTGCGTGCTGACGACGCTGGGGCCTGAAATCGCACGACGGCGCGATACCCGCCCGGCGATCACCGCCTCGATCCGGCGGATGCTCGATGTGCTGGAGCGCTGCCTGCCGCGGCGGCAGCGGCGCCAACATGCCCTGGAGGCGCTCTCCGGCATGGTCGGAGCGGTCGTGCTGGCGCGGCTCTGCGACGATTCGCAGCTTGCCGCTGAATTTCTGGCGGCGGGAAGGAAAGCGGCCGGCCTGGCCTAATTGGCCCTGGCGGCGCAGTTTAGACTTGGCAGCGGGAAGTTTACGGCCTAATGACGTATAAATGACGTGTGGCGGGGACGAGCAACGTGACCGCAATTGATCAGCATGTCGGCCGACGCATCAGGGGCAAACGCCGCGCACTGGGTCTGAGCGAGGACCTGGTCGCCCGGGCGCTCGGCATCGGCTCTGACCAAATCGAAGCCTACGAACGCGCGACGCAGCGTGTGCCGTCCGAACACCTTGGCCGGTTGAGCGAAGTTTTCGGGGTACCCCTCAGCTATTTCTTCCCGGCCAACCCGCACATCGGCTTCTAAGCTGCGCACAATCGAAGGCTAGCCAGGTCGCCGCTCCCGCGCGCCGCTCTGCGACCTTTCCGCCCTCGGGATTTGTGCTAAAGCCCGCGGCCCATGCGCCACTACCTCGACTTTGAAAAGCCGGTCGCCGAACTTGAGGGGAAAATCGAGGAGCTCCGTCGCATGTCGGAGCCTGGCGGCATCAACATCGCCGAAGAGGTGTCGCGCCTCACCGCGGTGGCGGATCGCCAGTTGCGGACGACCTATGCCAAGCTGACACCCTGGCAGAAGACGCTGGTCGCGCGTCATCCCGACCGGCCCAAGGCA
The DNA here is from genome assembly GCA_963799415.1 of uncultured Alphaproteobacteria bacterium. Lineage (GTDB taxonomy): Bacteria > Pseudomonadota > Alphaproteobacteria > Acetobacterales > Acetobacteraceae > JAMXLO01. The sequence continues at coordinate 25,257 of CAWCXI010000016.1, read as the reverse complement.
ATGGATTACATCAGCACGCTGATCAGCGACTTCACACCGCTCGCGGGCGATCGCGCCTTCGCCGACGACGCGGCGGTGCTGGGCGGGTTGGGGCGGTTCCGCGGGCGCTCGGTGATGGTGCTGGGGACCGAGAAAGGTGCCGATACCGACAGCCGGGTAAAGCACAATTTCGGCATGGCGCGGCCCGAGGGCTACCGCAAGGCGCGGCGGCTGATCGAGCTCGCCGGCCGCTTCGGCCTGCCGGTACTGAGTTTCGTCGATACCTCTGGCGCGTTCCCGGGAATCGACGCTGAGGCGCACGGCCAGGCTGAGGCCATCGCACGCTCGATCGAGGCCTGCCTCGAAGCGCCGGTGCCACTGGTCGCCACCATCATCGGAGAAGGTGGGTCAGGCGGCGCAATCGCGATTGCCGCCGGGGATCGCGTCCTGATGCTGGAGCATGCGATCTACTCGGTGATCTCGCCGGAAGGATGCGCCTCCATTCTGTGGCGCGACGCAGCGCAGGCACCCGCCGCGGCGGAGGCGCTGCGACTGACCGCGGACGACCTGATGCGGCTGTCGCTGGTGGATGGGGTGATCCCCGAGCCGCTCGGCGGCGCCCAGCGCAACCCAGCGGCAGCGATGGCCGCGGTAGGGGATACGGTGGCCGAGACGCTGGGGCCGCTGGTCGGGCTGGATGGCGCCACGCTGAAGGCGCGGCGGCGCGAGAAGTTCCTGGAGGCTGGCCAGGTGGCGTCGGGCATTTTCTGAGGCCCTATGCCCGTAATTCGCCCCAGCGCCACGATTGGACATCCGGCAGGTCTTCGCCGTGCGTGCGCACATACATCCTGTGCTCGACAAGCTTGTCGCGACAGAGCTGCTTCACGTGACCGGCGACGCCTCTGAGCCGAGGAACCCGATCGATCACGTCGCCTGCCAGATGGAACCGGTCGAGGTCGTTGAGCACCGTCATGTCGAACGGTGTCGTTGTCGTGCCTTCCTCTTTGTAGCCGCGGACATGGAACCTCTCGGCGCACGACCGCCGATAGATGAGCCGATGGATCAGCCAGGGATAGCCGTGGAATGCGAAGATCACGGGCCTGTCGGGGGTAAAGATCGAAATCGAATTCCCAGTCGGACAGACCATGCGGATGCTCTGTCGCCGGCTGCAATGTCATCAGGTCGACCACGTTGACCACGCGCACCTTCAGATCGGGCAGGTGCGTCCGCAACAGATCGACCGCCGCGAGCGTCTCCAGCGTCGGCACATCGCCGGCGCACGCCATGACAACGTCCGGCTCCACGCCGTCGTCGTTGCTTGCCCACGTCCAGATGCCGATGCCGACCGTGCAATGGCGGATCGCCGCATCCATCGACAGCCACTGCGCCTCCGGCTGCTTGCCGGCAACGATGACGTTGACGTAGTTGCGGCTGCGCAGACAGTGATCGACAACCGACAGCAGCGTGTTGGCGTCGGGCGGCAGGTAGATCCGCACCACATCCGCCTTCTTGTTCACCACGTGGTCGATGAAGCCGGGATCCTGATGGCTGAAACCATTGTGGTCCTGGCGCCAGACATGGCTGGTCAGCAGGTAGTTCAGCGAGGCGATCGGGCGACGCCAACGGATCTCCCGTGTCGTCTTCAACCACTTGGCGTGCTGGTTGAACATCGAGTCGATGATGTGGATGAACGCTTCGTAGCACGAGAAGAAGCCGTGACGTCCGGACAGCAGATAGCCTTCGAGCCAGCCCTGACACAGATGCTCGCTCAACACCTCCATCACGCGGCCATCCGGTGCCACATGGTCATCCGACCGCAGTATCTGCGCGGTCGACAACCGGTTGGTCACTTCGAACAATGCGTCCAATCGGTTCGACGCGGTCTCGTCCGGCCCCATGACGCGAAAGTTCCGACTGTCGGCGTTCAATCGCATCACATCGCGCAGAAATTGGCCGGTGACGCGGGTTGACTCCGCCTCGACCGCGCCCGGCGTCGGCACAGCGACGGCATAGTCGCGGAAATCGGGCAGCGCGAGGTCCTTCAGCAACAGCCCGCCATTGGCATGCGGGTTGGCGCCCATGCGCCGGTCACCCTTGGGTGCGAGAGCAGCAATCTCGGCCATCACTCGGCCGTTTGCGTCGAACAGCTCCTCAGGCCGATAGCTCCGCATCCATTGCTCGAGCATGTGCAAGTGGTCCGCATTGGTTCGCACTTCGCCGAGCGGCACCTGATGCGCGCGGAATGTTCCCTCGACGGGCTTGCCATCGACTTCCTTCGGTCCTGTCCAACCCTTGGGGCTACGCAACACGATCATTGGCCAGATCGGCCGCTCCCGAAAACCGTTGCTGCGCGCTTCCTGCTGTATGGCCCTGATCTCGGCGATCACCGCATCCAACGTGCTGGCCATCTTCTGGTGCATAGGGCCTGGCTCATCGCCGGCAACGACGTATGGTTTGTAGCCATATCCGCCGAGAAGCTGATTCAGCTCCTCGTCGGGAATTCTCGCCAGCACGGTGGGTCCGGCAATCTTGTAGCCGTTCAGATGCAGGATCGGCAGCACGGCGCCGTCGCGCACCGGATTGAGGAACTTGTTCGAATGCCAGCTTGCCGCGAGCGGACCCGTCTCGGCCTCACCATCACCGACCACGCAACACGCGAGAAGATCCGGATTGTCGAACACCGCGCCGTACGCGTGCAGAAGCGAATAACCGAGTTCGCCCCCCTCGTTGATCGATCCCGGCGTCTCCGGCGCAACGTGGCTCGGCACTCCGCCGGGAAACGAGAACTGGGTGAACAGCCGCTGCATGCCTGCTTCGGTCTGCGGAATGTTCGGGTAGAACTCGCTGTATGTGCCTTCGAGATAGGTATTCGCAATCAGACCGGGTCCGCCGTGGCCAGGTCCGGTGACGTAGATCATGTTCAGATCGTGCTCGACGATCATGCGATTGAGATGAACGTAGATGAAATTGAGTCCGGGGGTGGTTCCCCAATGGCCGAGGAGGCGCGGCTTTATGTGTTCTCTGCGCAACGGCTCGCGCAGCAATGGGTTGTCCATGAGATAGATCTGCCCGATGGACAGGTAATTTGCCGCGCGCCAATAGGCATTCATCTGCTGCAGCATGTCCCGCGTGAGGGAGCGCGCGCCATCCCGCGCCGCGTTGTTGTCAGCCATTCTGGGGTTCCCCGCAGGTGTGTGAATTGGTCAGGCAGACGCCCGTTTCGCGCCCGCTGGAGCCAGACTAGCAGCCGACATCCCTGCCCCGCCATCATCACGGCGTGAGGGACTTTCCACAGGTTGTTAAGGTTTTCCTACACGGATCGTGGACCGTACGCAGGGGGTTTGCGAAGGACAGCCCTGATGCCATATCCGCTGTGCTGCATCGCACAAGTGCCAGGAGCCTCGCATGCCTTTAAGCCCGCCGCAGGAGCGCGAACTGCTCCATTCGCGCGACATTGTCCTGCGCGGCTACCGCCGGGCCGACGGCCTGTACGACATCGAGGCACAGCTCACCGATACCAAGAGCTATGGTTCGGCGAACCGTGACCGCGGCTACATCCATGCCGGCGAGCCGATCCACGGCATGTGGCTGCGCCTGACGGTCGATGAGGAACGTCTCATCGTGGCGTGCGAGGCGGTCAGCGACCATACCCCTTACGCCGTTTGCCCGTCCGCGGCGCCCAACTTCGCGCGCCTCGCCGGACTGCGGATCAAGCCAGGATTCCTGAAGGAGGCTGCCAAGCGGATTGGCGGCACAATGGGCTGCACGCACCTGCGTGAGCTGCTGCAACAGATGGCAACCACCGCCTACCAGACAATCGACCCCGCCCGAGCGAAGCGCGAGGCGGAGGCGGCGGGCGAGGCGGACCGGCCGGGCAGCGACCGGTTGGACGTACTCATCACTGCCAAAATGGGTGGTGCGCCAGCGATCTTGAACACCTGTATCGCCTACGGCACCGACAGCCCTGTGGTTCGACGGCGCTGGCCCGAGCTCTATACCGGGCCGACTGAGGACGAGGAACCGCAGGCCGGCGCGGCGCGGCGCGCATAACTGTTCGGCTTGCCGTGGTCGACAGCCTCGTGCCCAGCCTCGCACGCCGCGTCTCGGAAATACTTCAGCACAAATACCCGCACGGCGCTGGTGCGGCCGCCGCTATGGCCTGTCGCCTCGATCTGGCGGACCAGCCGGTTGATATCCTGCCGCTCGCGCGCGCAGATCTCGGCGAGCGCGTCCCACAGTTCAGGTTCCAGGCGCATGCTGGTGCGGCCGCGCTCCGCCACAACGTTTCGATTGATCAAGCGACTGCTTGGCACCACTGCCCCCTGTCTGAACCTCAAGGAGTGAAACACAGGGGTGCTAAGAAATGGTTGTTACCTCAGATCGGCAGCGGCGCCGCCTTCAGCCGCTCCATCGAGAACCGGCTCGTGACGTTGCGCAATGGCACCGCCGCGATCAACCGCCGGTAGAAGTCGTCATAGGCTGCGATGTCCGGCACAACCACATGCATCAGGTAGTCGACGTCGCCGCTCATCCGCCAGGCGTCGACGATCTCCGGCATCGACTGGACAACGTCGGCGAAGCGCTTCAGCCAGTCGCCCGAGTGATCGGCGGCCTCGACTTCGACGAACACCGCCACCGGCAGGCCGACCTTCGCCGGGTCGATTGTCGCGATTCGGCCACGGATCACCCCGGCCTGCTCCATTCGCCGGATGCGCTTCCAGCAGGGCGTGGAGGTAAGCCCTACCCGGTCCGCGATGTCCGCGAGCGACAGCGACGCGTCCGCCGCAAGCAGACGCAGGATCTCGCGATCGACCCGATCCATGTCCTTGTCGGCAGCCATCTTTATCACCCCTGCCTGTGCCGCTGCTCATAGCAGAAATTTGTCGGAATGACGCTCGCTGCCAGGGTGAGCAGAAGATTATTCTCGCTGGCAGTCAGCAGCTCGCGCGCGGCCCTGCCTCGTCCGGTGTGCGAAGCGTCAGCGACAGCGCGTGCATCCCACCGGCGAACTCGGCGGCCAGCGCCGCATGCACCGCGCGTGACCGTGCCACCCGATTCATGCCGTGAAACGCGGCGGACACCAGCAACACGCTGTAATGCGTCTCGCCGCCGGGCTGCGCACCTGCATGCCCGGCATGCTGCGCGCTGTCGTCGACGACGCGCAGCAGCGTTGGCGAAAATGCCTGGGTCAGCACGGCTTCCAGCCTTGCGGCACGCGACTGTATTTCCGACATAACGTTGGTTCCTCCAACAGGGCCAAGAGCCAGTTGCCAAGCGCCCGCCAAGCTGCCCATAACGGCACCATGAGCCGACGTTTCACTCGGACCAGGGCCTACGCACCCGACCCCGCCTCGCCGGGCCGGTCCTGCGACATGCCCAGCTGCGAGGCGATGGGTGAATATCGCGCGCCGAAATCACGACGCAACCTGAACGACTACTGGTGGTTCTGCCTGGAGCATGTGCGCGCCTACAACGCGACGTGGGACTACTACAAGGGCATGTCTCCTGGCGAAATCGAGGCGCAGCTCCGTTCCGACACCGCGTGGCAGCGCCCTTCCTGGCCGCTCGGCCGGTTGGGCAAGGCGGCTGCCTGGGATGAGGAATTGCTGCGCGATCCGCTGCACCTGCTGGCCGCCGGACGGGTGAGGCGCGGTTCGCCTCAAGCGCAGCGCGAGATGCCACCCGAGCTGCGGGAACCGCTGGCGACGCTGGGTCTCTCATGGCCGACAACGCTCGACGCGGTGAAAACGCGCTACAAGGAACTGGCCAAGCGGCACCATCCGGACGCCAATGGTGGGGACCGCGCAGCCGAGGAACGACTTAAGACCATCAACCTTGCTTACGCCGCTCTGCGCTCGCGGCTGATGCCCGTGCCCAGCGTGGCGGCCGCGGGGTGAACCTGCTGCTCTTGCACCCGCGTGAGCCGGGGTTAGACTTTCCACCGATCAAACAGGAACTGCCCAGCCGATGAACAAGGTTGCCACCCTGGCCGAAATCCGCCCGACCTCAGCGATCGATCTGCCGGACACAAAGGTTTCGGCACGCGAAGCATTCGAGATCGACACCGACATGGTCGTACCGGCCTTTTCGGTGCGGACCGAGCACGTCCCGGACATCGACACGGCCTACAAGTTCGATCGCGAGACGACGCTGGCGATCCTGGCAGGCTTTGCGTTCAACCGACGCACGATGATCCAGGGTTATCACGGCACCGGCAAGTCGACGCATATCGAGCAGGTCGCGGCGCGGCTGAACTGGCCGTGCATTCGCGTCAACCTCGACAGCCACATCAGCCGCATCGATCTGATCGGCAAGGACGCCATCGTGCTGAAGGATGGCAAGCAGATCACCGAATTCCGCGAGGGCATTCTGCCCTGGTGCCTGCAACACGCCTGCGCTCTGGTGTTCGACGAATACGATGCCGGCCGCCCGGACGTGATGTTCGTGATCCAGCGCGTGCTGGAGGTCGAGGGCAAGCTGACCCTGCTCGACCAGAACCGGGTGATCCGGCCGCATCCATCGTTCCGGCTGTTCTCCACCGCCAACACGGTGGGGCTGGGCGACACCACCGGGCCTGTATCATGGCACGCAGCAGATCAATCAGGGCCAGATGGACCGCTGGAACATCGTCGCCACGCTGAACTATCTGCCGCATGCGATGGAGACCTCGATCGTGCTGGCGAAGCTCGAAGCCGATCCGAAGGACGCGCGCGATGAAGAAGCGGATCGAGGCGATGGTGGCGCTGGCGGATCTGACACGCGCGGGCTTCATCAACGGCGACATCTCCACGGTGATGTCGCCGCGCACGGTGATCACCTGGGCGGAGAACGCGCGCATCTTCGGCGAGGTGGGGTTCGCGTTCCGGGTGACGTTCCTCAACAAGTGCGACGAGGCGGAGCGGGCGACGGTGGGCGAATACTACCAGCGCTGCTTCAACGAGGAGATCCCGACCGGCGGGTTCACCACCAGGAAGTTCAACTGAGGCTAAGCCCTGCCCATACTTTCCCCCGGGCGCGGGGGAAGCAGATCAGTGCCCCCTCTCCCGCGCTCGCGGGGGAGGGGGTCTTGGCGCCGCTCGATGCTGACAAGCTGCTTGGATCACGGCGATGACTCCGTCCGTATCGGCCAGTATTTCATTGTTCCAGAAGCGCAGCACCAGCCAGCCAGGTTCCGCGAGGAACCGGTCACGCCCTTCATGCTCGCGCGGCTCTGCATGTTGGCCGCCGTCGGCCTCCACGGCCATCCCCAACGCGGGGCACGCGAAGTCCAGCACGAACGGCGGCACCGGATGCTGACGTCTGAAATGCCAACCTATGGTGTTACCCCGCAATCGGGACGAAAGACGCCGCTCTGCATCGGTGGGATATCTTCGGGCGGTGCGGGCGAATTCTATCTCCTGCGACACTGGCGGCACCCCCTCCCTGCCCTTCCCCGCGCCACGCGCGGGAGAGGGAAGTGGTACGGGCGCCTTGGTTGCCAATTGCTTGACGGGACAGCGCACGAATGAGCGGCACCAACAAAGACAACACGCGAGCCGAGGAATTCAAGCGCGCCACCGCCGGCGTGTTGCGTGCGATCGCTGACGTGCCCGACGTGCAGGTTGCGTTCCAGCCAGGCCCCTCCGGCCTTTCGGGCAAGCGCGCGCGCCTGCCGCTTCCCACGCGCGCCCTGCCGCCGGCGGAAATGGCACGGCTGCGCGGCGCCTCCGATGCACTGGCGCTGCGCCTGCGACATCATGACGATGCTTTGCATGCCGCTCGGATGCCGGCACGACGCGAGGCGAAGGACGTGTACGACGCGCTCGAGCAGGTGCGTGTCGAGGTGGTCGGTTCACGTCACATGTCGGGCGTCGCTGCCAATCTGCAGTCGAAGCTCGCCGAGGAATGCGAGGCCGAAGGCTACGACCGCATGACGCGCAAGGACCAGTTGCCGATCCAGGCGGCGCTGTCGCTGCTGGCGCGCGAGCAGATGTCGGGCGAAAAGTCTCCGCAGGCCGCGCAGCGCATCCTGGACATGTGGCGCGACACGCTGGGCGAAACGGCGGATACGGCGCTCTCTGAGATGAACGGCGCGCAGGACGATCAGAAGGCGTACGCGCGCGCCGCGCGGAGGCTGTTGGCCGCGCTCGATCTCGCCGAGGCGGAAAGCGACGCCGAACCCGAGGACCAGACCGACGAAGGCGAGGAAGGCGGCGAACAGTCCGGCCAGCAGGACGAGCAGCAGGATGGCTCCGGCCAGAGCGAGGCCGAGCAGGACAGCATGCTCGGCGCCAATCCCGAGGAGATGGAAGGCGACGCGGCCGACGACGAAGGCACCGAATCCGACGATGAGGCCGCGATTGCCGAAGGCGACGATCGTCCGGGCGGCCCGCAGCCGCGGCGCGAACGGCCGAACCCGGACCACGAGGCGATATATCGTGCATACACTCGTCTATACGACGAGGAGATCGAGGCGGAAGAGCTCTGCGATCCGGACGAACTGACGCGGCTGCGCCAGCAACTCGATCAGCAATTGCAGCACCTGCAAGGCGTGATCTCCAAGCTGGCCAACCGCCTGCAACGGCGCCTGCTGGCGCAGCAGACCCGCGCCTGGGAGTTCGACCTGGACGAAGGACTGCTCGACGCCGGCCGCCTGTCGCGCGTGGTGGTGAACCCGATGCAGGCGCTGTCGTACAAGCGCGAGCTCGACATGGAGTTTCGCGACACGGTGGTGACGCTGCTGATCGACAACTCCGGGTCGATGCGCGGTCGGCCGATCACCGTTGCGGCGATGTGCGGCGACATCCTGGCACGCACGCTGGAGCGCTGCGCGGTGAAGGTGGAGGTGCTGGGCTTCACCACGCGCGCCTGGAAGGGCGGGCAAAGCCGGGAGAAATGGGTGCAGGAAGGCAAGCCGCGCAATCCCGGGCGGCTGAACGACCTGCGGCACATCATCTACAAGGCGGCCGATTCGCCCTGGCGACGTGCGCGCAAGAATCTCGGGCTGATGCTGCGCGAGGGCCTGCTGAAGGAGAACATCGACGGCGAGGCTCTGCTGTGGGCGTATCGCCGTCTGCTGGTGCGCCCCGAGCATCGCCGCATCCTGATGGTGATCAGCGACGGCGCACCGGTGGATGATTCGACGCTGTCGGTGAACCCCGGCAACTACCTGGAAAAGCACCTGCGCGAAGTGATCCGCGACATCGAAGGTCGTGACCTGGTGGAGCTGATCGCCATCGGCATCGGCCACGACGTGACGCGCTACTATCGTCGTGCGGTCACCATCGTGGACGCCGAGGAGCTCGGCGGCACGATGATGAAGAAGCTCACCGAGCTGTTCGACGAGGACATGGACGCCGCCTGGGCGCGTGCGGCGTCGGAAAGGGCGGCGATCGTGGTGTAGCGTCGCCTCACGAACGGTTTTCCAGCCTAGCGATCCGAGGTGATGAACCCGTGGATGCCCACCGCGTTCTGTAGTGGTGCAACCAAGGAGGGATCACGCCATGCGATCCATCACCGCGATAGCGTCGTGTGCCCTGTTGGCGCTTCCGCTTGTGTCGCTATCGGCGCCGGCGCGCGCCGACAGCAACGACTTCATGGGCCAGGCCAAGAAGTTCCTGAACAATGACAACAGTAACGACCGAAACAGCTACGAACGTGGCCGGCAGGACGAACTCCGCCGCCAACAGGCGGAACAGGATCGTACCCGGTATCGCGCCGATCGTGATCACGACCGGAGCCGCGACGATCGTTACCGCGATCCAAATGTCCGGTACGACGACCGCTAATCCAGCAACCATGGTGCGGCAGACGCCTGCGCGATCTGCCGCACCTGGTTGAGCAGACCTGGCCCGACCGGAATCCCTTCCGCCATCCGCTTCTCCGCGTTCTTCCATTGCGGATCACCGGCGACCATCACCGGCTGTGCCGGATCCACCGGCTTCGTCGCGCGCAGGTCGCCGCAGAACCGCGCCACATCTTCCTGGAACTCGTCGGCGTCCCGGAACAGCCCCGGATCGATCGCCATGAAGAAGTGGCCGATGTCCATGCCTTGCGGCTTCTTCGTGTGCTGCGGATCAGTGATCAGCGTCGCCCCCGACAGGCACGACGCCAGGATGTTCACCATCGCCGCCAGCCCATATCCCTTGTAGCTGGAGTTCTCCGGCGACCCGCCGAGCGAGGTGAGAAACCCGCCCTTCTCGCGCGCCTCCAGCGGGTCGGTACTCGGGCGTCCCTCGCTTGTCCAGCACCCATCCGGGCGGGAGTCGGCAACCCTTCATTCGCCTTGTTGCGAATGCGGCCGGCTGCGACGGTTGTCGTCGCCATGTCCAGCAGGAAACGGCCGATCATCACTGGAGGGTGCCGCAAACGACCATGGATCGGTGCCCAGCTTCGCCTCCTTGCCGAAGGTCGGTGCCACCTGGATGCCAGAAGCCGACGTGCAGGCCATGCCGATCAGCCCCTGCTTCGCTGCCATCAACGTGTAGTAGCCCGTGGCGCCGAAATGCGCCGAGTTGCGCACTGCGGCGATCGCCATGCCAGAGACCTTCGCCTTGTCGATCGCAACCTGCATGGCGAAATGCGCAGGCACATGGCCCAGCCCGCCGCCGCCATCCACCAGCGCAGAAATCGGCGTCTGCTTCACGATCGTCGGCCGCGCATCCATCTTCGCACGCCCATTGCGCCGCATCCGGTCATAGCCCGGCAGCATCGACATGCCATGGCTGTCCACACCATGCAGATCGGCCCACGAGAGGATGTCCGCGGTCGGCTCGGCGTTTTCCTCCGGCATCCCCCAGGCGATCAGAATGGCTTTGATCTGCGCGCGATGCGTTGCGTACGGTGCCGGCATGACGGTCTCCTCCAAGGCCTGCGTGCAGCCTTGCGCGGTCGCCACATTCCGGCAAGTGTGCGACGCGATGATCAGAGGTGCGCGATGGCCGACAGTGCCGAATTATTGCGGGCTCGCTTCGGGATCGACCTGCCCGGCGTGGAGGTGCCGCCGGAAGTGGCACCGCTGCTCGATCGGCGCGTGACACGGCGCTACACCGAGCAGTCGGTGCCGGATTCTTTGCTCGATGCGCTGCTTGCCGCCGCGCAGTCGGCACCGACCAAATCCGACCTGCAGCAGTACTCCGTCGTGGTGATGCGCGACCCCGCGCGGATCAAGCAGATCGCCGACTGGATCGGCACGATGGACTGGATCGCATCGGCGCCAGTGTTCCTGGTGTGGTGCGGCGACATGCGGCGCAATCAGCGCCTGTGCGAGCAGCACGGCATGCCGCACGCCAACAACAACCTCGACACTTTCCTTAACACCGCGGTCGATTGCACGCTGGCGATGGCGCAGTTCATCGCCGCCGCGGACACGGTCGGTCTGGGCACCTGCCCGATCAGCTACGTGCGCAGCCACATCGAACGCGTCACGCCGCTGCTGTCACTGCCGCCTGGCGTTTATCCCGTGTCGGGCCTTGCCGTCGGCTGGCCGGTATTCCGTCGCCCCGTTTCGATGCGCCTGCCACCGTCTGTGGTGGTACACCGCGAACGCTACGATGAAACACGGCAGGATTCCGAAATCCGCGCCTACGATGAACGCCGCGGTGCGCGCGAGCCGGTGGCGTCGGGCAGCTTGAAGAACAACGACGTCTATCCGCCGCGCGAAGGTGTCGGCTGGAGTGAAAACGTCGCGCGTCAGCTCTCGGTGCCGGAGCGCTTCGGCTTTGCCGCCTACCTCAGAACACGGGGTTTCGACCTTGCCTGAGGACCACGTTCACCACGCGCCGCTGATCGACAATCAAACGCCGCCGCGTCCGCGGGCCGTGCGGCCGCGGCACGCCGCCAGCCTGATCGTCTATCGCGGCGACGGAGAAGACGTGTCGATGCTGATGGGCATGCGCGGCGCGAAGCATCGCTTCATGCCGAACCGGCTGGTGTTTCCCGGTGGTGCGGTCGACCGCGAGGACCTCGATGCGCCCAGCGCCACGCTGCTGTTGCCTCAGACCGAGCATCTGCTGCGCAAGAGCGCCAATGCCAGGCTGGCGCACGGGCTGGGCATTGCCGCCGCGCGCGAACTGCATGAGGAAACCGGCCTCTCGCTTGGCATGCCGCCGCATCTTGGTGCGCTGCACCTGCTGGCGCGTGCCGTCACTCCGCCACCCAGCCCAATCCGATTCAACGCCCGCTTCTTCGTGGTCGACGCTCGTCACGTCACCGGCACGCTGGGCGGCGATGGCGAGCTGGAGGAACTGCGCTACTACGCGATGGCCGAGGCGCTGGCGCTCGATCTGGCAATGCCGACGCGGCGCGTGCTGGAACGGCTCTTGCTGTGGCTCGCCATGAGTGAGGCGGAACGCACCGCACAGACCCATACGCCGGTGATGCATCGCGATCGCGGCTGGCGGATGGAATAACGGTCGGTTGCGAACCCCTTAACAGTGCGCGCAGCGCTCAGGCAGCGTGCCACATCTCGCCGTCGCGCCTTACCTTGCCTTCCGATTCCAGCTTCAGCAGGTGCGCCAACACGTTGCGTTCGGCGGCACGACGCAGACGTGGATGCACCTGTGAATACAACGTGTCCATCAGCACAAACGTGCCGACCGGACCCTGTGAGAGTTTCCGCTGGATCGCCTGCTCGCGCATCGTACGATGCGTCAGCATCTCACGCACCAGGTTCCGCGGCTGAGGCAGCGATGGTCCATGGCCCGGCAGGAAGACTTCGTCCGTGCGGTCCAGCAGCAGCCGCAGGCTGGCGAAGTAGTCCGCCATGTCGCCGCCCGGCGGACTGACCACGCTGGTGGACCACGACATGACGTGATCGGCGCTGAACATCACCGCGGTCCCGTCGTTCGCGGGCAAAGCGAAGCAAATATGGTCCGACGCGTGGCCGGGGGTATGGATCGCCGTCATGCCGGCAATCTTGTCGCCGTCGGCCAACTTGATGTCGGCGCTGAACGTATCATCACCGCTCACGTGGAACCCGACGGTAGGCGCGCCGGTTGCCTGCTGCAGCGCCGGCACCGCGCCGATATGGTCGTGATGCGTGTGGCTCACCAGGATCAGCGCGACGTTCGGCCCGGTTGCGCGGAGGATTGCCTCAACGTGCTCCGGGTGTTCTTCCGGTCCCGGATCCAGCACGGCAATGCCGTCCGGCGTGTCGATCAGATAGGTATTGGTGCCGTAGTAGGTCATCGGTCCGGGGTTGGCGGCGACGATCCGCGAAATGCCCGGCATCACCGGCAGAATGGCGCCGCGTTCGGGCTCGGGTTCGGTCAGGAAGGGCATTGCGTCCTCGATGTGGTCGTCCGCCATAGTGGCAGCAGATATCGGACCGCGCCAGCGACAGCACAGTCGCCGTACGATCGAATGGCGGCCCCGTTGCACGCGTTCGTCTGAATGCCGGTTTAGACACTCACGGCACTGCCAATATCCTGCTGTAGACCCTGAGATACTCCGTTCTGACGATCGCTGCCCATTGCTTGTGATCTACCTCCCTCGGGTGGGAGTACCCGATAGTATTCTGGGGAAGGAACAGCGCCCACGGCGTAAAGACCTCCCTCGTGTACAATGTAGTGACAGCTGTCACAGAGCATCACACAGTTATCTACAGTGCGCAGGAATTTGTCGGCAGTGTCGGCTGCATTCCCACTCTGGTCGGGGATGACGTGATGACCAAATTCCTGCTGATCATCGAGACTCAAGCCGCAAACGCCGCAGCGCCGACCCTGGCGGAAAAACGCATCGTTACGCACGCCTGGAGAAAACTCGAAGGTTCGCGCCATTTCACGGCCTCCCGTAGGGATTGTGTCGGCCGCCAAGACAATGATCCATCGGAACCGCTGGTGGAAGCGCAGTAGCTGCAGCCAATTGCGCCCGTCATGTGATCCACCAGCCGCTGTATGAGCTGAGACTACCGCCTGCAAGGACGGCTCTTGAACGCCGCCGGCCAGCCTGCCAAAACCGGCGCGACCGAGGGGGGAGCACCTTGAAGACGCCAAAGACCTTGACCGAAGGGCAGCGCTCCTACGAGGCCAAGCGCGCGGCAAAGGCCGGCATGAGCCTGGACAAGTGGCTCGCCAGCAAGCAACGGCAGCAGGAGGCCGAGGCCCGCGCCAGGGAGAAGGCGACGGAACCGACAAAGGCGGCGAAGAAGCCCGGCTTCCTGTCACGGCTGCTGGAGCGCGCGCACAAGCCGCTGTAGCATTCGGGCGCCATTCAATCGCGGGCGGATCACTCCATGCAGGAAGGCGCCACCGGGATGCGCGCCGAACCGTCATTGCATCGGCATGGCCCCACCATCGCCGCACACGCGGACTGGAGCGTCGATCCGCGCAAACGCTGGGTCGCCATTGCGCGCCACGAAGCTGGCGTATGGCGGCTTGCCGCACCGGTGCCTGTGGGCGATGTGCCAACGTTCCTCGCCCGGCTGCGCGCGATGGCAGCCGGCGGCGCTGTGGCGCTTGGGGTCGATCTGCCAATCGGTCTGCCACGCGCCTATGCCGCGGGATTGGCTGAGCGGGATTTTCTGCATTTCCTGGCCAGTACTGCGACGCGACCGAATTTCTTCCAGGTGTGCGGGACGCTCGCCGAGCTGGGACCCGACCGGCCGTTCTATCCAGCGCGCGGCGTACGCGGGATGACACGGGCGTCACATGCTGCGGCACTTGGGCTCGCGGGTGCCGTCGCGCTGTCCCGCGCCTGCGACCGGGCAACAGCGGAGCGGCCTGCGGGCGCGCCGCTGTTCTGGACGCTGGGAGCCAACCAGTCGGGCAAGGCGGCGATAGCGGCCTGGCAACACTTGTTGCTCCCGGCCCTGTCAAGCCGCAGCGATGTCCGCCTCTGGCCGTTCGCCGGCGCCTATCGGACGCTGCTCGCTCCGGGCACGGTGGCAGTTGCCGAGACCTATCCTGCCGAGGCGCTGCGCCACATCGGCATACGGCTGAAGGGCAGCAAGCGTCGGCAGGCGGACCGGGCAGCCGTCGCCGATCAGCTTGCCAGCGCGATGGCAGCATTGGAGATCCTGCCGGACGTTGGATTGCAGCAGGCCACGACAGACGGTTTCGGTGCCGACGCCGCCGGGGAAGACCGGTTCGACTGCGTCCTTGGCGTGCTGTGTGTGCTGAACGTGCTGGCAGGCAATCGGCCGGACACCACGCCACCTGATCCATGGATCCGCCGCTGGGAGGGCTGGGTGTTGGGCCAGACCGCGCTACCGGCGGAAAAGAAATGGCGCGCCTCACAGGACACGCCCAAGGTTGATTTCGGTAACCGGCAAGCGCTTACATGAACAGGTCTAAATTGACAAGCCGCAAGAATCCGTGATGAGCGAGTGGAAGGGACTGGATACCGGCCGCATGCCGGTGTTCCTGGGCTACGACCAGACCGAGCGGATGATTGCGGCGCTGCTGGACCGCGCGGCCCAATGGCAGGCTGACGCCGTGGTCGGCATCGCGCGCGGCGGTCTTGTGCCGGCCAGCATGGCAGCAGGCGTCCTGGCGCTGCCACTGGCGATGATCGGCTTCGAGCGCACCACTGGCGTGACCCAGTGGATCGGCGCACCGGCCAGCGCGGGTCGCATCCTGTTGGTGGACGACGGTTGCAGCACAGGCCGCACAATGGACGCGGTGCGTGCGGCCCTGTTGGGCGAGGGGCGGGACTGCCTCACGCTTGCAGTGGTGCACGACCCGGAAGTCACCAGCTACGTGCCGGACCTGTCGCATGCGATGCGGTCGCTGTGGCGGTTTCCGTGGGAACGCGGCGAGGCGACGCCAGCGGGCCGTGCGCTGCGTGCGACCGGCTCCGGTCCGGATCGGGCGGCCGAGCTGCCGTTCTATGGTCTCGACCTTGACGGCGTGTTCCTGCCCGATGTGCCGGACGCGGTATATCGTGCCGACATCGCCGAGGCGGTATTGCGACGGCATGGGCTGGAGCCGTTCCCCACCCTGCCCTTCTTCTCGCCTGAGCGCGCCGTGGTGATCACCGGCCGGCCCGACGCGGATCGCGAACGCACGCAGGCATGGCTCGCGCGCTGGGGACACGGTGGACTACCGCTGGAATGCCGCCCGCTCGCGATCCCGCACACCCCTGATACAGTCGCGCGTTACAAGGCCGAGGCGGCAACGCGATGGGGCTGCACGCATTTCGTCGAAAGCGACGCCGAGCAGGCATTGCGAATCGCGGCGCACGCGCCGCATCTGGTGGTGAGCTGGTGGTCGGCCACGGATGCGCGCGCCTGGCTGATCGGCGTGGCGGCTCAGCCGGAGCAATAGTCCAGCGGTAGAGGCCTGACATGGAAATCTCCACCCGTGATCTCGTGACTGTCTTGCACGGCATGGGTTTTGGAGCACTTTTCATGCTGGCATTTTCCGGCGCATTGGCAGAGCTCTTTCGTTTGTCTGCAATGCCGGTACCAGCGCAATCACGCAGCCGCCCGCCTACGCTACTGACCGTCTATCTGATCGGGATGGTGGTTCTTGCGTGGCTCGCAGTCCTCTCGGGCGCCTACATCGTTTACCCCTGGTATCGCGCTGTGCCGCCTGCCGGCATCACCGACCTGTCCGATTATCCGCGGCGCCTACTACTCTCGAGCGGCAGAACGTCCGAGTGGCACAACATCGGCATGGAATGGAAAGAGAATGTGGCGTGGCTTGCGCCAATCGCCATGACAATGGTGGCATACGTCATGCTCCGCTATCGTCACACCCTCGCATGGTCATCGAAAATTCGTGCCGGAGCGCTGGGCTTCGCTGTGGCGGCTTTTGTGGCGACGGGAATTGCCGGCGTCTTCGGGGCCTTTCTGAACAAATACGCGCCGGTGCGCGGTGGTTCGGTGATCATATTGATGAAGGGCGAGCAATGAGCACTGCACAGTACCGTAGCAGTGACGATACGAACGTTGATACGCGGCTGAACGGGGCCGCCGCGGCCGCCATTCTCGCTGCCGGTATCGGTTGCGGCGCACTCGGCGTGCTGGCGTTTTCCGCCGACGCGTCGGGCGCCTTCGGCCGCTTGCTGAACATCTATAATCCGACCGGAACCCTCTCCGGCGTGAGCACCGGAGCAATCATCGTATGGCTTGTGGCATGGTTGGCGCTGCACCGCCTGTGGCGGATGCGAACCATCGCTCTGGGCAAAATTAATGCCGCAGCATTCGCTTTGCTGGCCGTGGGATTCCTGCTCACCTTCCCGCCCGTCATGGACCTCCTGCAAGGCAGGTAGCCGCTACTGTCCCGCAGGCAGTTTCGCCTTTAGGTAGTCACCAATCACGATCGTCATCGGCTCCATCAGCTCGATGTCGTTCAGCGAGTCCGCCGCGGCACCGCGAGCGAAATCGAATGCCGCCATGTCATGTGCTTTCTGCGCTGCGGCGGCGAGCGAGTTCATCGCATCGGTTATCTGCGTATGCTCCTGGAAGATCTGCTCGCGTTCAGCCTTGACGCGATCGGCCATTGCGATTGCCCACTTCATGTCTGGCGAGACCTTTCCGTCGGCAAGCAGCGGCAGCAATGTCAGCGGCGGCAGAATATACTCCTCCTCGCGCTGCAAGTGCTTCTTGAACAGGACCATGGCCTTGCCGGCCTCCACGCCGACCGGACCGTGACGTCGGGAAAGCACGGAAAGCTGCTCCAAGGTATCGTTATGTTCGACGCGAAGCGACTGGGGAATTTCGCTGGGCTTCGACACGGGCTGAGCAGTCGCGGGCGCAGCAACGATGCCTGCCACTGTGACCACAAGCAACAGAGGTGCAATCGTAGCGGTCGCTGTTGTCCTCATGGCATTCGCTCCCGAATTTGCGCGTACGTGTTTCGTCGCGGCGGCGGACAGGTTAGACTCTGTCGACGGGTAGGAGAAGCGATCATGTTCGGTGATGCGCCACGGTGGGTAACCATGACGGTCGGACTTGCATTAGGTGCTCTGAGTTCGTCCGCCAGAGCAGCCGACCCTGCCGCAGGCAAGGCTGCGTTCAGTTCCTATTGTTCGATCTGCCATTCGGTGCAGCCTGGCAAGAACATGGTTGGGCCGAGCCTGTTCGGGGTGGTCGGCCGCAAGACCGGAACGGTGCCAGGATTTCATTACTCGCCGGCCAATCTGGGCGCAAACCTGACCTGGGATGCCGCAACGCTGGACAAATACCTGCAATCCCCGCGCACAGTGATACCCGGAACAACGATGACATATGGCGGTCTGAAGGACGATACGAAGCGTGCCGACCTGATCGCCTATCTTGCGACGCTCAAATAAGTTCGTCCGACACACTTTTACTGCTTGACAATATATTCCGCTGAGGTTGATCTGACCACAGGTCGAACAACCATTGCGGGAATTGATTGCCCGTGCGGGGGAGGTTCCGGCATGCGCATCTGTTCGAAGCTCCTGGCGAGCCTGGCTCTGGCAATGGTTGGGCTGCTGCTCGCATTACCTTCCGCTCGAGCGATCCCAAACTTCGCAGCACAGACCGGACAGCCCTGCACCGCATGCCACATCGGCGGATATGGGCCGCAACTCACCCCGCTCGGTCGGGCCTTCAAGATCGGCGGCTATACCCAGCGCGGCGGCGAGGGTTGGCAGTCTTACATTCCGCTCTCGGGAATGGTCCTGACCTCGTTCACCAATACCGGTTCAAGCGTGCCAGCAGATCAGGTCGCGCACCATTACGGCGACAATAATAACTTCGCACTCGACCAGATTAGCGCTTTTCTCGGCGGCGGTATCGGTGAGCATACGGGCGGCTTTGTCCAGTTCACCTACTCGGACATCCCTAATGCGTCGCACCTCGACAACACCGATCTACGTCCATACACGACGACGTTCGATCTCAGCGGGAGTGAGCTTCGCGTTGGAACCACCGTAAACAACAATCCGACGGTGCAGGATCCCTATAACTCGACCTTCGCCTGGGGCTTTCCTTATGTGCAGTCGGGTCTGGCGCCGACACCGACGGCATCGCCGGTTCTGGCGAGCGGTTTCAACAACAACTCGATCGGCTACACCGTCTATGCATGGTACGACCACAGCCTCTATCTCGAGGCAGGGGCTTACACGACAGTGGGCACGTGGTGGCTGGCGCGATTAGGCAACGACTTTGGCGTGGGCAGTTCGCAGGGCGCGATGCCCTATCTGCGAGCCGCCTATGAATGGGACTGGAATGCGCAGGCGGCACATGTCGGCGCGCTCTATATGCAGTCTAACGTCAACCCGGTGTCAGGCACATTTCAGACTGATGGATCGATGGGCCGCGATCACTTCAGTGATTACGCGTTCGACGCCGGTTACCAGTATCTGGGAGATGGCACGCACATCGTGACGGCGCAGGCGATCTTCATCCACGAGGACCAGAACCTCGAAGGCACGACGACAACCTTCAATACCGCCAACGGCACGACGTTCGGACCAAAATCGAACCTCAACCAAATCCGGATGAATGTGTCCTACTGGTACCAGAATACCTACGGCGTGACACTCGGCTGGCAGAACACCTGGGGGCCCGCCAACCCGGCGCTCTACACGACGGGCACCGACATGACCAACAGCGCCAACGGCAAGCCGAACAGCAATGCCTTCATCATCGAAGCGGATTGGGTGCCCTTCGGCAAAGAGGGTTCGTGGCTGTCGCCCTGGGCCAATCTGAAGCTGGGCGTCCAGTATACCGCCTATACCCAGTTCAACGGCGGCAACAAGAACTACGACGGCTTCGGCCGCAATGCGAGTGACAACAACACGCTATTTCGTGTTTGCCTGGATGGCATTCTGACGGCGGGCGCGCTCGGTCACGCCAGCGGATACAGCCCCACCGTCCGCGCCTTCGCCTTGATCATCGACACCAGAAGGTCGAGCGTCGGCGTCGGCACGTTCATCAGACGCGCCAGCTCCAGCGGCACCGTGTAGAGCGCATCGATCTCCATCGGCCGCCCGGCCTCCAGGTCCTGCAAAATGCTCGGCCGGTGCGCGAGCCGCGTATTGGTGGTCACCACCCGGTCCGCGTCGATGTCGAGCCGGTAACCCATGGCGAGCGCGATCGCCTGGGCTTCCGCCAGCATGCGACGCGAGCATTCGATCAGTGCCGGCTCCTCGTGCGTGGCACGCACTGCAGATTCTGTCAGCACGCACATTGGACCCGCGCTGAGATTGAATGCCAGCTTCTGCCAAATGAGCTGGCGAATGTTTGGCGCTATCGCCACGGGTAGATCCGCAGCACGGAACGCGGCGGCAAGCGCCTCGATGCGTGGCGTGCTGCTGCCGTCGGGTTCGCCGAACACGGTGCCGCTACCGGCACCGCTGAGCAGCCGCACCACGCCCGGAGCGGGCACCGAGCAGGCAGGCCAGAAGATGCCGCCGATCGCCCGATCGGGACCGACCGTGCGCCAAAGTGCGTCATCTGGATCGAGGCGCGGCAGGCGGCGTCCAGCGAACTCGCCGCCATGCGCATGGAAGTACCACCAGGGAATGCCGTTCATCGGGAATGCAACAGGCGTGTCATGTCCAAGAAGCGGGGCGATGGCGGCGGCGACCGATGGCAACGCCGGTGCCTTCACGGTGACGATCACCGCATCCTGCGGGCCGAGATCGGCGGGATTGTCGCTGGCGGGCAGTTTCACGGTGATAGAGCTGTCCGGCGTCTCCACCGTCAGGCCATTGGTGCGGATCGCCGCGAGATGAGCGCCACGCGCGACCACCGATACGTCGTTCCCGCCTTGCCGCAGATAGCCGGCCAGGTAGCCGCCCACCGACCCGGCGCCGAACACACAGATCTTCACGCAGGCAGGATCGCCACCGCACGCGTCCACCCCGCGGACGCGCGATGCACCTTCACCGGGAAGCACACCACTTCGAACCCATCGGGTGGCAGCATCTCCAGATTGTGCAGCTTCTCGATATGCGAATAGCCGATCTCACGTCCGGCGCGGTGGCCTTCCCAGATCAATGCGGCATCACCGGTCTCCGCGACCTTCCGCCGCGTATGCGAGAACGGCGCGTCCCAGCTCCAGCCGTCTGTGCCGACCAGGCGCACACCGCGCTCCAGCATCCACAAGGTCGCCGCCTTGCCCATGCCGCAGCCTGAATCGACGTAATCGTCCTCGCCGTATTTCGCCCCCGCCGCGGTGTTCACCACCACGATCTCCAGCGGCTTCAGCGTGTGGCCGATGCGTTTCAGCTCCGCCTCCACGTCGCCCGGCGTCGTGACATAGCCATCGGGCAGATGGCGGAAGTCGAGCTTCACCGCCGGCTGGAAGCACCACTCCAGCGGCACCTCGTCGATCCGCCACGACGGCTCGCCGCCCTCCTTCAGCCGATGGTTCATCGTCGAGAAGTAGTGGTACGGCGCATCGAGATGTGTGCCGTTGTGCGTGCTGATGTTGGCGCGTTCGACCGCGGCATACTCGCCATCCGGCAACTGATCGACCCGCACGCCCATATACTCCGCCATCGCCGGCGCGGTCATGTGATGGTCGAAGTAGTCGATCTTCGGCAGCGAGTGCGGCGGATCGCTCTTGATCCCCGCCTTCAACGCTACCGAAATGTCGATCAGCCGACGCGGCATTACTCCGCCGCCTTCATCAGCTTCGAAGGATCGGCGCCGACCCGCCCTGTATCGCCTTCCTCGGCGTGCGCCAGGCGGAAGTCATAGCGCACCGCCTTCAATCCAGCGATCGGCGAAGCCGGGTCGTCCTTCGCGTTCACCACCAGCGATCCCGACACCCCGAACACGGTGTCGGAGTCGATATGATCATCGTCGCCGAAATAGAGCGCGGTGACCAATTCGCGAAAACCGTCGCCGCCGATCAGGAAGTGGATGTGCGATGGCCGGAACCCGTGGCGCTGCTGCGCCTTCACCATCTCACCCACCGGTCCGTCCATCGGGATCGAATAGCCAAGCGGACGCACCGTGCGGAAATGGTAATGCCCGTCCGCATCGGTGCGGAAGTTCGCGCGCAGGTCCATCACCTCAGCCGCATTCTCCGCCTGGAGATCGTAAAGACCGTGCTCGCTGGTCTGCCATACCTGCACCAGGGCGTTCGGAACCGGCTTGCCGTCGTTGTCGGTGACCTCACCGTACACCACGATTTCCGCCACCGACGGTTTCGCCACGATGCTGGCGCCGAGCGGCAGGTTCGGCGCGCCCTCGCGATAGAACGGGCCGAGCAGACTGCTCTGCGTGCCGAGTTCGCGCGCCTTCTTGTCGTGCATCGCGTTGACCAGCGCACTGACGCCCAGCACGTCGGCCAACAGGATGAACTCCTGGCGAAACGGCGTGCACGCCTGTCCGACCGCGGTGAGGAACTGGATGCCGGTCAGCCACTCGGCTGGCGTGAGGCGCACGTCACGGGCGAACGCGTGCAGGTGCCGCACGGCGGCGTCCATGATCTCCTTCAGGCGCGGGTCCGGCGTGTTCGCCATCTGCGCGAGAGCGGCTTCGGTGACGGTTTGTTCGTCAAGATCCTGCATCGGACGCTCCTATGGCTCAATCGCGAGAGCATAGCGCATCGTCTCTGGCGTGCCACTGCCGCTAGTGCCTCCATCAGGAGGACGCGGACCCGCATGCCCTGGTCGATGCCGGCCGCGGCGACGTGCCTCTGGTCGATCGGCGGTTCTCCGCTACGGCCATTGGGCCATCGCCGCGTCGATGCTCTTGTGATGCCGAAAGAGCGGGCGCTGGGGTCGGCCAGATGAGAAGTCACCCTCGCGCTGGGGCGCCTAGCGCCGCGGGCGCGCGGTTCGGGTGCTCACTGAAGGACGAGCGCGCCGGTCATCATGGGCGCAGAGCCGCTACCGAACCCTTCACCAGTGCAACAAGCCTCTTCAGTGCGTGTGTCTGATGGGCCGCCTCGACGCCCATCATGCAGGACTTAGCATTATTGCTGTCGGCCCCATCCGCGAACGCGTCCAGTCTGCTGATTATTGCGGCCCGCTGCCATTCGGGCAGCACTGCGATTACCGCAACAATAGCAGCCTTTAGGGCTGCCGTGTCCCCTGTGATCTCTTGGTGCTGCCGCAGGTCCGCCAGAGGTAATTGAAGGTCCACTCTCGGCCCCCTCGCCTTCGATCCGCTCACATAGCTGCCATTGCGCCACGATGTCTCCCCGGCAACTAGGACTAGATCATCTGCGGCGAGGCGGCGGTTGAGGCAGAAGCCAGCGCCGGCTGATCCGAGCCACTGGCGTGCCACTGCGCCACCCCATAGGATACGGGCAAGCAATCAACCGAGAGGAACCGTTCGATGCTGTCCAGGCGTCTCGCCTTTGTCGCCGCGGCTGCCCTTGCGTGTATTGCGCCCGGCTACGCGGAGACTCCGATCACGATCGGCTTCGGCATGGCGCTGACCGGCGGACTGGCGCCGAACGGCAAGGCCGCGTTGCTGGCCATGCAGATCTGGGAATCCGACATCAACGCTAAGGGCGGCCTGCTGGGACGGCCGGTGAAGCTGGTCTACTACGATGACCAGTCCAATCCGGCAACGATCCCCGGCCTCTACACCAAGCTGCTCGACGTGGACAAAGTGGACCTCGTCATCAGCGGCTATGCCACCAACATGATCGCGCCGGCGATGCCGATCATCATGCAGCACAACCGCACGTTCCTGAGCCTGTTCGGCCTCGCGGTGAACACAGAGTTCCAGTATCCGAAATATTTCTCATTCACGCCGACCGGTGGGCCTGAGCCGAAGCAGAGCTTTGCCCAGGGCTTCTTTGCCACCGCGATGGCGCAGAA
This sequence comes from uncultured Alphaproteobacteria bacterium, assembly GCA_963799415.1. Lineage (GTDB taxonomy): Bacteria > Pseudomonadota > Alphaproteobacteria > Acetobacterales > Acetobacteraceae > JAMXLO01. The sequence goes on along the minus strand of CAWCXI010000016.1, from coordinate 1,596 downwards.
TCCCAAGCCCCAGACGCTGGCCATGGTTGGCGCGGATGCGGAGTTCCCGCACAACGCGATGGACGGCGCACGCGTGCTGGCAAAGCAGGCCGGGCTGAAGGTCGTCTATGACAAGACCTACCCGCCGAGTACGACCGACTACACACCGATTGTCCGCGCGATCCAGGCAACCAATCCCGATCTCGTGCTGGTCTGCTCATATCCGCCTGACTCCGTGGGCATGATCCGTGCCGCGCACGAAGTCGGGCTGAAGGCCAAGCTGTTCGGTGGCGGCATGGTCGGTCTGCAGAGCACCGCCATAAAGGTGCAGCTCGGCCCGCTGCTGAACGGCATCGTCGATTACGACTACTGGCTGCCGTGGTCCAAGCTGGCGAGCGAGCAAAGCAAGGAGTTCCTGAAGAAGTACCAGGCGCAGGCCGCGTCCGCCGGTGTCGATCCGCTGGGCTACTATCTGCCGCCATTCGCCTTCGGCTACATGCAGGTGCTGCAACAGGCGGTGGAAGGCACCAAGAGCCTCGATCAGGACAAGCTCGCCGATTACCTGCGCTCGCACACCTTCACGACGATCGTCGGCGATGTGAAGTTCGGACCGAATGGCGAATGGGCCGAGCCGCGCGTGAACGAGGTGCAGTTCCAGAACGTGAAGGCGAACGACGTGGAGCAGTTCAAGGATCCAAAGACCGAGGTGATCCTGTGGCCGCCGTCACTGAAGACCGGGATCTGATTTACCCCTACACCGGTTCGCCGCAATAGCGCCCAACACTCCCTCTCTCGCGAAGCGGGAGAGGGTTGGGTGGGGGGTGTCGGAAATTCAGCGCAGCGGCGGTATCCGCGATTCCTGTGACGCCCGGCGCATCGGATCGAACGCCGCGAGATCGAACGACAATTCTCGACCCAATGCCACGTCGGCCAGCAGCCGGCCAGCGAGCGGCCCGATGGTCAGTCCCGCGGCACCAAGACCATTGCCGATCCACAGCCCATCCAGCCCTTCCACCCGACCGAGCAACGGCCTGACGCCCGGCCCGACCGGACGGAACCCCACGCGAGTCTCGATCACGCTGGCCGTCGCAAGACCCGGCGCAACATGCAGCGCCTCCGCCAGCACCTCCGCCTGGCCCGCTGCTGTCACACGATAATCGAAGCCCACGCCACTCTCCCGCGTCGCCCCCACGACAACGCGCGAGTCGTCGAACGCCAGCAGGTAATGACTGCCCGCCGGCAGCACGACCGGCCAGTCGCGCGTATCCTGCTGCGGCAGACGCAGGTGCACGATCTGACCGCGTTGCGGCTCAATCGACAGCGTGATGCCAAGCGGCGACAGCAGCGAAGGCGCCCACGCTCCAGCGGCGACGATGACGCCATCCGCACCGATCGTTGCATCGCGCACCGAGACCCCTGTGACGCGATTGCCATCGGTCAGCAATTCGGCGTGGCCCTCGACCTCCCGCGCGCCGAGACCCAGCGCCGCATGCAGCAGACCCGCTGCCATCCGTCGGCCATCGACACGCGCGCCATTTGCGACATGCAGCCCTGCGAGATCGGCGCGCAGTGGCGGAAACAACGCCCGCGCATCGCGCGGCGACAGGACACTGGTGA
>CAWCXI010000015.1:0-158273 GCA_963799415.1 uncultured Alphaproteobacteria bacterium | reverse complement strand
ACGATGCGTGGTCGGCGTGGGCGGCGTGGTCGCGATGCCGCTAGCGGCGGCGGCGGCGGCACGGGGCGGTCGGTGGTGCTGGTGCAGGCCATTGTGCGATGGGGGAAGCAAAACAACGCCGGCGATCGCTGCTCGGTCATGTCGGCGGACGTGATGGCGCTGGCGGAATGTCAGGACGACGAGAAGTTCCGGCAGCTGCTGGAGGCATTCAACCAGAAGTGGTCGAAGACGTTGCCGTCGTTCTTCCGCTACTTCAGCGAGACGTGGCTGGACCGCTTCGGTGCGTGCACTGTGCTGTCGCGTTGTGCTGTGTGTGCGGGCCGACTTTTCGGAGTCCTCGGTGTACATATGCACTGTGCAGGCGCTCACCTGTGGGCCAAGTGCTATCGCGTCGCGTCGCTGCCGAACGGAGACTCGCACGCCGAGGGGTGCGTGCGCCGGGCCGCTCCGGCTCAGTTGTCCGTGGAGTAGCGCGCACATTCCTGATGGTTGGTCGGTGGGTCGCGGATGGCCGTTGCAGCTACCACAACCGTCTCCGTATTCTCATGCGGATGCCGACGCGCGACGGACAGATCCGCCTCGATCGCGCGTGCTACCTGCTCTACCGTGACTGGAAGACCACCGAGCTGACTGTGACCACGGAGCATCTGCTGGCGGCGAAGAAGCGCGCTCGCGAGCAGCGCCTCCAGCACTGGCTGCGCACTCGCGCTGACAGCGGTACGCCGACTTGCGGTCGCGTCGTCGTGAAGCCGTCGACCTCACTGACCTCGCTGACCATTCGTCGGCGGGCTCTTGCCGCTCGCAGGCGCAGGCGCTCGCTCGTCGACGCTCGTCCTGGACCTGTCGCAGCCCGCGGCGTCGGCGGTCGTCACCTCTGCTGCTGCTGCCGCCGCGTCGGGCGCCGTCGAAGGGGCGGACGTGCTGCAGCCGCAGCCGCCGCCGGCGGCGGCGGAAGTGAGTGTTGCTGCCGGCGCCGGCGCGGGATCTGCCGACGAGGTGATGGCTGACGTCGCGGTCGCTGCGGTCGCGCCGTCGCCGTCGCCGGTGCCGGTGCCGGTACCGGTACCGGTACCGGTGCCAGCTGGGGCTGGGGATGCCGCGGACGCGCGCGCAGGCGACGTGGCGGCGCCGGCTGACGACGCTGGCGGCGACGGCGGTGGACGTCGTGGCCGCAAGCGCAAGGACGGAGCTGACGCCGTGCCCTGTTCCGTCTGCAAGGCTCCTGGCAACGGCGACTGCAGCTTCCAGCGTTGCGCTCGCTGCTGCGGCACCACTCTGGCGCACTGCTCCTTGACCTACCACAACCGCAAGAAGCAGTGCCTTCCGGATTGGCTGTCGCTTCTGCAGGACGCTATCGACGAGTACGAGGCCGGCGAGCCGATGCGCGTCTTCATCCGCTACAACGGCGGCACGACGCCCGGCCTCGTGCGACCCATCGAGCCGCGCCGCTGGAAGACGCGTCCTCACTCGTTCGTGGCGTACTGCTTCCGCGAGCACACTGAGAAGACCTACGTGTGCGCGCGGATCACGGGCATCAAGAAGAACGAGTTTTGAGAAGTCCGGCGCGCCGCCGACGGCCTCGCCCACTCGTTCTCTTGCCTCCGGCTTCCTTCCTTCCACTTCACTTCCTCGGACGGCTGCCCGCTCGCCGCCGGTGCTGTCTCTCCACCACGCCACTCGACGGCTGTCCTCAGGCTCCCACTTTCTCCCCACCTCTCCGTTCACACGCCGTAAACGAGCCGTTCCGTCGACGTCAGCGCTACTCACACAGTCACACCGAACCGACCAGCAGCCACCAACAGCAACTCTTCCCGGCCTCGAGGGCGACTCTATCACGGCGCGAGGCGACTCGTTTTTCCGTTTACGTTCCGGCTCGTTTCACGTCGTTCACCGCCGTTCGGAAATTCACAACCAGCTCCACACCGGCTGGCCCGTCGGGCCAGCGGTCGGGCCAGGGCGGGGCGTGTGCGTAACGGAACCGGGCGATCAGACTCGGCCGGCAGTTTTCCTTGAATTGTTTCCCGATGGCGGCGCCGAGCGCAGTGTCGACCAAGGCGCAGCCGTTCCTGATGTTCGAGGGCCAGGCCGAGGAGGCCATGAATTTCTACGTGGCGACGTTTCCGGGCGGCAAGGTGCTGGAGGTGGTGCGGTGGCGCGCCAGCGAGCTGGAGCCATTCGGCGACGCCGGCAAGGCCAAGGTCGGCACCATCCGCAAGGCGAGCTTCAGCGTCGCCGGCCTGACGGTGCTCTGCACGGACAGCCCGGTCAAGCACGAGTTCACCTTCACGGCGTCCATGTCCTTCTTCGTCGACTGCGCCTCGGAAGAGGAGCTCGGACGGCTCTATGCCGCGCTCGAGCCCGGCGGCAAGGTCTTTATGCCGATCGGTGACTACGGCTGGTTCGCGCAAGTTCGCCTGGATCGGCGACCGCTTCGGCATCAGCTGGCAGCTGAATCTGCCCTGAATTCGCTGGATAGAAATGGATTCGCTCTTTTGTTAGCTCTCGAAACTCGACGCGATAGATCCCTTCGCGAATCGCGATAGTGCACTAACCGCCAAAGGTATTTTGTGCCGCTCTGTTCGGTGGGCGGCATGGCGGAGGTGCGCGAGCAGTCGACGCGACGGCGCCGACTGTGGCTGACTATCGCTCGAGATTTTTCTTATTTTTCTCGCATGGACAGGGCGTGGGCCGGCGGCGGCGGTGGCGAGACGTGGCCGAAGGAGTGTCGGTGAACGCGCGCGTGTACCTCTACCTCCTGCTGTGCCTGCTGCTGGGCCTGGCGGCGCACGTCTGGTCGCGCCTGTGCCGACTGTTCTGGACGCTGCGCGGGCGGCGACGCAACCGCGCGCCGATCTCCGGCGACAGCAGCTTCTCGGCGGCGTGGCTGACCGAGGTGCTGCGAGCGCAGTCGGCGCTGCCGGACGAGCAAACGCGGGTGACGCGCGTCGACGTGCAGACGCTGCCCGAGAGCCGGGGCATGGTGGCGCAGATCTTTCGCCTCCGCCTCACCTACGAGCCGGCAGCGGCGGCCGGCGCGCCGCCCTCGCTGATCCTGAAGCTGTCCAAGGACGACTGGACCTTTCGCTTCTTCCTGGTCATGTCGGGCGGCAACCGCGAGGCGCTGTTCTACTTGAGCGTCTTCGCCCGCTCCATGCCGGCGGCGGCGTTGCCGCGCGTCTACTTCACGTCGGGCTGGCGCCTCTTTGGCGACTGCGTGGTGCTGATGGAGGACCTGCGGTGCCCGTCCGGAGCGTGTCATCGGTTGCGTGTTGCGTGGCGTGTTCCTTGGCCGCCCAGCCGAGGTGGACTGGTTTTTGCAGGGCATGGCCGCGATATTCCCCGATGCGCATGCCGGTTTCGCTGGCTTCCTGCCCGAAGCGGAGAGAGGCGACATTCTCGCCGGTTACCTGCGTAGGCTGACTGACCCCGATCCGTCCGTGCATCTGCCGGCGGCCCGTGCCTGGTCGGTGTACGAAGGCTCGTGCAGCACACTGCTGCCCAGCCCGGAGACGGTCAGTTCGTTTGCGCAGGATCGTACGGCGCTGGGGCTCGCTCGCATCGAGGCGCACTATTTCGCGCATAACCTGTTCCTGCCGCCCGAAGGCCTGCTCGGCAACATGCAACGGATCGGCCGGGTTCCCGCCGAGATCGTCCAGGGCCGCTACGACATGATCTGCCCGGCGCGCACCGCGTTCGAACTGGCCGCGGCGTGGCCGTCGGCGCGGCTGTCGATCGTGCCGGACGCTGGGCATTCCGCACTGGAGCCAGGCATTCGCCGCGCGCTGGTTGCTGCGGTCGAGCGCTTCCGCCACGGGAGATGACGTCATGAAGGTTGCGGTCATTGGGCTCGGCACAATGGGCATGGGCGCCGCGCTCAACCTGGTGCGCAAGAGTCATCAGGTGATTGGTTGCGACGTGCGCGAGGCGGCGCGAACGGAGCTTACGGCGGCCGGCGGTGCTGCCGTCGCGCGTGCTTCGGATCTGCCCGCCGATACCGAGGCGGTCCTCGTGTTCGTGGTGAATGCGGCACAGACCGAGGACGTACTGTTCGGCGCGCAAGGATGTCTGAGCAAGCTCACGAAGGGTGGGGTGATTCTGTGCTGCGCGACCGTGGCACCGGAGGCGGCGCGGACGCTGGAGCCGAAGATCACCGCGGCAGGGTTTCTGATGCTGGATGCGCCGGTATCGGGCGGAAAAGCCGGCGCGCACGCAGGCACGATGACCGTGATGGCCTCCGGCTCAGAGGCCGCCTTCGCCAAGGCGCAGCCGGTGCTGGATGCGATATCCTCCAAGGTATGGCGGCTGGGCGACAAAGCCGGGCGTCGGCAGCACGGTGAAGATGGTCAATCAATTGCTGGCCGGCGTGCATATCGCCACGGCTGCCGAGGCACTGGCGCTCGGCATACGTGCGGGGGCCGATCCGCGCACGCTGTTCGAGGTGATCTCTTCGTCGGCAGGCAGTTCGTGGATGTGGCAGAATCGCGTGCCGCATATCCTCGATGGCGACGATACGCCGCTGTCCGCGGTGAACATCTTCGTCAAGGATCTGGGCATCGTGCTGGATCAGGCGCGCGCGCTGACGTTCCCGCTGCCGATGGCCGCTGCCGCGCATCAGTTGTTCCTTGCCGCCGCCGCGCACGGCGAGGGTGCGAAGGACGATGCATTCGTGATCCGCGTGTGGCAGGCGCTGACCGGGATCGAGCTGCCATGAAGCCGGAACAGCGGTTGGAGTATCAGGCCAGCATCGACCGGCCGCGGCTTGTGCTGCCGAACGGCAAGCGCGTCGCGGTGTTCATCGTGGTGAACGTGGAGAACTGGGACATCGCGCGCGCCATGCCGCGCCAGGTGCTGACCGCGCCGCAGGGTGCGTCGGTGAGTCCCGACCTGCCCAACTGGGCGTGGCACGAATACGGCATGCGCGTCGGGTTCTGGCGCCTGAAGGCGGCGCTCGATGCGCATGGCATCGCGCCGTCGATGACGATCAACGGTACCGTGCCCGCCGCCTATCCACGCGTGACGCAGGCGGCGCGCGACGCCGGCTGGGAGTTCATGGGTCACGGCTTCCGCCAGATCGCGACGCATCTGGTGGAGGACCAGCGCGCGATGATCCGCGATGCGATCGCCGCGCTGCGCGAGGCGGCGGGCCACGACATCGTCGGCTGGCTCGCGCCAGGCCTTACCGAGACGCTGGAAACGCCCGATCTGCTGGCTGAGGCCGGCATCCGGTATTGCGCCGACTGGGTGGTGGACGATCTGCCGTGCACGATCCGCACCGCGCACGGTCCGATGCTGACCATGCCGTACAGCGTCGAGCTGAACGACATCCCGATGATGATGATCCAGCACCACGCAGCGCGCGGAGCTGTTCGACCGCACGGTGGCGCAGTTCGATCGGCTGTATGCGGAGGCCGAGACGCAGGGTGCGAAGGTGATGGGCCTCGCGGTGCATCCCTATATCAGCGGCGTGCCGCATCGCATCGGCTGGTTCGAGCAGGCGCTGGGCTACATGGCGGCGAAGCCCGGCACGCTGTTCTGGCAGGGGCGGCAGATCATGGACTGGTATCAGAAGGCGACGGCATGAACTGGGGGGTGATGAGCCGCGCCGAACGCGATGCGGCTTACGACAATGTCGGTGCGGTCACGGACAGCATGGCGCTGCGGGCAGAGTCGCGGCGGCATCGGAGGCGTTTCGCGGCGCGCATGCGGAACACCTCGATCTGCGCTACGGGAAGCGCGAGCGCAACCTGTGGGACCTGTTTCCGGCGAAAGACCCGAAGGCGCCGTGCCTCGTGTTCATCCATGGCGGCTACTGGCAGCGCAACAGCAAGGAGCAGTTCGCCAACCTGATCGGCGGTCCTTACGCGCATGGGTGGGCGGCCGCGCTGCCCGGTTACACGCTGGCGTCCGATGCGACGATGACCGACATCGTGGCCGAGATTCGCGCCGCGTTGGATTGGCTGGCCGAACATGGCGCGGCGCACGGGATTGCCGGTCCGATCGTGCTGTCGGGATGGTCGGCGGGCGGGCATCTGACCGCGATGTGCCTGGATCATCCCGCCGTTGTTGCCGGTCTGGCGATCTCCGGCATTTTCGAACTCGGCCCGCTGCGCGATACGTCTCTGGACGAGAAGCTGCGACTGACCGACGACGAGATCGTGGCGTTGTCGCCACTGCGCCTGCCGGTGGTGCACAAGAAGCTGGCGATCACGTATGGCACGGCGGAACTGCCGCCGCTGGTATCCGACAGTCGCGATCTGCACGCTGTGCGAGCGGCGGCGCATGCGCCGGGAGTGCTGATTCCGGTGGCAGGCGCGAACCACTTCACGATCATGCACGAGCTGCGCGACGCGGATGGCGCGTTGACGCGGCAGGTGATGCTGTTGGCGTGACCGTGTTGGCTACAGCGCCGCCTCGACCGCGGCGGCGATGCTGAACAGCCTGGCATCGCCCAGCGTTTCGCCCGTCAGCATCAAACCGACCGGCGGTTCACCCTCTCGGTGACAGGGCAGGCTGATCGAGCAGCGGTCGAAGAAGTTGCCGAGTGCGGTGTTGCGCAGTGTCAGCAGGTTGACCCGGTTGTACTCGCGTTCGTCGTCGAGGTCGGCGATAGGCGGCGGCACGATCGGCACGGTGGGCATGATCAGCGCATCGAAGTTGCTGGTGCTCGCATTGAGGTTCGCGATCAGCCGTGCACGGGCGGCTGGGAGTTCCAAGTAGTCCACCGCGGTCATCCGATCGCCGCGTGCGATACGCGCACGGATGCGGGGGTCGTAGCCCTCACCGCTTCTGGCAAGCAGGTCGTGGTGCCACGCATAAGCCTCGGAAGCTGCGAAGCCACCCTTGGCGTTCACCGCGGAGACTTCATTGAACTCAGGGAAGGCAACGTGTGCGATGTGCGCGCCCGCCTGCGATAGTGCCGCCAGGGCACGGTCGAATGCGCTGCTGACGGTCGCGTCCATGCCGTCGAGCACGACGTTGGTCGGAACTGCGAGGCGTAAAGCGTCCAAACTGGCCGGCACCGGCACGGCCGGTGTTTCGCCTGCCAGGATCGCGTCGATGACAGCACAGCATGCAACGCTTGGCGCCAGCGGCCCGACCGAATCCAAACTCGGCGCCAACGGCAGCACACCGGTGATCGGCACGCGTCGCGCCGTCGGCTTGTAGCCGACGATGCCGCAGAACGCCGCGGGGATGCGACATGATCCGCCGGTGTCGGTGCCGAGACCGGCGATGGCCATGCCGTCGGAGACCGACACCGCGGTGCCCGAGGAACTGCCGCCCGGAATCCGCCGCGTCGCGCGATCCCAGGGCGAGCACGGCGTGCCGTAATGTGGATTGATGCCGAGGCCGGAGAAGGCGAACTCGGTCATGTTGGTGCGGCCCACGGGGACGAATCCGGCGGCGAGCATGCGTTGGACCACGGGGGCGTGCGCTGTGGCCGGCGGCGCGTCGGCCAGCACACGCGAACCAGCCGGTGTCGGTTCGCCGGCGATGTCGAACAGGTCCTTGATGCTGACCGGAATCCCCGCATAGCGGCTCGGTTCTCGCCCGACGCGACGCAGCGTGTCCATCGCGTCCGCCATCGCACACGCCTGCTCGGCATGCACCTTGATGAAGGCGCGTGCACCTTCGCCGTGCGGATCGGTGATGCGGGCGAGACATTGTTCCACCAGCGCGCGGCTGGTCGTGCTGCCGTCGGCCAGGGCTTGGGCATGTTCTTCGATCGTGCGCATGATGCGACCTCTCCGTTTCGATGAAAGGATGCACAATGAGCGATAAGCCCGCAAAGCCCGTGCTGCTGACCGGCGCTTCCGGCGCGCTCGGCCGTGTGCTGGCCAAGTCGCTGGCCGCGGAGGGCTGGACGCTGCGGCTGACCGACATCGCGCCATTTCCGGATGCGGTGCCGGCGGGTGCCAGCTTCACCAAGGCCGATCTGAACGATGGCGTGACGATTCTGCGGCTGGCGGAAGGTTGCGGGGCCATCGTGCATCTGGGCGGCGTATCGGTGGAGCGTCCGTTCGAGGAGGTGCTCGGGCCGAACATCCGCGGTCTCTATCACATCTACGAGGCCGCGCGGCGGGAGAAGGCGCGGGTGATCTTCGCCTCGTCCAACCATTCGATCGGGTTTCACGAACGCGCGGAGACGATCGGCGCCGATACGCAGTTTCTGCCCGACGGGTTCTATGGATTGTCGAAAGCGTATGGCGAGCTGATGGGGCGGCTCTATTGGTTCAAGCATGGCGTGGAGAGCGTGTTCGTGCGCATCGGTTCGTGCTTTCCCGGAGCCAACCAATGCGCGGATGCTGGCGACCTGGCTGTCGTATCCTGATCTGTCGCCGACTGGTGGTGCGCTGCGTGACGGCCGAGCGGGTAGGGTGCAGCGTGATCTGGGGCGCGTCGGACAATCAGCGCATGACGTGGTGGAAGGACGATGCGCGTTCGACAGATCGGCTGGCAGCCGAGCGACAGCGCCGATCCGTTCGCCGGGCAGCTCGCCGGCAAGGTCAGCGGCGATCCGGTGGAGGAACGCTACATGGGTGGCGGGTTCTGCTCGCTCGACTATTCGCGTGTTGCGCCGGCGCCGCAGCAGCTGTTCGATTGAGGATTGAGGTCAATGTCTGAGGGTCGTCTGTATATCGGCAATCGACGCTATTCGTCATGGTCGATGCGCGGCTGGCTTGCGGTGAAGCTGGCGGGGCTCGATGTCGAGGAGGTGATGATCCATTTCAGCCGCCCGGGCCCAACCGCGGCGATCGGCAGGCTGTCGCCCAATGGGCTGGTGCCGTTTCTGGAGCATCGCGGGGTGCGCGTGTGGGAGTCGCTCGCGGTGTGCGAGTACTGTGCCGAGATCAAGCCATCGTTATGGCCGGCCGACCCGATTGCGCGGGCGCACGCGCGTGCCATCAGTGCGGAGATGCACGCCGGGTTGACCGGGTTGCGGCAGTCGATGTGGATGAACCTCGGGCGCGATTTCGCGGGGCTCGGTCGCACGCCGGAGGCACTGGCCGACATCGCGCACATCGAGGCGATGTGGGCTGATGCGCGGCAGCGTTTCGGCGCCGGCGGACCGTTCCTGTTCGGTGCCGCGTTCACCGCGGCCGATGCGATGTATGCGCCGGTGGTCACACGGTTCCTCACCTGGCGGCCGGAGATCGGCGCCGGAACACGCGCCTATTGCGACGCAGTGCGGACGCATCCGCTGGTGAGCGAATGGTATGCCGGCGCCGACGCGGAACCTGCCGAATGGCTGTTGCCGGATTACGAAGACGCCAGGTGAGCAGCATCGCACTGGATCACGTCGGGGTCGTCACTGACGATCTCCATGTGCTGGCAGAACAGTACGAGCAGCTGGGGTTTACGCTGACACTGCTTGCCCGTCAGGAAGATGGGCGGATTGGCAACCGTTGCGCCATGCTGCGACGGTCATACATCGAGCTGCTCGCGGTGGTCGATCCAACGGCGAAGAGTGCCACTCTCGATCGGTTCCTGGAGCGCTATGCGGGTATCCACATCATGGCGTTCTCCATCGATGATCCGCAATCCGCACTCACGAGATTGCGTGGCGCCGGTATTGATGTTGCCGGCATCAGTCAGTTGAGTCGGGTGATCGACGACACGCATCCTGCCGCTGGGCGGGCGCGATTTGCGCTAATCCAGACCCCCGAGCAACCGGAAGGTCGCATAAACCTTGTACATCACCTGACGCCGGAGTTGCTGTGGCAGGAGCGTTTCCTGATGCATGCGAACGGTGCCGAGGCGCTGGACGAGGTGGTGATCGTCGTCGCGGAGCCGGCGGAGACTGCCGCGCGCTTTTCACGGCTGGTGGGATGCGCGGTGGTGCCAGATCCGGACGGAGGATTCGCGCTCGATCTGATGCATGGCCGCGTGCGGTTGCGGGCCGTCGATGGCGACGCGTCTGTCGTGCCGTGCATCGTCGGGCTGAGTGTGCGCACATCCGACGGAAATGCGGCTATCAAACGTCTGTTGGGGGAACGTGGCATTGCGCACCGTTTGCTCAACGGCGGCGTACTGATCGATCCGGCTCACGCGGGCGGCGTCGCTCTGCGGTTCGTGACAGGCGCGGCAACGTGATGTCCCTGCGGTGCACGATCGCGCATATTTGGCATTCGTCCGCTGCCGGGCTTGGGACTACCTGGCGCGGAGGGACTGGTTTAGGGTCCGGCCCGCCATGACCGCCTCAATTGACCCTCCGCCGCGCGCGACCCGACCGGCCGCGTTTATCTATGGCATCATTGGACTGGTGGTTGCGGTGCTGATTCTGGGCACCGGCGCGTTCCTCTGGTTGAGCCAAGGCGGGACGGCGTCGTTGGTCGGCGGTCCGTTTGCGCTGGAGGACGGCAACGGGAAACGAGTTCAGCGACCGCGATTTCCGTGGCAAGTACATGCTGGTTTACTTCGGATATACCTACTGCCCGGATGTCTGTCCCACCACGCTCAATGATGTGGCCGACGCGCTGGACCGACTGGGCGCCAAGGCCGACCGACTGCAACCGATCTTCATCACGGTCGATCCAAAGCGCGACACAACTGCTGTGATGAAGCAATACACTGCTTCCTTCACGCCACGGCTGATCGGACTGACTGGCTCACAGGAGCAGATCGCCGATGTGGCGCGGGAATATCGGGTTTACTACGCCGAGCATCGTACCGGTTCTGGACCGAACGACTACGCGATGGACCATAGCTCTGTGCTGTACCTGATGGGGCCTGACGGCAAATTTATCGCACCGATTCAGGCGGACGAGGACGGTGCGAAGATCGCGGCCGATCTGAGTCGGCTGATGTCGTGATTTGACCGCGGCCACCCTGAGCCGCCGGTGACAGGGTCAGCGGCGCCATCCACCACCGCGCCAACCCCAGCCGCCACCACGCCAGCCACCTCCGCCCCAGCCCCAACCGCCGCCAAACCCGACGACGACTGACGGAGCGAAGTACGGTGCTCCGTAGAAGCCTGGATACGCGTAGCCGTATGGATAGGCGGGGTACGGGTAGGGGTAGGCGGCATAACCGGTGGGCGGTGCCTGCACGCTATTTCCGCGTGCGACCATGCACTGTGTGTAGTTGACATCGTAGGCCTGTTGGACGCCGCCGTACGCGGCGGCGGCATTGTTGGCGCCGATGGCGCTGCCGGCCAGCAGTCCGGTTGCGCCGCCGATGGCCGCGCCGGCGCCCGCCGCGCCGCCCACGGAGCCGATCGCGGCACCCGCAGCGGCACCTAGGGCAGTGCCTACGACCGCGCTGCCTACCGCGCTGTTGGTGGCCGCCACTCCAGGCGAAGCTCCGCCGGTTTGCTGTGACGCGTATTGCCGGCAACCGACATCATCCTGTTGGAAGGCCTCGAAACTCTTGCCCTGGCCTGGGAGCGCCATCACCGATGGGCCAGCTGGCGGTGCAACAGCACAGGCGCTCAATGCGAGCGCGGCCGTGGGAATGACGCGGGTGATGATGCGGCGCATCCGTTAATTCCTTTGGAGACCTACAAGCGAACTGCTCATCCTACACTGAATTGACGCCTGGATCTGGTTGATCCAGGTCAATGCGCCGGGCGCCGTAATACAACATAATGCTACGTACATGGACCGTCAGGATTCCCGCTCCCCGCATGTTCGTCGGCGCGCGCACGACAAGTATCTGCGCCTGATCGAGGCGGCGAAGAAGCTGCCGCCGGTTACGACAGCAGTTGCGCATCCCTGTGATGAAGTGTCGCTCGGGGGTGCTGTCGAGGCACGCAAGCTGGGTCTGATCGAGCCGATCCTGGTGGGTCCGCCGGCGCGCATTCGCGACGTGGCGGCACGCTATGGCATCGACATCACCGATCTGCCGATCGTCGAGTCCGCGCATAGCCACGATTCGGCGGCGAAGGCGGTCGCCCTGGTGCGGGAAGCCAAGGCCGGCGCGCTTATGAAGGGCAGCCTGCATACCGATGAGCTGATGGCCGCGGTGGTGGCCAGAGATACCGGCATCCGCACCGAGCGGCGGATCAGCCATTGCTTTGTCATGGACGTCCCCGGTCATCTCGACCCGCTGATCATCACCGATGCCGCGGTGAACATCGCGCCGACGCTGGAAGACAAGATCGATATCGTGCAGAACGCCATCGACCTGGCGCACGCCGTTGGCTATCCGGAAGTCCGTGTCGCGATCCTGTCGGCGATGGAAACGGTCAATCCTAAAATTCTGTCAACGATCGAGGCAGCGGCGCTGTGCAAGATGGCGGATCGCGGACAGATCACCGGCGCGGTGTTGGATGGCCCGCTGGCGCTCGACAATGCGATCTGTCCCGAGGCGGCTGCGATCAAACACATTGTCTCGCCGGTCGCGGGCAGGGCCAATCTGTTGGTGGTCCCTGACCTCGAGGCGGGCAACATGCTGGCCAAGAGCCTGTCATTCCTTGCCGGTGCCGATACGGCGGGTATCGTCCTCGGCGCGCGGGTGCCGATCATTCTGACCAGCCGGGCGGACTCTCTATTGGCGCGGCAGGCGTCTTGCGCGATCGCCTCGATGGTGGCGGCGGCGCGGCTGACGCGGACGGCGGCTACTTAGCGGCGGACTTCGCCAGCCGACGGGCGGTGCGCAGCAGAAGCTGGCGGTCTTCCGACACGCACTCGCGGTACAGCCGCAGCATTGCAAGTTCGTCGCCGCTGTAGGCCTGCCCGGCGGCTCGCGGGTCGCGGCCATACATCAGATATTCAACGCCGATGCCCAGTGCCCCCGCGACCCGCGTCAGGTTCGTCGTGACCTGACCGGCGCGTCCGGTTTCCCATTGCGCGACCGCGCTGCGCGACACGCCGACTGCAGCGGCCAACTGATCCTGCGTCCAGCCCTGGTCTTCGCGCGAAGCGCGAATACGGGCGCCGATATCCTGCGGATTCGTCATCGCGGCAGCCTACGTCAGTTTTGCTAACGGCGCTATCTGTTATTTATATTGACATAATGCAGACTGTTTTACTAACTTGCCATGGTTCCTGCTTTGTTCGGAGGTGGCATGCCAAAGAAGCTTGTCTGGACCGAGGCGCAGGACACGCAGATCAGGCGTCTGAGGCGAGAAGGCGCGTGCTGGGACACGATCGCTGCCATCCTTGGCTTCAACCGTTGGTCCGTCATCGAGCGTGGTCGCCGCATCGGAGCGCGGCCGCCGCCGCGCGAATTCGTGCCACCACCAGAGGATCCGTCGCGTGATCCGCTACCGGCAGGGCATCCGCGAAGCTGGGGCGTGATCACCGCGGGCACCGTGCTGGAGAACACGCCATACCCGTTACCGGTGTTTCCGCGGTGACGCAGCCCAAGGAACTCGACCAATGAGCGAGGCCCGCGACGCGGAAGCGCGGCCATTCGACGCCGAATCGGTGATTCAGCGGCTGGAAGAGGCAGGCGCGACGCTGCTTGCTCTGCCAGGTTCAGGCTGGTCGACCAGGCTGCGCAGTTCGTCACTCGAGATCGTACGAACTGCGGTCGAAAGCTATGGCTGGACCTCGAAGACCATCCGTCCGCCGATTCCGCCGGCTGCGCGGATTACCCGTATGGACGAGGCGATGGGGTGGATCCCGCTGATTCCGGTGGACCGCTACGTGCTGCGGCGGATCGTCGGCGCCCGGGCCTTGGTTCATCCGATTACCGAGCGCAATCTCTACCCATGGCGCCGGCTGGCCGTCGCGATTGGTGCCGATCACAAGGCAGTGCAGCGCTGGCACGCCCAGGGAATCGCCCTGATCGTGTCAGCATTGAATGGGCGCGGCGGAGAAACGTAGTCCAATGCTGGACAAATCGTTCCTCAAGTCCAAATATGCATCATGATCTCGGCTGTGGAACCACAAGAGGGATCCAGGAAGGTACTCTCACCGCCTGCGTTGCGGGCGTTTTTCCGGATTGCCGAACTTTGGCAGCTTAGCATCGCGGAGCAGATGACCCTGCTCGGGGTCACCGCGCGGTCCACCTTCTTCAAATGGAAGAAGAACGCCGATGTCGAGTTGCCAAAGGATACTCTGGAGCGAATTTCCTATCTCCTGGGAATCTACAAGGCTCTGCAAATTCTCCTGCCTGACCCTCACGCCGCGGACGCCTGGGTACGGCGGCCCAATCAGGCGCCAGTGTTTGGCGGCCGATCTGCCTTGGAGCGGATGCTGTCCGGCCATGTCGCCGACCTGTTCGTCGTCCGCCGCTATCTCGACGCGCAGCGGGGCGGATGGGCGTAACGATCGACAAACGGCATGTCGTCTGGCAGCCCTGCTGGCGCATCGTTCCGAGCAGATTTCCGCCGATCGACCTGTTTGAGCGGATCGCAGATCCGGCCGATTGGGATGCGCTGATCGCGCTGGAATCCCTGACAAACGATCGGATCAGGGACGAAGTGGGAGACATAGCACTTGTCCCGGTCGAGGAACGCGCCAGTGGACCCGGCAGCTCGGTCATCATGGCGGCGTTCACTCATCCGAACCCGGACGGCAGCCGCTTCAGCGACGGCGGCTACGGCGTGTTCTATGCCGGTGCGACCCTGCACACGGCGATCACTGAAACGAGGTATCACCGTGAGCGCTTCATGCAGGCGACCGGTCAACCACGCATGGAACTGGACATGCGCGTCTATGCCGTGGACCTGGATGGGGAGCTGCACGACATAAGCGGCAACCAAGCGGCACTGCCGCTGGTCTACCATCCGGACAACTATGCTGCGGGTCAGGCATTGGCGGGCCGGCTTCGCGCCGAGGGTTCGTCCGGTATCGTCTATGACAGCGTCCGGCATATCGGCGGCATCTGTGCCGCGGTGTTCAGGCCGCGTTGCCTGACCAATCCGAGGCAGGAACGGCATCTTTGCTATGTGTGGGACGGGCGGGCGATCACCATGGTCTACGAAAAGCGGGTGATGTGAACGACTAGGGATGCTTGTGGATGGGGTCGACCCAGTAGACCGCCTCGGGCTTCTCCACCGGCTCGATGTCCAGATTGACCACCACGGCCTCGTTGTCGCTGCGCACCAGCACGCATTCCAGCGTCTCGTCGGAGCTGGCGTTGATCTCCTGGTGCGGCACGTAGGGCGGGACGAAGATGAAGTCGCCCGCATCGGCCTCGGCGACGAACTCCAGATGCTCGCCCCAGCGCATGCGGGCCTTGCCGCGCACCACGTAGATCACGCTTTCCAGCGCGCCGTGGTGGTGGGCGCCGGTCTTGGCGTTGGCATGGATGCTGACGGTGCCGGCCCAGATCTTCTGCGCGCCGACGCGGGCGGCGTTGATCGCGGCGGCGCGGTTCATGCCGGGCGTCTGCGCGGTGTTGGTGATCGAGCTGGTTGCCCTTGATCACGCGAACGCCGTTGTGCCGCCAGTCCACGGTGCCTGGTGCCGGCGGTTCGTGATGATGGTCGTGGTGGCTCATCGCCCTGCTTCCTTCGGCTGATCCGGCCTTACTATCGGGATGCCGGCGCGGGAAGGAAAGGCGGTGGACGGATTTGTCGTGCATGAGGTGGCGGCGGACGTCGTGGTGCGGGTTGAGCGCGCGATGCCGGAGCTGCCGAGCGCCGTGGACCAGGAAGTGGAACGCCTGTGGCAGGTGGCTTGCCAGCGGGTGGCTGCCGGCGGGGCAGGGAGGCTGTTCAATGGCCGGGTGTTCAGCGCCGACGCGATCACGCCGCACCTGATCACCGGCCATCTGACCGAGTTCCGCCGCATCGTCGCACAGATGGAGCGACCCGTGCTGTTTGCCGAACTGGGCGTGCGGCCGCTCGCGGTGTGTGGGGTGTTGCGTTGTGCGGACGGCGTGGTGGTGGGGCGGCGGCATCGGGCGGCGATCTACCAGGCTGGCATGTGGCAATTGCCGCCGGCCGGCAGCGTGGATGCGGCTGCGGTGGGCGCGGATGGCACTGCCGATCTTCGGCGCCAGTTGCTGAGTGAATTGCGGGAGGAGCTGGGGCTTTCTGCCGATATGGTGGAGGGAGACCGCAGCCGCTTTGCGTCGTCGAGCATCCCGACAGTCACGTTTCGGATCTCGGCCTGGCGCTGGTCACGAAGCTGAGCGCCAAGGCGGTGCTGGCGGCACATCGGGCGCATGGAAATGGTGAATACGAGCAGATCCTGGTGATGCCGGAGGACCGGCTTGCCGGCCTTTCTGGCGGAAATTGGGGAGGCGGCTGGTGCCGCCGGCGCGCGAGTTCCTAATTCGTGCCGGACTGGCGAATTGGGAGTCCGAATTCGAATCGTCGAACTCTGGGCGCTGGCTGGGAACAAATAGGAACACAGCCATGCGCCCATCATCTTGCAGCCCGGAACGTCCTGCTGACGAATCCCCGACTGTCTCCAAGGCCGAGGGCTCGGTCCGGCTGGGCAGGTTGAGCCGGCCGAAAGCCTTGCCGCCTCATCTGGCTGGCTTGCTCAGGGGGCCGGAAAGACGCCCGGGGCTCTCTTGTCGTTCGGCGATCCTCGGGTGGATGGCTGCCTGGGCGGAGGCCTCGCGCTGGGCCAGTTGCACGAGATCGGCGCGGCGGGGCTGGATGCGGAGACCGCCGCGCTGCCCACGGCGTTTATCGCCGCTCTGCTGGCTCGTATCGTCCCCACCCGGCCGGTGTTCTGGATCGCCCCTGAGAGCGACCTGCATCCGCCTGGTCTGCTGCCCTATGGCTTCGATCCCAACCGGTTGGTGCTGGTGCGTCCTGCCAAGGATGTCGACACGCTCGCCGCCATGGAGGTGACGCTGCGGGAGGGTGTCGCGGCTGCGGTGGTGGGCGAGGTGGCACAGCTCGACCGCACCGCTTCGCGCCGACTGCAGCTTGCCTGCCTGCGCCATGGCTCGACCGGCTTCGTGCTGCGCCGTTGGCCACATGGCCACAGGACCGCAGACCGAGAGGCCAGCGTCGCTGTCACCCGCTGGCATCTCACGCCGCTGCCCAGCGCGAAGGACGGAAAAGAACCGGGACTGCCGCGCTGGCACGTGGCGCTGACGCATGCACGCGGTGGCCGGCCAGGGGAATGGATCATGGAGGCATCGGATGACGCGACGCATCCTCTCCGTGTGGTTGCCGCACTGGCCGATCACGCGCCTGAACCGCAGCGTCTCCGCCTCGCCGGATAGGCCGCTGGTCACTATCGAGACCATCCGCGGCGTGCGGCATCTTGTCGCGGTGGGCGAGGCAGGCGAGGCGCAGGGGCTGTGGCCCGGGCAGACGCTGACCGATGCGCGCGCTGTCTGCCCGACGCTGGTGCCTCTCGATGCCGATCCGGCGGCCGATGAGGCTGCGCTGGGCAGGCTCGCCGCCTGGTGCGAGCGCTACACGCCGATGGCGGCGGCTGATCCGCCGGATGGGTTATGGCTGGACATCACCGGCTGCACCGCTGTGTTCGCGACTGAAGCGGAGTTGGTGCAGGACCTCGCTACCCGATTGGAGCGGAGTGCCATTCCCTGCCGCTCGGCGGTTGCCGGCACCACCGGGGCTGCCTGGGCGCTGGCACACACCGGGGCGGATCGGGTTGTTCTGCCGCCGAGGGAGGAAAAGACGGCGCTGGCCGATCTGCCCATCACCAGCCTGCGGCTTGATGCGGGCACGGTGGCAGGACTGCGCCGGCTTGGCCTGCGCACGGTGCGGGATTTGCTGCGCATTCCGCGGGCACAGATCACTGCTCGGTTCGGTGCCATGCCGGTGCTGCGGCTGGATCAGGCGTTGGGCGCGATCGAGGAAGCCATCGATTGGCCGCACCCGCCGATCGAGTGGCATGAACGCCTGGCCTTCGCCGAACCGATCGGCACGCCGGAGGACCTGGCGCGCTCGCTTTCGCTGCTGGCCGAACAATTGTGCCGTTGTCTGGCGGAGCAGGAGAAAGGCGCTCAGCGTATCGTCGCGCGGTTCTTCCGTGTCGATGATGTCGTGCCGCAGATCGTAGTGAGCACCGCACTGCCGGTGCGCGACCCGGCGTATCTGACCAAGCTGCTGCGCGAGAAGCTGGACACCGTCGATCCAGGCTTTGGCATCGAGGTAATCGCGATGGAGGCCGAGACCGTGGCGCCACTGAAGTCAGCGCAGGCCCAGCTTGCCGATGTCGCTGCTCAGGGCGCGGCCGATCGTCTCACAGGCGTGGTTGACACGCTGACCAACCGCCTCGGTTCGGACCGCGTTTTCCGTGTCGTGCCGTTTGCGAGCCATATACCGGAGCGCGCCGTGCAGCGCGTGCCGCCGCTGCCGCTCAATCGGCCATCCTGGGTGGACGATCCCGCCGCGCCTCGGCCGATCCGCCTGCTGCATCGGCCGGAAGAGATCGAGGTGATCGCTCCGGTGCCGGACGATCCGCCCATCAGGTTTCGCTGGCGTGGTGTGTCGCATCGCGTGCGTGCCGCCGCGGGTCCCGAGCGGATCGCCGCCGAATGGTGGCGCGGCAAGCGATCCGGCAGGCGGCCAGAGACCGACCTGATCCGTGATTACTACCGGGTGGAGGATTCCGATGGTGCCCGGTTCTGGATCTTTCGTGCCGGTCTGCATGCCGAGGACCGGACGCCGCGGTGGTATTTGCACGGGCTGTTTGGGTGAGCGGAGGCTGAGTTTGAATTTGAATTTGAATTTGAGAACTCCCCCTCTCCTTGCGGGAGGGGGTTGGGGGGAGGGGGCTGTGCCCGTTTCCCACCATCCCCTCCCCCCAACCCCCTCCCGCAAGGGGAGGGGGAGGGTAGGGCGTGCGTTATGCCGAGCTTCAGGTGGCGAGCGCTTTCTCCTTCCTGCGCGGGGCTTCGTCGCCGGAGGAGCTTGCGGCCACCGCGTCGGTGCTGGGGATTTCCGCCATCAGTGTCACCGATCTCAACAGTGTGGCTGGGGTGGTGCGGATGTGGGATGCAGCGAAGGATGTCGGCATCCGTCTGGTGGTGGGTGCGCGCCTGGCATTCCGCGACGATACGCCGGATCTGCTCTGCTACCCGCGGGATCGGGCGGCGTGGGGGCGGCTGACGCGTATGCTCACCGTCGGCAAGGGGCGCGTGCCGCATGGCGACACTGGCGATGCCGCGAAGGCCACCAACCGCTGCTTCCTGCATTACGCCGACCTGCTGGAGCATGGCGACGGACAGATTTTGCTTGCTGTCGCACCGGATCGGCTGGATGGCGCATTTCAGGAAAATCTTCAGCGCCTGAAAGCGGATTTTCGCGGCCGGGCGTATCTTGCCGCCAGCCGACGCTATCGCGGCGATGATGCCAGCCGTCTGCGTGTGATGGCAAAGTTGCCATTGCCGATGGTGGCGACCAACGACGTTCTCTATCACCTGCCTGACCGGCGTCCGCTACAGGACGTGATGACCTGCATCCGTCTCGGCTGCCGCATCGATCAGGCGGGCCTCGCGCTGCAACCAAATGCCGAGAGGCATCTGAAATCACCACGGGAAATAGAGCGCCTGTTTCGCGAATACCCCGAGGCGGTGCGGCGCACGGAAGACATCGTTGAGCGCTGCGGCTTCTCGCTCGGGGAACTCGCCTATGAATATCCCGACGAACCGATTCCGCCCGGCCAGACGCCGGATGAGCACCTTGCCAACCTGACTTGGCAAGGCGCCGCGGTGCGCTATCCCGATGGCATCCCGCAGGACGTGCGCGATGCCATCGACAAAGAATTGCGCATCATCGCTCAGCTCAACTACGCGCGGTATTTCCTGACGGTGCACGACATCGTGCGCTACGCCGTCAACCGAGGCATTCTTTGCCAGGGCCGCGGTTCGGCGGCCAATTCCGCTGTGTGCTATTGCCTGCATATCACCGCGGTCGATCCGGCGCAGATCAATCTGCTGTTCGAGCGCTTCATTTCCACCGAGCGGCGCGAGCCGCCGGACATCGATGTGGATTTCGAACACGAGCGGCGCGAGGAGGTCATCCAGTACATCTACGAGCGCTATGGCCGCGAACGCGCCGGCATCGCTGCAACGGTGATTCACTACCGGCCGAAGCGGGCAATCCGCGAGGTGGGCAAGGTGATGGGGCTGTCGGAGGACGCCACAGCCGCGCTGTCCGCGCAGTCATGGCATGCGGGGGAGGGATTGTGGTCGGATGAGTGTCTGACCGAGATTGGCCTTGATCCGACGAGCTTCGTTCTTCGCCGTTCGGTCGAGCTGGCGCGACAATTGGTGGGACTGCCGCGTCATCTGTCGCAGCATGTCGGTGGCTTCGTGCTGACGCGCGGAAGGTTGGACGAGACGGTGCCGATCGGCCGCGCCGCAATGGACAAGCGAACCTTCATCGAGTGGGACAAGGACGACATCGACCGGCTGGGCATCATGAAGGTCGATGTGCTGGCGCTGGGGATGCTGACCTGCATCAGGAAGGCGTTCGAGATGCTGGGGATCAAGAACCTGGCTGAGGTGCCGACGGAAGACACCGCCGTTTATGATATGCTGTGCCGAGGGGATTCGATCGGCGTGTTCCAGGTGGAATCACGAGCGCAGATCAACATGCTGCCGCGGCTGCGGCCGCGCAAATTCTACGATCTGGTGATCGAGGTGGCGATCGTTCGTCCTGGGCCGATCCAGGGCGATATGGTGCATCCGTATCTGCGTCGGCGGCAGGGACTGGAGAAAGTGGAGCTGCCGTCACCCGCTCCTGAATCCGGTTCAGCCAATGAACTGGAGCAGGTGTTGGGCAGGACGTTGGGTGTGCCGCTGTTCCAGGAACAGGCGATGCGCATTGCCATCGATGCGGCGAAGTTCACACCGGAGGAAGCCAATCAGCTTCGCCGCTCGATGGCGACTTTCCGCAACACAGGCACCATCCATCGCTTCTTTGAGAAGATGGTCACTGGGATGACGGCACGCGGCTATACGCAGGATTTTTCTGAGCGCTGCTTCCACCAGATCGAAGGCTTTGGCACTTACGGTTTCCCGGAAAGCCATGCTGCCAGCTTCGCTCTGCTGGTCTATGTTTCGTCTTGGCTGAAGTGCCATCATCCGGCGGCGTTCGCCTGCGCGTTGCTGAACTCGCAGCCGATGGGGTTCTATGCGCCGGCGCAGATCGTGCGCGATGCGCGCGAGCATGGGGTGGAGGTGCGGCCGATCGATGTGGCCACCAGCGCATGGGACTGTACGCTGGAAGAGGGGGCGTTGCGTCTTGGTTTCCGCCTGATCACTGGCTTTTCGCAGGAATGGGCGGAACGGCTGGTCGAGGCGCGCGAGAAGAGGAAACGGGCACAGCCCCCTCCCCCCGGCCCCCTCCCGCCAGGGGAGGGGAAGGATTCTTCTGTGGGATTTTCTGCACTGGTGCGCGTCGGACTTCCCCGTGCCGCTCTTGTGCTGCTGGCGGAAGCAGACGCGCTGCGGAGTCAAAAACTCGATCGACGTGCCGCGCTGTGGCAGGTGCGCGGCCTGTCGGACTTGGCGGAGCTGCCTCTGTTTGCCCACCAGCCGGTTGCGATTCATCATGTGCCGCTGCCCGTCATGATGACGGGCGAGCACGTCATTACCGACTATCAGACCGCCGGTCTGTCGCTGAAGTCACACCCGATGCGTTTCCTGCGCACGTTGTTCAGCGGTGAAGGTGTTCTGAGCTGTGCCCAGGTCGTGGTGCTGGCCGATGGTGCCCGGCTCTCCGTCGCCGGCGTGGTGCTGGTGCGTCAGCGGCCAGGCAATGGCAATGTGGTGTTTTGCACCATTGAGGATGAGACCGGCATCGCGAATATCGTGGTCTGGTCCAGCCTGTTGGACCGGTTCCGCCGCGCCGTGATGGGCAGCAGCCTGCTGCAGGTAACCGGTCGTCTGCAACGCAGCCCGGAGGGCATCATCCATGTCATCGCCGATCGGTTGGACGACCGCAGCGCCATGATGGCCCGGATCGTCGAGGCACCAGCGAGTGCGGGGACGCTGCCGATGCGAAGTCCCGGTCATCCGCGTCGAGAGCGGATTTTCCCTCGGTCCCGCGACTTCCATTGATCCCGCTTCCCATTGAGCCCGCTTCCCATTGGGCCCGCCGGATTATCGGTCGAGGTAGCCCGCGTCCGCTGCCTCGTACGGCAGCCTGCAAAGGCGCCGAGCCCAGCCGATGCCGAAGGTCTTCCAGGTCGGCAGCGACGTCATGAAGGCCAGCCGTAACGCCAGGAACTCGGAACAGAGGTCGACGACCCCACCTTGTCTTGCGGCAGTCCGACCGATGGCGTGCAGGGTCTGCTCACCGATCACGCCATCCTGCGGCACTTGAGCGACCAGTTGCAGCCAGTGTGCCGCTCGATTGGTGCCACTGTTGATTGCAGCGTCGAACACCAGCAGAGCGAGCGCCGCCGGCAAGAGATCCCCCGCAATCCGTTGCCAATAGTCGCGTTGGTAAAGAGCCTTGGCAGCATCGAGAGAGAGAGCGACGATATCAAGGTCGGGGTACGCCGCGGCGCTGATACCGAACCTGGTTCCTCGACAGGTTCCGGCACCGACCATTCCACCTGTCCAGTTGCCTGGGTCGGCGGGGTCGGCAGTGAAGTCTCCCTCGTGGCCAGCGACAATCTCGAACATTCGATCAAAGTTGCTCATGATGTTCAACCGGGGGTGTCGCTGAGCGCGACAGGAACTGTCGTTGCTGCCAACGGGAAGGACCAGCGCCAGTTGCTACCGAGATCGCTGACGATGTCCCACCCAGGTGGAGGGGCCAGCGTCGAGAAATTGTCGGTCACCGTATTGCCGCGGCCGATCGTGACATTGCCATACGGATAGTAGAGGTTACAGGACGCACTGGGATTTCGGAGCGGCTGCGCGAGCGTGATTGTCAGATGTGTGGCGTCGGTGCGCGCGCAGGCGGCGGCTGGCACGACAGTTCCCGGACTTGCGGTTGAACCACCGTCCATCACGCAGAAACCTACTCCAGTCACTGCCTGCAGAGGTACGATCAGATCGTTGCCGGCGTCGTGCTGGATCGTCAGAACCAATGTGGTGCTGCTTTGTCGATATGCATGCACGATCTTGGGACCACCATTGATCGGCAGACCGGCTGGTATCGCATTCAGTGAATCTCCTCCGCTGCTCGCCAGGATGGCGCGTGCTGCTATTGGCACGGCCAGCTGGGCGAAGCGCTGATTGTCCGTGCTGTCGCGATGCGCTGAGTCGCCACCGGTGGCGATACCTGTTGTCGGGTCCCAGGAGGATCCTCGGGGATTGCTGTCGCTTGTCTGAGGATTTCCGATGACGACGTTCTGCGCCGAATCGGCTGCAATTGCCGCAACGACCTCGCGATGCATCTGCATCCCGCCGGCCATGCCATATGGAATCGCATTCCACCAGATCAGCGGAAGACTCTCCGCGGAGCGACCGAGCAGGCCGCGTTCGAGCGACAGGAAACGTTCGGCGGCCGCCAGGAAGGTGGCCTTTTCGCTGTAGTCGCGCAGGCTGTCCGTCTCGCTCCACGGCCATAGCAGTGCACAGATGTCCTGCTGGTCTTCCTCAGTCAGTGCATTGATGGCTGACTGCGTCGCGAGGCCGTCGGCACCAAGCTGCCAGGTGGCAGGGTTCGATCCGTCATTTGGATTGTTGACGAAACTGCCAATATAGATCCCGTCCACCGCGGGATAGAGACCATGGCCGGCCATCATCGTGTAGCCGGTCGAGTTGGCATTCGCCACGACATTATAGGCTAGCGCACCCAGATACCAGGCGATACCCTGAACGATAAGCTGTGCGGCGCCGTCATTGATTGCGTAGTTGATGGCATTCGACTGACCGTTGACCAACAGGCTCATCCCTCGGCGCGAACCACGCACCCAGCGCGCGGCGCATTGCAGCAGGGTGGTCACTTCCGCATCAGCGAGTGCGCTTTCCCACGTCGCCGCTTCATGCAGCCAGCATTGCGCGCTGCCCAGCACGGTCGTGTCGTGCAACAGCACCATCGGCTTCGCCGCGCTGGACGATATCGGGTTGCCGACGCCGCCCACCACGAATGTGCCATCCAGCCAAATGTCGACGCCGATGCCAGGGCGGTTGCGCAGGATGATCGAGTGGGTGTGGCGCCGGGTCAGTGTTGTGGTGAGTACGGTCTCGGCAATACCAGGAAACAGCAGCAACCGGTTCGATCCGGACGCGCTGTCAGCCTGCAGAACGCGCGTGCTACCGGAGGTCACCAGTGCGATCGGATTGGTGTCGCGACCGGAGTTCTGTCGCCAGTTCGGCCTGGACCAGACAAGGTAACGGGTCCAGGCTGCGCTCGACTGGAATGGCACATTGGCCACCTGGAAGCCCTGGTCCGCATCGAGCGCAGGAGCAAGTGTTCCGGATCCGCCGGCGACGCGTCCCAACCCGCCAAGCAAGCCGGACAGTCGAGGTGTTGCCGTTGGTAGTCCACCCGCGGTGCCGAAAGAATACGGAACCATCGGGGTGCCGTGTCCTGACTTGTCCGACTGGATGGCGACCGAGCTGTTCCAACCGGAAATCGGCGTCCCGGTAATGCCGAGAGCAGCCGATGTATCGCTCGCATCCCACCAGCCGGACAGATCGCTGATCGCGCTCGGCCGGGGCCCGCTCACTGTGCCATCACCTGATGCGGACGAACCACTGCGGAGAGTTCGCCAAAGCGCCACACGTGCGCCGCCGATACTCATCGGCCGGCCCGAAGCGACGAACGCAACGCTCATGTCAGGTTACCGTGAACGGCGTCGGATATACTGTCGGCGTACTGCCATCGGTGCCTTCGACCCAGCCGTACCATGTGCCAGCCGAAGCCGGCGTCGAGACATAGGAGCCCCACAAATCGGTGTTTACGAAATTAGCTACAGCCCAGCTCGAGGGAGGCACTGTTGCGGAGAGCGAGAAGCCGAACTGAACTCCGGCAGTGGCAGGATTGATATGTGCATTCACACCTATCGATCCGACACCGTGCGTGTAGGGACCTGCCGGCACCATGTTCCAGGTGACTGAGATGACGCTGCCTGTTGTTCTGGTGCTGGCCGTCGGCGAGGGCGGGCCAGAGTCGCCGCCATTCAGTGCGTACACCTGGAAGTCATATGCTGTTGACGCAGCGAGCCCTGTCACCGACGCATTTGTGGCAGTGACGCCGGTCGCGAAGGTAGACCAGGTCGTGGTTCCCGTGACGCGATACTGGACGGTGTAGCTGCTGACGGCGCCCCCGGTACTTGGCGCCGACCAGTTGAGCGTGACGCCGCTCGACGTTGGATTGCTGACGCTGAGGCCGGTGACCTGACCAGGTATTGCCAGCGTGGAGCCGCCACCGGCGCTGCTCGCGGCAAGCGAGGCGAAGACGACTGTGCCGCCGGAGTATGCGGCGACGCGCACGGTGGCGGCCTGCCCGCTCAGCAGCGAGGTCGAACCCGACGACGTGATGATGCCGGAACCGAGCGTGACATTTCCGGTGCTCAGGTTGACTATGTCGCAGTAAAAGCCGCTGCCCATGTTCGGCGGTACCGGCGTCAGCGTGACGGGCTGGCTGCAGATCAGAATCCGACCATTGTGGATTGTGCCATCAAGATTGGTATTCGCGATAATCTCCACCACCGGAAGCTTGTAGGTTGGCTGCTTCGACGTCAGCCATGACCAGATCGCCGCGAATGTCTGCCGCAGCATGGTGCTGCTGCCTTGTGCTACCCACAGCGTATCGGTATCGCTCGCGGGAACCGCTGGCTGTGCCAAATCGATGGTCAGGCCGTCGAGCAGGTTCGTGTAAGTGATGGTGTGATCCGTGCCACCCTGGCTGATGCCGACCAGATCGCTGCTGGCAATACTCGTTACCGGTACCAGGCTCGTGATGCTGTAGGTATTTGACGTGCCGCCGGTCGTTACCGTCGAAGAGATTATGCCGGTGCCATCAATGCTGATATTCGTGCCCGCGGAGAACAGGCCTCGCAGCGACGACAGTGGCAGCTGTGCGAGCATGCCATTGCTGTTCAGCATCGCGTTGTCCGACATTGACAACGTGGTTCGTTGGGGCAGGCCTGAAGGATTGAATGCGGATGCGGCCAACGTTCCGCCGTTCAGCTGCAGCCCCGCGCCGACGGTGACTGTTTCCGGACCCCCGGCCCCAAGGCTGATGCGGCCCAGCAAGGTACCTTGATCGCTGATGATGGCCGGCTGTGTGCTTGCCAGCAGTGTGCCGATGCTGGCCGAATGTGTCACTCCAACCTGACTAATAGGGATTTCATCGGCGGCAGTGACTTCTGCGGCAACGGGCAACTGTGAAATCGTCGGCATCGCATCATCCTGCGCTGCGGCTGATTTGGATTCGGCAATCTTCCCGGTTCATGCTGCAACCTGCGAGCCACTGCATACCGAGACCCAATGGCTGCCGTCGTAGAAGACCTCGACGCCGGTACCGGCGCCGATGTTTTCACTCGGCTTGCGGCCATTGCTGGTAAAGGCTTTCGCTCCTGCGCCCGGAGAGATGGGCAGCGTCGACACCGTGTACGACGGGAGCACGGGAGGTCCGGAAAAGTGCGGGTTCACCGAATTCGTGCGGAATACTTCGCGCCAAGCCGACGTGCCGTCAGATACGACGTGATAGCGATCGTTGGGGCGCAGTATAACGGGGCCGTTGTCGATAGTGTCGCTGCCTGTCACCGTTATATTGACATTGGCCAAGCCGAGCACTGAGAACGTGAATCCAGTGCCGGCTGCGACGCTGTTTGTTGCGGGCAGTGTAATCGTGTAAGGCGAGCCGCCGATCAGAAAGACGATATTGCCAGACATATAGGCTGGCAGAGTTGCACTGCTGGCATAGACGGTCTGCCAGCCAACCGCGATTCCCTTGCCGACCGGATAGGAGAGTGCTCCCTGGTTCCAGCGAAGTGTATTCGTGATGTTGTCGTACGCGAGCCGACAGCTATTGGTTGGTTCAAAGGCGATCGCGTGCCCAGCGGCCATGCGGATCGCTGCCGCTCCCGCCATCTGTTGGGCGCCGGTGGTGTCGAGCACCGATGTCGAGAATGGCACATTGACGTTGAAGACCCGGTAGACATGACCTGTGCATCCTGCGTCCAGATAGACGCCTATGATCGTGCTGACCTCAACAGGCGCGCCTGATGTGTTGTGCTGTCCGATGACTAGAGACTGGATCTGACGCTGGCCACCGTCGTCCGGACCATTGCCGAACCAGTCCATCTCTATGGTTATTGAAGAAGCCGCCATGCTGGATGGCTGGCCGGTGGTGTCCCGGTATTCGAAGCACCCGGCCCAGAGATTGGGCTGAGGCAAGGCCTTGCCCGACGAATCCAGGCCGACATTTTGCCTGATCGTCTGGACGTAGCGCCCGACGTGCTCGGCGGCAGGAGCGCCGCCCGGAGTCTGTGTGCCGCACCAAAGCAATCTGTCGATGCCACCCCAGACGAAATTGCCAGGGCTGTTGTATATAATCGTGTCATTGCGGGTATTTGCAATGACGGCACCGCCGGTTGGTCCACCGCTGTGGTTGACGATGTAGGACGAATGGGCCACCGCGAAGTCTGTGGGCTGGGAACCGTTCTGCGAGACCTCGACGCTGATTGAACTGTTTCCAACGACGATCCCAGGCAAATAATTGCTTGCTGGGCTGCCGCCACCTGGAATTGCATCCGCGAGCGGCGTGCCGTCGGGCAGTAAAGTACCCGTCGACGATCCACTTGACTCGCTTGGTCACGGAGATACCCCAGCTGGACGGAGGCTGCAGCACCGTGACGCCGTTCGGCACGTGAATGACCGCGCCCGCCCCAGCTGCTTTGTAAGCAGCCGCGAATGCGGCGGTGTCGTCCGTGACGCCATTGAGCTGCGCGTTGTAAGGAGCCGAGCGAACATTGATGACGCCGGTACTGCTGCCACTGGCAGAATCCACGTAGCGCTTGGTCGCCGCCTGCAGGGCCGATGTGGGATCACCTGCCAGGGTCAGCGCACCCGTAAGCGTGCCACCGGCCATGGGAAAGGCGGAGGCCACCTGGCCATCAACGTACTGTTTCGTCGCTGCCTGGAGGGGTTGGGTCGGACTGGATGACAGCGCCAGTGGACCCGTGAGGGTGCCACCGCTGATTGGCAACGATACAGCCGCCTGCGCATCGACATAGTGCTTGGTGGCTGCCTGCATCGACAATGTGGGGTCAACCGCCAGAGTGAGGACGCCGGTGAGCGTGCCGCCCGCCTTGGGCAATGCGGCACCTACCTGGGTATCGACATATCCTTTCGTCGCAGCCTGCAGCGGAGCCGTCGGATTCGCAGCGAGTATCAGTGCTCCAGTGAGTGTGTCGCCGTTGCGCAACACGCGCGTATCGGCGTACTGTTTTGTCGCCGCCTGCAGCGAGGTTAGCGGATCGGCTGACAACGTCAGAGCGCCTGTGAGGGTGCCGCCAGTTCGGGGTACCGCGGTGGAGACCTGCCCATCAACGTACTGCTTGGTGGCTGCCTGCAAGGACGTCGCGGGATCGGCTGCCAGGGTCAGTGCGCCCGATAGAACACCACCTGTCTTCGGTACTGCTGTCGCGATCTGTGCATCCACATACCGCTTCGTTGCTGCCTGCTGGGACATCGAGGGATCCGCGGCCAGCGTCAGTGCACCGGTCAGCGAACCCCCGGTCAATGACAGAGTGTTCGCGACGAAGTCACCAAGTTTGGCAGGCGCCTTGCTGCCGGTCGGTGTTACCAGAAGATGGCTGATATCCACGTTGGCAATACCGGCCAGCCCGCTCATGAACTGACTGTAGCTCACGGCAGTGTTGCTGCCAGCTTGCCCAAGCGGAACGAGGTCGCCGCCGGCGGGAACCGCGCCAGCGGTCAGCGATGCGACATTGAAGGGTGTGGCATTGGCCGACAGACCACCATTGATCAGGGTGAGATTGGCGCCGATGATGATCTGCTCTGGTGTGCCCGTGCCACCGCTGATACGGCCCAGCAGCGTTCCGGAGCTGATCGCAAGCTGCGGTTGAACGCCTGCCAGAACCTGTGCCCGGGTTACCTTGCGAGCGATGCCGCTTTGGCTGACCAGTAGCTCGTCGGTGTCGGACGCTGCTGTGGCGGGCGCGAGCTGATCGATTGTAGGCATGATCGAGACGACCTCTCAGCGGCGCGGCCAAAGACTGCGCAGGCTGTAGCGGGTTGCGAACAGAGTGTGGCAGGCCCAGTGCTATGTCGTGAGAACTGGATTGCCGTTCTGGTCGGTCAGCACAACTCCGGTGTCGGTGATGAGAGCGTTGGGTGGTACCTGCGGCACCGACAGATAGAGCACGGGCAGCAGAATGGTGCGATTGATTGTGCGGCCATTCACCGTGGTGATTACGAGGTTCACGGTATAGGTCTTCCCCGGCTGACCGCCCGACAACCACACGATCGCCAACGCGCCGTCAGTCGTCGCGCTGCTGAGAACGAGGTCCCCGGGGTTCGCCGGTCCAATCGTCACATCGAGCGTGGCGATGGCATCACCATCGTTGCCGACCAGCGCCGGTGATATGTCGAACTGGTAATCCAGCACATCGGCAGGATCCTTGGTCGGCCAGTTGAGCGGTGGCGGAGCCAGCGCTGTTGAGCCGCGCGGCACCGGGATAAACGAATCCAGCACAACAGTCCGCGCGTTGCTGGGTTTCCAGACGTGTGTTGCTGGAGTGGGCATGCGGGGCTCCTGGTCGGAGTACTGTGTTCAATTCTTGCCGGATAACTTTGCGAGCTCTGCACTGAGGGTCGCGAGCTGAGCCCGAAGCTCGGGAATTGTCGGAGCCGATGCGATCGCCGGCGGCGGAGATGGCGGCGTAAATCTCGTGCCATCAAAATGCCAACCCTCGCCAACGTTCGCCTGCGACGAGATGTCCATCCAAACCAATGCATGATTGAACATGTTTGTGATGTCGCCGTCGGTCTTCAGGATTTCCGCAATGAGACCATCCTGAATGCGCGCATAAGTCTTCATTATTGTTCCTACCATCTGACGACGACGAGGCCGGATGATCCTGGCGCGCCATTGTACGATGTCGCGCTGTTCGCCCCGGTACCTGCGCCGGATGCGCCGCCACCGGGGGAGATGCCCTGGACGCCCCACGTCCCGCTGTTCTGGGTGCCCCCCATGGGCGCGGCGCCGCCGAGCCCGCCTTGGTTCAACACTCCAGCCTGGCCTGCCGAACCCATGATGTTGACGTCACCGGCAAAGCCGTTGCCGCCGGGTGTAGCGCCATTCTGGGGACTTCCCACGCTGGCCAATGGGTTCAGGCTGCCACCTGTCGCGCTGACATAGGTGCCGAAGCTGGACGTTCCGCCTGCCGAGGGTATCGCTCCGCTGGTGTTCCCAGCAGCGCCGCCACTGCCTACGGTTACCGGAATTGTCTGACCCGCCACCAAAGGGGTGACGCGCTTGCGCGCATAGCCGCCGCCGGAGCCGCCCCCACTGGGAATGCTGCCGTACGAGGCATAGGTTCCCGCCCCGCCACCCCAGACCTCCACTTCAACCTGTGAGACGCCGGCCGGTACAGTGAAGGTGCCGCTGCTTGAATACGTCTGCACCGCCGACGCAAAGCCGGGGCGCAATGTTGGAAGCTTGAAGGGTAGAAACGGCGCGGTGATCAATTGAGCAATGCTCGCCGCACCGATTGCGGTTTGCCCATAAGATACAGTAACAACGTACAAACCCACCCAGCCACTGTCGATCGGCGGGGTGGTTTGTGAGCCGGCATTTGCTGGTGCACCTGCCTTGAGCTGGAGTTGCACCCGTTGAACTCGGCAGGTGTTTTGTGCGACACCTGAATTGTTTGGGCCGCTATACGGTTGCGCCGGATTGGCCGCATTGTAGTAGGGAAGGGCGACCGGGTTCGTATCGCTCTCCAGGAGCGCTGCCTGGATCAGGTAGTTGATCGATTGACCGGACGTGGCCGGCGCCGTGAGCGTGAACGACGTGGCGGTGAGATTGATACCTAACTTTACCAGTGGATCACTTGTGTCGGCCGGCAGCGATCCGTAAGCAAGCGTATCAACGATCGACAATTGGATTATGCTTCCTGGTCCCACTGTCACAGCCAGCGAACCCGGTGTCGTCGGCAAACAGCCAAGTCCGTCGACAACAATATTATTGCCGAGCACTGCCTGAGCGAGATACCCCAGCGCGACCATGGTGTTCCGATTGGTATTGAGAACATCGGTATCGAGCGGGATGCTCCCGGGGTAAACCAGGATTCTGTCCATGAGTTCCTCTTTGCTGATGGTGGCACCAGCTCAGTTTGTGATCCTGGTCCAACCGATGGCGGCGACCGGCAGCACGTCGGCTACAGCCGCATAGATGTCGGCATCAGTCACCTGGCCCTGTACCATCGCCAGGCTGGCGTATTCGATTGTGCCTCGGCCATAGCCTCCAGCAGGTGTGCTCCAACCGAACACGGTGGCGATACCGCTGCCGAGTGGACGGTAGGCTGTGATGAAGCACTGAAATGGCAGCGCGAGACTGCCCCAACCCCCGGCGCTGCAGTAGCCGATCCCACCCCCTGCACCGTTCAGCGACGTGTAGCCGCCGGTATCGGTTGACCGGGCGGGTTCGAACACGACCGGCGCACGCCCCGTGAGATCCCGCAGCACCGAGACGATGGCATCCCGTGTTCCGCGTTCGCGGAACAGCTCGCGCTGAATGCGGCTGCGGAATGCGTCGTCGCTTTGAGGAATTCGTCGGACCAGCCGGTTGCCGAAGAAGTCAAGCGCGATGATGTCCAGCCAGATTTCGGTGGCCGTGGCAATACGAGTCTGTGCCTTCACGTATCGCAGCTGTTGGTAAGCCCAGCTCCAGCCGGACGCGAGGCCAATCAACAGGGCCGCCAGCACCGGAGCATCGTCAGGAAACCAGCGCGTTGGCAATACGGAGCGCAGCCGCGCCAGAATATCCTGTTGATCACCCATCACGTCAGTTCACCGCGATCACGCCGGCCTTCACAACGCCCGTGATGGGAATCGTGAGGTCGCTTGCGCTGCCGTTTGTCAGCAAAGTGCTGACATTGATCACCGCCGGACTTGCGGAATAGGCGATCTGCGCAAGCTTGGTCAGCGGCAGACACGCCCCGATGGGCAGACTATTTATGTAGGAGCCGATGGCGGTCCCGACCAGTGCCTGGATCTGTGCCTTTATCGTTCCGACAGAGGCAGTGATGGTGAGAGACACGCCGGCGATGAGCACCGTGGGCGGCTGCACACTGAAGATTGAACCTACCGGCCGCACCGTATCGATCGCCGATTGGACCGTGGACAGCAATGCAGTCGAGGGACTGCCGGAACCATCATCGACCGTTACAACGAAGCTGCCCATGTGCGGCTGACCAGATGGGTCAACGTTCTCCTGGAGTGCATAGTTCAGTCCCTGCTGAATGCTGCTGATGGCATAGCCCACAGCAAGCGGTGTCGCCCGCGACCGAGTTGTGATGAAATTGCTGAAGCGGCTCCTGAATGCATTGTCCGACTCGGCATCCAGTCCGTTCTCAAACCCGTTCGGATTGTTGACCGAGTCAATGCCTGGGATGGCCGATGCCAGCAACGTAATCGTGCCGGCCTGCACGTTGCCGACGCTGCCTGGAGTTTGCGCAATCACCGGCACATCGAGCGAGGCTATGCCGCCGGCGACGATATAACCGTTGCTGGTTACCGACCATGAGGCTTGCGACGTGTCTGCGGTCACCGCGAATGTCTGTGTCCCGTCCGCAGTTCGAACCATCGCGCCGGTCGGGATCAACGCGGACACTGTCGCTGTAAATCGTGTGAACGTCACGGTCCCAGTGGCTCCCACGGCAGGCAGACGGGTCAGCGTCAGATCGGCCATCCAGCTATCCAGATCATCACCGCTGCTTGTGGCCGCGCGCGTTGTGCGTAGAACCAGCAATATGAGCCATTGCATCCACAGGCCAATTGAGGCATTTGCCTCCAGCACTGCGCGCAGCGTTGAGCCCACGGTTAGGTCGAGAAGCTGTGCCGCCGAGGCTTGGACGGCGGCCGCCATCGACTGCACCATCGTATCAAATGTGCGGAGTGAAAGTTGCATGGCCTAGCCAGAAATTGAGAAGGTGAGTACCTGGGTCTGGTTGCTCTCAGCGTCGACATACCGTATATACACATAGACCGTTCCGGATGCCCCGCCAGGCGCGGCCTGCACGTCAATCAACGGCTCAGGTAGGCGCGCAACCGCTGTCTCTTTGAAGATCTGACTGCGGATCACGGCTCTGATCTGCAGAGTATTTGCCGGCTGACCGATGAAACGCGCCAGGCCCGCGCCGTAATCGAGCTGCCAGATATAGTCGCCCGGATTGGTGAGCAGGCGGCGTAGCACACGCTGCTGGCCGAGTAGTGAGCCGTCTGTTGTGCTGATGTCGCCGGTGGCACCAATGGCCAGGTCGGATCCCCATTGATGCGATGCGTCGGCCACGATCCTCAGTCCGGTTGATTGGTAACTGTCGTTGTGCCGCGGGAATCGGTATGTGTGTGTGCATCGTAATGGCCGCGCAGACGCGACAACGATCCACATTGATCATACACGTCACCCGCGACATGCAAATCGCCGTGTATCTGAATCGTTCCGTCATTTTGCAGTTTGACGAAGCTGCCCGAGCTGTGAATTAACCAGAGTTCGCCGACCGGCGTGGCGGGTGGCGTCTGTGTGCTCGAAAATGCGCGTCCAATGATGACCCCGTGTTCGGCGTTACCCTCCTGCGCAAGGACCAGTACCTGATCACCAGGGGACGGCGGGCTCCATAGACCCCATCCGGCACCGATCCAGGGCGAAAGGATAGGCAGCCAACCGCTTAGCACGCCTTCTGGTTGCAGAGTGACCCGCGCCGTCGCGGCCGGTGCATTCACCGAGGTAACCGTGGCGAAGCGTGGCTGACTGCTGCCCTGGTCGAGCGCTCCAGCGTGCTGTTTGATGATGTTGAGCAGTCGCTCCATGGACTATATCGTGCTGCCTGATGTGGCGCTGGGTGTCGTCATCTCGGTCCGCGGTGAAGAGTTTTTGGCCATGATAAACTGCGTCAAACCGCAATTTTGCCGTAGACGGCGCTCAATGACGTCGACGTAGTAGGGTTGGTCGAACTCCGTGCCAGTTCCTTCTAACGCGATCATGTTGCGCGGGCTGAGCGATAGCTCGCCGGGCATGTTGATCCGGATGGTGCGCTCGTGGCGGGTCAGCTCCGCGAGCCTCTGCTGAGCGAGTTTCAGTGCTTCGTCCGGCGTCAAATTAGGCTGCACAAACACATAGCGTTGCGGTGTCGCGCCCGATCGTTGCGCGCCGCCTCGCCCAGATGCGCGTGCCCGTTGGACAAACGCGCTGTTCTGTCGCGAGTTCCAGCTCTTGATGACTACTTCGATATCGCGTGCCAGGGTCAACGACCTCTCCAGTTTGAGATCGATCACGTCCTCGGGGCGCAATGAAACAGCAAGACCTGTCCCTCGCGCCGCGGGTTGAAAGCACAGCGTCTGACCCTGAACGAACACATCGAAACCTTCCTGCCGGGCGAGATAGACAAGGAGATCCCATTCTGTGGTGGTGCGGCTGAACTGGTTCAGCGTGATGCGATCATGCTCGCTTTGATAGTATCGACCCACTGGGGTTGTCGTGGAGGTAACCTGCGGTGTCAGGTTGTGGCGCTGCGCTAGAAGGGACGCGATCTCGCTAGACGTGCGATTGGCAAAGGTTTCCTGTGTACGCGCTTCGATCAATGCTGACGTCAGGTCACGGCCGTCTAGACGAACCAATCCGAGCGTGGGATCGATACTCACGTTATCAACGACGCCTTGCACCAGGCTGACAAAGGAAGCGCCTCCATCCAGACTGAATTGAACATCCATCAAGATGTTGGGTTCGCTGGCCCAGAACGACGCTCCGGCCCATGGATCGATGCCCAGGGCAACCGACGTACGGAACCGATCCGCCGCGTAGTAGTTGTTGGAGATCACCTCGGCTTCCATTGCGCCGGAGATGATCTGACCATTGGCGATGACTTTGAGACGCGGAGCCCGCCAGGCAGACTGCGGGTCATTGAGCAACAATGCCGCCTCTAGCACTGGGATCGACATCCGGGATCAGCAGTGTCACGACGCCGACGAGCATAGGGTCGGAAAGGTTGTTCAGCTCGGCGATTCGAATCCATTGTGTTGCATCCGCTAGCTGAACCGCGGCAATGTGGTACAAGTTGTCACCGGCCACTGTGATCGTCTTCATGGTCAGGTACTTGCATTGGTCAGATTGTTCTCTGTTCGATTGATGTACGAGCCAGCGGAGACCAGCGAACTGAGTTGGCCAGCGGAATCGGTAGCGGCAAGCAAGCCGGCCACGCCGGCTTCTGCGGAACCGGCATCCGCGACAGTCGCGCCAACAAGTGTTCCGTTAGCTACGGATATGGATGTGCCGATCGAGGCTTTCGTGCCGACGAGACAGTTTTGGGCAGTCGAGTAGGCAGCCGTTCCGCGAGTGGTGGCGCCCGGTGCGGCAAGTGCCGCCTGCAGCGGTGACAGATCCACGCCGGCATCCAGGGCGTACCCGGACGCGGCTCCGATATCCGCTAGCGCAGTGGTTGCAAGAGAGGCCACCAACTGCACGAGTGCTGATGCCTCGTCCCGCAAAACGGTGCAGACGATGCGATAGGGAATCCACCAGCCGTTGCGATAACTGGCCTGAAATTCGCTAATCAGCACGGTATAGAACAGAACATCCCACGTAAGCGGCAAGGCAATGCCCGCGACACGCAACTCGTCGAGACTGCGAGCCCGCAAAGTTGCGTCCGAGCCACTGAAGATACCCGAGAAACTGATCTGTGCGTCGTCCCGTCCCAACGCGTCGATCACCCGCGGGCCACCCGGCAAGCGATGCAACGCCAGGCGCTGCCTGCCGCCGAAATTGACCCCGGATGGAACCTCAAAGTCCTGAAAGACGACCGGCCCCAGTAGCAGCGTCACGTCAGCCATCGGCTTCACCGCCCGCCGTGGCTATCCGACGCTCGCTATCATCTTTCGTGCCCTGCGGTGTTGCCTCAGCTTCAGGATGGAACGACACTGCGATGCCAATGGGCACTGTCAATGTGGTGAGATCGGGTGGCGCTTCGTCACTGAACCAGAGAACGAAGGGAATGCGGAACTCTGCCATCTGCTCAAGTGCCCGTCGGGGCGCCGGGATAGGTTGCGTTCATCCGTGGGTCGATTCCTGTGGTCATCGCGCCCGGTCGCGATGCGCTGCTCTCTAGGTGATCGATCACCCAACGGCCAAGCTGGGCACCATCCAGTAGAAGCATCCCTTGCCGCGGTTCCAAGCGCGCTTGCTGGGGTTCCGAGAAGGCAGACGCCGATTGCGACGTCGCAGACTTCGCGACCGCATCCTCGGCGACTAGGGGTGGTGCGGCCGTGCCTGGCACGACACCGACACCTTCCATGGGAACGGCAACTGGCGCTGCAGGCATATTCGTCGACAGTCCCGACGACGGACCTCGAGCCATTGCGCCCATCACTATCTGTTGCACGCGGGGCTGCGATGCCACATCACCTCCACGAATTCCAGTCATATGCGCCGCTGCACTTTGTGGTTGGTCGGGTATTTGTAGTGATGACTCGGCAGTAAAAGGGGCCGCTGGCCAAATGGATGGCGAAGTCGATGGCAGAATAGCTGGCCCAATCGATCGCGAAAGGGATGGTAAAAATGTTGGTGAAAACGACGGTGAAAATGATGGCGAAATCGAGGGCGCAATCGAAGGCGCAATGAGCGAGGTTGCGCTGTCCGATGATAGTGAGCTTGAAGATGATGCAGAAGCTTGCATTGCTGTTGAACCAGGAGCGAATGCCGGCTCCTGCCAACTGGGAGTAAGCATGGCCATCCGTTTTGTTGCCGGTGATTCTTTCGAAGACGTCGCTATCTGCACCGGCTGTCCCTGAGGCGACGTTGGTGTATCTTGCGATACCAGACCACCTGGATACAGGTCTCCGAGTGGTGAGAGCCTCACTTGATGCGTCCGTGTGGCACCATGCGGCTGCGATCGCGAAACCGGCACATCGCGCGCGGTTGGTCGAGAAGCCGTGCGGGTCACCGCCAGTTCCGGTGCGTTCGTGCCCGGTGGTTCCATACTGACCTCAGCCGATTGTCGAACAGGGGAGGGCACGACAATAGGGGCCAGGTTGGCGTTGAATGGGTTCAATCTGCCGCCGAGCTGCATCATTGTTTTCAACATTGTCGAGCTTGAAGATACAGTACGATCCAGCGCCGTGAGTTCCGGTTCCAGCATTGCGACCACGTTGGATACGCCATGGCCCAGCGCGAGCCTGGTTCCGATCGTCGGAGCCTCGTCGACAGTCACGTTCGCGGATTCCAGTGCAAGGTTCGCCAGTCGAACGCTCTGCCATCCATTGTGCCGAGCGCGACCACAAATGCCATCCGCTCATCGGTGGGCAGGCTGAACGCTACGTCGAACGGCACCCCATTCCGGATCAGATAGAGGCAGTCGATCAGGTCAGGGTGCCGACTCAGTTTCCCGCGTTGGCGACCAGCTCCTCGGAAGTGGGGTCTGCGGATTGCTGCAAGGCCAGTGCGACGGCCGCAACTCCCGCATCGCCAAGGCGACCGATCATGGTCTCGATCTGATTTTCGTTGCATGGCGGAGGCACCGGCACATCGTCGATTGCAGCCACTGAAGAGGCAATCAGTGCCATGCCTAACCAGGGTTGGTTCTGTGCCAACAACGGGCCAGCGGCTTTGAAGAGTCGCAATCGATCGAGAGCGGTAAGCCTCCGGATGGTTATGCGCCGTCCACCTCCGTCGAAAATGGTCTCGGTGGCGGCCGCTGCTGTCAGTATGGATGCGGATGGAGTCATTAGATGCGACGCCTCCGGATGGCAAAAAACTCGAGCTTCTGCTTGACGCTGCTGTCGCCTTTCCAGGTTCCGGCGTTGCTCAGCCGGAAAATCACATTGTCATACTGGTAAGTCGATGTGGACCCATCCGTCTCTGTTACGTACTGGTACATCGTGCCAGGCGCAACGCTGTTCCCATTGAAATATTGCTGCTCGGCTGTGGCGATGAAGTCATCGATGGTCGAGTTGCCGCGCTCGAGTTCGAAACTGCCTTCCCAACCCTTGGGCAGCTCTGTGCCCATCTGAGTGCCATCCAGTCTGTCTACCCGCACCGAGTGAGTGAGCTGGCGGCTGTCGAACGATGTAACGTGGGTCAGATCGATCCGTCCCGCGGCGCCTATCACCACCAGCTGTGTATCGCGCCCGATGGAGAACGAGGTGAATGACATGCGGATTGCTCCTTACGCGGGCTGCCCAGTGGGCAATGTCTGGCGGGATACCTGTACGGTCTGGCCGCCTTCGATGTTGACAATGAACTTTTCGTTGATTGCCTGATACTGCACCTGGGCGTCCGATTGTACGTAGCCGAGATCAGTCCTGCTGTCGGGGTTGTTTGATGTGTCGCAGATCACGCTGAACGGCAGGCTACCGTCGGTGCTGCCAAGTAAACCCTGCCCTAGCATATTTTGCAGAAATGCCAACTGCGTCGAACGGATCCGCCGGAACAGGTCTGCGGTGATCACCTGTCCGACATACAGCCCCATACCGGCAGCGAGCGTCGCCGCGATGTAGTTGGTCAGTCGAGTGTAGTTGTCACCGTTAATCGCTGCGTTGGTTGATGAGTTGTGCCCGCCGCGCACACCCCAGAATGTGCCGCCTGGTTGCGGGTTGCTGATCACGTCAATGCCAGCACCCAACAGCACCGCCAGGTCCGCAGACGAATAGGAGGAGTTCTGACCTGAACCGGGCGTGCCAGACTTCTGGCTGCCGATTACGCTGTAGAGCTGCTTGTTCAGGCTGGATTGTTCGGGCGAGAGGTTCGCAAGGCGTCCGGCGGCAAAGCCCTGTGGTGACACGAGGCGGATCGTTGCATTGACCTGATCCGACCACCACAGCCAGTCACCGAACATCAGCTTGGCTGCGTAGCTATCCAGTCCCGCCTGCTGCTTGACTGTGACCGAGTTTTGGATGGTATCTCCAGCGGGTCCGGTTAGGATCATGTAGATCCCTTCCTGGAGCCCAAATCCGGCCTGGGTTGTCCAGTAGTCCGGGTCATCGGCATCCGCCAGCATTGCAATGCCGCAGCCCTGCCCACGAAGTGAATACATGCCCGAGCGGGGGGGAATATCGGTTCCTGCGAGGCCGGTCACCGTAACGTTGACTGCGCCATCCGAACCGGCCGTCGTCGAACCGAGCGCGACGGAGAACTGGTTCGGTGCAATGGTGGCTCCGCCGGCGTTGGCGACAATCAACTGTGACGGGCCGCGTTGTGGGCCCTGTCCCTGGTTTACTGCCGTCACAAGGGTCGACCAGAACACTGCACCGGATCCTGCGATGTTGTCGTAGACTTCCGGTTGCAGGCCCGGCAACGAGATGGTCAGGCGCCAGGTATTCGCCCTTGAACCTGTTGTCAGGGTCAAGATAACCAGATTGCCGAGCGACCCTGTGTGGAGCGCGGTGAAGGTCACGGTCGTTCCGGTAAGGACC
Organism: uncultured Alphaproteobacteria bacterium; assembly: GCA_963799415.1. GTDB lineage: Bacteria > Pseudomonadota > Alphaproteobacteria > Acetobacterales > Acetobacteraceae > JAMXLO01. The sequence continues at coordinate 118,883 of CAWCXI010000015.1, read as the reverse complement.
GCCTGTGCGGCGGAGTCGGTATTGTCGGTCACCCGCACGCAACGGAAGTTCTGTGCGCCCTGTTGTACCGCCGTGGCGACTTGCGTCCCCATGTCATACTTGCGTGCCAGGATCGGGCCAAAGCTTTGTGCATAGTCAGCCATGGTGGCCACGATCACAGGTTGCCCGACCGGCCCCCAGGACGCCGTGCCGATGACGCCGACTACGTTGGTCGGCACCCCGTTCAGAACCAGGTTCTGTGGTGGGACTATTTGGACATACAGATCCGGCACCACCAGCGCCGTGGTGTTTATACTTCCCTGCTGAACAATTGGCATCTTGGTCAGGCTCCCCTGGTCGCAGATACGGCCACGCGCACGACCGAACGTGCGTGCTCGCTGTTCAGGATCTCGTTGATGCGAATTGTATCGGTGACGATATCGCCTCGAGCGAGACCGGCGAACGGCTTCACCACGACCAGATGCATATCCATGGTTACTCCGATATCAGGCGATAATGGTCACAGAATTCAGCAGCAGATCGCCGAACAGCATCGCTGGATGTGTGCTGGAGACGATTGTCGGGTATTCCACGTTATAGGTGAGATCTCGACGATAAAGCCGCGCGTTTTGCGATTGATCAAACACCGTGTTGCCGGCATAGGTCAGTCTGCCACTCGTCCCATCCGACAGCGCGATGAAACGTTGGGTACTTAGCGCCTGATCGACCGCGCTTGCCACTGCGTCTCGTGTCGCGGGTGTAGGACACCAACATGTAACGCGAAAGCCTTGCTCCTGGCGGCGGACTTCCTGTTGCACCTGAGCGTCCGCAACCACCCGCGCCAGGAGATTGCCCGCGCCGGCTATCGTCAGTGTGCTGTACGACAAGTGCACAATCGTGTCGCCGCGGGCCATCGATGCGAGATTGGCCGCCACTGATTGGGGGGTGTCTCCTGATTGCGTGCGATAGGCGTAGCTTGTGCCGTCGACCAGGATGCCGGCTACGTGGCCGAAATTTGCTGTGCCGCCAAAAGTCACCGACGTTCCGTCTACCGCAACGGTCAAAGTTGACTGTGCAGCCGCGCCTGCCCACCGTTCGGCGTAGCGCGTGGTGGTATGACAAGTGCCGCCACCGGGGAAGATCGTGACGTTGATCTTGCCGGCAGCCAGATCAGCATCTAACGCAGCCGAGTTCGGCCAACCACGGTAAATCCGGCAGTCCGGCCCCGGAATGCTGGCTTCGCTGGTCCCGTTCGGATAGAGAGCGGTCGAGACCACATTGACCAGGGCAACTTCGACATCTGATTGGTCGGCCATCAGGTGGTTGCCTGTTTCACCGTAATGCGCCACCCCAGATCGGTCAGTTCGGCGCCTGTTACGACGGCATTCCGCCCGAGATCATCCGTCATTAGGTCCGCCGGCAGCAGGACCACACCGGTTATCACCGGTAACAGTACGGTCCAGTAGGGGATCGAGCTGTCACTTGGCAGATCGGCACTGGGATGACCGCGGCCAGCCACGCCGATGACGCTGGCTGGCCAGTGCGTGAGCATCACCTCATTGGTCGCGGGGACCGCACCACCATATGTGTTGACGCCGGTGCTGCACGGCGCGGCCGGGCGCGAGAACGAGACAATGCGGTTGGTCTGCACACACAGCACCGGCAATAGGCGTTGTTGCGCCGCAATGAACCAGACTTTGTCGGCCTGCACGAGGTAGTCGCCCGGACGCGTGTAGGCGGCGTCGAAGATCCCGTACCAAAGTGCATCACCATACGCATTTGGATGCGCAAACCTGGCGTCGCGTGCTGTGAATGCGGCGCGCAGTCGTAAAAAGCGGTTCTGCCGATCCAGAGGCTCAGAGAACCCGGAGGGTCTATAGGCATCGGTGTCGGTGCCGATGGCACGCGCCGCGGCATTCAGACCTCGATAAATCCGATCCTGCAGCTCCGTCGGTTCCATGGTCAGACAACCAGGCTGATGCCACTGTCGGTTATCGCGGGTCCCGGTGGAATACCGAAGAAACCGCATAGACGGCGGCGCCAGTCGTCGAATAATCTCGTGCGGTCGCGCAGCTCGTCGCGATTGCGGGTCCACACTGCTGCCTGGTCGGTATCAAGATTGTCGCCGGCGCGCGGCACCGCAAACTCCAATACGGTGAGCGTGCCAAGGTAACGCCGTACGACGGCTTCTTCCGCGGCAGAAAGGTTGTTCATACGGAACTCCAGTAGCCCGTAGACTTGAAAGAACCGCCAGTTCTGGAAGCCCGATGCGGCCGCACCATAGGCTGGATAGCCGCAAAAGCGACGAACGTCCGCCTTTTCGGAGTCCGTGAATGTCATCAGACAAAGGATCCATCGCCACGCGTGAACAGGACAACGCCGCTACCGGAAGTGAGCACCGCCGCCGCATAATTCACTAAGCTGTTCACAGACAGTAGCACCCGTGAGTTCGCCATCACCGGCATATCGGCGCTAGAGGCCGTCGCCGACTGATCGGCACCAAAGCTCACGTAGGCGAGCGACGCACTAGGATTTGTCACCACAACCGAGTCTCCACCTCCCGCCAGAGCTACCGCCGCGGACAACGTGCCCGCGCCGAGTGAAACCGTTCCCGTTGGACGGAACGGCGTTATGGACCCGATGGCCATGTGCTACTCCGTCGCTCCGAGATCAGCCGATGTGCTCGACCATCACGGCGCGCTTGAACGCGGCGTTGGTCGCGGTGGGAACCGTGGTCGGATTGGTCGTGGTGTCGGAAGGTGCGCAGAAACCCCCGATCCAGTACCAGGACTGGGCGATAATCTGCTGAAGGCGATCGATCGGTTCGCGTGTCACCATCGCCACATCATCGACAACAGCAACGATCGAGTCCTTCGGTATAACGTCCTCGGCCGCCATTCCCGCGAAGTCGCCCTCGATCAGCGCGCCTTGGCCGCAGACGATCGGTCGTCTCACCATCAGGCCGGCGAGTGTCGGGTGTGGCTGCACAAAGGCCTCGGTCGTCGGGATGAAACGTAGACCCAGAAAGTCGTTCGTCATGCCTTGGCGAAACACCTGGTTTGCCGACGTGGCGCCCTGGAATAACTGCTTGAAGTCCGGATCAGCAAATAACTGCCGTGCGGAAACCGGATCAAGATAGCAGTTGTACACGCCATCGATCTCTGGTACGGCGTTCATGCGCAGTTTGGCGACCGCATCCAGTAGGCCCGACATTGTCAGCACGTCGGTGGCAGTCAAAGCGGCGGTCGTGGCGCGTTGGGATGGCCGGACAACTACCGAGGCACTGGCGGCCGTTAAGGCATTTCCCGCCGTGCCGTCCGACACCGATACATTGCCCGAGAATGTCAGCGCGCCGGACACGCCATTCGGGGTTGTCGAGACATTTGTGACGTCCGCCGTGACGCCAACCAGCGAGTAGACATTGGCGCCAATGGTCACAGTCAGCGGATTGGCTGCGCCGACTGCTTGTTGTACGCCATTGACAAAGGCATACTGGAAGCCGCGAACGTCATCGACCGTTACGGCCGTACCAGCGCTTCCCAAGGTCGTTCGCACCCGCGAGTTGCCGCCGAAATAGCTGCTGAACAGGGCATTGCGTGCCAGCTCGTCCAGGCTGCGCGCCGCCTGTTCGCCATTCACGTACGCATTTTGCAGAAACTGTGACGCAATTCCGACACGGCTCGTGACCATGTTCAGATCGGTCGTGGCAGCGTAGTGGTTGATTGTGATGGTGTATTGCTCCACACCCCAATTTGTCGCCGTCAGGCCGTTATCGAGATTGGTGTTCGTGTTCACCGCCAGTGGTGTGGTGATACTGGGTTTCAGCCCCGCGCGCGTCCTGGTCAGCGTTTCGCCGATGCCGACCGAGATCTGCACGCGATCAGCGCAGGCGCGATAGCCAAGGCGTGACTTCAGCGCCTGCTGAAACTCGCGCTCCAGGAAGCCTTGCTGAATGATTGGCTGCAATGCTGCCGGAAAATTCTGAATGCCCATGCGGGTATCCCTTCTATACTTGGTGTTTCAGGATCGCCGCGCGGGCGGCCCGGTATTCGTTGTCAGTCATTTCGGTGGCCAGCTTTTGACGCGGCGGCTGGGCAGGTGGCGGGCTGGCGCGGCTGGATGACGATGTGCCACCGAACAGCCATGGCTTCGCTCGCCTCAGCTGCGCCACGAGTTCGGCGGCATTCGCCAACTCACCATCCGAAGTCAATTGCACGGTCTTGAGGTCGAGCAGCTTCAACCCGTCCAGATCAACGATCCCCGCGCGCACGGCCTCGACCTTTAGTTCGGCACGAACGACGCGGGCTTGTGCCTCGTGTTCGATTTCAGCCAATCGGCGCTCGAGCGACTCGGCGCGCGTACGTAGGTCCGTGTCCGGCTGGGTGTCCGGCACGACAGGCTTATCGTCTTCTGGCATTAGTTGCTTTCGTTGTTTCTTCTCTCGGCGAAGATTTGCGCGAGTTCTGCCGGCACGTCCTCAATGTCAAATTCGTTGGCGATCGCCTTCACCGCGCTCTCTCGGCTGATTTGGCCGGCACTCGCCAAGGTGCTCAGCGTCTGTGCGTCCTTCTGCCGGTCGTCGGCAGTAGTGGCATACCAGCGCGGCCAGTTGAGTGAGAGCCTGGCGACAGGATCCATCGCAGGTATCTCGCGGCCCATGACGCGCAGCCGATAGACCCGCGAAGCCCGCAGCACCATACGTGCAAGCGACAACAGTGCGCCTTCTCCATAGCTTATCCGCAGATTGTCGGCGAGCCAGATTAAACCTTGGTTCATCAACTCCAGTGCACGGCCCGACTGGGCTGCGGTCAGCCGATCGGCGCTGGCCCTGTTGCCATGCACGCTTTCCAGAGCCAGCTCACGAAGCGTCCGCACGTATTCGATGACCGCAGCCGACGCAGTGCCGCCTATCTCCAGCAGTTTGGCGTCGCCCTTCTCGCTGACGACGAGCGCGTTGCCCGCGCCTTTGATGATCTCGCTGTCGGTGGTCGCTGGTTCTTTGATCAGCAATGTCGGATCGCTGCTGTATTTTAGGCCGCGGCCAGCTTGGCTGAGCTGGTAATCAATCTCTATCTGTGTCTCGATTGCAGCGCGGAATGTACAAGCGCCGTCGGCAGCGTCGCCGGTGGAGGATGGACCTGGAAGGTTCCGAATCCAGACGACAGGTACGAACCCAAGATTGTGTTTCGCACTGCGGGCTTCGTCGATCCCAGTTTCGAAACTGGTGCCGACCGGCAGAGGAACGAACCAGATCTCACCCTCCGCGTCCCAGGTTCGCGTGAACCAGTAGTCGATTGACCTATCTCGCGATCTCGTACCCGCTGGAAGCAAGCTGGGCCCCCGGTACCTTATACTTCTCTGTTACCCGAAGCAGCGTATCGGGCTCCTGCGGATCCCATTCTGGCGTCAGGTATGTCGTGTCGAGAACGTCGAAGAAGACACGCCCTCGAAGCACGCGCATGACAATTGCGACAGACCCGATGGCGCCTCGTATCGCTGCCTCGGTCATCGTCAGGTTGAGACGGGTTTCCTTCGCGATATCGGCAAGCGAGGCGCGTATTTCACGGTCGGCGCAATCGATCGTCGGGAAGTGTCCCTCACTGAACAAGAGCGAAACGCTGTCCTCCACCACGATGCGGCATAATGAATAACGCACGCTGGGCCTGCGGTTGCGCAGTGGAATGTATTCGCCGCCCGCGCCACGCTCTTCGTGGAACTGATATGGCAGGACTTCGTACAGCTTCCCATCCATGACACGCTTGAGAATATCCAGAGTGCGCCCGCGCCCCGGATAGTGCGGGTCGCGTGGGATCAAGTTACAGATCGTCTCGAACATGGGTTCGCCGATTGAATGTCGTGTCGTGTCTAGCGCGCCAGGAAAGGCATGGAGAGACTCCGCGCTGGTGCTCCCACAGTGGTCAGCATAGTGAATGCATGCGACAGCGCGTCGACCTGGTCATCCTTGCGGCCAAATGGAAAGTCGCGCAGTTCCTCGAGGAAGGCATGGTTCCAGCCGGCTCGCACAATGGCGAAGTTTCGCCCCTCGACCTGGGATGCCAACGGCATCGCACGTGTCGCCTTGGCACCGGTTTCGCGCGAGGTCGCCACGCGATAGCCGGCCAGGCGGCCGGTGAGATAGGTGGCCTGGTGCTTGCCCGCCTGTCCCGGGTCTTCCGTCAGGCCGATGGTGACTGATGTGCCGTCCACGCGCGCGGCCTCCCCAATTGCAGCTTCGACCTCATGCGGCGTGCCGCGCATGTGCACCACATCCAGCACAACGAACCGACCGGTTCCGTCGCGCGTCAATTTGACGCCGGCGGTCCAGTCCGGATCGTTGCTGCCGGTCGCCGCAGTCGCGGCAAGATCCCAGGCGCGCACCACCGCGCCTTCGATACGGGTCGGCGGCGCATCGAGGATGTCAATGCAATTGGTCTTAAACAAGCTGCCGACCATTGGCCGTGGCGATTGCTGAAACAGCGATGACCAAGCTCGTTCACCGACAGTGTCCCGTTTGCGCAACAATGCGGCTGCGTCCTCCCAGTCCGGCCATAGCGCGGCGCCGGGAGAGCGTTGCAGCGGGTCGTTTTCCTCGGCCAGAGCGGGGAGGCGTAACAGACACCATTCAGCGGCGTTCTGCGCGAGCAGGCGACCAGCCAGATCATCCTCGTGCCACCGCGTCATGATCAGCACGATCCTGCCGCGTGGCTGTAGCCGTGTGGTCAAATCAAAGCGGTACCAGTTCCAGACCCTTTCGCGCAGAACAGGACTGTCAGCCTCGGCCTGGGATTTGATCGGATCGTCGATGATGACGAGGTCGGCGCGCCGGCCAGTCAGTGGGCCGCGGATGCCGGCCGCAAAGTATCCGCCGTTGTGGGTGGTCTGCCAATGTCCCGCAGCCTGCGGACCGGAGTGCAGTCCGTAACCGAGCAGTTGAGCATACTCTCTTACCATCTCGCGTACCTGACGACCGAAGTGTTCCGCAAGGCTTCTGGTATGCGAGGTTGTGATTACTGAGCTGTTGGGATGCTGTGTAAACCACCATGCCGGGTACAGTAGCGACGCATAGGTTGACTTCGCCGATCCTGGCGGCATCAGCACCATCAGGCGATCCATCTCGCCTCGAGACATCAGATCGAGTTGTTTGAGCAAGAGACGATGATGCGGGGCCGGGCTTTGACCACTCCTTGCCATGACCCAGGACGCCCAGGTGAGGAGGTCGGAACCGACTACTCGATCCTGATTGGACTCCTCGGCCCGATTCTGCGATTCGTGCGAGGAACCCGGCATCTCTACTTGATGGAGTTCCAGTGTTGCTTGCCGCGACAAACGGCGGAGGCGTGCCGCCGATGCGCGCCACGTCTGGAACGATTCCTGTTACCGCCGCGGCAACCGAAATCAGCGAGTATTATCGAAAGGGCGTGTCGCGTGTGCGCAGCGCCATTGTGGAAGAATGTATACCAGGAACTGGGGTATGTGGGCAAGAAGAAATTGAAAATAATCCTAGGTGAGCCTCGCGGCCTGACTTCCCCGGCTGTTCGGGCGCTGCTCCTCCTCGTTTTGATCACTGGATGCAAGGAGGATCTGGGCGAGGGTTTGCAGTCCGGTCAGGTTCTCGCCTGGCAAGGCTTGCAGGGACGGTGGGTTGGTCCCGTCGTCCCGACCGAGCACGCCTGCGGTGCCACAACTCAGGGGCTGATGTCGATCGGGGATAAGGGGTTCGCCCTTGATCCATTCCAGAGCACTACCGTGGTCCGTGGCGAGCTCAGTGCTAGCAGCCATCTCAACGGCAGGCTGGTTCGTCAGGGACCTGATCACCAGGACCTCTCGATTAGCTTCGACGCGATGGCCACGGGAAATGATGCGATCAATGGTACGCTGCAATCGGGCAGATGTCATTGGATGGTGACTTTGCACCGCGGCTGACTACGCATAGCCAAGGGTTAACGGTGTAATGCCGCACTTTGACGGTGTACTAACCGTTCAGCCACTTCAACCGGATCGCCAGTCGAGGCACATTGACCGGGTGTTGTCCTTCACAGGGACAGCCGAATTGCCGAGCACCTTTTTGCCGGAGTCGCAATGACCTACATGGACAGGAAGTTCGGTTTGCGTGTTGCTGCGCAGGATAACGGCAGCGATGCGGGGAAGGCGACCAGAGAGCCGCTGGTGCTGGTGATCGAGGACGAAACAAGCATGTCGAGTGCGTTTCGCAGCGTATGCGATTGCCTGAACGTTACAGTCGTACGAATGCCAACCCACGACGACCTTGCATCATTATTGCGTCAGCGCCGCCCCATGGCAGTGGTTGCCGAGATGGACGCCGCTGGGCAGGACGGTTGCCACGTGCTGATGACAGTCGCCGCGCATGATCGAGATTTGCCGGTTCTGCTGATCACCGGTGACGATCCCGCCCTGATGGGTGCAATCGATGCTGTTGAGGAGATCTGGCAGCTCACTTCGGTTGATAAATGGCCGAGACTGCTTGGTATCGGCGCCTTGGTCGATTTCCTGTTTCGTGCCGGCCGCAAGGGTGATTGCATGCAGTTGATGTCAGTATGACGCGCGTGGTCACTGGGTGGTGGCCGCCAACGGGCAGCCACTCCGCGCACGCTTGCGTGTAGCGACAGCGTAGCCGCCGAAGTTGCGATCGGGAGTGTCACTCGGAATGGCGATCGTTGCCTCGTAGTCGGCCCATTCCTGCGCTTTGAATCCCGCCATGTCGGTAGTGGTGTCGATGGCGCCAAGTGTCACATCAGCATAGGCCACACGTGGCAATGGTTGAACCTGGGCCAGCGGAAAGTCTGCGCGCAGTCGGACTGGTGTATGGCTCCGGGTAAACCGCAAATTCGTGAATAGCGGTCCGAACCAGCGATCACTCTCAACGATCCCCTCGTACAGGCTGAATCCGCCGGGCGATGGCAGGTTGGCCGGGGCGCGGATCAACAAACTCCAATCCGCCGCGGTACGCGCCATCAGGCCGGTCCAGATCTGCAACGTGCCAGGTTCAGGAAGCGCTGTCAGGAATGGTGGTGAACATCCAGCAAGCGAAGCGGGCGCAGCCTTGTCGAAGCGAGCGGAAAGGTCCGGGAATTGTGCCGCGGGCATCAGCGGCAACCAATCCTCCCAACCGGTGCATTGCCAGAAGATATCGTGCCCATCCCACATGAACTGCAGATCCGTCGGCGGAAACAGCCACCAGCCAAATCCGGCAGCAGTGGTGACCGCGTCGCAATAGCGATAGGCACGCGTCGGCAGGGTGCCCGCAGCCGAACGATCGGCGCGCTGCGGCAAACGAGCCTCATCGATAACGCGATAGAAATGAGCGATCGGTGTGCTGGATTGTTTCATGGCGACGACTCACCTCCTGGTCTGTTGGTGGCCAAATGCGCAAAACGGACTGCCCCGCGGCCGGAATCCGACGGCCACGGGGCAATCAGCGTCGCGGTGAGATCAGCGGGTCGGCTTGGCTGACGGGAGCCGGAAGCCGGCGCCGAAGCTAATGCGGCCGGTGTCGGTGGTCGCGGGCAAAGCGATCGAAGAGGACGACTTCATGGTGAGATATCCTTCTCTGAGGTGGCGTCATCCCGGGCGCAAGGCGGTATCCCGTACGCAAGCGCTCCCGATCGCGCCTTGGAGTCGGCGCGTCGGGTGGCCTAGTGTGATCGGGAAACTAAACGGACATGGTACGCCCGTTGACGTGCGTCGGATAACTGTTTGGACGCCGACTGTCAAGGAATTTTTTCACACAAACTACAGCGTATTCGTCCACGTCTGGATGGCAAGACTGGCCAGGGCGACCGCGATCCAGGTGACCAGGCCAAGCAGCACGGGACGCGCACCCGCACCGGTAAAGGCCCGCCAGTGACCCTGTAGCCCGACGGCCGCAAGCGCAACGACCAGCACCCAACGTCCTATTAGCTGCACGCTCGGTCCAAACTGCCCCATCAAACCCAGTGTGTTGAGTAGCGAGGCCAGCACGAAAAGGATGATGAAGACCGGCACCGCCTGATAGACACGTTGTGCCAGGGAGCCGATCTCCCCTTCAGGCCGCGGCTCGAACCACGGCATCGCCAGTCCAAAGCCTATCACCAGCGGGATGATCAACGTGGTGCGCGTAAGCTTGACGATCGTCGCAATCGTTCCGGCATCGTGGCTGTAGGCGAAACCGGCTGCGACAACCGCTGACGTGTCGTTCACCGCTGTGCCTGCCCACAAGCCGAAGCCGGCATTGCTGAGGCCCATCAAGTGGCCGATTGTTGGGAAGGCGAAAACTGCGAGCATGTTGAAAAAGAAAATGACCGAGATCGCATAGGCGATCTCTTCCGCTTTGGCGCGCACCACCGGTGCCAATGCCGCGATCGCCGACGCGCCACATATCGTTGTGCCGATACCTATCAGGCACCGCATACGCCAATGGACGCTCATCGTTCGACCGATCAGCAGGGCGCAAACCAGTCCCACACCAATCGTCAGTAGAAGCACGGGCAGCGATTCGGCGCCGGTTCGCAGAATGACGCCCAAATCCAGACTGGCGCCGAGTAGGATGATACCACCCTTCAGACACAGTTTACTGACATCACCGACGCGCAGAATGCCAATGTGAAGCGGCCCACGCAGCGTATTGGTAACGACGACGCCGATGGCAATCGCAATCACCGGCGCGCCGATAATCGGCGCGAAACCCGCAGCCGCAACAGCGGCGGCCGCGATTGCGACGCAAAGCGAAAATCCGGCTGCCAACCGGACCCAGGGCGCTGATGCGATGCGCGGCGCTGACGAAACTGCCAAATCCTGCTGTATCGCCATGAGCCTGACCTCTCCCGCTGTCTCTCGCCTCGAGTGCGGAGCCTAGCCGAAGTTACCCTGGTTTCAGAACCCCAGCCAAGATTTGCAGGTCCTTGCATCGCCGCGCCCCCTTGGCTAGCATTCTTCGCAATACATTCGACCATGGGTTGTTTCATCGGTCGGTCTTCCCGAATGGCGAGGCTCTGTATCACTGTTCTGCACGCGGATGGGTCGTATGATGTTGCGCCTGCGGTTTCCGCCGGACCGCTGTTGCGGCTGTCGCTGTTCGGTCAGATGCGCGCCGTTGAAGCATCGGGCCGCAGTGTGCTGCCTCGATCGCGAAAAACCCGGGCGGTGCTGGCCATCCTCGCACTGGCGTCGCCAAGGCCGGTATTACGGAGCAGGCTGACCGGGCTCCTTTGGAGCCAGCGCGCCAAGGAGCAGGCGAGAGGATCCCTGCGGCAGTCGGTGCATGAATTGCAGCGCGCGTTGGGACAGGGCACCGCAAATCTGCTGCATGCGGACCGCAACTACCTGATTTTATTCGAAAACGGACTGTGGGTCGATGTGCGTGTGACGGCTGGAGCAACTGCCACGGACCCTCAAGGCCTGGAGGTGTTTCGGCCCACCCTGCTCGATGATCTTGAGGGCATTGATCCCGCATTTGACCGCTGGCTAGCGGAACAGCGTCAGTGGGTGACGCAACAGGCGCTTTCAGTGGCGGAGGCAGCGCTTCGTTCCGAGCGGGAGACTGAGCCGCGAATCGCGGCGGCTGAACGCTTGTTGACGATCGACCGGACGTACGAACCCGCGTGGCAAGCCCTGATCCGTGCGCTGCTGGAACAAGGAGATCACGCTGCCGCCCAGTTGGCTTTCGAGCGATACTCCAGCGCCCTGCTGCCTGTCGGCCGTGATCCTTCGCCCGAGACAGCAGCGTTAATCCGGGGCACACCACGCGCGCAGCTCTCGCTACCAGTCGTTACGAAGTCGAATAATGTCAAGCAGGGAATTAGCCTGTGCGTGCTTCCGCCGCGTACATTGGATGGTTCGCGACAGGATGGGTCGCTGCCAGGCTTGGCCGAGGAGATTACGGCCGCGGTGTCACGCTTCCGCTGGGTTTCCTGCGTCGCAGCCGTGCCACACGAGCAGCGGACTGAGACGCCCTTGTATGATCCTGATACAGACTATTTGCTCGACAGCACGCTGCAGCGTTTCGGGAAGCGCACCCGCATCATGCTACGCCTCCTGGACCTTCATACCGGTGGCAAGGTGGTCTGGGCACTTCATTGCGACCGGGAAGTGGACGATGTCCTGGCGGTCCAGAGCGAAATTGCTGGCAAGACAGCAGCCCAGATCGATCCCGAATTGCTGCTGCACGAAGGCAAACGCCGAATGTTGCGTGAACCAGGAGAGGCAACGGCATTCGACCTCACATTGCGCGCCATTCCTGCGATATACCGACTTGAAGCGTCCGGATTCTATGCCGCAGGGGAACTGCTCTCGGCTGCTGTGGCAATGGAGCCTGGCAATGTGACAGCGCTTTCATGGTGGGTCTACTGGCACTTGCTCCTGGTCGGACAGGCCTGGGCGCCGGATCCGGTCGAAGCGATGATGCATGCGAGCGAGCTGGCAGAGCGGGCTGTCACACTCGACCCCGGTGACGCCCGTACTTTGACGCTGGTTGGTCACCTCCGTGGCTTTCTTCACCGGCGCGCCGAGGAGGCATGCGCGCTGCACGAGCGTGCGATCTCGTTGAACCCAAACCTGTCGCTGGCTTGGTGCTTCTCGGGGCTCGCAAACTGTTATCTCGGCCGCCACGCAACGGCGATCGAACACATCGAACGCGCTCGGCACCTTTCACCGCATGACCCCCACGCGTTCTTTTTCGACATGGCGCTGTTGATGCCGTATCTCTTACAAGGGCATTTTGAAGAAGCATTGGCGCTTGGGCGTCGATCGATTGAACTCAATCCAGGTTTTACCTCCACGTATAAGGGTTATCTGGCAACGCTCGGTCACCTTGGTCGTGATCAGGAGGCGGCGCGCGTCCTGGCACGTCTATTGACGCTTGAGCCACGATTTTGCGTCAGGAGCGCGCTCGAACGATCTCCGATCAAACGACAGGCAGATCTGGATTTCTACGCGGAAGGATTGCGGCGCGGAGGTCTGCCGGAAAGTTGAGGCTCGGCTAGGTCGATATTGAAAAAATCCCTCACCCATCGGAGAGTGTGGTGATCGCGATTGGCGCGCGATCGCGGCTGGCAAGTGCCAAGCCGCAGATTGTGTATCGGCACCTGGAATGAGGACATCGCGATGGGTCAGACCGCATTGCCAGATCATGCCGTTGCGCAGTTAGCAAAGGCTCCGCCGATCATCGTAATGAACAACGTGAACAAGTGGTTTGGTTCGCTGCACGTATTGCGCGACGTATCCTTGTCGGTGGCCGAGGGGGAGCGCGTCGTGGTGTGCGGACCGTCCGGCTCGGGCAAGTCCACGATGATCCGGTGCATCAACCGCCTGGAATCGCATCAGGAGGGCGCCATCGTCGTCGATGGCATCGAGCTGACCGATGATCTGCGCGCGCTCGATACAATCCGGCGCGAGGTCGGCATGGTATTCCAGTCCTTCAACCTGTTCCCGCATCTCTCCATCCTGGAGAACTGCACGCTGGCACCGATCTGGGTACGCAAGATGCCAAAGGCCGACGCCGAGGAACTCGCGATGAGCTTCCTTACCCGCGTCAGGATTCCCGAGCAGGCCAGGAAATATCCCGGACAGTTATCGGGTGGGCAGCAGCAGCGCGTTGCTATTGCACGCGCCCTGTGCATGCGCCCCAAGATGATGTTGTTCGATGAGCCTACCTCGGCGCTCGATCCTGAGATGATCAAGGAGGTGCTCGATGTGATGATCGAGTTGGCCGAATCCGGCATGACCATGGTCTGCGTAACGCACGAGATGGGATTCGCGCGCCAGGTCGCCGACCGTGTCATGTTCATGGACCGCGGCGAGATTGTCGAAAGCGGCTCGCCAAAGCGCATGTTCGAAAGCCCGCAGACCGATCGACTGAAGCTGTTTCTCAGCCAGATACTCCGCGGTCACTGACAGAGCGCGGTGGCCGGAGGCTACTGCCGGCTCTCGCCAATCGGTGGCACTTGTCCGGTCATCCCGGCGAGAACTTCGGCGACGTGGCGCACCTTTGTGCGGTGCCCCTCGCGTCGCAGGCGCCCCGCCATGTTCAGCAGACAGCCGAGATCGCCGGCAAGCACCGTCTCAGCTCCTGTGGCGACGACGTCGCGCACCTTGTCGGACACCATCCGCGTAGAGATGTCGGGATATTTCACGCAGAACGTGCCGCCGAATCCGCAGCAGACCTCCGCATCCACCATCTCGGTGACAGTCGCTCCGATCGCCTGCAGCAGGCGGCGCGGCTGCTCCCTGACACCGAGTTCACGCAGACCTGAACAGCCGTCGTGATACGTCACTGGGCCGCCGATATGCCGAGTCTGCAGACGTTCGACGCCCATGACGTCTGCCAGGAAACTCACCAGTTCGAATGTTCGCTCTGCGAGTGCATCGGCGCGCGCTCGCAAATTGGGATCGTCGTCGAACAGGTGTGGCAGGTGATGCTTCAACATGCCCCCGCAAGAACCCGATGGCACCACCACGAAGTCATAGCCACCGAATGCATCGAGGATGGCCTCCCCAAGGTCGCGCGCTGTGCTCCGATCACCGGAATTATAGGCGGGTTGGCCACAGCAGGTCTGCGCACGCGGCACTTCGACCTGGCAGCCGGCCTGTTCAAGCAACCGTAACGCCGCGAAGCCGACCGTCGGGCGATAGAGATCGACCAGGCAGGTGACAAACAGTGCGACGCGCGGTCTATCGGAAGCCATCAGACGACCACCAGGTCCGGCTGCACGTGGCTCGCCTCGACGAGGCGGCCTTGGCCAATCGCAACGTAGCTCGGATCAACGTCGATGCCGATGCCGCTTGCCCCCTCCAACTCGGCAGCTACCAGTGTAGTCCCGGTTCCCATGAACGGATCCAGCACGACGGCATTGCTACGACCGTGCAGACGAATGCACCAGCGTGGCAGCGCCAGGGGAAACGTGCTCGGATGATGGAACTTTGCGGCTTTGCTCTGCACTGTGTCGTACGGGATGAACCATGTGTTCCCGCGACATCGCAAATCCTTGGCGTGGTTGCGGCGCGCTATATTCGATTTATCCTTGAACGGCACGCCGATCGCCAGTCGGTCGAGTTTCACGTCGCCAGACAACGTCAGGTGAAAGATGTGCTCGTGGTTGTGGTGCAGGAAACGTTGCCCGCCCACCGGCTTGAAGTGACCGACCGCATCACCCTTGGTGGCGATCGACTTGATCCAGGTTATGTGATTTTGCAGCACGAACAGCGGCCGCAACCGGACGACCAGTTCAAACGGCAGCCAAGGAGCACTGGACGAGCCAGAGATATTGAGGAAGAACGAAGCGTCCGCCTTCATGACGCGACGGATTTCGCTCGCAACGCATATCAGCCAGTCGAGATACTCGTCCTCATTCCTTCTGTCGCAATAGTCACGGTACGATAGTCCAAGGTTATACGGTGGCGACGTCACAACAACGTCGGCCGTACCAGCCTCCAAAGCTGGTAGAACCGTCAAGCAATCGCCGCATATGAGACGGTGACTGCCTTGCACAATGAACGGATCAGCCTGAGCGACCTGCTCCATGGATTAGCGCGAGCACCTTTGCATCAGGCGCTACGCGCCGAGACCAACCGCCACACCGGATCGCGCGTCGAGAGGTTCCGCTCGAATGTCCAGAGGTCGGTGATCTCGGTCACCGCGTCCGTGCCCGCGACAGGATGGCCATCTTTGTCCCGCGTGATGCTGGTCTGATCGGAGACGAACCGCACGGTGATAGAGGCGACCTGCCCACGCAGTTCCGCATTCTCGATCGTCGCGCTGTGGATGGCGTGGATGGTGCTCACCTGAGTCTGTCCGCCGGTCTCCCGCATAGCGATCGCCTGCTCGAAGGCACGCCACGTGTCCTCGGACAGCAGACCCTGCAGCGTGGTCCGATCCCCCGCGGCGAACGCGGTCACGATGATCCGGAACGCCTTCTCCGCTCCATCGAGGAATGCGGCAGGGTCGAAGCTGCGGTCCACCGACTGCATGCGTCCCAGAGCTTGCCCGATTGCGCTGGTCGGTTCCGGCAGAGTGCGGGGAGTGGTCGCAGTCGCGGGCTCCGCCTGACCTTCGATCACGGGGCCGGCGGCATTCTGGCCCGCCAGAGGCTGAAGGGGCGGGCCTGGGCGCTCAAACCCAGTCCTGCGGCCCAGGATGCTCCGCAGCCGCAGCACCAGAAATGCCGCTATCATCCCGAACAGGATAAGGTCGATCGGAAAACTGCTGGCGCCCATCGGTGCTCTCCTCTTGGTCACAGATAAGCGCGCATCGCCCGGGACACAAACAATTCTAGCGCGGCGGCCGGGTTGCCCGGCTCGGTGCCGGCCTGTATTGCCGCGCCTATGATCCTGCTGCGCCACGGCCAGAGCGAGTTCAACCTGCATTTCAGCGCGACGCGGCGCGATCCTGGCATCGTCGATCCCCGCCTGACCGAACTTGGCCACATCCAGGCGACCGACGCGATCCGCCGTCTCGCCGGCGAGCGGATCACCCGCATCATCGCCTCCCCCTACACGCGGGCGCTGCAAACCGCAGCGCCGCTTGCCGACGCGCTGGGTGTCAAGGTGGTAATCAATCCGATCGTACGTGAACGTTACGCCTTTGCTTGCGATATCGGTACGCCGCGGACTGAACTGGAGCGTGCCTGGCCAGAACACGACTTCTCGACCATCGACGAGGTGTGGTGGCCGGCGATCGAGGAGCCGGCTGCCTCTGTGGCCGGGCGCGCCGCGTTATTCCGTGCCGAGATCGCCTCCTTGCCGGACTGGTCGGACACGCTGGTGGTCAGCCATTGGGGCTTCATTCTGTCGCTGACCGGCAAAAGTGTCATGAATGGTGAATGGCTGCGCTGCGACCCAAACGATAGGCCGCCCGAACAGATCACTTGGCGAGCCTGACCGGACACGCGAACAGGATGGCGCCGTGCTGCCGTTCCGTGCTACCGGGCGCGGCCAAGCGGGTGCCTCAGCCCTGAGCCGCAATGATACGGAGATAGCAATGTCCGAGACGACCGCAGCACCCCAAACGACCGGCCAGCAGCAGACGCCGCCACTCGTGGTCAACATTCAGTATGTTAAGGACCTCTCCTTCGAGGTACCCGGCGCTCCCCAGGTATTCACTCAGCTTCGCGCCCAGCCACAGGTTAACATCAATTTGGACGTGCAGGCCCGTCGCGTGCAGGACGGCCAGAACGTCTTCGAGGTTTCGCTCATCATTCGCGCCGAGGCGCATGAGGCGCCGGCACCCTCGAACAACGGTCAATCAGCTGCGGTACCGCCGACGGTCTTTGTGGCCGAACTTACCTATGCCGGTGTATTCACTCTTTCGGGCCTGCCGGACAACGCGGTCGAGCCGGTATTGCTGGTGGAGTGCCCCCGCATCCTGTTCCCATTCGCCCGCAATATCCTGTCCGATGTGACACGCGACGGCGGGTTCCCGCCGGTGCTGCTGCAGCCGATCGACTTCGTCGCATTGTGGCAGGCGCGCCGTGCGCAGGCTGGGCAGACCCAGGCAGGCACCACGGCAATTGCCTGATCCTTCTTAGGCCCGCAGCCAAACCGGATCCTTGAACTGCGCCACGAAGGCTGCATGCGCAGCCAGCTCGTCTTCGCTTGGCACGATCGGCCGCGGCGTCCGATCGTCCGTGTGTGTGTAGACCACCAGTTCGATCGTCGTCTTCTCCGCGGCCAGTGACAGACCACGCTGGCGCCCACCGGTAAGTTCTACATAGACATCGGCCAGCAGCCGGCAGTCGAGCAGCGCATTGTGGGTCGTGCGTGCGCTTAGATCGATCGCGAAACGCCGACAAAGCGCATCGAGACTGTTCGGCATGCCAGGGAAGCGCACCTTGGCCAGTGCCAGCGTGTCGATCATGCGCGAGGCCGACAGCGGGGGGAGGCCGATGCGGACAAATTCCGCGTCCAGAAACGCGAAATCGAATGGCGCATTGTGCGCGATCAGCTTCGCCTCGCCGAAGAACTCGAGCAGATCATCGACGATCTCGGCGAAGCTAGGCTTGCCGGCGAGATCCGCCAGCGTGAATCCGTGAATCCGTGTGGCGTCTTCCGGAATGTCACGCTCAGGATCGACCAGCGCGTGGAAGCGCCTCCCCGTCGGCAGGTCGTTCACCAGCTCCAGCGCCGCCACCTCGATCACTCGGTGGCCGAGATGCGGTTCCAGACCTGTGGTTTCCGTGTCGAACAGGATAGCGCGGTTCACGCGAGGACCTCTCTGATAACCCTGCTCAGCGCCTTCAGCGACGCGTGGCGTGACAGGCCAGTCTTGATGACGACGTCGGCGCGTCGGCGCTTGGCCATGTCCGGCATCTGCCTTGCTATCACCGCTTCGATGTCGGCATCGCTCATTCGCCGTCGGCCCCGGATTCGATGCATCTGTATTGCGCGTGGCGCTGACACGACGATGATCCGATCGACCCGCTCATCGCCCCCGGTTTCCAGTAGTAGCGGGATATCGAGCACAACAGCGCGGCTCCCGTGGCGTCGGGCGCGCGCAACGAAGGCCTGCTCTTCTTGACGCACCATCGGGTGCAGGATCCCTTCCAGCCGGGTCAGCGCATCTGGTTTCCCCAATACCGCCTGACGCAGTGCGGCGCGGTCCACCTCGCCGTCGCGTACCGTGCCGGGGAATGCCTCTGCGATAGCGCGGACCGCCCTGCCTCCGCGCGCCTGCATTCGGTGCACGGCGCCATCGGCATCGAACACTGGGATGTGCGCCCGACGGAATGCAGCGGCGGCGGTTGACTTACCCATCCCGATGCCGCCTGTCAGTCCGAGGATGATCATTGCGCCAGCAGGTCAGAGGCGACGAACCGCCGAAGCTCGTCATCCACCCGGGGTTCAATGCCGAACCAGGCGCGGAAACCCGGGACAGCCTGATGCAGCAGCATGCCGAGACCCTCGACACAGTGAAGGCCCCGCGCGCGGGCTGCCGCCAGCAATGGCGTTTCCAATGGCACATAGACATTGTCGGCCACCACCAGCGAAGCCGGCGCTCGCGACAGATCGAGATCGAGCGGCGCGTGTCCGACCATTCCAAGTGGCGTGGCATTTACCACCAACGCATGGTCGGCGAGAACCGCTACTCTGGTGTCCCATTCAGCAATGCGGAGCCCAGGTAGGTCGCGCGCCAACGCCTCGGCACGAGCGAGGGTGCGGTTGGCCACGGTCACCGGCGCGCCCCCGTCGAGTAGCGCCGCGGCCACCGCACGTGCCGAGCCGCCGGCGCCGAGCAGCAGCACCGGTCCCGCCGCGGGGTTCACCCCATGCGCGTGGAGATTGGCCACGAAGCCATAGCCGTCAGTGTTGCTGCCGGAGATCCTGCCCTCCTCAAACACCAGTGTGTTGACCGCCCCGGCGCGCTGAGCGGTCTCGTCGATTGTATCGCAGACCTCGAAGGCGGCGATCTTGTGGGGAATCGTGACGTTGACGCCGGCAAATCCGGACGCCAGCAACCCCCGCATCGCCGCCGGAAACTCACCGTGCTGAATTCGGCAGCGGGATGTAAGCACCATCGATTCCATGGCGCTGTAGCCAAAAGCCGTGCAGCCGCGGCGAGCGGGAATACGTGACAGGCCAGCCAGCAATGCCGGCGACTCGGGCGTGACCGGACAGAATCGACATGCAGGTACCTTTCCTCGCTGTGCGGCGAAGATCAATGCCGGGTTCATCCAAACGCCACGATCCGGATCGCCCCTTCCGCTTGCCGCGCGGCCGGTTAGCTGCGCAGATTGTCATCGGTTCCCGCAACGAGACCGGTTTCATGCCCCCCGACGACACAACCCAGCCAACACGACCGGCCTACTCCGGCGCGGCGGTGCGGCTGATCGACGTCAGCCGGCGCTGGGGCACGATGGCGGCACTGGATCGCATCTCTATCGACATCGCGCCCGGCCGCTTTACCGTGTTGCTAGGCCCGTCAGGCTGCGGCAAGACCACCTGCCTGCGAATCGTTGCCGGCCTCGAAACCGCCACCGCGGGCCGGGTGGAGATTGCCGGTCGCGACGTCACCAACCTGCCGCCGGCAGCGCGCGGCGTTGCGATGGTGTTTCAGTCCTACGCCCTGTTCCCACACCTGAGCGTCGCGGAAAACATCGTCTTCGGTCTGAAGGCGCGCAGGGTGGCGTCGCGAGAGCGCGCGCGTCGGCTGGCGCGTGCCGTGGAGATCCTTGGCATCGCCCATTTGCTGGACCGCAAGCCGGGCCAGCTTTCTGGCGGCCAGCAGCAGCGTGTGGCTCTCGGTCGCGCCATCGTGGCCGAGACGCCGGTCTGCCTGATGGACGAACCGCTGTCGAACCTCGACGCGCAGCTTCGCGCCGACATGCGGCGCGAGATTCTGGCGCTGCAGCGGCGGCTCGGCATCACCATGCTGTATGTGACGCATGACCAGACCGAGGCCATGGGTATGGCCGATCAGATTGTGCTGCTGCGCGACGGACACATCGAGCAGGACGCGCCTCCCGCCGAAATCTACGCTCGGCCGGCAACCAGTTTCTGTGCGAGCTTCATCGGGACCCCGCCGATGAACTTGTTCCCGCTGGAGCAGTCCGGCGGCGGCATGGTTCTGCGCGGATCGAATGGCCCGATCCTGGCACCAATAGCTGCGGGCGAATTGCTCGGTGGCATTCGTCCCGAGAACCTTCACCTCGCCGAGCAGGGGATAGCAGCGCGCGTTCGGCATGCCGAATATCTTGGCGCTGATACGGTGGTTGCCTGCACCGTCGGCGACGTGCCGCTCCTGGCACGGCTCCCAGGCCGTGTGGTGCTGGCCGATGGCGCGCCGGTGTGCCTTGCCACCGAGGAACCAATCCACCTCTTCAACGCAGCCGTGGGCAGTCGCGTCGAGCAAGCCGCGACCGCGAAACAGACTGTCGGCGCATGACCGTTTGCCAAGGCTGCCGCGCAGCCACAACGCAACATGCCCGAAGCAATAGGGAGGCCTCACCATGATCCGTCGCCGCACACTGTTCACTGTTTCAGCGGGTATGCTCGCCGCGCCCGCCATCTTGCAGGCCCAAAGTGTCCAGAAGCTGACGTTCTACTATCCGATCGCCGTCGGCGGTCCACTGCAGGCGATCATGGATGACTACTGCAAGGCGTTCCAGCAGGAGACCGGCATCGCAGTGGAGCCGGTGTATGCCGGCGACTATAGCCAGACGCTGATCAAGGCGTTGGCCGCAATTCGCGCAGGCACCGGCCCGCAATTCGCCGTACTGCTGGCCGCCGAGATGCACAGTCTGCAGGACCAGGACATCCTTGTGTCGCTCGATGAGATTGGCCTGGATGCCGATGGCAAGAAGTGGCTCGGCAGCTTCTATCCGGCATTCATGGCGAACAGTCACGCTGATGGCAAGACATGGTCAGTGCCATTCCAGCGATCGACCGCAATCTTCTATTACAACAAGGCAGCGTTCCAGGAAGTCGGGCTAGATGCCGAGAAATTCCCGACGACATGGGCCGCGCTTGCGACAACGGCGGAGAAGCTGACCAAGCGTGATGCATCGGGTCGCGTGACACGCTGGGGCATCAAGATGGCGGGCGATCTGGGCAATGCGCAGTGGACATTCGGTGCACTCGCCAATCAGGCCGAGCAGAAGCTGATGAATGAAGCTGGTACCGAGGTGTATTTCAACCAACCGAAAACCATCGACGCGATGTCCTTCTGGCAGAGCCTCTCCGCGGAGCACCATGCGACGCCGGACGGCGTATCAAATTGGCCGCAGCTTTCACCTGATTTTTTGGAAGGCAACACGGCGATCATCCAGCACACCACCGGCAATCTGACCAACGTGCGCGACAAGGCTCAGTTCCCATTCGGCGTGGCAGGACTCGCCGGCAAGAACTCGCCGCACACCGTGGTTGGTGGCGGCAATTTATATTTCTTCAAGAACGCCAGCCCCGCTGAGCGGCAGGCAAGTCTGCGATTTGCGCGCTGGCTGAGCCAGCCGGAACGAGCTGCCGACTGGTCCATGCGGACCGGCTACATCGCGACCAGTCCAGCAGCCTATGAGACCCAGACGCTGAAGGACTTTGTCACCAAATTCCCTGCGGCGAATGTGGCGCGCACCTTCCTCCCGGTAGCTACCGGCGAGCTGTCCGTGCATGAGAATCAACGCGTGTACAAGGTTCTGACCGATAACATTCAGGCCTGCCTGAATGGCTCCAAGCCTCCAGCCCGCGCTATGGCGGATGCCCAGGGCGACGCGGACCGGATATTGAAACCGTACAAGAGGACCTGACGGGAGACGGCGTATGCGGCGCGAGACACTCCACGCCTGGCTGCTGCTGCTTCCCGCCCTGGTCCTATTGGTTGCCTTCACCCACTGGCCTGCAATCGCAACGCTGCTCGACAGCCTGTACGCCACGCCGCACGGAAGTCGCCCCGCGCCGTTCGCCGGTATCGACAACTACACAGACCTGCTGGACGATCCCGTATTCTGGCAGGCGCTGCGCAACAACGCGTGGTATGCGGTCGCCACGATCCCCGTATCGATCGTCATCGCGTTCCTGATGGCCCTCGCGGTGAATGAGGCGCTGCCCGGCAGGGCACTGCTGCGTATGGCTTACTTCCTGCCGACCATGCTGCCGATGATCGCTGTCGCCAACATCTGGTTGTTCTTCTACACGCCCGATTACGGCTTGTTCGATCGCATCATGGCATTCTTCGGCGGCGGTCGGCACAATTGGTTGGGCGATCCAACCACAGCACTGCCGGCAATGATCGCGGTCGCAGTGTGGAAGGAAGCCGGGTTCTTCATGATCTTCTATCTCGCAGCCTTGCAGACCATGCCAACTGACCTGCGCGAGGCTGCCGCACTCGAGGGCTCGTCGCGTTGGAACTACCTGCGTCGCGTCATCTTGCCGCTGCTGATGCCGACCACATTGTTTGTCCTGGTCAATGCTGTGATCAACGCATTCCGGGTCATTGACCACATCGTGGTGATGACCCGTGGCGGTCCGGACAATGCAACGACGCTGCTGCTCTACTACATCTACGAGGCCGGCTTCCGCTTCTGGGACACCGCAGCCGCTGCGACAGCGACCGTGGTATTGCTGACCATCATGGCGCTGGCCGCAGCGTTCCAATTCGGCGTGCTGGGTCGGCGAGTGCATTATCGATGATGGTCGCTCTGCACCATCCAGTAGGTCGCAATCTGGAGACCATCGGCGCCTGGCTGCTCGGCCTGCTGTGGATGCTGCCGCTGATCTACGCCGTATGGACCGCTTTCCACCCCGCAATTTATGCGACACATTTCGATCCGCTGGCGCCACTGACATCTGCGAACTTTAAGGCGGCTTGGCAGGCGGCACCCTTCACCCGCTACCTGATCAATACCGTGCTGCTCGTCACCCTTATCCTGGCCGCGCAATTCGTGCTCTGCACGCTGGCCGCATTCGCTTTCGCTCGTCTCACGTTCCCAGGCCGCGATCTGCTGTTCGCCGTAGTGCTGTTGCAGCTGATGGTCATGCCGGACGTGCTTCTGGTCGAAAACTACCGCACCCTCGTCCAACTGCATCTCGCCGACACCATCCTGGCGATCGCCTTGCCCTATCTCGGCTCTGCTTTCGGTATTTTCCTGCTGCGTCAGACCTTTCTGACCATCCCGCAGCCGCTCGATGACGCGGCGCGATTGGAAGGCTGCGGACTGCTGGCAAGACTGTGGCGCGTCTATGTACCGCTCGCCAAGCCAACCTACATCGCCTACGGTTTGGTCTCCGTCAGTTATCACTGGAATAACTTCCTCTGGCCGCTGATCATCACCAATTCGGTGACCACGCGGCCACTGACCGTGGGCTTGGCCGTCTTCGCGACGACCGACCAGGGTATCGACTGGTCGATCGTCACCGCCGCCACGCTGATGACGAGCGCGCCGCTACTGATTGCCTTTTTGCTGTTCCAACGACAATTCGTCCAGAGTTTCATGCGCGCGGGGATCCGATGACCGCACTTGCCGACCGATTCGACACTGCTGTTATGCTTGCTACTGAAGCCGCGGCCCTTGCTCTGCGTATGCAACCGCCGCCCGGCGCATCATCGGCCACGCTGAAGGGTGCGCAGGACTGGCTCACCGAGGCTGACGGCGCCGTCGAAAATCTACTATCCGAACGCCTGGCGCAGGCCTATCCGGCTGACGGCTTTCAAGGCGAGGAAGGTGGCCGAGCCCGCTCGGGAACCCTGCGCTGGGTGGTCGATCCGATCGATGGCACCGCAAATTTCATGCGCGGCGGCAAGCGTTTCTGCGTCTCGCTTGGTTGCCTCGACGGCGAGACCCCGGTGATCGGCGTCATTGTCGCTCCCGCACTCAGCGAGACCTTCGCTGCATGCCGTGGCGCCGGCGCTACGCTGAATGGCACACCAATTCGCGCCGCAGAAACCACGGACCTCGCTCGCGCCACCATCGAGCTTGGCTGGTCGCACCGTCGACCACGTGAAACTTTCATCGGGCTTGCCGACCGCATCATCGCCGCCGGTGCTATGCCACGGCTCAATGGCTCGGGGGCGCTCGGTCTTGCCGACGTCGCGGCTGGCCGCACGGACGCCTATGTCGAACTGCACATCAATCTGTGGGACGTGGCTGCGGCGCTGACGATCTTGGCGGAGGCGGGTGCCACGGTCAGTTCCTTCATGGCCGGCGACGGTGCGACAGCGGGCAATCCGATCCTTGCCGCTGCCCCTGGCATCGCCGCGGCACTCTCCGCCGCCACATCGATCGCTCTTTGACAGGAGCAGCACGCGGCGCTTTCCTGCCTGAAGAACTCCTGGAAGGTAGATCCGACCGTGCTACCCCTCGAAGGCATCCGCGTCGTCGCCCTCGAACACGCCGTGGCGGCGCCGATCTGCAGCCGGCACATGGCCGACCTCGGTGCCGATGTCATCAAAGTGGAACGCCCAGGTGAGGGCGACTTCGCGCGTCACTACGACAGCTACGTGCACGGCCAAGCCAGCTTCTTCGTTTGGCTCAATCGCGGCAAACGCAGCATTGCGCTCGACCTGAAGCATGCGGAAGCGGCGAACATACTGGATCGGCTGGTTGGCAGCGCGGATGTGCTGCTACAGAACCTCGCACCCGGTGCCGCCGCTCGCCTCGGCCTGAGCCATGCTGACCTCGTGCCGCGCCATCCGAAGCTAGTCGTCTGCGACGTCTCAGGATATGGCGAGAGCGGGCCGTTCGCACATAAGAAGGCGTATGACCTGCTGATCCAGGCGGAATCAGGCCTGATCAGCGTCACCGGCACTCAGGATACGCCCTCACGCGTCGGCATCTCCGCGGCCGACATCGCCACCGGGATGTACGCACTGTCCGGAATCCTTGCCGCGCTTGTTCGGCGAGGGCGCACCGGTGAAGGCGCCAACGTCAAGGTCGCCATGCTGGACGCGTTGACCGAATGGATGATGTATCCACTGTATCGGCACGCATACGGCAAATCACCGACGCCGCGGCTGCCTACCAGCCATCCCGCCCTCAGCCCCTACGGCGCACATCAAACCAAGGATGGTCAAGTCATCTTCGGCCTCCAGAACGAGCGCGAGTGGGTGACCTTCTGCGCCAAGGTGCTGGACCGACCGGAACTCGCCACCGATCCGCGCTTCCGCGACAATAACGCACGCCGCGAACATCGGCTCGAGATGACCCAGCTGATCGAGGACTACTTTTCCGACATGACCTCAATCGAGGCGGTGAAGAAACTGGATGCGGCCGGCATCGCCAACGGTCGGCTGAACGAGCCAGGCGATGTTTGGCAGCATGTGCAGTTCAGCGCACGTGACCGCTGGCGCGAGATCAATAGTCCGGGCGGCCCGGTGCGTGCGCTGCTCCCGCCCTTCACCTTCACCGACGTGGAAGCTGCGATGGGTGATGTTCCGGCACTCGGCCAGCACACCGATGCGGTGCTGCAGGAGCTTGGATTTGCCCCATCGGAGATCGACGCCTTTCGAGCTGCCGGAGCGGTATGAGCGACTTCGATCCGGCCGCGCATCGCATGATCCCAGAGCAGCGCTGGTTCGATGACTTCCAAATGGGTGAACGCTTCGTGCTGCCAAGCAGGACGATGACCGAGGCGCTGTTCCTGGCGTTCCAGGCCGCGAGCGGCGACAACCATCCGATCCATTACAACGTGGAGTACTGCCGAGCTCACGGCTTGCCCGGCATGCTCGCCCACGGTTTCCAGACGCTGATCCAGACCGCGCCAGGCGCAGGGCTGTTCCCGTTCGTCACCGAGGATGCGCTGGTGGGCTTCCTCGAACAGTCGAGCCGATTTCTGAAGCCGGTCTTCGTCGGCGATACGTTGTATTCAGCACTGGAAGTGGACGAGCTGTCGCCCAATCGCACCACCGGCGTGATCGGCCTCCGCAGTACGGTGCACAACCAACGTCGTGAGCTGGCGCTGGACGGACGCCAACGCTTCCTGCTGCGCAAGCGCCCACGCTGACCTCCTCGATCAGCCCGCGCCGTCAACCGTCACTGTGTGATCCTCGCCAACCCATTCGCCGCTGGCGACGGTCATCCAGGTGAATACGATGGTTTGGCCCGGCACCAGACCGGTCGTCGGCAGATCAACGGTGTGAATTCCAATTCCGGTGTCGCGCGTCCGTACGTCGTTGCGCGTTAGCCAGCCATCCGGGCTCCAGTGAACCACGGCCTCATCCGGCAAATCGAGCCGGAGCACTCTCCCCACAGGCACCGACGGCGTCCGCCAGTCGGGCCGCCAGGGCCGGCATCGGGCTACGCGCTTCTCACGGAGATAGCGTCGCACCGCTTGCGGCGGCCGATCGAATACTGCGCCGTCCGCGAGCGACCGCAGCAGCTTGATATGCTCGGCATGCGCCCACACCAGCGGCATGGCCGATCCGCTCGGTTGGCCGGGAAACAGCTCCAGCTCTGGGATCGGCGCGCCGTCCCATACCTGCTCTGGGAGCAGCCGACCCGGACTCGCTCCAGCCTCTAACGCTGCCAGCAGTCGCTCTGCCTCGGCACGGCGGCCTGCCGCCAACTCGTAGTGCGCCCGCTCGCCCGCAAGCAGCGGCCAGACACGACCGACACCTGTGCCGTCATACGGGCCACCGTCGTCATGCTCTCCGTAGCCGTCGCCGTTGTAGCGCCGCCAGCCAGGACCGTAGGGCAGATCCACGCACAGCACATGATCGATCACCTTCACCGTGTCGATGATCCGCGGATCGTCCGGCGAACGCAGCCCGAACCGCACCAGTGCCAGGGCATCTGTGCTGATCAGCTCGTCGGCCTCAACATGGCTCGCTTCAGCGAATCGATTGCGGACTTCTACCGTGCCGCGCAGCTCGGCACGCGCCTCACCGGGCACCTCGGGTGCAATCCGTATGTAGTAGCCTGCTACACCAACCTCACGCGTCAGTCGGGTATCGGTGACATATACCCAGTCCTCGATCTGCTCGTTCCACGCATCCGCCGTGTCACGCAGGAAGTCGGCAACGTCATCAATGTTGCAGGCGTCGGCAATATCAGCCGCAGCGAGCAGCGCGGCGACCTGCACGGCGAGCGTGAACGGCGTGTAGCCCGCATTTTCCTCCCACCGATCCTGGCTGGTGCGCGGCCCGTGGCTGATGACAAACCCCGCCGCCCTCGCGACCATCGGCCAAAAGGCCGGCAGCACTGGCAAAGGCAACGCGCCCTCGCGCCAGGCCATGTCCAGCAGCAGCATCGGGAAAGCACACTCATCCAGCTGGATGCCGTGCCAATACGGTGTGCCATCCAGCCAGCAATTCTGCGGCCAGCTTCCGTCGTCCTCCTGCACGGCACGCAGGTAGCGCACGATACGCAGCACTTCATCATGTGCACCGCAGGCCAGGAATGCGCCGGCAGTCTGCGCCAAATCACGCGGCCATACCAGGTGATAGCCGCCGAGATCATCGTCGCCCTTGCTACCGCCCCACGGGATGGACAGGCTGGCGATCAGACCGCCGGGAAATGTCGGACTTTCATGACAGCGCAGCACCGCGGTGCTGACGCGATAGACGTTGTGCCCTTCCACCTTCCGGTCCAGCGACCGAAGCTGCGCCTGCCAGGACCGCCAGCCGGTGGCATATTCCTCCATCTGCCGCTCCATCGGCGTCTGTAGGCTGGCCCGCACTCGAAAGGCAGCCTCAGATGCACTGCGACCAAAGCCCAAAGAGAGCCGGAACTCCTCTTCCGGTGACGAGATCTCAGCGGTCAGCGCGACGTTGCCATCGGCCGCACGGTCGTATTCGTCGCTCAGCTGACCGCTCTGGTGCAGCATCTGCCAGCCATCGGAGGCCCCGACGAAGCCGACCGAGCGAGCGAGAAAGGGGCGCGAGCAGCCTAGTGCCAACGTGGTTCCATCGCCCTCAGCGAACAACATGTGATGGCCCTTGTAGTCGCCCGTCCAGGCAGTGTTGTGCGCCCCACCATTGACCAGATGTGGCGCCAGCAGCGTGAAGAGGCGCAGGGGACGGCCGTCCAGGACCTCAAGCCTCACCCGCTGAATCACCACATCGGCGCGCTGGTCGGTCAGTATGTGCTTATGGATCCGAAAGCGGCCGCCGGTGTGGGTATTGATCAGGTGGAATGCCGGAACACCATCCTCCAGCCCGGCGATGGCAAAGGTGCAGTCGCGCTTTTCCTCGGCAAAGAACCCTTCGCCATCGGTCACGATCAGGCCAAAGTCCCGCGTGCAGGCCTGATCGACACGCGGATAGTAGATTTCGTCCAGTATCCCGTGGCTGAGGGTGAACCACACCCGGCTGACGGGGGACAGCGCCGTGCCCACTCCGCTCTTCGCGCTGGACGTCCAGCGCGGTGCAATGCCTGGCCAGCCTGGTGCGTCGGTCACTCTCGCCTCCTTATGCCGCCTCAGTGTAGATTTTGGGTGTTGCGAATTAACGATTAACACACAGTCGTGAGCGATGGCCGGTCATTCTCAGTTCAAGAACATCATGCACCGCAAAGGCGCCCAGGACGCGCGCCGTGGAAGGCAGTTCGCCAAGCTGATCCGTGAAATCACTGTCGCTGCGCGGCAAGGTTTACCTGATCCGGCCTTCAATCCAAGGCTACGTGCGGCGATTTTGGCGGCACGGCAGGCGAACATGCCGAAGGATACGGTGGATCGTGCGATCAAGAAGGCGACCGGCGGCACGGGAGGCGAGGACTATGCTGAGGTTCGCTACGAGGGTTACGGTCCGGCCGGTGTCGCGATCATCGTCGAGGCGTTGACAGACAACCGCAACCGGACTGCCTCAGACATACGATCGGCGTTCGCCAAACATGGCGGGGCGCTGGGAGAGACCAACTCGGTGAGCTTCCTGTTCAACCGGCTGGGTGTGATCCGGTATCCGGCGTCCGCCGGGACCGCCGACGATGTTCTGGAGGCTGCGATCGAGGCCGGTGCCGAGAATGTCGATAGCGACGCCGAGGCGCACGAAATCACTACGGCGGCCGAGGACTTCTTTGCCGTGCGAGATTCACTCGAGTCGCGGCTCGGCGCGCCAGAGAGTGCGCGGCTCGATTGGCGCCCGACCACCAGTGTGTCACTGGACGAAGCCCGCGCGGCGGCGTTGCTGAAGCTGCTTGAGGTGCTGGACGAGAGCGAGGACGTGCAGAACGTCTACGCGAACTTCGATATCCCCGACGCGGTGATGCAGAAACTTTCGGCGTGACGGTCGATTGGGAAGGCCTGTTCATTGGCCACTCCCTCAGATGGCCGCCTGTCGTATACCAGCACCGGTCATCAACGGGGATCCGATTCGCCCATGGTCCGGCTGCTTGGCGTCGACCCCGGCCTGCGCTTCACCGGTTGGGGCGTGATTGAGGCGGATGGCAATCACCTCCGCCACGTCGCCGATGGCGTGATCGCCACCGACAGCGCCACCACCGTGCCACAACGCTTGAAGGTGCTGCACGAATTGCTCGTCGCTCTGATAGCGCAGCATAAACCGGACGAGGCGGCGGTCGAGGAAACCTATGTGAACCGCAACGGCACCGCGACGCTGAAGCTCGGTTATGCCCGTGGTGTGGCGCTGCTGGTGCCGGCCCTCGTCGGCGTGCCTGTTATCGAGTATGCCGCCAAATCGGTGAAGCTCGCTGTCGTGGGATCAGGCGGCGCGGAAAAGGCGCAGGTGCAGATGATGGTGCGCCGACTCTTGCCGGGGGCGGTGATCTGCCGTGCGGATGCGGCCGATGCGTTGGCCATCGCCATCTGCCACGCGCATCACCGCGCCAGTCGCATGGCGTGGAATGCCCGCACGAGGATTGCGTGATCGCCCAACTCACTGGCCGCGTCGAAGCGCTGGAGGAAGGTCGCTGCATCATCGACGTGAACGGCGTAGGCTATTTGGTGCACGCTTCCACCCGCACGCTCGCCGCGCTGTCCCCGGCACCTGACATGGCACGGCTGCTGGTGGAAACGCACGTGCGCGAGGATGCGATCCTGCTCTACGGATTTGCTGATTCAGCCGAGCGCGACTGGTTCCGCTTGCTGACCACTGTGCAGGGCGTCGGTGGCAGGGTGGCGCTTTCCGTGCTGTCGGCTTTGTCGCCGCGCGATCTGGTCGCCGCGATAGCCTCAGGTGATCGTGCCAGTCTCACGCGCGCGCCCGGCGTAGGCGCCAGGTTGGCGGTGCGCCTGCTGACCGAGTTGCGCGACAAGGCCGGCGCGATGCCGTCGGCTCCCGGCTTCGTCGCCCCGCCGGTCGCCACGCCAAGCATCGCCGAGGACGCCATCTCCGCACTTCTGAACCTTGGCTACCGCAGACCTGAGGTGCAGCCGGTGGTCGCGCGGGTCATCGAGCGCCTTGGCGAACCGGCGCTGCTCGATGCGGTCATCCGCGACAGCCTCAAAGACCTCGCACAAAGGGCAGCCGGATGAGCCGCCCCGCCAAGAGCGCTCCCCCTCCTCTTGTGGGCGGGGGGCGGGGGGAGGGGACACCCGAGCATCCCGAGGACTCCCGAACCATCTCCCCCATCCGCCGGGAGGAAGATGCGGCTGAGGCAAGCCTTCGGCCCCAGACGCTTGCTGAATTCGTCGGCCAGAAGGCGACGCGCGAAAACCTCGCCGTCTTCATCCAGGCCGCCCGTGCCCGAGGCGAGGCACTGGACCACGTTCTCCTTCACGGTCCCCCCGGTCTCGGCAAGACGACCCTGGCCCAAATAATCGCCCGCGAACTCGGCGTCGGCTTCCGCGCCACTTCAGGGCCGGTGATCCAGAGGGCGGGGGACCTCGCCGCAATACTGACAAACCTTCAACCAAAGGACGTCCTGTTCATCGACGAAATCCATCGTTTGCAGCCCGCGATCGAGGAGGTGCTGTACCCGGCGATGGAAGACTTCCAGCTCGATCTTATCATTGGCGAGGGTCCGGCGGCACGCTCTGTCCGCATCGACCTGCCATCGTTCACGCTGATCGGTGCCACGACGCGCGCCGGCCTGCTCGCGACGCCGCTGCGCGACCGCTTCGGGATCCCGCTGCGCCTGATCTTCTACACTCCCGCTGAGCTCGAACTAATCGTCCGCCGCGGTGCCACCAAGCTGGATGTTCCTCTGACGGCCGATGGTGCAGCGGAAATCGCCCGCCGCTCTCGCGGCACGCCGCGGATCGCCGGCCGACTGCTGCGCCGCGTGCGTGACTTTGCCGCCGTGGACGGTGCCGCCAAGGTCGACCGCTCCGCTGCTGACACTGCGCTCAATCGCCTTGAGGTGGATGCACTCGGCCTCGATGCCATGGACCGCCGCTACCTCCGTCGCATCGCCGAGCATCACGCCGGCGGTCCCGTCGGTGTCGAGACGCTTGCCGCAGCGCTCGCCGAGGCGCGGGATACCCTGGAGGACGTGATCGAACCTTTCCTGATTCAGGAGGGTCTCGTGCTCCGGACCAGCCGCGGCCGAATGCTGGGTGAACCAGGCTGGCGGCATCTCGACCTGCCGGTGCCGGCGCGTCAGCCCGACCAACTGGATCTCCTTCGTGAATGAATGGACATCCGCCTTCCATCCCCTCGGATGGCAAACACCGCTATGCGGTGCGCGTCTATTACGAGGACACCGATGCGGGTGGTGTTGTCTATCATGCCACCTATTTGCGGTTCGCCGAACGGGCCCGCACTGAAGCCTTGCGCGAGGCGGGAATCCCGCATGCGGACCTCGTGCAGCAATTCGAACTCGATGTTCGTGGTGCGCCGCATCGAAGTGGACTATCTCCGCCCGGCACACATCGACGACTCGCTGATTGTGGTAACTGAACCTCTCTCGGTGGGCGGCGCAACGTTGACACTGCGTCAGGATGTTCGCGGGCCGGAAGGGCCATGTGCCGTGTTGACGGTGCGGATTGCGTGCGTAAGGCCGGGGAGCGGAAAGCCTGGGCGTCTGCCAC
This sequence comes from uncultured Alphaproteobacteria bacterium, assembly GCA_963799415.1. Taxonomy (GTDB): domain Bacteria; phylum Pseudomonadota; class Alphaproteobacteria; order Acetobacterales; family Acetobacteraceae; genus JAMXLO01. Next base: position 86,564 of record CAWCXI010000015.1, on the reverse strand, counting down.
AGAGCTGGCGCTTAGTGCTGACCGATATGTGCGCAGCGGCGAAGGCTGCGCGGGATAAGGAGTAGCAGGTGGATCGAGCAGTTGATGCGGCGAACCTGGCCACGCCGGGCGTGGATCTTTCGCTCTGGGGCCTTTTCCTTGAGGCCGACATTGTCGTGAAGGTCGTCATGCTCGGCCTGCTCGCGGCCAGCGTCTGGGTCTGGGCCGTTGTGTTCGAAAAGTGGTCAAGTCTGCGCAAGGTCAATCGTGACGCGGACGGCTTTGAGGACCGCTTCTGGTCCGGCGGTAGCCTCGAGGAACTGTTCGAGCACGAGGCGACCAATCCGGCGCATCCCATGGCCGCGGTATTCGGAGCGGCGATGGGCGAGTGGCGCCGCTCGGTACGCGTTGCCGGCGCCGACATCAGCCGCACCTCCGTGCGTGAGCGGATTGATCGTGCCATCACGGTGACCGTCCAGCGCGAAATGGATCGGATGGAACGCTGGATGATCTTTCTTGCCTCGGTAGGCGCCACTGCGCCGTTCATCGGCCTGTTCGGTACTGTGTGGGGAATTATGCACTCGTTCTCCGCAATCGCGGCCATGCACAACACCAATCTCGCCGTGGTGGCGCCCGGCATCGCCGAGGCACTGTTCGCCACGGCGATCGGTCTGGTGGCAGCAATTCCGGCAGTGCTGGCCTACAATAAGATAAGCAACGACCTCGCCCGATTCGCGACACGCCTGGAGGGCTTCGGCGCCGAGTTCAGCGCCATCCTGTCGCGCCAGAGTGAGGAGCGCGCCTGAGCCATGGCTGTATCGCTGAATGGCCGACCTCTGACGCGAGGCCGATACCGGCCGCTGTCGGAAATCAACGTCACGCCCATGGTTGACGTGATGCTGGTGCTCCTGATCATCTTTATGGTCACTGCTCCACTGATGACGTCTGGCGTATCGGTTGATTTGCCAAAGACCGATGCCAAGCCGCTGAATACCGACAGCCAGCCGTTGACGGTCAGCATCGACGCGAGCGGGAAGATCTTCCTGCAGGATCAGGAGGTTCAGCTCGCGGAGCTGGTGACGAAGCTGCAGGCCATCGCGCAGAACAACCAGGATCGCCGCATATTCGTGCGTGGCGACAAGGACCTTGCCTACGGGCGGATTATGGAGGTCATGGGCACGATCACCCAGGGTGGCTTCACCAAGGTGGCGCTACTGGCGGAGCAACCTGTTGGGCAACCCGCCAAGCCAGCCGTCGCGGCTCGTCCCAAGGCTGGATGAGGACAGCGCGTGCTCCAGCGCGTTCTGCACGGGGTTGACCATCGGGACAACCGGACCAGCGGCATCAATCCGGGGTTGCGAATTGGCGCGCTCATCTCGTCGGCTGTCCATCTGCTCATCCTGCTGCTGCTGCTTCTTGGCTTGCCGTTCGCGCGACCCGCACCGGAACCAGAGGAAACCGCGATCGCCATGGTGTTCGATGGCACCGCTGACTCCTCAATTCACGCTGCGGCGCCAGCCGCAGTCCCTGCACCAGCCACCGCGCCAGACGTAACGCCCGCGCCGCAGGCGCAACAGCCGCCCAAGCCACAACCGACCGAGGCATCGCCACCACCCCCGCCTCCACCGCCACCACCACCTCTGCCTCAGGCAGCGGCGCCGCCGTTGCCGACGCCACCCGTCCCGGTCCCGCCGCCGATGCCGTCTCCCGCCCCTGAGATCGCACCGCCGCCCCCAGCTGCGTCGCCCTCCCCGCAGCAGGCTCAGCCGCTACCAACGCCGCCTCTGCCCGCGCCACCGCCACCAACGCCAGTCCCCCCAAGTCAGCAAAGCGCGACCTCGCAGCCCAACCCAACCAAGAATCCAGCGCCACAGAGCAACGCGCTGGAAAATACGCTGGAGAAGCTGCGTAGCCTGCAGCGCCAGAACCAGCCGCCCAAGGCGCGCTACAATCCGCAATCCGGCGGTGCGCCGAATGGCGGTGGCAATCCGTTAAGCGATGACACCTCCGCCCTGAGCACTTCACAGCGCGGCGCCATCGGCGACTCCGTCCGTCGTTGCTGGGCGACCGATCCTGGAATGCTCGATCTCGACAAAATGGAAGTGCTGCTGACCGTTACCACCGACGGCGGCGGCGTCGTCCGCCGTGCAGTCGTGGCGCCTGACGACGCCGGCCGCGTGGCCGGCAACCTGCGTCTTCGCGTGTTCTCCGAACGGGCCGTCCGCGCCGTGATGGACCCGAACTGCGCCAACTTGCCGCTGCCGCCAAACATGATGGGGCAGGTTCGAACGTTCACCTTTCGATTCCGACCGTGAGAGGACTCACTTGAAGGAAGACCCAGACATGACAGGATCGCCCGTGTTTCCGTTCAGCCGGCGCTCGCTGCTCGCAGGCGTGGCAGGTTCCCTGTTCGCCGCTCCGGCGGCATTCGGCGCTCAGCCACTCGCCCCGTCCCAGACGGGTTCGGCGGGCGGCGGCGGGCAGAGCGCGGTAATTGATGTGAGCCGTGCGCGTACCGACCCTATTCCGATCGCCGTTCCGGCCTTCGGCGGTGGCGATGGCAACTCCGCCCAACTCGGCCAGGACATCGCGACAGTGGTGACCAATGACCTCGCCCGCTCCGGTCTGTTCCGACCGATCGCCCAGCAGGCGTACATCCAGGCGGGATCAGGCCAGGGCGAGGCGCCCAACTTCCAGAACTGGAAGGCCATCGGCGCGCAGGCGCTCGTCACCGGCCGTGCCGAGGCACAGGGCGGCGGACAGATCCGCGTCGAGTTCCGCCTGTGGGACGTCCTGCCGCAGACCCAGCTTCAGGGCACCGCCTATACCACAAGCCAGGCCAACTGGCGGCGGATCGCCCACATCATCGCCGATGTAATCTATGAGCGGCTGCTCGGCGAAAAGGGCTATTTCGATACACGAATAGTCTACATCGGTGCCACCGGCCCGCGCGGCCGGCAGACCAAGCGTTTGGCGATCATGGACCAGGACAGCGAGAACAACCGCTTCCTCACGGACGGCTCATGGCTGGTTCTGACGCCCCGCTTCCATCCGACGCGCGACGAGATCGCCTTCATGAGCTACGCCAACAACCGCCCGAGGGTCTATCTGTTCAACCTCGGCAGCGGCCAACAGCGGGTACTCGGCGAATTCCCCGGCATGACGTTCTCGCCACGCTTCTCGCCCGACGGCAACAGCGTGATCATGTCGTTGGCGACCGGCCAGGGCTCGGACATCGTCAGCGTCGATCTCGGCAGCCACGCATCGCGGCGCCTCACCAACTCCGGCGCGATTGATGTAAGTCCCTGCTACAGCCCCGATGGCAGCCAGATCGCGTTCAACTCGGACCGCGGCGGCGATCAGCAACTTTACGTGATGGGCGCCGGCGGCGGCAATGCGAAGCGGATCAGTTTCGGTTCTGGTCGCTATGCCACACCGGTCTGGTCACCGCGTGGGGATCTGATCGCGTTCACCAGGTTCGGCGGCGAATCCGGCAATTTCTCGATCGGGGTCATGCACCCGGATGGGTCAGGGGAACGCATTCTGTCTGAAGGATTCTCGGTCGAAGGCCCCACCTTCGCCCCGAATGGCCGTGTCCTGATGTTCTGGCGCCAAAGCTCCGCGCACGACAACCGGGGATCCGGGTTTTCGTCCCGTCTGGTCTCAGTCGATATAACCGGCTTCAACGAACGGGTGGTCGGCACGCCAACAGACGCATCGGACCCGGCGTGGTCTCCTTTGGCGGCATAGGCACTCATGCTGGGGTGTACCGGTTGTATCGATCCCGATAGGGTTCGCGCGAACTTGACCCGATTCGGCACAACCGGGTAATCGCATCCAGTGGCGGAACGGATTACCGGTACGCCGTCTTGGCGTGCCTTCCTCTGATGTCACCCTCAACCAGGGACGTAGTGACATGAACAGCAAGATCCTCGGCGCTTTGGCCGCCGTCGCCCTGTTGGCGGCGTGCGCGGATAAGAATACTGGTGCCTCGACGGGCGCCGGCGCGGCAACCTCGGGTCCGGTCCCAGGCAGTCAGGAGGACCTTGTCGCCAATGTGGGCGACCGTGTCTTTTTTGACTTCGATCGCTCGACGCTGAAACCGGACGCGCGTGCGACGCTCGATCGGCAGTCGGGCTGGCTCGCCAAGTATCCTCAGGTCAACGTGCAGGTTGCTGGCAACACCGACGATCGCGGAACCGAGGAGTACAACCTCGCGCTAGGCCAGCGTCGCGCTAACTCCAGTCGTGATTATCTGGTCGCTCGGGGCGTCGCCGATTCGCGGATAAGCACTATCAGCTACGGCAAAGACCGCCCGACAGCTCTGGGCGACAATGAGCAGGCCTGGGCGCAGAACCGCAATACCATCACGTCGGTCCGCTGAACCGACGGGTTCTGAGCACGCAGACAGACAGCGAACCGGTGGCCCAGCGCCGCCGGTTCCGCTCTGCACGACACGACCGCCGACGTCTGGCATCATAAGCGCATCCGGAGTCCCGTCCTGGCGGCGTGGAGAGTGAGAATGAGCAGAGCGTTGGCAACGCGGCTGATCGCGACCCTTGTCCTGCTGGCCTCAGCGATGCCGGCGGTCGCGCAGGTCGAGAGCCGCGAGGGGATAGCGTTGCAAAACCAGATCCTTGAACTCCGGCGTCAAATGCAGACGCTCCAGGATCAGGCGAGCCGGGGAGGCGGTACCCCAACCAATCTCGGCCGCAGCGCGTATCCACAAGCATCGACCGGCGGCAGCGACCTCGTGGCGCAATTGCTGTCCCGGGTCGATGCTCTCGAGGAACAGGTGCGCCAGTTGAGGGGGCGGGTTGACGAGACACAGAACGAGGTGCAGCGCCAGGGTGCCGACCTGGGCAAGCGGATCGACGACATGGCATTTCAATCCCAGAACCCTCGGAGTGGGCCGTCGCCTTCGACGGTGTCGCCGCAGCCTGGAAGCCGAGCGCCGGCACCGCCGCCATCCTCGCTAGGTGCACCGGCAGTGGCTGCGCCGTCCGTACAAGCCCGCCGAACGCCTGAACTCGTGATGCAGGAGGGCAACGCTGCTCTGGCTCGGCGCGATTATCCGGCAGCCGAACAGGCAGCGCGCGAGGTGCTGACCAGCAATCGCACCTCGCCTCGCGCCTACGACGCGCAGTTCCTGCTTGCCCAGGCGCTGATAGGCCAGCACCAATATTCGCAGGCCGCCATCGCCTACGACGACACCTACAATCGGTCGAGAAAGGGCGCGCATGCGCCAGACGCCCTGCTCGGTCTGGCCAATTCGTTGATCGCCATCAACGAAAAGAAGGCAGCCTGCGATACCCTGGCGAAGCTGCACGGCGAATATCCCAGCCCGAGACCCGATATCCGCGAAGCCATGGCGGCATCCGGTCAGCGCGGGGGCTGCAGGTGACCGGCCGCAGGTGAGTGGTCACAGACGAGGAATTTGCCGCCCGCATGGCAGCGCTCGGCCCCTTCGAGCCGGCGCCGCGGATTGCGGCCGGCGTCTCAGGCGGTGCCGACAGCATGGGGCTGGCTTTGCTGGCCCAAACCTGGGCACAGCACCGTGGCGGGTCGCTTCTGGCGCTGGTGGTCGATCATGGCCTCCGTGGCGAGTTCTGGCAAGGAGGCAACGGAGACGGTAGCCCGACTCGGTGAGCGAGGCATCGCAGCAAATATTTTGGTGATCCAGGGCCTTGGCCCGGGTCATGGGCTCGCCGAGCGAGCGCGGGATGCCCGCTTCGCGGCGTTGGCAACGGCGTGCGCCGAAGCAGGGGTTCTGCACCTGCTGCTCGGACACCATGTGGGCGATCAGGCAGAAACCTTGCAGATCCGAGCGCTTGGCGGCAGCGGCTCAGCCGGCATGGCTGGCATGGCGCCGCTTGTTGAGACGACAGGCCTGCGATTGCTGCGTCCCTTTCTGACGGTGCCACCGGCGCAATTGCGCGCGACACTGATCTCGGTCGGCGTGGAATGGTTCGAGGACCCGTCGAACGTTGATGAGGCAGCGCTGCGTCCGCGCCTGCGTCTGTTGCGGCGTGACGGCGAAGGTTCTGGTTCGGCGACGACCGCCCTGGTTGCTGCCTCCATGGCATCCGGGCGCCTGCGCGCCGCGCAGGACATGCGTGTTGCCGCAACTCTGGCAGAGTGTGTTGCGCTGCGGCCAGAGGGCTTTGCCGTGCTGTCGGGGCAGCCGATCGCACCGCCTGTTCTCGCCGCATTGGTCCAGACTATCGCCGGGGCGCCATATCCGCCCGCTACCCGGGCCGTTTCTGCCCTTGCTGCTGCACCCAGGCCGGCGACACTGGGGGGCGTCCTCCTCGTACCGTCCCGCCGGCAGGGAACAGGCCTGCTGGCAGTGCGTGAGCCTGCCGCGATGGCCCCCCCGATCCGCGCGCAGCCCGGTGCCGTCTGGGATGGGCGTTTCCGCCTTGGTGCCGAGGCTCGGGTGCCGGCAGGCGCGACTTTGGGCCCGCTGGGATACGATGCGGCACGATTTCGCAGGCTCTCGCCACTTCCCTCGGCCGTGCTACGGACCCTCCCGGCCGTCCGATGCGGTTCCGTACTTCTCGCGGTGCCGCATCTGTTCTATCCTGACAGCAATGTATGGGAACGCTTCCCAGTGCTATTCGCCCCTCCGCGGCCGGCAGCGGCCGCGCCGTTTTGGTTTGGGGATGCATGAAGGACGCTGACACCCTATGTTGACGTAAGCTGATACGGCCGGTTCACCTTTCGTTGTCATTCCGGCTGGCATCGTGTGTAGCACCGCGTGGACGTGAGCAAGGATAGATGAGCAATTTCGGTCGCAATCTGGCTCTTTGGGTAATAATAGCCCTGTTGCTCGTGGTGCTGTTCAACCTGTTCCAGCCCGGCGCAACACACACCGCGGCCACCCAGGTCGCCTATTCCGACTTCATCAACGAGGTGAACGGCGGCCGCGTCCGCGACGTGGTGATCCAAGGTCGCACCGTCTCGGGCCAGCTCACCGATGGCCGCACGTTCCAGACCTATACGCCCGAGGACTTCACCCTGGTCCAGCGTCTGACAGACAAGGGCGTGCGGGTGATCGCCAAGCCCGAAGATTCCGACGTCAACCCGCTGCTGCACTACCTGCTGTCATGGTTCCCGATGCTGCTGCTTATCGGCGTCTGGGTGTTCTTCATGCGCCAGATGCAGGCAGGCGGCGGCCGTGCCATGGGATTCGGCAAGTCGCGCGCCCGAATGCTGACCGAGAAACAGGGGCGTGTGACGTTTGACGATGTGGCCGGAATCGACGAGGCCAAGGGCGAACTGCAGGAGATCGTCGAGTTCCTCAGGGATCCGCAGAAGTTCCAGCGCCTTGGCGGCAAGATCCCCAAGGGGGTGTTGCTGGTCGGCCCACCCGGCACTGGCAAGACGTTGCTGGCGCGCGCCATCGCCGGTGAGGCCAACGTGCCGTTCTTCACCATCTCGGGCTCTGACTTCGTCGAGATGTTCGTCGGTGTCGGCGCGTCGCGCGTCCGCGACATGTTCGAGCAGGGCAAGAAGAACGCCCCCTGCATCATCTTCATCGACGAAATCGATGCGGTCGGCCGCCATCGCGGCGCAGGTCTCGGCGGCGGCAACGACGAACGCGAGCAGACCCTCAACCAGATGCTGGTCGAGATGGATGGCTTCGAAAGCAACGAAGGCGTCATCCTGATCGCGGCGACTAACCGCCCGGACGTGCTGGACCCGGCATTGCTGCGCCCCGGGCGCTTCGACCGGCAGGTAGTGGTGCCAAATCCGGACGTTAACGGCCGCGAAAAGATCCTCCGGGTTCACATGCGCAAGGTGCCGCTGGCGTCCGACGTGGACCCCAAGGTGATCGCGCGGGGCACGCCTGGCTTCTCCGGCGCCGATCTGGCGAACCTGGTGAACGAGGCGGCGCTGCTGGCGGCGCGTATGGGCAAGCGCGTGGTCGCGATGGCCGAGTTCGAGGCGGCCAAGGACAAGGTGATGATGGGCACCGAGCGGCGCTCGCTCGTCATGTCCGAGGCCGAGAAGCGGATGACCGCCTACCACGAAGGCGGCCACGCCCTGTGCGCCATGCACGAGCCGGAATGCGATCCGGTGCACAAGGCGACGATCATTCCCCGCGGCCGCGCCCTAGGGCTGGTGATGAGCCTGCCTGAAGGCGACCGCTACTCGAAGAGCAAATCCAAACTGCTGGCTGAGCTCACCATGGCGATGGGTGGCCGCGCGGCGGAGGAAATCATCTTCGGACCGGATAAGGTATCCAACGGCGCCGCCGGCGACATCAAGATGGCGACCGATCAGGCGCGTCGGATGATCACCGAGTGGGGCATGAGTGACAAGCTCGGCATGATCGCCTACGGCGACAACAGCCAGGAGGTGTTCCTCGGCCACTCGGTAACGCAGAACAAGAACGTGTCGGAAGCCACGGCGCGCGAGATCGACGGTGAGATCAAGGACATCATCGACAGAGCTTATGCCAAGGCGAGGCGCATCCTGACTGAGAACGTCGAGGAACTGCACCGTCTGGCTCGCGGGCTGCTGGAGCACGAGACGCTGAGCGGTGACGAGATCCGCACGGTACTGCGCGGCGAGCCGGTGATCCGCAAGGTGGTGGACGAGCCGGCGCCCGAAAGCCGCCGCGCGTCTGTGCCGACCGCAGGCCGCCCGGCTGCACAGACCCCGCCGGCAGGGGGCCTTGGCCCGGCACCGCAGCCGGGCTGACCGGAAGCGCAACGACGAGACCGGAGCAAGCCTCCACGGCTGTCCCATTCCAGCATTGGGCCGGCCTCAGCCTCGACCGCCCCCGTGTGATGGGTGTGCTGAACATTACGCCCGACAGCTTCAGCGACGCCGGAGACTTTCTCGATCCCGGCCGGGCGGTCGCAGCTGGTCTCGCGATGGCGGAGGCCGGTGCGGATATCATCGATGTCGGCGGAGAAGAGGACGAGACCGCAGTCGAAGCCTACCGCGCAAGCTACTGAGAAGAACCGGATTCTGCCCGTGATACGCGGCCTCGCCACAGCGGGAATTCGGGTCTCCGTCGACACCCGCCATGCCGCCACAATGGCGGCAGCGCTCGATGCAGGCGCCGCCATCGTCAACGACGTTTACGCCCTGGGCTTCGATCCAGCCGCCGCACCACTCGTGGCTGCCCGCGGTTGTCCGGTCGTCCTCATGCACATGCGTGGAACGCCGACCGACATGTATGCCAGGGCGCGCTACGATGACGTGGCAGCCGACGTGACCCGCGAACTTGGCCATCGCATCGAAGCCGCCGCACGCGCCGGGATCGCCCGGGACAGGATTGTCATTGATCCCGGCATCGGGTTTGCCAAGACGGCCGAGCAGTCATTGGAACTGCTCCGTCGCCTGCCGGAGCTTGGCTCGCTCGGCCAGCCTATTCTTGTGGGCGTTTCGCGTAAATCGTTCCTCGGGGCGGTCACGGGCGAGGACAACCCGCAGCGTCGCCTGCCTGCCTCGCTCGCTGCCGGCCTGTTTGCCCTGTCCCGGGGCGCGTGGATCCTGCGTGTCCATGACGTGCCTGAAACCTTGCAGGCGATAAGGACTTGGCACACCTTGGCGCCGTGATTGTACTTCCATTGCCAAGACGAAACATGCAACATGTCTTTCGATAGGCGAGGCGAACGATCCATGGCGTGCGTGAGACAATTGTTCGGAACCGATGGTATCCGCGGCACGGCAAACACCGATCCCATGACCGCCGAGATGGCGCTCCGACTTGGTCAGGCTGCCGGACTGCTGTTCACCCGCGGCAGCCACCGCCATCACGTCGTGATCGGCAAGGACACGCGGCTGTCCGGCTACATGATGGAGCCGGCGCTCACGGCGGGCTTCATTGGTGCAGGCATGGATGTGACCCTGGTCGGTCCGTTGCCCACCCCAGCAATCGCCATGCTGACCCGCAGCCTGCGGGCCGATCTCGGCGTGATGGTCTCCGCGTCGCACAATCCGTATGAGGACAACGGCATCAAGCTGTTCGGTCCGGACGGCTTCAAGCTCAGCGACGAGACCGAGAGCGAGATCGAAGCCTTGATGGCCAGCGATATGAGCCAGCGCTTGGCGGCGCCCCCATCACTCGGCCGCGCCACTCGCCTGGACGACGCCGCCGGGCGTTACATTGAGTCCGCCAAGGCAAGCTTCCCCCGCGGCCTGCGACTGGATGGCCTCAAGATCGTGGTCGATTGTGCCCACGGAGCGGCCTACCGCGTGGCCCCGACTGTGCTGTGGGAGCTCGGCGCCACCGTGGTCCCGCTCGGGGTCTCGCCTGACGGCTTCAATATCAACCGCGACTGTGGCTCCACGGTGCCGCAGTATCTCTGTGCCCAGGTCGTGGAGCACGAGGCGCAACTCGGTATCGCACTAGACGGCGACGCTGACCGGTTGCTGATTGCAGACGAGAAGGGCCAACTGATCGACGGCGACCAAATCCTGGCGCTGATCGCGCGATCCTGGGCCGCCAGCGGTCGGCTGCGTGGCGAAGGCATCGTTGCAACGGTCATGTCCAACCTCGGGCTTGAGCGCTTCCTCGCCGACCATGGGATGACGCTGGACCGCACCCGGGTGGGCGATCGCTATGTCGTCGCGCGCATGCGCGAGACAGGCATGAATCTGGGCGGCGAGCAATCCGGGCACGTGATCCTGTCGGATTTTGCCACTACTGGCGACGGTCTCCTTGCCGCATTGCAGGTCCTCGCGGTTATCGTCGAGCAGCAGCGCTCAGCGCGCGAAGTCTGCCGCGTATTTACGCCATTGCCGCAATTGCTGAAGAATGTCCGCTTCACCGGTGCCTCGCCGCTGCTCAACAAGAATATTCAACACGCTATCGCGGCGGCGCAGGCAACACTCAATGGATGCGGCCGCCTACTGATCCGGGAGAGCGGCACCGAGCCCCTGATCCGCGTCATGGCGGAGGGCGAGGACGAGGCGTTGATCGGCCACATGGTCGATGACCTGTGCGAGACGATCGCCGCGGCCACCCACGTGCGCGGGGATGCGGGCTGACGTTTTTGGTGGACCATGTAGCCGCTAGGCAGGGCCGCCTCAGTCTCAGAATGGCAGCAGGTACATCCATCAACTGCTGGCCCCAACGGGTGTGTTGCACCTCGGTGAGTTCCCCGCGCCCGCCATAGGCGATCCGGGCCTCAGCCATACGGTCATGCAGCACTGTATTGTCGGACGCGATGTCCTGCGGCCGGATCACGCCGGTCACCTGCAGCTCACGTAGCTCGCTGTTTACCCGGAATTCCTGCCGGGCCGACACTACCAGGTTGCCATTCGGCAGAACCTGCGTCACCACGCCGGCAAGCCTGATAGTCACCACCTCGTTGCGTTGGATCTGTCCGGATCCGCCGTTGTTATTGCTGCTGCCCACGTTCAAAATCTTCGACGGATCGGTAATTGTCTTCGGCAGACCCGCTTGCAGACCGAAGAAGCTCGCTAGACTCCCGGTCTCGGCGCTGCTTCTGTTGGTCGTGGTGGCGTTCTTGACGTTGGCAGTGTCGTTCATGGCGATCAGAATGGTGACGATGTCGCCTACCTGCGCCGCGCGCTGATCCTTGAAGAAGGCACGCGAGCCGGACCGCCACAATGAGTTCGCCTCATTCGGGGTGGGCTCTCGCGCCGGCATCGGCATGCTGACAGGCCGCCACGTGGGATCCTTGGTCGGATCCGATGTCGGCGTCATCGCCGGCGCGCGCCCGACCTCGGACAGGCGGGAAAGCGATCCACAGCCAGCCAGGAGCAGACAAGCGAGCGTGGGCGCCAACAATCGAACGCTTCGCTTCATCGCACGCTCACTTTCAGCGGCACCGCGTTCGGCGCGACACGCACGCGGTCAGGCCCAATCACCTCCGCCTCGATCACCGCGTGCGATACCGTATTGAGTATGCGGATGCGTTCACCGATCGCCCCGGCCTCCATTGCTTGGCCCTGTGCGGTCAGTACGATCCCCGGACTGTCGAGCATCATCAGGACAGTGGCGCCTTTTTGCACCATGGATGGGCGCATCAGTTCCGCCCCTCCGAGGGGTGATCCACCGGCAATCTGCCGCTTCGTCTGCATGCCGACTGCATCAGCGATCCTGTGCACCACCTCGCCGTGGATCAGTGAGGTATGCACGCGCGCCACGTGAACGTCCTCGGCGCGCAGAACGCTGCCTGCCGGCACGCGCGCGGTGGCGACCGGCACTTCGATCGTGTCATCCACCTTGCCCGCGAGGCGCATGTAGATTGGTTCCATGGATTTACCGGCAACCGAAAGCATTGCGGTGAACCGGCCGGCATTGGTGTCGTAGCTAAGGTCGGACACCACTGGCCGTGGATTAGACTCGAATGGCACCAGTGGTGGCGAAAAGTCGGCCAATTCGATGTCGCAGTCGGGCGACGTGCCGCCTTCGACCAGGGCGCTCCTCAAAGCATCCAACACATCCTCGCGCTGCAGCGGACGGCCGGGCCGATCGAGCACCGCGCGATCAGCCGATGATGCCGGCCGCCAATCCACACCGAATTGCCGTGCGATGGCGCCAAGCTGCGCCGCTTCCACCACGATGCGTCCGCCCGCACCGGGCCCGGGACCCAGCACACGGTCGGCATTGGCGCCCGCATCCTCGAACAGATCTGACAGCCGCACGATCGGTGCGTGCAGCGTTCTTGTCGTGCGCAGCGTCGCGGACTGTGCGGAAGCGCCCACAAGACAGATCGCCAGAACGGCGAATGGCAATCGGTTCATCATGTCACCGGAGGTTGGTCAGGGTGGACAGCATGTCGTCGCTGGTGGTGATCACCTTGCTGTTCATCTCGTAGGCCCGCTGTGCCGTGATCAGATTGGTGATCTCGCTGACCACATTCACATTGGACGTCTCGATGAAGCCTTGCATGACCGAGCCGAAGCCAGGCGACGCCGGATTGCCAGTGACCGGCTGTCCAGATGCGGCAGTTTGCAAATAGAGGTTGTCGCCTTGAGCATCCAACCCCGCCTCGTTCGGAAACACCGCAAGCTGCACCTGACCGACAGTCTGTGGCGCGGTCTGGCCACTTATCGTCACCTGCACCTGGCCCGACTGGTTCACGGTCACGCCGGTGGCATTCGACGGGATCTGCACCCCGGGCTGCACCACGTAACCGTCAGCGGTGACGATCGTGCCATCGGCAGCCAGGCCAAACGCGCCATCACGCGCGTAGGCAGTGTCACCCGATGGCAGCGTCACCTGGAAATAACCGTTGCCCTGGATCGCCATGTCGAGCGTGTTGGACGTCTGCTGCAGGTTGCCCTGCTCGCTTATCCGATAGATCGCCGCCGTCTTCACGCCGAGCCCGACCTGCGCTCCCGATGGCACCAGCGTGCCGGTATCCGAGCTGTTGGAACCGACGCGGCGGAGGTTCTGATAGATCAGGTCCTGGAACTCCGCCCGCCGGCGCTTGAATCCAGTCGTCGTCATGTTGGCGATATTGTTCGAGATGACCTCAACGTTGGTCTGCTGCGCCAGCATCCCCGTGCCAGCGATGTCGAGCGAACGCATGTCGGGATCTCCTTAGTTCTGCTGCTGGGTCAGCAACTTGTCGATCGCTGACTGTTCTCGGTCGCTCTCGGCCTGGATGAACTGGGTCATGAACTGGAATTGTCGCTCGCCATCAATCATTCGGGCCATTTCGAGCACCGGCTGAACGTTGGAGTCCTCAATCGAACCCTGTACCAGGCCGGGCGAGGTCACCGGCGCTGTGGTCGAACCAGACCTGAACAGCGTGTCACCCTCAGCCGCGAGCTGCATCAGATCGGTTGGTTGCACCACGCCCACTTTTCCGAGCTGGCCATTTTCGCTGGACACGGTGCCGTCGCCAGCGATGGTGATCTGCGTATCGGTAGGCGACAGCATGATGGGCTGTCCGTTGGTGTCCAACACTGCGTTGCCTGCGCCGTTGGACATCGTTCCGTCGGGCATCAGGCCGAAGCGGCCATCGCGCGTGAGGCGCGGCCCGCGCGATGTTCTGACAGTGAAGTATCCGTCATTGGTGATGCCGAGATCGAACGGATTGCTGGTATGCGTCAGCGTGCCCGCGCGTAGTTCGCGCCATGTCGCACGGTCCTGCGTATACGCGATGCTGCGGTCGCCTTGCGGCACGTCAGTGCCGCCCTGCCGACTGAGCCAGTCGCTGAACTGCATGCGCTCTGCCTTGAAACCTGGCGTGCTCGCGTTTGCGATGTTGTCCGCGATCACTTCCATCACACGCTGCTGTGCGACGAGACGAGAGGCGGCGACGTTGCTGACGATTTCCATGACCGCGCAGTCGCAAGCAGCGTGCCATTCGCCGCCGCCTCGTGGTCGCGCTGACTCCACTTGGCAAGTCGTGGCTGACCGCCACAAGGCGGCCCTGACCTGGCCGTGGACGTCCGGCACTGATTGCCCTACCCGGCGGAATGTGCCGGGCAAAGGTTTCTTAACAGCTCCCTGTCATCCTGCCGCGCAATAGGTCAAAGGAGCAGCCAGTGGCCCAGGCCGCGGCAGCGGAAGAAACCAGCAAGCCCGACGAAACACCCGAACAACCGGAGCCAGTGAAATCAGGCGGTCGGCGAAAGCTGATCCTGCTCGCCGCCGCCCCCGTCGCGTTGTTGGGCGTCTGCGCCGGCCTGTGGTTCTCCGGGGTCCTGCCGCGCCTGCTCGGTATGCAGCACGCCCAGACGCCCACTGAACAGGCCACTCCGTTAAAGCCCATCTATGTTGATCTGCCGGAGCTGATCGCCAACCTGAACAGCAATCCGCAGCGGCCGAGTTACGTGAAACTGACCGCGCGTCTCGAGGTACAGAAGCAGGAAGACGTGGAACGTGTGAAGGCCGCCATGCCGCGACTCCAGGATCTGTTCCTGACCTACATGCGCGAAATGCGCCCGCAGGAGCTCAGGGGCTCCGCCGGCACCTATCGTCTGCGTGAGGAACTGATCGCGCGCGCCAACCTTGCCGCCGCGCCGGCGCGCATAACCGACGTCCTGTTCACCCAGATGCTGGTCCAATGAGCGACGCACCCGACAAACCTCAGTCCGACGAAGAACTGGCTGCGGCGTGGGGCGCAGAGGCCGCGGGTGGCGAGGCCGCGGGTGACGAGGTTCAGCCGACGCAACCCGCGCGCGTGCTGAACCAGGCCGAAATCGACAGCCTGCTCGGCTTCGACGAAGGTACCGCCGGCGGCGAGAATCGCAGCGGGATGCAGAAGATCATCAGCTCGGGTCTCGTCTCGTACGAGCGCCTGCCGATGCTGGAGATCGTGTTCGACCGGCTGGTGCGCATCATGTCTACCTCGCTGCGCAACTTCACCTCGGACAATGTCGAGGTAGGCATCGACAACATCCTGTCGCTGCGCTTCGGCGACTATCTGAACTCTATTCCGCTCCCGGCGATGCTCGCAGTGTTCAAGGCGGAGGAGTGGGACAACTACGGCCTGATGATCGTCGATTCCGCAATGATATATTCCATCGTGGACGTGTTGCTGGGCGGCCGCCGCGGCACTGCGGCGATGCGCATCGAGGGTCGCCCCTACACGACAATCGAACGCACCCTGGTTGAGCGGCTGATTCAGGTGGTGCTGGCTGATCTTTCCGCCAGTTTCGACCCACTCTGTCCGGTCACCTTCCGTTTTGAGCGGCTGGAGGTGAACCCGCGTTTTGCCACCATCAGCCGGTTGTCGAATGCAGCGGTGCTCGCGCGCCTGCGCATCGACATGGAGGACCGCGGTGGTCGTATGGAGTTGCTGTTGCCATACGCCACGCTCGAGCCTGTGCGCGAACTGCTGCTGCAGCAGTTCATGGGTGAGAAATTCGGCCGTGACTTCGATCTGGGAAACCCATCTCGCCGAGGAATTGTGGAACACCGAGGTCGAGCTGGACGTCGTGCTGGACGAACAGATGATGCGGTTGTCCGATGTAATGGCGCTCCAGCCCGGCAACCGCATCCTGCTCAACACGGCGCTCAGTGCGCCAGTATTGGTGCGATGCGGCACGGTGCCGCTGTTCGAGGGCCGCGTCGGTCGCCGCAAGAACCGCATCGCTGTGCGCATTGAGCGTGAAGTCCCGCGGCTGCAGCAGACCGAGCGCTGACCGTATTGGCAGTTTCCTAACACTACTGCGCGAGAATCGCGGCATGGAGTTGATCCTCGAACTCGTGTTGATCGCACTTCTCGCGGCGACCCTGTTCCACGCCGTGCGCCTCGAGCGCGCCCTCGGCGTGCTGAAACGCGATCGTGTGCAGTTGCAGGAGCTGATCGCCGGATTCAATGCCAGCACGCGCCAGGCGGAGATCGGCATCGAGCGACTGCGGGGCGCCGCCGATGGTGCTGGTCAGCAGATCGCTCATCAGGTCGATGCGGCGTTGTCGCTCAAGGACGATCTTGCACTGTTGATAGAACGTGGTGGCCGTTTGGCTGATCGGCTGGACGCGCTCGTGCGTGCCAGCAGACCGCTCGCCAGTGAAGCACCACGCTTGACTGTTGTCTCCAATGCGGATGCCACGGAACCGCGCGTGCGAAGCCAGGCTGAACGCGATCTGCTGAAGGCGTTGAGGATGGCAAGATGACCCTGCGCCTCGGTTCGATACGGTTGCTGCCGATCACAATCTTCGCTCTCGCCGGCCTGCTGGCCATGAAGTCGGCCCAACTGGTCCGAGCGGCGGTACCTGTGCAGGATGCCACACCTCAGGTTGTTACGGCAGCCCAGGTCGCTATCCCGGCTCCGACGCAGCCCGCGGCGACAAAGCCGTCTGAGGAGACCGCGCCGCCTGTCGACGACGCCGAGCGCAAGGTGCTGCTCGACCTGCGTCAACGCCGCCAGGAGCTGGACGGCCGCGACGCAGCCCTGGCAACGCGTGAGTTTGTGCTTGCCGCAGCAGAACAGAAACTCGCGTCGCGCATTGGCGAATTGCAGGCACTGCAGACCAAACTCGAGGCACTCGATAGCGCACGCAAGCAACGTGAGGACACGGGTTGGCAGGGCTTGGTCAAGCTCTACGAGATGATGAAACCACGTGACGCCGCGACAATCTTCAATGACCTCGACATGCCAGTGCTTCTGCAGGTGGTGGACCGCATGAAGGAGGCGAAGGCGGCTCCCGTGCTGGCGGCGATGCAGCCCGACAAGGCGCGCGACCTTACCGCGAAGCTTGCCCAGATGCGCACGCAACGCGACGGCCAGGCTGGCGGCTGAACGCGAAGGAGAAGGGACCGAACGACGATGCCGATCGACAAATCCGTAAACGTGCTGATCGTCGACGACTACAAGACGATGCTGCGCATCATCCGAAATCTGCTGAAGCAGATTGAGTTCAACAATGTGGAAGAGGCCAGCGATGGCGCTGACGCCCTGACCAAGCTGCGTGCTGGCAACTTCGGCCTGGTGATCAGCGATTGGAACATGGCGCCAATGACCGGACTGCAATTGCTGCAGGAGGTACGGGCGGACGCCAAACTGAAGGCCACGCCATTCATCATGGTCACCGCCGAGAGCAAGGCCGAGAATGTCGTTGCTGCCAAGCAGGCCGGCGTCTCGAATTATATCGTGAAGCCGTTCAATGCGGAAACCCTGCGCGACAAGATCGAGAAGGTATTAGGTCATGTCTGACCCCGACCTGCTGGCCCAACGGCTCGACGAGATCCGTGCGCGACATCCTGGTTCGGAACCCGAGATGGTCGCAGAAGTGGTGCGCGTCGTGCTTTCCACGCTGAGCGGGGATCTGTCCGCGCAAGAGACCTCGCTGCTGGCCGAGGTAGAGGCTCTTGGCCATACCATCGCGCGCGCCAAGATCGAGATCGCCGCGTTGCGGGTGGACGACATCACCGACAATCATATCCCCTTCGCGACCGACGAGCTCGATGCCATCGTCGATCACACCGCTACTGCGACCAATGCGATCCTGAGCAGTTGCGAAACGCTCGATGAGGTTGCGCGGAGCGTTACCGGCGAACCAGCAACCAGGCTGCAAGACGCCACCACGCGCATCTATGAGGCGTGCAGCTTCCAGGACATCACCGGCCAGCGAATCAACAAGGTTGTCGGGACACTGAAGACGATCGAGGCCAAGGTCGTCCAGATCGTCGCAACGTTTGGCAACGGCGACCGGGAGACGTTAGATGAATTTGCCGGCGTGGCGACCGACGCCGCATTGCTGAACGGGCCGCAGCACCCCGCTGTCGCCATGGACCAGTCCGACATCGACAAGTTGTTGGCCAGCTTCGAATGACGCACCGGCCCTCCTCCCCGTGGCAGCGGGGAGGCAGTGCAACCGCACAATACGCGACCTGCTTGCTCGTCGCCTTGCTGACCCTCCTGCCGATCGTGGCCTTGGCCGACAGCAAGCAAGATGTGCCGGTGCACATTGGTTCCCACGAAGGATACGGCCGCGTAGTATTCTATCTCCCGGCGGGAACCGACTACCATCTGACCCAGCAGGGCCAGCGCGTCGTGGTCCAGTTCGCTGGCGATCTGACGGTCGGCGCGTCGCGTGGCGTTCCGCGGAACGTCGTAAGCATTACCGGTGGGACGCATCAGGCAGAGCTGGTCGTGGCGCCAGGAACGGCCCTGCACAACTGGCGTTTCGGCGATCTGGTCGTGATTGATGTTCTGGACCGCGACACCGCCGTGGATCTCCCCGCGCAGCAAGGGGCGGTCGCAACCAAATCTGCCACAGCCAAACCCGCTTCCAGCACGCCACCGACGATTGCTCCCGCCACGGCACCTCCGCCTGCCCAATCATCCGCCCCTAAGACCGAGTCGGCGCCTCTGGCGCAGCCGAAGGCCGTAACGGCCACCCAGCAACCGGAACCCGTTCCAACGGTCGCCGCGCCGCCAAAGGCCACCCCACAGGAACCGCCGCCCGCGTCAACACCTCAACCGACCCCGCCCGCCACGGCCGCGAGCGCCGCAGCGCAATCCACACTCGGCAGCGACTCCGAACTCGTCGTGCCAACCGACTCGCAGGTTGGCGTCGCAGTGTTCCGGCGCGGCTTTGCGGCGTTGATCGTGTTCGATCGAACCACCATCATCGACACCGCATCGTTGCATGATGACCCGGTGTTCGGCACCGCTTCCGTGCAAACGCTGCCAACTGCGACCATGATCCGCCTGCAACTCGACGCTGGCACCGCGCTGTCCACGTCGCGCGTTGCCGACGCGTGGCACATTTCCGCCGTGACACGTGAACCAACACTGCATCCTATCCAGGTGACAGTCGCCGACGATCGCATGGTCCTGTTGGCGGCTGTGCCAGGCAGTGTTGTGAGCCTCGTAGATCCCGATTCGGGCGCCACTTTGCTGGTCGGAACACAACGACGCGAAGGCCAGGGCGTTCCGGTGCAGCACCATTCGCCGGAGTTCACACTGCTGCCGACCTGGCAGGGTGTGGTGGTAGAACCAAACGCCGACACGGTGACATTACGCCCGACTATACAGGGCTTCGTGATTGTTGGCGCCTTGGCCTTGTCACCGCCCTCCGATATCGCCGATCAACTCACGCGCTCCAATGGCCTGACGCGACAGTTCGACTTCCCCGGCCAGCCCAACGAGGTGCTCCTCCAGCGCCTGCAGCATCAAATGGTGGAGGATGCCAGTTCGCCACCGCTCGCGCGCGGTCCACGCAGGCAAGCCGTGGCTCGCACGATGATCGCGCTCGGCCTCGGCGCCGAGGCAGGTGCCATGTTGAATATCGCAGCAACCGACGATCCGCATGAGGCCGGCTCGTCGGACAATGGTGCGCTGTCGTCGATCGCCGCGCTGCTCGCTCATCGACCTGACGAGACAGACGGTTTGGCCGATCCGCGCCTTCCTCCTGCTGACGACATCGAGCTATGGCGCGCGGTGCGCCTGGCGCAACTGCAGGATGGTTCCGCACCGGCCGCTGCGATGTTCGCCGCCACGCTGCCGTTGGTGCTGGCCTATCCGCCGGAAGTACGCGATCGCATACTGCCGTTGGCGGCCGAGACACTGGTCGCCGGCGGTGAGATCCCGACCGCCGAGGCCTTGCTCCACGCACGCAAGGATGATGCCACGCTCGATTTGGCCCGCGCCATGTTGCAGGAGGCCCAGGGCGACAGCGCTGGTGCATTGGCCAGCTACGACAAGCTGGCGCAATCACGGGACCAATCGGTGCATGCTCGCGCTGCGGTCAGTGCGGTGGAATTGCGCCTCGCCTCGGGCGCGTTCGATGCCAAGCAGGCAGCCAGCCAACTGGAGAGCCTGCTGTACCTCCTGGCGCGGTGATAGGCGCGAACGTGCGCTACGCGAACGTCTCGCGGTTCTCGATGCACGCGTCGGAGCCTGGCGTTCCGGACTGGCTTTGCTGCGGGAAAGCAAGTCGCTGTTCCCGGACGATAAGGCCGCCATCCACAACGAATTGGGCGATATGTTCGCGGGGTTGCTGCGCGGCGACGTGGCGGACACGCTGCCGCCGCTGGAGCTGGTGTCGGTAGTCGAGGAAAACGCGGATCTGCTCCCGGCCGGCCCGGACGGCGAAGCATTGCAGGCGAAACTGGCCGACCGGTTGGTCGCTCTCGATTTGCCGAAGCGCGCCGGCCCGCTGCTGGAGAAGCTGATGCAGGCGGCGAAATCCGGCATCGTTCGTGCGGGCTTCGGTGCTCGGCTGGCGACGCTGCGGCTGCGCGAAGGCGACGCAGCAGGAGCGCTGGGAGCGCTTGATGCGTCCGTCGCTACGGATCTCCCGCCGGATCTCGAGGAACGCCGTTGCCTCCTGGTCGCCGCCGCCAACGCACGACGTGGCGACAACGACCGGGCGCTCGCAGCGCTCGGCTCGCTTGACAGCGCCGCAGCCTACGAGGCACGGGCGACGATCCTGGAAAGGGCAAACGACTGGCCAGCGGCCCAGCGCGCGCTGGCCGACTACGCCGCCAAGACGGTGCCGCCGGACGGCAAGTTGGACGATCCACAACGCCGGACGCTTCTGCGCCTCGCCACGGCTGCCGCTCGCGCCGGCGACAATTCGGCACTGACCGCGCTCCGTCAGCGTGAGGGCGCGCGGATGGAAACCGGGCCGTTGGCCGACATGTTCCGTCTGCTGACAGCCGACCAGGTGCGCGGCGTTGCGGACCTGAGGCGATCCGGGCAGGAGGCGACTTTGGCCCGCGAACTGCCAGGCGCGCTAAAGGCCCTACAGCCGCCCGCGCGGCAGATCCAGTAATGCTGGGGGCGCAACAGACTAAATGGCCTCTTGCATGCTGCCCCCCCTTTCCCCATGTTCCGCGACCTTGGCCCGAGGGAACGGTCGCCGCGAGCGGCCGTTCCAGAGGCTGTCTACTGGTAGGAACGGGGTACGTGATGGACGCACTCAGCCCGCTGGGGATGGTCTCGGACGCTCCAGACGAGGACGCTCCGAAGGACTACTTCGTCGTGAGGGATGGCGTGAAGTTCGCCGGCACGCATCTGCTGCTGGACCTGTGGGGAGCCAGCAATCTCACGGACCCAGAGCTGATCGATCGTGCGCTGCGGGATGCCGCCGAAGCGGCCAACGCAACGATCCTGCACAGCCATTTCCACCACTTCGGCCCCGACGGCGGCGTGAGCGGCGTGCTCGTGCTGGCGGAAAGCCACATCTCGATCCACACGTGGCCCGAGCGCGATTTCGCCGCCGTGGACATCTTCATGTGCGGCGCGTGCAATCCGTATCATTCTCTGCCCGTGCTGAAGGAGGTGTTTGCGCCGAAGTCGATCCTGCTGTCCGAGCAGCGGCGTGGGCTGATCCCGTAGCGGCTTTGTCCTTGGCGTGATGCGCGGCCCGGATGCAATGCTCCGGGCCGTTCTGTTTGGAGACCGGCATGGCGACCGATATTTGGATCAATGAAACGCTCTATCCCGACTGGGGACAGCGCTTTCTGGTCAAGCGTGAGCTGGCGCGGGTGCAGAGCGACTTTCAGGACATCGCGATCTTCGACAGCTTCTCGCACGGGCGTGTGATGGTGCTGGACGGGGTGATCCAGATCACCGAGCGCGACGAGTTCGTGTATCAGGAGATGCTGACGCATGTCCCGTTGCTGGCGCATGGCGCGGCGGCGAACGTGCTGATCATCGGCGCGGGGGATGGCGGCGTGCTGCGGCGCGTGCTGCAGCATCGCGGCGTGCGGCGCGCTGTGATGGTCGAAATCGACGGCGAAGTAATCCGGCTGGCGAAGGAGTTTCTGCCGCTGATCGGCGCCGATGCCTGGAACGATCCGCGTGCCGAGGTGATCGTCGGCGACGGCATCGATTATGTGAAGCGCGCACCGGACGGGACGTTCGACGTGATCATCGTCGATTCGACGGACCCGATCGGTGTCGGCGAGGTGCTGTTCACCGACGAGTTCTATGTCAACTGCGCGCGCATCCTCACCGCGCGCGGGCTGGTGGTGAACCAGTGCGGCGTGCCGTTCATGCAGGCGGACGAACTGCGTCAGACCAGCGTGCGGCGCGCGAAGTTCCTGCCGCATGTCACGGCGTATGTTGCGGCGGTGCCGACCTATGTCGGCGGCTTTATGACGCTGGGATGGGCGGCGAAAGATGCGTCCCTAACGCGGGTCAGTGTCGATGATATACGGGCGCGCGCGCAAACAGCCGGCATCCTCGGCACAACGCGCTACTGGACTCCGGAGATCCATGTGGGTGCCTTCCATCTCCCGCCCTGTATCGCCGAACACCTGCCGCGTTAGGAGAGCCCAGTGAACGACAACGTCATCATCACCCGCACGGATGGCGTGCTGGAAATTCGCCTCAACCGGCCAGAGAAGAAGAATGCGTTGACGCGCGAAATGTATGATGCGATGGCAGACGCATTCGCGCAGGTTGATGCCAGTCCCACACTGCGCGTTGCACTTCTGACCGGCTCGGGCGACACGTTCACCTCTGGCAACGATATAGCCGATTTCCAGGCGCGCGCGACCGGGAAGCGGGAGAGTTCAGCGTCGCGCTTCCTGCCGACGATTGCGTCGATGCAGAAGCCGCTGATCGCCGCGGTGAACGGGGCGGCGATCGGCGTCGGCACCACGATGCTGATGCACTGCGACCTCATTGTCGCCGCGCGTTCCGCCCGCTTCGTGATGCCGTTCACCAGTCTCGGCCTGGTGCCCGAAGCCGCGAGTTCGCTGCTTTTTCCCCGGCTGCTCGGTCATCAGCGCGCAAGCGCTCTGCTGCTTCTCGGCGAGCCACTGGATGCGGCGACGGCGCATGAATGGGGCTTCGTGAACCGTGTTGTCGATGATGCGGCGCTGTTGCAGACGGCTTACGAAATCGCGCATCGGCTTGCATCTCTGCCGCCGCAGGCGGTGCGGCTTACCAAGCAACTTATTCGGCACGGCGCGACCGACCTCGCGGATCGCATGGAGGAAGAGCTGAAGCTGTTCCGTGAACGTCTGGGCTCGCCCGAGGCAGCCGAGGCCTTCAGGGCATTCATGGAGAAGCGCAAGCCTGACTTTTCCAGCTTCGCCTAGCGCGCGGCCGGCTGCGACAGCAAGTAGTCCCGCAGGTGGCTCACGTGAATGTCGCGCGCCGCGTCGGGGCGACCTCGGATGACGAAGTCCCAGGACCCCGGCAGCGCTCGGTCGGCAAACAGCCGGGCGAGCCGTCCGCTGGCGAGCTCGAAGTCGATCAGCGGCCGGCGCCCGAGCGCGATGCCGGCTCCCGCTATCGCCGCACCGATGGCGGCGTTGAACGTGTCGAACCGGACGATGGTCGGTCTTGCCCTGGCCGGGATGCCGAGCAGATCGAGCCAGGTGCGCCAGGCCTTCTCGCGGCTGCTGCCATGATCTTCCTGCAACAGGTTGTGGCGCAGCAGGTCCTGCGTCCCGCTGACCGGCAGCAGTGATGGGCTGCACACGGGAAACACTGTCTCGCTGAACAGCAGCCGGTCGCCCGCGGCGAGCTCCCCCGGACGGGCGCGCAATACCGCAAGGTCGAGACCTTCCCGCACCATGTCCGGCTCCGCCTCTTCTATGGCACGCACCTGCCACTGCACCGACGGATGCAGCGCCGCGAAGGCCGCCAGCCGCGGCGCGAGCCACAGCGAGGCGACCGAACCGTTGGCCGAGATCGCGAGCATCGGCCGTACGCCACGGGCACGCTCGCGCACCGCCTCGCAGGCCGTGGCGAGCTGCGCGAAGGTCGCCTCGACCGTGGCCAGCAGCGACGCCCCCTCCGGCGTCACCGCGGTGCGTGTGTGACCGGCGCCGTTGCTGGCGCGTGTCAGCAGCCGCGTGCCGAGTGTCGCCTCGAGACCGCGAACCTGGTGGCTCACAGCGGACGTGCTGACATGCAGCGCCAGTGCCGCACGCGCGAATGAGCCGTGGCGCGCAACCGCAGCAAACGCACGCAATGCCGCCAGAGGGGGTATGCGGTCGGTCATCGCCGTTCAATATAACTCAACAGCGGTTGAAAATCTCGCGTTTGCGCAACACCGTCGCGAACGCCCAGGATGTGCCCGCTTCGCAGGAGGGCCGACGTGCATTTCGATCTGAGACTGTGGCGAATGACGCAGGGCCTGCGGGGGCGGATCGCCCTCGGCATCCTACTCGGCCTGCTGGCACTCGCGGTCGGCATCGCGCGCTTCGCCTTCCTCGGCCAGTTCCTCGCCAGGCTGTTCCGCGCCGCACCGACCGCCGCACTGGTCATCCCCCTCGTCGGCGTCCTCGCCGCCATTCTGCTCCGCGCCCTGCTCGACGACCTTCGCACCATGATTGCGCACCGCACCGCAGCCCGCGTGCAGGAGGCGTTGCGCGTGCGGCTGTTCGACAAGATCGTCGCCCTCGGCCCAGTATGGTTTGGTGCTGAGCGCACCGGCGGCGTGATGCTGTCGATCATCGACGGCGTGGAGCAGCTACAGACCTTTTTCGGCCAGTACATTCCCCAGGTCTCCATCGCCGCCTGCGCGCCGGTGGCAATCTTCGCCTTCATGGCGTTCTGGGATCTCCCCGTCGCCACTGTGATGCTCTGCGCCGCGCTGTTTACTCTCGCGGCGCCGACTGTCGTCCATAAGCGTACCGGCCTGGCATCGCGCGAGCGTCAGCAGGCTTTCAAGGCGTTCGGTGAGGAATTCCTCGACGCGGTGCAGGGACTGCCGACACTGAAAGCCTTCGGCCAGAGCGGCGCGTTCGGTCGGATCCTCGCCGACAGGGCGCGCGCCTTGTCCGACAGCACCTTCCTCGTACTCGGCACCAGCATTTTGACCCGGGGCATCACCGACCTCGGCTGTGCCCTTGGTGCCGCCGCTGCACTCGCACTGGGTGCCTACCGCGTTCGCCACGGCGAGATGAGCCTGGAGGCGCTGTTGATCGTGCTGATGGCCGGCACGGAAATATTCCGTCCGCTGCGCGATCTGCGCACCGTCCTGCACCAGGGCCTGACCGGCCAGGCAGCAGCCGCCGGCATCAATGCGCTCCTGGATGAACCGGTCACCGCGCCGAGCGCGCCGGCCAACCCGGCGCACGTTTTGACACTGGCGCCCAGCATCACCTTTGACGACGTGCAGTTTGCCTACCCCGGCGGCAGGCGCGCCGCGCACCAGGGGCTGTCGTTCAGCATTGCCGCAGGCGAATGCGTCGGCGTGGTCGGACCCAGCGGCTCCGGCAAATCCACCATCGTGCGCCTGCTGCTCCGCCTGCATGACCCGCAGAGCGGCGCGGTGCGCATCGGTGGACAGGACCTGCGCGCGCTCGATCCGGATGCGGTGCGCAGGATGATCGCCATCGTGGCGCAGGACACTCACCTGTTCCACGGCACGATCGAGGACAACCTGCGTCTCGGGCGGCCCGACGCCGACGAGTGCGAGGTCGTTGCCGCCGCTCGCGCTGCCAACGCGCATGACTTCATCGAAGCTTTGCCCGACGGCTATCAGACGGTGATCGGCGAACGCGGCGCGCGCCTCTCTGGCGGGCAACGCCAGCGCATCGCCATCGCCCGCGCGCTGCTGCGCGACGCGCCGATCCTGGTGCTGGACGAAGCGCTGTCATCGGTCGACGCTGAGAATGAAGCGGTGATCCAGCAGGCGCTGGATCGCCTGATGGTCGGGCGTACTACGCTGATCCTCGCGCATCGCCTATCCAGCGTGATCAACGCCGACCGCATCCTGGTGCTGCAAGAGGGCGTGGTGGCGGAGAGCGGTCGCCATGCGGAACTGATCGCGCACGATGGCCCTTATCGTTCGTTGATGGGTCCGCAGCTCGCCGATCGCACCGACGCGATCGCACCGGTCGACGACTTGGCCGCCCCAAGCAGCGCGCCGGTGGAAGACACCACCGCTGTGGTGCACGATCTCGCCCAGGACGCCGCGGAGGTCGGCTGGCCGGAGACGATCCGAACGCTGCTCGGGTTCATCCGCCCCTGGCGCCGGCAGCTTGCGATCACCGTCTCCTGCGGCGTCGGTCGCGTCATCGCCTTCATCGGCGTGGGCGTACTCGGCGCGCTGATCATCGCCGCCGTGCGGGCGAATGCGCCATCGTTGCTGCTGGTCGTGCTGCTGATCGCGGCTGCGCCGGTCACCGGGTTGCTGCACTGGCTCGAATCGTTCCTGGCGCACGACATGGCGTACCGGCTGCTCGCCGTGATGCGTGTCGATCTCTACCGCAAGCTCGATGCGCTCGCGCCGGCCTACCTGCTGAAGCGCCGCTCCGGCGACCTGGTCGCGTTGGCAACCCAGGATGTAGAGACAATCGAGTACTTCTACGCCCACACGGTCGCGCCCGCCTTCGTCGCGGTGTTGATCCCCGGTGCAGTGCTGGTGACGCTCGCCGTTGTTGCCTGGCCACTCGCCCTCGCACTGCTGCCGTTCCTGGCCTACGCCGCCGGTTCGCCGGTGTTGGGTCGCCGGCGCATCGACCGCCTCGCATCCACCGCCCGTCGCGCTCTGGGTGAGCTCGGCGCGCACGCAACAGAGACCATTCAGGGCCTGTCCGAGCTGATCGCGTTCGAAGCGACAACGCGGCGCCGCGACGAATTCATGGCCTGTGTTCGGCAGTATCAGGCGATGCGGCTTGTGCTCCTGCACGATCTCACGCGGCAAACCGTTGGTCTTGAAGTGGCGACCGGTCTCGGCGGATTGGCTGTCGCAGCGGTCGGCGCTTTCCTCGTCATGCACGGCTGGATGGCACCGACATTGCTGCCGCTGCTGGTGCTGGTGTCGATTGCGGCCTTCCTGCCGGTATCCGAGATCGCTCAGGTCGGCCGCCAGCTTGCCGACACAATTGCATCTACACGGCGCCTGCACGTGGTGCATTCCGAACCGGTGGTGATCACCGACGGCCCGGTGGTACCCGCGGCGCCGCGCGGCGGCTCCACCGTAGGCTTCGAGCATGTGCGCTTCACCTATCCGGGCCGGCAGCGTCGCGCGTTGGCGGACGCGGACTTCGACGTGCCCGCCGGTGCAACCGTCGCGCTGGTTGGACCGTCAGGGGCGGGCAAGACGACCATCGCCAATCTGCTGCTGCGCTTCTGGGACCCTGAACAGGGTGCGATAAGGCTGGATGGCGTCGATCTGCGCGAACTGACGCTGGATGGCCTTCGCGGCCGCATCGCCCTGGTCGCGCAGGATACCTACCTGTTCAACGACACGCTGGAGGCGAACGTCCGCCTCGCCAAGCCCGATGCGACACGTCAGGAGATCGAGCTCGCGCTGCGCCAGGCCGCCCTCGCGGAGTTCGTGGCCGAGTTGCCTGATGGTTTGCGGACGCGCGTGGGCGAGCGTGGCGTGCAGCTTTCCGGCGGTCAGCGACAGCGCATCGCCATCGCGCGTGCCTTCCTGAAGGACGCGCCGATCCTGGTGCTCGACGAGGCCACGTCGCATCTCGACACGATCAGCGAGCAGCTTGTGCGGTCCGCGCTCAGTGCGCTGATGGTGAACCGCACCACGATCGTCGTGGCGCATCGACTGTCCACCATACAGGCAGCCGACGTCATCCTGGTGCTCAATGCGGGCCGGGTAATCGAGGCGGGCACGCATATCGAGCTGTCCGCGCGGCGTGGGTTCTACGCGCGGTTGGTCGAGCACCAGACCGCCGGCGTTGCGGAGCGTCAGGCAGCGAATTGATCGCCGCTGATACGCGTCGCCGCCGGTGACCTACCGGTGCGCGATCGACACGGGCTCGCCTACCGGGTCCGCGGTGAGGAAACCCAGCGTCTCGCCCTCGAGCACAAGGCAGGTCATCTTGCCGCCGAACACCGCGCCCGTGTCGATGGCGATTCGGTTGTGTCGCACCACCGGTGCCTTCACCGGCGAGTGCCCGTGCACCACCACTGCGCCAAAGTCCATCTCGGAGTACAGGAACGGCTGGCGCATGCGCAGCAGGTCCTCACGCAACTGCTGTTCCAGGGGAACGCCAGGCCGCACGCCACCATGGACAAAGAAATACCCGCCATCCCCATAGGTCAGCGTCAGGCTGCGCAGGAAGTCGAGATGGTCCGGCGGCACGCCTTCCGGCCAGGTTTCGCGCGGTGAGTTGGGATCGATGCCGTAACTCTCAAGCGCCGGCCTACCGCCGGTGAACAGCCAGTCGGTCGCAGCCGGGCGATCGCCGGACAGCGCATGCAGCATGGTGTCGTCGTGGTTGCCAAGCAGATTAACCACGGCCACGTCCGAAATTGGCGAACCTGCCAACAACCTTCGCAGCACGCCCGCCGTATCGATACCGCGATCGACGTAGTCGCCGATATGCAGCACCAGCGGCGTATCGACTGGCCGCCGCGCCAGGTCCTCTGCGATGATCTCATGCAGATTGCCAAGCTGCACGTCGCAGCCATGAATGTCGCCGATCGCGTAGATGCGTCGCCCTTCCGGCAGCGTTGCGGGCGCGCGTGACAGCGTGATCATCGTGGTGCGTTCTATCCTTGTGTCAACGCCGCGAGTGCCTCGGCACCGGACGCTGGGCGCGCTCGTACACGACGATGCTGTCGAAAAAGCTGATCGCCTTCGTGGTGCGGCAGAACTCGGAGACGGTGTTTGCCAACGTCTCGTTCTGATCAGTGCCCAGGACCGGGAAGTTCTCCTGTTTGCTGGTCCATTCCATCAACTGGGCGCAGCGGGCGAAAGAAAACTGGAGGAAGCTTTGTCGGTCCTGTCGGTCCATGAAGCCGCCGCCCCACAGCGACGTGTGGGTATCTTCCACAAAGTACAGGCCGTCTTCGCTGAGCGCAGGATACAGCTCCTCGAACGCCGTGATCTGCTGATTCGCCGAATGTCCGCCATCGTCTATCACCACGTTGGGTGTGCCAATCTCGCTCAGCACGGAGCGCAGGAATGAGCGGTCCTGCTGGTCGCCGATGAACACCTTCGTGATGATGTCCTCTTGCTGCTTCGCGTCCGGATTGATGTCGATGCCATAGATCCGTGTCGCAGGACCGAAATAGTATCGCCACATCTCCACCGATCCGCCGAGCTGTACGCCGATCTCCAGCACCATAGGATTGGCGCTCCGGATCGGTGACAGGAAGCGCTCATATATCTCAAAATAGTGCTCCCATTTGTGCATCACTCTGCTGTTGCGATGCTGGGCATGGAACGAATAAAGGTCGTTCATCATCTTTCCCTCGCAAACTCACAACCGGTAACGCCGACCAAGGCGGCGAGAATGGGCTTCGTCATCATACCGCAAGCGATGGCAAAATCACTCGGCTCGGCCGCCTTGCATCGACGAAAACCGTGTTTACGGCAATCCGTTTGCGCCGCGCCACTCCTTCTGGTTCTCCGGTATTCGGATTGACGTCGAATTTCGGGAAGTTGCTCGATGAAATGTCCAGTCGGATGCGATGGCCAGGAAGGAACAGGTTCGCCGTCGGAAACAGCGTGATGCGGATATTAACCATTTCGTCCGGCGCGCGCAGGCGCGGACGCGCGGGGTCTTCGGCATAGCGAAGACGCAGAATCCCGTCGGTGAGGATCATTGCATACCCCTTGGGATAGTCGGCCGAGGGCGGATGCACGTCGATCAGCTTGGCGGTGAAGTCGGTGTCAGGACCGTCGGTGGCCACGAACAGCTCAGCCTCTATCGGACCAACAACCTGCAACGGCGCATCGAGTGGCGGTGTCTGGAACACCAACACGTCGCGGCGCGAGGCGAGCGGCAAATAGGGCGGTGTGCAACCGAAGAACTCCGTGCCTTCGGTCTGGTCCCACGCGCCGGCATAAGCGACAGGCTCGAGGCTGCTCATCGCGCCGCCGATCGTCGGCACGGGATGCGATGGGTCGAAATCGTACGAGAGCGGCGTTGTATCCGGGGCAGGCGGCGTGCGGTCGAGCCGTCCATCCCCGTGCAGATGGAACGCGGCAAACTCGACGCCGGGCGGTGGCCAATCGGTCGCGGAGATCCATCGCCCACCGTGCTCAAGCCGCCCGACCGCATTGCGTCGCCCGTTGCCGCCACCCATGACGAAGATGCGCACCGCCGGCTCATCGAGGTGCGCGCCCTTCACAACATGGTCGAAAAAGCGCAGGCGATATAAGCGCCAGTCACCGGCCCAGGAGTCCAGCGCCGCATCGGGACCGAACTCGACATCGCCGAAGCAGGTGTTGCTGCGATCGCCGTGCGTCCAGGGTCCGAGGATCAACCGCTGCTGGCCGCCTCCCGCGCGCTTCAGGCCGCTAAAGTTGCCGGTCGCGGTCAGCGGGTACGGATCCCACCACGACGACATGTGCACGCACGCCGCGCCGCTATAGCGCTCATGCCAGCGCTCGGTGCAAATGCCGAGCTGTTGCCAGAACTCGTCAAATGCACCGTGCGTCCACTGGTCGAACAGATACGCCTCGTAGTCCGGATGATGCCGCAGAGGCGAATGGCCAGGCTTCCACGGCATGCGGGTGAACCACTCGCAAATGTCCTCGCTCGCCAGCGCTGTCCGCATCACGGGATTGGCCAGCGCCTCCGGCGAGACGAGCGCGTTCTTGAACGCCCAGGTTGCCTGCTTGAGCTCGAAGGCACCCGACTGGCGAATGCCAGACTGCCACGAATTTACGAAGCCGCCGCAGTCCAGCACCTGAGCGACCAGCCCTGGCGGATCCAGGCAGCCCAGCGCAGCCTGCGTGTGGGCGGCATAGGAAAGTCCCATGGTGCAAATGCGTCCGTCGCACCACGGCTGATCGCGCAGCCAGCCACAGGTGTCGAATCCGTCCTCGCCGTCGGACAGGTATTTGACGAAGCGCCCCTCCGACCCGTAGCGGCCGCGCGTGTCCTGGTAGACGACCGCATAGCCATGCTGGGTAAAATACGCTGCGACGTCGCCGCGCGAGGCGGGGGTGGCATTCGCGGCGGTGATCTCGCTGCGGCTGGTTTCCGTGCGGCCATACGGCGTGCGTTCCATGATGACCGGGAAGGGGCCGTCGCCATCGGGCAGATGCACGTCGGTGGCAAGACGAATGCCGTCGCGCATCGCAACCATGTGGGTGACGGCTTCCATTACGATGCTCCCAAGCGCCGTGCTGTCGCGCCCAAATCTTCGATCATGGATTGGTCTCCGGTTCTTCCAGTTCGATGCTGAGTTCGCGCAGAGATGCCGTGTGCGGATGTCGAGCCCGGCCTGCGCGCAGGTCGTCCGCCGACAGCAGCTCCACCAGTTCTCCCGCCTCCATGACACCGATGCGCGCGCAGAGATGCGCGACCACCGCAAGATTGTGGCTGACCAGGATGTACGTCAGCCCATGCGCCTGCTGCAGGTCCGCCAGCAGGTTCAGCACCTCGGCCTGCACCGACACATCTAGCGCGCTCGTCGGCTCGTCGAGCAACAGCACCTGCGGTTCCGCCATCAGTGCGCGCGCGATCGCCACGCGCTGGCGCTGCCCGCCGGACAGCTGATGCGGATAACGAAAGCGCACCAAGGCTGGCAGCGCCACTTCGTTAAGACCGCGCAGGATGCGTCGCTCGATATTGTCCATGCCATGCACCAGCAGCGGCTCTGACAGCAAACGATCCACTGTCTGACGCGGATGCAACGAACCGTACGGGTCCTGAAAGACCATCTGCACGCGACGATAAAATTCCTTCGAACGCCGCGGTGCAAGGATCTTGCCATCAATCGACATGCGACCAGTCCAAAGCGGATTGAGCCCCGAGATCGCGCGCAACACGGTCGATTTGCCGGAACCCGACTCGCCCACCAGACCGAAGCTTTCGCCACGCGCCACGTTGAACGAAACGGACTTCACCGCCTCCATGCGGCCGAAGCGAACCGAGAGGCCATCAACTTCTATCATGTCTCCAGCCACGACGGATCGCGTTGCATCACAGTGAGTCGCTTCTGCTGGTGGCTTAGTGTCGGCAGGCACTCCAGCAGGCCACGTGTATACGGATGTCGCGCCCGCGTCAGATCGGCAGCGGCGAGTTCCTCAACCACGCGGCCGGCATACATCACGGCAACTCGGTCGCAGAAATGCGAAACCAGCGGGAGATCGTGGCTGATCAGGATCAGGCCCATGCCACGACGCGACACCAGGTCCTCGATCAGGCGCAGGATCTCCGCCTGCACGCTGGCATCGAGGGCGCTGGTCGGTTCGTCCGCGATCAACAATTCCGGATCGGGCGCGAGCATCATCGCGATCATCACGCGCTGTCCCATGCCACCCGACAGTTCGTGTGGATAGGCGCCGGCAACGCGCTCCGGATCGCGAATCTGCACCTGTGCCAGCAGATCGATCGCCGCCTGCCTGGCCAACCTTCGGCCACCGCCCCTATGCACACGCCAAGCCTCGGCGATCTGTGCGCCAGCGGTCATCACGGGGTTGAGTGAGAATTTCGGGTCCTGTAGGATGAGTCCGGCGCGAGCCCCGCGGATCCGTCGCAGTGTGGTCTCATCGGCACGCAGCACATCGATGTTGTCGAATGTCAGTTTCTCGGCTGTGACGATCGCATTGGATGGCAGCAGGCGTAGGATCGAGCGCGCTGTGAGCGATTTGCCTGAACCGGATTCACCCACGATGCCAAGTTTCTCCTGGCCGAGCGTCAGGGAAACATTGCGAACGGCGTCGGACAGACCAGTGGCGCTGGGAAACTGGATGCGAAGGTTGCAGATCTCGACCAGCATCTATCGCTGACGCGGATCAAGCACGTCGCGCATCCCATCGCCGAGTAGATTGAACGCCAGCGACGCGACGAAGATGGCGATGCCTGGGATCGTCGGTACCCACCACTGGTCCAGGATGAATGCCCGCGACGATGCGATCATCGTTCCCCATTCCGGCATCGGCGGCTGGGCGCCCATGCCAAGAAAACCGAGCGCCGCCGCGGTCAGGATGATGCCGCTCATGTCCAACGTCATGCGCACTATCACGCTGGACATGCACAGCGGCATGATGTGGCGAAGGATGATGCGCCCGCTTGTCGCGCCGGTCAGTCGCACGGCGGCGATGAAGTCAGTGCTCCGCACGGTCAATGTATCGGCACGCGCCAGCCGCGCATAAGGCGGCCACGCAGTCAGCGCAATGGCAATGACCGCACTGGAGATGCCAGGCTTCAACGCCGCGACAAATGCCAGTGCGAGCACCAGGCGCGGAAATGCCAAAAACACGTCGGTCACGCGCATCAGCACGCGGTCCGCCAGCCCACCCAGGTAACCGGCAACGCTGCCCACCGCCAGCCCGATCGGCGCCACCAACAGAACAACCGCCACCACCATACCGAGTGTCACGCGTCCACCGTACAGGATGCGCGCGTATATATCGCGGCCCAGCTCATCCGTACCGAGCCAATGCGCAAACGATGGCGGCGCCAGACGGCCTGCGAGATCCTGAGCGCTGGGGTCCTGCCACGCGAGCAATGGTGCCGCGATTGAGGCAACAATCATGATGGCGACCGTCACCAGTCCCACCATCGCCAGGCTGTTAGCGCGGAATTGCAGCCAGCCGCGATAGCGCCGTACCCACGCAGCCTGCGCACGCGATGCGGGCGTCTCGCTCAGCAACCATTCGCGTGATAGGACCCCGCTCATGCGACGCGCGGGTCGAGCAGACGATACAGCAAGTCGGCCAGCAGGTTCAGGACCAGGTAGACAAGCCCGACCACCAGCGTGGCGCCAAGTACCGCATTCATGTCGGCGTTCAAAAGCGATACCGTGAGATAAAGCCCCAGACCAGGCCAGGAAAATACCGTTTCGGTAATTACCGCGCCTTCGAGAAGTCCGGCGTAGGCCAGTGCCAGCACCGTTACCAGACGTACCGCGATGTTGCCGAACGCGTGCCGCCACAGGATACGCGTTGCCGACAGGCCCTTTGCGCGCGCCGTGATGATGTACTCGCCGGACAGCGCTTCAATCATGAAGGCGCGCGTCATGCGCGTGATGTAGGCCATTGAGAAGTACGCCAGCACCAGAGCTGGTTGCGCCAGATGCGCCAGCGCGTCCCAGAACGAATCCCAGTCGCCGGCGATGACCGAATTGATCACAAGCATGCCGGTGACGCGTGGCACGAGACCTTCGTACGCCACGTCAAGCTGTCCCGTACCAGGTGCTATGCCAAGCTTCACGTAAAATACGAGCAGGCACAGCAGGGCGAGCACGAACACCGGGACCGATTGTCCGGCCAGACTCACCACCCGCACTGCATGATCGAACCGTGAGCCTTGTCGCGCCGCGGCGATTACGCCCAGCGGAATGCCGATGATGATGGCGATGGTGATCGCCGTCGTCGCAAGCTCCAGCGTGGCAGGAAAGTATTGCGCGATATCCTCGGTGACCGGGTGCGAGGTCATGACCGAACGCCCGAGATCGCCGTGGGCCAGATTGACCAGATAGATCCAGAACTGCACCAGCAACGGCTTGTCCAGTCCAAGCTGCTCGCGTACCGCAGCGATCACGTCGGGCGGGGCGTGATCTCCGGCAATCGCGATAATCGGGTCGATCGGCATTACCCGTCCGATCAGGAACGTGACCAGCGTCAGGCCGAACAACGTGAGAGGGACGCTGGCGAAACTGCTCGCCAGCATCTGGAGTCGACCTCTCACGCCTTGGTAATCTTTGAGTAGTGCGTGTAGTCGGGCATCGGTCCCACCTTGAAGCCCGACACGCCCTTGCCAAGCACCGCTACGGCATTGCGCTGGAGCAGCATGGCGAACGGTGCGCGATCCATGAACTGCTGCTGGATCGTGTGGTACAGCGCAATGCGCTTGGCCGGGTCCAGTTCACGCACAGCAGCCTGTGATTCGCTCGTCAGTTCCTTGTCCGCGAAATGGCTGCGCCAGGCGAGGATTTTGAGTTTGCTCTGGTCCGAGTCATCGGGATTTTCGCACCACGCCTGACAGTTTGAATTCGGATCGAAATAGTCGGTGCCCCAATAGAGCATCGCCAACTGGTGCTGTCGCGCGCGCGTCTTGGTGATCACCTGCTTCTGGTCGCCCGGCTGCAGCGTCACTTTGATGCCAACCGATGCCAAATCCGCCTGGATGGCCTGCGCAATATCTGAGTGGGGCGAAGCGGAAATGTAGTCCATCGTGACCGAAAATCCGCTGCCCAAACCCGCTTCGGCCAGCAATTGCTTCGCCTTCGCCACATCCTTCTTGAACGGCGTACTTTTCAGCGCGCCGGGCAGCGCGTCGGGAAGGAATGCCTGGCACACGCTCCAGGTGTTCGGCGTGATGTTCTTTGCGATCGCATCGTAGTCGATAGCCCATTTGATCGCCTGATGCACTTGCACTTTCTGCAGCTCGGGCATCGCCTGGTTCATCGCGATGTACATCGAGGTGCCCTGGGGCGCCGATGCGACCGTCAGGTTCTTGTCACCGGCGAGCGACTTGAGCTGGTCGGAGCCGAGGTCGCGCGCTATGTCCACGTCGCCCTTCTGCAACACCAGTAGCTGCGCCGAAGGATCAGCGATGTGGCGCAGCACGATCCGTCGCATCAGCGCCTTTTCCTCGGCGTTCGGGTTGGTGTCGATGATCACGTGATCGCTTGCCGCCCACTCGGTCAGTTTGTACGGTCCCGCCCCGGCGGTGCGCGTCTTGAGCCAGCCATTGCCGAGATCGCCGTTTGCCTGGTTTGCCATGACCGTCTTCATGTCCACCACGCTGCCGACATTGGCGCTCAAACAATACAGCACGAAGCTGGTGGCCTCTGCTTCCTCCGGTAGCTTCATCTCCAGCGTGTAATCGTCCAGTGCGCGGATTGCTTTTTCCACGTTGTTCGGGTTGAACCCGAACTGCGTGACGATGAATCCTGGTGTTTTGTTCAGCTTGACCACGCGATGCAGAGAGAAAGCGGCGTCATGCGCCGTCACTGGATTGCCCGAATCGAATTTGGCGTCGCGGCGCAAACTGAAGGTGAAGGTCAGACCGTCCTTGCTGACGTCCCACTTTTCGGCCAAGTCGCCTTCGATCTTCGTTGCATCGTCCAGGTCCGGCCGTATCAGCCGTCGGTAACAGTTGGCATCCACCTCGCCATTGGTGAATTCATAGGACTCCGCTGGATCGAAGCTGACGATATCGTCGATCTGTTTGGCCATCACCGCGACACCCTTGGGCGTGGCGGCACGCGCCTCGGTCAGAACGGCCGGCGCAGCGACGGTGGCGGCCGAGCTGGCCAGCAGGGTGCGTCTCGTCAGCATGGTGTATCTCCCGGGAGCCTGATTATCGCTATTTTGCCAAGCCTGCGCGCCAGGCGCTAGGCTTTGCCCCATGCAACGTGAGATACGTCACTCCGCCTGCCCGCACGACTGCCCCTCAACCTGTGCCCTCGAGATCGAGCTGCTTGACGGCAAGCGCATCGGTTCGGTGCGCGGGGCCGAAGCCAACAGCTACACTTCCGGAGTGGTCTGCGCGAAGGTCGCGCGCTATGCCGAACGGATCCACCATCCCGACCGCGTGACGCGGCCCCTGCTGCGCACCGGACCGAAGGGGTCAGGGCAGTTCCGTGCGATCTCCTGGGACGAAGCGCTCGATCGCGTGGCGGAGGCGTTCATCACGACTGCCAGGCTGCATGGCGCCGAGGCGGTATGGCCTTATTACTACGCCGGTACGATGGGCCTGGTGCAGCGCGACGGCATCAACCGGCTGCGCCACGTCATGCGCTATTCCCGTATGGCCAAGACCATCTGCACCTCGATCTGCGAGGCCGGCTGGATGGCTGGTGTCGGCCGCTTCATAGGACCGGACCCGCGCGAAATGGCCCACTCCGACCTCATCGTGATGTGGGGCGGCAATCCGGTTGCCACACAGGTCAACTTGATGACGCATATCATGCGCGCACGGAAGGGGCGTGGTGCGAAGCTTGTGGTGGTCGATCCTTATCGCACCGGCACGGCGGCGGTCGCGGATACGCATCTGGCTTTGCGGCCCGGGACGGACGCCGCGCTGGCCTGTGCGGTAATGCACGTCGCGTTCCGGGATGGCTACGCCGATCGCGACTACCTGGCCAGTTCTACCGACTATCCAGCCGGGCTCGAAGCACATCTTGCGGCGCGTTCGCCTGAGTGGGCGTCCGCGATTACCGGCCTGCCAGCGCGGCAGATCGAGGAGTTCGCCGCGCTGTACTGCACGACGCAACGTGCCTATATTCGCATCGGCTACGGCTTCGCGCGTTCGCGCAACGGTGCCGCGTCGATGCATGCGGTTACCTGCCTGCCGACGGTGACCGGCAAATGGCAGCACGAGGGCGCCGGCGCGCTGTGGAGCTACCGCAGCATCTATAACTGGGACAGGACACTCATCGAGGGCCTGGACGCGATCGATCCCAACACGCGCATTCTCGACATGAGCAGGCTCGCCAGCGTGCTCACCGGTAATCGCGAGGCGCTGTGTGACGGCCCTCCGGTGCATGCAATGCTGATCCAGAACAGCAATCCCGCGACTGTGGCGCCCGACACCAATCGCGTACGCCGCGGTTTCTTGCGCGACGACCTGTTCGTCGCAGTGCACGAGCAGTTCATGACTGAAACCGCACTGCTCGCTGATATCGTCCTGCCAGCAACGATGTTCATGGAGCACGATGATCTGTATCAAGCCGGCGGACACAGCCACATCCAGATCGGCGCGAAGCTGATTGACCCTCCCGGCGAATGCCGGTCGAACCATGCAGTGCTTCAGGCTCTCGCGGTGCGACTGGGCGCGAACCATCGTGGCTTCGAGATGAGTGCGATGGAGATCATCGACGAAACGCTGCGTGTCTCCGGCTGGCCGGATGCGCGGACCGTGCTGGAACGGCATTGGATCGACGTCGCGCCGCCATTCGACGAGGCGCATTTCCACAATGGCTTTCCGCAGCCTGACAAGCGCTTCCATTTCGCACCGGATTGGCGCGCGATTGGTCCGGATTGGGCACGCATGCCTGTGCTGCCCGACTACATGCCGGCGATCGATGAAGCCACACCCGAACATCCGTTCCGCATGATAACGGCTCCGGCGCGGCAGTTCCTCAACACCTCCTTCACCGAGACGCCGACATCGCGCAAGCGGGAAGGGCGACCGACTGTCCTGTTGCATCCGGCGGACGCGGGGCGGCTGGGTATCGCGGACGGTGACCGCGTACGGCTGGGCAACACGCGTGGCGAAGTTGTGCTTCACGCACACCTGTTCGACGGTCTGCAGCCCGGTATCCTGGTGGCGGAGAGTGTATGGCCGAATGCCGCATTCGAAGGCGGTATCGGCATCAACGCGCTGACCAGCGATGATCCGGCTCCACCGATGGGTGGCGCGGTGTTTCACGATACCTCGGTGTGGCTGCGCTCTGCCGCCGCGGAGATGCCGCTCGCCGCGGAATGAGAGGGGACCAACAGGAATGGCCAAACGCATCGCCTTCGTCGGTGCCGGTGCGATCGGCGGCTATATCGGCGCGAACCTGACCGCGCTGGGCCACGACGTCACGCTGATCGATCCATGGCCCGCACACGTCGAGGCGATGCGCGCCGAAGGCATGCACCTCTACGGCATGACCGAGGCCGAGAACCGCACCGTCCGTGTCAACGTCATGCACATCACGGACGCGCAGGAGTTGGCGAAGCAGCGGCCGATCGACATCGCGTTCATCGCGGTGAAATCCTACGACACGGTATGGGCGACGCGCCTGATCCGCCAGTACCTGTCGCCGGGCGGCTTTGTGGTGTCGTCACAGAATTGCATCAACGAAGAGCGCATCGCATCCGTGGTAGGCTGGGGTCGCACCGTCGGCTGCGTGGTCGGCGGCGGTGTGGGCGTGGAGTTGTTCGAGCCAGGCCATGTCCGCCGCACCATGCTGAAGAACCCCAATGTCGTATCGTTCCACGTCGGCGAGCCGCATGGCCGTGTCACACGCCGGATCGAGGAATTGGCCGAGATGCTGGACGGCATCGACACGGCGCACGCCACCGACAATCTGTGGGGCGAGCGCTGGACCAAGCTCTGCGTCAACGGCATGCGCAATGGGGTCTCGGCCGCGACAGGGCTTGGCGGCAACGCGCGTGACAGCCATGACGCGATCCGGCGCGTCTGTATTCGGCTGGGCGGCGAGTCGGTGCGTGTCGGTCAGGCGCTGGGCTTCACTCTGGGCAAGATCGGCGCGCTGGAGCCCGAGAAGCTGGCGCTGGCGTCGGAGGGCAAGCGTGACGCGCTGGCGGAGATCGAGGCGTTGATGCTGGCGGGCACCAACGCGTCTGCGCGCAGCGATCTGCAGCGACCGTCGATGGCTCAGGACATGGCGAAGGGGCGGCGCACGGAGATCGAGTTCATGAACGGCTTCATCGCCGAGAAGGGCGCCGAAATCGGCGTGCCGGCACCCACTCATGCGATGCTGACCGAGGCGGTGAAGCGCGTCGAACGCGGCGAGCTCGCTGCCGATCCGGCGAACGTCCTGGTGAACCGCTAACAATCTCCCCCTCCCCTTGCGGGAGGGGGCTGGGGGAGGGGACAGCGAACGCCCCTCAACGAACAAACGTCACCTCCGCCTCGCCCAGCCCATCGAAGCGGACCCCGCAGACATCGCCTGGCTGCAGATAACGCAAGCCGGTACAGGATCCGCACGTGACGAACTGTCCGGCACGAACGCCGGCTCCTTCCCGCATCATGTTCACCAGTACCACCGCGACGCCGAGTGGATCGCCGGTCGGATGCCCTCCCACCTGCTCCAGCACGGTCGCGCCGTTCACCGTCAGCGTCACCTTCAGCTTGCCAAGTTCCAGTCCGCGCCAATCGCCGGGCGGCGCGGCATGCACAAATGCACCATTGCTGATGCAATCTGTCAGCTTCTCCAGGTTCGTCACGGCATCAGAATTGCGATACCGGCTGGTAACCAGCTCGATCGCCGCACAGGCGTCGACGGCCGAGCTCACCTCCTCGCGTGAATAGGGTGCGGCGCGCGCCGGCAGATCGCTGCGGAAGACGAACGCGACCTCCCCCTCCACGCCGCACTGCGGCACCTCGGCGGTCGGGACGCGCGCCGGCGAGGCATGGATCGTGTCGGCGTAGATCACGCCCCGCGTCGGCTCGCCACTGGCCGGCGCCATCGCCTTGAATGCGCCGACTGGTGTGCCCAGACCGGCGGTCACCGCATCCTGGATCGCATGTGCATCGACCACACTCGCCGGAGTTGCATCGGCGGGCAGGCCCGTCAGCAACGCACGATCGCGACGTGCCCCGACGAGCAGGGCGGCAGCCCGGTTGATCTGCTGCGTATCCATCGTCCATTCTCCCCTCTTGAAAACACCCGCTTGGCACCGTGCCGCTTAGGTGGCAACAATAGTATCGTCTGGGACAATGTGACACGGGAGGGGGGCTGCTATGATCGGCCTGGTGCGGCTTGCCTTGCGCCGGCCATATACCTCGGCAATCGCCGCGATGCTGATCCTGCTGATGGGCGCTTTGTCCATTACGCGCATGATTGTCGACATCTTTCCGGTGATCGATATTCCCGTCGTGCTGGTGGTCTGGAACTACAACGGGCTGACCACCGAGGACATGGAACGGCGTGTCGTGTTCATTTCGGAGCGCGCCTATTCCACCACGGTCAACGGCATTTCTCGCATCGAATCCCAGTCGATCCCCAGCATCGGCCTGCTTCGGGTGTATTTCCAGCCTGGCACCGATATCGGCGGCGCGATCGCCCAGATCACCTCGGTGAACAACTCGATCCTGCGCATTGCCCCGCCCGGCATGACGTCGCCGGCGGTCATCCAGTTCAACGCGTCGAATGTGCCCGTCGTGCAGATGACGCTGTCGAGCCAGAACCTGACAGAGCAGCAGATCTACGACTACAGCCTCAACTTCATCCGGGTGAAGTTGTTCACCATTCCCGGCCTGTCCACGCCTGGGCCGTTCGGCGGCAAGTCGCGCCAGATCAACGTGGACATCGACCCCGCGCGGCTACAGGCCAAGGGGTTTTCGCCAGCTGATGTCGTCAGCGCGCTGCAGGCCTCGAACGTGATCGTGCCGGCCGGCACTGCGCGGATCGGTGACGTGGAATATAACGTGCAATTGAATTCGAGCCCCAGCGCGGTCGACCAATTCAATGCGCTGCCAATTGGCGTATTCAATGGCGCGCCGGTCACGCTCGGTGATGTTGCGCACGTGAGCGACAGTTTCGCCACGCAGACCAACATCGTGCACGTGAACGGCAAGCGGGCGGTCTACCTCGCCATCCTGAAGCATGCCGATGCATCCACGCTGGCCGTGGTGGATGCCGCGCGCTCGGCGATACCGGAGATCCAGGCGGCGGCGCCAGCAGGGCTCGAACTGAAGCTCGACTTCGACCAGTCGGTGTTCGTGCGCGCCGCGGTGGAGAACGTTATCCGTGAGGCGGTCATCTCCTCGATCCTGGTCTCCGTACTGATCCTGGTGTTCCTGGGAAGTTGGCGGAATACCGTGATCGTCTCGACATCGATCCCGCTGTCGATCTTCGCTGGCATCATGGGGCTGTTCCTGACCGGCAACACCATCAATCTCATGACGCTGGGCGGCCTGGCGCTGGCCATCGGCCTGCTGGTCGACAATGCCACGGTGACCATCGAGAACATCCACCGCAACCAGTCGCTGGGCAAATCGCTGACTGTGGCCATCCTCGATGGCACCAGCGAGGTGATCCAGCCTCTGACCGTCGCCACGCTGGCGATCTGCATCGTGTTCTTCCCGGTCGTGCTGCTGTTCGGTGTGGCGCGCTACCTGTTCATTCCACTGGCCGCGACAGTCGTGTTCTGCATGCTGGCCTCCTATGCGCTGTCGTTCACGGTGGTGCCCTCGTTCGCGCGCTATCTGCTGGATACCGGCGCGGAGCACCACGGACCGCCGCGCGGCTTCTTCGCCATGTTCGATCGGGGCTTCAATCGCTTCCGCGACGGCTATGGCCGGCTGCTGGAGGGCGCTCTCCACCGTCGCGTGTTCGTGCTGGTGTGCGCCGGTGCCCTGCTGGTGGTGTCTGGGGGCCTCGCCACCGTCATCGGCCTCGATTTCTTTCCCAGCGCTGATGTCGGCTTGATCAAGTTGCATTTCCGCGCCCCGCCGGGGACGCGTATCGAGCGCACCGAACAACTGACGCTGCAGGTCGAGGACCGCATCCGTCAGATCATCCCGGCAAGCGAACTGCAGACCATCAACGACACGGTGGGTGCGCTGTCCTCGTTCAACATGGCGTTCGTGCAGACCGACAATGTCGGTGACATGGATGCCGAGATCCTGATTTCGCTGCGCTCGCCGCATCGACCGTCGATCGACTACATCCGTACAATTCGCGCCAGGCTGCCAGCGGAGTTTCCTGGCAGCCTGTTCTACTTTCAGACCGCGGACATAGTGTCGCAGGTGCTGAACTTCGGCCTGTCGGCGCCGATCGATGTGCAAATTCAGGACGTGAACTTCGACCGGGCCGCTGAACTCGCCAGGAAGCTGCTCCCCCGCATGCAGAGCATACCCGGCGTGGCTGACGCGCATCTGGTGCAGGTGCTGAACTACCCGGCTCTGCAGGTGGAGGTAGACCGACTGCGCGCGGCCAAGTTGAACGTCTCGCAGCGGGATGTTGCCAACAACATGCTGACGACACTGTCGTCGAGCTCGCTGGTGGCGCCGAATTTCTTTCTCAACCCACAGAACAACGTGAACTACTTCGTGGCCGTGCAGACGCCGATCGAGCGGATCAAATCGGTGGGCGACCTGATGGACACGCCGGTGGATCGCCCCGACGGCAGCGTGGGCACCGGCACCGCGGCGCAGCCAGCCGCGCCGGTTATCCGGCTGCGCGACATTGCGTCGGTGTATCCGCGATCGACGCTGGAATCGGTCAGCCATTATACCGTGCAGCGGGAGCTGGACATCGCCGCCAATGTGGACGGCCGCGACCTCGGTTCCACAGCCAGCGACATCCAGCGGGCAATCAACGAGATCAGCAAGGGCCTGCCGATCACCACCAAGATCCTGATCCTCGGCCAGAACGATGTCATGCAGAGCTCGTTCCGGCTCCTTGGTCTTGGCATGGTGCTGGCAGTGATCCTGGTTTACGCGCTGCTGGTGATCCTGTTCCAATCCTGGGTCGATCCGTTCATCATCATGATGGCCGTGCCCGGTGCGCTGATGGGCATCCTTTGGATGCTGGCGCTGTCGGGGACCACCATCAACGTCGAATTGCTGATGGGAGCGATCATGTCGATCGGCATCTCGGTGTCGAACTCGATCCTGGTGGTGAGCTTCGCCAACGATCTGCGCGCGCGGGAGGAAGTGGGCCCGCTGCGGGCGGTGCTCGAGGCGGGCCGCATCCGCCTGCGCCCGGTGCTGATGACCGCGCTTGCCATGATCATCGGCATGGTTCCGATGGCGCTGGGCCTGGGTGAGGCCGGCGAGCAGAACGCGCCGCTCGGTCGCGCGGTGATCGGCGGCCTGATCATGGCGACGATTTCCACGCTGTTCATCGTGCCGATCTTCTACACGCTGCTGCGGCGCAGGCCGCCGGCCCTGCACAGTCTCGACACGCGCTTCGCGAGCGAGGCGGCGGGCGCCCAAGGTTCGGGAGACGCTCACCATGGCTAGACGACGGTTCGGTTCCTTCCTGGTCTATATGATCGGCCTGCTGGTGGTCGCGGGTGCCGCGCTCACCGGCGTGCGGCTGTGGCAGGATAAGGATGCGCAACTGGGCGCGGCACGTGAGGCGATGGCGGAAGGCCTGGCGAAAGGACCCGCCGTGCAGGTGGCGACCATCGCGCAAGGACCAAAGGAGCGACTGATAACGCTGCTGGGCGATGCGCGTGCGTATCAAACGGCGACCCTGTACGGCAAGGTGAGCGGATACCTGAAGTCGATCGCGGTGGATCGCGGCGATCATGTGAAGGCAGGACAGGTGGTGGCCGAGGTGGAATCGGCGGAGACCGATCGGCAATACGACGCAGCAGTGAGCGATCTCGGGAACAAGCGCAAGAATGCCGAGCGGGAAGGTGACCTTGTCAAACGTGGCTGGTCGTCGGTGCAGACCGCGGATCAGGCGGATACCGCATATCGCATGGCGCAGGCGAACATGGAACAGCTTGCGGTGATGAAGTCGTATGAAATCCTGCGCGCACCTTTCGACGGCACTGTTACCGCGCGCTTCGTCGATTTGGGTGCCCTGGTGCAGAGTTCGGTGACCAATCAGACAAGCAACCAGCCGGTGCTGACGATTGCGGACATGAGCCGGCTGCGCGTCGATGTGTATGTCGAGCAAAAGGACGTGCCATTCGTTCACGTCGGCGACCTGGCCGACGTGACGGACGGCTCGAACCCGGACCGCAAAGTGAAAGCCCGCATCGCCCGCACATCCGATCAGCTCGATCCGCGTACCCGCACGCTGTTCGTCGAACTGGAGGTGGACAACAGCGAAGACTTCATGGTGCCAGGTAGCTTTGCCTACGTGACC
This sequence comes from uncultured Alphaproteobacteria bacterium, assembly GCA_963799415.1. Classification (GTDB taxonomy): domain Bacteria; phylum Pseudomonadota; class Alphaproteobacteria; order Acetobacterales; family Acetobacteraceae; genus JAMXLO01. The sequence continues at coordinate 41,831 of CAWCXI010000015.1, read as the reverse complement.
CTGCATGTGCCGGTACAGAGCTATCCGGAAATTCCGGTGGCGGCCCTCATAGTGCGCGGTACCAACACGTTCATCGCCAATGTCGGCAAAGACAGCACCGTGCGCATGCAGGCGGTCAAGGTTGCCACCACTGACGGCATGGTCGCCAGTCTGGCGGATGGCGCGCGCATCGGTGAGAGTGTGGTTCTCAATCTCCCTGATGAAGTGAGTGACGGCAGCCGGGTGCGCCCGATCGAGAACAAGCGCTGAGATCATATCCGTCATCAATGGCTGATGACACAAATCCATCCAGTCCAGGTGCACACGCGCATTCGCGTAGCGATGCGCGACGGCGTGGAGCTGAACGTGCGGGTCACGCGTCCGGATGCGCCGGGGCAGTTCCCTGGTGTGATGGAGTACCACCCGTATCGGCGTCTTGCTGCGGCGTTGCCTGACTGGCGCGACGAGTATCCACCGGTCGTGCCATTCCTGGCCGCGCGAGGTTATGCGGTGGTGCAGTACGACGTGCGTGGCACCGGAAGCTCGTCCGGCTTCTCCACCGAAATCTACTCGCCGGAGGAGCGGCAGGACGGCTACGACATGGTCGCCTGGATCGCCGCACAGCCCTGGTGTACGGGCGCTGTCGGCATGATCGGCAAGTCGTATGGCGCGGTTGTCCAGTGGCAGGTGGCGGTGCAGCGACCGCCAGCACTGAAGGCGATCGTTGTGCGTTCCGCCAACGACGATGTCTATACAGGGTTCACCAATCCAGGCGGCTCTATTCGGCCGTGGATGTTCGAATACTATGCGCCCCTGATGAACGCGCTGAATTTTTCGCCGCCCGATCCGGCGCTGGTAGGCGAGCGCTTCGCCGCGATCTGGGGGGAACGATTGGAGCGAAGCGCGCCGTGGAGTCTTGGCTACATTCGCAACACGTTGCACGGCCCCTACTGGCGCGATCAGAGTCTGGCGCCAGATTACGATCGAGTGCAGTGCGCGGTGCTGCTGATCGAAGGCTGGGCTGACTGGTATGCGACCGAGGAGCTGCGTGCGTTTCAGCGGCTCAGCGCACCAAAGAAGGTACTGATCGGCCCGTGGGGTCACTACTACGCCGAGGAGAAGGAAGCCTTTCCTGGACCACGCATCGACGCACGATACGAATACCTCAAGTGGTTCGATCACTGGCTGAAGGGCGTCGACAATGGCGTGATGCATGAACCGCCCGTGACGGTGTTCGTGCGTGGCTGGCAGGCGCCGTCGCTGTTGTGCCTGGAGGATACCGGCACCTGGCGCAACGAGGCGGCTTGGCCGCCGGCGCGTGTTCACCCGACCACCAAGTACCTGTCGGGCGGCGGGGCGCTGGCTGATGCCGCCGGCGATTCTGGTTCCGACAGCTATGCGTATCGGCCGTCGGTGGGGATCACCACTGGCCGCCGCGGCCTGGGCTCGACGACCCCGTGGGCGATGCCGATCGATCAACGGCTGGACGAGGCTTTCTCGCTGCTGTTCACCACTGAGCAACTGCATGCTCCACTGGAGCTGCTTGGCGAACCGGCGATGCTGCTGTACGCGTCATCCACCGCGGGGGTCGCCTATTTCCATGTCAAACTCTGCGACGTTGCCGAAGATGGCACATCGCGTCTGATCTGCGATGGCGGGCTCCTGGCGACGCATCGCAACTCGCATGAGGCGCCTGAACCGTTGGTTCCGGGCGATGTTTACGCATTGCGCATCCCGCTGCGGCATTGTGCTTACGCGATTGCGGCCGGACATCGGCTCCGCGTGGCGGTCGCCGGCGCCGAGTTCCAGAATGCCTGGCCGACCGGCCAGCCAGCGGTCAACACGGTGCATCGCGGTGGGGCGCGTGCCTCGCATATCGTTCTGCCCGTCGCGCATCCGGACCAGCACCTGCTGCCCGTACCCGGGTTCGCCCCGTCCCCGCATGCTCTGCCTTCCACTGAAACGCTGGCGCGACCGGACTACCGGTTCGAACTCGATCTGGTGGAAGACACGGTAAGCTGTGTCCTGCGCCCACCGGATGGTGGCCGCACCAGCAATCGATCGCGCTACACGGTGTCGAACCGGAACCCTGCGCATACCTCGATCACCTCGTCGGCAACCCACGTTGCGGTGCACCCGATACTTGAGATTCGGATCGAGGCGACCTGCCAGACGTCCAGTAACGAGACCAGCTACACCCACCTGTCACAGGTACGCATCACGGTCGATGGTGCGGAGCACTTCAGCAAAAGCTGGTCGGAGAGCGTGCCGCGCAGGCTCTCGTAAAGCCGATCGCCCAAAGGCCGGCCCTGCGCACGGTCCCGGCCGCGATGGGGTCGAGATGATGCCGTCCCATTGTTTTGCCCGTGTCAACCTCTGCGTGGTAAGGCAAGCTATGGGCTATTGGGGCAAGATCATCGGCGGAGTGGCGGGCTTCGCCATGGGCGGCCCCATGGGTGCCGTGGTCGGAGCCGCCCTTGGACATGCGGCAAATTCTGGCGCGGTGCCCAACTTCCGCGCGCAGTTCGGTCCCCAGGTGGGCTGGAACCCGGCCCGCCTCGCCGCGATGTTCAACCGTCGCGACCAACTCTTCGCGATCTGCGTCGTGGTGCTGTCGGCCAAGCTCGCCAAGTGCGACGGCCAGGTGAGCCGTCTGGAAATCGACGCATTCAAGCGCCAGTTCCGCATCCCGCCCGAGGCGGTGCGCGACATCGGCCGGTTGTTCGATCAGGCGCGGGACAGCGCCGATGGCTTCGAGGCCTATGCCGTGCAGTTGGGCGAGGCCTTCGCCGACAATCGCGGCATGCTCGAGGATGTGCTTGCCGCGCTGTTCGTGATCGCGCGCGCCGACGGCGCGGTGAATGGACGCGAACTAGACTTCCTCCAGCGAACGCATCGTAGCTTCCGGCTCGATCAGACCGCCTGGGATCGCGTGCGCGGCGTCAGTACCAGGCGGCCGGTATCCGATGAGCCGGACGCCTACGCGACACTCGGCGTCTCGCGCGCCACCAGCGGCGACGACATACGAGCAACCTGGAAGCGGCTCATGCGGGAAAACCATCCCGACAGTTTGGCTGCACAAGGTGTGCCGGCTGAGTTCATTGCCCGCGCCAATGAGAAGGTGGCGCGGATCAACGCCGCCTGGGACCAGATCAAGCGCGAGCGCGGCTTGTGAATCTGCGGGTTCGCGACCTGCCGAGCCCCAACCAGGACGAACGGCCGGCGGGCACCCCGATCGACATGCTGATCCTGCATTACACCGGTATGCCAACCGCGCAGGAGGCGATCGATCGGTTGCGCGATCCCACCGCGCGTGTGTCGTCTCACTACGTGGTGGATGAGGACGGCGCCGTGCTGTGCCTCGTGCCGGAAGCAAGACGGGCGTTCCACGCCGGCGTGTCGTTTTGGCGTGGGCACAGCGAGTTGAATGCACGTTCAATCGGCATCGAGATCGTGAACCCAGGTCATGAGTGGGGCTATCGTGACTTTCCGGTGCTGCAGCTTGCAGCGGTGTGCGATCTCTGCCTTGCCATCCTGTCGCGGCACCCGATCCCGGCGCGCAACGTTGTCGCACACAGCGACGTGGCGCCGGATCGAAAGGAGGATCCTGGAGAAAGATTTGACTGGTGGAGCCTGGCAGAGAACGGCGTCGGCTTGTGGCCTGAAGGGGGGCCGGATCTCGGCACCGCAGGCGCGGTACGCGATGCCGGGCCCCTTCGCGATGTGCGCGCCGCGCTCGGTGAAATCGGCTACCGCATCGCACCCGAAGGCGCATTCGATCCGTCGCTCGCCACGGTGCTGCGCGCGTTCCAGCGCCATTGGCGCCCCGAGGCTGTCACTGGCGAAGCAGACGCCGGTACGTGCGAACGGCTGTCGGCGGTGCGGCGGCTCGTCGGGAACGTGCGACGCGGCGCTTGACCGCTTCCGCGATTACCGGCCAATGATGGATTGCCAGACGGCCGGACGGCCGCTGCTTGTCCCCGGGCTTGACCCTGGGATCGGGTAGAGGAAAGTCCGGGCTCCACGGGAATACGGTGCCGGATAACGTCCGGCGGGGGCGACCCCAGGGAAAGTGCCACAGAAAACAAACCGCTCGTGCAAGTCGCGGAGACGCGGCCCGCGGGCAAGGGCGAAACGGCGCGGCAAGAGCGCACCGCGCCCCTGGCAACAGGGGCGGCAGGGCAAACCCCACCGGGAGCAAGACCGAATAGGGACGGCCGCGCCGCAAGGCGCAGGAGCATTCCCGCTCCGTCGTCCGGGTTGGTCGCGCGAGGCGCGCCGAAAGGCGCGTCCCAGAGGAATGGTCGTCCCGCATCGCCCATGGGAAACCGTGGGCGGCGCGGACAGAACCCGGCTTACAGGCCGTCTGGCGCCATCTCCAATTCGCTCCGCAGACTAGTCCACAGGAACGCAACCGGAACTTTAGGCGCGTAAGCCATTGAGGAGGCCAGAAAAAACCAAGGTAAGCAGGGAAATGCCTTTGACGCCCATCCACGCCCATGCTATCCCATGTCATCCCAAAGATACGGACGCAGACTGGCGTCGAGCCGGAAGGGCAACAGCGGAAGGATGGCGAGCTTCCTGGGCACCCACCAGAACCGGTTGGACGCCAAGGGTCGCGTCTCCGTTCCTGCGCCGTTTCGCGCCGCGCTCCGTTCTTGCGATGAAAACAACGGCACGCATCTCGTGCTGCGCCCCTCGCATCAGCATCGCTGCATCGAAGCCTGGCCCAGCACTGTATTCGAAGCGTTGTCCGAGCCATTGAACCGACTCGATTTGTTCAGCCAGGCTCACGATGATTTAGCAGCCTCCCTCTATTCGGATGCGTTTCCGGTCGAGGCGGACAAGGAAGGTCGTATAGTTCTGCCCAACTCGCTCGTCAGTTTTGCCGGACTTACCGAGGCCGTGGTGTTCATGGGTCTCGGCCGCATTTTCCAGATCTGGGAACCAGAAGCAGCGGAACGCCGCCGTGCCGAAGCACGTGAACGGGCACGCGCACACGGCTTCACGCTGCCGGCGGGTGGCGCGCAATGAACCACGTTCCCGTCATGCTGTCGGAAGTTGTCCGCCTGCTCGCGCCGCGCAGCGGCGGCGTATATCTCGATGGCACCTTTGGCGGTGGCGGCTATGCGTCGGCTTTCCTGGAGGCTGCACCCTGCACGGTCTGGGCGATCGATCGCGACCCCGATGCAATCGCTCGTGGCGCCAGTCTCGCCGCGCGTTTCCCCGGCCGCCTGCACCTGATCAATGGCCAGTTCGGCGACATGCTGGATCTGCTGGCGGAGCACGGCGTCACGGCCCTGGATGGCGTTGTCCTCGATCTCGGCGTGTCTTCCTTTCAGCTCGACGATCCCGCGCGCGGCTTCTCGTTCCGCGGCGATGGTCCGCTCGACATGCGCATGGGCCGCAGCGGCGGCCTGACCGCAGCCGATCTGGTCAACACGTTGCCTGAACGCGACTTGGCCGACCTGCTGTTCGAACTGGGTGAAGAGCGCGCCTCGCGCCGCATAGCACGCAGGATCGTCGCGGCCCGCAGTGAGACGCCGATTACCAGCACGGCGCGGCTGGCGACCATCATCCGCGATGTCCTGCCGCCGGATCGGTCAGGCATCGATCCCGCCACTCGCAGTTTTCAGGCGCTGCGCATCCGGGTGAACGACGAACTCGGTGAGATAGAACGTGGGCTGAACCAGGCCAGCCAACTGCTCGGTCCCGGCGGTCGTCTGATCGTGGTTTCGTTCCATTCGCTGGAAGACCGTGTCGTCAAGCGGTTCATGGCTGATGCGGCCGGTCGCGCCCCGTCACCCTCGCGTCACGATCCAAGGGGTTTGGCCACACGTCCGACGCCGCGGTTCCGCCTGCTTACCGCGAGACCTTTGCGCCCGGGCGCAGCGGAAACTGCCATCAATCCGCGCTCCCGCAGTGCCAGGTTGCGTGCGCTTCAGCGCACAGCCGAGGAGAGCGGATTATGATCCGCCCCTTCACCCTTGTCTGCTTCCTGCTCGCCTGCGGCGCGGGCCTTTATCTCTATTCGGCCAAGCATCGTGTGCAGTTGGTCGACCGCGAGATCGAGAAGACAGTCCGTGCCACCGATGAGCTGCGCGAACAGATCAGAGTGCTGCACGCCGAGTGGACACTACAGAACGATCCGCAGCGTCTTCAGGCGCTGGCCGATCAGTTCCTCAAACTGAAGACGCTGACGCCAGGTCAGTTCACCAGCCTGGCGGATCTGAATAACCGGCTGCCTGCGGTTCCCACTCCCGAGCCTACAGCCCCCGAGGCAACAGAGCCGCAGCCTGTGCCAGTGGCCCAGGCACCACAGCCTGAAGAGCTACCGCCTGCTCCAGCAGCCGCGCCGCGCCCCGTCGTCCCGCCGCCGCCCGCTCGGCCCGCCGCCGCGGTGGCAGTCGCCGCTTCGCCGATACCGCCTCCTGCGGAGCACAAGCCACCGCCGCCGCAGCGCCCCGTGCTCGCCGATGCCCCCCACGAGCACCCAGTACCTACGGAAGTGCAGCAGGTGCGCCCAACGCCGGTCGTGGCGCGTCGGGTTGTCGTCGCCGAGCAGCCGCGGCCGGCCCAGCCGCCCACGCGTCTGCCCATGACTGGGTCGGCGCTTGGCATGGCACGCAGTGCCTCGGCTCCCCCGCCGCCGCGACCCATGCCGGTGAGTGCATCGCAATGGGTGGGCAACGGGGGAGGGGGGTAGACGATGAGCGACGCCCCCTCCGCTGCCTTCAGACCGCGCGGCTCGCCCGCGCATCGTCGCGGCGCCGCGTCCGCCGACACCGTGCCGCGTATGGAAATGGTGCGCGTCACCGAGCCTGACCTGCAGCGCCGCAATGCCCTGGAGAAGACGCGAAACCGTCTCGTCTATACTGCGTTCGGCTTCGCTCTGCTGTTCGTCGCGGTGATCGCCAAACTGGCTGACGCGACCATCCTGCAGCCGCTCGCTCCGCACCGGCCGGAAAAGCCGATCGCTGCTCTGTTCACAGCGCCAAAGGCTGCTGAAGCGACCGAGCTCGGCCAGCGTGCCATGATTACCGACCGCAACGGCCAGATCCTTGCGATCTCGCTGCCCACCGTCGCGGTGTTCGCCGATCCACGCCAGATCATCGATCCAGCCGACGTGGCGCACCGGTTGAAGCAGGTCCTGCCGCGGCTCGATGAGGACGCGGCCCGGACGCGCCTGTCCGACACCAATCGACAGTTCGTCTATCTCGAGCGGCAGGTCACCCCGCGCGAGCAGCTCGCCATCAATTCGCTCGGCATACCGGGAATAGATTTCCGCCCGTCCGAGGAGAGGCACTATCCGATGGGCCGCACGGCGGCACAGGTGCTGGGCGGCACCGACGTCGACGAACACGGCGTCGCCGGAGTCGAGCGGTCTTTCGACCAGCGCCTCTTTGCCGACAGCACGCCGCTCCGTCTGTCGATCGATGTGCGCGTGCAGGCGGTTGTGCGCGACGAACTGTCCAAGGCGATGGATGAGTTCCAGGGGATTGGTGCCTGCGGCATCGTGATGGACGTGAACACCGGTGAAGTTCTGGCGATGGTCAGCCTTCCCGACTACGACGCCAACGCCTTCCGAACGACGCCCGCGGATGACCGGTTCAATCGCGCAGTGACCGGCATGTACGAGCCGGGCAGCACGTTCAAGTTGCAGACTGCATCGATGGCGCTGGATTCCGGCATTGTGCATATCTGGGACGAATTCGACGCCTCGCGCCCGATCCATATTGGCCGCTTCACCATCACCGACTTTGAGGGCAAGCACCGTTGGCTCTATCTGCCGGAGGTACTCGCCTATTCCTCCAACCTCGGGGCAGCGCATATCGGTGAGACAGTGGGCGGTGAGCGCCAGCGTGCCTGGCTCAGGTCGATGGGCATGTTCGGCCGCGTCGGCATTGAGCTGCCGGAGGCCGGCATCCCGATTGTTCAGCCCGCGTCGGCCTGGAAGGAGGTCGTCACGCTCACGGTCTCGTTCGGCCACGGCATCTCGGTTTCACCGCTGCACGTGGTCCGCGGTACCGCGGCGGTCGCGACCGGCATACTGGAGAAGCCGACCATCCTGGCGCTTACGCCCGGCCAACGCCCGGATGGTGTGCCGGTGATGCAGCCGTCGACGTCCGACACGATGCGCAAGCTTATGCGTCTTGTCGTGACCGACGGCTTCGGCAAGCAGGCGGAGGTTGCCGGGTACTGCCCGGCGGCAAAACTGGCACGGCTGAGAAGGTCGGCAAGCATGGCTACAAGCGCGGCTTCAAAGAGAACTTCAATGTCGCCGCGTTCACCAGCGTGTTCCCGATGAACGCCCCGCGCTATGCGGTCTACATGATGATTGATGAACCGCACGGCAACAAAAGCACCTATGGGTATTCGACCGCCGGCTGGGTGGCGGCGCCCGCCGCCGGCCGGGTAATTGCACGGATCGCGCCGATGCTCGGCATGCTGCCGGACATCCAGGACGCGCCGGCAATCAATCAAGCGCTGTTCATTCCGCTCGAACCCCACAGACCGGCCGGCGTTGTCGCGCGCGGACCGTTGACGGTTTCCGCTCCGGGAACATCGGCCCGGCCTGCGTTGACCATCCCGGTGACCCCGCTCGCGCCTGCGCGCCCGATGGGCCACGAGCCACGCCACGAAGCAAACGTGCCGGCGTCGAGCGCAGTTGCCGCCGCTGAATTGCCCGCAGACGCAGCCGCCCCCTTTGCGGCTCGCTGAAATCATGAGCGCGGTTCCCGTCCAGGCGCTTGCCCGTACCATTTCCGCTTCCTGGCGGAATGCGGGTCGCCTGGAAATTGCCGGCATCACAGCCGACAGTCGCCGCGTCGCGCCCGGATATCTGTTCGCGGCGCTGCCGGGCAGTCGCGTCGACGGCCGTAGTTTCATCGCCGATGCGGTATCGCGAGGTGCCGTTGCCGTGCTCGCGCCGGCTGGAACAGCCTGGCCCCCGGGCGTGCCGCCGCGTCCGTTGTTGGAGGATCCAGAGCCGCGGCGCCGTCTCGCACAGCTTGCGGCAGGCCTCGCCGGCAGCCAGCCCCGTATCATGGTCGCGGTCACTGGGACCAACGGCAAGACCAGCACCGTGGAGTTCCTGCGCCAGTTGTGGAGTTCCGGCGGAAAGCCGGCAGCCAGTCTCGGTACGCTCGGCCTGCATGCCGCCGGGTTCGATCCTGGTCCCGGCCTGACCACGCCCGATCCGGTCACGTTGGCCGAGACGCTCGCGCGGCTGGCGCGTGCAAGGATTCAGCATGCCGCGATGGAGGCCTCCTCGCATGGCCTCGACCAGTTCCGTCTCGACGGAGTGCGCCTGTCCGGCGCCGCGTTCACCAATCTGACGCGCGATCATCTCGATTACCATGGCTCGGAGGACGCATATCGTGCCGCCAAGCTGCGGCTGTTTGCCGAGTTGCTGCCCGCCGGTGCCCCTGTGGTGGCGAGCAGCGAGATGGATGCGACGACGCTCGCAGCGCTAAAACAGATCTCAGGACGGCGTCGGCTTGAATTTCGCACAGTTGGCGAGGCCGGATCAGCGATCCGCCTGCTGGCTGCCAAACCGCGTCCCGATGGCCAGCTCCTTCGCATCGAAACGGCTGGCGCCCGGCGCGAGATCAAGCTTGCTCTGCCGGGACGCTTTCAGGCTGACAACGCACTGCTGGCTGCCGCTTTAGCCGCGGCACTTGGTGAACCCGATGTCCTGAACCGTCTCGCCTTGTTGCACGGTGTGCGCGGCCGGCTTGAGCTGGCGGCGCGTCTGCCAAACGGCGCTTCCGTGTATGTGGACTACGCACACACACCGGATGCGCTGGAACGGCTGCTGACTGCGCTGCGTCCACACACGGCGGGTCGGCTGCACGTGGTATTCGGCGCCGGGGGTGATCGAGACCGCGGCAAGCGTCCGCTGATGGGCGCCGCGGCCGCACGCCTTGCCGACGTGGCGATCGTCACCGACGACAATCCGCGCAGCGAGAATCCAGCCACGATCCGCGCCGCCGTGCTCGCGACGTGCCACGGTGGACGCGAAATCGGCGATCGCGCGAAGGCTATTGCGGCAGCACTGAATGGCCTTGCGTCTGGCGATGTACTCGTTGTGGCAGGGAAGGGCCATGAGCAGGGTCAGACGATCGGCAACACCGTGATCCCGTTCGACGACGTGGATGTCGTCCGCCGCCTCGTGTTCGCGCCATGAACCAGCGCTGGACCGTGCATGATCTGCTCGAGGCCACCGGCGGAACCATGAGCGCGCCGTTCGCCGCCACCGGCGTTTCGATCGATACGCGCACCATCCAGCCCGGCGACCTGTTTGTCGCCTTGCAGGGCGAGACGAGCGACGGTCACGCCTTCGTTGCTGACGCCATCGCCAAGGGTGCGGCCGGCGCGATGTTGCACCGCGCGGTGCCACAGGTCAGCCGCCTGCTGCTCGTCCATGATACCCTGGCCGGCCTGCATCGCCTTGGCGGCTACGCACGCGAGCGCTTCACCGGCCGTCTTGTCGCGGTCACCGGAAGCGTCGGCAAGACGACGACGAAAGAGATGCTACGGACCATACTGACGGCATTCGGCACCACGCATGCCGCCGTCGCCTCCTACAACAATCACTGGGGATTGCCGCTGACACTCGCGCGGCTGGCGCCGGATGCAGCGTTCTGCGTCGCCGAGATCGGCATGAATCATGCCGGCGAGATCGCGCCCCTCGCACGCATCGCGCGACCGCACGCCGCGGTGATCACCGCGGTGGAAAAGGCGCATATCGGTTTCCTTGGCTCGATCGAGGCCATCGCCGACGAAAAGGCAGAGCTTCTGCGCGCGCTTGAACCTGGCGGCCTTGCGGTGCTGCCTGCCGACACGCCTCTGCTGCCGCGGCTGCTTGCGGCTGCGGGCGAAGCGCGCATCGTGACGTTCGGCGAGGCGCGTTCTGCCGACGTGCGGCTGGTCGATCTCACGTTGGACGCGGACGGCAGCAATGTCGCCGCCGAGATTGCAGGCCAGCGCATCGCATTTCGGCTGAACGCACCCGGTCGCCACATGGCGATGAACGCATTGGCCGCTCTCGCCGCAGCCCATCACCTCAGCGAGGCAGCGCCTGAGCGCGTTGCGCAAGCCCTGGAAGGCTTTGTGCCGGTCGTTGGCCGCGGCACCCGCCGTACGATCTCCGTGCCGGGCGGTACAGCGCTGCTGCTGGACGAAAGCTACAACGGCAATCCCGCCTCGATGCGCGCGGCCCTTGCCGTGTTGCGTCTGCAAAGCGGCAAACGCCGCATCGCCGTGCTCGGCGATATGCTGGAACTTGGCGCTTCAGGGGTCCCCGAGCATCGCGCCCTTGCAACTGATGTCGCAGCGTCAGCCGACCATCTGTTTGCCTGCGGGCCGTTGATGCACGCGCTGTACAACGCAGTGCCCGAAGCGACCCGCGCCGGCCACGCCCTGGACTCCGCCTCGCTCGCGCCAATCGTCGCTCGCTCCGTCGCTCCCGGAGACGTCATTCTGATCAAAGGCAGTCTCGGCAGCCGAATGAAGTTGGTGGTCAATGCACTCGAGCCGCGAGCGGAGGCCGCCTGATGCTGTACGATCTCGCGCGCCCGCTGGCCAACCAGTTCATCCTGTTCAACCTGTTCCGCTACATTACCTTCCGTTCGGGCGCTGCATGCCTGACTGCACTGATCGTCAGCTTCATCCTCGGGCCGCCACTGATCCGCTGGCTGCGATCGATGCAGGGTGATGGCCAGCCGATCCGTGAGGACGGTCCGGAGCGGCACCTCATCGACAAGAAGGGCACGCCCACGATGGGCGGCGTGCTGATATTGTCGGCACTCACTGTCTCAACCCTGCTCTGGGTCGATCTTCGCAACGCCTATGTCTGGGCGGTTCTGTTTGTCACGCTTGGCTATGGCGCCCTGGGCTTTGCCGACGATTACCGAAAACTGTCGCGGCGCAACCACAAGGGTGTCTCCGCACGCGTCAAGCTGACCGCACAGGTGATGATCGGCCTCGCCGCCGCCATCTGGATCATGCTGCTGACGCGTGGCGCGTTCGCCACCGCCCTGGCCGTGCCGATGTTCAAGGACGTGCTCATCCCATTCGGCTATGCCTTTCCCTTCTTTGGCATGTTGGTCATGCTCGGTGCCTCGAATGCAGTTAACTTGACCGACGGACTGGATGGTCTTGCCATCGTTCCGACCATCATCTGCGCTGGGGTGTTCGCGCTGATCGCCTACCTGGTCGGAAATCGCATCTTCGCGGACTACCTGCAGCTCAACCCGGTGCCAGGGGTCGGCGAACTCGCTGTGTTCTGCTCCGCGCTGATCGGCGCCGGGCTCGGCTTCCTCTGGTTCAATGCGCCGCCGGCTGCGGTGTTCATGGGTGATACCGGTTCGCTGGCGCTGGGCGGCGCGCTGGGCGCCGTCGCGGTGGCAACGAAGCACGAGATCGTGCTGCTGATCGTTGGCGGCCTCTTCGTCGTGGAGACCGCCTCGGTGATCGTTCAGGTGTTCTGGTACAAGCGCACCGGCACCCGCGTCTTCCTGATGGCGCCGCTGCATCATCACTTCGAGAAGAAGGGCTGGGCGGAACCCACCATCGTGATCCGCTTCTGGATCATTTCGATGATCCTTGCCCTGGTCGGCCTGGCGACCTTGAAGATCCGATGAGCATCCACCAGCCATCGCGAGGGATGCCGTTGTTGCGAATCGCACGGCTCCGCTTTCATGCGCTCCGCTCGACGGCGGACCCTGCCTGATGCCCACACTTTCGCGCGCCGACAATTCTGTGCTGGGCCGCTGGTGGTGGACCGTGGACCGCTGGACCCTGGGTGCTGTCGGCATGCTGATCGGCTTCGGCTATATCATGATGCTCGCGGCGAGCCCGGCGGTCGCCGAACGTATTGGCTCATCGCGCGATATTTTTATCCTCAAGCAGGTGTTCTTCCTTGCTGCTGCCGGCGCGATTGTGGTGGCGGTGTCGCTGCTGTCGCCACGTAGCATACGTCGGGTTGCCATCGTGGGTTGCATCATTGCGCTGGCGCTCACTGCGGCCACAATGCTGGTCGGCGTCGAAATCAAGGGAGCTCGACGCTGGATCTCGCTGCCAGGCCTTTCGGTGCAGCCCTCGGAGTTCCTAAAACCCTGCTTCGCCATCGTCGTCGCATGGCTGATCAGCGAGGGTCGCCGTTCGCCGCGCTTCCCCGGCAAGTCGCTGGCCATCGGCACCTTCCTGGTGATCGCGCTGCTGCTGAAATCGCAGCCGGATGTCGGCATGCTGGCGGTGATCACCGCGGTGTTCTTTGTCCAGCTCTACATCAATGGGCTGAACCTTTTCCTGGTGGCCGGTGCCGTCGTCAGCTTCGGGTTTGCTGGCATCGGCGCCTACATGTTCTTCCCGCATGTGCAGAGGCGGGTCGAGAACTTCCTGCACCCCGGCAACACCACCGGCAGCGACTATCAGCCCCACACCGCACTCGAGGCGTTCGGTAACGGCGGCCTGCTCGGCCGTGGTCCGGGCGAGGGTCGCGTCAAGGACATACTGCCCGACGCGCATGCCGACTTCGTGTTTGCCGTCGCCGGCGAGGAATTCGGCCTGATCCTGTGCATGATCATCATCGCCGTGTTCGCCTTCATCGTGCTGCGCGGCCTGCTGTGGCTGCTGAAGGAGCAGGACCTGTTCGTCGTCCTGTCATGCACCGGTCTGGTGACCGGCTTCGGGCTGCAGGCGTTTATCAACATGGCATCGTCGCTGCAGCTCATCCCGACCAAGGGCATGACGCTTCCGTTGATTTCCTATGGTGGCTCGTCTGCGCTCGCTGTGGCCCTTGGCATGGGCATGCTGCTGGCACTGACGCGGCGTCGACATCATGGCGACACGCCATGAGAGGACCTGCGGTGCTTCCCGTGGTGATCGCGGCCGGCGGAACCGGCGGCCACTTCTTCCCAGCCGAGGCGCTGGCGAGCGAACTGCTGGCGCGCGGGCGGCGCGTGGCGCTGATGACCGATGCGCGCTCAGGCGGGATCCAATCTCCGGTGTTCGCCGGGCTCGAGCACTTCGTCATCAGCGGCGCGGGAATTGCCGGCCGTGGGCCGCTGCGCGCGGCCAAGGCCGCTGTGGCGTTGGCGGGCGGCGTGCTTCAGTCGAGACAGATCCTCAGGCGCATCCATGCCGCGGCGGTGGTCGGCTTTGGCGGATATCCCTGTGTCGCGCCGGTGCTCGCCGCGCGTCTGATGCCGCAGCGCCCGTCGGTGATCCTGCACGAGCAGAATGCTGTACTTGGCCGCGCCAACCAATTCCTTGTCCGCCACGCTGACCGGCTGGCTTTAAGCTTCGCCGCAACCCAGCGTGTGCCTCAGGTCGAGACTGTGGTGACCGGCAACCCGGTGCGCCATGCGATCGAGGCGCTTGCGACGCTGCCCTATGTGGCGCCCATGGACACGATACGCCTGCTCGTGCTGGGCGGCTCGCTCGGTGCGCGGATATTCAGCGATGTCGTGCCGACGGCGCTGGCGTCATTGCCCGATGGCCTGCTGTCGCGCATCTCGATCGTGCAGCAGTGCCGCGCGGAGGATCTGGGCAGGGTTCGCGCGGCATATGACCTCGCCGGCATCGATGCCGAACTGTCAGCCTTTTTTCCGGACGTGGCGCAGAAGCTTGCGTCGGCGCATCTGGTGATCGCGCGTGCCGGTGCCTCCACCGTCGCCGAACTTGCGGCTGCTGGCAGGCCGGCGATTCTTGTGCCGCTGCCGGGCGCGATCGACGATCATCAGTCCGCCAATGCACGTGCAATGGCCGAGGCACGCGGCGCATCGGTGATCGCGCAGCGGGATTTCTCGCCTGATGCATTGCGCGACCGGCTCGTCGCGTTGTTGTCCGCGCCCGACATGCTGAGCCATGCGGCGCTTGCCGCACGCAGCATTGCCCGTGCCGATGCAGCGGCACGGCTGGCCGATCTCGTCGAGCAACTCATGCGCCAGGAGGTACCGGCATGAGAGCGCTGCCGCTGTCGATCGGGACGATCCATTTTGTCGGCATCGGCGGCATTGGCATGTCGGGCATTGCCGAGGTGCTGCACAATCTTGGCTACCGTGTGCAGGGCAGCGACCTGGCCAATTCCGCCAACGTCCGACGTCTGCGCGAGGCCGGCATACCGGTCGCCATCGGCCATGACGCCGCCAATCTCGGCAATGCGCAGGTTGTCGTGGTGTCGTCCGCGGTGAAGGCTGACAACCCCGAGGTTGCGACGGCGCGCGCGCGGTTGATCCCGGTGGTTCGCCGCGCCGAGATGCTCGCCGAATTGATGCGGCTGAAGTGGTCGATCGCGATCGGTGGAACGCACGGCAAGACGACCACCACCAGTTTGATCGCCGCTGTGCTGGAGGCCGCGCATCTCGACCCCACCGTGATCAATGGCGGCATCATCAACGCCTATGGCACCAACACGCGCCTGGGCACCGGCGACTGGATGGTGGTGGAGGCTGACGAAAGCGACGGCAGTTTCCTCCGACTGCCGGCGGTCATTGCCGTCGTCACCAACATGGATCCTGAGCATCTCGACCATTGGGGCGCGGCGGAGGCGATGGTCGCGGGCTATGACCAGTTCGTGTCCAACGTGCCGTTCTATGGATTCGCCGTGCTGTGCATTGACCATCCCGAGGTGCAGCAGATGATTCCGCGCCTGTCGGACCGGCGCATCATCACCTACGGCTTCTCGCCGCAGGCCGATGTGCGGGCCGATCGCATCGTGCCCGACAAGCTCGGTTCCACCTTCGAGGTCACGGTGACCGATCGCGCACGGAATCGCTCGCGCAAGCTGGGCCCGTACCGGTTGCCGATGCTCGGCTCGCACAACGTGCAGAATGCGCTGGCGGCGGTTGCGGTGGGCGTCGAGATGGAGATCGACGACGACACCCTGCGCGGCGCGTTCGCCGGGTTCGCCGGCGTCAAGCGGCGCTTCACCAAGACTGGCGAGGCGGGCGGCATCACCATCATCGACGACTATGGCCACCATCCGGTGGAGATAGCCGTGTCACTGAAGGCGGCGCGACAGGCAGGTGCGCGCGACGTGATCGCGGTGGTGCAGCCGCATCGGTATACACGGCTGCAGTCGCTGTTCAACGAGTTCTGCACCTGCATGAACGATGCCGGCACGGTGATCGTTGCCGATGTCTATGCCGCGGGTGAGCCGCCGATCCCAGGCGTGACTCGCGATGCGCTGGTGGATGGGTTGCGCGCACGCGGGCATCGCAGCGTCGTGCCGCTGCCATCGTCGGAACGGCTGGCGGAGATGGTGTTCGCGATTGCCAAGCCGGGCGACTTCGTCGTGTGTCTCGGCGCGGGGAATATCACGAACTGGGCGGCAGCACTGCCCGGCGAGTTGGCGGAGCTGCAGGGGCGGCGCATCGCGGGGAGCGCGGCATGACGATGGCTGCGGCCCGCATCATTGACCTTGTCAGCTCGCTACCGCCGCTGCGCGGTCGTGTCCAGGCGAACGCGCCGCTGGCACCATTCACCTGGTTCCGCGTCGGTGGTCCCGCCGAAGCATTGGTGCGCCCTGCGGACGAAGCGGATCTCGCGCAGTTCCTGCGTGCGTTGCCGCTCGAGATCCCGGTGCATGTGATCGGCGCGTGCTCGAACCTGATCATTCGTGATGGTGGACTGCCGGGCGTGGTCGTTCGCCTTGCACGCGGTTTCGGCAAGGTTTCGCTGGATGGCGACGGCGTCGTTGTCGGCGCCGCGGCGCTCGACGTGACGGTTTCCGAGTACGCTGCCGCCGCCGAATTGACTGGGTTGGAGTTTCTCTCCGGCATTCCCGGCAGCATCGGTGGTGCTGTCGTGATGAACGGAGGCGCCTATGGCGGCGACGTCGCGTCCTGCCTCGATTGGGCCGATGTGGTCACGCGCGGCGGCGAACGACGCCGTCTCGCCGCAGCCGATCTCGCCTTCGCCTACCGTCACTCGCGTCTGCCGCACGGTGCCCTCGTGGTGCGCGCCCGGCTGCGCGCCCGACGCGGTGTCCCCACGGCAATAGCATCACGCATGGCAGAGATCCGCACCGCGCGCGAAGCCTCGCAGCCGGTACGTGCACGCACCGGCGGTTCCACCTTCCGCAATCCGCCCGACATGAAGGCGTGGGAGCTGATCGATGGCGCCGGTTGTCGAGGCCTGACCCGTGGCGGCGCTCAGGTATCGGAGAAGCACTGCAACTTCCTGATCAACACCGGCACCGCTACCGCGGCGGATCTGGAAGGGCTCGGCGAGGAAGTTCGTCGCCGTGTGCATGCAGCCACCGGCGTCACGCTGGAGTGGGAGATCCATCGCATCGGTGTGCCTGCGGGAAAACCCGAGGCAGTCGCATGAATGCCATCACAGTCCTGGCAGTCCTCACAGTCCTCCCCCTCCCCTTGCGGGAGGGGGCCAGGGGGAGGGGGCGATTTGTTCGCCCCGGTTCCTCTCCATGACCCGCATCGCAGTGCTCTACGGCGGCATTTCCGCCGAACGCGAGGTCAGCCGCTCGACCGGGCTGCAGGTGATCCCCGCCCTGCGCGAAGCCGGCTTCGACGTCACGCCGGTCGAGGTCGGTGAAGACATCGGTGCTGTGATCGCAGCACTCACTCCGCGCCCCGACGCCGTGTTCAATGCATTGCATGGCCGCTTTGGCGAGGACGGCGCGATCCAGGGCGTGCTCGACTGGCTGGCGATCCCTTACACCCATTCCGGTGTGCGTGCCTCTGCGCTGGCCATGGACAAGGTCGCGGCCAAGGCGATCTTTGCCGCCGCGGGGCTGCCGATCGCGCACGGCCGCGTCGTGCTGACCGACGAACTTGAGGCCGCCGATCCGCTGCCGCTGCCCTATGTGGTGAAGCCCGTCGGCGAAGGCTCATCGGTCGGCGTCGAGATCATCAGGTGCGGCGATAACCGTCGCGCCGAGGTTGCCCGCGCCTGGCGCTTCGGCAAGGCGGCGCTGGTCGAAGAATACATCCCCGGCCGCGAACTCACAGTTGGCGTTATGGGCGACCGAGCGCTCGCGGTGACCGAAATCATCGCGGAGGCAGGCGTCTTCTACGACTACGAATCGAAATATGCTGACGGCGGCTCGCGCCACGTCATCCCCGCACGCGTGCATCCCGACATGTACGAGCGTGCACTCGACGTGGCGCTCGCGGCACATCGCGCACTTGGCTGTCGTGGTGCGACGCGCTGCGACTTCCGCTACGACGACACGCGCGGCGAACCCGGCCGCCTCGTGCTGCTCGAGATCAACACGCAGCCCGGCCTCACCCCGACTTCGCTGCTGCCAGAACAGGCGGCGCACCACGGCATGAGCTTCTCGCAGCTTTGCGCCTGGATGGTGGAGAACGCGACATGCCGCGCGTGACCCGCGGTCCGCGCAGCGCGGTGAAGGATCGGCCAGGCCGGTTGCGGCTTCTGCTGCGCCGACAGAAGCGCCTGTTGCGTCCTGCCGGCTGGATTGCCTTCGCGGTGGTCGTCGTGCTGCTCAGTCTGTTCGCTCTGCGCTCGGCAGCACCCGGCGGCACGGTCGCCACACTGCGCGAACGGCTTGGCGGTGCCACCGCCTTCGCCGGCCTGCGCGTCACTGATGTGGTGATCGAGGGCCGCGCCAATACGCCAGAACTGTTGCTGCGTGCAGCGCTCGGCGTCAGCAAGGGAGATCCGATCATCGGCTTCTCGGTGGAACAGGCGCGCCAGCGTGTGGAAACCCTGTCCTGGGTGGAACACGCCACCATCGAGCGGCGTCTACCCGGCACCGTCGTCGTGTTTTTGCAGGAGCGGCGCCCGTTCGCCATCTGGCAGAATCAGGGCAGGTTCGTATTGATCGATCGCAGTGGTCAGGTCGTCGCCAACGAAAACCTTGCCGAATTCCGCCAGCTTCCGCTTGTCGTCGGACCTGGCGCGCCAAGTGCTGCCGCCCCGCTGATCGACGCGCTGACCGATCGGCCCGAACTGCAGAAGCGTGTCATCGCCACCGTCCGCATCGGCGAGCGGCGCTGGAACCTCCGACTTAACAACGGTGCCGATGTAATGCTGCCTGAGGGACACGAGGTTCCGGCGCTCGATCGGCTTATGCAGCTTCAGCAAGAGCACGCGCTGCTCGATCGCCCGCTGGCGGCAATCGATATGCGGCTTGGCGATCGCCTCGTGGTTCGCCCGCGGCCGGACGAGAAGAAGCCAACATGAACGACATGTCCCGCCGCATGCTGCCGCCGGTTGGCGAGCCCGATGAGCCAGAGCGTTCGCGGTATGGGCGCTCCGGACCGTTCGGCGTGCTGGACATCGGCACGACCAAGATCGTCTGCCTGATCGGCCGCACCGAAAGCGACGGAACGCTGCGCGCACTCGGTTTCGGCTGGCAGAAAGGACGCGGCGTGCGCGGCGGCAGTGTGGTCGATCTCGATGCCGCCGAAAAAGCGATCCGCGCGTCGGTCGGCCAGGCGGAGGACATGGCCGATACGCGACTTCGCTCGATCACGGTCAATCTTACCTGCGGTCAGCCGGAATCGCGACTGTTCAATGTGCAGTGGCCGGTTGGCGGGCGTGCGGTGGAAGAGTCGGACATCCGCCGCATCGTGAACGAGGGCAGGGGACGTGCCGGAGTCGATGGCCGCGAGGTGATCCACGCGATACCGCTGACGTTCTCGGTCGATCAGACCGATGGCGTCGCTGATCCGCGCGGACTGTTCTGCGAGGAACTGACGGCGCGGCTGCATATCATCGATGCCTTCTCCACTGCCCTGCGCTCCCTCGGTGCCTGCATCGGCCGGTGCGATCTTGATATTGGCGAATTGGTGTCCGCGCCGATGGCTGCGGGCCTCGCAACTCTGGTTGCCGACGAACGCGAATTGGGCGCCACCGTCATCGACATGGGCGGTGGCACCACCGGCATGGCGGTGTTTGCCGAGGGCCAATTGCTGCACACGGCGCAGCTTCCGGTCGGCGGCGTCCACGTGACCAACGATTTGGCGCGGCTGCTGTCGACGCCGGTCGCGCATGCGGAGCGTTTGAAAGCGCTGTACGGCAGCGTGCAATCCTGTCCTGATGATGAGCGCGAGATGCTGCCGGTGCCGCTGGTCGGCGAGGAAGAGCATCAGATTGCCAAGGTGCCGCGCAGCATGGTGGTGAACATCATTCGCCCGCGGCTGGAAGAGACTTTCGAGATGGTGAAGGAGAAGCTCGATGCTTCGGGACTCACCCGTGCCGCGGGAACGCGCGTGGTGCTGACCGGTGGCGCCTGTCAGCTCACCGGCGCGCGCGAGTTGGCGGGCCGCATTCTGAACAAGCAGGTCCGTCTCGGCCGTCCCATTGCACTGCGTGGTCTGCCTGACTCGGCCTCGGGTCCGGCATTCGCGACCGCAGCCGGTCTGCTGGCCTGGGCTGCCGGCGAGGGACGCACCATGCGCGACGTCGACCTCGACGTTGAACGTCCGACGGGCCTGCTCCGCCGCGTCGTCAATTTTTTGAAGGAGCGCGTCTGATGCTCGAATTTTTTGCTCGTGCGCGCCTCCGGCGCAACGCAAATCGCAAGATGTGGCGTAACAACAAATCGGCACGACTGGGGGAGAAGTCGCTATAACTCTGAATCTCACAATCCCGCAGACACCGCATACCGACTTCAGCCCACGCATTACCGTCATCGGCGTGGGCGGCGGCGGCACCAATGCGGTGGACAACATGATCACCGCGAATCTCCAGGGTGTGGAGTTCGTTGTCGCCAATACCGACGCGCAGCAACTTATGCACAGCCGCGCCGATCGGCGCATCCAGTTGGGCCCGCATATCACGCAAGGGCTCGGCGCGGGTGCGAAGCCAGAGGTTGGCAAGGCAGCGGCGGAAGAGGCGTCGGATGAACTGTCGCGCCATCTGGACGGCGCGCACATGGTCTTCATCACCGCCGGCATGGGCGGAGGCACCGGCACTGGTGCGGCACCGGTGATCGCGCGCATGGCGCGAGAGCGCAACATCCTCACCGTCGGCGTGGTGACCAAGCCGTTCGGCTTCGAAGGCGTGCGGCGTGCTCGCTGTGCCGATCAGGGGATCGAAGAGCTGCAACGCCACGTCGATACCCTGATCGTGATCCCCGAATCAAAATCTCTTCCGCATGGCCAATGAGCGCACGACTTGGCGGGAGGCGTTCAAGATGGCCGACCAGGTGCTCTACATGGGCGTGCGCGGCGTCACCGATCTGATGATGGCGCCAGGTCTGGTCAATCTCGACTTCGCCGATATCCGCACCGTCATGGCGGAGATGGGCAAGGCGATGATGGGCACCGGTGAGGCGGAGGGTGAGAACCGCGCGATCCGTGCGGCCGAGGCGGCAATCAGCAATCCGCTGCTGGAAGACACCTCGATGGCTGGCGCGCGTGGTCTGCTGATCAACATCACCGGCGGCGATGACCTGACGCTGTTCGAAGTGGATCAGGCGGCAAATCGTATCCGCGAGGAGGTGGACGAGGAGGCCAACATCATCTTCGGTTCGGCGATCGATAAGTCGCTGTCTGGCCGTATTCGGGTTTCTGTTGTCGCGACCGGCATCGATTCCCCGGCAATGGCCGAACATGATCGGCCGCGGCTGGTCGCTGTGGGGGGCAACGCGATGCCGATGCCGCAACCCATCCCGCTGCCGATGCAGGCAATGTCGCTTCCAGCCGGTGCGGTGCCGGCGCCCGGCATGACGATCGGGCTGCAACCGCTGCGTCAGGCTGCTCCGCAAATGGTCGCAGTGACCCAGTCCATGCCGGAAATGACGC
The DNA here is from genome assembly GCA_963799415.1 of uncultured Alphaproteobacteria bacterium. GTDB lineage: Bacteria > Pseudomonadota > Alphaproteobacteria > Acetobacterales > Acetobacteraceae > JAMXLO01. Next base: position 20,106 of record CAWCXI010000015.1, on the reverse strand, counting down.
CGCTTATGGAAGCAATGACCGCACACGTGTCGGAACCGCTCGCCGCGCCGCAGCAGCGGGGTGCCTCGACTGCGTCGCGAGCCGGCCTGTTTGCTGAGGCACCGCGGCCGGTCAGCGCGCCAGCTCAAGGGCAGCCGGTGGCCGAACCGTCTCGGCCCAGTCTGTTCGGCACGGTTACCGGGGCCTTCCGGCGGCGACTGAACACGCCGGCGACGCAGGACGAGCCGCCGCCGGTTCGCGCTGAGCCGACGATGCAGCAGGAGCCGCCGCAGGTCGGACAGCCGCGCGCCTCGGTGCGTCAGACGGCCGGCGATGAGGTCGGGCTGGACATCCCAGCTTTCCTCCGACGCCAGTCGTCATAGCGCCGGCGCGGAGGGGCGTTAGGTGGGGTATGTGAAAACCGTAAAATCAAAGACTTCTGCGGATACACTCAGAAACAAACATTGACTGGTCAAGGCTCGGGAACGGCAACTAGCTTGCAGTTTGCCGCAAGAGCGAAGAAGGCGAGGTGAATGGACGGTCTGCCGCAAGCCCTGGGTTCCGAGATCACCGCACGCTGTCAGCAGACGCTGAAGGCGTCGATCGGCTGCGTCGGTGTGGGCCTGCATTCCGGACAGCGGGTCACCCTGACCTTCCGCCCGGCGGCGGCAGATCACGGCATCGTTTTCCACCGCAGCGATCTCGGTGCGGACATCCCGGCCCGGTTCGATCGGGTTGTCGACACGAGGCTCGCCACCGTGCTGGAGCATGACGGCGCGCGGATCGGCACGGTCGAGCATGTCCTGGCGGCGCTCGCCGGCTGCGGTATCGACAACGCGGTGGTGGAGGTCGATGGCCCGGAACCGCCGATCCTGGATGGCTCCGCCGCACAGTTTGTCTTCCTGCTGGATTGCGCCGGTACCGTTGCGCAAGACGCGCCGCGGCCGACGATTGAGGTTCGCCAACCGATCCGTGTCAGCGACGGCGATGCGTTCGCCGAATTGCGCCCGGGCTCTGCGGGGCTCGACATGGCGTTGTCGATCGATTTCGCCGCCCCTGCGATTGGGCGCCAGGCGCTGTCGCTGCGTCTGACGCCCGACAGTTTCCGTCGCGAGTTGGCCGCCGCCCGTACGTTCACGCTGGCTGAGGAGGTCGATGAGTTGCGCGCCGCTGGACTGGCGCAGGGCGGCAGTCTGGATAATGCCGTCGTGGTCGATCAGGCGCGGGTGCTGAACCCTGCCGGTCTGCGCGTGCCGGACGAGTTCGTCCGTCACAAGCTCATGGATGCCGTCGGTGATCTGGCGCTTGCTGGCGCCCCGCTGTGCGGCCGCTTCATCGCGCATCGCTCCGGCCACACCCTGAACAACCGGTTGCTGCATGCGCTGTTCGCCGAGCGCGCCGCGTGGCGGGAGAGCGTGCCTGCGCAGCTCCCGGTCGCCGCCGAATAGTTCTGCCGCTTCGCTCCGTGGCGCCAGGTGGTATAAGTGCCGCGATGACACCGATTAACTTCCCCGCGCCATGGCGCCTTCTCGCGAGCCTGGTCGTTCTGTTGCCGCTGCTCAGTGCCTGCGGTGGCTCGAAGGATGACAACGCAAACGCCACCAAGACCGTCGCCCCGGTCGAGGATCTGTACAACAACGGCATCGATGCGCTGAATTCCGGCCGCTACGAGACTGCCACGGACCAGTTCAACCTGGTGGAGCAGAACTACCCGTACTCGAGTTGGGCGGTGAATGCGCAGTTGATGCAGGGCTACACGCAATACCTGCGCAACAACTACACTGACGCCATCGCCACGCTCGATCGGTTCATCCAACTCCATCCAGCGCACCGCGATGTCGCCTATGCCTATTATCTGCGTGCCCTCTCCTACTACGAGCAGATCGCCGACATTCAGCGCGACCAGCGCGGCACCGAGCTGGCGATGAGCGCGCTACAGGAAGTGGTGAACCGCTTTCCAGACAGCGCCTACGCCCGCGACGCGCGCCTGAAGATCGACCTTTGCCGAGACCACCTCGCGGGCAAGGAGATGGAGATCGGCCGCTGGTATGAGAGCCAGCACCTCTACGAGTCGGCGATCGGCCGTTTCCAGCGTGTCGTGGATGACTATCAGACCACCAATCACGTGCCCGAGGCGCTGCATCGACTGACCGAGGTCTACCTGCTTCTCGGTCTGCGCGATCAGGCGCGGAAGACGGCGTCGGTCCTGGCGTACAACTACCCTGGCAGCTCGTGGTACGAGGACAGCTACAACGACCTGTTCGACAACGGGCTGGTGCAGCAGCCAGGACCGCCGCGCAAGCCAGACGACCGCGGTTTCCTGTCCCGCGCCTGGCACTCGGTCTTCTGAACCGCCGCGGCAGCAGGCGCAGCCGCATGCTCACTGCCATCTCCATACGCGACGTTGTGCTGATCGAGCGGCTGGACATTTCGTTCGGCCAAGGTCTGACCGTGCTTACCGGGGAGACAGGGGCCGGCAAGTCGATCCTGCTGGACAGTCTCGGCCTCGCGCTGGGGGCGAGGGCTGACGCCGGACTGGTGCGTGCGGGCGCCGCGCAGGCCAGCGTGACCGCCTGCTTTGCGCCTCCTGCCGGGCATCCTTCGGCAGCGCTGCTCGCCGAGCAGGGGTTGGATGCCGAGGACGACGTCGTGCTGCGCCGCGTGTTGACCAAGGATGGCCGGACGCGCGCCTTCATCAATGACCAGCCGGTCGGAGTGGCGCTGTTGCGACGCGCGGCGTCGCTGCTGGTCGAGGTACAGGGTCAGCATGAACAGATTGGCCTTGCCGATCAGGCCAGCCATGCTGGTCTACTCGACGCTTTTGGTGTCGCGCGGTCGCTGCGTGATGCCGCGGCAGCAGCCTGGCGAGCGTGGCGGGCGGCGGCCGCTGCATTGGAAGCTGCCCATACAGCGATTTCGGCGGCGCAGCGCGACGAGGATTGGCTGCGTCACGCCGTGGAGGAGTTGGCTGGTCTGTCGCCTCAGCCGGACGAGGAGGCGCAGCTCGCGCAGGAGCGACATCGATTGCAGCAGGGCGAGCGGCACGCCGAGGCGATTGCTGCGGCACTGTCCGAGCTGGCACCGCACGATCGTCGCAGCGCCGCGCCTGCGGCTGCGCTGCGCGCGGCCTGCCGTGCGCTGCAGCGCCTGGTGACGCCGGCGCAGCCAGACGCCACCAATCCGGCGGGACCGGCGATTGCCGCACTGGAACGCGCGGAGGAGGCGCTGGCTGAGGCGGAAAGCTTCCTCACCCGGCTGGCCGGCGAAGCGGAGGCGGATCCGCGGCTGCTGGAGCAGGCGGAGGAGCGGCTGTTCGCGCTGCGCGCGGTGGCCCGCAAGCACGCGGTGGCGGTGGCCGATCTGCCGGCACTGCTCGACACGCTTAGCGCGCGGCTGGCCGCTCTGGAAACCGGTGCCGCCGAGGTGGTCGCGCTGGAACAGGCGGTTCGCCAGGCGCGCGAGGACTATGTGGGTTCCGCCGCTGCGCTCGCGGCGGCGCGGCGGACGGCGGCGGCACGAATGGACCGGGCGGTGGCAAAGGAACTGCCGCCGCTGCGGCTAGACAAGGCGCGGTTTCACGCCGAGGTGGTGGCGCTGGAGGAGCGCGATTGGGGACCTGCGGGAACCGACGCCGTGCGGTTCCTGATCGCCACCAATCCGGGTCAGGAATTGGGACCGTTGGGGCGGATCGCGTCTGGCGGCGAATTGTCGCGGCTGATGCTGGCGTTGAAGGTGGTGTTGTCATCCGGCTCGCCTGTGCCGACCTTGGTGTTCGACGAGGTTGATGCCGATGTCGGGGGCGCCACGGCGGCGGCGGTCGGTGAGCGGCTGGCGCGGGTGGCGGAGCGGGTGCAGGTGCTGGTGGTGACGCACAGTCCACAGGTCGCCGCGCGCGGTAGTGCGCATTTGCGGGTGTCGAAGCAGGCGGCGCGCGGACGCACAGCGACACGGGTCCATCAACTGGACGCGACGGAGCGGCGCGAAGAGATCGCGCGCATGTTGGCTGGCGAGACGATCACCGAGGCCGCCAGGGCGGCGGCCGATGATCTGCTCGGGGCTGCCGCGGCATGACGTTGCTGGACGCATTTGCTCCCCCTCCCCTCGCGGGAGGGGAGGATGGGGGCCGATGACGGTGGATGTGGGCGACCTCACGGAACAGGACGCCACGGCTGAACTCGCGCTTCTTGCGCGCGAGATCGCGCATCACGACCAGCTGTACCACCAGAAGGACGCGCCGGAGATCAGCGACGCGGACTACGACGCGCTGCGCCAGCGCAATGCCGCGATCGAGGCCCGCTTTCCGCATCTGATCCGCGAGGACTCGCCATCCAATCGCGTTGGCGGCGCGCCGGAGAGCGGGTTCGCAAAAGTTCGCCATCGCGTGCCGATGCTGTCGCTCGACAATGCAATGAGCGCGGAAGAATTCGGCGAGTTCTGCGCCCGCGCGCGACGCTTCGTTGGGCTGGCGGCCGACGCGCAACTGGCGTTCGTCGCCGAACCGAAGATCGATGGATTGTCGATCAATCTGACCTACGAGGACGGCCGCTTCGTGCGCGGTGCGACGCGCGGCGATGGCACCGAGGGTGAAGACGTCACCGCCAACCTCCGCACGATGGACGCGGTGCCGACGCGACTGAAAGGCCGCGCGCCGGCGCTGATCGAAATCCGCGGCGAGGTCTTCATGACCAAGGCCGACTTCCTCAAGATGAATGAGGCGCAGGCCGCCGCCGGGCAGAAGGTCTTCGCCAATCCACGCAACGCCGCCGCGGGCAGCCTGCGTCAGCTCGATCCGCGCATCACGGCGGAACGGCCGCTGTCGCTGTTCGCCTATGCGCAGGGTGAATCGAGCGAACCCGTGGCCGACACCCACTGGCACTATCTGAAGCGGCTGCGCGACTGGGGTTTTCGGGTGAACCCGCTGTCGCGGCATCTGGAGAGCGAGGCGGATGCCGCCGCATTCCAGGCCGAGATCGCGCTGGAGCGTTCCGGTCTCGGCTACGACATCGACGGCGTGGTCTACAAGATCGATGACCTGACGCTGCAACGTCGTTTGGGCTTTGTCGGTCGCGCGCCGCGTTGGGCGATTGCCTGGAAGTTCCCGGCCGAACAGGCGATGACGGTGCTGCAGGACATCCGCATCCAGGTGGGCCGCACCGGCGCGCTGACACCGGTCGCGCGGCTCGAGCCGGTGAATGTCGGCGGCGTGCTGGTGCAGAACGCGACGCTGCACAACGAGGACGAGATCGCGCGCAAGGACATCCGTATCGGCGACACAGTCGTGCTGCAGCGCGCCGGCGACGTGATCCCGCAGATCGTCTCGGTGGTGACCGAGCGGCGGCCGAAAGGTGCGAAGCCTTACGTGTACCCGGAGGTCTGTCCGGTGTGCGGCAGCCACGCGATGCGTGCGCCTGGCGAGGCGGTGCGGCGCTGCACCGGCGGACTGATCTGCGAGGCGCAGCGTGTCGAGCGGCTGATCCATTTCGTCTCGCGCCCGGCCTTCGATATCGACGGTCTCGGCGAGAAGACGATCCGTGAATTCTACGAGGAAGGCTGGCTGCACAGTCCCGCCGATCTGTTCCGTCTGCCTGCGCGAGAGACGGAAATCGCCGAGCGCGAGGGCTGGGGCAAGGTGTCTGCACGCAATCTCGCGCGGGCGATCGAGGCGCGGCGGCGCATTCCGCTCGACCGGTTCATCTATGCACTTGGTATCCGTCGGATCGGTGTATCGAATGCGCGGCTGCTGGCGCGGCACTACGGCAGCTTCGCGAACTGGCGCGCCGAGATGCTGGCCGCGGTCGAGGCCGGTGCGGAAGCGCGCGCCGAACTCGACAACATCATCGGGATCGGTCCCGCGATCGCCGAGGAGCTTGCTGAATTCTTCGGCGAGCGACGCAACATCGAACTGCTGGACGAGCTGGCCGATGAACTGACGATCGAGGACGCTGCGCGCGCGCAGACGGCGGACAGCGAGATCGCCGGCAAGGTCCTGGTGTTCACCGGCACGCTGGAGACGATGACGCGGCCTGAGGCAAAGGCGCGGGCCGAGGCGCTCGGGGCGAAGGTCACGGACAGCGTGTCGAAGAAGACCGATTTTGTCGTTGTCGGCGCCGATGCCGGATCCAAGGCGCGCAAAGCCGGCGAACTCGGCGTCCGCATCATCACCGAGAACGAATGGCGGGAACTGGCAGGGCTCGGATGACCGCAGCGATGGAGTGACGCAGGTACCGCGTTTCGTCGGCGGGTCCGACAGCGTTCCGTTGATGGCCGCGGCAGTTATCGGGGCGGGGGCGGCGGGCCGGTGCCGGACTGTGCTTCGAGGCACAGGGTTGGTGGTCGCAGGTCAGTGGGCGACGGGAGCCGGGGGCCAAGCGGGAAGGCCTGATCCATGAGGTCGCTCAACAGTCGCGCGAAGTTGCCGCCGTGCTCGATGATGAGCTTTTGCACGTCCCGCCACAGCTCGTGGCTGGGCAGGATGCCGAGATCGCGGCAGATGTCGGCGATGACGGCACCGATCGGGCGGCGGCGAGCCTCGGCGGCGATCTGCTCTGCCGTGGGCAGGCTGGCGAGACGCGGATCGGGCGGCTCGGCGAACGGCCGGACAGCGGATAGCCGGGCCTCGGACTGGCCGCGCGCTCGCCTTGGTTCCGCGTCCAGCCGGGCGGCGCACCGGGTCACCCGTTCCTCGAGGGCCTGCGCGCGATGCAGGCCGCGGGCGATGCGCGTGAGGATCAGCGCGATGTCGGTGGTGCCGAAGCAAACCTTTACGGCGAGGGGGTCGGTGAGGGCGCGCCCGCGGATCGTGGCGGCCAGTTCCTTGCCGTAGTCGATCAGCTTGCGGACGACGGCGAGCAGGCGCCCGGAGCGGCTGGGTTTCGGTGCTTCGGTGGGCGGTGGGGCGGCGGCTGGTGGCATGAACGGAACAAGAACACAAGTGGCGGCCTATGTCAAGCTATTTTCACGTTATAGGTTAATACAGATGACCAAAGGTACCGAGAAATCCGCACCACGCGGACACATGAATGGACATGGCACCGCGGGCGCACTCTGGTTAGACGTCCGGCGGCCCGCGCGGGTGATCCAAACAACGACAACTCAGGGAGACAGCAAGTGATGTATGAAATCCGCAACTACCACTTCCGCCCAGATCTGTTTGACGCCTACAAAACCTGGGCGAAAAACGAGGCGATGCCCTATCTCGGAACACAAATGGATGTGCTGGGATTTTGGGTCAACGGATCCGACGCGCCGGAGGTGCTCGGCGAGCCTCAGGACCGCCTCGGCTCCGCGAATGTCACCTGGATCGTCCGCTGGCGGGATCTGGCGCATCGCAACGAGGTGTGGACGCGAGTGCTCGCGAGCCCGGAATGGATCGACATTTTCTCGCGCGTCCCGGAAGGGAGGGCCAGCTACCTGCGGATCGAAGCAAAGTTTACCGATTCGCTGATATAGCGGCACTCCCGTTGCATTTCTCAAGACATTCGCATCAAACCTACGACGCTGAAAAGATTGTGCTTTCCTGATGCGAAATTCTGATGCAGAATTCGGGCATGATTTACGGCTACGCCCGCGTCTCGACCGTTGCCCAAGACCTCGCCAGCCAGCTTGCCCAACTCAAGGCGGCGGGATGCGAAAAGGTGTTCCGCGAGAAGATCACCGGCACGACCGCCGACCGGCCGCAGCTTAAGAAGCTGATGGCCGCCCTCGCCCCCGGCGACGTGGTGATAATCCCGGCAGTTGACCGCCTCTCCCGCGATACGACCGACCTTATGGTGATCGCCCGCGACATGCAGCGCGCCGGGGCTGGCCTGCGTTCGCTGGCGGAGCCGGTGCTCGATACCACGGGCGATTTCGCGGAGCTTGTGCTTGCCATGCTTGGCGTGGCCGCGAAGCTGGAACGCCGCCGCATCGCCGAGCGAACAGCGCGGGGCCGCGCCGACGCCAAGGCGAAGGGCGTGAAGTTCGGACGCAAGCCGAAACTCACCCCGCATCAGCAGCGCGAAGCGCGGGAGCGTGTCGCGGCGGGCGAGACGCAACGCAGCGTCGCCCGCAGCTACAACGTCGATCAGGCGACGATTTCGCGCCTATGACCGAGAGCATTGAAATTCGTTCGTTCACGCTCGACGACGAGTTGCTGCGGACGATGGATTCCCGAAAGCGCAATCAGTTGCTAGGCTGCATGCATGCGCACAACGAGCTGACCTTTCTGAATCGACTGCTCCTGTTCAGCCATAATTCTGTGTCGGACGGTGAACTTCACGGCTACGCCCAATCATCCCAAAGGTGGTGCGTGCTTCAATTGCTGGCTGGCAAGCTGCGTGAGACGTGGGATATGCTTGCGGAGCGGTTTTCCTTGGAAAAGAAGGCCAAAAAACAGGATGCCGTTGTCACCGCGCTTTGTCCACGCCATCAGGCGAGCCTGACGTGGTTGCAGCAATATTTTTCTGGGAAAGGCGCTAAGGATAGAGCTATTACGCTCGTGCGTAACAAGACGGCGTTTCACTACGAGGGCCTGGACATGGGCCAAGCGGTGAAGAACCTGGCGCATGGAGAAAACACATTTCATGTAGCAACGCATCCAGTCAATGCACTTTACTGGGTAGGCGCTGCCGTCGTGTTTCGAACAATTTTTGCAAAGATCGCCGACGCCGCGAATCCAGCTAAAGGCCGAGACCACGGTGAACGCGTCATGGACGGCTTCCATATGCTCGAAGACGATGTGGACGAGGCGAATGTCCACTTGCATCTAGTCTTATACGGCTTGATCAAAGGGTTGATCGAAGATGCTCTCGGCGATGCTCTTGGCCCCGGCCAGGCGACGAACATCGAGGGTGCACCGACCCCAGAGCGGGTGGCGCTTTGCCCATGGCTTAAAATGACACCGCGCAGGCGGAGCGACTTGTCGTAAAGCCGATAATGGCGGCATTGCGGTCAGGACGTTGTCCAGCTGTTAACGATCCATTCGCCGGTTTGTGGAGATTGGGCGAAGTAGATCGAAAGGTGTGCTCCTGAATCGCCGCCCACGTAATTCCAGACTTTGCACTGCCAGGTTGGGCCAACCCGACCGCCGCAAGTGGTCAATGATGAACTATTGGGATATGATTCCATAGCGGTCAAAACCTCTCTTTCGGACATCCCTTGTTTCAGACGAAGCGATGCCTCACCCGCATTTTGCGGCCGCTCACCGAGCGCGGGGGATGCTAAAAGCAAGCCTGCGAGCATGAGCATCGTATGTCGAAGAACCAACGTGTCCCCTCCCCGGCTAATGTGCCCGCTGGTGCCGCTGATCCGACACGTAGCCCACTACCCAAGTTACCATAAACCATGTTCTGCGGCTTTGACTTTGCCCTGCCGCCGCGCAAGAAAGACATAAGACCATCTGGACAAACCGGGCAACCAACAATGGCGCTAAAGCCATGCCGAGAATGCGGAGCGGAGGTTAGCCCCACCGCCGCCACCTGCCCGTCTTGCGGCATTAAATCTCCCGCGCGTAAGCCCATTGGATGCCTTGGTGCGATGGCATGGGCATTCTGGATTTGCGTTGGAACAGGGGTCATCAGCAACCTTACTGAGCATCACTCTGGGATAAATACGACTTATGCAGCCGCAAATCCCCTGAACGAAAATCTTGTAGCACTGCCGCCGACCCAACAGGCCGAAAGGCTAGGCGCGGTAGTTCAGATGTTCGGCGATCCCTGCACCGGGCGAACAGCATTCTACAATGGGCAGCAGCCGACCACGCGGCTTTCTGGAGCGTGAAATGCAGCAACGGAAAGAGCTACGAGGTTGAGATACGACCGGACGGCACCGGAACAATCCTAGAATGCCCAGTGGTCCAAGCCCTGCACGGGCATTGTTTCGAAAAGTTCAAACCGTATAGGCCCCAATGAGGAGATCGTTCACAACCCGCGCAGCTGTGAGCTCACCGGCTCTTCTTCGTTCCCGGGGAGCTGACGGCCGGATAACTGGCTTTATGGAAAGTCGGGCTTGGGGTTGATCTGGCCCACGAGTTGACCGCCGACGGGTACGATTTCGCTGCTGGCACCAAATGGCAGCTGCGGCTAAATCAGAAAGCTAGGAAATGGGCGTCAAGAATTATCTGATCGAAGGCGTTTCCGGCACCGGCAAAACTGCGGTCTGCAAAGAATTGCAGCGGCGCGGCTACCATGCCATCAATGGTGACCGTGAATTGGCTTATCTCGGCGATCCGGAAACTGGTAAACCGGCGGATGGCCTCACGCACGAGCCCTCGGCTATCTTCAGGTCCGAGCACCACATTTGGGATGTAGAGAAAGTAAAAACCTTGGTCGCCAACCAAGATGAGGCGGTAACCTTTTTCTGCGGTAACTCCAGGAATTCTTCAAAATTCATCGATCTATTTGACGGCGTTTTTGTCCTTGAGATTGACCTTGAGACCTTGAACCGGCGGATCGATGAGCGAGTGGCACTGGACCCAACTGACTGGGGCGCAAAACCAGCGGAACGGGAAATCATTGCAAGATTGCACCAGACGAAAGAAGCCATACCTCGCAGCGGCGTGACGATAGACGCCACACGACCACTTGAACAAGTGGTGGATGAGATTCTCTCGAAATGCAGAGAGGCAGACTAATGGGACCCCACCAGGCTCGACCATGATGCCCGCATGGCAGTCAAGGCTGCGGGCGAGCCTCGCACGGGCTTGACAATAATTTTACTTTGCTGCGTGAATCAAAGGAAAGACGTGGATGGCGCGCCTTCGCACGCCATGACGGCGTGGGGCAGCCGATGAGTCAATCATTGTGGTTGTTGGCGTCGATGGCCGGGCCAAGCCAAGCCCGGCCATGACGATGAGGGCAGATCGCGCAGGCGGACGGTCATTCATTGTGGCGGTTGGTATAACATATGTATCCTCCAGGAGGCCGAGCATGTCCCAGCCAAGAACCGGCGGATGCCTGTGTGGCGCGATCCGCTACGAATTCTGTCGGAGACCCCGTCTTCACCCTGCGCTGCCATTGTCGCGACTGCCAGAGGCAAAGCGGCGCGGCGCATGTCCCCGCTGTCCGCGTGCCGAGCGCGGGGTTCCGCATCCTCCAGGGGACACCCAGGCGATACGCCACGAAGGCAGACAGCGGCAACGAGATCGTCCGCGTCTTCTGCGGCGATTGCGGCACACCGCTCTATGTGCAGGTTGCGACCCGTCCGGATCTGGTTGGTCTTCGGGTCTGCACTCTGGACGATCCGAGCTGGTTCCGGCCGGAGGCCGACATCTTCATGCGGAGCGCGCAGCCGTGGGATCATGTCGAAGCTGGCGTGGCGAAATATGACGGCTACCCGCCGGGACGATCCTATCCCACGTAACCGGGCCATGAGCGGCACGATGCCATTAGCCTTCGCAAACAGTCGCGCCGGCGTTGTTATACCAACTCGCATTCTGAGTGACGTGCCTGCCGCTCCGTCGTCACGGCGGGGCTTGGCCTCGCCATCCACGTCTTTGCCGATGCATGCGAGAAAAGGCGTGGATGGCTGGCCTTCGCCAGCCATGACGAGGGGGCGGCTACGCTCCGAGTTCGGCGGTCTGCGTGTGCGCCGCGAGCAGCGCCGGGAAGCGCTCGGGATCACCGCGCGCCATGCCGCATTCCGTGGCGACGCCGTCGACCCGGGCATGGCGCCGCGCGGCGGCGAGGCGAGTGGCGTTGCCCGTCATGTCGTCGCGGTGAACGAGGCCGAGATAGAGCTCGGTTTCCGGGTGCAACTTCAGCCCGTGGAGTGGTGCGTAAAAGGGATCGTCGGTCCGTGGCTTGGGCACCGGCAGGTGGAAGAACTGGATCGGCCGCCGCACCCCGGCTGATATAGCGTTGGTCATCTCGACCATGACCCCGGCGTCCTTTGGCTGGATCACGTGCTCGTCGGCCGGGCTGCCGTAACACAGGTGGTAACCGAGCTCGATCGCCGCCGGGACGCCGTCACCGATCGCAATCAGCTCGGCAATCGTCTCCTGCCGGAAATCAACCGGGCCCGGGTCGTAGTAGCCCTCCCAGGCGACGACCTCCTGGCACACGTCCCATTGCAGCGCGATGCGGTCGTGCGGCAAAGCCTGAGCGATCGCCGCGACCTCGCCGAGCATGTGCGTCGTCAACATCGGGATCAGCGCCGGTCGGTCGGTCGGGACCATGTTGTTGTAGGTCGGCGCAATCGGGGTCGGCAGCGAGATCTGGAACTTGACGCCGGCGGGGATCGCACCCTCGTGCTGAAGGCGGTCGAACAGTCGCCACGACTCGATCGCCATGTCGGCATAGCCGGTCTTGACGGTCGCCGGGTTGAGCTGTGCGCCTGGTTTCACACGCAGTCGCGGAATTTCGCGCAGCACCCTGCCGTCCCACTGGGCAAATTTGAACGACGGTACATCGTTTGCGACCTCGATCGCCGGGTTATCGGCCAGCACTTGCTGGAGAAAGCGGATCCAGGTCTTGCGGATGCCGGTCTCACCGTCCGGCAGGCGCTTCAGATGTGGTCCGGTCGCCGCCGACAGGGTGCGGAACACCGTCTCGGCGTCCGGCAATGGTATGCTGCCGACGAAATGGACGATCGGCTTGTGCGTTGCTGCTGCGCTCATCGCGGTCGTCTCCCCCCGAGAGTTTTCATCCGTTCGACGTCGATGAGTGTAGTCTCATCTCCGGAGCGATTGTAGAGCACTCGCTTCTTGCTTGATCACAGCGTGATTCGCCGTGGTGCAGGTGATCTCCTGAGGATCCGAGGGGGAGTAAATGCGCCAGACAGCGCACGATCCGCGCCCCACACGTCATGCCGAGGCAGGTCGGCATGACGGAATGAACAATCGCGCGCCGAAGGGCAGCCAGCGAGATTGCCGGCAAGACTATGGCGCAACCTCGCCGGTCTGGGATAACTGCTTGTCAGTGTGAGGCAGTTCATAGGCGTTCTTCCGCCCAGCACAGATTCTGCCGCGAAGGGTCAGACAAGGGGAGAACGGGTGATGAGCGAAGCACACACAATATGGCACTCGCTGGAGCAACGCCGCAGCCGCGCTGCCAATCGCGAACGCAGCGGCGTCATGATCGCTGTCGCACTGTTGTGCGCCATGGCGGTGGCGGAGGTGCTGTTTCTGCGCTTCGTCGCCGGACCGGACAGCGTCAATCTGATCTCTGCGGCGGAAGGCATTGCTACGACGGACTGAGCCGCCTGCTACCGTTACGTCGCGGCACCTGGGTGGCCGTGATGACGTGACAGCCGGTCAGTCGCGACAATGGTGAAACATCTGCGTGCGTATTGCGCATGATGAGCCACTGGAGATTGGGCAGCGCGCGCAACGGTGTGAGGTCGGTGACCGGCGTGCCAGTGAGATCGAGAAACTGCAGCGCGGTCAGCGAGGCGAGTGGCGCGATATCGGTGATCTGCGTGGCGGACAGGTCGAGACTGCGCAGATTGCGCAGCCTCATCAGCGGCGTTGCGTCGGTGATCTGAGTGTCGCCGAGATCGAGGCGCTCCAGCCTCGTGAGCCCAGCCAGCGGCGCAATGTCATCGACCAGCGAGCCGGTCAGGAAGCAGCCCTCCAGTTCAGCCATGCCCACAAGTGGTGCCAGGTCGCTGACCGCGGTGAACGACAGATGCAGATGCTGCAGCCGGGTCAGCGCGGCCAGTGGGGCGATATCGCTGATGCGCGATCGCGTCAGCAACAAGGTGCGCAAACCTGTCAGGAGAGAAACCGGGCGCAGGTCAGTGATGTAGCTGCGCTCCAGCCGCAGCTCGATGATATGCGGGATCCAGTCCTGGGGCGGCGCCTGACCCGCAAGGATCAGGCGCGCGACCTCGGTGGGATCAATGCGCACGATGGAACGGCTGGTCGCCCTTGACCGTGACGCGATAGCCGGAGCGAACCTGCGGGAAGTAGTCCCACATCGCGATGTGCTGCACACAACGGTTGTCCCAGAACGCCACCGAGTCCGGCTGCCAGCGGAAACGCACCTGCCAATGCGGCCGGCCGCAATGCTCGTAGAGGAAGTCGAGGATCGCGCGGCTCTCCGCCTCCGGCATGTCCTTGATCGAATGGGTGAACACCGGATTGACGTAGATCGCCTGGCGCCCGGTGACCGGATGGGTGCGGATCACCGGATGTTCGGCGCGCGGAAACGTCTTCGGTCCCGCGGCGCCAATCAGTTGGTTGGTGCGCGAATAGTTCATCGAGCCGTCGTGGATGGCGGTGAGGCCGGAGAGAAATTGCTGCATCGGCTTGGATAGCGCATCGTACGCCGCATACATGCTGGCGAAGATGGTGTCCCCGCCGACCGGCGGCACGATCTTGAGGTTGAGGATCGAGCCCATCGGCGGCTCCGGATCGCACGACACGTCCGAATGCCAACGTTCACCGGAGATGCGCTTGGAAGCCGCGTCCGCGTGGATCGGCAGGATTTCCGGATGACCTTCCGGGCCAGGCGTGTTCGGATGGATGTGCAGCTCGCCGAACTGCCGGCCGAACGCCTTGTGCTGGTCGAACGTCAGCTTCTGGTCGCGGAAGAAGATCACCTGATGCGCCATAAGCGCGTCGTGCACTTCCTGGAACTGCTGATTACCGAGCGAACGGCCCAGATCGACGCCGGAAATCTCGGCGCCGATTGCTGCAGTCAGTGGTTTGACTTCAATGGTTTGGTACGCCATGGGCGTCGCTTCCTCACGTGCACTGTTGGCGGACTATCGCAGTGACGTACACGGGTTGTCCAGGCGTCGCAGGGTGAGCGATCCAGGATAGCGGTCTTCAGCGCAATGCGCTTTAGAAGGGGATCAAGGAATATCTTCAGCGCGGCTGGGCTGGCGCCGTCACCTGGTGATTGTCAAGGCTGGACCACGCACCCTGGGAGTCCACCTGCACCTTGCCGTTGAGGTGAAGGACGATCGTGCCTGGGGTGGGGTTTGCCGCCGCGCCCGGTAGGGCCGGAGCCTGGTAGTTGTTGTTGCTGTTCACATGCGCCATTGGCGCCGGGACCGCGGGATATGCCACCTGACCCTGGGTCGGCGCACCAATCGGCCCCGTCGGCGCCTGCGCCATTGCGGCGCCTGTTAACCCACCGGTTCCCAGCGTGGCTACGGTTGCCAGCAGAAACTTCCGCATTCCGTTCTCCTTGTTGCGCCGGCTGCTCCGTACTGCATGGGTCCCCCGTTGGCTGGTCTGACAGTTTTCTCCTGCGGCCAGATTATGTGATCGACTCCTACGGCGGCAGCCGCCAGGACTTTCGAACTGGTTGCCAGCCAGGGTATTTCGTCAAAGCCATGTAGAGTGGGGGCGGCACATGAAGCGCCGCCCCACATTTCCCTTATGCCTGTCCAGGAGGTTTGTAAGCCTCAGCGAGCTTTAGCCGCTTCTGGCGGATGGTATTCACCTCATCCATCGTGAACAGTCGCGTCAACTGCACATTCTGCAATGTACCGGCCGATACTGCGATGCCACTTATCGCCACTGCCATGTCGGGATCAGGCACATCCAGGATCACCATCACACCAGGACCATTGATGGCCTTACCATACATAGCGACGAGCTTGCCGCCTGCGGCTTCAATTGTCTGTTTCACCGCAGCCTGGCGGTCGGGGTTAGGGTGTTGCCTCATCGCGTTCAGGGCTTGCGGTGTGTAGTCTCCCGTGAAGCAGAACAACATCGACGTTACTCCCTCATTCTGTTGAGCACCGCACTCGTTTTACTTGGCGGCGTTGAACATCAGGCCATTGCTGCGTCGCCGTGACAATACCAGGGGAAACCGAGCACTGTTGTTGGTTGCATTTCGCAACTGATTGTATTGTGTGGAAAGCGATGCAATAATGCAAGCGGTTTCCGCCGCGGAGCGATGGATGAGCGAAGATCACAAGTCCGGGTGCCCGATCAACCTCACGCTCGAGGTGGTGGGTGACAAATGGAGCCTGCTGATCATTCGCGACATGATGTTCGGCAACAAACGGCACTACCGCGAACTGCTGAGGTCAGAGGAGGGCATTTCCTCCAATATCCTCGCCGATCGGCTGCGGATGCTGCTCGCGCAGGGGATCATCACCAAGGCCGACGACCCGACGCATCTGCAGAAGTCAGTCTATAGCCTGACCGAGCAGGGCATCGAGCTGCTGCCGGTTCTGGCGCAGATGGCGGTCTGGGGACGCAAGTACCTGCCGGTGAGCGAGGAACTCGGCATCCGGGCGCAACTGCTGGAGGAGGGCGGCCCGAAGATGTGGCGCGCCTTCATGGAAGAGCTGCGTGAGAGGCATCTGGGTGCGCCGCCGCGCCGCCGCGCGACATCGGTCACGTCGCAACTGCGCGCGGCTCATGATGCTGTGGTTGCCCGACAGGCGCGGGCGGCTGACCCGATGACATCGGCGGATCGCTTCCCACATGCCTGGTCTGCACAGGCAGGAGGACCTCCATGGCAAGCATCAAGCGGCACGCAAGTGCGGTCTGGCAAGGCAGCGGCAAGGACGGCAAAGGCAGCCTTACAACGCAGAGCGCGACCCTGAAGGAGACGCCGTATTCGTTCACCGCGCGGTTCGGCGACGGCAAGGGCACCAACCCGGAGGAGCTGATAGCAGCGGCGCATGCCGGCTGCTTCAGCATGGCGACGGCGTTTCAGCTCAGCGGTGCGGGTCATCCGCCGGAGAGCCTGCATACCGACGCGACACTGACGATGGAGCAGGAAGGCGCCGGCTGGAAGATCGCCTCGGTGCATCTGGTGTTGCGCGCCCGGGTACCGGGCCTGGATGATGCGGCGTTTCAGAAGCTGGCGGCGGATGCGAAAGCAAACTGTCCGGTGTCGAAGGTGCTCAACGCCGCGATTACGCTCGACGCGAAGCTGGAGTGAGGCGCGAGGGAGACGTGGGTGGCCGGGCCAAGCCCGGCCATGACGACTGGGGCGTCACACGTTGAAGCGGAACAGGAGGATGTCGCCGTCCTTCACGACGTATTCCTTGCCTTCGACGCGCATCTTGCCGGCCTCCTTGGCGCCGGCCTCGCCCTTGTAGGCGACGTAGTCGTCGTAGCCGATCGTCTCGCAGGCGATGAAGCCGCGTTCGAAGTCGCCGTGGATCGCGCCCGCGGCCTGCGGTGCCTTGGTGCCGCGGACGACCGTCCAGGCATGGGCCTCCTTCGGTCCGACGGTGAAGAACGTCAGCAGCCCCAGCAGGTCGTAGCCGGCGCGGATCACGCGGTCCAAGCCACTGTCGTGCAGCCCGAGCCCTTCGAGGAATTCGGCGCGATCCGCCTCTGGCAATTGCGCAACCTCTGCCTCGATCGCCGCTGAAACTATCACGACGCGCGCGCCTTCCGCACGTGCGCGCTCCACCACGCGCTCGGTGAACGCATTCCCGGCTGCGGCCGCGCTCTCCTCGACATTGCACAGATACAGCACCGGCTTTGACGTCAGGAGCTGCAGCCGCTTCACCGCTTCCGCCTGCTCGGGCCGGATGACAGCACGCACCGGGCGTCCATCGCGCAGTGCGACAACCAGCGGCTCCATCAGTGCCACGGACGCGATCGCCTCCTTGTCGTTGCCGCGTGCGCGCTTCTGCGCCGCGACCAGTCGCTTCTCCAGGCTGTCGAGGTCGGCGAGCATGAGCTCGGTCTCCACCACCTCTGCATCGCGCAGCGGATCGATGGCGCCTTCGACATGGGCGATGTCGGGGTCCTCGAAGCAGCGCAGCACGTGGATGATCGCGTCGACCTCGCGAATATGCGCAAGGAACTGGTTGCCGAGTTCCTCGCCCTTGCTGGCACCGCGCACCAGGCCGGCAATATCGACGAACTCCAGCGTCGTGGGCACGATCTTTGCTGACTTGCCGATTGCGGCGAGTGTGGTGAGGCGCATGTCCGGCACTGGGACGCGACCGACATTCGGCTCGATGGTGCAGAACGGATAGTTCGCCGCCTGGGCTGCCGCGGTCGCGGTCAGCGCGTTGAACAGGGTGGACTTGCCGACATTCGGCAGTCCGACGATGCCGCAGTTGAAGCCCATCTACTTCGGCTCCCGCGCCAGCAGCGCGACCTTGGTCATGAAGTCCTCGGGCTTGCCCTGCACCAGTAACGGCGCGGCGTCCGCCACGGCGTCGAGCAGCGGCAGCAGCCACTCGCGGTCTTCCTTCACGAAGTCGCCCAGCACGTGGCCCAGCACACGCTCCTTCTGCCCGGGATGGCCGATGCCGAGACGCACCCGCCAGTAGTCCTGCGTGCCAAGGATGCGGTCCATGCTGCGCAGGCCGTTGTGCCCTGCCGCGCCGCCACCGCGCTTCACCCGTACCTTGCCAGGCACCAGGTCCAGTTCGTCGTGAAATGCGGTGATCGTGTCGACCGGCATTTTGTAGAACGCGGCGGCCTGCTGCACCGACGCACCCGACTCGTTCATGTAGGTCTGCGGCTTCAGCGCGAGGATCTTTTCACCAGCGACGCTGCCCTCACTCATCAGGCCCTTGAAGCGCTGGCGCCATGGGGTGAAGCCGTACTTGATGGCGATGGTGTCGATTGCCATGAAGCCGATGTTGTGCCGGTTCCGGGCCATCCCCGGCTCCGGATTGCCGAGGCCGACCCAGAGCAGCATGACTTGTTGGAATCAGCGCCGGGCGCCGCCGCGTGCCGGAGCAGCGGCCGGAGCCGCGGCGACAGGAGCCGCTACCGGTGCGGCCGCTGTCGTTGGCTCGGCGGAGACTTCAGCCAGCTTGGTCGGCGGGGCCACGGTCGCGACGACGAAGTTGCGGGCGACCGCCGGGCGGGCGTTCTCGGTACCCTTCAGGTCCTCCCAGCGCACCGCGTCGTTGAAGTCGAGGTCGGCGAGGTCGGCGGTGAATTGCTCGGGGATATGCTCCGGCTGT
The DNA here is from genome assembly GCA_963799415.1 of uncultured Alphaproteobacteria bacterium. GTDB lineage: Bacteria > Pseudomonadota > Alphaproteobacteria > Acetobacterales > Acetobacteraceae > JAMXLO01. The sequence goes on along the minus strand of CAWCXI010000015.1, from coordinate 1,302 downwards.
GCGTAGACCTGGACGGTGTGCCGGATGACGTTCAGGACGCCACCGCGCTTGAGACCCGGGCTCAGCCCGTCATTCTCGAAATGCACCGGCACTGACACGCGGATCGGCTCGCCGGGCGCGAGGCGCTGAAAATCGACATGCTCGGGCGCGTCGGTCACCGGGTGAAACTGTACGTCGCGAAACAGCGCCTGTGTTGCATCACCGTTGATCTTGATCTCGTAGAGGCGCGACTGCCAGCCGGGGCGGCTCAGTTCGCGCAGTATAGCGCGAGGATCGAGTGCGATGAGGCTGGGCTCCCGGCTGGCCCCGTAGACGACGCCGGGCATCTTGCCGGCTCGCCGTGTCGCCCGCGCCGCCCCCTTACCGGCTCGCGTGCGTGCCTCGGCCTCGATGGTCACGACATTGGCCATGGTCCGCTCCTGCAAATGGCAGCGCCGGCCTCCAGGGGTGCCGGCGCGGCGGGGATGTAGCGGGAATGGCCGCTTCCGGCAAGGTTCGACCGGACGCATATTCAAGGGATCGCGGGTTCGATGTCCGTGCGCCGGAGGTCCTCTCCCTTGAACAGCAGCCGCGCGCTGTTCGCCCGTGCACACGCATAGGCGAAGCAGTCGCCCATGTTCAGTGCCGCCGGATGCCGGCCCTTGCCGAACTGGGCGTAGGCTTCCGATGCGATATCGAATTCGCGTTCGCCGATGTCTACGAAGCTGAAATCCATTGTGTCGAGGAACAGACGGACACGTGCCCGGGCCGAAGGGATCGAGAACATGTAGCTCCGCGCGAGGCCGGCAACCGTTTCCCAGGCCGACAGCCCGGAGCACAGCCGGCGATCGTCGCCATCGAGGCAGTCCACCAGAGCCGGCGCCTCGGCCTCTCTGGCGACGATGGCCACCAGAGCCGAAGCATCGGCGAAGATCGTCACGGCTCCCCTGACAATTTATCGTAGAACGCCTTGTCGGCCACTTGGCCGGTTGGCGGCGGCAATGGTTGGGTTTCCCAAAGTTGTGCCACGCGCTCGCGTAATGGAATAGCCTTCTCGGCCCGTGCGAGTTCGGCTTCGACCGCCAGACGGACTGCCCTCTGCTTGGTCAGGCCGCGCCGTCTGGCGAGCTCGTTGACCAGCTGGGTCGTGGTTTCATCCTTGATGTAGAGCGGCATGTGCGGCGGCTTTCCGTATATCCTATATGGGATATACGGATATCCTTGCCGTAGCGCAAGTTTCCAAGTTTCAGCGTCTACGCCACCCGTCGGCTTGCCAGCGCGCGCAAATGCGTGGTCGCTCGGTCGGTAGGATTCCAGACCGAT